>NZ_VTEH01000004.1 GCF_008180615.1 Rossellomorea vietnamensis
AGACAAGAGAACAGGCTGCCAAGGCCATTAATTTCTATATATCAGCTCGTTATAATGAGAAGCGAAAACATTCGACATTAGGCTATCTTTCGCCTAACAACTTTGAAAGAAAATACCAACTGGACTCTTTGAAAAATATCTCATAAATGTACCATTTGCCTGAGGAATGAATGATTCGATTTTGAATCACTCATTCCTCAGGCCCAGCAAACGAAGTGCGGTAGCAAAGTCAGTTACAAAATACCTTTTTAAATTGTCCATTTTCTTGACAGAAGTCCAAGATTGAGAGAATTAGGCCGAGATGTGTATGAAGTAAGCCGTACTTCGGTCAAGTGAGAGAGATTTCGGCGGAGATATGTATGAGATGAGCTCTACCTCGGTCAAGAATGAGAGATTTCGCCAAAGATATGTACAAAGCAGCCTCTTTATCCCTAGAAATCCTAGCAACCCTAGAAACAGGCAACTGCACCAAACCCCGACTTAAGTCCTGCCACAGCCCTATCTAATAAAAGACCCAAAGACCCATCTTTCCAAAAAAGATTGATTAGTGAAAAACTTCATAGTAACTTAATATATAAGTAGGATGATAGCGTTTGCATAGAGGGAGAAGTTTGTGTAGTTGCCATGGAATGAGGATGTTTGCGCCAATTTGTGCAAACGATTTCACAACTGCATTTGTTTTTATGCTTTTGTGAAAACGGTTTCACCGATAATAAAAGGTACAGGAGGAAAAGGGATGCGGAGAAATAAGTTTCAAAGAATGACAGCTATCTTTTTATCATTCATTCTTGTGATCTCGATGTTCGCAGGATACATACCGGGGGCCCATGCAGAGACGGGAGACCGTTCTGTCAGCTTGTCTTATGAGCGGGCCGATGGGGAGTATGAAGGCTGGAATCTGTGGGTTTGGGACACGGGTGTTCAGGATGACCAGATTGATTACACAGAAGTGAAGGATGGCAAGGCGATTTTCAATATCGCTGTCAGTCCTGATGTGGATGAAATTGGTTTTGTTTTAAGAAAGGGAACGGACTGGTCGGAAAAGGATGTCGACGGTGACCGTTTTATTACATTGAATAAAAAAGATTCAGTTACAAAGGTACATGTGAAGAGCGGAGAGATGGAGTTCCATAAGGTGCCGGATGGTTCCGGTCCAATAGTGGAAGATGGCCAGGCGACTTTCTTCTTCCGTGACAAGGAATTATACACGCAGGGCACAATGGATACTATTGAAAAAGTAGAGCTTGAGATTCTGGGAGAGCGCTATGAAATGGAGGCTCAGCCGGAGAACGAGCGGTGGAGTTATACCCTGCAGGACCTTCCTCAGGGAGAGCATCTCTACACGTACTTCGTAACGGTGAACGGTGAAACAACTCAGGTAACAGATCCTTATAATACGGTTGACGGACAGTCTATCGTCACTTATCAAGTGGCTGACTTCCAAGTTTCAGCGTCGGTTCAGCCGGAAGCGGTGAGCTACAACGAAAACGCGGTGGTTTCTGTTGATCTTGGAACAGACAATGAGGCTGAGATTCGAGAGATGTTCATTGATTTAACAACCATCGGCGGAGAAGAAAAAGTCAGCATCGATCCGCAGCTGAAGGAGCTGGCGGTTGCTGTTGACCAGAAGGTGACAGCAGGCGTGAAAACCCTGCCGATCACAGTGGTGGACGAATTTGGCAACACACACAAAGCAGAGGCTTCCCTTGAAGTGAAGGCACGGACCTTCACTGGTGAAGAAGCGGACTTTGATTGGGATGAGTCAGTCATTTACTTTATGCTGACGGACCGTTTTTTTGACGGAGACAGTTCTAACAATGATCCTTATGGAATCGGCTATGATACTTCCAAGAGTGGAACCTATCAAGGCGGTGATTTTAAAGGAGTAACGGAAAAATTAGATTATCTTGATGAACTGGGCATCAACACGATCTGGCTGAGCCCAATTGTCGATAATATTGACTATGATGTCAGAAGTGAGAATCCAGATACGCCTTATTATGCCTACCATGGATATTGGGCGGATAACTTCGGAGAGCTGAACCCTCATTTTGGTTCTATGGCAGATTTCCATCAATTGATTGATGAAGCACATAACCGCGGAATCAAAATCATGGTGGATGTGGTGCTGAACCACTCGGGTTACGGATTGAAGGAAAGTGATGCCGGAACGACAGGCATTCCTAACTTCCCGACAGACGAAGATCGTGCGCGCTTTGACGGCATGCTTCGTGACGGCGGCGATGACACGATCCGCGGTGAATTGTCAGGTCTGCCTGACTTCCTGACAGAGAACGCTGAGGTTCGTGACCAGATTGTTCAATGGCAGACAGACTGGATTGAAAAATCAACAACACCGAACGGCAATACGATTGATTATTTCCGTGTGGATACAGTCAAGCACGTAGAAGATACGACATGGATGAAATTTAAAAATGAGTTAACGAAAGTAAAGCCTGACCACAAGATGATCGGTGAGGTCTGGGGAGCGAACGTGGACGAAGATTCCGGTTACCTGAATTCCGGCATGATGGATTCACTGCTCGACTTTGATTTTAAAAACCTGGCGAGGGACTTTGCGAATGGCAGTCTGACTGCGGTTGAGTCTAAGCTGGAAAGCCGGAATGGTGAGCTTTCAAATGACGCAACACTTGGACAGTTCCTCGGCAGCCATGACGAAGATCGTTTCCTTGAAGCAGTGGAAGGCGACCTTGGCAAATATCAAGTGGGTGCGTCACTGCAGCTGACGGCTAAAGGACAGCCGGTCATCTATTATGGAGAAGAACTCGGCCTTCCTGGTAAAAATAATTATCCGGTCTATGACAATCGTCCGAATATGCCATGGGATGAAACGGACGGAAATAAGGTGCTGACGCATTATCAAAAGGTACTGGATTTCCGCAATGCGCATACCGATATTTTTGCAAAAGGCGAGCGCAGCCAAATCGCGGGCTCGGACAGTGAAAAATATCTTGTGTTCCAACGAAGCTATAATGAAGAAGAAGTGTTTGTCGGATTGAACACGGCATCCTCGGCCAAAGAAGCATCAGTGGACTTCAGGTTGGGAGATGCGGTCGTAACCGATCATTATTCTGACAAAACGTATACCACTTCCTCTGATGGAAAAGCGACGGTAACATTGCCGGCCATGGAAGACGGCGGTACGGCATTGTTCACAATTGAAGGCGGAGTTCCTGAGGAAGAGCCGGGAGATGCCGGTGAAATAGCAGAAGACACGCTTCGCATCCACTATCAAAGAACAGACAACAGCTACGAAAATCTCGGTCTATGGTTATGGGGAGACGTTGAAACTCCTACAGAGAACTGGCCATCAGGCGGAAAAGCGTTTGACGGAGTGACAGAGTACGGTGCGTACGTTGATGTGAAGATCAACAGCGACGCACAGGAAGTCGGGTTCCTCGTATTAAACAGAACCAACGGAGATAAAGATGGCGGAGATAAAATAGTTGAACTTTCTTCTCCTGAACTGAATGAAGTTTGGATAAAGCAAGGTTCTGACGAAGTCTTTCTATATGAACCGGCCCAACTTCCCGAAAACACGGTGAGGATCTACTATGACCGTGAAAAGAAAGACTACGAAGGCTGGGGCCTGTGGAACTGGGGCGATGTTGCCGCACCGTCTGAAGGCTGGCCGACTGGAGCAGCGGATGCAGCGGGAATTGGCAAGTTCGGTGCCTATTATGACATCGAATTGGCAGAGAATGCTTCACAAATCAATTTCCTGTTTGTGAACAAAACCACTGGTGCTCAGACAGGAGACATGTCGTTTGAAATGCTCGATCAGTACAGAACGCTGTTTGTAAAAGAAGGCGAAGACAAGGTGTATACGGATCCTTATGGAGCAGGCAAGGCTTCCCTTTTATCAGGAGAAGTGCTTTCCGAGGAATTGATTTCCCTTCGTTTTTCCAAGACAGAAGGATTGACGGCCGAAGAGTTGAAAGCGAACATTTCGGTTTCGGATAAAGATGGAAATGAAGTAACCATCTCTGAAGTGACAGTGGAAGGCGAAGAGAAGGTCCACCTTCACGGTACGTTTGATATCGAGAAGCTTTCATACACCGTTACCTACGGAGAACGTTCGGTAGAGGTGAAGTCAGGATGGAAGCTGATCGATGAGATGTACGGCTATGATGGACAATTGGGAGCCGAGCTTCATAAGAAAGGTACAGCCACATTGAAGGTCTGGTCTCCGAAGGCCGATAACGTTTCCGTTGTTCTTTACGATAAAAAAGACCAGAACAAAGTGGTGAAAACCGTTGAGATGGAAAAAGGCGAACGTGGTGTCTGGTCTGTGACTCTTACGAAAAAGAACACCGGCGTCTCGAATCACAAGGGCTATTACTACCACTACAAAGTCACTCATGGTGAGGAAACAAAACTGGCGCTTGATCCTTACGCGCAGTCCATGGCAGCCTGGAGCAGCGACTCGGGCGACCCTGTAGGGAAAGCAGCAATCGTCGATGTTTCAAAGGTTGGTCCGAAGCTTGATTTTGCTGATATACCAGGCTATGAAAAGCGTGAAGATACCATCATTTACGAAGCTCATGTACGTGACTTCACATCTGACCCGAATATCGCAGATGAACTGAAATCCGAATTTGGCACATTCTCCGCTTTCGTGGAAAAATTGGATTACATTGAAGACCTGGGAGTAACTCATATCCAGTTGCTGCCGGTGATGAGCTACTACTTCAGCAATGAGTTCGAAAAAGAGGAAAGAATGCTGGAATACGAATCAACCGACACGAACTACAACTGGGGATATGACCCGCAAAGCTACTTCTCTTTAACCGGCATGTATTCGGAAAAACCGGAAGATCCGGAAAAGAGAATCAAAGAGTTCAAGAAGCTGATTAAAGAGATTCATAAGCGCGACATGGGTGTGGTCCTTGATGTGGTCTACAACCATACGGCGCAGGTGTCAATCTTTGAAGATCTTGTACCGAATTACTATCACTTCATGGACGGTGATGGCACGCCAAGAACGAGCTTCGGCGGCGGACGCCTCGGCACAACGCATAAAATGTCCAGAAGAATTTTAGAAGACTCCATCATGCACTGGGTCAACGAGTACAAAGTCGATGGCTTCCGCTTTGATATGATGGGCGACCACGACGCGGAAAGTATCCAGAGAGCATTTGATCAAGCGAAAAAGGTGAACCCGAATCTTGTGATGATTGGGGAAGGCTGGAGAACGTTTGCAGGGGATGAAGGCGAGCCGGTTCAAGCTGCTGACCAGGATTGGATGCAGCACACAGAAGCGGTCGGAAGCTTCTCCGATGAGTTCCGAAATGAGTTGAAGTCCGGTTTCGGAAGCGAAGGCCAGCCAAGATTCCTGACGGGCGGCGCACGAAATATAGACCAGATTTTTGACAACATTAAAGCGCAGCCTCATAATTTTACAGCCGATCAGCCGGGAGATGTGGTGCAATATATCGCAGCTCACGATAACTTGACGCTGTATGACGTGATTGCGCAATCAATCAAAAAAGATCCGGATGTCCCGGAAAATAACGTGGAGATTCATAAGCGTGTTCGAATCGGAAATGCGATGGTCCTGACCTCTCAAGGAACAGCATTCATCCATGCCGGCCAGGAATTCGGCCGCACAAAACAATGGAGAGCGGAAGCAGAAACGGCTCCTTATAAGTCCACTTACATGACGGACGAAAACGGAACGCCGTTCAAGTATCCGTATTTCATCCATGATTCCTACGATTCATCTGACATCATCAACCGAATCGACTGGGAAAAAGCAACGAACGAAGAGCTGTACCCGGTGAATAACGTGACAAGAGAGTACACATCCGGATTGATCAAGCTGCGCCGCTCAACGGATGCCTTCCGTCTCGGTTCAAAAGAGCTGATCGATTCGAACGTCACATTGCTGGACGCCCCTGAAATCGGAGATCAGGATCTGCTGATCGCCTACCAGGCCAAAGCAACGAATGGCGATGTGTATCACGTATTCATTAACGCAGATTCTAAAGCCAGAACATTGACTTTAGAAGAAGACTTGACCGGTGCATCCGTACTTGTCGATGGTGACGAGGCTGGTGTTGAGGAAGTTTCCGAGAGAACCGGTTTTGACTTGAAGGAGGACAGCATTGCGCTGGATCCTTTGACGACGGTTGTTGTGAAAGTTGGAGATGGTGAGGAAGAGGAAGAGGAAGAGGAAGAAGTGGAGAAGCCGGGCAAAGGTGATGATAAGCACCGCTTCCCATTCAAGAATTTCCTTATATATTTATGGAACAAATACTTCTCGAATTACTTTCCTTTTCAGCCTTAAGTGTTAATTTGCAGCACCTTTGAAAGATAAGATTAAGCTGAAAGAGCATCTCTTTATGAGGTGCTCTTTTTTGTATTGGTGACAGTCACCACCCGAAATATGTCGAACCCGCTACGAGAAGTGAACAAAATTGAATGAACATTACCGATTATTCGACTTAAAACGGGTGGTGACTGTCACCAGCTAAATACACAAGACAAAATTCTTTATAAAGAACAAAATGTGTACTATAATGGAATTAACATAAACTAAAGGAAGTTTTGATTCTTTAAAGGAGTGAACAAAATTGAGAAAACGATTGGTTTTGATTCAACTGTCTAGGGCATTGGTGCCTATTATGGTAATGCTGTTTCACGTTTCGGTGAATATGGAGGGGTATTGGGATTATAATCTACTCGGGTTGTCTTCTCTTCCGATTTCCGGCGGGGTGAATTACTTCTTTGCTTTATCCGGTTTTATGCTTTTTTATATTTATCAGAAGAAATTAGGGCAGCCTAAACAGTTAAAAGGATTTCTGCAAAGCAGGTTTGTCCGGATTTATCCTGTTTATTTTGTTCTTACGCTGATTGCGATTCCGGTTCTGATTTTCTTTCCGTACTTAGGTGTCGGCCATGAGATCAATTATAATACGATTGTTCATTCCTTGCTGCTTATCCCTGAGGTGGATGGTGTGAAGCCGGTGCTGGATGTGGCTTGGTCCCTGGTTTATACAGTCTATTTTTATATGATTTTTTCAGTATTGTTTCTTTCCAAAAAGGTTTTCTCTACGATCTTTCTGACAACATGGACCATTATTTCCATTGGTTTTGCGACAAATATTTTGTGGGCTGAGCAATTTATCCCTTACTTCTTTTTCTATCAATATAACTTAATTTTCCTGGCAGGGATGCTTTGTGCCTATGCTGTGACAAGATTTCAGCCTTCGATGCTTGTTTCGGTTGGCTTGGTTATAATCGGACTGGCCGGTTTTCCGTTGACTTGGTTAAACTATCTTAACCCAATATTGGATAACAGTTATTATGACTTGTATACAGGGCTCTCCTCTGTCTTTATCATTTACGGGCTGGCTTCTATCGACATGAAGAAGGAAATTAGAATCCCAAGTGCGCTGAATTACTTGGGAAGTGCCTCGCTTTCCATCTACCTGGCACATAACCTGGTGCTGAATACCTTCTCTGAGATATTCAGCAGGACAGGAGTGTTTTATGCAGCAGGACCGATTGTAACGGGCATCAGCCTGCTGGTTATCATCACGTTCTTTGGCTGCCTGGTGCATTCGTTTATTGAGAAGCCGTTGACTGGCAAGCTTAAATCCCGCCTGGCAGGGGAAGCTGCTCCGATTGTAAAAGATAATTCTGGTAAAATACCGGCTGGACAAATAGTTTAGATAGGTAAAGCCCCTTCGCTGGAAGGGGCTTAATTATTGTTTAGGAAACTTTTTCTCTTTGGAACATTTACCTGTGGGGCTGATCAAGACGCTTGCGCTTTTGTTCCGTCCAGCTTCAGCGCCTAGCCCCTCGGGATCAAATAACCCCAAGAGAATAAAAGGGAAGACCGCCTTTTTTTCTCTTGGGAACATTTGCCTGTCAGGGCTGATCAAGACGCTTGCGCTTTTGTTCTTACCCCCAAGCTACATGAATGATCGAGTTCTTTTGAGAGATGGAATATCCCTTAGTATCGCTAAAGGAAACCGTCACCTCTGCGCCCGTTTCGTGTACGAGCTTAATATTTTCAATGATTCCCTGATATTCACTGTCCGCAAAGAAATCTAAGAGTATTCCTACCTGCTCTTTAGGAACACCGGCAGTGCCAGTTGACATAGAAAACAAAAGAGTGTCATCTTTCATTATTACGAATAAATCGGTGTTTTCGAGGGCGTACAGGATACCGCCGTGTTTTTTTGCAATCGCAGCAAGCTCCTGAAACTTTTCTATATCCATTATATTTGTGTATTCACTGCCATTTAGGATGATTGACTCATTTTGTTTAGCTGAATCGGTGGAGGTAATATTATTTTTGCTCGTGTTAGTTGGTGTATCCGTATTTTCTTCGTCTTCATTAGTGCTTCCAGAATCGCTCGCCTTATCTTCGGTTTCATCTGTTCCTGTAGGAGATGGTTTTTCTTCTGTAGAATTATTATCAGTATCTTTCTGATGAGGGGCGTTGTCTTTCTTGCTTTCTTCAATACTTTCAATCTTGGTTTCCGGGCTCTTCCCAGACTGATCTAGATTTGCGTTAGCTGTGCTTTGGGTACCCTGATAGTGAAATGCACCAGCGGCTATGAAGAATAGGACCATAAAGACGATTGCAGAAAATTTCTTTTTCATTTGAAACCTCCATGGTATTTGATTTAATTTGCTATATAACCTTTAGACGAGACGAATTATCTTTTTGTTTCAATTTTATTACATTTTTTAAAATAATTTTACAAACTCCTTTAAGAATGCCGGCATCTCATCGTAAGGAGAAAAGCAAATAAGGTTTTCACCACAAGAAGGTGATTTCTGTTTTTATAAGGAGGTTATTTACCCATAGAGTTTATTTTAAGCTGGGTAACGTGTAAGATTATTTTTAAGATAAAAAGTAAAGGGGGATACCCGGTATGAAACTTCTAAAAATATCTGCCGTAGTTTTGATAGTATTTGGAATTGCGGGCTTTGCGATTTACCACTTCGGCACCAATATGGCTACGGATAAGATAGGGGACTATGTTGAACAGGAATCAGCCAACCCAGGTCAAGTCGAGGAAGTGAAGAGGCAGGTCGCGGCAAATCCTGAGCTTCAACAGTTTTTAAAAGACGGTACTGAAAATGTGGATCCAAGCTCATTGGTTTACCAGACAAAAGAAGAAGCAATCAACGGTGTAATTAAGAAAGTGGGCATAAGCGAGTTGATGGATCTTCAGTCGATGGTATCGGATGGCGTCACTCCTGAAGAACAGTCGGAAATCCTGGCTTTGCTGGAAGAAAAAATGAGTGAAGAGGAAATCCTTGCTCTTAAAGTTTTGGTTAACGAAGAGCTGGGTTTATAAGAGGGAAACCGGCCTTTTTCGGTCGGCAGGTATGTGGATTTTTATATCCGGAATTCAGTGCATGGTATTTTGTATATTTCCTCACCACCAGTGTATAGGTAAGTGCTCTGGCAAATGTCAAAACAGCTCGGATAATGATTTTTCCTGATACCTGGAGGAATTCCCTATAAATTGAATTTTTTCGGTACTTCCTTCCTGCACCTATTTGCTATCGACATAAATCGACAAAATGTGATATAAATATATCAGGCGAGCTTTTGGTTGGTAATCCAACCTGGGCGAAAAAGACACCGACTCTGGAAAAGTCGGTGTCTTTTTTTATTTATAAATTTGCTGCACTATATAAACAACGGTACATTCGATGGCTGTCCAGTGACAGTCACGCCCCGCAATTTGTCGAATGACAGGGGGCTAACAGCCTTAAAGGATACAGGAAAATTTTTAACAGGATGATTTTATGTGAAATTTCCCCACTTACTCACGAAAAGGTGTAGCTTTTGTACATTTCCTTCTTGCGAATTTAAGCTGAATAACAAGCTAACCGGAAAGAGCGCATAAAAAAGGAAGGGCGTTCGATACGCCTTTCCTAAGAACTCACTGTTTATTTTGTTATGAAAATCTGAACCCAATAATGCCGATAGGGCCCTCCTTGTGCATAACCTGCTCCCATGTGAGTAAAGTTGGGATTCAGCATGTTGTCACGGT
Source organism: Rossellomorea vietnamensis (assembly GCF_008180615.1). Lineage (GTDB taxonomy): Bacteria > Bacillota > Bacilli > Bacillales > Bacillaceae_B > Rossellomorea > Rossellomorea vietnamensis_D. Next base: position 10,047 of record NZ_VTEH01000004.1, read on the forward strand.
GACCGGGACTATTCATCCATGAAGATATAGCAGCAGAAGGTTCTGCTGAACCCGCAAACAGATTTTCTCCAGCAAGACTGTATGAAACTCCAAAGTCTCTTAGCATATCGAAAGGACTGCCGTAAGTAGGTGAAGTGTGTGAAAAATAAGCATTCTCGGCAAGATCTTTCGCTTTAAGCATGGCAACCGGCTCGGCTTCCCCAGACATTTTTAGCAAAGGAACTCCTATTTTCGAGCGCTCGACGTTAGTTAATCTCAAGATTTCATTTAATAAGTCATTCTCTTTGTTTAGCATCAATGTTCTTTCTATAAAAACAACCATCTGAGCCCTTGAAACAGAATCTCCCGGAGCATAATAGCCTTCACTTACTCCAGCAGTAATTCCTCTGCCCACAAGTGTGGAAACATAGGGATAGGCCCAATGAGCTGAAGGCATATCCTTGAATTGGTTAGGGCTCTTACCTTCCAGATTAAAGGCATTCACTAGAATTTTAGCCATTTCCGCTCTGGTCAAATACTTGGAAGGATTAAAAAATGAGACATTTTCGAAAACGCCTTCATCTGTTAAGGCCGCGATATATGGGTAGGCTTGATCATTTTTCTTAATATCCAGAAACTTTGGCTGGGGTCTGTTGGAAATATCAATTTGTAAAGCACGGCCGATAATAATGGCAGCATGCTCCCGAGTTACATTAGTGTTTGGCCTGAAAGTTCCATCTCCGAATCCATTAATGATCCCCAGGCTGCTAATATAGGCTATTTCCTTATTGGCCCAATGATTCTTGGTAACATCGCTGAACCCTTCAGCCGCTTTAGTTCCAGGTGAAAAGAGTGATAATGATAGACTCACAGTAGTTAAAATAACGAACAAAAGCTTTTTCAAACTGTATTTTCCCCTTTCGCTCACATAATCTTCTTAATCCTACTTAATAGAGAGTGCATTTAAAAGGGACAAATAACCCGGGTAATTTGATGTGTTTGTGATGGAAGGTAACATTGATAGCAGTGAATTTGAAATATATATTGATTGATAGATTAAAAGAGTGGTTGAATTCCCAGCTCTTAATGAGAAAATAATTGGTTTGCAGCTTTAGTTACCTAAGAAGATAAAAAGGTTAACATTTCCAGGAAAAATATATTCCATTTAAAGGGATTTTATACTAAAATAGTAAAAAAGGAGGAGTTCCATGGTAGGTGTTTCGCACGAAGAACAAGTTGAGTACAGCAGAAATAAAATGATCTTTGCCATCCGCAGCTATGGAATGACTTCTGCAGAGGCCATTAAAGCTAGTCAAGAATTAGACGAAGTTCTTAATAGTATTCAAGTGGTCCCTGCAAACGCGGATATAAGAGAAAAGGAAGAAAAAATAGTGACAGTCACCTCCCGAAATTTGTCGAACTTATAGGTGGAAAATATTCCTTCACTATACATATATAAAAATATTCCTAATTCAACAAGCAAACGGCTAACCAAATTAAGGTTAGCCGTTTTATTTATTGTTAAATGCTCCCGTATTGTATTAAGCTCCTCAATTCGACAAAACTCGGGGCGTGACTGTCACCAGATGCCCACAGAATCAAATCCGCCGGCAGCAGCTGCCACTTCAGGACTGCCTTCCCCATAAAGGTCGATGGCCGATTGAATGATCGATTCCCGGGCATGGCTGAAATCAGAGTCAGGTGTCAGGTAGACGGTAAGTGCGCGATAATAGATTTTTCCGAGCTTTTCTCGTCCGATGTCTTGGGCTGTCAGATAGGCGGCATGGTTGATGATGGAGGAGTTGATGTGCACTCCGCCGTTGTCCAAGTCACGCGGCAGGTCGTAATATTCATCCATATGGGACGGATACATGCCGTCGCCATTTCCGTATGGCACATAGGCAGCGCCGACCGGGAATCTGCTCGGGTCACTCAAACTTCTCAGTGCGTCCCTGCCGCCTTCTCTTGCTGCAGGAGCCATGATGTCTTCTCCCATTTCCCAGTCAGAGTCATCAATTAATGCTCCAAAAATATCAGAAAATGCTTCGTTCAACGCACCCGACTGGAAGCGGTAAACCAGGCCGGCCGAATTGGAGGTTACCCCGTGGGCCATCTCGTGGGCGGCTACATCAAGACCTGCTGATAGCGGCACCATGAATTCACCATCACCATCTCCATAGACCATAAAAGTTCCGTTCCAGAACGCATTATTATAGTCTTCGCCGTAATGGACGACAGACTGAATCGGCATGCCATTATCATCAAGTGAATTACGGTCATGTTCGTGCTTGTAGTATTCATACACTTGTTCTGAATTATAATGGGCATCCACTGCAGCTCTGTCAAAGTCATCCTTGAAAGATGCGTCTTTTCCATGGAACACTTCTAGATAGCCTTTCGAGTAATCATATGTAATGATCCCCTCTAATCCCTCATGGCTGTAGTCAGCAAGGTTAAATACAGTTCCTCCACGCTCGGGCTTGCTTCTGGAGATGTGTAATTGGCGGTGTTCTCCCCACACACCGATGCCGACTCCTTTTTGGGTTTTGATTTCATCGGCATGCATGATGGCGTTGTACTGATCGATGACTTTCCCTGTTTTGGCGTCGACAAACACATACCAGTTTCCGGGTTCCTCACCGAGGAAGCTGAGGTTCACTTTATGAGCAAGATGATTTTTTCCTTGAAACGGATAGATCACAAGGTCAGAAGATGGAAGCTGATCTAAGGTGGAAGGTGCGTCAACGGAAGCTTTTGCAGTCTCTAGAGCCGTTTTGACTGAGACATTCGGAGTAGTATCCAGATTGCTTTTTTCGAGTTGTTTATTTAGGGTACCGTTCACTGCGGTGATTTCATTTTTATCATTGTAGTGGACGAGCACCTCTGCTCCTTCAACAGGAACACCATTTTTTGTTTGGTTGTAGCGGAAGTGAGTCATGCCGAGTTCGTCTGTTTCTTTCTTCTTCAGCTTTAGGTTTCCTTGAGGGTTTTTCATGCTGAGTTTTGCTTTATTTTCATTGAGGAAGCTGAGGGCGTCTGCAGATGTTGCACCCGAACGTTTGGCTGCGTGTTTTTCCTTCACGAAAAGCGGGACATTGGCATTTTCGTTCCATTTCTTTGCAACAGCATTTTCTGCCTGTGTTTCAGGCTGCGCGGCCAGGACGTTACTGTAAGGAAGGGAAGCGGAAATCAAAGCGGTCGTAATCAGAATGGGGGCAAGAACTTTTTTCTTCAATAAAATTCCTCCTATAATCAAGTTAGTACAAGTATAGAAGAGTTAACAGGATATTACATGATTAGTTAGAATTATCTTACAATTATACAAAATAGTGACAATGGTACAAGCTTCGAGATCATTTCGAGGGTCGAAATAGATAGAAAGTCCTTTAGTCTATTAACGCGCTAAGAGGGACAGTCCCTCTTAATGCGTTAAAGTAATAAATTATCTAAGTAAAAAAAGCAGCCGGCTGATCCATTAGGACAACCGGCTGCATTTCTATTATTCTTTTTTTCCTTTACCTTTGCCCTTATTTTTCTTGTCTTTCTCTTTCTTATCCTTCGTAATAACCTCATATGAAAAGTCTACTGGATTTTTATCAGAAGGAGGAGCTGCATAAGTCGTGATCATGTAGTTGTTTCCGTCTTTGAACAACTGGCGAAGCTGCAAAGCATCCTCTTCGGTTACGTTGAACGGCTCAACATGATGGACTTTATATTTCGTTTTAGCACCTTTGCCTTTGCCGACAGTACGCTCATTGATGAACGTAACAGTGTATTCCACAAATTTTCCAAGAAGTTCATTCTGAGATAAGAACTCTTCTGCAGAGCTGCCGTCGTTAGCATAGCCGATTTCAGGGATTTCAATATTATCAATGAACCAGCCGCTGTTAGTAGTGCCCCAGTCTGTCAAATAACGGAATGAAATGTGCACCTTCTGGCCTGTGTATTCAGAAAGGTCGAAGCTTTCTTTCTGCCAGTCTTCGGATTGACCTGTGAATCCAGGAACATTCTCTTTTATTTTAGGGTAGCCTTCCTCTACAACATCCGAGCGGGTATTTTCATTTGCAAGACTTGTCCAGCTTTGTCCGCCGTCAGTAGAAACTTGAACAACCCCGAAATCCCACTGCTCTTCGATATCGATGAAGTTATCAAAATTAAGGGTAGCCTTGTCAACGCTTGAAAGATCTGCTTCAAAAATCAGTGCGTTATCAGCTTCGTCTCCTTTATTGCCCCATAGCACTTGGTTGTCGCTTCCGAGTGGATCTGCAACACTTTCCCAAGGGATAGGAAGGAAGTCCACGCCATCAAAGGTGATTTTGTCTACTTTTTCTTGGAAATCAAGTTCTTTAAAGTCACCGCCCCATGCAGGCACGCCTTCTTTTTCAAATGTTAATGCTTTATCATAATCCACAGTGAAGCCGCGTTTTGTTCCTTCGTTATCAACCTCTAAATCTCTTAAATCAATGCTGTCAAAATCATATTTGCCGCCGGTGCCGTCATCAAGGGCAAGAGCTGTAATAAATTGATTGTACAACTCTGTGAAATCCATATCAATTCCATTGTTAACAAGGGCAGCGTTTACGCCGTCCATTCCTGTTTCTTCACTCAGGGCAAGTTCACGAACGAATTCTTGTCCGAATTTGTCGTATAGGTACAACGTGAAGAGATACACCTGTCCATAATCTGCAATCGTTTCAGGACCTGTTTCCGTTACTCTGTGCTCGTCCCAGTTAACAAGAGAATTCTCCGGATGATCCAGGTAGAAGTTGATGGATCCTTCTCCATGTCCGTATCCGCCGAGGAATTCAGAGAACGTTGACATCCCTTCATTGATCCACGTTTCCTCAGCAGCATCATTATCAGCATGAATCAAGTGCTGAAGTTCGTGGATTGTCGTTGCATAAAAAGTGTCTTCCAAGCGGGTCTCCCAGCTGTTGGTATCAATGGTGATAATGTTTCTATCCATGTAGTTTTCAAGTGTCTGCCAGAAGAAACCGGCCACGAAGAATGGATAAGAAGGATCATAGTAGCCATCATCTTTAATATTGTCTACAAGCATGATGACCTTGTCGCTGCCTTCGTAATAGCCTTCAGGAAGGCCGACCATTCCTGGAAGCGGCGAGTTTGAGCCATCAAGTTCATCAGGGGTGCCGAAGAAATCTGTTGCAACAGGATACATATTACTGTCGAATTCGTCTTTTAGCTTATCAACCTGCTCTTGAGTCACCACGTGCGCAGGGCGGGTATCTCCTTCAGGGAAGGATAGGTCATTCGCCACCCAGATTTCCACGTTATCGCCAGCACTTCGCAGAGTAAACTCCTTAAAGGCTAAATCGCGATCGAGAAACAGCTTAGTGCCACCGTCATATGTAAAAGTAGAGTCTGCACTCTCTTCTTGAGCAGCTTCGGTTTTATCCTGGTTGATCTGGTCAGCCTGTTCTTTGATCTTTTGCTCAGCTTTTTTGATAAAGGAGTCACTTTCTGAAAGCTTATTCAATTGGCTGTCAATATCGATTCTGTCACCATAACGCTCTGTATTCCAATTCGGCGAAGCTGCAGCTTCAGCAGTGCTTGTCACCCCGACAGTTGGAATAGCAAGGGAAAGTGCAAGGGTGCTGGTAGTTAAGATGGATAATAGCTTTTTCTTTTTCAATGAACATTTCTCCTCTCAAACTAGTTTAATAAGATTTTCCCATTCTATTTAAGAAAAGAATGACTTATTCAGAATGTTGTATAATCCCGTATTAATATAATTCTGAATATAAGGAAAACTTTTCTTTATTACAACATAAAATAAAACAAATTTTATCGGAATTTGTAAAAAGGGGTAATTGGCTCTAGGGATTTATTAGTTTAAAGGAAGAAAGACCCATAATTCGGGTGGTGACAGTCACCACCCGAATTATCTTGTTTCACAGAAAAGAAGTTTAGAAGAATACCATCAGAACCACTACATAAATATACAAAGGGAGGTCCTTTAGACAAATAATTATAAAAATTATTGTATAATTATGAGAATGTGTTAAAATACATTTTATTGAATAAATATTAATTATAATTTTAGGGGGATCAAGCAATATGAAAAAACTTATGACAGGTTTAATGGCGGTAGTAATGGCCGGTTCGCTCGCGGCTTGCGGTACATCAGAGGAAACGAGCGGGGAGGGGAAAGAGAAAATTGTTATGGGGACATCGGCAGACTTCCCTCCATTTGAAACCCATGATACTGACGGAGAAATTGTCGGCTTCGACATTGACCTTGCCAAGCATATTACAGAAGAGCTTGGATATGAGCTGGAGATCAAGGATATGAACTTTGACGGATTGATCGGTGCGCTTCAGGCGGACACGGTGGATTTTGTGGCTTCCGGGATGTCCGCCACAGATAAACGAAAAGAGAATGTTGATTTTTCGGTTGAATACCATCGTTCAGGAGAAATGTTCATCACTTTGCCAGAGTCAGAGATTGAGAGCATGGATGATTTAGACGGCACGAAGATCGGCGTCCAGCTTGGAACGATCCAGGATGAAGCCGCGAAAAAATTAGCAGATACCATTGAGATTGAGGTAAAGGCCTTGGATAAGGTGCCGGCTTTGATTCAGGAGCTGAAATCGAAACGTATTGATGCGATTTACTTAGATAAAACGGTGGCTGAGGGGTACATTGAAGAGCTGGACCTCAAAGGCTTTGATGATGAAAGTTCCTTGTCTCCTGGAATGGCTATTGCTTTTCCGAAAGGAAGCGAACTGGCAGAAGATTTTTCTGAAGTGATTGAAGAAATGAAAGAGAACGGCGAGCTGGAGAAGCTCCAAGAGAAATGGCTGAAAGATGAATAAATATTAATAAGAAATGAGGTGGGCAGGCATGGATTTGGATTTTCTCCAGATCGTGCCTTCTATTCCTTTTATACTGAACGGAGTCTGGGTGACGTTACTTTTCGTTTTGGTGTCAGGAATCGTAGGCTTTATCATCGGAACAATACTATCATTATTCAAGATTGGCAGAATCAGAGTGTTAAGGTGGTTAGCGGATGCCTATACATCCGTTTTCAGGGGTACTCCGCTGATTTTACAGCTGATGCTGATTTATTTTGCCACTCCCCAGCTGACAGGCTATGACATTCCGCCATTCCTGGCAGGGATGCTTGCATTCGGGCTGAATTCAGGAGCGTATATCTCGGAAATCATACGTGCGGGGATACAGGCAGTGGATAAAGGGCAGAGGGAAGCTGCAGAAGCGTTGGCCATTCCATACCGGCCAATGATGAAGGATATCATTTTGCCGCAGGCGCTGAAAAATATTCTTCCGGCCCTGATGAATGAATATATTACTTTGACAAAAGAATCCGCGATTGTTTCGACAATCGGGTTTTTAGATATTATGAGAAGATCGCAAATCGTCAGTGCCAATACATACACAGCCTTTGAACCGCTGATTTTTGCCGGGTTCATTTACTATGTGCTTGTAATGGGCTTGACGCTGCTCGGAAGAAGATTGGAAAGGAGGCTGCGCCAGAGTGAGTAAGGAGTATATTAAAATAAAGAATCTTCATAAAACATATGGCAAGCTGGAGGTTTTAAAAGGAATTTCGACAACGATTGGCAAAGGAGAAGTCGTGGCGATCATTGGCCCGTCGGGTTCGGGGAAATCAACGATGCTGCGCTGTTTAAATCTTTTGGAAACTCCCAGTAGCGGTGAGGTCTGGATCGGTTCGGAAGAGATTACGAATCCGAAAACCGATATAATGAAAGTGCGGCAGAACGTTGGGATGGTATTTCAGCATTTCAACCTTTTTCCTCATAAAACGGTTCTTCAGAATGTCATGTATGGCCCGATGGTTGTGAAAGGTGAACCAGAGGCCGAAGCAGAGGAGAATGCAAGACGGCTTTTGAAGTCAGTAGGCTTGTCGGAAAAAGCAGATGACTATCCGAACCGGCTGTCCGGCGGGCAAAAGCAGCGTGTCGCCATAGCGCGGGCGCTTGCGATGTCACCGGATGTCATGCTGTTTGATGAGCCGACATCCGCATTGGATCCCGAGATGATCAAGGAAGTGCTGGATGTCGTCAAATCCCTGGCACATACAGGAATGACGATGGCCATTGTCACGCATGAAATGGGCTTTGCCAAAGAAGTCGCAGACAGGATTTTGTTCCTGGACGGCGGGGTACTTATGGAAGACGTCCATCCTGAGGAGTTTTTCCATAATCCAAAGAGCGAGCGGGCTAAAGAATTCTTGGAAAAGGTGCTTTAATGCTTTAAACCACTAAGAGGGACTGTCCCTGGTCGTGCTTTAAAGTGTTAAAGCGTCATACTTTTGTAAGGAGGTTGGTTGATATGAATCCATTAAAACAGCGAGTTGCGGAAGAGATTGATGGTCTGAAGACAACTTTCGAAAAAATCAGTATTTATATAGGAGAGAACCCGGAGCTGGGCCATGAGGAATTCAAGGCGAGCAAGGTTCTTTCCGAAACGCTGGAGAAGTTTGGTTTCGAGGTCGAGATGGGGACCTGCGATTTGCCGACTGCTTTTCGAGCTGTTTTTGACAGCGGGAAGGAAGGTCCGGTGATTGGCTTCATGGCTGAATACGATGCGCTGCCTGAAGTCGGACATGCATGCGGCCATAACCTCATTGGCACAATGGGCATCGCTGCCGGAATAGGCCTTAGCAAGGTCATCTCCGAAACAGGGGGAAAGGTGATTGTCTACGGAACCCCAGCAGAAGAAACCCGCGGAGGCAAAGTGACGATGGCTGAGGAAGGAGTATTTGATGAACTGGACGCGGCGATGATGGTTCACCCGCTCAATAGTTATGTGAAGAGTGGTTCTTCCCTGGCAATGGACGCCATTCAGTTTGAGTTTTTCGGCAAGCCGACTCATGCAGCCGCCAGCCCGCAGGATGGAATCAATGCACTGGATGCCGTCATTGGAACTTTCAACAGCATCAATGCCCTGCGTCAGCATATCCTGCCGTCCGCCCGTATCCACGGGATCATCACAGAGGGCGGCAAGGCTGCGAATGTCACACCGGATTATGCTGTGGTGCAATTTTATGTTCGCGGAAAAACACGTGATTATGTAAATGAATTGACAGAAAAAGTGAAGAAGTGCGCGGAGGGGGCAGCTCTGCAGACCGGGGCAGAAATGAAGCATTCCTTTTACGAATTCTCTTATGATGACATGATTACCAACTCTGGATTGTCCGACGCTTTTACAGAAGAGTTGGTTGCGTTGGGAGTTTCTCCTTCTGAAATCCAGGAACAGCGCGACGGCAGCGGTTCGCTCGATATGGGCAATGTCAGCCAGATCGTGCCGTCGATCCATCCTTATATCAAAATCACGGAAGGAGCCTTTGCCTGCCATACCCATGAATTCCGGGAAGCGGCCATGACGGACCAGGCGAGGGAAGCGATGATTCTTGGAGCGAAGGCGATGGCGTTGACTGGGGTGGAAGTATTGACGAACAAAGAGCTTTTGGAGCGGATAAAAAAAGAATTTCCTGGGCGTGACAGTCACGACCCGGAATTTGTCGAATATTGATTTTTTATTAAATCTAAGACTTTTCATCTTAATAAGAATAATGCCATAGTTAAAGAGAGACCCTATAAACTATCCTACTAGTAAAGAGGAGGGGAAGGGTCATGCAGGAAAAACGCCGCGGCAGAAGTCCTCAAGAACAACAGGAGCAAGTAGTACAGGCTCAGAACCAAGCAGGACAGTTTGGAAAAGGTGACACAGAGTTCTCCTTGGATGAAGATGTACAAAAAGCTGTTGCGAAAAGCCAGCAATACCAGGCAGAGCACCAGCAGCCTACTTATGAACCCAACAAGCCTTTCTAAAGGTGTACTAGAAAAGCCGGAAGCCTGAATAACCAGGCAGCCGGCTTTTTTTGTGCGTGAAAAATGCTGTTATTAATTAATGGCCCTGAAAACCCCTGGCTTTGCCGGAGGGTCCCTGAGAACTTATAACCTGATATAAAAAAATCTACCTCCATGTTAGGATAAGCGGGTTTCCCTATCAGTTCATTCCATTCTAGCAGGAGGTATGCCATATGAAGGACATGAATAATTCTCTAAAATAAGCGGAAATTTTCTGGTTACGCCCTCGAATAGAATTCAATTTGGAGTATATAAGCAGAATTTTTCCGCTTATTCACAGCAAAAAGAAATGTTTTCTGGTCTTTTAAAAAGGCTGTTTTCGCAAATATTGTTGCTTTCGGAAAAATCCTAAGAGCCGGATTTTTCCCCGAATACTAAGAGTTATTATCTAAGCGGGAAAGAGTAGCTCTTTTCTTTTCGTTAATACTAAATTATTCTTTCTTACGATGATTATTTTTTCGGAATTAGTATTAAATAGCAACAAAGTTTACGAAAACAGCCTTTAAAAAATAAGGGGGGGGAACTTCTCCGCTTATTTTAGCTATTTTTCGTGCTATTACTTATGTAAGAGAATTCTTCCTTTATTTCTCAATTTTTTTAGATAATAAATTGCTAGAGAAAATTATTCATTGGGCCTTATAGATCGAGCCCGGTAAGAGAGGCTTCCAGCCGCAGAGAAAACCACCAGATCACACTGGTGGTTTTGATTATTCGACAAAAAACGGGTGGTGACTGTCACCAATTAAAGAAATGTTATAATAGATAAATACCATACAACTCGGAGAGTTGCCAGAGTGTTAGACTTACGGTTACGTACATACATAATTAATTAGAGCTGGAGGTTGAAGAGATGAACATGGACTTTTTGTATCACCCATACCATTCTAAGAGGAATACGGTATTTTCAAAAAAAGGAATGGTGGCGACATCCCAGCCCTTGGCGGCACAAGCTGGTCTTGAAATTTTGCAGAAAGGCGGAAATGCCATTGATGCAGCTATTGCAACCGCCGCGGCTTTAACAGTTGTCGAGCCTACCTCTAATGGAATCGGCGGCGACGCTTTCGCACTAGTATGGGTGAAGGATGAGCTTCACGGTTTGAACGCCAGTGGACCTTCACCGAATTCGATTTCCATAGAAAAAGTAAAAGAACGCGGTTATGAAAAAATGCCGGTTCATGGTGTTATTCCCGTAACAGTTCCCGGAGTTCCTTCCGCGTGGGCGGAGCTGTCTGAGAGGTTTGGAAAGCTTTCATTAAAAGAGTCACTGACACCGGCTATCCGACTGGCGGAAGAAGGCTACCCGTTAACACCGATTCTCGGTAAGTATTGGTCACTTGCTTACAAAAAATTTAAAGAAATTTTAACCGATGAGGAATTCAAGCCTTGGTTTGAAACCTTCGCTCCTGATGGAAGGGCACCGAAGATCGGGGAAAGCTGGTCTTCGAAGGGCCATGCTTCGACACTGAAATCAATTGCCGAAACGAACGGAGAAAGTTTTTACCGAGGTGAACTTGCCGAAAAGATTGGAAGCTTTATGGAAGAGCATGGAGGATTTCTCTCGACTGCCGACCTGAAGGATTACCGAGCTGAATGGGTGAATCCAATCAAGACGGATTATCGTGGGTACGATGTATGGGAAATCCCGCCGAATGGCCAGGGACTAGTCGCGTTAATGGCGTTGAATATTGCAAAAGGATATAAATTCCATGAAAAAGATGCAGTCGATACATACCACAAACACATCGAATCTATGAAACTGGCATTTACAGATGGAAAAGCATTCATCACAGAGCAAAGCCATATGCCTCTTTCAGTCGATGAATTGTTATCCGAAAGCTATGCATCAGCGCGCCGTGATTTGATTGGCGACGAAGCCATCATGCCGGAAGCGTACGATATTCCAAAAGGGGGCACCGTATATTTAGCTGCAGCAGACGATGAGGGCAACATGATTTCATACATTCAGAGTAATTACATGGGCTTTGGCTCGGGCATTGTCATTCCGGAAACAGGAATCGCGCTGCAAAACCGCGGTCATGATTTTTCACTGAATCCAGATCACCCGAATGCCCTGAAGCCTGGCAAGAAAACTTATCATACGATTATCCCTGGATTTTTGACCAAGAACAATAAAGCCGTCGGTCCATTCGGAGTCATGGGTGGGTATATGCAGCCGCAAGGACACTTCCAGGTGATCAGCAATACGATCGATTTCCAATTGAATCCACAGTCAGCACTTGATGCACCGAGATGGCAGTGGCTTGAAGGGAAAAAGGTAGTGGTTGAGCCTCATTTTCCTAATCACATAGCGCAGGCACTCGCTAGAAAAGGGCATGAAATTCAGATTGCTGCGGATGAAGGAATGTTTGGCAGAGGCCAGATCATTTGGAAAGATGAAAATACAGGTGTGTTGATGGGGGGGACAGAGTCGAGAACAGATGGAAGCATTGCGGCTTGGTAAGCTGATATCCGGACATTAGACTTTGAAATGAGTCTGGTGCCGTCCATTCTGAACAGAGGAAAGATCCATTTAAAAGAGGGTGATAAACTTGAAGCAGCTACAATTATTTTCAGCCTTTTTCCGGGTGGGTATTTTAGGGTACGGAGGAGGTCCAGCCTCGATACCCCTAGTACATAAGGAAGTTGTGGAAAAATATAAATGGATGGATGACGATGATTTTGCTGACATCCTGGCTCTTGGTAATGCACTTCCAGGACCCATTGCTACCAAGATGGCTGGATATATCGGATGGAGAGTCGGCGGTTTCCTTGGTATGATCAATGCTGTCTTCGCGGTAGTCATCCCGACTGTTTTTTTGATGATTCTTTTGTTAACTGTGCTTAACGCCTATAAAGACCAGCCATGGGTGCAGGGCATGGCGAGTGCGGTGGTACCGGTCGTTGGTGTAATGCTGGGTGTCCTTACATGGGATTTCATTAAAAAATCTAAGGGACCACTGGGCTGGTCGGTCACCATAGGTCTGCTCATTGGAAGCTTGGTCATTATTGAATTCCTGAGCATTCATCCGGCAATTGTCATTGGGGCACTTCTTGCTTATGCTTTGCTTGGAAAACCAAAATCCGAGGTGAAGGCATCATGATCTACTGGGAGATTTTCTTGGCGTTTTTTATACCAGGCATTCTCGGTTATGGAGGAGGGCCGGCATCCATTCCTTTGGTAGAAAATGAAGTTGTTGACCGTTACGGCTGGCTGACAGTTAATGAATTCAGTGAAGTACTGGCACTGGCTAATGGACTGCCGGGACCGATTGCCACCAAAATGGCCGGATACATCGGTTACAGCCAAGGGGGAATCCTGGGAAGCATCGTCGGTGTGTTCGCGACAGTTGCTCCCTCGTTGATTCTGATGATTGTGCTGCTATCGATCCTGATGAAGTATAAAAGCTCACCCAAAGTAAAAAAAATGACCAATCTCGTTAAACCAACCATCGCCGTCCTGCTGGGTGTCATGACATGGGGGTTTCTCTCCAACTCATATGAAGGAATTGGAGCGTGGCAAACCATATTACTCGCAGCGGCAGCTTACCTGCTGCTCGAAAAAATGAAGGTGCATCCGGTTTATGTAATTGGCGGGGCATTGGTTTATGGAGCTGTGTTTTTGGCTTGATTCGTCGTTCGTGACAGTCACGCCCCGGTATTTGTCGAATATTCTTGAAAAAGAAGCACGCGGTTATCGCTGTGCTTCTTTTAGTTTGTTCTGACTAAGAGAGAAAATCTTGCTGCCAAATTTGAGGTTATTTTATTCTTTTCTTTTCCGCTTTGTCAGATTGTGTTGTCGATTCTTTTGTTTTAATAGTAATAGACTATTCAGTCATTAAGACATAAAATTATTATAGTAAGTATTTGTAAAACTTGTAAAAGGGAGGAATCTTCTTGCCGGGTTATTACATGAGAGAGATTAAGACTCCGCTGAAGCTTTTAGGCATTAAATTGTTTAAATGTGAGGAAAACAGGCTTTATATTAAAATTTTACAGAACCCTCGCAGGCGTCTTTTTAGATAATCTTTAATCATAATCCGTTCGAGAAAGGCAAACCCATCGAAAGGTGGTGACGCAAAACTATAGGGGCTTCAGTCAAACGACCATGCTCGCCAGCTGCCGAATATTTTTTTTTTTTGAGTGACAGTCACCCCCCGGTATTTGTCGAAAAAAAACCAAGCCCGTTTTGGCCTGGTTTCATCCTTCTATAAACAACACTTCTTATATTTCTTCCCGCTTCCGCAAGGACAAGGATCATTCCGTCCGACTTTCTCTTCTTTTACTATGGGAGCAACCGCCCCTTCAATACTTTTTTCTTTTGCAATCAGATTCATTTTCGTTTCCTGAAGCGCAGGATGAGCGATTTCATTCATTACCAGATTCGCGTAAAAGGAATGTTCCAAATCGGTCATGATCATGTCATAGCCCGCTGCGAGCTGTTTTTCCACAAGAGGAATGGCTTCAACCGATAATTGCTGACAAAGAGAGTCCAGGATGACTGTCCGAATCGTCATATCTTTTGTTCTATTCAACAGCCTTAGCAGAGCTTGTTCGGCTTGGGGTGACTTAATTTTTGCCAGCACGTCCACGCTATAGATGAAGGTATCCTCATTAAGCGCAATCTTTTCCACTTCTTCAACAACCTCAGTCGTGCCGATCTTGATGAGGGCAGAAGAGATTTCCTCCAGTGCTTCATCTCCGTCGTCCCTGACGAGTAAGCTTATCAAGTCTGGTATAGTGGACTCAGTCCGCAGCTCTCCCGCCATATATACTTGAAACAAACCGATAGAAGGCATAAATGAATACTCCAGAAGTTCCTTCATTGCGTTTTCCGGTTCCCAATCTTCTATCACTTCTCTATCAATTAACTCATTTACTATACGTTTGCCTAATTGTAGGTGAGAGTGGCCATCATCGCCATTATCCAGGTCTCCCGCAATGCCGGCGAGCTTTAAGAAGAGTCCCTCTTCATCCAGTTCCGGCAGCAGTTTCAATTCTTTCAGGAATGATGGATCCAGGTGTTTCTTTAATTCACTTTCATGCCGAAGAAGGACAGCTGTTTCCGCATTTTTCAGCAGGTTGACATACCACTCCTTATTGGATTCCTCTTTTTCCAGTCGGGAGATCAGCTCCACGACCCCTTCTTCATCCACAGGCAAAAAGCCTATATGAGGAAGGAGGGCGGATGGGAAAATGGTAGGAAGATTTCGGTCATAGGCTTCCAGAGCTGTAAAAAGTGTGCTTGGTACAGCAAGGTGGCTGTCTTGTAAAATGGTCACAGCATAGTGCTGGATAAATGGGTCTTCGCTTATTAAAGCGGATTCGATTTTATGTAAAAATGAAGACATTGAAACAGTCCTTTCGATAGAGAATTTATAAATGGCAGGCAATCCAACCTTACTCCTTCATTAGAATAAGCTTAGTAAACTGCTTGAA
The DNA here is from genome assembly GCF_008180615.1 of Rossellomorea vietnamensis. Lineage (GTDB taxonomy): Bacteria > Bacillota > Bacilli > Bacillales > Bacillaceae_B > Rossellomorea > Rossellomorea vietnamensis_D. The sequence continues at coordinate 25,338 of NZ_VTEH01000004.1, forward strand.
ATCTTCCAAATGATCCTCCACTATTTTCTGGAGGATTTCAAGGTTGAGTTCCTGATAATCATGGACAGCGATATTTCGGAAACCTACCATAGCTTGCATTCTAGCTGAAATGGCAGTAGTGATGACTCCTTCTTTTTCCAAAAGAGTAAAGGCATCCCGGCTTGTCTGCGGAAGCCCAAGCTTTTTCTCTGCCACCACATGCATAGCTAAATCAATGCTCGCTTCACAGGTACGCTGTATATTCAGGATGATGGAATCTTGTTTAGTAAAATTATGGAGAGTTTGCGGGTTATGGTCATATTCTTCGTTGACTCTCTTGATGCAGCGTTCGATGATACTGATTTTATTAAGAATCACGTCACTTTTCATAAACGGCCCCGCTTTCCTTGATTTTTCTAAGTATGGGTTCACGTTCTTCATTAAGTTTGGCATACTTTTTAAAAGCCTTCATTTCGAACTCCATTTTTCTTCTAACATCCGTACAATAAATCACTTTTCCAGTGTGAACGACTTGGGCTTGAAAAACAGTGTTAGCATCATTGAGATCAATCAGGTCAACTTCCTTATTCAATTCTGAGGCGAGTCCTTGAGCTGTCATAAAAATTGTATACTTATCAAGAGCCTTGTCGCTTAAGTAGGCTATATCAATATCACTCTCAGCCATGGAATTCCCATTAACGGTTGAGCCGAAAATAATGATGAGATAGGGGGAGGCTGCTTCTTTCAAGTAACTTATAATCGTTTTTTCAAAGTCCATGCATATTGCCTCCCTTTTAAATAAGAATGTCCTTGTTCATTATTCTATTCTCATCCAGGGGGAATCGCAACTGCTGGTGGAGGGTGTGAAGTATGCCTCGACAAATTAGAACTCCTCTTCTTCCACTATCTCATCACATTCCGGACACGAAATAAAGGTATCATTAATATGGAATCCGACATATCCGTGGGTGAGTTCCTGAATCATAAAAATGTCTTCCCACTTCACTTCAAATTGATGATTACAGTGATTGCAATGAAATTCCCGAGCACCAAAATCCTCTGATTCTTCCTCTTTTTGTCTGCGTTTCTTTTTCCTGCCCAATCCTCTCTCTCTCTTCAATTATATAGTTACTTCTACTCTAGCAATACGTTCGGCGGTTCGACAAATTCCGGGTGGTGACTGTCACGCCCCGTTTTTTCTCGCCATGGGTATTCGACAAATTCCGGGGGGTGACTGTCACCAAGAAACACAAGAAACCCAAGAAATCCAAGAGACCCAATGAATACCGTCTCCAAATACAAGTACATTTCTAGTACAATAGGAGTAATAGAGCAGCTTGATAGAAGGTGGGGTGTCTGGGATGGATGTTACGTTGAAGAAGATTGTGGAGGCGAGTTATCTTACGGCTGATTCGGCTCCGCATTATCGGACGATTTTACGTTATTTTTACGGGCAGCATGAGCAGATGAGAGATTATATTGCGCCTGAAGAGATCTTGGAGTATATGAAGTCGGTTCCTTTTTTTCCGGATTACAGCGAGGAGCAGCTTCATCAGCAGCTTGCACAGCTGGTAAAGTGGAATAACTTGATTGCGCGTCAGGATATGACGAACGCCAAGACGGTTGAGGAGTATAAGAAGAAGCGGTTTCGTTATCAGTGTACCCCGTATACGGTGGAAATCGAGAGGATGCTGTCAGGCCTCGAGAAGATTGGTGATTCTTTTCAAGGTTCGCTTGAACGTTCGCAGTTTGACCGTCTGCTGCAATCACTCTCTATCCTGGAGAAGGAAGTGGATCAAAGCCTGTCCAAAACACCAGAAGAATACATGCGGATTTGGGAGGATGTTTTCCGCTACTTCCAAAGCATCCGTACGAGCACGGCCGACTACATAGCTTATATTAATAGTGAGCAGACAGATCAGCGGATGCAGACCGAGGCTTTTCTTGTTTATAAAAATCAGTTCACTACATATTTAAGAGACTTCATAGTTTCTCTTCAAAAAACGTCCTTGCAAATTCAGGAGCGATTGAACAGCTTGAGTGAGGACAAGCTGCAAGCATTTTTCCAAAAGCTGATTCTACACCGCCAATCGATTCCGCGCCTTGAGGATTTGTCTTCGTCAAAAGAGGACTGGCTGTCAGAATATGAAGGTTATTGGGACTCACTGTGCCGCTGGTTCCTGGGATCAGGCTCTCAGCGAAGCGAGTTGGAAGTATTGCAGTGGCAGACGAATGAAATGATCCGCAGGATGACGAGGTATGTCCAGAGAATCGGAGAGAGACAGCAGCATTTCAGGAGCAGGAAGCGTGATTATCTCCATTTGGCGAACTGGTTTAAGGAAAGCAGTGGGATCGATGAATCTCACCGGCTTTCCTCTGTTGTGTTCGGCTCCATGACCATCCAGCATCTGTCTCTTCAGGAAGGCACAACCGACAACCTTCATTCAGATACGTGGGATGAAGAGCCTGTACTTCGGACGGTCAAGCCCAGGACGATCCGTTACAGGGAAAAAACCAAGCCCGGCGGCTTCGATTCTAATGAAGAAAAGAAACAGAAACAGCGGCAGCAGTATTTAGAAGAACGAAAACATGAAAAACAGCTGATTGAAAAGTACATGAATAAAGGTGTCATAGAGTTGTCGTCGATTGGAACGGTTGAGCCTTTCATCCGCAAGATATTACTGAGCTGGATTGGAAAATCGATGGCTTCGAAAAACAGGAAAGTGAAGACGGATTACGGCTTGACAGTGGAGGTTAAGCTGGATAAGAACAAGATGATTACGTTACAAGCTGAGGACGGAAAGCTATCCATGCCGAACGCGGTTTTTTACTTGGAAAAAGAAGGGGTGAAATAAGTGGAGCAGACACAGGTTTTTGACGAAAAGGCCATCCAGGGCATGGATCTTCTTTTTCATCACTACTGGATCCTGAGGTCTGAGCAGCCGGAATGGTATCAGCTCATTAGGGAGCGGGAAAAAGTGCTGCGCCGGTATATCGGTGATAAATTCGGACTGCGGCTGATTGTGCACCAGCATTTTATCAAACTGGAGAAAATACCGGCGGAACCGGAGAGATGGATGGGCATCCAGGAATTTCAGGAACCGATGGACTATGCGATTTTTTGCTGTGCTCTATCCTTTTTAGAAGGAAAGGCAGTTGATGAGCAGTTTCTGCTGTCGGAGATCTGCCAGGAAATCCAAAGTGATTACCCCGGGGATTTCCCACTGGATTGGACGCTCTTTACCCACCGGAAATCCCTGATCAGAGCGGTGAAGGTGCTGATGGATTTTCAGCTCATCCGCACGATTGACGGTGATATCTCCCGCTTTGATCATAACGAAGAGCAGGAGGTTCTATATGAAGCAACCACCTACAGCCGGTACTTCATGAGGACCTATCCGGACGATTTTGCAGCCTATACGCATTGGGAAGAACTGCTGAAGGAAGATTGGAAGCTGAATCAGGAAGATGAACGGCGTAAGCGAGTGTATCGAAAGCTCTTTTTTTCCCCTGGCATCCACCGCCAGGACCAGCAGGATCCCGACTTTCTGTACATCCGCAATTTCCGGAACCGCCTCAGTGAAGACATTGACAAACACAGCGATTACCAGCTGCATGTTTATAAAAATACTGCGTTCCTATCCTCTGCCGTAAGCAGGCAGTACCATAATCTGTACCCTGATACGAAAGCGTCCTCTGACCTGCTTCTTCAGCTGTCAAAAGAGATCCACGGGCAGCGGGAGCGATACACTCCTGCTGAAAACGGGGAGATTATTTTTACAAAAAGTGAGTTTGAACAGGCCGTCGATGAGCTGAGGGAGGTCTATGGGCAAGGATGGTCGAAATTTTTTAGAGAAAAAAGCACCAGCGGCATTGCGGCGGAGTTAATGATATCCATGAAGGACTGGATGATGGCCGAAGAAGACGAGGAAACAGGCTTGATAAAAATAAAGCCGCTGCTTGGTGTCATAGCTGGAGAATATCCTGCAGATTTTGAAAAAGGAGGAGAGAGCGAATGACGGAAACGCAATGGATGATGAACAGAGCAGGGCTGCTGAACTTCTGGTATTACGATGAAGAGATCTTTCAATTCTCGGAAGGCAAACTTCTGCTTAGAGGCACGAACGGCTCCGGGAAATCGGTGACGATGCAAAGTTTTCTTCCGGTCCTGCTGGATGGAAAGAAATCGCCTGACAGACTGGATCCGTTTGGTTCTAAAGCGAGAAAGATGGAAGACTACCTGCTCGGCGAAAAGGAAGTCGTGAACCGTGATGAGCGGACAGGGTATTTATTCATAGAATACAAGAAGCGTGGAACAGATCAGTATATAACAACAGGGATCGGCATGCAGGCGAAGCGGAATAAAGGCATTAAGTCGTGGTACTTCCTCCTGACGGATAACCGCCGTATCGGGAAGGACTTTCATCTTTCGCAGATCCATCTAGGTGACAGGGTGCCTTTTTCAGCAAAAGAGTTGGAAAACCGCATAGGAGACGGGGGTTATGTTGTTCATACGCAGCGGGAATACATGGACTTGGTCAATAAGCATGTGTTCGGATTTCAATCAGTGGAAGCTTATGAGGATTTAATTAAGCTTCTGATTCAATTGCGGAGCCCGAAGCTCTCCAAGGACTTCAAGCCGACCGTCATTTACGAGATTCTCGAATCCGCTCTTCCTCCTTTGACAGACGATGAACTCCGGCACCTGTCCGATACGATCGAAAATATGGATCAGACACAGCAGCAATTGGAACAGTTAGAGCGGGAGTATGATTCGAGCCAAAAGCTGACCGCTCAATACCATCTGTACAATCAATATATCCTGGCAGAAAGAGCGAAGCAGTGGCAAGTGTCTCAAGAGCGCCATGCCAAGGGAGAGGAAAAGGCACAGGCGCTGGAAAAAGAAGAGGCTGATCTCAGAGTTGAAATCCTTCGTTTGGAAGAGAACCAAAAGCAAGCACTGCAGAAGCGGGACCTCGCCGAGTCTGAGAAAGGACGCCTGCAAAAGCATGAAGTATGGAAGCTCGAAGAAGATAAAGCGAGGATGAAGGACGAGGCTGTCAAGTGGAACAAGAATCTTCATGATCTGCAAGAGAAGTGGGACAGAAAGAAAGAGAAGCTCCATGCCGACTGGAAGCAGCGAGAAAGCGATGAAGCGGCATTAAGCAGGGAAGAGCGAATGGTCGGCGAATTGCTGGGAGAACTGGAGGTCGACGGAGAAGAGGCAGCCTTCAGCCAGCATACTGTCAATGCCGCTGATTTCCAAAGAAGAATTCGATTTTACCGTCTGGTCGAAAGAGGCCGGGCAGCATGAAAGTCTATTGTCATTCCTTGGAAAGCTGGCGGAAAAACTGGAGAGCTTGAATGTGGACCATGACCGTCTGCAAAAAGAATCTTCCGAAAAAAAGCAGGAAATCGATGGATTGCAAAAAGAACAGGATCATCTTAGGCAGTGGTTCACTGAACAGAAAGCCAGCCTCCAGCACGACGTGTTTTCATGGATTGGGCGCCATTCGGAAGTAAGCTATTCAGAAGAACAGCAGCAGGAAATCGCCCGTTCCTTGCAGGGGCTTTATGAAACGAACCGCTACGACGATATCAGGGAAATGCTCCTGTCAGGCATTAGTGATTATACAGCTGAAGTGAAAGCAGAGATGAGCCTGGCCCGTCAAAGGCAGACGGAAAAGAAGCAGGAGATAGAAGAGGCGGAGAACCAGCTTCACTCCTGGAAAAACTTAAAAATGCCAAACCCTGACCGCCATCCTGATACAGAGAAAGCCCGCAATGAATTGAGGGAAAAGGGCGTACCATTCCTCCCGTTTTACGCAGCAGTTGAGTTTGAAGACCATGTTACTGAAGAACAAAAAGAGCGGCTGGAGTCTGCCCTCATGCATGCTGGGCTGTTGGACAGCTTGATCACGGAAGAAAAAGCAAATCCTGTTCACGACCGTTTCATCCGAGCGGAACCGCTTGTTCTCGGCCACACGCTCGCCGATTATTTGTATCCAGATGTGGATGAAAGTGACGAGATATCAAAATCCCTTGTGGACGAGGTGTTAAGAAGCATTTCCCTCGACGAACAGGAAAACGGATTCCGTATCGATCTCGATGGATTCTACACGATTGGCTGCCTGGAAGGCCATGCACCAGAGGAAGGGCCCTCCAAATATATCGGCAGAACCTCACAGAAGAGATACAAGCAGCAGAAGATTTCAGAGTGGGAAGAGAACCTGGCCCTGCTGAAGGGAGAACTGCAGCAATGGGAACGAACGGTGATGGACTGTGAAGAAGCTCTACGAGAAGCAGAGGGTTGGAAAACAACCATTCCATCTGATAAGGAACTTAGTGAACTTCATCAAAGCATTGAAACCAATCAGCGAGCCATCTCCCAGGAAAAGCAGCACCTGCTGAAACTCGAGGGGCGCTGGAAAGAAGTTCTTCAAGAAATTAAGAGAACCAGGCTTGAATTGCATGGGCAAGGCAGCTCTCTGAACCTGAAGCTGGATGTGGAAGCACTTGCCGGAGCATTGGATGCATCAAGGAGTTACCGGACATATCTTCATAGATTGGAAAATGTATCGCAAAGATGCCTGTTTTTCTCCAACAAGATTCAGGACCTTTCCCTGCGGATGGAAGAAGCGGAGGAAGAGCTGGATGAGATTCGCGGCGAGCAAAATAGTGCAGAATCCAAGCTTTCTGCTTTAAAAGCCGAAATACAGTCGATTGAAGAGCAGATGAAACTGAAGGGAATCGACGATATCCGGAAGCGCATCAGCGAAGTTCTTGAAGAGCTGAGAACGGCAGGGAGCCAAATCAGTGATTTGTATGAAGTGCTTCCGCAGAAGAGAGCAGCACGAGATACGCTCTTAAAGGAATTGGAGTCGGCCAGGATAAATACGGCTTTTTGGCTGAACATGTCCATGGAGTGGAGCTCCATCGTGAAAAAAGAACTTAGCCGGGGCTTCATCGAAGGAGAAGAATCCGAGCCATCCACGATTCTCTCTAAGCTGGGCGCTGTTTTAGAAAAGCATGACAGAGCCAAGTTAAATGAGCAGCTTACCAAAACCTTTTTAAATGAGCAGCAGAATCTGATGGAGTACAGAATGTTTGAGTATTCTGAAGAGGAGGAACGTCCCGATTGGTTCAGCGAAGATTTCGGGGAGTATTATGAACCTTTTAAAAATGAATGGGAACAGCTCCGAAGCCGCCGCCTAGTGCAAATGGAATATCAGGGACAGCGGGTCAGCCCCTATTTTGTCCACTCTTCTTTGGAAAAAGAATTAGAATCCCAGCGCGGCTGGCTGGATGAGCAGGACCGCCAGCTTTACCAGGATATCATGGTCAACACAGTCGGTGTGATTCTCCGCAACCGGATTCAGCGGGCTCAGAAGTGGGTGAAAGAAATGAACGCGATCATGGAAAGCCGTGACAACTCATCAGGACTGATTTTCTCCGTGGCCTGGAAGCCTCTGACGGCAGAATCCGAGCAGGAACTCGACACAAGCGACCTGGTAAAACTTCTTCAGCGCAACAGCAAATTTTTAAACGAGGAAGACCTGAACCGCATCACCAAGCATTTTCAATCCAGAATCGAAAAGGCGAAAGAGCTGATTCAGCTTCGCAATGAAGGGTCGACGCTGCATCAGGTTCTCAAAGAGGTACTCGATTACCGCAAGTGGTTCACTTTCGTACTGTCCTTCAGGCGCGTCAACGAGCCGAAGAGAGAATTGACGAACAACGCATTCTTTAAGTTCAGTGGCGGGGAAAAAGCAATGGCAATGTATATCCCATTATTTACGGCCGCTTACTCACGCTACAAAGAGGCTGGTGAAATGGCACCATTTATCATCTCGCTGGATGAAGCGTTCGCCGGTGTTGATGAACAAAATATCCGCGACATGTTCGAAGTGGTGGAACAGCTCGGGTTCAACTACATTATGAACTCGCAAGCCTTATGGGGTGATTATGATACGATTTCCTCGCTCTCGATCAGCGAGCTCGTCCGCCCGAAAAATGCTGACTTTGTAACCGTCATACGTTATGAATGGGACGGAAACCAAAGGAATCTCATAATCGAGGAAGAGACAGAAGAGGATGAGGAAGTGCTGATCAATTGACGCCTTCATTAAAAATTTTTAAAGAGGAACCAGGCTTCCTGAAACTCTTCACTCTTTTCAAACAAAAATATCGTTCCCTTGGAAGAGTGTCCGGAACGGTGAAGCTGGATGAATTTTCTGATGAGGAACTATTATCGGTAGCAGGATTTATGGGGGTTTCCCCAGAGAACTTGAAAGATAAAAGGAAAGTAGCGCTTGCCGACTTTGAACGGGAGCTCGCCCGCACCCCGTTCAGGGAGTACAGCTTCGTTGAACTTCTGCAGGAAGTACTCGGGGAGATCATTTTAACAAAGAGAGAGGAAGAAGAGTTAACTCTAACAGAGGAAAAAAAATTTCTTTCCTCGCTGAGGGCTGAAGCTCCCGCAGCTGATTGGTGGTGGGATTGGCTGGCGGAGAAGCCCGCTGACTCCAGGTGGATTTGGGGTCTGTACAAGCAGGATCCGATTCGGTTGCAGGAAGTGTTGTTAATAGTTTCTTCTGCGGTGGGAAGCCTGCCTGAAAAAGGGGAGTTTACCCGTCTGCCTGTCTTCGCTCAAAAAATAACCGGCAATCCTCACTCTTTTGATCCCAAAGGGGTAACCGGAAAACTTCTTCTTTATGCTTTGTACGTGTTAAGTGTGAGCAGGGGGGAATGGGATGGAAGAACGCCTCAGAGTTCAGAGGAAATGAATGACCTATTAGGGTTTCATGGTCTTTTAAAGGATGATTTATGGAGCTTCGTGACTTGCCGGGGATTCCTGGCGGAGGATGAGAAGGGGCTTCACCCTGCCTGGGAAGGTTCGGTATCCCGCGGCTCTGTTATGAATGTCCCTGTCAGAGAGCTGCTTGGACTGGAGAGGGTATGGCCTGCTGCGGGAAATGAAGTATGGATCGTCGAGAACTCCAGTGTCGCATCAGCCTTAATGGATGAAGTGAAGGATGCTCCTGTCATTTGTACTCATGGGCAGCTCCGGACTGCCGGGTGGCTTCTTCTGGATTATCTCGTCGCAGAAGGGTGCAGGCTGAACTATTCAGGAGATCTCGATCCAGAAGGCCTGCTGATTGCGGACCGAATAGGGATGCGGTATCAAGACAGTGTTTCCTTTTGGCGGATGGGTGCCGATTCTTATCGTAAAAGCCTCTCCCAGGAAGATATCACCTCGCGGATCGGAAAACTGGATTCGCTGAAGTGCCCGGAGCTGGTTTCGGTTGCTTCTGCGCTGAAAGATGAGGGGAAGGCTGGATACCAGGAGGGCCTGATTGAAGATTTGATTCGGGATATGCGCGGGTAGACTTTGGAGGAATTTGAGCACCCAACTTGCAGGCTGCCGATTTTACTTTAGGTTGCAAACACTCAAAACATCTATGAAAACGCACTGTGAACTTTTTTTGAATTCGCAGTGCGTTTTTTTACTTATCAACCCTTGAGAGGATAGAATCTTTAATTTTAGTAACTTTAGCTGAGCCGAGCTGAGTAACATGCGTTGAGGAATTTGGTCGGAGATATGTATCCAGGCGTGAGGTGGATACATAAGTAGAGGGATTGAGAGGGAGATATGTATCCAGAAGTGTGAGGTGGATACATGAGTTGAGGGTTTGGGAGGGAGATATGTATCCAGAAGTGTGAGGTGGATACATGAGTTGAGGGTTTGAGAGGGAGATGTGTATCCAGAAGTGTGAGGTGGATACATGAGTTGAGGGTTTGGGAGGGAGATGTGTATCCAGAAGTGTGAGGTGGATACTTGAGTTGAGCATTTGTGTAGGAGATATGCATCCAGAAGTGTGAGGTGGATACATGAGTTGGGGGAATGAGAGGGAGATGTGTATCCAGAAGTGTGAGGTGGATACATGAGTTGGGGGAATGAGAGGGAGATGTGTACCCAGAAGCGTGAGGTAGGTACATGAGTTGAGCGAATGAGCCGGAGATATGTATCCAGAGGCGGGAGGTGGATACATGAGTTGGGGAATTGGGAGGGAGATATGTATCCAGAAGCGTGAGGTGGGTACATGAGTTGGGGGATAGGGGCTAAGATATGTATCCAGAGGCGTGAGGTGGGTACATAGTTGAGAGATTGTGCCGGAGATATGTATCCAGAGGCGTGAGGTGGGTACATGAGTTGAGGGTTTGGGAGGGAGATATGTATCCAGAGGCGGGAGGTGGATACATGAGTTGAGAGATTGTGCCGGAGATATGCATCCAGAGGCGTGAGGTGGATACATGAGTTGGGGAATTGGGAGGGAGATATGTATCCAGAAGCGAGAGGTGGGTACAAGAGTTGGGGATGGAGAGGGAGATATGTATCCAGAGGCGTGAGGTGGATACAACAGTTGAGGGATTGTGCAGAAGACATGTATCCAGAAGCAATGTCGACACCTAACTTGCAATTTTCTTAGAAACCGCTTTGTCGAATTTTCGCTAATGGTTTCTCCTTTTAGCTCCTGCTGGAAACAGATTATAATAGAATGATAAGGAGGTGTGCCTATCGATAGGAATCTTTGTTAACTCACTTCGCTTGCCACGCAATAAGCACCCACTCAGTGCCAACACAAAGTCTACTAAGGAAAGGAAGGAATCAATTTGCCAAAAGCTTACCTCGTCAATACGAACAAATCCCAAAATCCCCACAATGAAGCAGAGATGCTGGAAGAACAGAAGGTCGCTGCTTATTACTCTCCATGGAAATACCTCATCAATCACATCGAAGCCAATGACATGGTGTTTCTCTACAGCAATGGAAATGGAATCATCGCACGCGGAATCGGATCGGGAATCATTGAAAAAGCCGGGGAAGATGACTTGGAACACTACATGCCTCTTGTTCAATTTGAAAATCTGGAGGAGCCGCTGCCGCCTTCAGCGATTGTGCAGCTTGCCCAAGGGATGACGGATGAAAATTACAAAATCAAATGGAACCAGACGATGATCCATATTCAAGGATTCATTGGTGAAGAAATCTGGCGCTATATTACAAAGAATAATATGTAGCTGTCCGGGAAATTTGCAATTCTATTTCTCCTGTCAGAAAATAAGGAGAGAAATGTAAAGGAGGACTGTCCATTGAAACTGAAAGATAAGAAAGTACTGCAGCTGGTCAGTGACGATTTCGAGGATCTGGAACTGTGGTATCCTGTCCTGCGTTTGAGAGAAGAAGGAGCAGAGGTTCATCTGGCGGGTGAAGAAAAGGGCCATTCCTATAAAGGGAAGTACGGTGTGCCTGCTGTTTCGGATGTTTCTTTTAAAGATGTGAATCCTGACGATTACGATGCGCTGCTTGTACCAGGCGGATGGTCGCCGGATAAGCTGAGAAGATATGAAGAAATCCTTTCGATTGTGAGAAAAATGAACGAGCAGAACAAGCCGATCGGCCAAATTTGCCATGCAGGCTGGGTGCTGATTTCAGCCAAAATCCTTGAGGGTAAAAAAGTGACAAGCACACCTGGTATCAAAGATGATATGGAAAATGCGGGTGCCACTTGGGTGGACGAGCCTTCCATCATAGATGGTAACCTCGTGTCCAGCAGAAGGCCGCCTGACTTGCCGGATTATTTAAGAGATTTCATCTCAGTAATGGAGAAATAAAATAGCTGTAAGAAAAGACAAATCCAGTAACCAGGATTTGTCTTTTCTTTTAGGGTTTTATCAAATTTCACAGGAAATGAGAATTAGAGCATTCAATGAAATACCCGGGATTTCAAATCGTGATGAACAACTCGTTTTAAAGCTGGGGGATAGTTTATGTAATTTCCAGCGGGAGCTCAGTCCTGTGCTAATCTACCCATGATAAGCTGACATTCTACTTATAGTACAGCAGTTTTTATCTTTTCGCTCCTTTTAGTCGTGTTTATCAAGCCAGAAAGCGACAATTTTTTTGCTATTTATTTTTAGCATGACAACTCCTGCTCCTGTAAGGATGGTTGCGGTTTCAATGAGTTTGAAAATTCTAACTTCTGTAGAAGATTTTACAAAAACTCCCGGAAAACTGTTGCAAAAAAATGACTGAATATTTATACTGTTTGTTAATTACCTTTTACAATAGTAATTGGGTAAATTAATGGTGTAAACAGGACATAAAAAAGTTGTTATTACCGAAATATAATACTATTTTCTTATTATTCTTCCGAAAGGGGTAATGTTGATGAACGTTTCTTTTCCGAAAGATATTATTGATGATCTTGATAAAGGAATTATCAAATTTCTATCTAAAAACGGCCGAATGTCATTTGCAGAGATAGCTGCAAGTTTAGAAGTTACCGAGAAAACGGTTCGAAACCGTTATAATAATTTGATCGATAACAACATCATTGAAGTAGTGGGGGTTGTGAATCCAATTACTCTTGGAATCAAGGTTGGGGCGATTATTCAGTTGAAAGTCGTGCCCCAACAGATAGAGCAGGTGGTTGAACAGCTGCAGCAGGTGCCGGTTGTCCGTTACATTACCACTACTTCCGGAGACTACCAGTTACTGGCCCAGGTAAACGTAAGAGACTACGATGAATTAAATGAAACGGTAAGGACGATCCACCGGATTCCGGATATTTCCTCGACGAACGTCCTTATCCAGATGGATGTCTACAAAAACACTTTTGAATATCTTTAAAAGTTTGTTTCAAATTCTAATGATTTCCGGAGAAAATCTGCAAAAATTTTCCGGAAATCTTCTGTAAACAACAATGAAAGCAGCTTTCGTGTTTTACAAAAAAGCACTTAGCAGCCAGGGGAAATCCGGATCCCAGGTTAGCCGCAGCTTATAATACCAAATCAGCCTTTTAAAAAAGGAGTAACACTTTTTTAAAAATAGATGTCTGAATATTCTAATAAATAGGAGTGGTACGATGCTGAAAGTTATTAGGGATTTAACCGATTTATCCGGTCCTAGTGGTTTTGAACAGCCCATAACCTCATACATAAAAGAAAAAGTACAGTCCTTAAGTGATCAGGTGAAGGTGGATGGGATAGGCAATGTCATAGCTAGTTTGAAGGGAAATAAACCCGGGCCAAAGATTCTAGTAACCGCCCATATGGATGAAGTGGGTTTTATCGTAAAAAAGATCGAAAAGAATGGTTTGCTGCGATTTGAAAAAATCGGCGGCCATGATGACCGGATCCTTCTTGCCCAAAAAGTGACAATAAGGAGTAAAAGCGGTCCGAGGCTCGGTATAATCGGAACCATTTCTGCTCATTATCAGAAATTTGATACTCCCGGAAAAATCAGGGATTACCGCCAGCTTTATATTGATGTAGGGGCGTCATCGCCTGAAGAAGTGGCTGAGCTCGGTATCGGGGTCTCTGACCCGGTCACTTGGACAAGCTCTGTGGAGCATCTTGGTTCAGAACAAACTGGAAAAATTGTCGGAAAAGCATTTGATGATCGGGCAGGGTGTGCCGTGGTAATTAAAACGCTCGAAGATTTACAGAACCGGGAGTTTAGAGGTGAAGTAGTAGCCCTCTTCGCCGTGCAGGAAGAGGTCGGCCTGAGGGGCGCAAAAGTAGCGATTGCCAATATTGATTTCGACACAGCGATAGCCATCGATGCCGCAGTTGTCAGCGATACACCGGAAGATGTAATGGACGACAGTCTTCGTCTCGGGGATGGCGCAGGAATTAAGGTGATGGACGGAAGCTTGATTACACATCCAGCTATAAGGGATAAACTCATCGGGCTGTCAAGGGAGAAAGAAATACCATACCAGCTTGAGATTTTCACAGGAATTGGCACGGATGCAGGAGCTGTTACATTGGCGAATAAAGATGTGCCTTCAGGTGTACTATCCATTCCGTCTAGAAATGCCCATTCACCGGTGGAAGTCATTGATCTTAAAGATCTGGCAGCAGTTCAGGAACTGCTTGTGGAATTCGTGAAAAATTGTGATGTCAAAATAACTTTTACTGAGTAAAGGAGAGGAATTACAATGAAGATTTTTGTATCCGCAGATATAGAGGGAATTTCAGGTGTAGCCACCAATGTTCAGTTGAAAAAAAATGATGAATATCAGCGCTTTCGTAAATTGATGACAAAAGAAGTAAATGCAGTGATCGAAGGTGCCTTTAGAGGAGGAGCTACAGAAGTTGTAGTAGCGGATGGACATGGAAATATGTCAAATATCTTTATAGAGGATCTGGATGAGAGAGCTCGGCTGGTATCGGGAAACAACCGGGTGATGTGCCAGTTAGAGGGGCTTGACGAATCCTTTGACGCCATTATGTTTGTCGGCCACCACGGAAGAGAAGCTGGCTCTGAGAGAACAACCATCAGCCATACGCTCGCAGGAATCTGTGTCGGGGAAATGAAAATCAACGGTAAAATTGTTGGGGAAACGGAGATGAACGCTGGTGCAGCGGGTCATTTTGGCATACCAGCCATCTTTATTTCCGGTGATGATGCCTATGTGGAGGAAGTGAAAGAAACACTTCCTGATGTCGAAGCTGCTGTTGTGAAGTATGGCATCGACCGTTTCGCTGCAGAGTTGATTCCACCGGCTCGTGCCCGTAAGTTAATTGAACAAAAAGCGGAAGCGGCGGTTAGGCGTATCAATGATATCAAACCTTATAAAGTAGACGGGCCGATCACATTTGAAATTGAATTCAAAGGTTCCCAGCAGGCACTGATGACAACAACGATTCCATCTGTGGAAATGATCGGGCCAAAAACGATCCGTTTTACCTGTGAGGATTACATTACGGCTTATAAGCATATGTGGGGTGTCGTCATTATCGGTATGGCTGCCACGAATGGTGTGCTTGGGCATGCAAATGCTTAACCTGCTTAACAAGGAGGGAGAATGAATTGTATATTATCAAACGCATTTTCACAATGCTGGTCACACTGTGGGTCATCACTACGTTAACCTTCCTCATAATGAACTCGATTCCGGGTGACCCATTTGCTTCGGATGCGGATGTTCTGCCGGAGGAAGTAGTACAGAATATGAGAGCAAAGTTTAATTTAGACGAACCTTTGCCAGTACAGTATGCCCTCTATATGAAAAATATAATGATGCTTGATTTAGGACCCTCTATTCAATCAAAGACCAGGGATGTAAATACGCTAATAGCGGATGGCTTCCCTGCGTCAGCGTTACTAGGCTTGCAATCCCTGGTGATAGCGCTTGTTTTCGGACTGTTCTTGGGCACTGTTGCAGCCCTGAATCGTAATGGTTTCATTGATTATGCTGCCATGGGGTTCGCCATAATCGGGATTTCAATTCCAAGCTTCATTCTTGCTCCATTACTGATTAAATACTTTGCAGTAGAGTGGGGACTGCTGCCTGTCGCCTCTTGGGGAACCTGGATGCATACCGTATTGCCATCCATCGCACTAGCTACTGCCCCTCTTGCTATCATTGCCCGGTTTATGAGATCCAGCATGCTGGAGGTTATGAATCAAAATTACATTAAGACGGCAGATGCAAAAGGGCTCTCGACAACAGGTATTGTAGTCAGGCATGGACTGCGCAATGCGCTTATCCCGGTTATTTCCTTTATCGGTCCGCTGATTGCCTTCCTTTTGACAGGCACCTTTGTAATTGAAAAGATTTTTTCCATCCCTGGTATAGGGAAGTATTTTGTGGATAGTATTTTCAATCGTGATTACCCCGTTATTTTAGGAACGACCATCTTTTTTAGTACCATCTTGATCATTACATTGTTTCTTGTCGATATCTCTTACCGTATCGTCGACCCAAGAATCAAACTATCGAGCAGGGGGGATTAAGCGTGATACAACAACGAAATGATGATATGCTATTCCGCCCCATTGATCGGACCCAGTTTACTCAAAATGAGATAGTGCGGCCCAGCTTAAGCCAATGGAAGGAAACCGTAATTAAAATACTTAAAAATAAATTAGCGATAGTAGGGCTCATCCTTTTAATTGTGATAACTTTGCTGGCTGTTTTTGGCCCCTACATGGTTCCATACAGTTACTCAGATCAGAATCTGGAAGCCAAGAATCTGGCTCCCAGCAGTGAACACTGGTTTGGAACGGATTCCCTTGGAAGGGACATGTGGGCAAGAACATGGTATGGAGCAAGAATATCGCTGACAATCGGAGTGGCTGCTGCCGTAATCGATTTAATCATGGGCCTGATAGTCGGGGGGATTTCCGGTTACATGGCAGGAAGAGGAAAGCTGGGAGATCGGGTCGACAGTTTTTTAATGAGAATTGTTGAAATTCTGTACGGCATTCCTTATCTCTTGGTCGTGATTCTGCTGCTGGTTGTAATGGAACCAGGGCTATGGACGATCATACTCGCGCTTTCGATCACCGGCTGGGTAGGAATGGCGCGGATCGTCAGGGGGCAGATTCTGCAGCTGAAAGAACAAGAATATGTAGCTGCTGCGCAAAAACTGGGCACACCGCACGGAAAGATCATATGGCGCCATCTGTTTCCTAACATGATCGGAATAATTATTGTCAATCTTACCTTTACTATTCCGCAGGCCATTTTCGCTGAATCGTTCTTGAGTTTTATCGGTCTTGGGGTCCAGGCTCCTATCGCAAGCTGGGGGACGATGGCAAATGACGCACTTGGTGTCATTTTGTCCGGACAGTGGTGGAGACTATTTTTCCCAGGATTCCTAATCTCACTTACGATGTTTGCCTTTAACGTTTTTGGTGACGGATTACAAGATGCGCTTGATCCGCAGTCAAGGGATTAAGGAGGAATAAACATGACACGTCTATTAGATGTAAAAGACTTACGAGTCTCATTTAAAACATACGGTGGAGAAGTAAAAGCAGTACGCGGTGTTGATTTTCATATAAAGCAGGGGGAAGTTCTTGCGATTGTCGGAGAAAGCGGCTGCGGGAAAAGTGTAACTGCACAAACGATCATGGGTCTCCTTCCTAAAAGAGTCAGCATGATAAAAGGAGGAAATGTCTCATTCGAGGGAAAGGAAATCCTCGGTTTGTCTAAAAAAGAGATGCAAAAGATAAAGGGTTCAAAAATCGGCCTGATTTCCCAGGACCCCATGACATCTCTGAATCCAACAATGAAAATCGGGAAACAAATCGCAGAAACCATCAAGAAGCATACAGATCTGCCTAAGCACAAAGTTAACAACCGGGTCACCGAGCTGCTCAGTCTTGTAGGAATTCCTAATCCGGAAAAGCGTTTCAGCCAATATCCTCATGAATTAAGCGGAGGAATGAGACAACGGGTTTTGATTGCAATGGCCCTCTCTTGTGAACCCAGGCTGATTATTGCCGATGAACCGACAACAGCATTGGATGTAACAATCCAAGCACAGATACTGGATCTTTTAAAAGACTTACAGCAAAGACTGGGCACATCCATACTGATCATTACTCATGACCTTGGCGTAGTTGCAGAGATTGCTCAAAGGGTTTCTGTTATGTATGCAGGAGTGGTAATCGAGAATGGAACGGTTGAAGAAATCTTTGAAAATCCCAAACACCCTTACACATGGGGATTGCTTAATTCGATACCGAAGTATAGCAGTGGTGAGAAGGAACGGCTTATACCAATTGAAGGATCTCCCCCCGATTTATTCGCCCCTCCTAAAGGATGTCCATTTGCTCCGCGATGCGAATATGCAATGGAGATATGTGTTCAGGAGATGCCAGATGCACTGGAAGTGTCCAGCAGCCACCATGCCCGATGCTGGCTAAATGATCCGAGGGCACCAGAGGTTGAAGGCTTAGTTGCAGCAGGGAGGAATGATTAGTGTCAAATTCACTTTTAGAAGTCTTGGAAATTAAAAAGTATTTTAATGTTGGTGCCAATCAATCTCTTAAAGCTGTCGATAACATTTCTTTTTCGATTAAGAAAGGAGAGACACTTGGACTCGTCGGAGAAAGCGGAAGCGGGAAGTCGACACTTGGACGAACGGTAGTCGGCCTCCACGGGGCAACAGAGGGGAAAATCATTTTTAATGGAAAAGATACATCCAAGTTAAAAGGAAAAGAAGCAAAGGAATTCAACCGGACCATGCAGATGATCTTTCAGGATCCCCATGCCTCCCTGAATCCCAGGATGCGCATTATGGATATTATCGCAGAGGGAATTGATGCACACGGCCTCTTGAAAGGAAGTGAGAGGAAGGAAAGGGTGTTTCAATTGCTGGAGAAGGTGGGCCTCCGCCCTGAACATGCGAAGCGTTATCCACATGAATTCAGCGGAGGGCAGCGGCAAAGAATCGGAATCGCCAGAGCACTTGCTGTTGAACCAGAATTCATTGTAGCCGATGAGCCAATCTCAGCTTTGGATGTGTCAGTCCAAGCACAAATCGTTAATTTGATGGAAGATCTGAAAAAGGATGAGGGGCTTACTTATCTCTTTATTGCTCACGATCTTGGGATGGTAAAACATATTAGTGACAGGATAGGGGTCATGTATCTAGGAAACATGATGGAAATGGCCGAAAGTGATGAATTGTTTCAGGAGCCGTTACACCCATACACACAAGCATTGCTATCAGCGATTCCGATTCCTGATCCCAAAGAGGTTGGAAAGCGGGAAAGAATTGTGTTGCAGGGGGATCCCCCAAGCCCGATCACCCCGCCATCGGGCTGCAGATTCCGTACCCGATGCCCCCATGCCATGGAGGTGTGTGCAGAGGTTGTTCCAGAATGGCGGGAGGCAAGAGATAACCATTGGGTGGCATGTCATTTATATAATACTTAAAATCTAGGAGGATGATTATGAAAAAAAGTCTGTTAAAAGGCATATTGATGTTGTTAGTAACTGCACCATTCATCTCAGCATGCAGCGGAGGCGAAGATGCAGCAGGAAGCGGAGAAGTTTCTCAAGAAATCACTGTAAATGCAAGTAGTGAACCCCCATCCCTTGATCCGGCACTGGCCACGGATACCACATCAGGATGGATAATAGAGCACACATTTGAAGGGCTGTACACTAATGATGAAAATGGAGAAGTTGTGCCTGCTCTTGCGGAGGATGTGGAGATTTCCGAGGACAAAAAGACGTACACTTTTACATTGCGTGATGCTAAATGGTCAAATGGTGATCCTATTACAGCCAATGACTTTGAATATTCCTGGAAACGTACATTAAATCCCGAAACCGGAAGTTCTTTTGCCTTTTACCTTTATTACTTAAAAGGAGCAGAGGAATATAATAAAGATGATGGGTCCGCAGAGGATGTAGGTGTCAAAGCGCTGGACGAAAAAACATTGCAGGTTGAACTGAAGTCACCAACTGGTTTCTTTGAAAAACTATTGGCTTTCTGGTCCTATTATCCTGTAAATCAATCAGTGGTTGAGGAAAATGAAAATTGGGCTGCTGAAGCGGATACTCTTGTAAGTAACGGACCTTACACGCTGACAACTTGGCAGCATGACAGCGAATTGGTGGCTGAGAAGAACCAAGAATACTGGAACAAAGATGATATTTCAATGGAAAAGATCACATGGGAAATGATTAGTGATGCCACAACCTATTATCAAATGTATAAATCAGGAGAATTAGATCTTATCAATACTCTTCCAACTGATGTTATTGCTCAGGAAGAAGGAAACGAAGATTTTAAAATCACACCTTATTTCGGAACGTATATGTTCATGTTCAACGTGGAAAAAGAGCCATTTACAAATCAGAAAGTGCGCAAAGCATTCAACATGGCAATCGATCGAGAATCTATAACAGAGAACATTTCCCAATCGGGTGAAACACCAGCGCATGCGTTTGTTCCTTATGGAGTAGAGACACCTGATGGAGATTTCCGTGAACAGAAAGAGAAATATTTTGAAGAAAATGTTGAAGAAGCAAAAAGACTTATTGAAGAAGCGAAACAGGAAGAAGGTTGGGACGAACTTCCTGAAGTGGAGTTAATCTATAATACATCTGAAAATCATAAGAAAATTGCAGAAGGCGTACAGGAAATGTTAAAACAAAATCTGGGTATCGAAGTGACACTGAACAACCAGGAGTGGAAGACGTATCTTGACACAACAGACCAAGGGAACTTCCAGATGGCCCGTATGGGATGGATCGGAATCTATGTTGATCCCACTCCAATTCTGGACTATTACCTCGGGGACAGCCCTAACAACCGTACCAACTGGGTGAATGAAAAATATGATTCTCTTATTTCGGAATCAAAAGGGATTCAGGATGAAGCAGAGCGTATGAAGGTGCTTCATGAGGCAGAAAGTGTACTAATGGAAGATCTTCCATTCATGCCGGTTTACTTTTATTCCCAAAACTATCTGACATCTACTGATTATGAAGGAGTAGTTTATCCAGTAAACCGCTACCCTAATCTGCGCTGGGCAGAGAAGGTATCAAACTAGTTTAAAAGTTATAGAGGATAGGGTGACTTACTGGGGGTTACTCTGGGGAGTCACCCTTTTCTTCTGCTAAGAAAGGAAGGGTTCAATGCGGAATTATATCCTGACGACTTTTATTGCCTTCATTACATTGGCTGCAAGCCAACTTCTAATGAATATAGAGCCGGTTACCATGGTAAATAAGCTGTTTTACTGGGGGCTTATTAGTTTGCTGTTCGGAGCAGGTTTCTACATCTTCCAGACGGGCTTCCTGAATCTCTTTTTCGGAGGTTTTAAAAGACTGACAACAGTGGTTGTCCCGAGATCCCGTTCATTGGAAAGAACTGACCGTCAATTGAAAGAAGATGTGAAATTAAATGAATGGAAGGAAGCTGTTTGTACTAAAAGCAAACAACTTTTTCTTGGCATAGGTTCAGGTATGGCACTCTTTTCAGTATTTGGACTGTTATTTATATAAGTCTTTTTTCGTAAACTTTGTCGCTATTAGATAACAATTCCGAAAAAAATCACCCTGATTCACCGGGATATCCTGATCATAATGAGAAGTACAGAGCTGCTCTCCCAAATAGAGAGGAAAACCCTTTGTATCAGGGGATATCTGAAAGCAGCAATAATGTAAAACAGCCTTATATTAAGATGAGAATTGAACTGGACTATATTCGTGAAGGGAGAGAATCTATTGAAAACATTACTACTGACAGGTTTTGAACCATTTTTAGAACACTCCCATAATCCGACAGAAGCTATTGTAAAAGAACTTGACGGGAAGATAATAGGCAAGTATTTGATTAAAGGGAGGATTCTCCCTGTTGTATTCGGCCAATCCGCTGATAAGTTATTACGGTATGTAGAAGAGTTGAGTCCGGAAGCAGTGATTTCACTTGGTCTTGCTGCCGGAAGAAATAAAGTTACCCCTGAAAGGATAGCTATAAATGTTAACGATGGGGTTCGGGATAACTCCAATCATGTCCCTGTTGATGAACTCATTAAAGAGGATGGAAGTGATGCTTACTTTACAACGCTTCCCATTCGGGATATAGTTAACAACCTCGTGGAAAATGGGATACCTGCAGAGATCTCAAATACAGCAGGCACTTATTTATGTAACAATGTCATGTATTCTTTACTGCATGATTCGAAACAAAAGGGTGTTGACCTGCCTTCAGGATTCATACACATTCCAGCTTCTTTTGAATTAGGCTTAACAAACGGGAAATTGCCGGCATGGCCTTTATCCAGTTTAAAGGCCGCAGTGGAAGTAGCCATCAAAACACTGAACTAAATAAATGGTTTATTGGATGTCGATGAAAGCACCCTGCACTTAAACTTAGGAAACCGTATTGAATGAAGTGGATGGCCACTGGAGAATGCCTGACTTTGCTGGATTAGTAGAGGTTTATCTCAGTAACAGAAATATAACTAGAAAAAAGACGAATCCATAACCAGTGGGATTCGTCTTTTTTAAAAGATAAGAAAGTATATAATTTTTAGATCGAAATTAGGCAGCGTTTCTGAATCCAGCTCCAGCGCCCAGCCCCTCGGGATCAAATGTTCCCCGGAGAATAAAAGGAAAGAACGCCTTTTTTTCTCCGGGGAACATTTGCCTGACGGGGCTAAAAGGGGCGCTTGCGCTTTTTTTACGTTATTTTTTGAGTTTCTGAATGTCCGTCTCTGCGTTGAATAACCTTCTATTCAACACCTCTGTCTTGGAATCTATTTTCGTATGAAAGGTTCTCAGCGAAGCGATGACATCCTTGTTCTGACGGGTCTCAATGCGTTTGGCGATTTCCTTGATTTCATCCTGGCCGGTTTCCAGATTGGACAATCGTTTGTAGATGGCCTCTGACTTATTTTCCTGTCTTGCGAACGCCTTGTCATGCTTATGAAGGCTGGCACTGAATTTCTGATCCTGCTGATCCAGGCGGGTATTGAGCTTACCTTCTAGTTTATCAAGGCGTGCACCTGATTTTTGGTCTTGCTGGTCCAGCCGTGTATTGACCTTACCTTCTAGTTCATCAAGGCGGACACTGAATTTCTGGTCTTGCTGATCCAGGCGGGTATTGACCTTACCTTCTAGTCCATCAAGGCGTGCATCAAATTTTTCGTCTTGCTGATCCAGGCGGGTATTGAATTTACCTTCGAGTTCATCAAAGCGGTCTCCGAATTTTTTGTCTTGTTGGTCCAAGCGGGCGTTGAATTTCTGATCTTGTTCATCGAACCGGGCATTGATACTTTTCTCCTGCTCTTCAAATCTGTCATCTATTTTTTCGAGCTTACCTAATATCTCTTTTAATGTTTCTTCCATTTTCTTCACCTCTTTTAAAGATTTTTTCGATATGTGGTTGTCTTGGACAAGGGCCATGTTTTGCCTGGATACCAGGGAGAACTCTTTGAACAGAGAGCGCTCCTTAGTTACCAAGATGGTTGGTTTTTTGGGAATTTTCACTGAGCAGAACTCTTTAAAAAGAGTAATCTTTTCCTGCATTGGTTCCGAATTCGAAAATTTTGTAGGCGGTAAGAGTGAAGCATTCAACTTCTGCTTCATTAAATAGTCTGCCGGCATCATCGGTCATAGCATCAAGCCTGGCCTTGACTCCTTCTGAAATTTCTTCCCGCAGGTATTCGTCGAGAAGATTGGCCTTGGAATAAAGGGAGAAGAGAAAGCCATCGAAGAAGAGATTCATTCCGTGAAATTCAATGAATCGGTAATGGAAAGGAGACTCGAATAGGGGTTCCAGCCGGCGGATTTCTTTTTCAAAATAGGCAGTGTCGTAGAGTACTTCCAGTATATCGGGAATAGATTCACTGTAAAAGAGCAGAACATCTTCTTTTATCTTTTCCCGATTTTTGGATAAATGATCAGATAGCAGTTGATTTTTAGTAGAAGATTTCAATGAGGACCTCCAGAGTGTAGTTTTAGGGGAATACAGGGGTTGTAATCAGAGCGGCAGGTTCAGTTGTGAAATGTTTCCATTTGTCACCTCCTTATCGTTATTTTAACACTAATTTAATCTTAATAGAGGAAAATTTTCCGAAAAGTCACTCTATAATTTGGTATGATTAGATATAAGAATGATTGGTAAGGGTGTGGCTCATGTGACAAGAACAGCTGAGATGCTTGCGTTATTTCTTGAAGAAAACTTTCAAGAATTCTTACAGACATGGCGGGAAAAAGTTGTGATTTCGGATAGTGATAAGTTCAAGGAAGAAGTCGTCAATAATGGAGTGAGGATGTACGGGCTTGTGAAGCGTGCTATCAGCAGTCCATTGAGTGAAGAAGAGATTAAGCTGCTTGCACGTAAGGTTGCCAGCGAGCGTGTGCAATCCGGTGTGAACATCAGTGAATTTGTTTACAATGTCAATGTGGGCAGAAGTGAAATCATTAAATGGGTAAGCACCTCGGGAATAAAGATAGAGGAGCTTCACCCCTATTTCGAGGAGATCAACAGGGTCTTTGATCGTTTCTCATATCTTGCCGTGAAGTTTTATTCAGAAATCAAGGACGAGCAGTTGAAGGAAAAAGAGGTATATATCGACCAGACGCATAAAGAAAGATTGACGATCCTCGGGCAGATGAGTTCGAGCTTCGTCCATGAATTCAGAAACCCTTTAACCTCTATAATCGGGTTTACTAAATTACTGAAAAGTGACTATCCGGAGCTTCCGTATTTGGACGTGATGAGTCATGAGTTGGATCAATTGAACTACAGAATCTCTCAATTTCTTCATGTTTCAAGGAAAGAAATCATTGAGAGCAAGAAAGAAAAGTTTCTTGTATTCACGATGTTAAGCGAGCTGATTGAATTTCTGTATCCGAGCCTGGTGGATGGTGATGTACAGGTAAAATCACATCTTGATTCCCAGGTCTATATTCAAGGAAATAAAGAGGAACTGAGGCAGGTGTTCCTGAACCTGATCATGAACTCGATTGATGCCCTTCAGCAGGTGAAAAGTGACAGAAGAATTACCATCAGCTGTACGTTTGAGAACGAGGAAATTAAAATTACGGTCGCCAACAATGGGCCTGAAATCAGTGAAGCAGCGCTGGAAGCCATTTTTGAACCTTTTTATACAACAAAAGATCTGGGGACGGGGATCGGCCTATATATCTGCCGAAAGCTCGTGGAAAAACATGAAGGCCGTATCAGCTGTACCTCTGACCCATACGAGACAGCCTTCACTGTTAACATCCCTGCAGCTAAAGAGGAGCTGGGAGTGAACTTGCTGCTTTAGGGCTTTAAAGCGCGAAGAGGGACAGTCCCTTTTCTCGCTTTAAAGGGGTGAAGCGGAAAGCATAGAGCCGCCGATGATTGGCAAGAATGATGACCGGGAGGGATTCATTTTGCGGTTATTGGTGGTTTTTTTGTATTTAGGTTTGCTGTTTGTTTTGACTTGTTCATATAGCTTCCGTGAGGTGATGGTATCTCAAAGAGTGAGTTTCATTTTCAACAGCCAGCCCGATTTGCTGAGTTTTTTTGAATATAAATTCAACTACAATAATCCTTCTTATGCCTTTCAGAAAGCTGGACATGTCATAAGCTTTTTCGTTTTGGCAGCTCTTTTGATGATATGGCGCAATAAGGTTGCAGTTGTGTTACTAGTTTCAATTCTTTTTGCTGTATTCACTGAGGTGGCTCAATTATTTTTCCATAGAACAGGATGTCTGGTGGACGTGTTATTTGATTTAACTGGAACTGCAGCCTTCTTGCTAATCTATAGTTGGAGTAGAGTTGGACAAAAAGAAGTTGAAAGTAGTATTGACTGACTGGTAGAGTTTTTCTTTATTGGAATATACCTTTTATCGCATTAAAGCACGAAAAGGGACAGTCCCTTTTCGTGCTTTAGTGTGTTAATGTAACTACTCTTCAAAAAATCTTCCCAGGATTCAACCGGTTATCAGGGTCAAGCAGTTTTTTGATAGATTTCATAACTGATAGTGCAGCACCGTGTTCAAGTTCCTGGTATTTCATCTTTCCAAGGCCGACTCCGTGCTCTCCGGTGCAGGTGCCTCCGACATCGATCGCTTTCCGGGCAACAAGGTCGTTGATCCGTTCGGCCGCGGCTGTTTGCCGGGAATCACTGGAGTCATAGACGACCAGAGTATGAAAGTTTCCGTCGCCGATATGGCCGAATACTCCGCCAAGCAGTCCGCTTTCATCTATAAGTGCGCGGGCAAAGACCACCATTTCGGCAACCTGGGAGATGGGAACGCAGACATCTCCGCCTGACTGCGACATCCCGGGGATATGGCGGAAAGAGTAGGACAATTCATGGCGTGCCCTCCAAAGCTCATTGCTTTCAGACGTGGTATTTGCTCTTTCCCAATTTTCCGCACCATGCTCCAGGACGATTTCCCTCGTCAACGCAGCATCCTCTTCTGCAGAAGCTTTGGTACCCGCAAATTCAAAAAAGAGAGAGTGTGCTTCCGGAAAAGAGTGCCCGCCTGCTAAGTTCACCTGTCTAATGCTATCCTCATCCACAAGCTCCATCCGCAGAACTTGTATCCCGCTCATTAAAACTGTCTGGGCAGCCTCGGCGCATTCTTTGGGAGTTCCGAAAGTACACCGAGCAGTTACGGTATGTTCTGGAATGCCGTGCAGCTTCAAAGTGACTTCAGTAACGATTCCAAGCGTGCCTTCCGAGCCAACAAGAAGTCCATTGAGGTTATAGCCGCTCGATGATTTTTTAGCACGGCTTCCTGTGGTGACCACCGTTCCATCTGCCATAACAACTTCCAAGCTCAACACCTGATCCCGCATTGAACCATAACGGACCGCCGTCGTTCCGCTGGCATTCGTAGCGACCATGCCGCCAATGCTGGCATCAGCACCTGGATCGACAGGAAACTGCAGCCCATGGAGGTTGATGGCTTTATTCAATTGTTTTCGCTTGATTCCCGGCTGCACGGTGACAGTCAAATCTTCCGAGTTAAAAGAAACGATTCTATTCATTCTTTCAAAATTAACGGAAATTCCTTTATGGATAGGAATCGCATGTCCGTCCAAGCCGGAACCTGTTCCAAACGGAATCACAGGAAGGTTGTTTCTTTTCGCAATATCCAATACAGAAATGATATCATCCTTATTTTTAGGAAAAACAACGACATCAGGCTCGACAGGAAGGTGGGAAGATTCATCCCGGCTGTGCCGGTACACTTGTACTGCATTTTCCTCACCCAGCAAAACCCTCAACTTTTGGATCATATCCTGCTTCACCTTCACGGGATCACCTCCTTTTTTCTTAATATTCATACAACTATATTAAAATATACTATCATAAAATTTACTGAATTTGTTTAGTGGTGCTTTAGCAGGATCCCGCGTTAAACCACTGAAAATTAGCGTGGTGATTCAATAAAGCCACAAAGTGAGAATCTACCCATTACTTTTAAAACAGCAGCAATTCTTGAGGAAAACTTCATTGATGTCATCACCGCCCTCATCTAACATAAAAAAGGCTATTACAATAATCCTCATACTATAAGTACGATTCAAAGTGGATAAGCTAATTGTTTTCCCAAGCCTAAATATGCCTTTTTCATACAAACAACCATTTAATTAGAGGGAAAAATTCCCCTTATTTAGTAAACAGCCTAGAAAACAGCCTGAAATAGAGGGAGAAATTCCCCTTATTTGACCAAAGATACTAAAAAATAGGTTTTTTTCTTTATATAAGGGGAAAAATTCCCGCTATTCACCTGCAAAATGGGTTCAAATCTGCAAATAAGGGGAAAATCTCCCCTTATTTTTCCCTTTAGATACTCAATTTCAAGGAAGTATCATGAAGGAGTGCTCATTTTTGAGGTTAGAACCCCATTTAAATTCACCGCAGGGAACCGGTTTTAGTCAAATGACTCTCCTTAAGTTGGGGAAGCTCGCTTGATTTCTTAAGTCTCTTATCTAAGTCAACATCAACTCACTACGTTCGTTGTATTTCCTATCTCTCAAACGAGAGCCCTCAAAACTTTACGCCGCTGAACGTCCGCTTCCGCTATTTAATTCACCGACTGCCCCGCGGAGTCGTCCGTTTGGAGTGGAAATCACCTTACGAAGACACCCTTCAGACTTCTGAATGAAATAAATAAAGTCATAGAAAAGAGCCGTTAATTACAGTTATTGGTCGTATTATTCTATAAAAATGATAAAATAGTCATTATATTGAAACTTTTTGCATTTTAACTTTTGGGAGGTCTACAGAATGAATTCACAGCTTAATAGGCCAAAGGGATTTGGCGAGATCTTGGATCAGACGTTCCGTTTGAGCAAGAACAAATTTCTTGATTTTTTCTTGATTTTACTTATTTTATTAGGACCAATTTACCTCCTGCAGGCTTTATTTGAGCTATTAGCAGGAACAAGCTTTTTCAGGCAGGTTGGCGCAGGGGATGATTGGTTCAGCCAGATGACGGCGGCGTTTGAGGGAACCGAACCGGATTTTGCTGCTCAGAATACAAATGTATTTCTCGAACTTGGCATCTTCCTTCTGGGTCTTATCAGTACAGCGTTATCACTGGTGGCTTCAGCCGCCATTATCCATGTCGTCAACCATATTCGCAAGGATGAAGAATATACAGTGGGAGGCGTCATAAAAAAAGGATTCTCCCGCTTCTGGCCATTAGTGGGGAGCAGTATCGTCTTTGGGCTTATCGTGTTCGGCTTGATTGTGCTGCCTTTGATGATTATCGGATTAAGTGGATTATTTATGTTTGGGTTTTCGGAAACTTTTACAGCAGATTCACTTGCCGGTTCCATTATGACGGTAATCTTCATGCTGCTGATTTTCCTGGCAGTGGCGGTCGGTATCGGCTATCTTCTGACTCGCTGGTACTTTTACCTGGGGATTGTTGCCACTGAGAGAGGCACGGCGCCGGGGATCGGCACGAGCTGGAACCTTACAAAGGGGCAGGGATGGAAGCTCCTTGGGGTGTTCATTGTTCTGTTCTTGATTACAGGAGTTGTTTCGGCGGCGCTTGAATTCACACTGGGTGCATTTTTAGGAAACAGCGTTCTGTTCAACCTCCTGTATAATGTGATCACACTTATTACCACTATTTTTATTTCCGTCGGTTTTGCCGTGATGTTCTTTGACCTGAAAATCAGGAACGGTGCAGAAGACCTGCAGGATATGATTCAGGATTATAAACAAGTATAGTAGCAATATTTTTCGAAACTAATAAAGTTAGCAGCAAAGTTCAAGAAAAGAGCTTCTATGAAAGTCAGGTGAGTCAGTTTGCTCAACGAAAATAATGCCAGAGATGAGTTGCAGGACATCCTTGATGACCGGGAGTATACCCAGTACCAAAGTGAAAACCAGGGGTTTCTTCAAAACTTATGGGAATCGATCAAGGAAACCTTCATGGAATGGCTCAATAATCTGTTCCCCGCCTATCAAGCCTCGCAAGGCGGAGGGACAATGATCACGCTTGTTCTGGTCATCGCGGGACTGGCCGCCCTTCTCATCGTGCTTTTCCTCGTTTCGCGGAGAGTGTACAACAACCGGAAGATGGCCGGGCAGAAACCTTTGCAGAACCTTGCTCAAAAAGACTGGTCCTACAGTGAGCACCTGGCAGAATCGGAACACCAGGAAGAGGCAGAAAATTATTCCCTTGCCGTCCGCCATCTGTTCCTTGCCCTGCTGCTGTTCTTTCATGAAAAAGAATGGCTTGTGGCTAGGAAGTGGAAGACGAATTGGGAGTATTACGAAGAGCTGAAAAAGGTAAATAAAGAATGGGCGGAACAGTTTTATTCCCTGGCGCTGAAATTCGATGAAGCCGCCTATGGCGAGAGGGAAATTACTCGCGGGGAATACATTCCGTACAAAGAAACAGCAATGAAATGGCTGCAGGACAACCAGCAGGAAAAGGAAGCGTAAGGAGGAGAAATCATGGCCAAAAATAAATCCAAACTCATCGTATTAGCCGTCATTCTCCTCGTATTCGCTGTTCTGAGTTATTTCATCGGATCGCGGGAGCCGAAAGTGTATCCCAATTATCTTTCAGAATCACCTGCACCGATGGGGACTAAAGCTGTTTTTACATACCTGCAGAACGAAATCGGCGAGACCGAAAGATGGAACTCTTCTCCGAATCTATTGGAAAAAGAAGAAGGTCAGCTGCTGATCATGATAGAGCCATTTTTTATTCCGGAGAGCGAAGAAACCAGGCAGTACCGGGAGTTCATGGAAGCAGGGAACACAATTCTTCTTTTTAAAACCAATCCACAGGGCATGTTTGATTTAAAAACAGTTCAGGGTGGGATGGATGCTGAAGAAATAATCACCTTAAATGACAATCAGGATGAGAAAAAGAATGCACTTCTCCCGGCACCGATCCGGCTGGATGCTGCCGATGAAGATGAGGTGCTCATTTCAGATGAAGCTGGTCCGGTTGCATTGGAGCGTCCGGTCGGAGAAGGAAGCCTGATTGTGGCGACGGCTCCACAGTGGATGACGAACGATCTTATTTTAGAAGAAGATCATCTTCCGCTGGTTCTGTCACTCATTAACGAAAGCAGTCCGAGAACCATTCTGTTCGACGAATACATACACGGAGGAGAAAATGACGCTTCCGTGGTCACGCTGTACCCTAAATGGTTCCTCTTGCTGATGGTCCAGGGCATGCTCCTCGCCATCCTATGGCTATGGTATCAAGGGAAACGTTTCGGTCCAGTGATGCAGGTCCGTGAAGAACACGTCCGCTTCAGTGATGAACGGATCAAAGCCCTGGCCGCCTGGCATTTAAGAGGAAAGAGATTCACAGATTCATTGAACATCCAGGCTGATTACGTGAAACTGCTGCTTCAGGAAAAATGGGGCATCCCGTATTCCAGGGAGTGGACGGACAGCACCGGAGGACTTTCGCGAAAATGGACGTCGGCCGATGAACAGGAAATCAACCGGTTTGCAGAGGGATTGTCAGCTGCTTTGGAAAAAGAAACATTGAGCAAGCAGGAATACTTATTATGGTCCAAAAAATTGGATCGACTCAGGAAAGAGGTGGAGGAAGGATGAAGCCAGAATTAGCATCCTTACTAGAAAAATATGAAAGCCGGATCTTAGGGCAGGGAACCAACCTGCGCCTGCTTCTATCAGCGATATTGGCAGGAGGACACGTCTTAATTGAAGGGGTGCCGGGGACCGGGAAAACACAAATGGTCCGAACGCTGGCAAGCCTTCTTGGCGGAAAATTCAGCCGCATCCAGTTCACACCGGATCTGCTGCCGAGTGATATCACAGGAAGCACGATTTACAACATGAAAGACAGTTCATTCCAAACACTGAAAGGACCAATTTTCACTAACATCCTTTTAGCGGACGAAATCAACCGGACGCCGGCCAAAACACAGGCCGCTCTTTTAGAAGCTATGGAAGAAAAACAAGTGACAATCCAGGGCGAAACGTACGCCCTTCCCGAAGTCTTCTTCGTGGTCGCGACCCAGAATCCAATTGAATTCGAAGGAACCTATCCTCTGCCAGAGGCTCAGCAGGACCGCTTTCTGTTCAAGTTGAACATTGAATTCCCTGAGCTTGAAGAAGAAAAACGAGTACTGAGATCCGTGATTGAAGGAGTTTTCGGCGGAGGTTCAGTAGAGCCGGCATTGAGCACGGAAGACTTTGCAAGCATCCGAAGAGAAGTTCAAGAAGTCACGATCAGCGAAAGTGTGCTGGATTATATCATGAAAATTGTCCGAAAGACGAGGGACACGGAATCCATCCGTTTCGGTGCTTCCACAAGGGCGGCGATTTCCATTGGAAAAGCAGCGCAGGCCTGGGCGTACATGGCGGGCCGGGATTATGTCACTCCTGACGATATCAAAATCACCGCACGTCCGGCTTTAAGACACAGAATCCAAATCTCGCCGCACATGGAATTGGAGGGAGCAACGGTTGATACAATCATTGAAGAACTTGTGGGGGCGGTTCCTGTTCCGCGATAAAGGAATCCTGCCCACGGGAAGATTAATCGCTTCATGGGCCTTGTTTTCCGCCCTCTTGCTTCTGGGAGCCTTTTTCGGCATCACATGGACGCTGATTTTCACGCTAAATGGGCTGTTTCTTCTGCTAAGCTTGAGTGATCTGCTGTTTTCTCCCCGGAAAAATGAGATCTCGGTCACAAGGGAAACTCCTGGAGAAATGGAGCGTGGACTGAAGTATGATGTCTCGGTTCGAATAACAAGCGGTTCGGAAAATCGTTTTTCTTTTAAAATGACAGACGGCTTGCCTCAGTCATTCCAAACCAGCTTTCCTTTAAGAGGAACTGCCGGGGAAGGGACTTCTCCGTTTCTCTATAAAACAAGCGCGCCGGTCAGAGGGAGGTACGATATAGAAAAGCTTTACCTGCGCTACCGTAGCAAGCTGGGTTTATGGGAAAAACAAAAAACGTTCACAATAGAAGAAAGCGTGAAAGTCATTCCAGATTTGACCGATACGAAACGGTTTTTGGAAAATGCGCAGCAATTCCTCCTTTATGAGGGCTTGAAAATCCGCAAAATGAAAAGCGGAGCCGGGGAATTTTCAAAGATCAGAAATTATGCGGTCGGAGATGATCCGCGGAAAATCAACTGGCGCCAAACGGCCAAGCTACAGGAAGTCATGACGAATGAGTATGAGCCGGAGCATGGAAAATATATTACCGTATTGATCGACTGCGGCCGGATGATGGGAGCAGAACTTACGAAAGGAAACCGCCTGGAAAGAGCATTGGAAGCGGCCATGACAGTGAGTGCGGCCGCTTTGCAAAAAGGCGATTACGTTTCGGTCCTCGCGTTTTCGAAGGATGTCAAAGTCTTCGTTCCGCCGGCAAAAGGAATGGCTCACCTGCAGACGATTCTTCAAAGCATTTATAACCTGGAAGTGGATTCAGCAGAATCAAATTACGCCGCTGTGCTCAGCTACCTGCAAACTGTCCAGAAAAAACGCAGTCTGCTGCTTTTGTTCAGTGATGTCGGATCCTTCCTTCACGAAGGAGGCGCCTTGACTTATCTGCAGCGCCTGCGTCAGCGCCATCTATTTTTGATGCTCGGTATCGAAGACCGGACACTTTTAGATCGAGCGGGAGAGGACCCTCAGTCTGTTAAAAATACAATGGTCAAAAGCATGGCACAGCAGCAGCTTCTGATTAAGAAGCGGGAAAAGGTGAAATGGGAAAAAAGAGGCCTCCAAATGGCGGAGGCCCGGGAAGAGAAACTCGCGGCAAGCGCGGTTTCCCACTATATCGATATCATGAACCGGGGACTGCTGTAGGTTTTCTCTTCAGCAGCATCGTCCCGATCAGGACATAAAGAATCAAACCAATGACAGTCAAACCGGCAATCAGATACTTTGCCTCCAGGGACAGAGTCGAAGGTGTGATGAAGCCCTCGATGATCCCGGCTATCACAAACAGCGGTATGGTTCCCAGAAGCAGCAGGACAGATCGTTTTGCCTGCTGCTTTAATACATATCCGCGTGAATAAGCACCGGGAACAAAAAGCTTATAGCCCATGAGAAGCCCGGCACCTCCGGCAATGAAAATCGCGGTCAGCTCGATCATGCCGTGGGGAACGATGTAGGCCCAGAATTCATAGCTTTTTCCGTAGTGCCAGAATAGTGCGGCAATCGCACCGACAATGATTCCGTTATATATCAGCACATAGACGGTCAACAGGCCGAATGTGATTCCGCCGGCAAACGCGAGGAAAGCCACTTGAATATTGTTCGTCATAATGGTGGCCGACATCATCGGCGAATCGACCTCGCCTTCATTTTCGCCGAGCCTGTCAGGATCAAAGCTTTGCGCAATATTTTCCGGAAGGACAGAATAAACATGCAGCGGGTCATCGGCTACTGCAAAAAAGCTCCCCAATCCGCCGATGGTAAACAGGATCATAGCAACGGCAATCATCTTCCACTGCTGAAGGAACAGCCCGATGAACGTGACACCGAAGAAATGCCGGATCTGCTTCAGACTGGAAACTTGGTCACGGTAAAGAAGATTATGAGATTTAGAGACGAGTTCGTTCAAGTAAGGTGTGACTTCTTCCTGGGGATAATAGGTCTGGCTGTATGAGAGATTCTGTGCGGCTTTCTGATAAAGCCGGCTGAAGCGGTTGATGTCGGCTCCTTTTATCTTGCTCTTTCGCTTATGCATTGTGGCTATCAGATCCTCCAGCTCTTTCCAATCCTGGCGGTGATGCTGGATGAATTGCCTTGAGTTCATTAAAACACCTGCTTTTAGTAGTTTTCTAGTATAAAGGGATTTAAGATAATCCATCATTATCCAAACAATTCAACTAAGTTATCCACGGCCAGCGTCCAGCCCCTAGGGGTCAAATAACCCTCATAGAATAAAAGGAATAGCGCCTTTTTTTCTATGAGGAACATTTGCCTGTCGGAGCTAACCAGGGCGCTTGCGCTTTTGTTCTAGGAATTAGACAATTATTGGATGGTTCCGTCATCCCTATTATAGTACAAATTTAAGGAAATGAGGAATCAGAAATGCAAGAAGAACAGGTTGATATAAAAACCCCCGAATATGTATCCCTTCAATTCCAAGCGGCAGGGCTCGGAAGCAGGGCCGCTGCCTTCCTAATCGATCAGCTGCTCCTTGCCATCATCAATTTTGCCGTGATCATCGGCCTTGTATTGTTTATGGATTTGCAGAGCAGTTATATCTATTTCTTCGAAGAATCGCCGATCAGCTCAGGAGCGATTGCCATCACAGTAATCGTGTTGTTTGTGATCAACTGGGGGTACTTTTTCGCTTATGAATTTTTTTCAGGAGGAAAGACACTGGGGAAATCGATTATCGGAATCCGGGTGATCCAGGATAACGGCCAAAGCATCACCCTTTTATCGAGCTTCATCCGAAATCTTTTGCGAATCATTGATATGCTGCCGTTCTATTATATTGTCGGCATGCTGATGATTTTCTTTCATGGAAAGCACAAGCGCCTGGGAGATTTGACTGCCGGGACCGTTGTGGTTCATGAAAGAAAGAAAAAATCGAAGAGAAAGACCGGTATCGAAAAAGTAATAGCTTCAAGAGGGTTGAGCCGAAACAGCGTCACATTCGAGGAAGGATCATTAAAGCCGCTGCAGGCAAAAGAGTGGAAACTCCTCAAAACCTATACCCAGCGCTTTACCGGAGTCGAACAGAATCAAAGGCTGGTCCTCACGAAGCAAGTCGCAGAAATCATCCTGCCGAAAATCGGGATGGAAATCGAAAGACAAACAGAAGAAGAGCTCGAAAATATCCTCCTCGTCATCTACCTTAACATGAAAGATGAGTGGGAATTTGAACTTTGATCGTTTATCGCATTAAGCCCAAAGAGGGAGTGATCCTCGTTGGGCTTTGACTTTTTATAATAGTAACAGGGACAGACGGAAAGCCCTCTCTGGTGACCGACGCAGCTCCAACTTCGTACATATCTCAGCAAAAATCTATCGCTCCCGACCGAAACAGGCCCAACATCTTACATATCTCAGTGAAAATCCATCGCTCCCGACCGATGTGACCCCAACCTCATACATATCTCAATAATAAAGGACCCCTCCCGACCGAAGCAGTCCCAACATCGTACATATCTCAACAAAAATCTATCGCTCCCGACCGAAGCAGGCCCAACATCGTACATATCTCAGTGAAAATCCGCCGCTCCCGGCCGAAGCAGGCCAAACATCGTACATATCTCAGTGAAAATTCGCCGCTCCCGACCGAAGCAGGCCCAACATCGTACATATCTCAGCACAAATCCACCGCTCCCGACCGAAGCGGCACCAAAATTATATACATCCACAACAAAACTCCCCACGCCTGCCCGAAGTAACAGTAATTAAAAGAGCAGAAAAGGGAAAGACCTTCCCTTTTCTGCTCTTTAAACCATTTGCCAGTCAGCTTTATGCTATTGCTCCACATAGTATTTAAACGTTTCAAGGTCGACATCATGATAAATCTGGTACCTTGGAATCTCGTAAAGATGGTGGTCTCTTGTCGCAGCTTCATCTACAACGGTAAACGCCATCTTGAAACCGAGCTCTTTCAGAACGCTGATGGTGTCTGGGGAATATTCGCCGTAGGGATAAGCGAAAGCAAGGTTTTCTCCGTTGAGGTTATGGATACTGGTTTTAAGGTCGTTATAGATATCATCTTGAGATTTTGCCACCAGGTAGGAAGGATGATTTCCCCACTCATCCACCGGTTTGTTTTCGTCCCTTTTATGGTAGTTGTAAGTGTGGCTTTGATAATCGAACACATCGCAGCTCTTCTCCATTTCTTTCTTGCTGAGGTATTGCGAAAGTTTAGGAGAGAAGGAGTATCTCTTATTCGTGATTGCTCCCGTTACGATGAAATTCGCGGCCTTGAACCCATACTTTTTCATAATCGGGTAGGCTTCCTCGTAGTTGTCTTTGAAACCATCGTCAAAAGTGAGGACCACACTCTTATCAGGAACATCAATCTCTCCATTTAAAAAAGCGTAAAGCTCTTTAAGAGTGAGCGTCTCATAGCCATTATCATGCAGGTACTTCATATGTTTCGCAAATTCCTCCGTAAACACAATCATCGAGTTCACTTCTCCATCGATATAGTGGGCTTTTTCCATGTCCTCCTGGCTCAGGATGCGGTGATAGGTAAGGATGGGGATGGAGTCCGCTTCATCTCCATCGAATGCAAATTCCCGCACCTCCATCTCAGAGCCTCTCACGCACGCTTCCATTTCCGCCTTCTCTACAGCAGGAAAGACACCGTCGTGTTCTTCCGCCAGCAGGGAATATTCTTCGATCGTTAGGCTGAATCCGACCGCAATGATGCTCAATAAGGTGAAAAAACCGACGGCAAATGCTGTTTTTCCAAAGGTGTTTTTCATGCTCTTTCGACTCCTTTCCAAGCGACTTTTCCGGATCTTTCAAGCTTATCCCAGGCGTGTGGGCTGTGAAAGTAGGCCAAGGTTCCATACACAACGAACGATAAGTTGATCAGCATTCGAAACACGATGATATCAACCGGCAGGAAGAGTATAAATCTCAGCAGATCCTTCTTTGAAAATCGCAATCCATGCAGGTAGCTGACAAACATGGTCGTCAAGCTTTGATAGATGAACAGAAGGAAGGCGCCTGACATCAGCATTAGCAGCAACGTGAGCTGGCCGCCGTTCATATAAAGCATCAGGGGAGTTAGCAATACCGGAAACGCGCTGAGTGTACCGATCATAAACTGATCAACCAAGAAGAACACCGAAAACGTTTTAGGCAGCTTCCGGAAAAAATCCTTCCGATAATAAATCAGGCAGTCAATGAAAGCTTTCTGCCAGCGGACTCTCTGTTTGAACATGTTTTTCAGTGTGCTCGGGCATTCCGTGTAGCAGAGAGCAGTGGGAACAAAAATGATGCTCTCCTTGCTGCCGCGTTCTTTGATCCATTTATGAAGCTTGAGAGTGATATCCATGTCTTCTCCGACCGTCTTCCGGAATCCTTTTATACCAAAAAGAGTTTCTCGCCTGAACGCCCCGAAGGCTCCGGCAATGACGGTGATTGAATTCATTGCTGCCTGTGCTCTTTTATGTAAGTAAAAAGAAGACAAGTACTGCAGGAACTGAAATTTAATGA
The DNA here is from genome assembly GCF_008180615.1 of Rossellomorea vietnamensis. Classification (GTDB taxonomy): domain Bacteria; phylum Bacillota; class Bacilli; order Bacillales; family Bacillaceae_B; genus Rossellomorea; species Rossellomorea vietnamensis_D. Next base: position 62,266 of record NZ_VTEH01000004.1, read on the forward strand.
CATTGTTGACTTTAAGGGTGGGTTTCAGATTTTCCAGAGAGCCGTTGAACGCTTGTGAAATCAACACATTTCCTCCGCAGGCCACGACGCCCTTTCTCTGGAAGGCGGAATTCATTTCGTTCAGCGAGTTTTTTTCTAAAATACTGTCGGCATCAAGAGTAATGACAACTTCTTTTTCGCTGAAATTAATGCCCGCATTCAGGGAGTCCGCTTTTCCTCCATTTTTCTTGTTGATGACAAAGATGGAGGGATACTTCTGCGATTGATAAAAAGCGGTGACTCTTTCATGCTTCAGCCGGGTGTCGACCATACGGGTCGCGGGTTTCAGCAGGAGAGCCTCATTTAAAACTTCCAGCGTCCGGTCCTTCGAGCCGTCATTAACGATAAGAAGCTCAGCGTCCTCATAGGCAACCCGGTTGAATCCCCCGATGCAGTTCTCAATGACCTTTTCCTCATTATAAGCAGGGACAATGACAGAAAAACTGTGCATCTTCGTGATCTTGTTCTTATGTTTATTTTCATCCTTGAACAGGGGGATCAGGACATATAGAGTTTGAAATAGGACAAAAGATAAAAACACGGCAAACGTGATATAAAGCAAAGTCATTGTTTTTCCTCCTTACTGCTTCTGAAAAACCTGCTGCTGGTAAACACGGACATGGTCTATGAGCATTTCTTTAGGAAACTCTTCATTCGGATCGGGATCTCCAGGCCAGTCCCCGCCGATCGCTGTATTCAAATAGAGATACATCGGTACGTCTGGAGAGTGCTCTTCAGATTGAAACACGACATTCCCGTCCAGGGTCCAGGTTAATTTTCCCGGTTCCCAAATCAGTCCGTAATCATGAAATTCCTTAGTGAAATCAAGCTGTTCACTGATATAGTGGGAATAATCTCTCTGCCGTTCTCCCTTATCATCTTCCCAATGAACGACTTGGAAGTATTCGTTCGGCTTCTGCCCTAAAAAGTCCATGATATTGATTTCCGGCAGCCAATCTTCTTCGCTTGGGACCATCCAGAAAGCGGGGAACAATCCTTGGCCTTCTGGGAGCTTGGCTCTGATTTCAACCATTCCATACCGGAATTGAAATTTATTTTCTGTTGTGACGGCACCGGATGTGTAATCGCGGCCTCTGTAGGTTTCTTTCTTGCTTTCAATTTTCAGATGGCCATCCATCACTTCCACATTGGAAGGGGAATAGTATTGTAACTCTTCATTTTTCTCTGACGGCCAATCCTGCGCATTCCAGTTGGCAAGAGAGTCAGCGTCAGAAAACTCATCATGCCAGACAAGCGTCCAGCCATCGATTTTCGTCTCTTTTTCCTCCCACTCTTCCTTGAGGTTCTTCGGTTGAGGCTTTTCCACACCCTCCGCTTTAGCAGTAGGCTGTGAGTTTTTGGTAAGATCCTTGAAAAACTCCTTTTGAGTACTGCAGCCGGAGAGCAGAATGGCTATGGCTAGTATCACACTTAGGCTTCGCATCTTCGTATTACCTCCCAGAGTATATTCTTTATTAAGAACGGTGATTTCAAAAAAATAGGTTAGTAAATAAGTGGGTGTTTTGGTTCTATATTAAGAACGAGAGAGCCGAAAAAATATCCCTTCCAGTTAAAAAGGGGAGTTTGTTCTTTAATGAGAACACTATATGACGAGTTTAGCAGACAGTATACTCTCTGTCTACAAATATACTCATGAAGTCTCAAAAAAATTCTATGTATCCTGAAGTATTTGTTTCATTATGTCGGAGGAATAACACGAGTTGGAAAAAAGAGTGTTCGTTATAATGGAATTACCCGGCTGGAGAGCTCCTAAACCTAAAGGGTAAAAAAAGCTCTTTATCGCTTTAAAGCACGAAGAGGGACAGTCCCTTTTAGTGCGTTAATGCATTAAAAAAGCTTGAGAGCCGGGGCCCTCAAGCTTTGTCGTATAGGAGATTATGCATTCACCGCATGATCTTCTTCTTCAATTCGTTTCAATCTTTCTGCTACTTCTTCTTGAGAGAGGTTGTGCTCCATCACGTAGCGGTTCTCTTCATGAGTACGGCATTCGTGAGAACAGCTTCTCATATATTTATGCTCGTTTTCTTCAGAGCAAAGAATTTTCTTGTTACATGGAGGGTATGCACAGTTCACATAGCGCTCACAAGGCTCACCTGTATAGTAATCTTTACCGACAACCACGTGCTCTTTGCGGTTTACCGGCACAGCAATCCGCTCATCAAATACATACAACTGTCCGTCCCACAGGTCACCTTGAACCTCAGGGTCATAGCCGTATGTCACGATTCCGCCGTGCAGCTGGGCAACATCCTCGAAGCCTTCACGCTTCAGCCAGCCTGAGAATTTTTCGCAGCGGATACCGCCTGTGCAGTAAGTGATGACTTTTTTGCCTTCGAGCATTTCTTTATTATCACGGACCCAGTCAGGAAGATCACGGAAGTTCTCGATATCCGGTCTGATCGCACCTCTGAAGTGCCCCAAGTCATATTCATAATCATTTCTTGCATCTAGCAAGATAGTATCTTCACGCTGAATCTGCTCATAGAAATCTTTCGGGCTCAAGTATTCACCAGTGATTTCATGAGGGTTGACATCGTCTTCAAGACGAAGCGTCACCAATTCTTGGCGATATTTCACTTTTAATTTCTTAAAAGCATGTTCTTCCACTTCATCAATCTTAAAAACTGTATCATGGAAGCGGTGATCATTCTTCATCATTTCCATATATTGATCTGTAGCTTCCACCGTACCGGAAACCGTTCCGTTGATTCCTTCAGAAGCAATCAGGATGCGGCCTTTAAGCCCCATTTCTTCACAACGTTTCTTGTGGTACTTCGTGTAAGCCTCAGGATCCTCAATTGTTACATAGTTGTAGTACAGAAGGACTCTGTAAGGTTTTGTTTCGCTCATATTCAATTCCACCTATCGATTTATATTTGCAAGATATAAATGCAATATGCCATTTCTCTTACGATTGTCTATTATAGCAAAAAAACGCAAAAAATATTAGTGTAATTTTTAACATTGTATGTACAAGTAAAAAAACGATGGTTCTGAAACATCATTGCGAGTGGATTACGGCCCGGACCTGGGACTCATCGGGGCTGGCAGCAATCCAGTTCCAGAGGCCGGTGATTTTGTTTCCTCAATTTCCCCAGCAAAATGAGTTTGCCCTGCAATTAACGGAAAAAACTTCCCTTATTTTTCTGCTCCAAGTTCCTCAATTCAAGACGTGACTTAAAATTACACTCTTTTAGAACGTGCCTAGCGCAGAACACCTATTTTGTACCAATTAACGCTCCGAGGGCTCCAAGATAAATCGACAAAATTCGGGGTGTGACTGTCACCAAAGGAAAAATGCGAACTTCCTTCATTAAAGCACCAAAAGAAACTGCATTTCTAAAATGTGCTGAAAACCAAGTCTGCGGCTTGTGTTCCCAAAACGACAAGTGTAAAATATAGGTAATAAGAACTAGCAGAGATGAATAATGGGCAAATCAGTCGAAAGGCTGGGACGCAAAACTACAGGGGCTATAATCCGCAGGGATATGCCAGCCAGTTGCACAAACATGTACAGCGCGCCCTTTTGAGTGCGTTTTTAATTTGCCTTAGACCAGATGAGTTAGGGAGAGAAGAGTTATGACAAACGCAATGCCGTTGTCACTTCAGAAATTGAAATATCGATTCTATGCCGTTTTGCTGCCGGTTTTTCTTTTGGTGGCTTCCATGGGCTGGTATGAGGAGTTTAAGAAGGCAGACAAGGATCCTGCTAACATGATCATCATGCCAACCCTGATTGTGCTTTATTTAATTTCCATCTTCGTTCTTTTTTTCAAAAAGGATTGGAGCGAAGCCGTCGAAAAGTTTATGATAATAGCTGTCTGTCTGGTAAGCGCCGTTAAATTCACATACGTGGTCACCCATGAACTGGAACAAACAATGTCCCTCGGCCCCTTTACTTTCTGGATGCCGATGTTTTATATGTTCCTGTTCTTTCTCCTGAACATCAGGTGGGCCCTCATCGTGACAGCAGCCACCTATGTCTGGTTCCTAGGTGTAGGAATTTACAAACTTCCCGACCTGATGGGAACGCCAGCCTCATTCCTGCTCATTCACTATTTTTTCGCTAATCTTGTTTTTCTTGTCACTCTGTTTTTCCTTCACACTGTGAAGCAAAGCTACATCAAAGCTGAGGTGCTCGAGGAAATGGCCAACACAGACTACTTAACCGGCCTTCCTAATAGAAGGAAGATCGATATGGAACTTATGAAAGGGTTGGAAACCCAACAGAAGCTCTCAATTATCTACTTGGATATCGATCACTTTAAACAAATTAATGACTCATACGGACATACCGCAGGGGATATGGTTTTGAAGGAATTCACCAACAAGACCCTGGAAATACTGGATAAGGAAGATCTGCTTGGCCGCTGGGGCGGAGAAGAATTCATGCTGCTGTTGAAAAATAGAGATATCGGGAAAGCCAAGCTTCTGGCTGAAAAAATCAGAAAGCATATCTCACAGCACGATTATGAAACCATCAATAGTCTGACCGCCAGCTTCGGAGTGGCTGAGCTGCAGGGGGGAGACACATTGGACAGCCTCTTAAACAGGGCAGACAAAGCCTTATATGAAGCAAAAAATAACGGCAGGAATCAGGTGGCCGTGAACGAACAATAATAAAAAAGCAGCCCGGTTTCGTTAGCCGGACTGCTTTTCTTATAGATAAGAAAGTATAAAATTTTTAGATTGAAAATTTGGCAGCGTTTTTGAATCCAGCTCCAGCGCCCAGCCCCTCGGGATCAAATAACCCCAAGAGAATAAAAGGAAAGGTCGTCTTTTTTTCTCAGGGGAACATTTGCCTGTGGGGGCTAAAAGGGACGCTTGCGCTTTTTATTCCTGATGCTCTTTAACAGCTACGTGCGTTACCTTATCCAATACGATTCGATACAGCACATTATCTTCCTTAAAATCAAAAAAATTCGAGTTGTTGCCGAAAACCTTATGAAGCACCGTTGCTTCCGTTCTTTCTTCTATAAAAAAGGTAACCGTGTTCTCATTATCAAAATGGAAGTCCACGCGGAAATTTTTCAAAGTCGTTATCTCCTTTCAAAATCGGATAGTCAATCATTACATTCCCGCTGAAAAAAGGATTAAACGTTAAGAGAGGAGATCACCGCTGGAATTACAAGGAAAACCGCTTAGAGTCCAGACTCTTCCTCAGCTCTTCGTTGGTTTCCTCAAGGTCAAAGTGCCCGGGGTCCTGTCCTTGGAGCAAGTCTCTGTAAAATTCAACCTTCTCCCCTTGGGCAGCCGGGTCATCCAAAAGCTTCAAGACATGCATATAGTTATGCACACCACCAACTGCTTCTGGAGGAGTTGCTCGCCGCCCTTTTAGACAGATGGGCTCAGCAGCTTCTTTGTCCTCAATTTTTTCCAAAAGAATTGTGTGTTCCCAATTGTTCGAGAAGTCATAGGTGTATTCCAGCTTTTGGCCCTCTTTCACTAGTACGTTTCCTATTAATGCTTCCTTGGATTCGTGAATTTTCCTGAAATTTGACGAGCTCTGCTCAACTTCTTCCTCCATCTCCTCAAAGTAGACATCACCATATTGAAAATCATAAAGATGAAAATTCGTCCACCCCATAGCAGCTTGAATGACTTCATGCAGCTGGTGAAGAGTAAGGATATCGGATACTAGCAGCCTTCTCCAAATAGGAGGTTTTGCTCCCTTTAGGGAAACTTTTAATTGAAGAGCTTTTCCATTTGTCTGTGCCGAATAATCGACAGCAGGAACATCTCCCCCTGATATTAAACTGAGAAGATCTGGATTCACCATTTGTTCAAAACGCTGCTGCTCCTCTTTATCCAGCTGTTTATATTCTTCTGATTTCTTAATGCGCTCTGCCACTTCATTAAGAATGTGTTTAAGATCCATTCGGGAAACCTCCTTTTCTACCTATTAAAACTTATTATAGGCAATTTTAAAAGAATTATAGTAAAGTAAAAGAAAATTCAGAAAGAAGGGATTTCATTGACCACTATCCAAAAAGAAAATTTCTTTTATTCTTTCAGCAAGGAAAATAAGATTAGCAAAAAAGTATCATCAGGCACAACTCTTATAATCGAAACCTATGACTGCTTTAAAGATCAAATCACTTCGGAAGAAACAGAACTGAAGAAACTGGACTGGAATCAGGTGAATCCGGCAACGGGCGCTGTCTATGTAGAAGGAGCAGAGCCTGGTGATATTTTAAAAGTGACAATCGATAATATTGAGCTCGCTGACAATGGGGTAATGATGGTCGAGCCCGGACTTGGCGTCATGGGCCACAGGATAGAAGAGTCTGAAGTGAAGATGATACCTATTGAAGGGAAAGAGGCGGTTTTTAACGATGAAATAAGAATTCCTCTTAATCCGATGATCGGTGTAATAGGAGTAGCGCCTGAAGAAGGGGAAATTTCCAATGGTACACCGGGAGCGCATGGAGGAAACATGGATACGAAATTGATAGCAGAAGGAAGCACGCTCTATCTGCCTGTTTTTCAAGAAGGGGCTTTGTTTGGTCTGGGTGATCTTCACGCCGCAATGGGAGATGGAGAAATTAGTGTATCCGGAATTGAAATAGCCGGGAAAGTGACCGTGTCTCTGGAGTTGGTGAAAGGCAGTTCCATACCTTATCCATTTGTTCAGAATGATGAAGGATTAGCTGTGATTGTCTCCAAGGAAACGGTGGATGAAGCAGCCAAGAGTGGAGTCGAAATCATGATCGATACTCTTTTACCGCAAACAGACCTCACTCTTAGTGAGTTGACAATGCTGTTCAGCGCAGCCGGACAATCGCAGATCTCTCAAATTGTAGATCCCCTTATGACAGCAAGGTATTTTGTTCCCAATTATTTATTGGAGAAAATAGGAAAGCCTGGTTTTCTGGTAGAAAGATAAATTGGAAAGCATAACTAGGCCGGCCGTTGACTATAGAAATAGAAGGTGTTCCCTCAGGCACTTTGCTTTAACATTGAGCGCTGGCTTATCGCTTTCAAAATGAACATTTTATCCTGTGCCGTAAGCATTCTCCAGCTTTTCACTTTAATCTTCATAAGAACCGCTCCTTTACTTTTAATGGTATTTATGGATTTCTTGATGAAGAACTGTATTTCATTTGGCCTAGTTTTTGGTTTATACGTTAATTACCCGTGATGAAAGACTGTATAAACAACAAAAATTCCTACAATTTCCGGGGAAATATGTCGAGAGAGGGGGGCTGCGGCGGGAATTAGAAGACTTGGTCGTATTATGAGTATCAGCGGCGGTTTTTTAAGGCGAAATATGCATTCTATTGTGGGATGATAGCAAACCACTCAATCTAAAGATAAACCATATTTATTTTCATAACAAAAAAGGGATGAAATCATGTAGGTTCATCCCCTCATAATTAGTGCTTCAGGTTTTCTACAGATTCGCCAGACTCATATGGCGTGAGCTCAAAGCATGACCATTACATATCCTCCACCTTATGAAAAAAACGATAAGTCGTCACAAGCCCGCCAAGATACAACCCTATTGCAAAATATGCAGGCAGTAAGTGGATGAAGCTCGTATAGCCAATCGCAAAGTGAACATAAAGTCCTGCAATGAACGCAGGCAGTCCGCCAAAAAGGAAGGTGTGCCAAATCCATTTCTTACCCTGTTGAAAGCCCCATAAAGCGAGCAGAAGAACGAGCAGACCGACACTTAACAAGGCACTTCCGAACCCGGCCCGGTCATGAGCGATAACCGGAATCAGCTTGCTGTTGAAATCCTCCAGCTGATTTGGTGTCATACATAAATAGAGAAGGTCAGTCGGAACGAAAACAGATGTTACTCCAAAAGAAGAAATAACAATTCCTCCTAGAACAAATGAAAACCCCAGCACCACAAATAAAAACTGTCCTATGAGTGATGCCTTCCAAATTGAATGATTCCGTCGGTTGCTGGAAGAAGGCGTCCCGGATATTCCTTTGGTTTTAATATAGCCATACATATAAAAGGGCAGCAGGACCAGCCAAAAAATTAAATGAAGCCAATCGAAGTAACCAAAACCGATAAACAGAAAGATCCCCAGAAAACCAAGGATAGCAGGGGCATCAATGGCCTGTTTTGCCCACTTTAACTGTTGTTTCACTCCATGCTTTGCCAGATTCATATAAACAATCCCGCCGGAAATCATCGTCCCTGCAAGCGTCATCCTGTCGTGGGCCATGAATAACATGATCCGCTCATTGTACGCCCAAATGTCTTCCCGGTTCATACCCAGAAACAGCTCGTCATAAGGCAATAAAATCGAGGTAAGACTGAATAACAGAGCTAGTAATCCTCCTAGAAAAATAAATAAACCGAAAAGCCAATAGGCAAACCAGCCTTGTGGCGGCGGGAGAGGCTGTTCTCTAGAAACGAGTGCTTCCTTAATCCGCTTTGTAAGCCCGGGACCTGAAAAGACATACCCCCCACTTAACATCACCAAGTCAGCGCCGGCATCCAACAGCTCCAAAGCATCTTGAGGTTCCAGTACCGAGCCTGAGGTGATAATTGTGTTGGAGAATCCTCTTTCCCGCAAATGTCTCACCTTCAGACTGCTTTCCTTGCTGTACTTTTCATGGAGCTCCAAGACGATGCCAGAATAGTGCTCCAAACTCTTAAAGTCTGCACTGCCAAAATCAGAGATAGAGAGATAAATTGGTTTCTCGGTGTTCAGATCAAAATGGGAATCCTCCACAACAAATCCATCAGCACTGTCCGCCAGCTGATCAATCATGTTTTGGACTTCTGGGGAGCTTCCAGCCAGCCTGATAAATAGGGGCTGCTTTCTCCTGACATTTCTTATTTTCTGTTTCACAAAATCCAGCCCAGCTGATCCTTCTACAGGAAAACGGATATAGTGGTTATCGCTGTCCACAACAGGAGAGCTGAGCGGATCCGAACGTAGTAGCGACACGGGCCCAACCTCGAGAAAGCCAAAACCTAAATTGGTAAAAGCTTTGGTTCCGGAAAGCTCTGGGTCCACCTTCCCGGAGAGTCCAACCGGGTTTGAAAAGGAGAGGCCGTCTATATTTCGGGACAGCGACGGAGCACTTTCTTCCCTGCCTAAAAAGTTAATGATATGAGAGCCAAACGGGAGAGTCGCAATGCGGTTCATCCCCCTATGTATAAATTTCCGTGAAGACACGGGTGAGACTTTATTTAAAATAGGTTTGAAAATAACATGGTAAGACCAATCGGGCATCATAAATACCTCGCAATCTAAGAAGCTTCCTCAATAGTTTACCATTTTTAGGGTTGGTATACGGAAGGGATTTTAAGGGCTAGGTAGTGAAAAAAACATACTCCCAGGCAGGTAACCAAGGGTTCAAGACAGCTTGAAAAAAGGGAGGCGGTGCGTTTCCCTAATTTTTTTTATAAGTTCCACAAAAAAACTGCGCATCTCTTGGATGCGCAGTTTCTCTATTTTAATCCAAATCCTCACCAATAATCCTTACTTCACGCTCAAGCTCCACATCGAACTTTTCTTTCACAGTCTTCTGGACATGCTCAATCAATGAGATATAATCCCTTGCAGTAGCATTGTCTTTATTGACGATAAAACCTGCATGCTTGGTGGAAACCTCTGCACCGCCAATGTTCGTGCCCTGCAGCTGGCTGTCCTGAATCAGCTTTCCGGCAAAGTAGCCGGGAGGACGCTTGAACACAGATCCACAGGAAGGAAACTCAAGCGGCTGTTTGGACTCGCGCTTATAAGTAAGGTCATCCATCACGGCCTTGATTTCCTGATACTCGGCAGGCTTCAGTTTAAAAGTAGCTTCCAATACAATATCGCCGTTATCCGGGATATTGCTTGTTCTGTAATCGAGGTCAAGCTCGGACGCTAAACGCTTCACAAGGTTTCCCTCTTTATCCACGACATAGGCATAATCAAGGACATCCTTGATCTCACCGCCATAGGCACCCGCGTTCATGTAAAGGGCGCCGCCGACTGTACCCGGAATTCCGCAGGCAAACTCCAAACCGGACAAGCTTTCAGCCAATGCCCTGCGGGAAGCATCAATTATACGCGCGCCGCTTTGCGCAACAAGTGTTTCCCCGTCAGTTGAGATGTCATCAAGGTGCTTCAGGTTAATGACGATTCCGCGGATTCCGCCGTCCTTGATGATCAGGTTGGATCCATTTCCAAGCAGGGTAAAAGGAATATTTTCTTCATTCGACAGCTTCACGACATTTTGAATCTCTTCATAAGTTGTCGGAGTGATGAAGAAATCCGCTTTTCCGCCAAGCTTGGTATAAAGGTGGTCTCTCAGCATTTCATCCACTTTTATATTTTCGGTCTTCACAACTTCCAATAATTTATCATGTATTTTCTTGTTATCGATCATAGATATCATTCCCATTTCAAGTTTTATTTCCCCTGTAGGTATATGACTTGCTACTCTCATTATATGCCTAATACCGCCTAAAGTTAAACGTTTTGAGGCAGGAAATTTTCCACAAGGTGCAGCTTGTTCCATCTTAATACATCCAGGGAAGATTTCAAATGGATATTTGTTCTTATGTATGTTTACATGCACATCACCGCTTTAAAGCACGAAGAGGGACTGTCCCTCTTCGTGCTTTAAAGCGGTAAAGGATTTCTAATCTCCTATGACTTTCAGCCGGTGATATTCAATCTTATTTTTTATTTTTGCTTTTAGTTCCTCGTCCATGCAGCCTTCCAAAATTGTCTTATTGTAGCCCAGCAGGAAGTTATGCCAGAAAGAGCGGAATTTGGTCAGGGTTTTCACTTTGAAAAACCTCCCTGTGCTGTTTTTTCTTTATTTTCACTCTTAGACAGCAGGTTAAACCAACTGTGTCATAAAGGTATTAAATTTTCGATCTTAGGAGAGGTCCATACTAAAGTAGGAGAGTTTTATTTGTTGTAGTAGGAAAAGACCGTTAAATTGGAGGTTCGTGCTTAATAAAGAAGAATTTTCACCTTTTTTAAGGACTTTTGGTTTATCCCCCTTTATGCCGGGTAATTCCTCTAGTGTAAGTTGCTTACTTCACTGGATAAATTAGTTAATTGCATACTCGTACATAACTATCTGAGATTGACGGAACATGAGTGTTATAACTATAAGACTAGTTTGCAGCTTGCGGAAATTACCAGAAAGGGAGGTTAATAGACTTAAAGAATTTCGATTTTATAATTGGATTATGAAATGCTCAAGAAAATGTTCTATGTGCAAAATCACCTTCATTTAAGCAAGCAAATCGACTTATGAAATTGAATATTATTATTACTTTTTTAGAGAAAAGAGGATGACTAGATGAAGAATAAATCAAAGATTGTACCGATTACACTCAGCACCTCCTTGGTGATGTTTAGTTTTGGAGCCATGCCAGCGGGCGCTGCTTATAATGGAGATGCAGCAAAAGAGAAAATTGAAGAAGCAGTGGATCAGGTGCTTGAAAACGAACAAGCTGAAGAAACAGCTTCAGATTCTGCAAGCCAGGAGGAATCTCAAGGAGGAGAGACTGAAGAAGCGCCAGTTGAATCTTCTCCAGAAGAGGAAGAAGCAGCAGTGGAAGAAACTGCACCTGAATCCTCTGAAAGTGAAGAGGCATCCTCTGAAACGGAAGAGAATGGAACAGAAGAAGAACAGGCTGAATCTGAAAATGAAGCTGAATTAGATGAAGAAACATCAGTTGAGGAAAATCCTGCGGATGAAACTGGCACCAATGAAGAAACGGAAAGCACAAAGCCGGAAACCGTTGACCTTGACACAAATTTTTCTTTTATAAAAGCTCTATTCAAAGGTCAGATCGAAGCAATGGCCCTTGTGAAGTCCGATGGAACAACTATAAATTTAGAATATAAAGCTGGGTATTGGTGTAACTTTGACTATACCGAATTACCTGCTATTAATGGGATTGAAATCACGGTAGAAGGTGTTACACACACTCTTTTATTTTCAGACTATCTAGAAGAAGTAAAAGCGTATATTTACAGCTGGATGGATAGTAATGTATCGTTTGAGGACAACACTTCAAACCTTCTGACGGATATCAACGTCGATCTTCAAGCTGATTTTGAAGTTGATGCGGCGAAATTGAAGCTTAGTGACGGTTCTTTTGTCGAATTAGATCCCCATTCCAACTTTGAAATTTTAGGTGAAACGGCAGTAGAAGCAGAGAGCGTAGTTGCTTTATGGCTGGTAATTGGCGGTAAAGAGTACCTTATCGATCTAAATGGCGAACAAGCCGTGAATGGCGTTCTGGAGATAGTGGTAGATGAAGAGGCTCTTGGAATTATGTCCAATGTAGTTACTAAGATTGACCTGAGCATTCCAGATGGTCTCGACCTGCAAGGATTGAAGTTGATTCTTGTTGATGGTTCAGAAGTAGAGCTTGAATCTCACGAAGAATTATATGTTTTGTTGAGTGAAGGCAACATTGAAGTCGAGCATCTTAAATCACTTTGGTTGTTGATCAATGGAAAAGAATGCACGATTGATCTGGAAGATACTACTCTTCTAAATGGTGTACTTACTATAAACATTGATGAAGATGACTTAGAGTTTCATAAAGTAACAGATCTTACTTTAACATTGCCTGAGGAGATAGAGATTGAAGAGGCAAAATTGGTTTTGGAAGATGAAACTACCATTGACTTAGACATCTCTGAAGGATTAAGTTTTGTATTGGAAGATATTTACCTTTCTGATATTTCAGCTTTATGGCTCAAGGTAGATGGTGAAGTGTTTACAGTGGATATCACTGAAGGTGATGAAGTGGAAGGTGTGCTGGAGTTCAACCTTGGAATGGATATCTTCTTTGACACTGTAACAGAGCTGGATTTAAACCTTCCTGAAGGGCTTGATGTTGAAGAAGCGAAACTCGTACTGGCAGACGGTACTCATGTTGACCTTGATTTAACTAAAGGATGGGCATTCTTATTTGAAGATAAAGAGTTTTATCTGCAAAATGTTTCTGCCCTATGGCTGATGATAGATGGCAAAAAGTGTCTTATCAATCTGGAAGACTGGAACTATGAACTTACAGATGAAGGTTATCTTTCTGTAACAATTACGGAAGAACTAATTGATTTGAATGAAACTCCTGAAGAAGAAACTGATATTGAGTTTCTTACTTGGATTAACATCAATCTTCTGGGCTTTACTGGAACAATCGACAGCGCCTTCCTGGTTTGTGGAGATCACGAACGCCTGGAGCTGGAAATCGTTGATGGCATGCTGATACTGGACCTGGAAGATTTAGAGCTTACCATGGAAGAACTTCTTCATCTAGAAATAGTCATTGATGGAGAAACCTATACAATCGAGTTCGATGAAGAAGAACTCAGCATTGTGGATGGAGAAGTAACAATCGACACAGACATCGAAGTTGTTACAGATAAAGATGTGGACACGGATACAGATACAGACAAAGACACCGACACAGACGTCGACACTGATGTGGATGTAGATACAGATACAGATACAGATACAGATACAGATGTAGACGCCGACACCGACACAGATACAGATACAGATGAAACACTGACAGGAAATACTGATTCCGATGACACGACCAAGAAGAGCGGTGTGCTTCCTTACACCGGTGAAAACAGTAATATGCTGTTCTATTTAATCGGCTTGTTCATTACTTCTCTAGGTGTATTCTCGTTAAAAAAGAAAAAATTGACTGAAGAATAAGTTAGGTAACAGGAGGGGGCTTTTCCTCTCCTGTTCTATTCATGAGGTGAACTATGAAAAAAGTAATTGCGTTCTTATTGATCTTTATCGGGCTTGGTGTCATGGTATATCCGAAAGCAGTCGATCTATATAGTGCCCAGAAACAAAACAATCTGATAGAGGACTGGGAAAATCAAGAGTATATCTCAGAAAGCACTCAGGCTAACTCGAACAGCTCCAATGAAGATACAGCCAAAAACAGCTATATCAATCTCGATTCAATATTCAATCCTGCTGCAGGAACAGCGGAAGCTGCTGAACCTGATTCTATAGAAGAAAGCCGGCAAAATACTGAAGAGGTTGAAGAGACAGAATCGGCCGAAGAAGAGAGCAAGCCTTTAAGTGACAGCATGCTCGGCATCATCACAATAGATAAAATCAATGTAAAACTTCCTATACTTAGAAGTGCGTCGCAATACCACTTAAAGTACGGGGCAGGCCACTTGTCAGGAACTGTGCTGCCTGGTCAGAAAGGCAACAGCGCAATCGCGGCCCACAGAAGCCGTGAATATGGAAAAATGTTCAACAGGCTGAATGAAGTTAGTGTGGGAGATGCGATTACCGTAAATACCAGAGATGGCAGCTATACTTACAAGGTGACAGATACTAAAATCGTAAAGCCTGAAGACTTGTCAGTGCTCAATAATACCACCGGAGAAACGCTGACACTCATCACCTGTGATACCCCGGAAAACCCGGTGAACAGACTTATAATAAAAGCACAATTGAAATAGAGAGCAGCTTCTAATCCGGAAGCTGCTCTTTTTTTTGTTCTACTGTTCGACAAAACCCGGGGCGTGACAGTCACGCCCCGGGTTTTCTTTGTCTCCAAGCCAGTCGCACACGATGAGTATTCGACAAATTCCGGGGCGTGACAGTCACCAATCATATCTTTGTGGGGGTTGTCATAAAAATAAACCAAGGCACTCATCAAGGAGGCTGTCATGCGGAGAAGAAGAAGCCCTTCATTGCCATTAATGGCCGGACTCGTGCTTTTAGTTTTGATCATGCTTCTTTTTCTGCGGTCTTGTACGGGTGGAACAGCGTCAGCAGGTTCTCCTGAGGATGCAATCAAAGAATTTTATGAATCCGAACAAGAGGCCGATTTCGGAAAGGCATGGAACTTATTTCATTCAGAAATGAAGAAGCGGTTTAAAAAGTCTGCTTATATCCAGACGAAAAACCACGTTTTCCTCGGCCATATGGGAGTGGAAACGTTCGAAGTGGATATCGGTGAAATGGAAAAACTGAAAGAATGGCAAATGTCCAAAGACGGTCCTGTATTTAAAGATGTCACGGCTGCTGAAGTCACCATGACCTACAACAGCCAATTTGGTGTATTGGAGATCGCGCAAAACTGCTACGCCGTCTTGGAGAAAGGGGAATGGAAGGTGCTTTGGGATTACGATTATTAATCAAACGTTTGATTAATAAAAAAATATCAGAAATAGGGTTTTAAAACTGTGTGTCCGGGTAACTAGAAACTAACTTTTTTATAGGAGGGTGAGAAACTGTGACAATGTTATTTATGAAAGCGCGTGAAATGTTTGAACAAGACGCCAAGCGAACGGAAAAGACTGGTGATGATTTATCAGCCAATCGTGTATATCGCAGCAAACCTTCACCCATGGGCTTTAAAAAGAAATAACCTATAACTTTACAAAGAATAACCAGCCCAAAAACAGGTCTGGTTCTTTTTTTGTTTATTTTTAGATAATGCTAAGTGTAAAAAGACTTTTACTTTGGTATCTTATATTACCTTTTTGTCCTTTTATAAAGAAGAACTTGGCGGAAAATCACTAACTTTTAAACTTACAAAAATCTTCGCGAAAGCAATCTAAAAGCATCGCCCATTGTGCAATTTTTAAAAATTAGTCGTATTATAGAGGAAAAATTGTCATAAATTTAATTTTTTTGAAAATTCATGTTTTGGAGAAGGGATAGCAGGGTAATGAAATAATTAAGAACCGGCAAGGTATGAGAGGATTGCTTTTTATGAAGGGTACGATACATAGGGAGATATACATAGAAAAGGTCTGGAAATCTTGTCGGAAAAAAGGAAAAAGGGGGATTTGGACAATTTTACCGACTGAATGCTCAGTCATTTTTACCTCATGATACATACTTCTCAGAATCCATTTTTAATGCAAATCTATTTAGTTTATTAGTACCCACATTAAACAAACATAAACAAAGGGGATGTCAAAATGAAAAAGCCATTATCATTGGTACTGATGTTCATTCTGCTGGTATCCAGCTTTCTTGCGGGATGCTCTTCTTCTGAAAGCGGATCGGCAGACGGTGCAAAGGAAATCAGCTTTATTCACTGGCGGGGGGAAGATTCTGAAGCTTTTAAGGAATTGATCAGCCGCTTTGAAGAAGAAAATCCGGATATCAGCGTCGGAATGACTGTATATCCTTCTGAAAAATATCAATCTACTGCCCAGACACTGCTTCGTGACGGATCGACTGGTGACGTATTCACCGCCTTTCCTGGATCTCAATTTGAAATCATTCAAAAGGCCGGTCTGTTCGAAGACTTAACGGGAGAAGAGCTGGTAGGCAACTTTAACGAAAACTTGATTGATGCAGGCCAATCGGATGGAAAGCAATTGGCGCTGCCGCTTCAGCTGGTCTACAACCAGCCTGTCTATAACAAGACGCTTTTTGATGAGCTTGGCCTTGAGCCGGCGGATGACTGGGAAGGCTTCCTCGAGCTTTGCCAGACGCTGAAAGATGAAGGCTATACGCCTATCGCATTCCCGGGAGCAGATATCGGCCCTGGGCAAATGATGAATCCTATGATGATGAACAATGCGCCTGAGGGTGTCTTCGGTGACATGATGAACGGCGAAACAGAACTGACGGATGAGTGGTGGGTCGATACACTGGCTCAATTCCAGGAACTCATGGATAAAGGATATATCGGCGAGGATGCGCTTGGCATGAAGCATGAAGGAGCTATCGCTCAGGTTGCCCAGGAAGAAGCAGCAATGCTCGCAACAGGTTCTTATGCCATGGCGAACATCAAGGACTTGAACCCTGACCTTGAGCTGGGCTTATTAGCACCTATCACGGTTCCTGCCGATGAAGCGGAATTTGAAGGAATCCACACAACTACTTTCATGCTTGCCGTCAACAGCATGTCAGAAAATAAAGAGGAAGCCAAAATGTTCATCGACTTCCTGTCACAGCCGGAAAATGCCGAATATTACGCCAATGAGACAGGACAAGCCCTAACGATTCCTGATGTGAATTATGAATCTGAATCACTGAAGGCAACAGAAGAATGGATGGACAAAAACACCCGCTTCCAGCCTCGTTACCTGATTCCTGATGCAGACGTAGAGAAAGCGGTCATTGCTTCCATTCAAAATGTATTGAGCGGCGCAGACCCGGAAGCCGCTGCCCAGGAAGCTCAGGAAATCGTTAACCAAAAGATACAATAATATCTGATTGGGGAGAGAGGGAGACTCTCTCTCTTCCTGTTACTTAGGAAATGATTTGGAACATTTGCCTGTCGGGGCTGATCAAGGCGCTTACGCTTTTGTTCCGTAGGGCTTCAGCGCCTGAGGGTCCGTACCCACTGGAACGGACTTAGCCCCTCGGGGTCAAATAACCCTCAGAGAAATAAAAGGAAAGTTTTATTCTCTGAGGAACATTTGCCTGTCGGGGCTGGACAAGGCGCTTACGCTTTTGATACATAATGTTTTGAGTTTGAAGGAGTGGGTTCAATGGATCTCAAGAAAAATAAAGCCCTGTTTCTGTTTGTGCTGCCGGGCCTCATATTATATTCCATCTTTTTTATTTACCCGACATTTTCAGCGCTGTTCTATTCGTTTACCGATTGGGACGGATTGACGCCTGATTATAACTTTGTCGGAGTGGAGAACTACATAAATATCGTTACGAATGATTCGATTTTTGCGAAAGCACTTGGAAACAACGTAAAGTTCATGTTGTTTGTTGTTGTTTTTCAAACCTTATTCTCACTTGTCTTCGCCCTATATCTCGTGAAAAATACAAAGACGAATGTCTTCTTGAGAGCACTATATTTCTTCCCGACCATTCTCTCATCCGTGTCGGTAGCGTTCATCTGGTCATTCGTGTATGACCCGAACTTAGGAATCTTAAATACCTTGCTGGAGAGAGCCAACTTGGATTTTCTGACACATAACTGGCTGGGAGACCAGGACATTGCGATTTTCTCGATTGCAGTGGTACAAGTCTGGATGCATACCGGGCAGATGTTGATTATTTTTGTCGCTGGACTTCAGAATATTCCGAATGACCTCTACGAAGTAGCTAAAATTGAGGGAGCTTCCAAGTGGCAGCGGTTCCGTTTTGTCACCTGGCCGCTGGTCGCACCAGCCGCAACCATCGTCGTTGCCTATACAACAATTCAGTCCTTCAAGGCGTTCGACCTGATTTTTGCCATGACTCGCGGAGGTCCAAACTACTCTACGGAAATCCTGGCAACCTTAATTTATTCAACAGCATTCCGAAGCTTTAAATTCGGTTATGCTTCAGCGGAATCCGTCATTTTCATGATTGTGATCGCCGTCATTACCATCATTCAGTTCAAAGTGCTGCGTTCAGACAGAGCAGTAAGCTAATAATTGATTTTTTGAAAAAAGGAGGGGAAATCCATGAAAGTAACAAAAGGTTTCCTTAACGTAATTTATGCCTTGCTGATAATTATTCCAGTCATCGCCATCTTCTTCGCGACCTTCAAGTCAAACGCGGAGATGTATCAGGATGTACTCGGACTTCCGGAAAGCTTCAATTTTGGGAACTATGTCTCGATGTTTTCTGAGGAATCAATGGATGTTTACTTTTGGAACAGTGTCATCGTAACCTTAATTGGAGTAAGTCTGACATTATTTTTCTCAAGTTTGATCGCCTTTGCCATCACCCGGATGTCGGGCTGGCCGGGGAGAATCCTTTTCGGCTTGTTCACATTGGGAATGATGGTTCCAGCGCAAGTGAACATGATTCCGCTCTATCAACTAGTCTTTGATTTAGGGCTGACCAACAGTCTGACAGGGTTGATCCTGGTCAACATCGCAGTCACCTTGCCAGTGGCAGTCTTCATCCTGACCGGCTTCATGAAATCACTCCCAAGCTCGCTGTTTGAAGCCAGCCGGATCGACGGTGCTTCCAACTGGCAGATGTACGCAAAGGTGGCCATTCCGTTGTCACTACCATCCCTCTCGGCTACGGCCATATTCCTGTTCGTGATGATGTGGAATGACCTTCTGTATCCATTGCTGTTCATCACAGACAAGGATTATAAAACCTTGCCGCTTGCTCTGCTGGAATTTCAGGGCGAGTACATGACCAACTATCCAATGCTCTTCACTGGAGTTATTATCGCATCAGCTCCAATGGTCATCGCCTATATCTTCCTGCAGCGTTACTTCGTTGCCGGTATGATGGCAGGTTCATTAAAAGGGTAAAAGTCTGAGGTTTCCTCGGGCTTTTTTTTCTGTCTTATGGGGCGGTCCCT
Source organism: Rossellomorea vietnamensis (assembly GCF_008180615.1). Classification (GTDB taxonomy): domain Bacteria; phylum Bacillota; class Bacilli; order Bacillales; family Bacillaceae_B; genus Rossellomorea; species Rossellomorea vietnamensis_D. The sequence continues at coordinate 81,539 of NZ_VTEH01000004.1, forward strand.
TCGTAATTTGCCGGAGTGCAGCACCTTAATAGGTTCGTTGATAGATTGTCTCTAATCGTTGATAGAATCTAATTTTCGTTGATAGACTTTCAGAAATCGTTCATAGAATCCTTCTTTTCGTTGATAGTGCGGCTAATTTCGTCGATAGAAAGCAGAAAAACCAAGGCAAGCTTCCGCTAAATGGCGAGGCAAGAGCAGTTTGGTTGATAGAAGGGGAAAAGTGGTTGATAGAATGATGAAGATGGTTGATAGAAACCTCACACCCGTTCCAAAAGAACTTGTAACCTGTCACTTTGAACAACCCCATAGACTAATCTCAGCCCCAAGATTAGAACAGCAGCAGCACTGCCCAGAGAATAAGCTCAAGAAAAAAACGATCACTCTTTAGAGTAATCGCCTTCATGTAAATCTTACTTCTTCTTTAAGCTGTACCCTATTAGGCCCAATCCTATTAAGCAGGAAATGATGGATATAGTTACTGGAATGGCGCCTACCTCTATAAGAGCAGTTCCGAAAACGCCATACCTGCTATCCCATCCCTGACCTCCATCTCCTGACAAAACCTGCGAGTAAACAGAGGCTGCTATAATGGCAGCTCCGTACAAAATGGCGCTCGATATAAGTAACATTATTCCGATCTGGGTATTTTTAATAGTGACTCCTCCGTAATAGTTAAAATGAATCAACTCATGCGTTTCTGCCAAAAGAAATAAGAAATCGAAAAAGTGCTGACGGCCAAGCATAAAAGAGCGATTCCTACTATTAAGGGAATGTAGGTCCAAGCACGGGTTAATTCGTCCGAGACCATCCACACATCCTCATTGCCCACCCTGGAAAGACTGGATGCGATTCGGCCGCCAAAGCCGGACAGGATAACAAACAGAAAACCAAACAAAAAACTCCAGGTCGGGACGCCAAAGGTTTTGAAAGCAAGATTTTTCAAGATGATTTCTCCTTTTACTAAGATGAAACTATTATAACTCTTTTATTGAAGCAAGAGAATTACTTTTTTGAAAATTATAACAATTTTATTTATGCCTTAAGATCTCTTTTTTCTTAAGGTTTAACTAATTCTCATAAGGGGAAAAGAAAAAGAGCACTGAACCGTATAACCAGTTCAATGCTCCTACATCAATCTAACCTAAAGCCTTGCGCACAACAAAGGCTTTTTCATATTTAGCATACATATACCCGCCAAGCACAATCGCCGGGATGACAACGACAGCCATTCCCAGGAAGGCATAGCCCGGTGCGTAGTCATACAGGAATCCGCCAACGAAGGTCAGAACAGCGGTGCTTAATCCTGTACCCAGTGCTGTGTACACACCCTGTGCGGCCGGAACATCCTTGCTTTCCAGCTCTTCGTAAATCAGTCTCATAAAGGCGTAGTGTGTAAGCCCAAAAGTGAAGGCGTGAAGTAGCTGTGTCGCAATAAACACGGACACGCTCGGGAATAAGAACAGCATCGTCCATCTTAAGACAGCTGCCGAGCCGGCAACCATGAACATAATGGAAATGGATCGGCCTTTTAAAAACTTATCAGATAGGGTAAAGAAAAGGATTTCAGCGATAATCGCTACATTGAGCAGCACCCCGATATAAAGGTTGCTGACGCCCAATTCCTTCAGGTACAACACGCCATAATTGTAGTAGGCAGCGTGAGTTCCCATTAAGAAAACGACGATTCCCATTGCCAGTACGAACTTTTTGGACTTGAATAAATTGCGGTATGACATCCGTTCCTGTCCACGAGGCGCACTCATGGATTCCGGAAGCTTTTGCAAAGAAGAGATCAGGATAATGACAATCCCCGCGAACATCATATAGATGACGGCACCTTCACTGAAAATCGAGGTAACTACACCTGCCAGAAGCAGTGCAACGGTGTATCCGATCGATCCCCACGATCTGCTTTTTCCGTAATCAATTTTATCTTTTTTCATCATGACCGCCGCCATGCTTTCAACAAGCGGCATTACCATAGGATAGACCAGGCTGAAAATCACCATGCAGGCCAGCATCCCGATATATGAACTTAATGGAAAGAATAATAATAGTGACAGGCCTGACCCGATGACAATGATGCGGGCGAGTTTTCCAAGCGGAAATCTCTGGCTCAAGGTTGGAAATAGATAGAAGCTTGAAAACGAACGGGCAATCATGCCGGCAGCAATCAGTGAAGACGCCGTGGCAATGGAAAAGCCTTTGCTTTCAACAAGCCATGCAGTCCAGTAAGGTACGAAAATGCCCCAGGTGAAAAAGATTGCAAAGAATTGAATGGACAGCCAGTTTTGTTTCTTCATAAAAAGAAGAAATCCCCCTTATGTATTGGTTGAGTGAATGGTTACTTGTATAATCAAGAATTCATTATACGCCTGGCTAAAAGCGGATACAAGGGGGTATCTGGGAAAATAGTGGGTGGTCGCGCTTACATTCCCGGCGCATCAACACGGAAAAAATTAATACAAATTTTGCAGGTCTTTTCTGATCTTTTCTTTAGCTCCGGACCGCCATTTTTTTACGGCAGAAGGAGACACGTTTTCCACCTGGGCAATCTCTTTTAAGGTAAGACCGTCCAGGCAAGTATAAACCACCCATTTGGTTTGATTATCGTTTAACTCATGACAGTAAGACAGCAGCAGCTCAGCTTCCAAAGGCACATCCCCATTGGGATCCTCGATATATTCCCAATACACTTCCTTAGGTGTGCTGTGACGTTCTTTATTTAGAATGCTTCTCTTCATTTCATCGAGAAATCGTCCCCTAATGTAAGAGTAGGCATAGCTCGAAAAGTGGCCTTTTTCTTCGTTGAATCGCGTTGCTGCCTCCCAAAGGGCAATCAATCCAATTTGGTAAAATTCATCTTCGTTTTTATAAACGTGGAGAGTGTTCATCACTTTGTAAATCATTGGCTCATATTGAACTGCGATCTCCTCAAAATTCATAGTTCTTTCCCTTTCAGGAAAGCGCGCTTTCACTAGAGTATTCCCGGGTGTGTTCATCATACGTTTCTGGAAGTAGTCTGACGAATCGCTAAAAATCCGTTTTCACCCTAAGAAAACGGCTTTTTATTGACCCGAAAAGTGCTTTTCCAGCAGAAAAAAGGGCAGAAAAAGTCATTATCTCTTATAATCAAAAAACTTTACCACTTTAAAGCGCGAAGAGGGACAGTCCCTCTTCGTGCTTTAAAGTGGTAAAGCATCTCAGGATTTACTTCAATTTTTCTTTAAGAGATAATGAAAGAGGAAAGAGGGTGGAACTGAATGATAACGGTTATTGAAAGTATCAATATGGATTTGGTGACCATCACGGGGAAGGATCCCACGTGGGGAGAGACAGTCATCGGTGACCGGTTTCATACCAGTTTTGGCGGAAAGGGTGCCAACCAGGCCGTGGCTGCTGCACGATTAGGAGCCCAAGTTCAAATGATCGGAGCAGTCGGGGACGATTTTTATGGAAAAGAATATATGAAGCATCTGGAAAAAGAGGGTATCCGCACAGAATTCATCAAAGTGATAAACGGAGAACAAACAGGAATCGCCGCCATCACCGTTCACGATAGCGAAAATAAAATCATTGTAGTACCGGGAGCCAACTCCCATATAACTCCACAGGTAGTGGAAGAATATAAGGAAACAATCTGTAAAAGTAAGTGGCTGCTTCTTCAACTGGAACTTCCCTTGGAAAGTGTAAAAAAGGCCATAGACATAGCTCATTCCAATGGAGTGAAAATAATCCTTAACCCTGCGCCCTACAGCAGCATTCCTTGGCAGTGGATAGATAAAGTAAATTACCTTACACCTAATGAAATAGAAGCAGTCCAATTACTGCAAGAAAACGCTGCCCACTCTGATCAGCTATATCAAAAACTCATTATTACAAAGGGCAAGGATGGGGTTCTGCTTCATCCGGACGGAAAGAAAGTAGAGATACCTGCAAAAAAAGTGAGCGCTGTTGATACAACTGGTGCCGGTGACACCTTTAATGGAGCACTGGCTGCCGAGCTGGATGAAGGATCAAGTCTTAAGGACGCCTGCATCGTCGCATGTAAAGCGGCCACAAAATCGGTGATGATATTGGGTGCCCAAGAAGGAATGCCGACTAGGGAAGACCTTTTGAAACAATGATGGACTGGAAACCTTAAATACACCTAAATATTTTTAACAGTTAAAACCCAGAGCTAATGACCCTGGGTTTTAATTTTATATTCTCTTCTTAATCCGTTTCTAGAATGCCCCTAGACACCACCTCAACTGAATTTCCCTGAGGTACTGGTCTCTACAATGCCCCTGACACCACTTCAACTGGTTTTCCCTGAGGTACTGGTCTCAAGAAAGCTTTTAGACACCACTTCAACTGGTTTTCCCTGAGGTACTGGTTTCTAGAAAGCTTTTAGACACCGCCTCAAACTGAATTGCCCTGAGGTACTGGTCTCTAAAAAGCTCCTAGACACCACTTCAACTGTAATTTCCTGAAGTACTGGTCTCTAAAAAGCTCTTAGACACCACTTCAACTGGTTTTCCCTGCAGTACTGGTCTCTAGAATGCTGCTAGACACCACTTCAGCTGAATTTCCCTGAGGTACTGGCCTCTAAAAAACTCCCAGACACCACTTCAACTGTAATCCCCTGAAGTACTGGTCTCTAAAATGCTCTTAGACACCACTTCAACTGAATTTCCCTGAGGTACTGGTCTCTAGAAAACTCCCAGACACCACTTCAACTGAAATTCCCTGAGGTACTGGTCTCTAGAATGCTCCTAGACACCACTTCAATTAAATTTCCCTGCGGWACTGGTCTCTAGAATGCTCCTAGACACCACTTCAACTGAATTCCCCTGCAGTACTGGTTTCTAAAAAGCTCTTAGACACCACCTCAACTGAATTTCCCTGCAGTACTGGTTTCTAAAAAGCTCTTAGACACCACCTCAACTGAATTTCCCTGCAGTACTGGTTTCTAGAATGCTCTTAGACACCACTTCAACTGGTTTTCCCTGCAGTACTGGTTTCTAGAAAGCTCTTAGACACCACTTCAATTAAATATCCCTGCAGTACTGGTCTCTAGAATGCCGAAAAAAGCAGGACTAATTCATATGAGAATTAGCCTGCTTTTTGTAATATTCTATCCCAATACGAAACCACCTTACCAGCAGGCTAATGTTTATAATTAAACCTACTCCGACTTCTTATAATAAAAACGTGAAAGGGCAATCCCCACACCCCCCAGAGCGATGAATAACACAGCGCGAACTAGTATGGAAATATACGCGATATCGATAAAAATAACTTTTACGAGTGTTAGGAAAATCAGGACAATCCCCAGCAAGCGGATCTTTTTATCTTCTCTTGTCACCCCGATAATCACACCAATGATGGAGTAGAGTGCCCAGAGACCAGAAATGATCAAGCTTTGAATATCAGAAGAATACCCTTCTGTGGCTGCGAGCCCTAGTTGTGTAATAAAGGCCAAAATAAGAACCGCCACTGCTCCAAATAGTATCCGCATTGTCGTTTTGTAATCCAAGAAGCTTTCATAAAAAGCCTGGTTTCTTTCTAAGGTGAATTTCAACCCCCAGCCGGATAGAATCAAAATGAGCCAAGCGGCTGTTTGATAAGAAAAAACATCATATATGTGGTCGGTGATAGTAGCGGTTAATCCGATAAAATAAAGAAATAAAGCCAGCATGGACTGGATTTTCCCTTTTGTCGCTGATCCCGCATACAAGGCGATAACCCCCTGAATCACCAATAGAGCTCCCACTTTTTCGTAGTTCAACAAGTCAGCCAGAAGCAAAGCAAGGGAGTAGGTGGCGACCGGAAGAAGCGTGTGCAGTTTATCCGCTCCTCTTTGCCAATAAGATAAAGAGAGATAAACAGCAGCTGATACTACAAGGAATAAGGTATAGTCGGAATCATCCAGCCACATGACCACCCATCCTTGAGTTAATACAAAGCTCGTAAACAAGGTGGCTCTTTGATAAACAGGAAAAATTTCTTTCGTGACAAACATCCCTAACAGACAAACATGCTGAATAATGATTCCAAGGGCTATTATCTCAACGTCTCCTCCTTGGGTAACGGCATAGACAAACAACGCCGGGTGAAGCAGGATGAAACTGGATAGATACAGCCATTTATATTTTTTATACATAGCGTAGAAGAGCAGGACAATAAAAAACAGCACTTCATAGCCTGTAAACAGCAGTATGTTTGTTGAGGTTCCCTCGATTAAAAAAGGAACAAGGAAGCCGGTAATCGACGAAAGAACTGCAATCGGCTGGGAATTGTGCCTGTCAGATAAGTAAATCCCCAGTATCACCCAGATCACGTTCAATATAAAAGCCAGAAATCCTGGAATAATTCCATAAAGAACATTACCTGCAAATGTACTCAAGATCAGAATGGGGATCGAACCCCCTATGAGGATCTGTCCAAGGGCGTTCCTGCCTTTCTTGACTTGCCTTTCACCCAGCAAAACGAAAAAGCCGGCTAGTGCATACCCGAGCAGGATTCTTATGGGCTCAGTGATCAAGCCGATATCCACCATTGCTTTATAGCCCCATAAAACACCAAGAATAAGCACCAGAATGAATACCCTCGGCAGCCAGACCTGGCCAATCAGTTTTTCATAATCCACGGTAGTGTCTTCATTCTTGGAGACAACAGGATCTGAAGCCTTTTTTTCAAACTGTATGAAGGGTTTCTGATCTTGTTTCTCTATCTTCTGTTTAGGCTCTGTACGGTTAAAGGGGTTACCAGCTGCTGAATGGGAAGAAGTCTTTAATTTCAAAACGTCAATTTGCCTCTCCAACTCTATAACTCTTGTTTCCAATTCTTCTACCTTTTTTTCTAAAGTCATATTGCACCAGCTTTCATTCGAACTCTATCATATTATATCCTAAAGAAAGGGAAAACGGGAGAGGGATTTCCAATTGGCTCGTCAATGATGAATAATGTTTAGATTAAAACTCAGAAAGCTATGAAAACAGCCTGGATCAAATGAGTCTTGAAAAGAGAAACGACTGGTAAAATCTATTTTATTCAGGAGGTGTTTTCATGAATACTCTTATTAAAGTCCTTATGAGTGTATTAATAGTAATCCCTGTCTATGCATTAATTGATTATTATTTCACAGGATTGAATAAATATATACTCTGGGGGATAACAGTGGCAGCAGTATTAGCAGCTAACAAAAAGAACACTGCAACCTGAGGTCTCCCGAGGGAAAAAATGCAACAGCTTCCAGCTCTGCAAAAAGGGATACATAGTGTGAAACCAGGCAATTAATTTCTGAGCGCCGAACTTAAAGCGAAAAAGAGAATTCCTTTTCTGTTTTCTTTTAAACAAAGCAGGCTATGTTACAAAGGAAGATACACGGGTGAAGACCGAAGCAGGGCTGATATCATTGTTATATAACTCCACCATGATAATCAGCCACAAGAGCTGCCTCCCATGTGTTTAAAATGCTAGACCTGTCAATTATTACTAACGGTCCGGTCTCGAACCATATCAAGATGCTTAACGAAGTTATCATCCGTAATATAGACACCAAAATCATCCGGAACCTTTGAAGAATTAGAGTCAGAAAGCTTGTAGGCTATCAGGTCACCCACAGAGGGATAAAAATGATGGCCATCAAAGTAATTTTCAATCTTGTCCGTTACAGAATTGGGATACATGAAATTGTGCACTCCTCCAAAAACTGAGATGGTTTCGCTCAGCCAATACTGATAATCATCAAAGCGGCCCTCCTCAACTAAGGCCGTAAATAATTCGGAAGAGATAGGTGTTGTGAAGATAATGAACTCTGTTTCAGGATTTTCCTTTTTCAGTTGTTGAAGAACTTCCTTAAACTCGGGATTATATTCATAAGTCTTACCGTAAAACACCTTTCTGAATTTCTCAATCTTTTCTTTAGTTTCTTTCTTCTTCGCTTCAAGTTCCAACTCTTTAGCATATGCTACATTTTCACGATTGTAATTCCTTAATTCGACAATTTTATCCTCTTTTGATAAGCGGAAGTTCTTCTTCGCATAGTCGAAGACGTCCTGTGAAAGCAGATTTTTAAATCGATAGAAGGGCTCATTCTGGACTGTAATATACTTTTCCAGAGAAAGTTCCTCACTGCTTTGGTCGACACTGCTTTTGAAAAAGTCGATCCCAATGATGATGCGGTCGAGTGCCTTCCCTCTTTCCTGCTTCGCATAATTGATAAAGCTGGGATATTCCTTAAAGGATAAGTCACTTGCTGAAAAATTATAAACATCCATATTGCCAAACTGATGCTGATCAATATAGGTTGTTCGGCTGCTGCCGATGAGCAATGTATCATAATCAAAATCAGAATAGTGGATGCTGTTTATCTTCTGCTGCCTCTCGTCTATGACAGTTTGAACATTGTTGTAAGTGTGCGAGTGGCTGAATGTCCATAAAGGGTCAATAAGGTAGTTAAAGGAAGCGAAAGAGCCTAATACAGCAATAGTTAATAATAGAAAGGTAAAAATAAAGACTTTATAGTTGTTCATTCGATTTCACCCTAGAAATTAAAATATAAAAACTCTGAAACCTTCTGCAATTGAAAAGCTGAATAGATAAAGAGGATGGAAGCATAAACAGCTGCAGCAGGATTTGGCTTAAGTGATTGAGTCAGTTGAATTGAATTTTTCGACCAAACTGAGATAAACAGCGCAGCCATAGCAAATATAATTGGTTTCCAGGTTTCCTCAGCCAATGAAAAGGTATATATATAGGATGGATCCAGCTTCAATTGCAAAGCTCCAGCAACTGCTTCAGGGACTTTTATGCCATGAAGGCCTGCCATTGATTTTAGAACTTCCACAGCGGTTTGGAAATCCGGCGCTCTGAATAAGACCCATGTCGCGTTAACAAATTGAAAGGTAAGAAACCAGGCGGCTAATTGGTTGAGTCTGAATCCAGCTCTGTTCCAAGCCCTGCTGATCACGCTCGCCAGTCCATGCAGGAGTCCCCAAACAACAAAAGTCCAGCCAGCGCCGTGCCAAATACCACTAATGAAGAAAATGATTATTATATTTGTATACGTTTTAAGATGTGTGCCCCGGCTTCCGCCAAGAGGAATATAGATATACCTTGTTAAGAAGTGAGACAAGGTAATATGCCACCTTCGCCAAAAGTCTTGAATAGTAAGAGCTTTATAGGGGGAGTTAAAGTTCATTGGCAATGAAATATTAAAAAGCAAAGCAGCCCCTATTGCCATATCTGAATACCCGCTGAAATCAAAATAAAGTTGAAATGTATAGGACAGGGATGTGATCCAGCCGTCAAAAAAAGTTAAAGAGTCTGCAGAAGAGAACCCATTATTTGCCCAAATTGAGAACGTGTCTGCAATGGCAACTTTTTTGAATAAGCCGATAGAGAAAATGAAAATACCCATAGCTATATTTTTCCCATTTGGGTTTCTATTTAGGGCATTTTGAAATTGTGACATGACTTGAGAATGGTGCACAATAGGTCCCGCAATCAATTGAGGGAAAAAAGTAACAAATAAAGAATAATTCAAGAAGTTATATTCCTTTGTTTCACTTCTATAAGAATCGACTAAATAAGCAATCTGCTGAAAGGTATAAAAGCTGATAGCCAGAGGGAGCAGCAGATGCAGAAGGTTAAAATTAGCGTTAAACACAAGGTTTAGATTCTGAATAAAGAAGTCGTAATATTTGAAGAAGCCCAGTAAACTAACATTGAAAACAATACCACTTGTGAGCAGGATTTTTTTTCTTTTTAGACTGAATTCTTTTCCCAGGAAAGAGCCAATAAAAAAATTAACGGCCAGCGATGACAGAATAAGCGGAAGATAAGCGGGATTCCACCAGCTGTAAAAAAAAATAGAACTTAGCAGCAGCCAAATCTTCGCCAATGTAAAGTTGACCTTATTCAGGAAGAAATAAAAGATTAAGACGAATGGAAGAAAAACAAAAATAAACTCAAATGAGTTGAATATCATAAAAAGTTCCTCCTAAAAGCATCTAAAAGCATCGTATCAAAGAATGCCCAGATAATCATACTATACACTTTCCGGGTGTACAATAACCATTCAAATTAGCAGATGAGACTGTCAAAATAATTATTGAAATTATAAGGATATGACATAAATCTATGAAAATGTTAAAATGGACAGGTTAAAAAAACAGGAAGTGGGTGACATAATGTCGCAGATAAGAAAAAAAAGAGGCCTGGATGAAATCCAACTGGCAAGAGCTTTTGCTATTCTGGCAGTATTAATAGTACACTCAACATCCACTGGAGTAACCACAACTCCTACTGACTCTGTGCTATTTCCATTATATAACTTTTTTAATATAGCAGGAAAACTTGGAACACCTACATTTATTATGTTGAGCAGTTTTGTATTGTTCTATAATTATTATCCTCGAGAAACAAATAGGAATTTAATAATAAACTTCTACAGTAAGAGACTTAAGTTTATTCTTATTCCATATGTGGTTTTCTCTGTCCTCTATTTTGGTGTAAAATGGTTTGTTTATTATGATTATCCAAGTATTGAGTTTGCCCTGAATAAATTGGGATATCAACTAGCTTTGGGAACAGCGCACCCGCATTTATATTTTGTTTTTATTAGTGTTCAACTTTATCTCATATTTCCTTTGTTATTACTGATGTTTAAAAAATCGAATTTTTTGAGAAAAAATGCATGGTGGATTGGGATTTTGATACAGTGGGTATGGGTTATCTTAAATAAAAATTATTTCCATATCACTATTAAAGGGTCTATATCACTTTCCTATATGTCTTTCTATTTTATCGGTGCTTATCTGGGCATATACTATAATGATATAAAGAGCAAGATGAAAGATCCTTTATACAGAGATAAAGTCCTTATTCCATTATTTATCGGCTATGGGGCTATGGTTGTACTTTATACCGGTTTCAGATACTTGGTTCGGGTAGAAGCATACCCTGTGTTCCAAGGCAATCTGCCTGAGTTAGTTAGGGCTTATATCTATGAATTTACTTGGGCGAATCATGCCCTACTTGCAGGATTGGTTTTATTTTATCTTGCCCATATTGCTAATAAAAAGTTCAGCGAGCGAACGAAATTACTTTTTCTTGAAATTGGAGCGACTTCATTTGGAATTTACCTGATTCATCCACTCTTGCTTATGGTCTTCAGGCAACTTGTGTCAACTGGCAGCCCTTTAATATTCCATGGTTGGCAGCTTGTCACATTTGTTCTCATAAGTCTGCTGAGTTGGGCAATTGTGAGATTCACTTTTCGATTTATTCCGTATTATTGGATTATATTTGGAAAGCTTCCTGAGCGGCAGAAGCAGACTTGAATTAAGGAAGAGAAGACTGATAATGAGTGAAAGTACTCTTAGAGCAAAACATTCTTAATTATGCCAAGTCGAGGGTAATTGGTCTCTGAATAATTTTAAAGGCTCTATTCGTAAACTTTGTTGCTAGTTTAATTTAAATCTCGAAAACTAACGCCATAACAGAGCGAAATATCCTTGAAAGCAAAAAAAAAAGAACAACTCCGATTCCAGGGAGAAAAACCGGCACTTGGGATTTTTTCAAAAGCAACAATTTATGAGAGAACAGTCATTATATAAAACCAGCAGCTTTAATGGCTGCTGGTTTTATATTTATTTAAAAAATATAAATGTACACTTTTATATACAAATAGATAGCGCAAATGAAAGGAATACTATAAGTCACTATCTTACTTCTGAGAGTAATCTTCTTATCGTTTTTAAAAAGAAGTAACAGTTTTTGTAACAGAAAAGTGAAAATCAGCAGAAATACTAATAGAGAAAGAGGTAACAATCCCTGATAGATGATTTTTTGAGTAATAGTAATATCTCCTGGATAACTGGAAGCTGCATAACTTCTATTAAATTCCACAAACATGTAACTGGCTAATGACCAATAATATGTAATTATGGAAGCGAGAAAGATCTGGATGATAGTAAACACATACATATACTCACCCCGGTTTGTACATTTTTTTAGTGAAAAATTCTGCTCTGAATTCTATGTTTACTACTTTAAGTGTTATAGATTTAATAGACAATAGTAAAGAATACTTCTATTGATAAGGTAGAAATAATCTTGATTAATATCTTAGAGGCTGATAACTGCATTGACATCAGTAAAATAGTAATACTGGGGTGATTTTGACATTGGGTATGTGTGTGAACTGGTGACGGCCGGTACAGTCTTCTATCCTTGTAATTTCAATCGTGATAACAGTTATTACACATCCGAATAGAAAAACGGCCTGGAGAGGTATCCAGGCCGTTTTTCTATTATCTTCTTCCACGCATCAAGTTTAAAATCGGACGATAGTTCGAACCTATTAATCCAATGACTTCTACAAACAATTCAATGGCCAGTAACATGATGGCCAGGACGAGGATAGCACCCCATTGAGTAGACATTGAGAATATTAAGGCTGTCATACCGAACAAAGCGGCAATAAGATAGATGACAAGTACCGTCTGTTTATGAGAGAGCCCAAACCGTAATAGGCAATGATGTAAGTGAGACTTATCTGGTGCAGACAATGGCTGTTTGTTATAGAGTCTTCTAATTATCGCAAAGAATGTATCAGAAATTGGCACGCCAAGTATGATAATAGGGATAATGAGTGAGACCACTGTAATATTCTTGAATCCCAAAAGAGCTAATATAGAAATGATAAAACCCAGGAACAGAGCTCCGGTATCTCCCATGAAAATTTTAGCCGGGTGGAAGTTATAAATTAAGAATCCAAGAGTACTAGCTAAGACAATGGCTCCCATAGTGGCAACAAACATATCGCCCATAACAATGGCCATGCCTGAAATTGATATAAGGGCAATGGAAGAAACCCCGGCAGCAAGACCGTCTAGGCCGTCAATCAAATTGATTGCATTGGTAACACCAACGATCCAGAGGATGGTTAAAGGAATGCTCAAGTATCCAAACTCTATCATTCCGCCAAATGGCAGATTGATAAATTCTACTTTTGCTCCGCCCCATAGAACAACCGTCAGAGCTGCAGCAAGCTGGCCCAGCAATTTGGTTTTAGCAGATAGTTCAAACTTATCGTCGAAAACCCCGGTAATAATGATGATAAGGGCACCAACCAGTATAGGAAGGGCATATTCTTCTGTAGGCATCCAAAGGAGGTAGCCGACTAGGAAACTAAGAAATATAGCTAAACCGCCCAATCGCGGCATGATTTTTTGATGGACTTTTCTGTGGTTTGGTTTGTCAGTAGCGCCAATCGCTATTGCGAACTTTTTAACAAGAGGAGTCAGGACGATTGAACTGATAAAACTTGCAATCAAAATAATGTATAACATTTGGATCCTCCTTGGGATGAACGTTCCCTGTTTGGTTTTGTGAATTGTATAACATCTTTCAGGATTATATCACAATAAGTGAAAATTTGTCATGTGTGATTTTGATAATCCTTTATTAAGTTATCAAACAAGGAACCTGCTAGTCTACAATTTTCGCAAAAAATAAATAAATAGTAGGGTAAATGGTGGATAATCCCGAGAAAAAAAGAAAACCCAGGACATCTGTCCCGGGTTTATCTCTAGGATGAAAACACCTCTATTGCCATTTGAGCAGTGTTTCTTGCTGCCTGCTGCTGCGGATGGACAAGTTCTTTTAATTTTTGGCGGGAAGTATTCTCATCCTCCAAAAGTTGTTTGGCTGCGTTTACGATGTGGTCCTCGTTCCAATTGTTTTCATCTACATGGCCTGCCACCGGCTGATCACATATAGAGGCAAATGAATCAATTTTTGGATCATATGATATAGCGACAAAAGGTACATAATTAATCGCAGAGAATATTAAAGAGTGAAGCCGCATTCCTACAAGCAAGCGAGACTGGCCTATGATAGCAATCTTTTCTTGTATGGAAGCATCATAAGGGGCAATGAAGCTCTCTGCACTCATTAACTGTGATACTTCTTGTGAAGCTGCTTCATCATGTTCTCCATGCATAGGGAGGAAAACAATTGAATTTCCTTCTTGTGATATCTGGTCCAGAGCCTTTGCGACTTTTTCTTGAAAAGGTACTTCTGTTGGCCAATCCCGGACACTAACGGAGATAAAGGATTTCAGATCACTTCTACTCTGAAGCCACTCACTTCTGTATGTGGAGGCCTCCAATCCCATGACGGGATCAGGTACAAGGGAGATAGTCTTCCTAACGCCAATTCTATCTAATAAGCCTTTGGAATCCTCGTCCCTGACAGTAATTTGAGAGGCTTTGTTGAGACTCCTTTTTACAAGCCATTTACTCAGGCTGTGATTAATTGGCCCCATGCCTTGTGCATAAATAAAAACGGGTGTCTTATGCCAGTAGGCAATTCTCATAATCCCAGTGTAATAAGGTATGGATTTCATACCGGTTTTATCCTGCAACAGACTGCCGCCTCCGCTTATCAATCCGTCAGCAGACTTGATTACTTGTGAAACTTCTTTCATTTTCCACCGATTAACGGCATTAACGTTATAAGTGTCTGAAGTATGCTGTGGATCATTTGTTAAAACACTAATTTTTATTTCCGGCTGACTTTCCCTTAAAGCAGTAATGATGGAGAAAAGGATTGCTTCATCTCCTACATTGTCAAACCCATAATAACCTGATAATACTACATGCATTAGGTCCACCTCTTAGCTGTGCTGTATATAAGTTTTACAATTCGTTTTAAAAGGCTCAAAATAAATCTTAGGATTGGCTTGCGCTTTTTGTATAGATATATCAGGAAAAGCCCGATAAGATAGCCAAGAATGATGCTGTAAACTGTTCGCAAAGTTGAAATATACAAAGGAATGTGAAAATGATTGAATGTATTCATTATTGACAAGAAGCCAATCGTTCCAGGTATCAGAAGAATGATTCCCCACGTCTTCTTAGCCCCAATCAGATACAGGCCGAGTATATAAAGAGGGAAACCAATTAAAAATTCCTTGGTGCGCGGTCTTACGAACAGCAATTCTTCAAGCTTCTGTCTAATGCTTATTTCTAACGTACTAGCCGTGCCGGAGTTCCCCGATCGGTCCAGATAATAATCTCCCACTAAAGCAACGATTACCAGAATACCTATGAATATTACAAAGAATAATAGGTGGCCGTAGAGAACAGGTTTATCTAAAGAAATTGAGAATTTTATTTCTTTAGGAAGCTTAGAATCTTTTATGACTTTTACTAAAATATATAAGGTAATAACAGCAATCGGGATTATATACACAAGTATTACTGCACGGAACATTTCCAATCCAAGAATGAATTCACTACCATTAAGCAGACCGACTACCAATAAAATTCCTATTATACTGATTCCAATTGATTTCAAGTAAGTCAGTGTTAGTTTTCCAATCTTATCAGTAGAATTCTTTTCCGGAGCCAATACGGCGAAGATTGGTGTAAGAACCGCAATCAATAATGCCGCAGCTTGAAGTAGTATCAACCTGTTAGTGAAAATATATAGTAATGCCAATACTGCTATTACAGCTAATGCGGTGATTGAGATTTTCACATTGGCGAAACTTCTTACAGCCAGGAAAGCAAAGGCTGCAGAACCAAGTAACACACAAACCGTCAGCCAGAGTGGGGGACTGAAATACTCAAAAGGTTCCGGAGGACCATATGAGTATAAATCCGGCATTTGAGCTCTAACGTCAGTAATGAAATCTGTTGCCTCCTTTAAGCTCTCTGCTGGTTCTACAAACTTTCCATTTGGTTCTTGAGGATCTGTGTTGGCCATATTATAGAAAATTACTTTATGGTTACGTTCTTTTACTGCTCTAATAGCCTGGCTAACTATCTCATCTTCATCTTTACTAGTCTTGTTAACGTTAATACTATGAAGACGAATCACATCATAATCTAAATGAGAGGAAAGTTCATCAAATCCGTCTTGTTGATAGCCCTCTATAAATAGGGAATTGATGTCGTTATCAGCCAAACGTTGAGAGTAATTCACTAACTCGGTGGTATCTTCAGAATCCTCGGAATGGCCAATTGTCTGCTTCCCATCGAACAGAACAAGGGGGCGATCTTTATCATATACTTGTAAAAATTCATTGAAAGTAACTTCATTAATATTTGGCTCAGAATTTTTCAAGCGCAAGATATAGTTTAAATCATGATTTTTTACCTGCTCAATGGCACTTTGATTAAATCCTAACGGAGCATATCTAACCGAACCCTCATCTTTGTCTTGATGTACAAAAATAAGGTTCCTCTCTCCTATCGCTATGTCAACTGTATCAAAAATCTCTTGAATTTTAGCGATGTAAAAGGGATCTTCAGGAACTGAAATATAAATCCCTTCATCTTCAAATAGAAGATCTTCGTCCAAGTTATTGAAGAATATCAGCTCTTCTATCTGTCTCTTAGTATATACATTGAAAAATCCTTGTTCTTCCCATTTGTCTATGGAACCAGGCTCCATACTGACGGTTGCCAGCCCTGAGGATTTCAAGGAAGATAAAACCTCATCTATGCTATACGTGTCTTCCTCTCCATGTTGAGTCAGTTCCATAATTTGATGATAGGGAATGATAATTTCATAATTATCATTGGAAACCTCTGTATTCCATCGCTCATATGTCCAGGGGATGGAAATAATGACTGCTAAAAGTGTAATAATCCAAAACCAACGGGGGTTTATCTTCAAGATTTAACATCCTTTCTTGCTGATTATATTTTAGGAAGAAGCCTTTTTAAGCATCTTTCCTATAATGGGAAGGTTAAGTAGCTCTTTTTTACTTATTGCTTTATAAAGAATTAATTGAAGGGCATACAGTACTCCGCCTGCAATAATAGCTGCCAAAACATATACCAAGGCTATCATTCTTGTCCAGTTCTCAATTTCAAATAGCAGAGTTGGCAGTCCAATAACCAATCCCATCACAACAGAGGAAATGATGATTTTGACAGTGTTACTATTCCCAAAACTGAACTTTATCTTTCTGTTGATGAAGTAGGAGTTCAGAATGAATAACAGCATATACACGAGCAGAGTCGATAGGGCTGCACCCTCCAGCCCCCAGATGTTTATAAGAAAAATATTAGAGAATATTTTAATTGTAACTCCGGCAACAATCAGTATGGCAGCCTGGCCAGCAAGATTCATTCCTTGAAGTATTCCGGTTCCCAGTACTGTAAGAGAAGTGAACACTGAACTGAAGCCGATGATGGCCAGCATTAAGCTGCCCTCCAAGTCAGTGAAAAGTGCTAAATTCAGAGGCAGGGTTAGGGCTAGTAGTCCAAATGCCGCCGGCCATGATACTAAGTGTGTGATTCTGTGTGTTCTCTCTATAATTTCTGTTGTTTTAGTATAATCTTTTTCTGCGAGCTTCTTAGTAATTAGAGGAATTAAAGGCAGAACGATCGATGTAGCGAACACCGTTGCAATCTGAACTAATGCCAGCCCTCGTCCATAGATACCATATAAATAATTGATATTTCCCTGATCTGCCCCAGCTGTTCTAAGCCCAACCGGAATGGTAAGGGAATCAACAAAATTGAGCAGCGCCATAGTAATGGCACCGACACATATTGGGATGGAAATTTTAAGGATGACCTTGCTCCATTTAGAGAATGCCGGATATGAGTACTTCTTTTTTGAAACAGGTTTCAAACCAGACTTATTAAAGATAACTCTTAAGTATAATAAGGAAAAAACTGCTCCAACTATAGAGCCGGCCATTACTCCTCCAGACACAATTTGGTCAGAATAGTTTTGAGAAACAAGATAATAGGCTATTGCCAGAATCAATCCCACTCTTATGAACTGTTCTAATACTTGTGAAAGTGCCGTCGGGCGCATATCTTCGTATCCTTGGAAGAAGCCCCGGTAAACAGCCATATAAGGAGCCACTAAGAGAGTTGCCGAGACAACTATAAGTGACAACCGTGTGCTGGGCCCTCCTAATGCCGCAGCGATAGGGGATGAGAAGCTATAAATGAGAATAAAGCTTAAAATTCCAAAGAGCAGCCCTAAAATACCTGCGGTAATATATATTTCCTTGATATCATCCTCGTTATTTTTGATTCTTGCCTCAGCTATCAATTTTGATATCGCAATGGGAATACCCGCAACGGAAAGAATCAAAGCGACCATGTAGACCGGATAGACCAAGCTGAAGATTCCTAATACCTCATCGCCTGCAATGTTCTGCAGGGGGATTCTGAAAATACTTCCTAATACCTTTGAGACCAGAGTCGCAGCAGATAGTATTAGTGTACTCTTAATAAAGGAAGACTTACTCATTGCTTTTTAGCCTTCATTTTCAGGACTTTGACAGCAAACCGCGGAAGAGCAAGCATCCGTTTCCATCTGCTTGGCTGCTTTACTAGACGGTAAAACCACTCCAAATTCATCTTTTGCCATATTTCCGGTGCCCGCGGAACTGTGCCGGCAACCACATCAAAACTGCCGCCTACTCCGATAAAGACTCCATGGCTGAATTCTGCGAAGTTCTGAGAAATCCATTCTTCCTGTCTTGGTACGCCCAATGCTACAAAAATGATGTCGGGCTGCAGGGATTGAATCTCACTGGCAATAGTGTCGGTATTCCAATCGAAGAACCCATTATGGGAGCCTTTAATCACTAGATTGGGGTACTTTTCCTTAATATTGCTTTGAGCTTTTTGCAGTGTTTCTTCTTGAGCACCAAGTAGATAAATGCTGTAATTTTTTTGGTTGGAGAGTGACAAGAGTTCCACCATCGTATCATATCCTGTTACTCTTTCCGGAAGTGGATTGTTTAAAAGTTGTGCCGCTTTGATTACGCCAATTCCATCTGCTGTAACGTATGTTGCCTTCTGAATGATTTCCATCAGTTCGGGTTCCTCATTTGCTTTCATCACAATTTCAGGGTTGGCGGTTACAACAAAAGTTTTATCCTGCTTCTGAATTCTTTCATCGAGCAGTCGTATAAAACCTTTTTGATCTGTATGTAAAAAAGGGACGCCCATTATATCGACAAATTTCATTAATAAATCTTACTCCTTTAAATAACAGTATGGGTGATACAGTAAGCTATGGGTTACTATCAGTCGAGAAGGTTAGACAGTAATAAGGCTGTTTTCGACAATATTTCAATACCTAATATAACATAAAAAGGGAAGCAACAAATAGTTGTTACTTCCCGGTAAATTGTTCATTTATTTTGCGAGAGGCAGTGCATCAAAACTTCTGCCATATGGCTCATGGCCATGACTGTAGGCATAAGCTTTTGCGTAGTTTTTACCCATAATGTTCTTAGGAGCGATTTCATACCAGATACCCGTTGCGAAAACCTTATCCAGGAATTGAACGGTAGTTCCGTTCTGAGGAATATGATAAAGCTGGTTAGTACTATTGACGACAGCACTTGAGCGGACATTAACAGGAATGTCTGCAACAGAAACTCCAAGATTATACTTGCCGTTTTCTGGAGTGAGGCTGTATTTTTTGCTCAGAAACTTATCTGCCTGGTACATATAGCCTGTTATTTTTTGGCCCCAGTAAGGATCAGATGCGTATCTGACATTCATGCCAGTACTTTTGTTCCCCAGGTGTTCTCCTTCAAAACGAGAGTCACGCTCGTTAAAGTATCCTGTGACGACAGTATCTTCCGCAACTTCTAAAATGCCGGATTCGTAGCTGTCATATGAACGGGCACATTCATATGGGCAGCTGTCGATAGCACCTACTCCAAATAGGTTGTTTTTATCACGTGCAATCTTGCTCTCGCCCCATCTGCTTTCATGAATCGCATGAGCCAGGAAGTAAAGGGCATTGGTGCCGATTTCCTGCTCAGCTTTTTTAAATGCTGAACCTGTTCCAATTAGCGGACTGCCTGGTCTCGCTTGTTTTAGGAAGTCATCCAGCTGTGCGGCTGTATATTGCGTTTTTGCGTAAAGAGGCATACGGTTGAAGTATTGATAGGCATTTCCAACCAAGGCCCCATTTGAATTGTAGAACGTATTTCCATTCCAGCTGTAATACTTATTTCCGGAAGATAGGAAGCTTGGAGCCATTCCATAAATATAACTGCCCCAGCTTTCGGTAATTGGGTTGTAGATCTTGTGAACCAGGTCCCCATTGCTTACTGCATAGTATGATCTGTCCTTGATTAAATGATCTGGAGTCAAGTTGACAGTATCTTTCTTAAGGTAACCAACATAGTCTGCAAGCTGTACTTTCACCCAATTTTCTCCTGAATCGAGGTATTTCATTTCAATACCAGAAGTAGTATAGGAAATATGAGAGCCGAAGCTTTGGTTTGTATAAAGTATGGTGAATTTATTCGATACTGCCATACCTGAATCAATCCAAGCGATCGTATTCCCTTTCAGTACCACTTGATTATTTACAGCTTTGCTTTTCGCTTCTTCCAATGTTTCATACTTACGATGAATAACAGGGTCTTTTCCTTCTTCCAATGTAGCAACCTTGTAATCCAGCGCTTTTGGCGGATAAATGATTTTCAGTGCTCTGTTGATAACAGCAGCTGTTTCTCCTCTAGTCGTATCGTCCTGAGGAGCGAAAAAAACTTTTCCGTTAAGCTGTTTACCCAGCATAACTTCAAGTGAGAGCAAGCGCTGGACTGATTCCACCGCGTAGCTTTGGATTTTATCAGCATCACTAAATCCATCCAGCGGGGCTTCCTCGGTCAATACTCCTTTGGAATTGATGGCATTCATAATCATAACGGCCATTTCTTGGCGTGAAATCTTCTTGTCTGGCTTGTAGGAGCCATCAGGATAGCCGTTTACGATTTTCAGCTCACTGGCGGCTTTGATTGAACTATAGTACCAATCTCCCGCTTCCACATCGGTAAAAAATGTTCCTTCTGAAAGCTGAGCTACAGAAAAATCAGCCTTTGCAAGCTGTTCTATTTCCAGTGCCTTTACTATTAAAACAGCAAACTCAGCGCGTGTAATCGAATCGTCAGGGAGATATTTACCGTTTGCGTAGCCGGTCAGGATTCCTTTCTCAATGAGAGATCTCATATCCTTTTCGAAACGATGGTCAGTGATATCGTCGGCAGCTAAGGCGTTTGAGGGGACAATAAGTGACAAAACCAAGGCAATAAGGACAAATAACATGGGAATTTTTTTCATAATATGCGAAATCCTCCTATATTTTGTGCTATCTATAAATCTAGCAAAATATTGTAAAAAATAATAGAGTTTTTTTATTAAGGAATTTTTTTCCGGTTTTGTGCAATGAAAAAGCAGACCAAACGAGGTCTGCTTTTTTTAAAAAGTTATTCTGTTGCTGTGGTAGTTTCTTCTGGTTGAAGAGTACTCTCTGAGTTAAGATCATCTTGCTTGGTCTCTGTGGCCTGACCACTAATTTCACCAGTTTCAGTGGAAGGGGAGACTTGCTCGCTGCTCGTGTCAGCTTCTTCTGTAACGGTTTGTTCTGTATTGTTTTCTTTTGTACTGTTTTCACTTGGAACCGCACTTTCAGCAGGGTCGCCAGTCACACTTTCTTCCGGCTGATCTTCAGTTGAAGACTCTTCAGCCGCAGTGTTATTTTCTTGTGGACTAGTAGTAATGGCTACTCCTTTTGCAGCAGCATCCCATTCCCATTCCCAGTCAAATAGGTCGATAATGAACACCAGTGGAATCATGGTGCTTCCATCTATCGTAATAACTTCGGTGCCGAGTTTCACTTCTTCGCCGTTCAAGAGAGCGATATCACTTCCGCTTTCTATATGGACGACTTGTCCGTCGACTTTGACTTGGATTTTGCCGCTGTCCCAAGCGAATTCTGGTTGGTATCCATCCAGAATATCGCGTAAAGGAACGATTGTGGTTCCTTCTTTGATAAAGGGCTGCGGGCTGTAATCCTTTTGCTGGCCGTCTATGCTGATTGAAACTCTTTCTTCCGGCTGATCTTTAGTTGAAGGTTCATCATCAGTATTGATATCTTCTTGTGAATCAGTAGTAATGGCTGCTTCTTTTGCGGCAGCATCCCATTCCAACTCCCAGTCAAATAGGTCGATAATAAATACCAGTGAAATCATAGTATTTCCATCTATGGTAATAACTTCAGTGCCGAGCTTCACTTCTTCGCCATTTAAGAGAGCGATATCACTTCCGCTTTCTATATGGACGACTTTGCCGGCGGCATTGACTTTTATTTTGCCGCTTTCCCAAGTGAATTCTGGTTCATATCCATCCAGAATATCGCGTAAAGGAACGATGGTGGTTCCTTCTTTGATAAAGGGCTGCGGGGTGTACTCCTTTTGCTGGGCGTCTATGCTGATAGAAACTTCTGTCTTAGACTTCGGATCGTCTTTTGGTTCTGCTTCTGTCTCTTCCTCATAGATGATGATAACGGTTTGGGAACTTCCATCCCACTTAACTTCCGCCCCGATGGCTTCTATGATGAAACGAAGTGGAATCATGGTTCGGGATTCTAAAAGAATCGGTGCAGTGTCCAAGGTGACAGGTGAACCATTAATATAACCTGTCTTGCTGCCAACTGTGACAGCTACGTTGGTGGTCCCTTTTCTCACGGTAACTGTTTTGGTGGAATTATCATAGCCAATGGAAGCGCCCAGTTCTTCAAAGACACCTCTGATTGGTACTAGTGTTCTGCTATTCTTAATAATAGCGGAAGGAGACAGGTTCACTTTCTTGCCATTAATGACGAGATCAGCCTCTTTAAGCTTTTCCTCCGCTGGCGGTTCCGGTTTGCGTGATTCGTATAGTCTGTGGCCTTCTCTTGCGGCAAACAAACCAACTAATCTATTTTCACTCCAAGTTTGATTGAACTCGCTAATGGGCAAGTTGGTTTCCCCTGGATAACGTCCTATTTCCGGAGTGAAGCCGGGGCGGTTAAATTCAATGACGAACCAATCCGACAGCCCGCCGCCTGAAGGGTTGGCAGTCGGTTTAACCAATGGATAATTGGTCATTCCATAAATATCAAGTGCATACGAAAGGTCTCGGGTGTATATGGGTCCCTCCTGGTGGAAGTACCAATATAAGATCTTCCCGGCACTATGATACGTATAGGCCATTTCTGGATCGATCTGATAAATGAACTTGACGACCGCTTTGGTTTCACTGGCAGTTTCAGGAGCGGTACCTTTATAGTTCATGTATCCCGGTCTTGGAGCAACATTGGTAATGTTTGCCCAGTCTGCATCATACTGCCGGTTTAAATCAACACCTTTTGCATTGGCTTTCCAGCGTTTGAAGTTTGTGCTCCCGCCGTTCAGCTGTATCAACTTGGCATGGTCTGCTTTTGGGAATGCCTTCACTCCTGACTGTTGAAGCGTCACTCCATCAGGATTGACCATTGGCACAAACCAAATCGTCGTTTTGTTTAGTTCCTCTCTGACATCATATTTATCGAGGTTATAATTCCTCTGATAAAAATGGGCATATACATTGATCATGCGCATGTTTAGATTGGTCGTAAGCCATTCCCTGCCGTGATGGGAACCATCTATGTATACGGTTGCTTCCCCTTTCCCTAATCCGACAGCGTATATGTCTTTTCCATATTCACTTTTTCCAATGACCTTATATTGAACAATTCCAGGATAGGCTGCAGCCAGCTTCTTGATATCCCTTACCATTTCCTCATAGGTATAGGTTTGTACAGGGTCTACAATGTCATACCCTGATGCTTTCGCCGAATGATTGTCCGCGAGATGAAAACCAAAGGCGATCAAGACCGCCAAACCTAACAACCTTGTAAACTTGTTCCTCGATAATTCCAAAACTTCTCCTCCTTCTGATTCAATACGGTTAATATTTTATACTAAAATCTGCCACAATCCCACCGCATGAAAAAATTAGTAGAAATGTTATATAAATGAATAACTTTTTTAAGATAGTAGAGTTGCAGAAATAATAGTAGAAAATAGCATCAAAACTCATAAAATATACATGTAAACGGTATTTAGCCACTAAAAATTTGGAAGAATTACCAATTGTGTAAATTTTACGTTATATGATATAGTTTCTATGTTTGTTAGAAATTGGTTTATAAATTTTAAACCTGGTAAATAAATCCACTATTAAAGTAATTGACTATGAAGTCGATACAAAAGGAAAGGGTCACTCCCATCTTTCCAATAATTCTACATAAAGGAGAAACTGTTAAAATGTTAAAAAAGAAAGTCTGTCTTTTGTTGTCGATTGTATTGCTGCTGGCGATTTCGGGATTTTCATTAAAAGAGGTATCCGCCTCATCACTTAAGGACGTCCCACAGAAATATAGCAAAGAGATCTCCTTCCTGGTTGAAAATGAAATCATATTCGGTTATCCCGGTTCTGTCTTTTATCCGGATCGTCCTGTAACTAGAGCAGAAGCTGCTGCAATGATCGGCCGTTCTGTTAATTTAGAGGGAGCGAAAAGAAAAACTTCTTTTGATGATGTCAGTTCCTCATCATATGCCTCAGGGTTTATCCAATCCGCTTATGAAAAAGGAATTATCAGCGGCTATAAGGATGGAAGTTATAAACCTGACCGTCATATTACCAGGGGAGAAATGGCCATTCTTATTTCAAGAGCTTTTAAGCTATCTTCAGTAAGCGGAATTTATTATAATGATCTTCCTTCAAGCGGTACAATCTATCAGGCTGTTAACTTAGTTTCCACTGCCGGAATTGCCGCAGGGTATCCGGATGGAACCTATCAGCCGAATAAATCAATTACAAGGGCAGAGTTTGCACTTTTGATTGCAAGAAGCATCAACCCGGATTTCAAAGTGGTCTCAAAACCTCAGCCTATTGGAGAGAGGGTAGTGTCGACGACTGTCCTAAACGTTCGTAACGGCCCGGGAACAGAGTTTGGAAAAGTAGGGCAGCTACTTAATGGAAGCAAAATTACTATTTATCAAGTGATCGGTGACTGGGTATTCATGTCCTATGGCAAAATGGAAGGTTTCGTGCACAGCCATTACATTAGTGAAGCGGGCTTGAAGGTTGTTGCGATTGATCCCGGGCATGGAGGGACGGATCCCGGTGCCTCGGGAAATGGAGTTGTGGAAAAGGAACTGAACCTGGATGTATCTCTCAGAACCAAGAAGTACCTTGAAAGAGAAGGGATACAAGTGGTAATGACGAGAGAGACGGACAAGTACGTTACTCTTTCCGGCAGAGTTGATTATGCAGTCGATAAAGGTGCGGACACATTTGTGAGCATTCATGGAAATAGTTATGGTACATCATTAGCCAGGGGCACAGAGACCTTTTATTCTTCTGCAGGTTTAAATCCACGTGCAGAAGCAAGCAGACAGCTTTCGATTTTCATTCAAAAGAGACTTGTGGCTGCCATGGGCACAACGGATAGAGGAGTTCGGGATGGTGTGTTCCAGGTAATCAAATCCAATCCTCTTCCATCCTCTTTGGTTGAATTAGGCTTCATTTCCAACTCGGGTGATGCAGCTAAACTACGTTCGGATCAGTATAGGGAAGCGGCAGCCAAAGCAATTGCATTAGGAATCAAAGATTACTATAATTGGTTAGAAAGCAAGTGAACATTAGCATAACAACTATATAATAGAACAAACACAAAAAAACAGGCAGTTTTGTCTGTTTTTTTTCTAAGGAGAGGACCTGGTTGAAGAAATTCATTCTTATCTCTGCAGCGCTTATCGGCATGCTTCTTCCTTCAATAGCTTCAGCTTCTGCAGTCAGTGGGGAAACGTCTTTAGAAGAGACCCAAAGGATTATCCTTGGTTTTCAAAAAGAGACTGACCTTTCTCTATTAGAGGGCGTTGAATATTCCCTTCACTACATATATGAAGAAATTAACGCCATCTCTATTACTGTTCCAGTAACAGAAGTTTCACGGTTAAAGAAGAGTGATGCAGTGAAATGGGTTGAACCTGACATTGTTGTCCAGACGAATGGACAGGTGGTCGATTGGGGGCATGAAGCAACCAATCGGCCAGCAGGAAAAGATCTGGGGCTTACCGGAGAAGGTGTAAAGGTCGCGGTCCTGGATTCTGGGATAAGCAAAAGCCACCCCGATCTAAAGGTTGCGGGGGGAGTCAGCTTTGTAGAAGGTATCAACAGCTATCATGATGACAATGGCCATGGCACACATGTGGCAGGTATTATTGCGGCCCAGGACAACGGCTTTGGAACGGTGGGAGTCGCTCCAGGAGTGGAACTATATGCGGTCAAAGCTCTTGACGAAGAAGGATTTGGGTTACAATCAGATGTTGTAGCCGGAATCAATTGGGCGATTAAAAATGAGATGGACATCATCAACCTCAGCATTACAAGTCCTATCTCCTCTATAAGTCTAAAGGAAGTCATAAAAAAAACAACGGATGAAGGAATTTTGGTCACCGCAGCCTCCGGGAATGACGAGACAGGCACTGGCCAGATCGGTAATGATATTATGTTTCCTGCCCGCTATCCAGGTGTAATAGGCGTGGGGGCGATAAATGAAAAGCTGAAACACTCAGCTTTTTCCTACACAGGAGCGTCACTTATGTTCTCTGCACCGGGCGATAGAGTGTACAGCACGACTGTTTTAGAGGGCGGAAAGGTTGATGGATATACCTATATGAGCGGAACTTCCATGGCGACTCCGTATATGGCTGGCGTTCTGGCGTTGTATAAAGAAATTTATCCTTCTCTTACTTTTAATCAAATCGAACAGATCCTTTCCGGCAATGTAATCGACTTGGGTGCAAAAGGGAGAGATCCGCTGTACGGCTATGGACTGATTCAAGCACCAATTTCACTTTTTTGGGATGTTAGAACAGGGATCTGGTATACCGATTCGATTACGTATCTTTCTCGTGAAAAATTTATAAGCGGGTATAAAGATGGAAGCTTCCGGCCTGACAATTTTATTACACGAGAAGAAGCTGTGGCAATGATAGGGAGGGCCGTAAATTTGGATGGTGCCCAAAGGACCACGACCTATCCTGATGTATTGAAAGAGTATTTCGGCTCAGGTTATATTGCATCTGCCACAGCCAGCCATATTATAGCTGGTTATCCGGACCAAACCTTTAAACCCAAACAGTCAATCACCAGGGGAGACGTCGCTGTCATCATTCAAAATGCGTTTGAATTGCCTCTCATGGAGGGGGCTTCTTTCGATGATGTGAAAGGGAAAAAATATTATTCGGATGAAATCAATACACTGAAAGCCCATACCATTTTAACGGGGTATCCGGATAACACCTTTAAGCCGGATCAACACATTACAAGAGCAGAGTTTTCTATTATTCTTTCTAAAGTGGTGAAGGAACCGTAAGTGTCGTTTATAAGGAATCCTCCATCCTTAATTTAAGCAGCACTGTTTCGGTAGATAAATAGAAAAAAGAAAAGTAATTAAGAGACCAAATCGATTGTATAGGATTTGGTCTCTTGTTTTTGGCAACTAACAAGGAATCAGTGATTAATCCTTTACTGACTATGTGAAAGAGAAGCCGTAATTGAAGGTAGTGGAGCCAATCAGTACATTATGAACGGGCGTTTTAAAAGATTGCCTTAATAACCAAGAGATGAGTTGTAAATTTATGATAACCTGTATGCAAGGACAGTGAAGGATTTGTTCTTGAACCGGGCTGGGTAGTACAGGGAATTAGTCTATTGATGTTGAATCTGAAGGAGGTTATTTCTTTGAAGTATATTTTTGCATCTGCTTTATTAGTAGTAATCCTACCTTTACTTATTTGGCAATCATTAAATTCCAGCGGTGTGGACAAGCAATTAAGTGATGGAGAGTGTAATAAGATAAGTAAGACAATCTCTGACAGCCATAAAGAATATTTATTACAGTACGGATGGCATATTAAATCCACATGCTGCACTTCTATAGCAGAAATCAATTACTACCCGGAGCGTATGAGCATGTTGCAAAGCGCCGGCATAAATTTAGAAACCTACAATAAGAGGGGAAAAGAAGCTGTAATTACTACGAATACTTTAGTTGGAAAACAACCAAACGGAGATAGTTTGTCAGCAACGATTTATGAGATAGATGGAGAGCTAGTGGGAGGATATGGAGTATTTGAAAATAAAGTGCCGGGGATTTTTTCTGTGGATGAAAGAGAGCGATTGATTGAACATGGAGAAATGCAGAGTGACACATAATTATATATGAACTTCTTTTAAAGGCCGCCTTAATTAGATCTTACCATAAGCAAACCGCTTGGACTATTACTGTCCAAGCGGTTTGCTGTTTGTACTGTTATTTATGAAATTATAATGTTTGCAATATATGTTATGCATTTTATTGTTCTACCAGCCTCAAAATGTCGCTGATTATTCGAACTGTTTAGTAAGGACAAAAAGATGTATCTCTTACTTAGTATGGATGGCTCTGTATAAGAAGACCGCAAACTCGCTTCTTGATGCTTCTCTATTCGGCTGAAAGGAACTGTCTTTATATCCGAAAGCGATGGAGCTGGCGGTTAAAGTGTGAATATCACCGTATGCCCAGTGGTTTTCATCCAGATCGATGAACTGCTGAGCACTTTCTTTGCCTGTAAGATTGAACGCTTTGGTAAAAAGGGTTGCAATCTCACCGCGTGAAATGGGCTCATCCGGCTTGAAGGTACCGTTGCCGTATCCAACGAAAAAGCCTTGGTCTGCAACTGCGTTAATATATTTCATTGCCCAGTGGTTATTGCTTACATCGGAAAATCTATTTGCAGTAGAAGGAGTCAAGTTAAACGTATCGCTCATCATCTTTGCGACTTCCGCTCTGCTTACGTTCTGCTCAGGCTTGAATTGGCTGATATCGTACCCGCTGATTATACCTTGCTGGCCAAGAAAGCTAATCTGGTCAAAGGCCCAAAAACCTTTAGGAACATCGTAGTACTGTCCTGCTGGGAGCGGTTTAACAACTTCGGCTTCCTTAACGATTTCTTCTTTGACCACTCTCCTGGCACCTGCATATTTTGGTCCCCAATAATATGGGTCATTGATAGAGTCGATTTGCACGCCACCGTTGGCTGCAGAAATGAAATTGTTATTTCCTATATATATTCCAGTATGTGAAATTCCTTTTTTATATGTATTCTGAAAAAACACCAAGTCACCAGCTTTTAAGTCAGCCTTAGCAACCTTATCCCCTGAACCGAATTGATCAGCGGATGTACGAGGAAGGCTGATGCTGAACTTCTTATATATGAAGAGTATAAATCCGGAGCAGTCAAATCCCGCAGGAGAGGATCCTCCAAAAACATAAGGTGTTCCGAGGTAGCTCTTGGCGGATTCTGCCACCTTATCCCCAGCAGTAGATGATGCAGAGGTCATTGACGAGAGTAGCAGTGAGATGATGGTACTAATAATAAGCAATGATAAGATTTTTTTCCTCAACCGAAACAACTCCTTGTGTATATTAACCTATCTATTTACCCAAAATCTTACCACAAAGGTGTTCTAACAATTTTTACAGTTATGTAACAAAAAGTTTAAGTTTAGAATGCGTTTTTTATAAGAAAAAAGGAAATACTGATTATTTTTGGATTATATTAGAAAAAAATGTAGGATTGTAGTATAATTAGTATATTGGTACAAATTGGATTGTCAATTTATGTTGAAATAATTGAAAAAATAAGTAGAATTAAGTTTAAGGTAATAAACTCCATAACATAAAAAATAAACCATTTTTGCAGGAAAAATGGTTGACTAGTATAAATGTGTAAAATATACTAGTAGAGTGTTATGAATATTACTTTTTAGTCTGCTAATCTTTGAAATGCTTATACATATGTATGTTTATTAGTTTCTTGGATTAGTTAATTTAAATTATTTTAGGGGGAAAACAAAACATGGCTTACCAACCAAAGTCTCGCCGTAAGTTTTTAGCAACATCTCTAACTGCTGCAATGGTAGCATCTGCAGTAGCACCAACAGCTGGTTTCGCAGCTGGGTTCCCGGACGTATCTGAAGACCACATCTACTATAATGTTATCAACGATCTTGTAGCAGCAGATGTAGTTGCAGGAATGCCTGATGGAACATTTGATCTTGGCGGAAAAGTAACTCGTGCTCAAGCAGCTTTAATGGTTTCAAAGATTCTAGGACTTGGAACTGATGCTCCGGCAACGCCTTTCAGTGATGTGAAAGAAGGAGTTTGGTATACAGATGCAATTAATGCGCTATATGCTGAAGGATACATCAAAGGTGTAGATGAAAATTCTTTTGCTCCTAACCAAGAAATCACTCGTGCTCAGTTCGCTCAACTGATTGTAGAAGCTTATGGAATTGCGTCAGAAGATGTGGACCTACCTTTCTCTGACCTTAAAGAAGGGGCTTGGTATGAAGAAGCCATCAAAACTCTTTACGCAACTGGCCTTATCACTGGTAAAACTCCAACAACATTTGCTCCAAACGAATCAATCAAACGTGGTGACTTCGCTTGGCTATTAGCAAACACTGACTATAAATTTGGAGATACTCTTCCAAAACCAGTTCTAGATGTAACGGAGCAATATACTCTAGAATTAACTACTAATGTTGAAGATGACACTATTCTTGCAAATGGTGCCGACAATATGGTGATCAAAGCTCAAATCATCGATGAGGAAACTGGATTGGTCGATACAAATGCTGATGATATCGTTATTGCATTCAGTTCTACTTATGGTAACTTGGCTAACACTCGTGTAACTGTTCAAGACGGTGAAGCGACTGTAACGCTTACTTCTGAGTTCAGCCAGCAAGCAATCGAATCAAAAGTCGATGCTCAGATTATCGAAGCGGGCGATGACTATAAAGAGTTAATTGGTAAAGTTGTAGGATCTAAAAAGGTCCAGTTCGTTCCAACTTTAGAGGAAATTAACCCTGAGATCAAAGCGGCCCTAACAAATGCAGAGTCAAACCAGGCTGACCGTGTAACACTTTACTTCAACAAAGCTGTTACTCTTGATGAGTTTGTTGAAGTTAAGGACGGTAAGCTTCAAGTAGATGCTGCTGGCAATGCTGTATTGAAAGAAGACAATATCATTGAAGTCGTTCAAGATGGTGACACAAAAGCAATCCGTGGTTTTAAAGCGGTTGCTGGAAATCCTAATGCTCTTGAAGTTATCCTTGAGAAATCTAATGTGCTAGATGACAACAAAAAAGTTGATGTTACTATGAACATGCCTTCAAACGTTGGTACTCAAACTACGAAGGACAGCTTCATTCTAACAGATGCTCGTAAACCAGAAGCAACTTCTGCTGAAGCAACTAGCCTAAGAAATGTAGTTGTTGAATTCTCGGAATCAATTTCAAAAGCAAACTTCAAACTTGATGGTGGATTACTAGGGATTGAAGCTTATGCATTTGGTGAATTCGACCAAGTAACTGGAGTAGATAACCGTAACAAAGTAACAATCAAAACTAAGGATTACATGACTGCTGGAACTCATTCGGTTCAACTTTCTTCAATCTATGACTTTGCTGGACTAACTGATTCAAAAAATATCTCAACTACGCAAACATTGGACTTTAATGTAGCTGAAGATAAAACAGTTCCTACAGCAGCTGTATCTGTTGAATCACCTGAACAGTTCCGTCTTCAATTCAATAAATCAGTTGAAGATTTCGATCTTTCTGATCTTGCACTTCAAAAGTTTGTAAAAGGCACAAATGGTGTAGCTGATCAGTGGGTTAATGTAAGTGACTCTTCCCTTAACTCATACTACCCAGGCGGAGCTCCAACTCTATCTCTAGATAAAGTTAATGGATCTGAATATGTGGTTGAACTTACTTCTGACTGGACAGAAATTTACAATACTTCTGTTTCTAAGAAGAACTACTATAACGACCAGTACCGTCTAGTCTTAGCTAAAGATGCAGTTACTAACCTGGACAACGGTCTGAAAAATGCTAAATTAGAGCTTAACCTAAATTATGATGGTTCAGTTCTAAACACGGCTGACACTAAGAGCCCTAAAATTGATGATTTCGGAACAACTACTAAAGCGGATCACTACAATGTATTCATGAGTGAGCCAGTTAAGCTGCCTGGTAAAGATGCCAAAGATACAGCTTCCCAAATTCAAGGTGAAGAGATTCCTAACCCAATCATCGAGTTCCTTGGTAAAGATAAAAATGGAGATGCCATTACAGTTAAAGGTAAAGTAGTTGGCTATGCAGAGACTGATGGTTCAGATGATACGTTTGAAGTTGCACCAGCTGTTGGTACTGACAGCTTGCAAGCACTTGTAGATGCTGGAGCTTCTCAAGATTGGACTCTAGTAGTTCGTTCAATTTCTGATGATATCGGAAATACAGCTGCTTCTTTAACACATGACTTTAAGATTAAACCTTCAGTAGTCACAACTCCTG
Organism: Rossellomorea vietnamensis; assembly: GCF_008180615.1. Classification (GTDB taxonomy): domain Bacteria; phylum Bacillota; class Bacilli; order Bacillales; family Bacillaceae_B; genus Rossellomorea; species Rossellomorea vietnamensis_D. The sequence goes on from NZ_VTEH01000004.1 coordinate 113,821, forward strand.
AAGAGGTATTCTATGTGAAGAAGGGCAACTACAATGGAGTTAGCGGTTACACTAACTTCGGTGATGAAGATACAATCGTATTAGACTTCACAAGCGCAGTTCAATTTACTGGTTCAGTAGCAAATGCTGTCAATGTAGCAAATTATACGTTAGATGGTGAAAATCTTCCTAAAGGAACTTCCATCGAGCTAGCAGATAGCGATAGCAACGCTAAGAATGGATACGACGTAGTAGTAATCAATCTTCCAGACGGAACGCTTACTGAAGATGAAGGTAAGACTAATGTAATAAACATCTCTAAGAGCTTGTTGTCTGCAAACGATGTAGCACTTACTGGTGAGCATGAGATCCAATTCACACCTGTAGAGGGTGACATGCCTGTAATTGGTACGCCGGTTGTGGATTATGTTACAAATCTTGTTGGAACTAAAGCACCATTCTCAGGTACTTACCTGTATGGTGTAACAGGAGATGTTAAATCTGGAGTTGCTTCAATTACAGTTACAATTGGTACAAAGTCTTTTGATGCAACAATCTCTGGCGGAAAATTCACTCTAGAAAAAGCTGCTGATGACAATGTTACATCCGCAACAGTAGTTGCTAAAGATGCAGCAGGTATGACAATCGACACTGATACTGTAAGCTTTAACTAATATAAAATAAGAGGCTAGGACCTAATTAGCCAAATAATGATAAGAGGGCTTCAATCATCATTTTCGATGATTGAAGCCCTTTTTCCTGGCTCTAGTGTTTCGTGTGTTAGGTTGCCTTCCTGGCAGTGAATTTTCTCAAGTTTACCGTCATGAGCAAGAAGTGCCTTGCCTTTTGCACGCGTTTCTTGCCCTTAACATAAAATCTTATGAAACCTAAAAACCCCTTGGAGTTCCAAAAACCGGATATAAATCAGTTTTAAACCGTCCATAAATTTCACCTGTTTTCTTTTCTGAAAGCAGAGTTTTATTTCATCCTTTTGTCATTCCCTTTTTCATTGAGTAAGAGTTTCCTGTGATGTCCGTCTTTGGCATTAGTATACTTGGTACAGAAGGGACAGCCGTTACAACTTTGGCACTCATACACTATACACGTTAAACCCCCGGGCAAAGCGGTTTCGATCAGTCTTGTGAGGCAGGTAGCGGAATGTGGCGAATCAATTTCATAACTCAGTCTTTTAGAGTCCAAAAGGTTCTGAAAGGAGCATTCTATCTCTACGATAGTTTTTATTCCAAATACGGACATTACAATACACTCGTACCAAACAGTGTACAGACTGACCTTTAGATTATGAAGTTCTCTGTCAAATAGTGTACAAAGTTAAAGTCACGACAGATTTAAAAAAATACACAGCGCCAGCACGCGGGTCAAAAGCTTGAAAACAATATATTTTAAAAAATTTAGGAATAAATATATATTTGTATAGTAATAAAACTAGGAATATAGTAAGATTAAATTGGTTTTTTATTACAAAGGAGGTAAAAGGATGAGAATAGGAGGTAAAAGGATGAGAAAGGTACTGGTGACATTTTTACTACTTTTGGGATTCGGATTTTTAGTTGCACCCACAACCTCTGCTGCACCTAAAGATGGAATATACATAGGGGGAGAGGTAAATAAGTATTACTCAATAATTGAATTTATTAACAGCAAGACAAAAACAGAAGAAATGAATAAAGCTGGGTTGGCAAATGTTGTTCTATTCCAAGATGACATGATGGCAAGTGCAAGTAGTATCCTTTCAAAAGGAGGATTCACAAAAGCGCAAGTTCCTCATGAACATGGGAAGTTGCCTGGAAAATATAAAAAGGTTAATGGTGATTACATAATCCCGGAACCAGCTTTCACAAGCGGTCTTAATGGAAGCACAGATACTGTTTTCATTAATGAAGAACAACAGGTTGTTTTCCGAGTAGGCATTGAGGGAATCGCCGAGACAGTTGAATTGGTTAAAGTTGGAGAGAACAATAAGATAGAAGTTCTAACTGATTTAACGGACGATGGAAATGTATCCTCAGGGGATGATATTAAAGACGACGGAGTATACAGTGGTGTCTATGATATCATCGCAGGAAGCGAAGGGACATTGGGTTATAAAGTTGTGGTAGATTCCGAGCTTTATAGTGACTCTTATGAGATATCTGCTCTTAAACATCTAACAAATGAAGAGATAACTACTGCATCTGCACAGTCAGGTGAAACTGAACAAAAGTTTACAGAATTAAGTACTTCTTTATCAAAGGAAGAAGCGCAGGCGAAAACGGTTGAGTGGCTGAACTCTAAGGAAGAAGTAGTTTCTGCGGGCATTTCTGAAGACGGAGAGGGAATTTGGTATGAGTTAGACTCAGGTGTCCTTGGAGGAACGTTAATTAATGAGGATTCATCCAAGGGAGGCCGTAATGCTGCTACTTTAACAGAATCTCTTAACGATGCACCAATTGACTATAAAGAAAATATTGCAAACTTTGCTGCTATGAGTACTGATTCCTTAAGCGTAGGAAGTAAAAGGGCAGCAATCATTTCATCGTTTGCTTCTCAAGGTGGAGGTTTACAGCTTCCGAATGCTTCTTATGATAATGTTTCAAATTTATTTACTGCCACAGGCTTTAACGCAGATCGTTTAACTGATGGTGAGTCAGATATTGACCTGTTTAAAAACTTAGAGAATTATGGAGTAGTAGTAATAGATACGCATGGAGGAACTTTCTTTGCGCAAGGTGTTGGAGAGTATAACTCATCTCAAGTTATCTTTTTAACTGGTGAAAAAGCGACTCCGGAAAAAATCCAAATGTATGAGGCTGATCTAAAGAAGGGACGTCTGGCAGTAATTGCAGATTACTTTGCTATCACACCTTCATTTATTTCTCATTACAATGAATCGTTACCTGGAACGATCGTTTTCAACGGTTCTTGCCAAAGTACAAAGAATGACACTATGTCTAACGCTTTCTTAAATGATGGAGCTCAGACCTATTTTGGATACTCAGATAACGTCCTAGTTTCCTATGATAATAATGTAGTAAGTACGTTGTTTAATTCTTTAGTTGCTAACGGTATGACAACCGGAGAATCATTTGACCATGTTATCAATACTCATGGAACAAGTGATGGTTATGGCGCTTATTTTCAAATGAAAGGAAATAACAATGTAGTCATTTCCGTTGAAGGATTGGTTAATGGTAAATTTGAAGAGGGTAATCTCAATGGGTGGTTTGGAAATGGAGATGTAAGGCTTATTTCTAAATTAGGCCCTTTGTACTCGCCAGAAGGTAAATACATGTCCATTATAAGTACGGGATTGGGATCTGTTGGTGAGTCAGACAGTTATATCTCACAAACTTTTAATATTCCTGCTGGTATGACTACATTGTCATTTGACTATAATGTTATTTCAGAAGAACCAGATGAATTCTTAGACTCTGTATATGATGACAAATTCCAAGTAGTAATTGATCCATCATTTGGAGGCTTTGAACCCCAAACTCTGGTATATGAATCTGTGAATACCTCAGCTTGGCTCTTAGACTTTCCTATTGATATTGATTTCTATGGTGGAGATGACACTTCCTATGAAATTGGTTGGAAACATGTTGAATTTGATGTCAGCCATTTAGCCGGAAAAGGGTCAGTAACTTTAGACTTCCGAGTTTGGGATGAAGGAGATAGTGCTTATGATACTGCAGCATTAATCGATAACATCAGTTTAAATTAAATGTTTCTCTAGAATAAAACCCTCCTCGAGCTGGAGGGTTTTATTTTTAAACTATTTCATTTATATTCAATCCCCTTAAGTAAACTGGTAGTATAGGATTTAAGTGAAATTCAAAGTAAATAAAAACTTCAAGTCTAGAGGTAGCAAATGAAGAAACTAGCTATGATATATTTTCTGAATCTAATCTTATTAACAGGATGTGGTTTAATGTATTCAAACAACAATAATGCACCGAATAAAGAAAAAGATGAAGATTTAATAAATCATTCAATTACAATTTATTCAAATGGAAAAGAGCTAACCGTGGAAGAGCCCGCAGAAATATTAGAAGATTTAAAAGTAAGGATAGAAGACTATGCTTATAACTCTGATGATTCTTATAAGTTACTTATAGGGGAAGCAGAGTTAGAAGATTTAAAGTTAAGAGGAGAGTCTGTAGAATTAATTTATTTACAGTCAAAATTGAAAGAGATAAAGTATATAAAAGAATACTTTGGAAAAGAAGCAATTGAGGTGAAAATGATTCTAATTCCTCTATCAGAATCAATTTTGCCCAATAACTCTGTAGTTATTTACACAGCTGAAAACGAAAAGTATATTCTTGCAAATACAAAAGAAGAAAAACAACAATTAAAAGAAATCATAAGAAACCACGTGGAAAAAAGCAAGCACTGAAAAAGTGCTTGCTTTTCAATTAAAAATTAACTGAAAACTTATCAACTTCTTCATTGTTTTGTCCCCTGAGAATGATTTCCATTTGATCGTATTCTCCGTCTACTGCTTTTTCAAAATTTAGTTTTCCATTAGGAATTTCCTGTTTAAAAGACTTAGTTCCGATAATAAATTCAACTGATTTTACGGAAGAATCCAAGTTTGCAGAAACGGCATATAGATAGGTTTCCCCCATAAATAGAGCTCTTAAAGCCTCTAAGTCGGTCACTGGGGTGTTCGGTGACTGATTTTTCGCCTTTCCTTTTTGGGGTTTATCATCTTTTACCTTATCAATTTCTTTTTTTTCTTCTTCATTTGTCACTGAATTTTTAGGAAGAGCAGGCGTCTCTGTGGTATTTGTCTCAGTGGTATTGCTGTCTTCAGTTCTTTTGGTTTCTGATGGGCCTTTATCTGTCGTCTCCTCCTCATTTGAATTGGCTTGATCCTCACTTTCAGGACTGTCAGTAATACTGCTGTCTTTCTCAGAATCACTGTCGCTCTTGTTATTTGGACTGCCTGGACCAGACTCTTGATTATTAGCGACTGCTACAGCAGGCTTAACGTCCTCTGCTTTATCAATATTTCTACTTGATAGTGTGAACAGGATTACTATCGATACAATAAGTAAGCTGCTTAGAATCCCGATAACCCATTTCTTCCTTTTATTCATATAAAAAATCCCCCGTTTTTGGACTAATGCTTCCCTTAATTAGCCTCATAGTTTACTAGAATAGTTTCTACATCTCTATAATTTAAATTTTAACTTGTAAAAATATTCAAATCAATAGGAATTAGGAATAATAAATAATTTTAGTGAATTTGGCATGATGCTTTTGAACAAAATATTTACACTTAGTTGAATTGTGTCTAAAATTAAGTTATCAATAAACAGTGAAGGATAGGGGTAGAAAAATGAACAAAATTATAAACGCAGGAATAATATCTGTTACTTTCATCTTAGTTGTACTTACTTTATCTTCTGGAATAGCTGAAGCTAAACAAAACCATGGTGATAAAATTAAGTTCGCAGTTGACGAGGGTAATGAGGGGATATCCTATGGTAAAGATGAAATCATTGTCAAATATAAAGAGAAAACAACATTTAGTACTTCTGCTGTAAAAGTAAAACACAACCTTAACATAAAGAAAATAGATAGCAAGAATAATATTGAGTTATTAAAAGTTCCTTCAACAGTTTCAATAAAAAATCTGATCAGTGACCTGGAAGCGCATCCCGATGTTGATTTTGCGCAACCCAATTATATCTATAAGCCGGCCGATTTGCCCAATGACCCTTTACTTAGTATGCAATGGGGATTACATAATATTGGACAAGTTATAAACAATCAACCTGGGGTCGCCGGGATGGATATAGGGATTCAAGAGACGGGCAGGTACATGTCTGGTTTAAATGAGACAGTGGTTGCCGTTATTGATACAGGAATAGATGTAAACCACCCAGATTTACATGGGAATCTATGGGTTAATGAAGGTGAAGTACCCAATAACGGTATCGATGATGATGGAAATGGGTATGTGGATGATATTCATGGCTGGGATTTCGCTAATAATGATAACACCGTTTTCGATTCTTTTTCTGATGATAGGCACGGGACACATGTTGCAGGAATCATTGCAGCACGGAAAGATAATATGTATGGAGTAAAGGGCGCTGCACCTAATGTTAAAGTTGCAGCTTTAAAATTTATTAGCGGCAACAGCGGCAGTACCATGGATGCAATTGAGGCGATTAATTATGCTAAACATATGGGCTTTAAGATTTCTAATAACAGTTGGGGAAGAGAAATGTTAAATGAACATGATCATGCGCTTAACACAGCAATTAAGGATTCCGGAATGTTATTTGTTGCTGCAGCAGGTAATAACGGCAAAAACAATGACCTTATAAACTATTCACCAGCAGGACTGCCAGCTGAAAATATTATCAGTGTAGCATCAATTAATAACTCGGGTAATCTATCAAGTTTTTCAAACTTTGGAGTTAAAACAGTAGATGTAGCGGCTCCCGGAAGTTCAATCCTTAGTACAATTCCATTCATTAAGGCTCCTGCGAAAACTTCAGCGGTCTTTAATCAAGCAGAGAAGTATAGGACCATCTCACTAGGCTTCTGTTTTGAAGATATTTTAAGTGAAAATAGTAGGCAAAGGGTCATGAAGGATTTGGTTGGAAATCTAGGTTATATGCACGCTGACAGCTACTCTGTACTACTTATTAATGATACTGCATCTGAGAACTCATTGGGTTCTGATGAATCTCAGCTATATATAGAGGCCTTGAAGGCGCAAGGGTTGCCTGAAGGGAAGGTAGATCGGATTACTCTTACCATGGATCAAGATGGTCCTTCCGCCAGTGTTTTGAAAAATTATGATGTTGTTATCTGGTTTACTGGAAAATCATTCGGTTCTTATGGTATTTCTCCAATTAACGAAAATGATCAAAGGGAACTAGAGGTGTATTTATCAGGAGGGGGTAATCTAATTACTTCTGGCCAAGATACCTTCTACATGATGGAAGACACTTATTTTGTCAAAAATGTATTGGGAGTAAAGTTTGCAGGGGAAATGGAGGATTCTGAATTTCAATATGATAACATAAATCCTTCTAATTCAACGGACGGAATTAGGCATGAGATACAGACAACTGGCAGTAATGATTTTTTAGAGCCTTATATCCCTGTTTCTACAGCAAAGGGCTTGTTTGAATATTCAGGCTATCAAAATGATTTCGGATATTTAAGCGGCACTTCTATGGCGGCACCATTTGTCAGTGGAATCGCAGCAACGCTGATTGGAGGGGCAACAGATGTTATTGATGAGACTAAGAGGCTGATAATTGATAATGGAAAAACGTTGGATTCTTTAACTTTGAAAATTGCTTCAGGAAAACTCGTGAATCTGGAAAGCTCCTTAAAAGATGGAATGAAGCTGAGTAGTGGACTTATTTTACATGAAGATATATACAATACAACTAAATCAATCAAAGGAACTGCAATCCCCAACTCTTCAATCATTGTGAAGGTGGGAAAGAATACTATCGCAACTGAACTAGTGCAATCTGATGGAAGCTTTTCAATCACCATCCCTGATCAAGAAGTGGGTGCTACTATAAAAATTGAAAACATATATAATGAATTGGTTGTTGGTGACCCCCTAGTACTTGAGGTGAAAGGACCTGCTTACTCAAAACCCTTTGATGGTATATATATAGGAGGTTCAATTAACAAATATTATTCACTGATACAATTCATCAGCCAGCCTTCCAATATATCAGCAGAAGAAATGAATATAGCGGGTCTAAATCAAGTTTTCTTAGTACAAGAAGGTGAGATAGCATCTGCAACTGAAATATTAACATATTCTGGATGGAACAATGCCAGAAGAAATTATCATTATGGTGATTTAAATGAAAAGATTCATAAACAAGGAGGAGGGATTTTTTACTTAGTAAAATAGAATTAAATAGATTAGCAGAAAAGACCAAATCATATGATTGATGGTCTTTTTTAGGTCATAATATTTACTATCTATGTATTTTATGGTAAATTTAGAAAGTAATAATATTCTAAAAATTAAAGGAAGGGGGATTATTTGGAATTTTGTTTTAAAATAATAGGAGAAGGAAGGGTAAAAACTTGAATCTGAGAAAAAGTTTTATTTTTGTAGTAATGTTTTTCATGTTGCTTTCGAATGTTTCTCTAGCCAATGGACTGCCGGAAAGGGAAGCTCAACCAAACAATAAAAAGAATAATTCTACTATCAAGGAAACTAGTGAAGAACAATATGAAGATAATGATATTGTTCGAGTAATAGTTGAGTTGGAAAGTGCTCCTGCTATTGAATATGCTCAAGAAGCAGGGTTGTCTTATAGTGAATTAACAAGTGAAAAAAAGGGAAGTTTGAAAAATTCACTATTGAAGGAACAACAAGCTGTTAAATCCCAATTAAAATCTAAGAATATCAGTGTTGAGTATAAAAACAACTTTACTACTGTATTTAATGGATTTAGCGGGGAGACTGAATTCGGTAATCTAACTGAAGTTAAAAGTTTACCACAGGTTAAGGAAGTACATATTTCTCATGAATATGAGCGTCCTGAAGAGCAGCCTGACATGGTTTACAGTAAAGAACTAGTTGAGGCTCAAAAGACTTGGCAGAATTATGGTTATGATGGAGAAGGTATGGTTGTAGGAATCATTGACACGGGTGTAGATCCAAGTCATAAAGATATGATTCTTAGCGCTGATACAACGCCTGAAATAACTGAGCTAGCAGTGAACAAGTTTGTCGGTCAAGCACATATAGAGGGAAAATACTTTACTGAGAAAGTTCCATTTGGTTATAACTATGCTGACCAGAATAATGAAATTTTAGATTTAGGACCTGGAGCTTCTCATCATGGAATGCACGTTGCTGGTACAGTTGCAGCAAATGGTGATGAAGAAAATGGCGGTATAAAAGGTGTTGCTCCAGAAGCTCAGCTTCTAGCTCTTAAAGTATTTGGCAATGATCCTGAAATGCCTTCTACTTGGAGTGACATCTATGTAAAAGCTATTGATGATTCGATAGAATTAGGAGCAGATGTATTGAACATGAGCTTAGGTTCAACTGCTGCATTTGTAAGATCTGAAGATCCAGAGCAGCAAGCCATTGCAAGAGCTGTAGAAAATGGCGTTCTTATGGCTATCTCTGCAGGTAACTCCGCACACCTTGGTAACGGATGGTCAAACCCTTATGCTTCAAATCCGGATGTTGGGGTTGTAGGTTCTCCTGGACTTTCTACGGATTCTTTACAAGTTGCTTCTCTTGAAAATCAAAAGATCCAAGTTGATGGTTTCCAAGTTAAGTTAGATGGAGAAGTATATAAGACAATCGGGTATAAAAAGCAAGATACACCACTAATGTTGGATCTTTTCAAGAATAAAGAAATGGAAGTAGTTTATGTTGGCGACGGACAACCAGATAAGTATGAAGATAAAGATGTTGAAGGTAAAATAGTATTTGTAGTAAGAACCGGAGGCTTCTTCTATGCGCAAATTGAAGCTGCTGCTGAGGCAGCAGGAGCCGCAGGTGTTATTGTCAGAGGTGCGGAAGGTCACGGGGATTATGTAAGTATGGCTTTAGACAGCCCTACTATTCCTATGGTTTCATTAAGCATCTCTGATGGAAATGATTTGTTGGAAAAAGTAACAACGGAAGGTAAAGATTTTTCTGTGATTTTTGATGGTTCGATGATTGCGGCTAATAACCCTGCAGCTGGAACACTGTCTGCTTTCACTTCATGGGGAGTTACGCCTAACTTAGACTTCAAACCGGAAATCACAGCACCAGGTGGGCAGATTTATTCCACACTTCAAAATGATCAATACGGTATTATGAGTGGTACATCAATGGCTGCTCCGCATGTTGCTGGTGGTTCAGCCCTAGTAACACAACGTGTTGAAAAAGACTTTGCTGGAGTAACAGGTTTTGATAAAGTTCAGCTCTCTAAAAATATTTTAATGAACACTGCCGCTCCTGTTATCGATAAAGGATTGGTGAATGACTACTTCGGATGGGACCTTCCTTATTCTCCAAGACGTCAAGGTGCAGGTGTAATGCAGCTACATGCCGCAATGAGCACGCCTGTAGTTGTGACTGAAACCGGTTCTTCTGAAGGTAAAGTAGCACTTAGAGAAATTGGAAATATTACAACATTTAACCTGAGTGCAGAAAACTTTAGCTCTGAAGCAGTAAATTATGATTTAACAGCTAACGTTCAAACCGATTTTGCTGCAGAAAGTCTCCTTGGTTATGCGGCCGACGGTTTGGAAGCACAAAAAATTATTGATTCAACTGTGAAGTTCACAGTTAATGGTGAGGAAGTAACTTCAGTAAATATTCCTGCTAATGGCTCTGTGGATTTCCAAGTTGAAGTAGATGTGACGAATGCTAAGGTTCTAGCTGATGATTTGGTAACACCAGTAGCAATTGATGAAGTATTCGAAAATGGATACTTTGTTGAAGGATTTGTTTCATTAACTTCTAATGAATTGGTTTCTACGATGAATACAAATGCTACAGAAGCTAATTCTGTTTCAGAAGGAATTTATATCGGTGGAGAAGTAAACAAATATTATTCTTTGCTTGAATTTATGAACAGTTCTAATAAAGCAGAAGAGTTGAACGCTGCAGGGCTTGAAAATGTTAAGTTGTATCAAGAAGGTAAAATTGCTTCTGCATCTGATATTCTTGTTGATGGTGGATGGATTGCTGCTCAAGAAGATTATCAAGTAGGTGATCTGGCTGGAACATATACAAAGGTTGATGGTACTACTTACCAACCTGAACAGCCTGAATTTGTTGAAAAAGAAATTCACCCTGAACTTACAGTACCATTTGTTGGATTTAAAGGTGATTGGGGCGCGGCACCAATCGTTGATGGATCTGTTTATGAAGGAGCAGATAGTTTCTATGGGGCTACAGGCCTAGTAGCAAGAGATGGTGTAGCAGAAAATGGATCTCAAAATTATAGTTACCTAGGTTACAACCCTGCAAATGGTAACTTCAGCGAGGACGTTATAGCTATTTCACCTAATGGGGATGACGTTCAAGAAGAAGCAATCCCAATTGTTTCTTTCTTGAGAAATGCTAGTCTTGTAGAGTATAACGTACTTGATGAAAATGGAGAATTCCTGCGTAAACTGCGTAGTGAATATGATGTTCGTAAGCATTATTACGATGGCGGTGCTGCAAGCAACTATTCATTATCTCCTGTTAGAGAATGGGATGGAACAATCAAAGGTGAATTAGTGGAAGATGGTACTTACTACTACGAAATCAAGTCTACTTTAGACTTTACTGGAAAAGAAGCTCAATCTAAGAAATTCAAAGTAGTTGTCGATACAGTCGCTCCAACTGTAAGCGCGACTTTTGAGAATGAAACTTTAAACATTGATTACCAAGACCAAGGTATCGGTTCTGGTTATATTGATGTCCTTGTAAATGGTGAGTCTGTTCTTGAAGCACCTCTATCAAGCGAGACTGATGAGTACAAGATGTCTGGTATTTCTCCTTATGGTGCAATTGTTGAAGTTGTAGCATATGACTTTGCTGGTAACACTTCTTCATACACAATTGAAGGTGCTGGAGATACAACGATCCCTGCGATTATTGCAACGACTCCAGATGCACTTGGTGTATATGGGACTAGTGAAGTAGAAGTAGCTGGTTACGTAACAGATGGAAGTGAAATCACTTCTTTTACTATCGATGGTGAAGAGGTAACTCTTACAGAAGGCGAAGATGGGAAATGGTTATTCTCTAAGACGTTGACACTTCAAGACGGAGTTCACAAAATCTCTATTGCTGGTGAAGATCAGAAAGGTAACAAGATTGAATTTAAGAGGACAATTTTTGTTGACACAACTGCAGCAGAAATCACTGTAAACTCTGCACTAGAAGTAGCTAGCGATGCTACTACTTATGAATTGGATCTAACTCTTTCTGATAACTTTGAAGAAGTACGTCTATTCATTGATGGCAGTGAAGAGTATTACAATGCTCTGGCTGAGCCTTATGTAATGGAAGGTTTCACTCACAACTTCACTAAAACTGTTGAGCTTGAAGAAGGAACTAACACGTTTGTTGTAGAAGTTGAGGATCTTGCAGGACATGTAACAACAAAAACTGTTACTGTAACAAGAGCTGCTGAATAATTAAGGAAAGACAGGAGAATTTAATTCTCCTGTCTTTTTTATTAATAACCTAAACTTAATCGCACACCCCAATAAAAAAAGCAACTGCGCAGCTGCCTTTTTTCATTTAATGATTTTTATGCCCCATACACTATAATCAGGGTTGGATTTTTTTTTCATGTCTTTTGGAAATACAAAGGACCAAGGGGTAGAAGCATTTGCTTCAAGTTCAAAGTCACTTAAATTAAATACTCCTTCTGCCACCACTTCTTTTTTAGCATCCAATACAGCAATTGTTAATTGTCTTATCAGCAGATTTTTTCGCTGGCCATTTCTTAACAATCCTGTTATATGAAGGGACCCATCTTCTAAATCTTTAGCGGCTAAACCAATAACATTAAACTCTTTTTCTTTTAAAGGTGGGAGACCCTCAACAATTTGCTCAAGTTGCTCCTGCTGTTCACTAGGCATTTGTTTTTTCCAAGATTCATCTAAAACCAAGCGATGTGTTTGGAATCTTTGTATATTAAAAGCTAGTGTCCATTTTTCACTAGGAATATCGTGAGTCCTAAAGCTATCTTTTTCGAATATAAACTGCCAAGGTCTGCTGCTTCTGGCAGGTATTTGACCAATGGCGTTCAAATCAAATTCTTGGGTGGCAAGAACATTCTTCTTTTCATCTAGGAGAAAAAGTTCAACCTCTTCAAAGACGATAGGAGCAGGGAGGCCGTTCCTAACAAAAGAATTCACCAATACCTTCTCTTCTGTCTGTACTAATTCTACTCCAGAGAGGACGACCTGATTTGATTTAACGGGTGTTAAATCGTTATTCAAGAAGCGATATACATATTCATCTTCTTTGGATAAATTCCATGAGGGATGGAATGACAATTCTGTTTCTATTTCTCTAATTTCACCTTCATTCTTAGTGTTGAATAATTCCTCAGATGACACCGCACTGTCCTTGCCGTATTTCTTAATTTGCCCTCTTTTTTTATTTCGAAAAAATGGAAGCATGCTAGTCACTCCTTATTCTGATATTGTTGAAGCTTGTTTAATATAAGAAACAGCGTTTATTGAAATTTCATATTCTAGCGAATGGTAAGCATCTGTAAATAGCTCAAGGCCCTCTCTTTGATAAATTCTCATTGGGTCTTCTTGTTGATAGTACCTTAAACCTATACCTTCTTTTAATCTATTCATATTTTCAATATGTTTGGTCCAGCGCTTATCAAGGGCCCCAATCATAAAGTGCTTTACGAAGTCTAGAACATTTTCAGTATCTAGAGCTGCAGTAATGTTCTCTATCGTTGAATTTAGAGCAGGCGTTATCGGTTCCAAGACATCTTCTTTGGTTAGAAGCTCAGTTTTAAAGGTTACGATGTTATCAGTCAGTAATTCATTCACCTGGTTAAGTATCCGCTCTATTTGCCATTCCTCAGGCAAAAGTTCTTCTGAACAATTACTATTCACTATGTTATCGATCGTACTCGTAAGCATAGACCTTAATGTATTGAGAATGACCTTCTTGTTATTTGTGAGCAGCTTATTTCTTAAGTCATAGATAATATTACGCTGCTCGTTGATAACATCATCCAGTTTCAGGTTATACTCCCGGTAGGAATAATTAGCTCCTTCAACAATTCTTTGGGTTCTTTCGACAAACTCTGAGATATTATTGTTGAGAACGAGGGAATGAGAATCTAACTTTAATTTCTTTTCCATCTTATATAAGTCATCTTTAGCGTATCTCCTGAACATATCATCTTCTAAAGAGATAATGAACTGGGTAGATCCCGGATCACCTTGTCTTCCAGACCGGCCCCTTAGTTGATTATCAATTCTGCGACTTTCATGTTTTTCAGTTCCGATTACATGCAGCCCGCCCAGTTCGGGTACCCCTTCTCCCAGCATAATATCTGTGCCTCTTCCGGCCATATTCGTGGCAATAGTTATTTGCCCTCTTTGACCGGCATTCGAAATTAATTGGACTTCCTGTTCAACACTCTTTGCATTTAGAAGTTCAAAGGGCAGTCCCGCTTCTGTTAAATATCCTGCTACCTGCTCTGACTGAAGGATAGATGTTGTTCCAATTAATACAGGCTGTCCTTTTTTGTAAGAGGAATTGACTTGTTCAATCAACTCTTTATATTTTTCAGCTTTATATTTATAAACTTTGTCTTTCAAATCAGTGCGTATTTTTGGTTTGTTTGTTGGAATTTGTACTACTTCCATTCCATAAACTTCCCTAAACTCTTTCTCCTCAGTTTTTGCAGTGCCAGTCATCCCTGAAAGGGTGGGGTACATTCTAAAATAGTTCTGTATAGTAATTTGAGCCTGTGTTTTATTCTCTGGAGTAATTTCAACTCCCTCTTTAGATTCAAGGGCCTGATGCAGTCCATCACTTAAAGACCGGCCTTCCATTATTCGGCCTGTGAACATATCAACTAATTTAATTTCACCATCTTGAACAATATAGTCTACGTCTTTATGAAACATGACATTTGCTCTTACCGCTTGTATAACATAATGATACAAGGTCTGGTGTTCCAAGTCATACAGATTATCGACCCCAAAAGCCTTTTCAACCTTCTCAATACCTGTATCGGTCAAACTGGTTGCTTTAGTTTCTTCATCATATTCAAAATCGACTTCAACTTCAAAGCGCTTGGCGAGCTTCGAGGCAATAAAATACAGGTTTTTGCTTGACTTTACTTTTCCTGCAATTATTAAAGGAGTCTTGGCCTCGTCAATCAAAACACTGTCGATTTCATCGATGATTGCATAGTGGTAGGGGCGCTGAACTTTATCGGCTGAATTCCTGCACATATTATCACGAAGAAAGTCAAATCCAAACTCAGTTCCTAAACCATATGTTATATCTGCTAGATAGGACTGTTTTTTCTGTTCTGGTTCAATATTGGGGACATTTAGGCCCACTGAAAGACCAAGAAACTCATGGATTTTACCGATTTTTTCTTTATCACGTCTTGCCAGGTATTCGTTGACCGTAATAACATGAACACCTTTGCCTTCTAAAGCCCGAACATACGTAGGAAAAGAGGCTACTAGTGTTTTTCCTTCTCCTGTAGCCATTTCTGAGATATTTCCTTCAACAATCGCAAGTCCTCCTATTAGTTGAACATCATAGGGCCTCATGTTTAAGACTCTCTTGGAAGCTTCTCTTACTACAGCAAAGGCATCAATTGTAATATCCTCTATAGATTTACCGCTCTGTAAAAGCTCTTTAAATACGTTGGTCATATTTTGTAGTTGTTGATCAGTAAAAGACTTATATTTATCTTCTAGACTATTAATCTCATTTACCATCTTAAAGTAACGGCGTAAATATCGATATGAGTTATCCGTGGCTCTTGTTAGTAGTTTTATCATTGTGTCTTCTCTCCTTATTTATAGCCAAAATAAGACATTATTAGTTAATTCTATCATTTAAAACTTAAAAAAACTATACGGGTTATAAGATGTAAAAAATTGCATGTGTATAAAATAAGACTCATAGTCTCTCTTTGTAAAAATGTTTTGCTCCTTTTTAGTATTCGAATAAAATTTCTATAAATTACATAATTGTATTTTTAATTTGAAAGTCTGGGGTTTTTCTGACTTCTTAGGCATTTCATAAGCCTTGGTGCAATTGTTTAAATTCTGTAGTTAAGTCCAAAAAGGTATTTGGGTGGTTTTGCTATTAAGAATACAGGTTAAATACAAATATAAATGTGCCATAAAGTGACATCATTAAAATACACTGAAGAGGATAAATTATAAATGGAGGAGGGGTTACATGATTTACATCACGTTGGCGGTAACATTTATTGCCTCTATACTATTAACTCCTTTAATCAAGAGGTTGGCTGTGAAGGTTGGAGCAACTGATAAGCCAAACTATAGAAAGGTTCATGAAAGAGTCATGCCTCGTTTAGGAGGATTAGCCATATATTTGAGCTTCTTGCTTGGCATATTTTTAGTAAACCCTTCCAGTGAATACAAGTGGAGTTTGATTTTGGGTGCTTCCATAATAATTGTGACTGGAATCATTGATGATACAAGGGAATTATCTCCAAAAGTTAAGTTGGCAGGCCAGCTTTTAGCAGCTGTGGTGGTGGTCGTATTAGGAGATATTCAAGTTCAAACTGTAAATTTACCCTTTGGAGGCCAGATTGAGCCTGGGATATTCAGCATTCCGTTAACCATTCTTTGGGTGATTGGTGTTACAAATGCCATTAATTTAATTGATGGTCTAGATGGTTTGGCAGCGGGAGTATCCGCAATCGCTTTGTTTACTATAAGTATTATGGCTATGCTGATGGGCAATACATTTGTCATTGTGACAGCTTCCATCCTTCTGGTCAGTACAATCGGCTTTTTGTTTTACAACTTCCACCCAGCTTCCATCTTCATGGGAGATACAGGATCACTCTTCCTGGGTTTCATGATATCGGTGTTATCTTTATTGGGATTCAAGAATATAACGTTTATTTCTTTAGTCATACCGGTTATTATACTCGGTGTTCCACTTTCTGATACATTCTTTGCCATTATTAGAAGGTATGTAAATAAACAGCCTTTATCTGCACCAGACAAATCCCACTTGCACCATTGCCTGCTTAGGATGGGCTACTCACACAGGCAGACGGTATTGATTATTTATGCCATAGCCGCCATGTTCAGTTTGGCAGCCTTGATGTTCTCGCTTGCTACTCTATGGGGAGCACTTTTGATTGCACTGATTCTGCTTATTGCGATTGAGCTGTTCGTGGAAAGCATTGGTTTGGTTGGTACAACCTATAAGCCCTTGTTAAGATTTTTTAAAGAGAAGAACTCAAGCTGATATAGAATAAAACACCTTACAGGTAGTGATTGATAACCTGTAAGGTGTTTTATTAATTACTTCGTTCGTCAGATTCTGGATCATTTTGAACAAGAGGGTCCAATTCACTTTTTGACACTTCAAGATGACTCTTCAGAGTGGCTTTTACTTCTTCCAAAGCTGTTTCGTCTAAAGCGTAGTAGTAAACACCATCGATGTAATCATCCTGGCCTTCCAAAGTAACCGGATCAATTTTCACTTTACCGCTCGTACCATACTTCAAGAATGATTTCATTTCTGAAAAAGGAATATCTGTAGCCATGTTGTCGCCGATTGCTTCAATGACTTCATCATATTTGGAGATACCGCCTGCAGTAGTTGCCTTTTTCATGATAGCCTGCAGAACTTCTTGCTGTCTTTTTCCTCTTTCGATATCATTATCCTGTTTACGTGTGCGTGCATAAGCAAGTGCTTCCTCTCCATCCAATGTTTGTTCTCCAGGATCAAGTTGGATGGCGCCTTGTTCGTCCTTGGAATTTTGTTCGGTAATCTCATAAGGTACATCCACTTCAATGCCGTTGAGCGCATCAATTACGTCAATGAAGGCATGAAAGTTCATCTTGACATAATAATCCACTGGAATATCAAACAGGTTCTCAACTGTCTCAATGGTTGCTTTTGGTCCTCCAAAGGCATGGGCATGGTTAATCTTTGTATTGTACCCCACTTCAGGGATGTAAGTATAGGAGTCACGGGGAATGCTGACTAATTTAACCGACTTAGTATCATTATTCAATGTGGCAAGCATTAATGCGTCGGAACGTGTGGTATCCCCAAAGTCTCTAGTTTCACTCTCGTCTACACCAATAAATAGAATCGATACGTTATCGATATTCGGATCAACTTTTTCATCTCTCAAGGCGGATTTATCTCTTCCGTCTACCTCGTTATATGAACCGCTTAAAGCTTCTTCGGCCTTTTTATATAAATATGTCCCATATACGGTAAGGGATAAAGTGATAAGCAGCAGAGGGATGATTAAGAAAAAGATAATTCTTCTGCGGCGCTTTTTCTTCCTTTGTGATTTTATATCAATTCTATCCATATTTTATGTTTTGCTCCTTTGCTGACTTAAATTTATCATCTACAAAACAGTAAGACTTTAAGTGTTGAATTTCCCAGTTTTTTTCGACAATTAACACTAAGGTTTATTGTACTATTTATAGTATAGTTACGTAAAATAAATTTTTTATTACAATTTGTTTCATAGTGGTGATAATTATATTTTATGCCCATTCAATTGGTGGAAGAATGAGCATTCAAAAAATATATTAGTTTGCAGGAGGGATATGATGGAACCATTCGCAAAATTATTACTAATCGTTGAGTGGTTCTTAAGTTGTCTGATTATTTGATTTTAAAAAGAAGACCGTTTATGTCATTTTCGGAGGTTTACCGGATGCACTGCAATTGGCTTTTTATGGTTATGCATTTTCTTCTAGATACTCCGGTTCTCCTGCCGTAATTACTCCCTGTCCATTGGTCAACTCAGTCATCCACTCGACAAATTCCTCTTTCTTATCTTCTTCGACATACGTCTCGATTTCGACAGTGTCGAGGTAGTGGATTTCCTTCAAAGGATAATTCGACGTCCGCACTTCGTTTTCGACTTTTCCGAGCAAGGTATATTCGATTTTAGTCTTCATCACCCGCATCAGGGTTCTTTTGACAATGCCAACCGCGTTAAGTCCCTCTGAGACAGATTTACCGTAGGCTCTGATCAAACCTCCTGCCCCAAGCTTGATTCCGCCAAAATAACGTGTGACAACGACGACAGTGTCTTTCAAGTCACGCTTCTTAAGAACCTCCAGCATCGGTACTCCTGCGGTGCCGCTCGGCTCACCGTCATCGTTGGCTTTTTGTATAAGATTATGTTCGCCGATCATATAGGCAGAACAGTTATGGTTCGCGTTCCAATGTTCTTTTTTAATGGTATTTATGAATTCCTGGGCTTCTTCTTCAGATTCTGCCCTTTTTATATGAGCGATGAAGCGGGAGCGTTCTATGTTGATTTCGTGCTGTCCGGCTTCTTTCACAGTCAGATACTTCTGCAACAAAATCATTCTCCTCTCGTAGGGTTTATCTATGGTAAAATCGGGTATTGTTCATAATTCGACAAAAACAGCTTAATCTCTATTCTACTATACGAGAAGAGACAAAGCATTAATATTGTGTGTGTGCTTTAGTGCTTTAAAGTACGAAGAGGGACTGTCCCTTTTTTTGCTTTAGAGTGCTAAAGCGGTACAGGGTAATATGTAACGAAATTTTAATATCCGACAAAATATGACATGGTATAATAGATGTGCCTTTAGATGCTATTCAAGCAAAAATATGCCTAGATGAATAAAGGAATTTACTTATTACTGTTGAATTCTTACACTAACCGATTAAAACGGGGAAAGCTATATAGTAAATTGGATTCAGAAGCAGATGTGCAGTATGTGTCTTTTTATCTAAATTTGGCCTTTGTGCCGACTTTTAACTATTTTGAAATAGTGATGAAATATATTCCATGTACAATAGGCTTGGTATTAAGGAGGGTCCCCGTGTCTATTAGAAAGGTGAACACCAAGATGCTGGATAATATCTTAGAGCAGATGATCGACACGGTCGGCCGCAGTAAAAGTGATGTTTTTGAAATCGGCGAACAGTGTCGACAGGATTATGAATCAATAACAGAAGAATTGAAAGTGATTAGAGAGTCAGTATTCAAGGTCATCCAAGAAGGTGATGATCTTGAGAGGAAATCCAGGTTTGCTAGGAAAAGGCTCTCAGAAGTCAGCCAGCACTTTCAGGATTTCTCTGAAGAGCAGGTAAGGGAAGCTTATGAGCAGGCGCATGATCTGCAGATGAAGCTTTCCCTGAACAGACAGACAGAGGCCAGGCTCCGGGAACGCCGGGATGATATTGAGCGGCGCATCAAGAATCTTCAGGATACGATCGACCGTGCCGAACAGTTGAATTCGCAAATCTCGGTTGTGCTCAATTATCTGAGCAGTGACCTTAAGCAGATGGGTGCTGCCCTGGAGGATGCAAAAGAAAAGCATGATTTTGGGCTGCAGATCATTGAAGCGCAGGAAGAAGAGCGTAAGAAGCTGTCCCGGGAAATTCATGACGGTCCTGCTCAGATGCTGGCGAATGTGCTCCTGAGATCGGATCTGATTGACAGGGTATACCGTGAGAGCGGTCCTGAAGCGGCTTTAGGAGAGATCAAGGATCTGAAAACCATGGTCCGATCCGCGCTATATGAAGTCCGCAGGATCATTTATGACCTAAGGCCGATGGCACTGGATGACTTAGGATTGGTTCCGACCCTCACAAAATACTTAAGTACTATCGAAGAGTATCATATGAGTACTTCCATCAGGTTTGTGAACGTCGGGCAGGTCAAAAGGCTGCCATCCAAGTATGAAGTCGCGCTCTTCAGGCTCATCCAGGAATCAGTGCAAAATGCTCTGAAGCATGCTGAAGCGAAGGAGATCAAAGTGAAGCTGGAGATTTCCAAAAGCAAAGTAACAGTTATCATAAAAGATAACGGAAAAGGGTTCAACGCTAAAGAGAAGAAAAGCGGATCCTTTGGAATCATGGGAATGAGAGAACGGGTGGAGCTCCTTGAAGGGGAGATGAGCATCGATTCAAAAGCCGGCTCAGGTACCGTCATTCTTGTTCAGGTTCCATTAACAGCATAAATTTTTTCTCGTACACATAGGGGGGCGAAATCATGGCAACGAACATTGTCATTATAGACGATCATCAGTTATTTCGTGAAGGGGTCAAACGCATCTTAGAATTCGAACCAAGTTTTAACGTACTGGCAGAGGGAGATGACGGTTCTCAAGCCATTCGATTGGTTGAGGAACATCATCCTGATGTGGTATTGATGGACATCAATATGCCGGAAACTAACGGTGTTGAAGCCACAGCGCAGCTGGTGAAGAAGCATCCGGATACAAAGGTGATCATTCTTTCCATCCATGATGATGAAAATTATGTGAGCCACGCGTTGAAAACAGGTGCATTGGGATACCTTCTTAAAGAAATGGATTCCGAAGCTTTGGTTGAAGCTGTGAAGGTTGTTGCTGCAGGAGGTTCTTATATTCATCCTAAGGTCACGCACAACTTGATCAACGACTACCGCCGTCTGGCGAATTCCCAGGATACAGGCGGTTTCAAACAAACAGAAGTAAGGCGCCCTCTTCATCTGCTGACGCGCCGCGAGTGTGAAGTGCTTCAGATGCTTGCAGACGGCAAAAGCAACCGTGGGATTGGTGAAGCATTGTATATCAGTGAGAAGACGGTTAAAAATCACGTGAGTAATATTCTTCAGAAAATGAGTGTGAATGACCGTACTCAGGCTGTTGTTACTGGGATTAAGAATGGCTGGGTAGAGGTTAGATAACTTGAGAGCGGGTCCTTTATTGGGCTCGTTTTTTTGTTGTTTTGTTTGTGACCAAAGCAGTTTGATCTTCGTACATGAGTAGGTGGGAAATCGGTGCTCGAGACCGAAGCTTAGGGCATGTGCGGCATGAGTGTGGGGGAAATCGCGGTGCGAGACCAAAGTTGTGGACACATTATAAATGAGTGGATGGAAAAATTAAGCTAAAAAGATAAATCTAGATGATTATAGGGCAACTAAGAGCAAATACCATGCTAAAAATTCTGAAGCGCGGGGGATTATACATAAACGAGATCCAGAATTAGTGAATCCGAGCAATTAAACGGAATTCATAATCCTTAGTGAGCGGGTTATACATATATACGAGCGCTTTATTCATGTTTATGAGCGGGATATACAGTTATACGATCGAACTATGCATAAATGCGAGCGAAAATCAGAGAATACGAGCGGAGGGCTACACCTCCAAGCGGGTGACC
Source organism: Rossellomorea vietnamensis (assembly GCF_008180615.1). Classification (GTDB taxonomy): domain Bacteria; phylum Bacillota; class Bacilli; order Bacillales; family Bacillaceae_B; genus Rossellomorea; species Rossellomorea vietnamensis_D. The sequence continues at coordinate 135,689 of NZ_VTEH01000004.1, forward strand.
GTCACTGATTAGTTTTTTAAAAGAAAATAAGCCAGGACACGTTCCCTTGCGAGCGGCTCCTGGCTTTTATGTCAGAAATAAACTGCTGGTATTTCTTAATCGTATTTTAAAACTTAAATCTTTCGAGCTGCTCCTGCAAATCTTGAGCCAGCTTGCTCAGTGACTCTGCGGAAGCTGTGATTTCTTCCATAGAAGCGGATTGTTCTTCGGCTAATCCAGCTACCGTTTGGGTGCGGGCGGAAGCATTTTCCGAGATGGAACTGAAGGCTTCAAAGGAGGCTGAAACCTGCTGTGCGCTTGCGGCCATCTGCTCGGATACGCCGGTTACTTCTTGAACCTGGCTGGCTACATTTTGAGCAGATTCGAGGATATCTTTAAACGTTTTGCCGGTATGTTCAATAAGTTCGACACCGGTGTTCACATCCTCTGTAACCTGGTTCATCTGGTCGACTGTCGTAAGAGTGTCAGCCTGGATGGAGTGAATCAGGCTCGTGATCTGCTGTGCTGAGTTGTTGGACTCTTCGGCCAGCTTTCTGACTTCATCAGCAACGACGGCAAATCCTTTGCCATGTTCACCTGCGCGTGCAGCTTCAATGGCAGCATTCAGTGCCAGGAGATTCGTCTGTGAAGAGATGTTAGTAATGGCGGCCACGATATTTTCGATTTCTTTCGAACGGTCGTCCAATTTCTTGATGGCATGAGCTGTTTTGCTCACATTCTCTTCTATGGTTCTCATCTGGCTGAGAGCTTGTGTGATATTATCCTCACCTGTCTGCGATTTTTGAGAGGTTTCATCGGATGATTTTGCCACAGAAGCGGACGTGTTAGCGATCAGTTGGATGCCGCCGGCGACTTCAGTGATAGCTTGAGTGCTCTCTTGAACTTGTCTGAGCTGATGTTCTCCTCCCGATGCAATTTCATCGACGGAAGCAGAAACCTGCTGTGTTGCTGTATTAGTTTGTGCAGCGCTGGCAAGTAATTGCTCAGAGGATGCAGCCACATTTTCACTCGCCTGATGAACGGACTGCAAAAGAGATTTCAGGTTGTGTGACATTTTATTGAAGGATTTTGTCAGAACAGCAACTTCATCCTTGGATTTTATTTCAAGTTCCTCAACATTTAAGTTCCCCTCGGCAATTTGCTGTGCAAGATGGGAAAGCTTTGATAAAGGCTGGATTCTTTTGAACAGAATGATGAATGTTGTAATAACCGAAGCCAGTACAAGGACGGCAGAAGCGATCATAATTATGTAGCTTGTCATAACCTTGTTTGCGGCTTGATCGACTTTATTCCCGGTCCACTTATCCAAACCGGACTCGAATTGTTCTAGTGGTTTGGCGATCATTTCTTTTCCATTATCATACTGGCTGCCGAAGACAAGTGACCTGGCAAGTGTCAAATCTCCATTTTTTACATACTCTATCGCTTCTTCTTCCAAAGCCACGAGGGTGTTTGATTTTTGCTGTGCTTCTTCTACCAGCTTCAATAGCGAGGCTGGTACATTTATTTGCTGAAATTCAGCGACAACTTTATCCCTTGTTTTTGTTTCATTGACTTCTTCCATGTAATTATCATAGAATTCTGTTTCTCCATACTGGGTATAAGCCCGTACCTGATTTGTTAAATAATCAGAAGCAGCTTGAAGTTCTACAGATAATTCGGATGATCTCTTTTCAAGCTCCATCGCTGCGTTTTGATTCTCCAGGCTGCTATCCAATGAATAGATACTCCATGCCAGAAAAATGAATAGAACAGTAATCCCGATAGCGGTGCGTTTCAATAATGTGTTTATTTTCATGTTTTCGTCTCCTTTTCTAGGTTGCAATGTAGCCACTATTTTAATATCGGTTTTGAAATCAGAAAGTTAATGAGAGTTGTTGTTTTCTTTGAAGAGGCTTAGTGATTAAAAAGAGGAAGCGGTCTAATCAGCCCGGATAGGGGAATGTTGCGATGAGTGAAATTCAAAAAAAAGGCTGCTCCTGATAAGGCGCAGCCTGTTCATCAATGCTTTCTGCGGGCAAAGTCAACGAAACGAAACTTATCGAGCCTGTGCCGGGATTCTGTGTATTGAAAGAGAGTCGTATCTTCAAGGTGTACATAGTTTTTGACGACAACCACATGGTCATAGCCGGACAGGTCCAGGTAGGAGCGGTCTTCTTCTGTACACTGTTCGACGACGATTTCTTTTTTGGCATAGGAGATTGGAAGCTTCAATTCGTTCTCCAGGTATTCATAGATGGATTTCTCGCAGATTTCCTTGGTCAGGAGAGGGACATTCTTTTTTAAAAAGAAGTCTTTATCCAATATGATGCGCTCTCCTTTAATATTTCGGGCACGGACGACCTTCCATACTTCATCATCCAGCTGGCATCCGAGCTGGTGGGCAAGGGTTTTATCAGGTTTGATCAGGCCGAAGTCATAGACAATTGTTTGCGATTCGCCCCCGAGCGAGCCTTGGAGTTCCTTGAAGCTGACGAGCCCCGATATGGGAAAGCTTAATTTTGATACATCTAGCACTAGCGACCCTTTTCCGCGGAGTTTTTGGATGAATCCGCGCTGTGAGAGGAGGGTGAGTGCTTTTCGTATCGTTTCCCGGGAAGTCTCGTAGAACTCAGAAAGTTCATTTTCAGATGGAAGTGTTTCGTTTGCGGGGAAGGTCCCATCCTGGATTTTATCTGCAAGTTCCTGGTAAATCTGCATATATTTATTGTTTTTTGTCATAATATCACCATATTTAGTTTACCATACTCCGGTAATTTCAATAAGAGGTTGAGAGTTTTGGGATTTTTCAGGTAAAATGGAGTTATCGCATATTTTAGAAAAGGGTGAAGGATTTGACTACACAGCTTTGGAAAAAATTCATGATAGGTCTTGGGGTAAGCAGTCTCCTGCTGGCAGGTTGCAGCAATAATGAGGGTGCGGACGAAACGGACAAGCCTGAAGAGAATACAGAAGAGCAGGCTGAGGAAGCTGATGCTGAAGATCAAACAACGGCATTGCTGGAAGAAACGTCAGAGCTGAAAGAGGCTGAGGATGTTCCGGAAGAGGAAAAACAAGCGATTCTGGATGCATTTAACGAATATATTGAGTCATTCAATGATGAAGATGTTGAAAGATATATGGCTTCTCTATCCGAAACTCCAGTGAACTTCGATCTGGAAAAGGAAGAAGAGGCAGTAAACAATATTTTCTCTAAGCTGGATGTGAGAAGAGAAGCTTCCAATGTGAAGATAGTAAACTACTCTGGTAAAAAAGCAGATGTTTACGCTGATCTGGAAGTTGTCACTTCAGACCCTGAAAGTGACAGGGAAGCTACGACGACTGGTAAGCAGCTGACGATTTTCCAGAAGACGGATGATGGCTGGAAGGTTTCAATGATTAAAGTGAAGCAGAATGTTGAACAGTCTGCTGAGGAATAGGTTATGGAAGTGTTACTAGATTAAAGAGACTCGTCTATTGGCGGGTCTTTTTGTTTTGTTTATATTTCGTTTGGGAGCGAGTGCATTTGCGTCGACTTTTGTATGGGGCTCGGGTTGCTTTGGTTGGGAAGGGGTGCTTTTAGAGGAGATATGTATGAAGTTGGAGCAGCTTCGGTCGGGAGGGGATGCTGTTTCGAGGAGATGTTTACGAAGTGAGGGCAGCTTCGGCCGGGAAGGGTTGCTTTTCCGATGACATGTGTATGAAGTGGGGGCAGCTTCGGCCGGGAAGGGTTGCTTTTCCGATGACATGTGTATGAAGTGGGGGCAGCTTCGGCCGGGAAGGGGTGCTTTTCCGAGGAGATATGTATGAAGTTGGGGCTACTTCGGTTGGGAAGGGGTGCTTTTCCGAGAACATCTGTATGAAGTACAGAAGCTTCAGCCATTACTGAAATCCAGAACTAGATGGGGGTTATTTCTAAACAAAAAAACACCCGCTGAAAATCAGCGGGCACCTCAATTTATTTCGTCAATCGATAAACCACAGACTCATACGGTCGAAGCTTAATCAGCTCAAGGTCCGTCTGGCTGTCTTCATAGTTGGAGAGCAGGATTTCGCTGTTCCAGCCGGCCAGATCCACCTCATCATTCGGCAGGTCAAAGATGGTTTTGTTGCCGTAGAAGTTATTGACGACAAGCAGCTTTTCGTTCTCGCCGTTGCGCACGTAAGCGAAGACATCGGCGTGTTCGGGAGTCAGCAATTGGTAGTCGCCGTCCGTGATGATGTCGTATTCCTTGCGCAGTGAAATCAATTTTTGATAGTGATAGAACACGGAGTCCTTGTCCTGCAGGGCTTTTTCGGCGTTGATTTCCGGATAGTTGCGTGCAACCGGAATCCAAGGTGTGCCGGTTGTGAAGCCGGCATGCTCGCTGTCATTCCACTGGACCGGTGTTCTTGAGTTATCACGAGATTTGTGGCGAAGGATTTCCAGAATTTCATCCTCGGATTTTCCTTGTTCTTTTAAGATATTGAAAATGTTGATCGACTCAACATCGCGATACTCCTCGATGCTGTTGAATTTCGGATTGGTCATCCCGAACTCTTCACCTTGGTAGATATAAGGCGTTCCCTGCATCATGTGAATCGTGGTTGCCAGCATTTTTGCTGACTGGTTCCGGTATTCACCGTCATTTCCATAACGGGAAACGATGCGCGGCTGATCATGGTTGCACCAGAACAGGGCATTCCAGCCGCCGCCTTTGTGCATTTCACTCTGCCAGGTTGAGAGGATATCCTTCAACTGCAGAAAATCAAAGTCTGCCACGGTCCATTTTTCACCGTTCGGGTAATCGACTTTAAGATGATGGAAATTGAACGTCATGCTGAGCTCGTTGCGTTCAGGGTTAGAGTATTCTATGCAGTTCTCGATTGTCGTCGAGCTCATTTCGCCGACGGTCATGATGTCGTAGTTTGAGAAGACCTCTTTGTTCATTTCGTTCATGAATTCGTGAACACGAGGGCCGTCTGTGTAAAATTTGCGCCCGTCTCCCGGTGCCACAGAGCCGTCATCATCAGGGAAGTCCTGGTTTTTGGAAACAAGGTTGATGACATCAAGGCGGAATCCGTCGACACCTTTATCGAGCCAGAATTTCATCATGTCGTATACTTTGGTGCGAAGTTCTTCGTTTTCCCAGTTAAGGTCAGCCTGTGTGACGTCGAACAGGTGAAGGTAATATTGGCCGGTTGCCTCATCGTACTGCCAAGCATTGCCGCCGAATTTGGACTGCCAGTTGGTCGGCTCGGAACCGTCTTCTTTACCGTCTCTCCAGATGTAGTAGTCACGGTAAGGGTTGTCCTTCGATTTGCGGGATTCGATGAACCACTCGTGTTCAGTCGATGTATGGTTGACGACGATATCCATGATGATCTTGATTCCTCTGTCGTGGGCTTGAGATAAAAGCTCATCAAAGTCTTCCATTGTGCCGTACTCTTCATGGATGTTGAAATAGTCGGCGATGTCATAGCCGTTATCGCGCTGAGGCGATTTGTAAATCGGTGTCAGCCAGACGACGTCGACGCCAAGCTCTTTCAAGTAATCTAGTTTCTCCGTGATTCCTTTGATATCACCGACTCCGTTGCCTGATGTATCGTTGAAGCTCTTTGGATAGATTTGATACACAACCGACTTCTTCCACCAAGGTTGCTGTTTCTTCATATTATAAACACCTGCCAATTCAGAATTTGTTTGTCATTTCGCTTTCGTCCTTTACCGTGCTAAGAGGGACAGTCCCTCTTCGTGCTTTAACGCGTCAACGCGGGATAGGGGACAGTCCCTTTTAGCACTGTAACGCGTCACTTCGCTATGAGGGACTGTCCCTTTCAGTGCTGTGGTGCGTTAAAGCTTGTAGACGATGGCTTGGTACGGCTGCAGTTTCATTTGTTTAGCCAGTTTGGTTTCGCCTTTATAGTTGGTGATGAGGGTGCTGGCGTTTTCGCTTACGACTTCCTCTGGAAGGTCGATTTCCAGGTCTTCGTCGTAGAAATTGCAGAGAACAAGCAGCTTTTCATCTCCCAGTGTTCTTGTGTAAGCGTACAGTTTTTCATGATCACCTAAGATCAGCTCGTATCTTCCGTACACGATGACTTCATGCTGTTTGCGCAGCTCTATCAATTTTTTATAGTAGTGGAAGATAGAGTCTTCATCGTTCACCTGGGCTTCTGCATTGATTTCCTTGTGATTCGGATTGACCGCAAGCCACGGTTCGCCTTCAGTGAAGCCTGCATTTCTGGAAGAATCCCACTGCATCGGGGTACGCGCATTGTCACGGCCTTTTACATAGATGCTTTCCATTGTCTTCTGGACCGGCTCGCCGGCTTCCATCTGCTCGTTGTAGAAGTTCAGTGTTTCGATATCCTCATACTCCTCAATGGAAGAGAAGCGGACATTGGTCATGCCGATTTCCTCTCCTTGGTAGACATAAGGAGTTCCTTTCATCATGTGAAGGATGGTCGCCAGCATCTTCGCGGATTCGCGGTGGTACTTGCCGTCATCACCGAATCGTGAAACGACACGAGGCTGGTCATGGTTATTGAAGTAAAGCGAGTTCCAGCCGTCTTTTTCGAGTGCTGTCTGCCAGTGTGTCAGGTTTTCTTTTAAATCAGGCAGATAGAGGGGCTTTAAGTCCCATTTCCCGTTTTTGCCGTTATCCAAGCTCATATGTGAAAATTGGAAGACCATATTCAGTTCATCGCGGTCCTTGCCGGTATACAGGCGGGCCTGCTCCGGGTTAACGCCAGGCATTTCCCCGACTGTCATGACATCGTAGTTGGAAAGGACTTCTTTGTGCATTTCCTTAAAGTAATCATGAATTTTCGGGCCGTTACGGTAGTACTTGCTGCCGGACGCATATTTTTTGCCGGGCTTCACTTCATCATCAGGAAGGCCTTCTACCTTGGAAATGAAGTTCACGACATCCATGCGGAAGCCGTCGATGCCCTTATCGAGCCACCATTTCATCATGCTGTAAACGTCTTCGCGAAGCTTCGGGTTTTCCCAGTTGAGATCCGGCTGTTTTTTTGAAAAAAGATGAAGGAAGTATTCGCCTGTCTCTTCATCATACTCCCAGGCAGATCCTCCGAAATTGGACCCCCAGTTGTTCGGTTCTTTGCCGTCTTTTGGCTTACGCCATATGTAGTAGTCACGGTATGGGTTGTCTTTTGACTTGCGAGATTCGACAAACCATTTATGTTCATCCGAACTGTGGTTCACTACGAGGTCCATGATCAGCTTCATGCCGCGGTTGTGCATCTCTTTTAAAAGTTGATCCCAGTCGTCCATTGTTCCGAATTCATCCATGATGTCCTGGTAATCGCTGATATCATAGCCGTTATCATCATTGGGTGATTTGTAGACAGGGGAGAGCCAGATCACGTCAATCCCCAGTTCTTTCAGGTAATCCAGCTTGGAGATGATTCCCGGGATATCCCCGATTCCGTCTCCGTTCGAGTCCATAAAGCTGCGAGGATAGATTTGATAAACGACGCTTTCTTTCCACCATTGTTTTTCCATTTTTCTCATCTCCTGTTCTTCATAGTGATAGTATGTATTGTTTGACTAGTTTTAGTATCTATAAAAACAAAAGAGAAGAGCCGGCGCTGAGGTTACTCAGCACCGATTCTTCTTCATTAAGATGTCTTATTTCGCTTTTCCTTTTGAAAACTTGGAGAATACCAATGTTAACAAGATCGGAACGACAATTGCTACACCCATTCCGATAAAGAAGACTCCCCAATAATTAGTTTCAATAGAGAAGAATGCCGGGATACCGCCTACACCGATAGATGGAGCGATGACATCTCCGAGAGTGATGATCAAGCCGGCAATTGCTGAACCAATGATAGCTGCGATGAATGGATATCTGTAACGAAGGTTCACCCCGAACATGGCAGGCTCTGTAACTCCAAGCCAAGCAGAAACACCAGAAGATACGGCAAGTCCTTTTACTTTTTCGTTATTTCTCTCCACAAACATCATTGCGAAAGCGGCTGCCCCCTGTGCAATATTAGAAAGTGCAACCATAGGCCATAAGAAGGTTCCGCCAAGTTGAGATCCGATTAACTGCAGGTCGACTGCAAGGAATGTATGGTGCATACCTGTGATAACCAATGGTGCATAAAGTCCGCCATAGATAAGACCTCCGATAGCAGGAACAGTATCAAAGATGCCTCTAACGCCTTCCACAAGCCATTCGCCGATTGTGAATGTAACAGGCCCGATAATTGTAAATGCCAAGAAACCAGTAATCAATAGTGAAATCGGTGCGACTGTAAGCAATTGGAATGCATCCGGAATTCGTTTGCGAAGCCAGATTTCTATTTTAGCGAGTACCCAAGATGCTACAAGGATAGGAAGGACCTGCCCTTGATATCCTACTTTTTCCACCGTTAGCCCTAATATGTTCCATGTTGGAATGTCATCCGCGCTTCCATAACCCCATGCATTCAAGAGATCAGGATGGACGAGCATCAAACCAAGAACCATACCGAACAGCGGGCTTCCGCCAAATCGGGTGAGGGCACTCCAACCAATTAAACCAGGAAGGAATACGAAGGCCGTGTTCGCAATCAAGTTAATAATAGAAGCGATGTCTGCCCATTGCGGGAAGGCTTCGACTACACTTTGATCTTCCATAAAAATGCCCTGCTGGGTAAGGATGTTATTGATACCCATAAGCAAACCGGCTGTAACGATTGCCGGCAGAATCGGGATGAAGATATCTGCGAGCGTTTTAACCGCACGCTGAAGCGGATTCATTTTATCTGCGGCAGCATTCTTTACATCATCCTTGGATGCTTCCTGCACACCAGTTTCTTCAGCAAGAATTTTGTAGACTTTGTCAACCGTTCCCTGGCCGATAACGATCTGGAATTGTCCGTTAGTCGAGAATGAACCCCTGACAAGGTCGATATCCTCCAGACGTTCTTTGTCTACCAGACCTTCATCGTTCAATACAAGACGAAGGCGGGTCACACAGTGCGTGGCAGTATTGATGTTCTCTTTACCGCCGATTGCTTCAATAATTTTGAGTACAGATTCTCTGTTTACACTCATGCCTTTCCCTCCCGTGGGGGCTTGCTTTCCCCTTATTTTAAGCCGTTATTTTCAAAAGAATGTTTGTGCTAGCCAATCTTGTCTTTCTGCAGCCTATGAAAAAATAATGTCAATTACTAGTGTGTGAAAAAAGAACTAATCTATCCACTTTTCAAATATTCCCCTGTGGCTGCGGTTTAAACAAAATAACGCTTACAAATAACCGCTTACATTTCCTGTGAAAATAATAACTAGCTGTATATACAAGTTATGAGTTCATTGTATTCCTGTATATACAAGTTGTCAACACATTCGTGACAGTCACGCCCCGTTTTTTGTCGAATGCATAGTTGCCAATATTAAAAAAGCCAGTGAAAACCCTTTATTCCAAAGGGTTTTCACTGGCTTTAGTTATTAATAATTTCCAATTTCAATCGACATATTTCGGGGCGTGACTGTCACGAAGCACAGCACATATAATTAGATTCTTTTCACAGAAATCGCATTCCGCATCTTTTTCAACGCATTCTGGCCTTCTTTATCACGCTTCAGCATGATGCTGACATACAGAGCATCGAATATGGAGAGCTGGGCGATCCGGGAAGAGAGGGCTTCAGAGCGGTAGTCCGTTTCTTCTGAAACAGTATATAAGGAAATATCCGATTTTTCGCTCAAAGGTGATTTAGCGAAGTTCGTGACTGCAATCGTTTTCGCTCCGCTTTCTTTTAACACCTTCATGACCTGCAGCATGTCCTTCGTCGATCCTGAATGAGAGATGAGGACCGCGCAGTCTTTTTCTGTCATTTGTGACGCGGTCATCAATTGTATATGGCTGTCGGTTGAAGCGTGGACTCTCAGGCCGGTGCGGATGAACTTATGGTAGGCATCCATGGCAACAATTCCGGAGCCGCCGCTTCCGAAGAATTCTATGTTATCTGCGGAGAGCATGGCATTGACTGCTTCCTGGAACTGAATTTCTTTTAAGACCATCAGCGTATCTTCAATTGTTTTCATATTAGAACGAAATACTTTGGAGGCGATGGTTTGCGGTGAATCATTTTCTTCGATATTTTCGTGGATATCCCTCATGGGGGTCACGATTTCTGCCGCCAGGGCGATTTTCATGGATTGGTAGCCTTTGAAGCCGATTCTTTTGCAAAAACGGAAAACGGTTGAATCGGCGACACCGAGTGTATCGGCAAGCCCGTTAATGGTGGAATGTATAATATCGGTCGGATTGTTCAAGATATAATTGGCAATTTTTTTCTCTGTATCACTGAATTGGGAGTAATGTGACCGGATGCTCGCCAAACAGTGCTGGTGTTCTTTCTTCATGTCTCCACTCTCCTGAAAGGGTTTTCATGATTTCATTATACTAGAAAACAGAGAAAGAAAAAATATTTTTCTGAAATCGCTTGCAAAAAGAAAAATATTTTTTATAATAGGGATATCAAGAAAATAAATTTCCACAAAATTTTCAACTGAGGTGTTACAAATGCAAATCGGCATGATTGGGTTAGGAAAGATGGGGTATCAGTTGTCACTGAACCTTTCAGATCATAAACATAATGTTGTTGCTTTTGACTTAAACGAAGAAGCGATGAAAAAAATTTCCGCAGAAGGTGTTGATACAGCTTCTACGATCGAAGAACTGGTTGGTAAATTAGAAAAACCAAGAACGATCTGGATGATGGTACCGGCAGGAGATGCAACAGAATCGGTCTTTCATCAAGTGCTTTCTTTCCTTGAAGAGGGCGACCGCATCATTGACGGAGGAAATGCTCATTACAAAGATTCGTTGAGAAGAGATGAGCTTTCTGCTGAAAAAGGAGTTTACTTCTTCGACTGCGGAACGAGCGGTGGAGTGGATGGTGCCCGTCATGGCGCCTGCACAATGATCGGCGGAAATGCAGAAGTATTTAAAGAAATCGAGCCAATCTTCTCTGATATTTCTGTTGAAAATGGTTACCTTTACGCAGGCAAAGCCGGAAGCGGCCACTTCTTGAAAATGGTACACAACGGCGTCGAGTACGGAATGATGCAGGCCATTGCCGAAGGGTTCGATATTTTGGAAAAAAGCCCATTCGACTACGAGTACGAAAAGGTTGCCCGCGTTTGGAACAACGGATCAGTTATCCGCTCATGGCTGATGGAACTAACAGAAAACGCGTTCTCTAAAGATGAGAAACTGGAAGGCATCAAAGGTGTTATGCACTCTTCAGGTGAAGGAAAGTGGACGGTTGAAACGGCCCTTGATCTGCAGACGGCAGCTCCAGTTATCGCGCTGTCACTAATGATGCGCTACCGCTCATTGGAAGATGACACGTTCACAGGCAAAGTCGTTGCCGCTCTACGAAACGAGTTCGGCGGACATGCTGTGGAGAAGAGCGGGAAGTAAGGTTACAAAGATTTCTTGAAAGATGTTGATTGGAGCGGAAATCCAATCAGCCCTCTAAAGATTAAGATGGGTATTTATCTTCGACGAGTATAAGTTTTCAAAACAGCCTGGTACAAGATGCAGTGTTGTGCCAGGCACTAAAACAGGACGAAAAGCAAGCGTTTACAACATAAACTGATCGACGTAGTTTATGTGAAATCTCTTATTCTATTAGACTATTTTCTATGATTAATGCTTTTACGTAAGAGGATTGGAGCGGAAGGCGTACGACCTCCTGCGGGACTAGCGGGCAGGTGAGACCCCGCAGGCAAATCCAGCTCCAGCGGCCAGCGACTAGCAGATTTCGGTCTCTCTCCTTGCGATAAGTCATCATCGAATCGCTACAGCTCTTCGTGATTCCTTTATCTCATGCGAGAGCCCTAAAATCTGTACGTCGCTGAACGGCCGCTTCCGCTTTTTACAAAGCCGAGGAGGCTCACCGCCCGCCCCGCGGAGTCGTACGACTGGAGCGGAAATCCATTACATTTCAACGGCAAAATCTTTGCGAAAAGAATTCTCTATTAAATTCATAAACGAAAGGCTGGTATGCACCATGTCAGATTCAATGTTGATTCTCGTTGCGGTAGCTGGTATTTTTCTTCTATTATTCTTGGTGATTAAAACCAAGCTTCATGCTTTTGTAGCTTTATTGCTTGTCAGTTTGATTGTTGGTATCGCGGCAGGAATGCCTCTTAATGAAGTTGTTGCCTCCATACAAAGCGGTATGGGAGGGACCCTCGGGTTCGTCGCAGTTGTTGTTGGTTTAGGTGCGATGTTCGGCCGTATGCTTGAAGTGTCAGGCGGAGCTGAGCGTCTGGCGCAGACAATGATCAAGAAGTTTGGCCAGGACAAAGCGCAGTGGGGACTGGGTATCACAGGTTTCCTTGTGGCAATTCCGGTATTCTTTGATGTTGGTTTCATCATTTTAGTTCCGATCGTTTACGGTTTGGCTAAGAAAACAGGCAAGTCTCTTCTATATTATGGTATTCCATTGCTTGCAGGTCTTGCGGTTACGCACAGCTTCATTCCGCCGACACCGGGTCCGATCGCGGTTGCAGATTTGATCGGCGCGGATCTAGGCTGGGTTATCCTGTTCGGTTTCCTTGCTGGTATTCCATCCATGATTATCGCGGGACCTCTTTTTGCAAAATATATTTCTAAAAAGATTCATGTAGTTGTACCTGATTACATGAACGCTGAAGAAAAAGAGTATGACAAGGATCTTCCAAGCTTTGCGCTTATCGCATCTCTTATCTTCATTCCATTAGGATTAATTCTTTTGAACACGGTTTCAGGCGTTCTTTTAGAAGAAGGAAATACAATTCGCGAAATCTTGACATTCCTTGGACATCCGTTTGTTGCATTGACAATTGCGACATTGATGACATTCACATTCCTTGGAACAAAACGCGGATACTCTCGCCAGGAAGTAGCAGAGATTGCTACGAAAGCTCTTGAACCTGCGGGAATTATCATCCTTGTAACAGGTGCCGGTGGAGTATTCAAGCAAGTCCTGATAGACTCTGGTGTAGGTGATGTTCTTGGTGAAATGATGGCTGGATCTGCGCTTCCGCCGTTAGTGTTGGCGTTCTTAATTGCGACAGTGGTTCGTGTGGCGCAAGGGTCTGCGACAGTTTCAATGGTAACAGCAGCAGGGCTTATGTCTCCGCTGATTGCGACACTTGGCATGGAAGGGCCGATCCTTGGCTTGATGGTTATCGCAATTGCTGCCGGTTCGACCGTCTTCTCCCATGTTAACGATTCAGGCTTCTGGCTTGTGAACCGTTACTTCGGATTGGATGTAAAAGACACCTTGAAAACATGGACTGTGATGGAGACGCTGATCGGTTTCGTTGGATTCGGAGTGGCGATTATTCTATCATTCTTTGTAGCATAATAATATAATCAATTAGGTAAAAGGAAGGGCGAGCAATCGCCTCTTCCTTTTCTGCGTACAGGAGGATTTTTAACATGGCAAATTATTATATTGGCGTTGATATAGGGACAACAAGTACAAAAGCAGTCGTTTTTGATGAAAAAGGGAAGGCAGTCAGCCGCTTCGGCGTCGAATATCCGCTGCATACCCCGGTTCCCGGTACAGCCGAGCAGAATCCGGAAGAAATTTTTCAAGCAGTACTAACGGTCATCAAAGAAAGCATGGTAACAGGCGGTGTCAGCGGCGAGGACATCCGTTTTGTTTCCTTCAGTTCTGCGATGCACAGCTTGATCGTGGTGGATGGCGAAGGCCAGCCTTTGACGAATTCCATTACCTGGGCAGACAACCGAAGTGCCGCCTGGGCAGATAAAATTAAAAATGAAATGAACGGACACGAAGTTTATTTACGTACAGGTACGCCGATCCATCCAATGTCACCTCTTGTCAAACTGGCCTGGTTAAAAGAAGACCAGCCGGAGCTTTTGGCAGCAGGAAATAAAATGATCGGAATCAAAGAATTTGTTTTTCACCGCCTGTTCGGCGAGTATGTTGTCGATTACTCAATCGCCTCTGCCATGGGAATGTTCCATCTGGAGAATCTCGATTGGGACAAAGAGGCACTGGAAATCGCAGGAGTTACCCCGGATCAGCTTTCCAAGCCGGTGCCGACGACACATCCGCTCTCAGGGTTGAAGGCAGAATTCGCAAAAATGATGGGGCTGCCTGAAGACGTGCCATTCATAGTCGGAGCAAGTGACGGTGTTTTATCCAATCTTGGAGTCAACGCAATTGAGCCTGGCGTTGTGGCTGTGACCATCGGAACAAGCGGAGCCATCCGTGCTGTCACCGATCGTCCGGTTACCGATCCAAAAGGCCGGATTTTCTGTTATGCGCTGACGGAAAACCATTGGGTAATCGGAGGACCGGTTAATAATGGAGGCATGATCTTCCGCTGGCTCCGTGACGAGCTGGCGTGGGCAGAGGTTGAAGTAGCGAAACGCCTCGGCAAAGATCCGTATGAAGTACTGACGGATATTGCGGATAAAATCCCTGCTGGGTCGAACGGATTGCTGTTCCACCCGTATATGGCAGGTGAAAGGGCACCTCTTTGGAATGCCAATGCCCGCGGGTCATTCTTTGGGCTTGGTATGCATCACAAAAAAGAACATATGGTCAGGGCGGTTCTTGAAGGAATCGTCATGAATCTTTACAGTGTGCTTCTTGCGCTGGAGGAACTGATCGGGACGCCAACGAAGATCCAGGCAACTGGCGGCTTTGCCCGTTCGACTCTGTGGAGACAGATGCTTGCAGACATATTCGACGGAGAAGTCAGCGTGCCAGAAAGTTTCGAAAGCTCCTGCCTGGGTGCCGTCGTACTCGGAATGTACGGCCAGGGCGAAGTGGATTCTCTGAACGTCGTCAGTGAAATGGTCGGGTCTGTCCATTCTCACCAGCCGAACAGAGAAGCATCCGAAATCTACCGCGAGCTCATGCCCATCTTCATCCGGATTCCAAGGCTGCTCGAAAGCGAATACGAAGCTATCAGTGAATTTCAGAGAAAACACTCATAAACCAACGGGGACTGTCTCTTTAGTGCGCCACCGCACTAAAAGGGACAGTCCCTTTTAGTGTTTTAGCACTTTAAAGCAGTGCAAGGGACAGTCCCTATTCGCGCTTTAAAGCGTTGAAGCGTTTAGGTGAAAAAGTTTAAGAAATTTCGTAAAGCTTATGTAAATTCTGTGAAAGTTGTCGAAATAATTAGTAAGACAATTCGTTTAGTGTCCTTCTCTATTTTCTGGAGGGCTCTATTTAGCACTAATACTAGTTCTATTATCACAGTCTTAATTACATAAGTGAGGGGTCGGGAGATGAAGAAACTGGGGAGCAAGTTCAAACGAAAACCTAAGAGCGGGGAAGAAAAACCGAAGAAAGCGATAAAGGCAGGGGGCTTATTCACTGGTCTGAGCGTTTGGAAAAACATGAAAATCGGCCAGAAGTACATCATGGCCTTGAACGTCACAATCGTTCTCTTTTTGATTTCATCTGTCATTATATTTATGCAATTCAACAAAATCCAGGATAATATCGAAAAGGTCGATGTCAGCAACGTCCGTTCCGTGCAGCTGACAGAAATGGGAAGCATCTTCAGGGATAAGGCATTGCTGCTGCAGCGCTACGCCAATGAGAAAAACCCGCAGATCGTGGAGGATTTCAACAGTCAGGCTGAAAAGTTCAGTACCTTTGAAAAAGAGTTATCTTCCCAAATGAAAACGAAAAAGGAACAACAGTTGTTCAGCTTCATATCTGAAAGCGACAAGGAGCTTAATACCCTGTTTCGCGATGAGGTAGTACCAAGTGTCGACATGAATTCAACCGTTCTTTTAGAAACTACCCTGAAAAAAGCAGGAATCATCGCGCCTAACACAGTCTTGAAACTTGATGAACTCAGGGCCATCGTAATGGCTAACAAGGATGCAGCGCTGGATGAAGCATATGACGGAATCAGTGGAAGCAAAATCATCATGATTGCCGCAATTATTGTATCAGCCGTTCTGGGCATCGCAATTCTTTTAATCATCAACCGCATGATTTCCAGCAGCCTAAACCGAGTTGTTAAAACAGCCAATTTAATTTCTGAAGGAAAACTAAACGCGGACGAACTGACCTACTTAGGAAAAGATGAAGTCGGCCAGCTGAGCTTGGCGATCAATAACATGAAAAACAACCTGGCGTCCATGGTCAGGGATATGCGAAAAGTATCCGAAACCGTTACAGAGCAAAGTGCGACCCTCTCTCAATCTTCACTTGAAGTGAGAGAAGGAAGCTCACAGATCGCTGTCACGATGCAGGATCTTTCGGCAGGATCGGACCAGCAGGCAAACTCAGCTTCAGAACTCAATGAAATGATGATGAGTTTTACAAAAGCCGTGGAAGAATCCAACCGCTTCGGACAGGAAGTCAGCGAATCATCCAAAGTGGTTCTGTCAAAAGCAGAAGAAGGCTCCTTGCTGATGTCGCAGTCAGTAGAGCAAATGAAGAAAATCTACACAGTCGTTGAAAATTCTGTTGAAAAAGTAGAAACGCTTAAAACCCGTTCTAATGAGATTTCCAGCCTGGTCAATGTCATCCAGGGCATCGCAGACCAAACAAATCTGCTTGCACTTAACGCAGCGATTGAAGCAGCGCGTGCTGGAGAAAGCGGAAAAGGTTTCGCGGTTGTAGCGGAGGAAGTCAGGAAGCTCGCCGTCCAAGTGTCGCAGTCTCTTGAAGGAATCTCCAAAGTGGTTCACGGAATTCAAAGTGAATCCAATACCATTGCCGCTTCACTGAATGACGGCTACACAGAAGTGCGAAGCGGAACGGAAAGCATTGAAAGAACGAAGGACAGCCTGACAGCCCTTGGCGATCAGATTTCATCCATGGTGAACAACATTGACAGGATTTCTCACAACCTGGTTGAAATCAACAGCAAAGGCTCAGAGATGAATGAATCTATCGAAAACATTGCATCGATCTCTGAAGAGTCCGCTGCAGGGGTTGAAGAAACTTCAGCAACCGTGCAGCAGTCGACGAGTGTCATGGAAGAGGTTGCGCGCAACGCAGAAAGCCTCAATGACCTCGCAGATAAGCTGGATGTGCTGATCCGTAAGTTTGAGGTTTGATAGTTCTATAGGAAAATCCGGTGGGGGAAACCTTGCCGGGTTTTTTATTTATGCTCTTTCTTGGTGACAGTCACCACCCGGTTTTTGTTGGTTTTTGTCGAAGGAAAAGGAAGAGGAATAGGAATCTTACTCAAGAGTAAAAATGGCAGTCATTTACTTCTGAATATTGTATGATGAGAAGAGTTTATTTCTTAATAGAAGAGTCATAGTTAAGTTATTGCTTTGAAAAGTGAAAATTTTAATCGGAACTTAGTATAGTGCTCTCTATACATAAGTTGTGGATACATGAGTGGGCGTATTGCGAGAGAGATAGGTATTCAGAGGCGAGTTGTGGGTACATGAGTTGAAGTTTTGCGAGGGATATATGTACCCAGAGGCGAGTTGTGGATACATGAGTTGAAGTTTTGCGAGGGATATATGTACCCAGAGGCGAGTTGTGGATACATGAGTTGAAGTTTTACGAGGAAGATATGTATCCAGAGGCGCGCTGTGGATACATGAGTGGAGGTTTTGCAAGGGAGATATGTATCCAGAGGAGAGATGTGGGTACATGAGTTGTAGTTTTGCGATGAAGATATGTATCCAGAAGCGGGTTGTGGGTACATGAGTTGTAATTTTACGATGAAGATATGTATCCAGAAGCGAGCTGTGGATACATGAGTCGGAGATTTGCGAGGGAGATATGTATCCAGAGGCTCGATGTGGATACATGAGTTGGGCATTTGCGAGGAAGATATGTATCCAGAGGCGGGATGTGGATACATGAGTTGTAGTTTTACGATGAAGATATGTACCCAGAAGCGGGATGTGGGTACATGAGTTGTAGATTTGCGAGGGAGATATGTATCCAGAAGCGGGAAGTGGATACATGAGTTGTAGATTTGCGAGGGAGATATGTATTCAGAAGCGGGAAGTGGATACATGAGTTGTAGTTTTATGATGAAGATATGTACCCAGAAGCGGGATGTGGGTACATGAGTTGTAGATTTGCGAGGGAGATATGTATCCAGAAGCGAGAAGTGGATACATGAGTTGTAGATACATGAGTTGAAGTTTTGAAAGGAAGATATGTATCTCAGAAGCGAGCTGCAAGTACATAAAATAGAGCTTGGAGAGAAATACATGTATCAAGGAGTAGGTTATGGGTGCAAGAGTTAGACTTTTAATTTGATAGAAGATCATAGATAGAAAGAAGGAATACACATGGCAAGACTGTACGCGGCCCTCATCACCCTCAGCTTAATTTGGGGCCTTTCATTTGTGTTTATCAAAGTTATCGTCGACCCGGCCGGTGTCTGGGGAACGACCTTCCTGCGGTGCCTGGCGGGTCTTTTGATACTGCTGCCGCTTTTTATAAGAAACCGGAGAAAAAAGCAAAGGGGTCCGCTGCCGATTGGCAAGCTGTTCATCGTCGGGCTCATCAACGCAGGTCTTCCGTGGTCACTGATTGCCTGGAGCGAAACCCAGATCAACAGCAACACGGCATCTATCCTGAATGCGACGACTCCATTATGGACAGCGCTCATCGGGTTCGCTCTCTTTTCAGTTGTTCTAACCGGTTTCCAATGGATGGGGATCGTGGTCGGATTTCTTGGCATCCTGGTGCTGATGGATTTCCAGGTTGCCGGGTTGTTCTCCTCTAATTTTATAGGGATTGGTACGATGCTCCTCGCGACGGTCTGCTATGGCTTTGCCGGACAGTACACCAGACGGGCGTTACAAGGAGTGAGTATGGTCGCCATTTCCACTTTTCAGCTGCTTGTCGGAATGGCAACCGGACTAGTCGGAATGATGTTCACGAGAGGAATCGAATGGAACGCACTTCTCGATATGGAAATTCTCTTGTCCATCATCGGGTTGGGCTGTTTCGGGTCAGGAGTGGCGGCCCTTCTCTTTTTCTATGTGCTGACAAAAGGAAGCCCGGAATTTGCTTCAACGGTCACCTATTTGATTCCAGCCTCGGCTATGGTATGGGGATTCGTCCTGCTGGGAGAACCCATCACCTCGAACCTCATCCTTGGGTTGATCATTATTTTTGCAGGCGTCTTCCTGTCATCACGAAAAGGGAAGAGGCGGGATAAAGCAGGGAAAACCGCTGTACAGCAATAGTTTCAACCTCTTAATCAAACGTTTGATTAAGAGATTATTCATAAAAGGGACAGTCCCCTATCGCGCTTTAACGCGCAAAAGGGGACTGTCCCTTTCACTGCTTTAAAGCAATAAACCACTCCTGTGTAAAAATAGTGTTAAGGTTCAGTTCTCTTTCTGTTAATGAGCTCGAAAACCTTTAAAGGTTTTATATAATTAAATAGTCCTATAAAAATAGCAGAAATTACAGGAGGAGAAATGAAGAAATTTTGGCGAAACACAAAAATCGGTGATAAATACATCATTACTGTGTCCATTACGACTGCATTATTTTTAGCTTCAGCCATCATTATCTTTTTACAATTCAACGCTATGGAAAAAAATATTAAGCATATGGATGAGAAAAGCAGCCGGGCAGCGGCCATGACGGAAATGGGAAGTCTTTACCGTTCTAAGACCATCCGTTTCCTGGATTATGCCAGAGATCCGGAACCCAGCCTAATAGAAGAGTATGAAGCGCGTGAAAAAGAATTTAACCAACTTGAACAGCAGGTTACAGGGGAAATGAAGAGTACTAAGGAGAAAAAGCTGTTTCAGGAAGTGATCAAGAATGATAAGGAATTGAATGCCCTTTTTTATGAGGAGCTCATTCCCGCAGTGAATTCGGAAAAGACAATTGCCATTAATGCTGTGCTGAAGAAAATAGATATTCAAAGGCAATATGCCCTCGAGAAACTGCAGCTTTTAAAAGATACCGCTGAAGAGAGTAAAGAAGAAGCCATTTCCATGACTTTTGCAAACATAGGAAGCAGCAAAACCATTCTGTTTCTTTCTGTAGCTGTATCCATTTTTACAGGTATAACACTAACAATTCTGATCAATCGTTTGGTTTCCAGGAGCTTAAAAAAAGTAGTGGAAGCATCCAATCGAATTGCAGAAGGAAACCTTCAAGCTGAGGATCTTACCTATCAAGGAAGGGATGAGATTGGGCAGCTGAGCATCTCAGTCAATTCTATGAAAAACAGCCTGCGGTCAATGGCGGCTGATATCCTGAGAGTGTCCCACACAGTTACTAATAGAAGCAATGAATTATCTCATTTTTCCTCCGAAGTAAAGGAAGGCAGCAAACAGGTGGCAGCCACTATGAATGAGCTTTCCGGCGGTATGGATGGCCAGGTGCTGTCAACCAATGATCTTGGAGAAAGAATGCTGATGCTCTCTCAAGCCATCGGGGAAACAAATGAATTAGGGAAAAAGGTCAGCAGTGACTCGGATAGAGTGGCAGAACAATCAACTCAAGGCTATGAACTTATGGCTGAATCTGTTCAGCAAATGAAGACCATCTACCGGGGAGTCCGATCCTCTGTAAAAAAAATAGATTCTCTTAATGTTAAAACAGAACAAATCTCCCATTTCGTCAAAGTCATTCAAGGCATATCGGAGCAAACAAATCTTCTTGCACTGAATGCAGCCATCGAAGCAGCGAGAGCAGGAGAAAGCGGAAGAGGGTTCGCTGTTGTGGCGGCAGAAGTGAGAAGGCTTGCTGAAGAAGTTTCTCACTCTTTGGTAGAAATCACTCATATTGTCGATGGAATTCAACAAGAAACGAAAGAGATTGGGGCATCTCTTCATCAGGATTATCAACAGGTGAGAAATGGAACGAAGACAGTTGAAAAAACACAGGAAAACTTCGCTGATCTTGGGGAATCCATCACAGCCATGGATGATAATATCAGGGTCATAACCAAAAACCTTATGACTGTCACAGAACAAAATCTTCAAATGAAAGAAGCGATAGAATATATATCCTCCATTTCTGAAGAATCTGCGGCAGGAATTGAAGAAACAGCTGCAACAGTACAACAATCTTCTATCGTCATGGAAGAGGTAAGCGGAAACGCAAAAGAATTATTCAAGCTTGCCAAAGAACTCGAGGATAGAGTGCAAAGGTTTAAAATTTAATATGCTCTTCATAGTGCGGCCGTACTAAAAGGGACAGTCCCCTATCACGCTTTAACGCGCAAAAGGGGACTGTCCCTTTTACTGCTTTAGAGAGGTAAAGAGGTTTTTTCTCAGATAGTAATGCAATCCATTCCTTTTTCATATAAAATGAGTTCTATACATAGATTGAAGGAAGACAAGTTATCGGCCCGTCCGATAAAATAAAAGTTAAGGCAGGTAATTTAATGAAAACTGCAATTGTTACGGATAGTACCGCCTACATCCCCAAAGAATTGCGTGACCGATATAATATTAAAATGATTCCGCTGAGCGTGATTCTCGGCGGCGAAACGTACCGCGAGGAAATTGATATTTCTGCAAGCGATTTTTACCAGGAAGTCAAGAATGAAGAGAAGCTTCCGACCACTTCACAGCCTTCACTTGGAAGCTTCGTCGAACTGTATGAAGACCTGGCAAAAGACTATGATGCTGTCATTTCCATTCATCTTTCAAGCGGCATCAGCGGAACCTATCAAGGTGCCATCCAGGCAGGCGATATGGTCGAAGGGATCAAAGTGTTCCCTTTCGATTCAGAAATCAGCTGCATGATCCAGGGGTTTTACCCGATTTATGCCTCCCAGCTCGCAGCCGAGGGAATGGATCCTGAAAAAATCATTGAAAAACTGCATGAAATGAAAACTACCGTTCACGCCTATTTCATGGTCGACGACTTGGCGCATCTGCAGCGCGGAGGACGGTTATCTGCAGCGCAGGCCATCATCGGCAGCCTGCTGCAAGTCAAGCCGCTGCTTCATTTTCAGGATAAAGTCATTGTTCCATTCGAGAAAATCCGGACACGCAAAAAAGCGATGAAGAGAATCGTCGAAATGCTAGGAAGAGAAGTTGAAAAAGGCTATCCTATGCAGGCCGTCATCATCCATGCCAACCGTGAAGAGGAAGCGCACCAATGGAAGGACGAGCTGCAGCAGCAATACCCTGACGTTGAGTTTTCTGTCAGCTACTTCGGCCCCGTCATTGGAACCCATCTTGGCGAAGGTTCGATGGGAATGGGCTGGTCGAGAAGAATGTAACGAATCCAATAATGAAGCATTGTTATTTGTTAAGTAAGGACTACAGAAAAACGCAGAGTCGCCTCTGCGTTTTTAATTATGTAATCATCTGTTCTTTCTACTGTTCTAAACTGTTTATTATTCTTCTCTACTATACTCCAAAATATTTAAACCCTCAGAAGCTTTGGGTGCTTCAAAAAATTTAGTAACATGAAAAAACATCTCTTCTGTGTCAAAAGCTGCTCTTTCGGGTTGTTCATTGCGTCTTATAGAAATGTGATGTAAGCATTGCTCGTTGTTCAGATTAAGGAAAATCAGTTGATGACTAGCAGGGACCTCTGACGCTATATCATAAAACCACTTTCGCAGTTTCGGAGTGTTAGCTGGAAAATCCATCACTACATCTGTACCGGCCCTTAATATGTTTTGGACATGCTTTTTCACTAACGGTTTAAGTTGCGATGAGAATTTTAGATAGTCCTCAAATGATGTTATCTGATTGGGATAAAGGGATGAAAGCCATTCATCCTCAGACAAAAGAACAGCATTTTTTCCGCTCGCCAGCTGCTTTGATTTAGTTGACTTTCCCGCGCCCATTTTTCCGCAGAAAAAGTATAGGGTCCCCATTGGATTTTTCATCCTTTTTTCCTCCAAAAGCGTATCATAGTGGCTGCTGTTCCACTTATGTAATGCTTTCCTAATGAGTCATATTGGTTTGTTTATAATTTATACTATTCCCGTTAGTGTAGCAGCATACCCTGATTATATAGTTGATGATGGACATTTATTTCTCCTGTAATTATTCTTTTAAAACATTAGAGTCAGATGAAATGATTAGCCATACCTGATCAGCCCTTACGCCTCTTTATCTGCTCGAGAATGAAAACTATCAAAAAGCCAATGAGGCTTATTCCCGTAACAACCAATCCGTAAGTCAAAGCGCCAATCCCTTCCCGGTCCTTTGAATGACTTGGTTCAAGAATCATCATCCCGGATCCTATGCCAAAAACCATAATTGGAATTAAATACCCGCTATTTCTTTCAATTAATGAACGTCCTTTTGTCGCCAGCCAAATCAACGATACTGACAAATATAAAACTGTAACTACTGTGTGTCCTGTCACCTTCGTCCTCTCCTTGCTGCCCGCGATAAACATAATGATTTAGTGCTAAGGACCTAATCTGTACCAGTTAGACGATTTTAATATAAAAATAGTTTCAATAAAAGTAATAACACCTAGAGGCGCCTGGCAGGAATCTCTCCCGCAGAAGAGAATATAACAATAGAAAGGAGTGATATTCTTGAGATTTCACTATGATAATGAAAAAATCCCCCCTGAAGCCCTTGCAAACTTACCCGGCAATCTTTCCCCAAACCTCACATTTACACTCAACCCAGATCTTCAATTCCTTTTAGAAGGAAAAGCCCTCCTCCTGGACGAAATTCCCCACACACTCGAAGAAATCCAAACTCACTACGAAAATGGTCACATCTCATATTCAAAAGGAATCCAGCTTCTAAAAACCAACCCACAATGCACTCGCTGCGGAAATCAGGACCAGTCACTATTCGCCAGTTTCCCTTGCAGCCGCTGCAACGAGCAATGCACCTACTGCCGTAAATGCATCATGATGGGGCGGGTCTCCCAGTGCACTCCGCTCATACAATGGACCGGACCTTCGCAAAACACCACCATCGACTCTCTGCAATGGAAAGGAACCCTTTCGCAAGGACAGCAAACGGCATCCGATAAAGTCGCAGCAGCCATTCAAGGAAACACCGACCTTCTGGTATGGGCGGTATGCGGGGCAGGTAAAACAGAAGTGCTGTTCCACGGCATCCATCAAGCATTAAAAACGGGAAAAAGAGTCTGCATCGCCACTCCAAGAACCGATGTTATCCTGGAACTCGCTCCCCGCCTGAGAAAAGTTTTCCCGGAAGCCCATCCTATCGCCCTTTACGGAGGAAGCGACGACCGGCACAAGTACTCCCAGCTCGTCCTCTCGACCACCCACCAGCTCTATCGGTACAAAGAAGCCTTCGACACCCTCATTGTCGATGAAGTTGATGCCTTTCCTTACTCCTTCGATAAAACCCTGCAGTACGCTGTCGAAAAAGCCCGAAAACCAACGTCATCTCTCATTTACCTTACCGCCACTCCCAACAGAGCCCTGCAGAGAGAATGTTCCCGGGGAAAAAGAAATCACGTCACCATCCCGGCAAGATACCACAGACACCCTCTGCCGGTTCCCGCACTACAGTGGGGAGGAAACTGGAAAGCCGCTCTGGAAAAAGGAAAACTCGCACTTCCCATAAAAAAATGGACTGAAAAGAGAATCACAACAAACAAAAAAGCACTCATCTTCCTGCCGTCCGTCACAACCATGGAAAAAGCACTGCCTCTTTTTCAAAAAATACACCCTGATATCCTATCAGTTCACGCAGAAGATCCCGAACGAAAAGAAAAAGTTCAAAGAATGAGAGACGGAGAGATTCCCATTTTACTAACCACCACCATCCTGGAAAGAGGAGTGACCATCCCGAATATCGATGTCGCCGTTATGGGAGCCGAGGAAGAAATCTTCACAGAAAGCGCCCTCGTCCAAATCGCAGGGCGTGCCGGCAGAAGCGCAGAGCATCCAACAGGAGACATCACGTTCTTTCATTACGGAAAAACCCGCTCCATGATAAAATCCGTTCACCATATAAAAGAAATGAACCGGCAAGGAGCAAAAAGGGGACTGTTAGACGCATGAATACCCATTGTCTCGACTGCCACAGTGAAATCGAGTACCACATGACATGGAATTCGTTTTTGTTCACACCAAAAGAACGCTGGCTCTGCGGAAAATGCGAATCACAGCTCCAATCCATAACTGGAGAGAGATGCCGCACCTGTTCCCGCCCGCTTTCCCTCTTAGAACCACATCACATAAAAGAAGGAATCTGCCTCGACTGCACAAGGTGGGAGCGGGATCCCCAATGGAGTGGAGTTCTCACAAAAAACACCTCGCTTCTTCTATATAATGAATACCTGAAATCATACCTGGCGAGATTCAAATACCGAGGGGACTATATTCTGGCAAAAGCCTTCTCCGCAAGCATCAAAGAAGCCGCCTCAGCAATGAACACAAGTCTCATCGTCCCGATACCGCTAAGCCCAGAGCGGCTCCAAGAACGAGGCTTCAACCAATCAGAAGCCATAGCAAAAGAAGCCGGCCTCCAAACCCAGCACCTGCTCATCCGCAAGCACTCTGAAAAACAATCCAAAAAATCACGCCAGGAACGTATCCACAGCGAAACGGTTTTCGACTTGTCTCCCGATCAACCAAACATCACCAACCAATCCATCCTCCTCATCGATGACATCTACACCACCGGCACCACCCTCCGCCACGCGGCCCAATGCTTGAAACAAGCTGGGGCAAAGCAAGTGAGCTCCCTGACGCTCGCAAGGGGCTGATAAAGCTAAACAGTCCCGCTGCCCTGCCGATATAAGTAGCAGAGAGCAATCACGAGAGGTGGAAGGACCATGTCAGAACTAATGAATTGTCCAGAATGCAACGGACTATATGTAAAAAATATGTTTAAAGATACATGCGATAAATGCTTTAGAGAAGAAGAAAAAAAGTTTGAAGAGGTTTATGCGTTTTTAAGAAAGCGAGAAAACCGTGCAGCTTCAATCGAACGTGTGGTGGAAGTCATCGGAGTTAGAGAAAAATTGATTCATAAATGGGTACGTAAAAAACGATTACAGCCTGCTCATTTCCCGAACATGGGTTATCCATGTGATAATTGCGGGAAGATAATACCGAAGGCGAAGCTTTGCGACGAGTGCACAAGTAATCTGACACAGGATCTGCAAAAACTTGCCGCTGAGAACGCATTCCAAGAAAAGAAAAATAAAGACCAGCAATCTACCTATTATTCAAAATAGGAAGAAACACCCACAGTGTAAATACTAAACAAATCCCGCCCCCGTCCGATATAATGGATAGAAGACTTGAGCGGAAAAAGAAAGCGAGGGAAGCCTCATGAAAATCAATAACATAAATAATTCAGGAATCAACCCTTATAAGCGCCAGATGAATAAAGTCGATCAAGCAGCTAAAACAAACCTTCAAAAAGCTGACAAAATTGAAATCTCTTCTGCGGCCAAGGAAATGCAGGGAACATCTAAACTTGTGAAAGAAAGACAAGCGAAGGTGGAGGAACTGAAAATCAGTGTCGAAAACGGCAACTACAAACCAGACCCGCAAAAGATTGCTAAAGGGCTGATCAATTTTTATCGCAATTAATATAAAGGAGAGAGTCCCATGCAAGCAGAACAGCTTTTAAGCACATTAGAAAAAATATATACCTTACACCGCAGCCTGTATGACCTCTCCTTGGAAAAAACAGACTTCATCAAAAAGGGCGATACGGAAGCCTTAAATGATTTTATAAAAAAAGAACAAAATCATATTTCAGCGATCAATACACTGGAGATGCAGCGCCAAAAGCTTGCAGCGGAATTCCTACTGCAAAAAGGAATCCACACAGAGTCACCAAGCCTGGCACAGGTCATTGAACACGCTGATGAAGCTGTACAAAAAGAGTTCAAAGAAAAGAAGAAAGAACTCCTGGAGCTGACAGTCAAACTAAAAAATCAGAACGAACTGAACCAAAAGCTTGTCTATCAATCTCTTCAGTTCGTCAACATGAATTTATCAATGCTGCAGCCCCAGTCCGAGCAGACCAACTACAGCCGTCCAGCCGGTAATAAGAGGCAGGCAGCCGGAAAGTCCATGTTTGATTCCAAAGCTTAATGAGAGAAAAAGATTTGAAACGGAGGCCACACCATGCGTTCCACTTTTATGGGGCTTGAAACCGCCAAGCGGGGGATGTACACCCAGCAGGGAGCCCTGCACACAACAGGACACAATATTGCCAACGCCAATACACCGGGATTCACTCGCCAGCGGGTAAACTTCGAACAGACCGAACCATATCCTTCACCCGCCATCAACCGTCCGCAAATTCCCGGTCAAATGGGAACAGGGGTGGAAGCGGGATCCATTCAGCGTGTACGCGAAAAATTCCTCGATGTTCAGTACCGCGGAGAAAACAATAAACTCGGTTATTGGGAAAACAAAATGGAAGCGATGAAGAAAATGGAAGAAGTCATGAATGAACCATCAGATTCCGGCTTGTCTAAAACGATGGACATGTTCTGGCAGTCGCTTCAGGATCTAGCCGTCAACCCAACCAACTCCGGTGCCCGTTCAGTAGTGCGCCAGCGTGGTGTCGCAGTGGCTGAAACCTTCAACTATGTTTCTTCATCTCTATCAAGCATCCGGACTGATTTGAAAAATGAGATAGATGTGACTGAAAACCAAATTAATTCGATGACAAGGCAAATTGATAATCTCAACAAAAGAATCGGGGACGTCGAACCGCATGGCTACCTTCCGAATGATCTCTATGATGAACGTGACCGCCTGGTAGACGAACTCTCCAAAATTGTTGATATTCAGGTTACATACAAATCTAGCGGCGGCGGAGCACTTGATATCGCAGACGGACAGGCGACTGTCAAACTGATGAATGAGAATGGATCGGCATCTGCAATCCTTGTCGGAGCGGGCGGTGCCAATACCCTTAAACTGGAAGCGGAAGGCCCGAATGGAGCTATCAGTAAAGTGAAGGTAGGCACCATGGAAGTCAGCCCGGAAAAGTTCACTTCTCAAGGGAAACTGAAAGGCCTAATGGAAATGTACGGTTATCAGGATTCCTCAGAAGGTGAGACAACAGGCGTCTATACCGATATGCTTTCCGAACTGGACAACCTTGCTTATACATTCGCAAAAGAATTCAATGAAATTCATGCAAATGGAATGGGAATAAACGAAATTAAAGCAGAAGAAAATGTGAAGAATGTTTTCTTTGTAGATCCGAAACAAGGCACAAACGGCGAGCCTCTAGCTAATGAAGAAGACCCTCTGACAAATCACCTCGGTTCAAGAGAAGGCTTTGCCAGCAGAATCGGAATTTCAAAAGTCGTCCAGGATGACCTAGATCATATAGCATCTGCAGACGGAACAGACCCTGCCAAGGCAACAGCCGGCGACTCTTCTGTCGTCCTAAAGCTTGCAGATGTAATCAACACTGCCTTCGAATATAAAACAGGAAGCGGCGAAAAAGCAGACTTCCGAAATTACTACGAAGGTGTTATCGGTGAAATGGCGGTTACTTCCCAGGAAGCAGTCAGACTGACCAACAACAGTGACACTCTCAGGCAGGCAGTTGAAGAACGAAGGATGTCTGTCAGCGGCGTCTCGCTGGATGAAGAAATGACGAACATGATCAAATTTCAGCACGCTTACAATGCCTCTGCAAGGATGATCACACTGCAGGATGAGATGCTCGATAAAATCATCAACGGCATGCTAAGATAAGGATGGTGAACGAATATGCGCGTAACACAAAGTATGCTGACCTCTAACTCTATGAGAAATATGAGTTCATCTTATAACAGAATGGGCAAGCTGCAGGACCAGCTCTCAACAGGCAAAAAAATCACAAATCCATCCGACGACCCGGTCGTTGCGATGAAAGGGATGTTTTACCGCTCCAACCTCACAGGGATCGAGCAGTATAAGCGAAACCTTTCCGAGCTCTACCTTTGGATGGAAAACTCTGAAGCCGGAATTGATCAAGCTAATCAGGGCCTGCAGCGTGTCCGGGAATTGACGATTCAAGGTAAGAATGGCTCAATGAGTCCAGAGGATCGAAAAGCGGTTGCCAAAGAGATCGACCAGATTAAACAAGACCTTGTAAATACAGCAGATACCCAGGTTGCCGGACGCTACATATTCCACGGAACGGATGTCAGCAGGTCACCAATTGCTGACAAAGGAACTGGAGGCGAAACCGCTCCTCAGGTAGCACCCAATCTTGCTGACGGTGCTATCGATAGCTACAATATTGAAGTCTCACGAGGTGTATCTCTTAAAGCAAATGTGAACCCAAACAATGTGTTCAGCCAGGACATGTTTGACACTGTCCACAACATTCAAAGGGCTTTAGAAAGTGGCGACACTTCAACGCTGGATGAGGAACTTGGAAAACTAGATGGGGTCATGGACAAGCTTTCTGCAGAACGTTCTGAATTGGGCGCTCGTTACAACCGTCTGGAAATGGTAGATGACCGTCTCATGCAGCAGGAAATCACTGCAAGCCGGGTGCTATCAGATAATGAAGATGCAGACATTGAACGAGTCATCACAGATTTAAAAACCCAGGAAAGTGTTCACAGAGCGGCGCTTGGAGTGGGAGCCAGAATCATCCAGCCAACTCTGATGGATTTCTTAAGATAAATTACGCTGAGGGACTGACCCTTTAAGGTGTACTGTCACCTTGGGGTCAGTCCTTTTTATTTTGGAGGTGTACCTATGAACTTTCCGCAAATCCGCTTGCAATCCTCACCCGCGAGCATCACAATCGAAACTAGACCGGGCAGAATGGAAATCGAGCAGCTTCCAGCCCAGCTTGATATCCAGCAGCCAAAAGCTGTACTGGACATAGAAACGACTCCAGGCAGGTTAACGATCGACCAGACAGAAGCATGGGCAGACATGAACATCAAAAGTGTTTTTCGAATGGCTGAAGAGAATGCTCAAGAAGGGCAGCAAGCTGCATTGGAAGCAACAGGCTCAGCTGCTCAAGACGGTGATGAATTGATGAGGATTGAAAACGGTGGTGGAGCAATTGCGTCTCAAGCCAAACGTAATGGAGAACCACCTCAGTATGAATTTAATATAGGATGGATACCGAGGTATGGAAGTGTCAAGATTCAATATGACCCTTCCTCAGTGAAAATAAATGCACATCCTCAAGAGGTAATCAATAATACGAGAGTTCAAAAACCAATTATAGAACATGTGAGTTCCCAAGTTGATGTCAGATTAAAACAACATCAAACTCTGGATATTGATTTTGAAGGACTAAAATTTGTCGGCATCAATTATGAACAAGAAATCTAATAGAAGGAATGTGTGTTATGAAAATATTTACGAAGTACCATGGTGAAATAGACATCAGTCAAGAAGATATATGGACTTTTGAAAGCGGAGTTCCTGGATTTCTCGAAGAAACACAATTCGTCATCTTGCCGCTAGAACAGATTGATGGGTTTTCGGTGCTGCAATCTACCAAAACAGACGAACTGGGCTTTGTAGTCAGTGATCCTTTTCAGTTTTTTGCAGATTATGACTTTACACTAAGTAACTCAACCGTGGAACTATTGAGCTTAAAAGAGGAAAAAAACGTGAAGATCCTGTCCATACTAACCGTAAAAGATCCAATAACAGAAACAACAGCAAACCTGCAGGCGCCATTGATCTTAAACACGAAAAACAAAAAAGGGAAGCAAGTCATCCTCAACGAAACAGATTACAAAACTAAGCATTTCATCTTTACAACAATACAAGCTGTGAAGGGGTGAGACGATGCTTGTACTGACAAGAAAAACAGGAGAAGCTATTAAAATTGGCGATGGCATTGAAATCACGGTTCTGAGCATAAAGGGAGACCAAATCAAGCTGGGTATTGAAGCTCCGAAAAATATAGATATCCACCGCAAAGAAATCTACCTATCCATCCAAGACGAAAATGCAGAAGCATCACAAGGAGTAGACAACCTGTTCTCGCTGCTCTCGAAAAATCAATAAAAATTTTTTCAAAAACTATTAAAAACCAAAATCTCCTGACGATATAAATAGTGTAAAGAGAAACAAAGGGCGGCCGACCTTTCACTCTCTAAAACAAAGAAGTTCACAAGGATGTGGACTCTACATTCAAGGAGGAAATTATACAATGAGAATTAATCACAACATTGCTGCGTTGAACACCTATCGTCAGTTGAACAGTGCTAATAACGGTATGAACAATTCTATGGAAAAATTGTCATCTGGTTTACGTATTAACAAAGCTGGAGATGATGCTGCTGGTTTATCTATCTCTGAAAAAATGCGTTCACAGGTTCGTGGTCTTGAGCAAGCGTCAAGAAATGCGCAAGATGGTATATCTATGATTCAAACAGCTGAAGGCGCATTAAATGAAACCCATAGCATCTTACAGCGTATGCGTGAATTATCTGTCCAATCTTCTAATGACACTAATACACAGGATGATAGAGATGCACTCCAAGAAGAAATGAACCAATTAACTTCAGAGATCACTAGGATTGGTAACGATACAGAATTTAATACTAAGAAAGTATTAAATGGTTCATTAGACGCTAATAACTCTGTTCAGCAACAACAAGATACTTTATCTGATGTAGACACTTTAATTGGTGATGGTACATCAGCTTCTTTTGAACTTACTTTTGGTAATACAGCTATAACAATCCAGGGTGATGGTGGAACTGTTGTACCTGGTTCAACTCCAGTTGTTTCAAGTAATACAATTACTGTAGGAACTGATGGAGCAGATGCTACTGCAGACGACATTATTGCTGGTTTACAGCTATATGCAGCGCAGAATCCAGATTCAGAAGTTGCTCAATTTGATTTTGCGAAAAGTTCTGGAACAGAATTAACAATTACAGCTAAAGCGAGCGGTGAGTTTGCTGGAGCAGATGCTAATAATAATACTGTAAGAATGACCGCAGGTGATTCTAGTAAATTAACTGACTCTAACGCTGGAGCTGATGGAGGAGCAGCGCAAATTCAAATCGGTGCAAACCAGGATCAACAATTCTCAGCTTCTTTTTCAGATATGCGTTCGCTATCTTTGGATATATCAGGAACTTCATCCGGTGGAGCAAATGCGGGTGGTGTAACAGGTGCAGCCTTTACAACTACTCAGTTAACTGATGCTAGTGACACAACTGGTTCAACAGCTGAGTATGCACTAGATATCACAGATGCTGATAAAGCTACAGCTGCAATCAAAGTACTGGATAATGCTATAAAAGATGTATCAGAAGAACGTTCTAAGCTAGGTTCATACCAAAACCGTTTAGACCATACAATTAACAACCTAGGAACATCTGCTGAAAACCTAACTGCTGCGGAATCTCGTATCCGTGACGTAGATTATGCTCTAGCTGCCTAAGCAGCGACGAGCACAGTCGTCCTGACTAGTAACGGTCAGAGATCATTATCGGGTGAATTGCTGGAAACCCCTGAAGCTTTTCTTGCCACAACGCAACTGGAAACAGTAAACGTGAGGGCTAGAAAAAAGAAAAGATTGGGCAATCAGCAGCCAAGCTCCTGTCTCGAAAGAGTGGAGAAGGTTCAACGACTAGGATAAACCATCTAAGGCGAAAGCTATGGTGATGAAATCCGTAGGTGAAACAATGTACATCAGCATTGTGAATCCGAAGTGCCCGGCCCCTACCAATTTGGAGGGTGAAGATATAGTCTAGTCATTTATGAAAGTAAATGTTCGCACGATGGCGAAAGAAATGATGAACCAAACAAAAGAAAGTATCCTTGCTCAAGCTTCTCAAGCAATGCTTGCAAAAGCGAACCAAAACCCACAAGGTGTACTTCAACTTCTACGTTAATTTTAGATTTTTTAAGGGACTTTGGCTTCGGCTGGGGTCTCCTTTTGCATTTGAGGTGGTGATTTTAATGAATATCGTTGAAGAGTACGAAAAAGAAATAGCAGGAAGACTTATAAACATAGTGGTTAAGCATGAACAAGGTAAACCATTCCCTTACTATGCAATCAGCTCACTTAATGTTGATGGTTCTGGAGAGACTTTAGAAGAAGCAAAAATGAAATGCGAAAGTGCAACTAAACTGGAAATAATCATGAATAAGTAGATTTCAAAGGGACTCTAGTAATACTAGGGTTTCTTTTATAACTTACATTTATGTATTTATTAGGAATAAATCTTATAGGGACAAAGGGACTAGGTTCATCGTCCAACTAATCTGTGGCACAAAGAGAGAAGTAGTGACAGGTTTTAGGTATCACCTAAATTTTACAGTGATTATTGATGACTCGCTAGACGAATTGTGTAAAGTTAAATAGTGCTCTTTCATTTGAAGGGACACAGGGACAGGTTCTGCATCCACCAAATATTTACATTTTTTATTTTTTGTAACTCGGACAAAGATTATAAAGGCTCTAGTTATGGTAAACTCTCTTTTTATTGAACATTACCCTGAAGAACACATAAGCTGGCAAGTGTACTATAGTTCAAGCCGGTCTCATTCTTAAGAGAATCAAGTAAACGAACATCGTGTTCATTAACAACTATCTGATACGGTTTTGTCCTCTTCTGTTTTATTGCACAAACCCTTTCTAATAACTCCTTACTATAAAAATTGTTCCCACGATACATCTCCCATAACTCTTTCAGAAAGGTAAGTTCATTATTAATCTCCAATGTCGGTGATTTTAAAGAAATCTCTTCAGATAAATAGATAGTTGTCCTTTTGGGTTTAGTTGAAAGAGGCAACGTGCATGAGCTTTTAGTTTTCCTTCTTTGAAAGGATGCATATACGAGGATACAAGATGTAAGAAGTAATGAATTTGAAACTGATCATAAAAGATTATGCGATTTTGTTTATCTGTGGAGAATTGTAAGCAGAATTTATCTTTTAACATTTTGCAATGCAGCAGGTTTGCATGAGGAGTAAAGCTTTCAGTAGAGAAGATGATTTTTTGCACTGTATTTCCTTTTTTCTTTAGATGGCAACCATCTTGATACCACCAGGCAAGAGATAATGGAGTTAAGTAGTCATGTATGTGATCAAAAGGTAGTCTTTTCTTTCTGTCTTTATACCATATTGCTTCCAGTGAGGTAATGATGGGATGAGTTTTTGATTGAACATAGTAGCCTTCTGTGTAGCCATCCGCTATTCTTTTATCGTTAACTTTTTTATAATGAGGACCAGTTAGAGGGATGTACATGTCAATTTCCCGAAAACAGTGATCACACCATTCCCTGTCTTTAGCACAGTGAATAAATTGAAGCCGTGGTTTTCTGCCGGGTTGTTTGATTAAATACCCATCGCCTAGGAGCTTTCCTGTCAACATATCAAAAAATTCAAATCATCGTTCTCGCCTTCACCTCCGAACATACCTTTTCTTTTCTTTTATCAAATATCTCAACGAACAGATAACTTCATAGCCTGCAAACTTAAGGGAACCTCAAAGTTACTCCATGAAATATGTGGAACGAATTTAATTATAAGTTGCATGTAGAATATAGGCTGCATTAATGTTTTTATCTAGGGTAGAAGTCCCTCTAACCGGAAAAAACCTGCATTTTCCATAATTTCTTTATAGTGAATTTCATATAAACCCTTAATCACACTAAGTTTTTTGGTATAATTCAAGACGGTTTGAATTAATTGTATTTATTCTAGTGTGGAATTCCTGGAACTATTGCTGCAATCACTAGTGATACCTTTTCTGCCAAAAGCTTAAAGATTAGGAAGTGAAAATATGTCATCTCAAGAAAAAGATCAATTAGGTCAGTTCATACCCTTGCATTACCATTATCAAATGCTGTCTGATCATGATAGAGTCCAGGCGTTTAAGACGGCTATTGAACGAATTGTTAAACCCGGACATAGAGTGGTCGAGTTAGGAAGCGGCACAGGAGTATTGTCCTTTTTCGCTGCCAAACAAGGTGCGAACGTTCAGTCTATTGAATTCAACCCTGCCCTAGTAGAAAGAAGTAGAGCTCTAATTAAACAAAACGGGATGGGAGACCGTGTAGACGTGATCGAGGCAGATGCTTCTCTATGGGTTCCATCAGAGCCAGTCGATATAGTAGTTTGTGAAATGTTACATAGTGCTCTTTTGCGTGAAAAACAGGTCGAGGTAATTGAAGCGTTTCGGAAAAATCATAAAGAAAAATTCGGTGAAATTCCTGTCATGATACCTTCAGCAACCTTGCTCGGTGTCCAGCCGGTATTGCAGGAATATTCCTTCGAAGGTTATCATGCACCGGTGCCGCTCTTTCAATCACCATATGTAGTCTCACCGGAGACGCAAGATGTCCATAACCCGGAAGTGTATCACATTATTGATTATGATCATGCCGAAGTGGAACCCTATTCTTGTCATGTTTCTTTTTCCTTTCAACAAGTGGCTGAGTTTAATGCTTTCCGGTTTATTACAAAGAATCTGCTAGCGAGTGTTCCGCAGGGTGAGGATATGGTTGATTGGCACAATCAATATCTGATTCTTCCTACTGAAAAAAACATATCGGTTAAAGCAGGACAAACAGTTTCAATCTCCTTTTCTTACACCCCAGGTGATTCAATTGAAGTTCTATCTCAATCTCTTAAGGTTTTTGTTCAATAGGAGGCCTTTAAGCAGTTCAGCTCAATCTCTCGAGCATTTAAGCCAATAGCCCCTAACCTGATTAAGAGACTTCATATTTCTGGAGTCTCTTTGTTGTTCGCAAAATGCTGCACTAAACGCTCTCTATAACTAAACAATTCTGTTTCTCCAACCGATATAACCCATATAACCCTTAGGAGGATCAGAACATGATCGAAAAAGTGACAGGTGGTTCATCGGCTTTTCAATCAATATCTACTAGTCAAAGCAGTGAAACGAAAGAAATAGAAAAAATACATAAAGTGCAGGATGATCGGCGGGATTCTACTACACAAGAGCCTGTCACAAAAGAAAAAGTAGAAGAAGTCGTAACAGGAGTGAATGAATTCCTGAATGCCTCTGACACTTCAATTCAATTCCAATTTCATGAAAAATTAAAAGAATACTATGTAACAATTGTGGATAACAACTCAAAAGAAATCGTCCGGGAAATTCCGGCAAAGAAGATGCTGGATATGTATGCGGCGATGACTGAATTTATAGGATTAATGGTAGACAAGAAGATTTAGAAATGAGGTGGCACTATGAGTGACATGCGTATTGGCGGTTTGGCGACGGGAATGGATACGGACCAAATCGTGAAGGATTTGATGAAGGCGGAGAAATTGCCTTTGGATAAAATGGAACAGAAGAAGACCTATACAGAATGGCAGCGGGATGACTACCGTGAGATCAATAAAGAGCTGTTTGATTTCAGTAACTCGATTTTTGATGGAGTTATGAAGCAGAGTACATATACACAGAAAACGGTGAATGTATCCAATCCTAATGCTGTTTCTGTTAAAAATATCAGTTCTACTTCTGATTTCACCGGGAGCATTAAGGTTAACCGGCTGGCAACTGCTGCGACGATGTTTGGTTCTGGCCAAATCACAGACCCGGATGAACCTGAAAAGCCAGCCAGTCCTTCCGCGAAGCTTAGTGACTTATTTGAGATAACCGAAGACCAGTCAATTACAATAAAGGCTGTCAACAAGGAAGGAATCCTGGAAGGGAAAACATTAACCATTCCAAAAGATATGACACTACAGGGCATGATTAATAAAATCAACTCTGAAACGGGAGTATCTATGTTTTATGATCCTCACGAAAAGGTCATGTCGGTAACGGCTAAGAATACCGGTAGCAATGAGAACGGACCGGAGATTGAGTTTTCGGAAGGTTTCCTGACTACCCATTTGAAGTTAGATACTACTAATGTAATAGCAGCTGCAGCTGATGCGGATGGTAATGCAGAAACAGAGGGCAAAAGGGGTTCACTTGGAGAAAATGCATCTTTCATGTATAACGGCTTAACGACAGAAAGAGCCTCAAACACATTTCAGATTAACGGTTTCGAGCTTTCGCTTAAAGAGGCAGATAGTGATAAAGCAATCACCTTCAGTTCGGCACCAGACACCGACAAAATTTTAGAAAAAATCGTCAAATTCGTCGATGACTACAACAAACTCATCGAAAAAGTAAACGGAGAACTAGGAGAAAAGAAGTTCCGTGACTTCCAACCGTTAACGGCTGAACAAAAGGAAGCGATGGAAGAAAAGGAAATCGAGTTATGGGAAGAGAAGGCCCGCAGCGGCACCCTTCGTAATGACTCTGTGCTTTCTTCTGCTATGAACAAAATGCGGACAGATTTGTATACCCCGATTTCAGGAGGAACATCAGAGACGAATCAACTAGCCCAAATCGGTATTAAAACATCAAGCAATTACCTTGATCGTGGTAAATTGATCATCGATGAAAACAAGCTGAAAGAAGCTATTTCCAAAGATCCAAATGCGATTTATGAGCTTTTTTCCAAGAACGGAGAAACAGACGGCGAAAAAGGTATTGCTCGCCGCTTAAGAGACACGATTAGTTCAACAATGGACAGCATTGAGCAGAAAGCAGGAAAGCTGACCAGCACAAACTCAACTTTTACATTGGGAAGAAATCTCGACAGTATTGATAAGCAGATGACTCGTTTCCAAGATCGTCTTGGACAAATCGAAGACCGCTACTGGCGCCAATTCACAGCCATGGAAAAAGCGATTCAGCAGGCGAATTCTCAATCATCGTACTTGATGCAGCAATTCAGTATGTAAAGGAATGTGTGATTACTTAAGACTTTCTCATTTATACAACATTCAAGGCACTCAATTGCAGTGCAGTGGAATCTCTATAATAAAGATGTAAGTATAAGGTTCTTTTCATATAGATTTTTGTTGTTTTTATAACATTATAGACATGTGTTGATTGTAGCGGAAGGCGTACGACCATCTGTGGGAATAGCAGGCAGGTGAGACCCCGCAGGCGAAGCCGAGGAGGCTCACCGTTCGCCCCACGGAGTCGTGCGACTAGAGCGGAAATCAACTACTCGTTAATAGATTACAAGATTTAAGGAAGTAGCCAAGTAAAACCAACCAAAGGAGTGTCATTATGGCAATCAACAATCCTTATAAAGCCTATCAAAATAACTCGGTTACAACAGCATCTCCAGGTGAATTGACCCTGATGCTTTATAACGGAAGTTTAAAGTTCATTCATATAGCAAAAAAAGCCATCCAAGAAAAAAATGTAGAAGTAAAAAACACCAATATTCAAAAGGCACAGGCTATCGTTCAGGAGTTAATGGTTACGTTGAATATGGATATTCCGATGTCCAAGAATATCCTTCCTCTTTATGACTACATCAACCGCCGCCTCATGGAAGCCAATATCAAGAGTGACGTCGCTATTCTTGATGAAGCGGAAGGGATGCTGACAGAACTGCGTGATACATGGAAGCAGGTCATTCAAATCAACCGCCAGCAGCAGCACGGCGGCCAGCGTGACCAGGCGTAATGAGTAACGTTCAACAGTGCTACAACATCACAGAGAAGCTGGTAAAGCTGGTAAAAAGCCCATATGAAACGCAGCGTGATGAGGTTATAGCTGAGGTGGAATCTTTATTGGAGCAACGACAGGCAGTCATGACCGGCATGAAAGGGCCTTACTCCGAAGAAGAGAAGGAGCTTGGGAAACAAATACTTGCTTGGAATTCAGAAATCGAAAGAGGCCTTGCGAATCTGCGTAACGACATCAAGCGGAACATGAACGGTGTGGCCAAGAAGAAAACATCAGCCAAGAAGTATACGAACCCATATGAATCCATGCAGTTTGATGGCATGTTTTACGATAAAAAGAAATGAGTGATTTTTTGACTAACAAGGTGATACTAGACGAAACACAGCATACGTTCGTTGGGGAGTACAGTGAGATGCTTTCCACCATCGAAGAAGCCTTTCATTATGTAATCGCCAGCTTCGAGGACTACGAAAAAACAGAAGGTGACACCGTCCTGACAGACATCTTCCAAGCTTTTGCTCAAATCGCTGAGAGCAACACTCTTCTAAAGAGTCTGTTCACAGACCAGCCTTCAGTCACCGCGGCAATCGATCAATATGAAGAAGTAACAAATCAAGCAATGAAGCTTGATGGCAGTTTCGCTGATCAGAATTTAAAAGGAACGGTTATTAAAGAAAACCTATATCCAGCTTTTGCTGCTTGGCACGGAGAAGTAAGCAGAGAGCTCGATCCATATACGAACAGTTAAAGACGAAGAAGCCGGCATCTATTGGATGTCGGCTTCTTTCTAAGCAAATTCAGGCAGTTAGTCACACGAAAGGCACTAAAAGAGAGACAACAACACACTGCAAGACAGATGATCTCTGCAGCAGTTCGATATCCATGTCGAAAACTTCTTCTCAGGGATTGCTGAACACAATCAATTAGGGACACATAAAGAGAGGCTAACCTTATTGTAAGCTTTAATTAGATTGTTCAGGCACTCTTCACGAAAGGAGTCACTGCAGATGAAGTTATGGGCAATATCCTCTTTTACCGTGGCATAGGTCACTTCTAATTTCTGACCAATAGATAAATGACTTAACTCCTGATGGGCTAGATAATCGTTTAACTCTCTTTCAAAATATTCAACAGAACCAAATAAAACCGTCATGGTATAACCACTTTCCTTTCTATATTGATTTCCAACAATATCAATTATTCAGCTTGCCGGATTTCCTCCTTTTACAGGCAATAAAAAAATCCACCAAAAAGAAGGTGGATAAATAGAAAGGAAATGGACATGTAAGCAATCCATAACATTTATTTATCACAAAACTTTTTGGCAGCCCGGCTGTCATGGTTTCTGTCACTTTAGACCCGTGGCTTTGCGTCCTTACCTTTCGATAAGTTTGCCTTTTTCAATTTTGTCAATAGACTATTTAAACTAATTCAATAATATAATATTAGGAATTTTTATTCAATAAAATTCGATAAATATCTAAAAAAATTGCCATAATATGAGCTTTTTAGATCAGTATTTTACTGATATCATTATTTATAAAAGCATTCCTCCACAAAAAGGAGGTGCTTTATATCTATTGAATAAGCATTATTTAAAATGTTCATTCAATAGATAGGTGCAAGGCAGTGCCTATTGTTACTCAATGCTTCCCGTCCTTCAAAAAAGAAAACAAATCTTTCTCTATCAATTCAGTATTCAGGGGAGTACCGTCTCTCTTGAACGCCATCGAGAGTGAAGTTAGGGTTTCACTCAGGGATTCCCTGTCGATTTCAGACACCTGGAATTCCACTCCATACCGGCAAAATTCATCGTCGAATTCTTCTTTCCAGACAATTTTTCCGGTGAGGACTACTTCTTCTCCAAGTATTTTCATTGAGAAGTGAAGGAGGATATCCTTGTTTTCCGGAAATTGAATATGAGAGATGAACGCCAATCCTCCCGGACCTATGTCGGTGATAGGGACTCGAGTTTTACCAGTCGTGACGGTCTTTTTATTCATACTGGAGATCGTCACATAGCCTTGCAGCGGAACCGGCGGCTGAAATCGGAAGTGGCCGCAAGGAGTTTGTTTAAGGTTTTTGGTAGAGGTTGAGATTGGCTTGATGGTACTGCCCTTAAGCATGGACTCGAATTCAGTTTCTGACACTGGCTTGCTATAGATGTATCCCTGTATCAAATGACAATGAATTTCATGAAGGAATTTCAGTTGTTTTTCCGTTTCGATTCCCTCGATTGTGGCTGACATATTTAAGTCAGCGGACAGGTTTGCCAGGTTCTTAATGATGGCCCTGCTTTTCGGATCATGAGCCAGGCTCTTCGTGTATGAGCGGTCAATTTTAATCCCGTCGACGGTCAGGTCCTTCAGATAAGCGAATGACGTGTATCCTGTTCCAAAATCATCTATGAGGATTTTCATTCCGCTTTCTCTCAATTCTTCTATGGTCTGCTTCACGATCTGAGCTTGTTGAAGAAAGACGGCTTCTGTTATTTCCAGCCTAATCAGTCTTGGCGGTATCTGATACTTTTCCAAAACGGAGAGGAGGCTGGTTTTTAAATCTTTGACAAGAAAGTGCTGCGGAGAAAGATTGATTGAAATCGGTACAAGGGGAATCCCTCGCTTTCTCCATTCCTCCAGAGTTTGACAGGCTTTTTCAAGAACCCATTCGCCGACTGGTATGATAAAGCCATTTTCTTCTGCATATGGGATAAATTCATTAGGTGAAACGATTCCCCACTCGGAATGTTCCCAGCGCAGAAGTGCTTCTGCTCCAACTATCTGATTCTGGCGGGAATCGACTTGTGGCTGAAAGAAGAGCTGCAGTTCCTCCCTCATCAAGGCAAGTCTAAAGTCTTTTTCCAAGACGAAACGTTTGTAAGCATCAATACTGTTTTCCGGAGAAAAGATATGGAAAGAGTTCCTGCCGTTTTCTTTTGCCCTGTTCATTGCTGCGATACTATTTTGAAAAAGCTCGGTGATTCCGTTTGAATCGGAGGGATAGAGGCTGACTCCAACCGATATGGTCAGAAGCAGTTCAAATTCCTTGATTTCATAAGGATCCTTGAGGCAGTCGATGATCTCTTTGCACAAGCTGGATACATTGGTCAAAGTGCCAAATTCCTTTAACAATAGCACAAAGTCATCATTTGAAAATCGGGAGACGAAAATTCCCCTTTCCTGAAATCTTTTCAGTCTGCGTGCAGCCTCTTCCAGAATTTCATCTCCTATGACTGGACCCAGTGTTTCGTTCATATATTTGAAACGGTTAAGATCAACGTAGATCATGGCGAATTCCGCATTCTGTTTGATGAGAGAGGTCATTTCCGTTTCAAGAGTCTTCCGGTTAGGCAAAGCGGTCAGGGAATCATGGTGAAGAAGATGCTCTACCCGGTCTCCCAGTTCTTTATCTTTGGTGATATCGGTGATAATGCCGTGATACCGGATAATCCTATCATTATCATCTTTGATGGGGATGATTTTATCATTCAGCCATTTTATTTTTCCAGAAGGGGTGATAATGCGGTATCGATGGCAGATTGTTTCACCATATTTCAAAGGGTTTCGGTCTTCATCAAACTTTTTCAGGTCATCTAGGTAAACTAATTCTCTCCATTTGGTTTTTCTTTTTATAAATTCCTCTGCTTCCATTTCGGCAATGAAGTTAATTCCCTGGGTACAGAAGGTTACGGATTTTGTAAGATTATCGTAGGACCAGATCGCTGCCTCCAGAGCTTGGGAAACCTGTTCCATTTCTTCATCTTTCGTCTCGAGTGCGGACTGAAGGGCGATTTTATCTGATACTTCATGGATAATCGCATAAACCCCTGCTGTTTCTGTGTTCTCCTTAATAGGGATATAGGTAATATCCAAGTTTAAAAGATGTCCATCTTTATGGTAAGCCTGGGAAGAAAAGTTCTCTATATTACCATTCAAGGCAGCTTGAAAGTGGCTCCTTACCCGGCCTTTCAATTCATCCGGAGTAAAATCGGTAAGAGATGGATTCTGATCAGGAAAATGATGTCCGGTTAGGCAGGTAGTGGCTTTATTTATATTTAATAAATTCCCATTGCAATCAAAATGTAAAATGATATCGGGTGAATGCTCAAAAAGAAGCTTGAAATATACCAGCTCTGTTATTTTAGAATTCTTATGTACGGACTGGTTATTATTTTTAATGGAAATCTGCGAAGATGACAAGATACCACTCCTTTGGTAAAACATGCTGTCTTTTTAGTATAAAAGTACCACTTTAGTACAGCAATAGAAAATTAGACAAAATAGTCTAAAAATCTTGGTAATTCTTTCTTTTTTTGACGAAAAACGTCGCTTGGTGACTGTCACGCCCCGGAATTTGTCGAATGGGAGTGAGGAGGCAGAATTTGGGTTGGAGAAATGTCTACTTCGGGGGCGTGACAGTCACCACCCGAAATATGTCGAATGAAGAAATTGTGAATTAATTCACAAATAATTCATTAATAATATGCTTACAAAAAGCATAATCATGAGAAAATAATAATAGAAATATATTTCTCGAAACCCAGTCCTGACAGTCTTCTACACGATTTTCGAAAAGTTGTCAAAATTTTTAGAAAGATTAAGAAGGAATATTGAAGGGAATAGAGAAATATATAAACATAGCTTTATCTAAAAGGAGGAGTTTACATGTTGAACTACAACATTCGAGGCGAGAACATTGAGGTAACTCCAGCGATTCGCGAACATCTGGAGAATAAGATTGATAAGATGAATCGTTACTTCAATGAAACTCCTGATGCTGACGTAAATGTTAACTTGAAGGTTTATCCTGATAAGAAGACAAAGGTCGAAGTGACAATCCCGATGCCGCACTTAGTACTGCGGGCTGAGGAACGCCACGATGATATGTACGCAGCAATTGACCTGATCGTAGATAAATTGGAGCGTCAAATCCGAAAACACAAAACTAAAGTAAACCGCAAAATGCGTGAAAAAGGAAGCCCGAAAGAATTCTTCGCCGCTCAAGAAGGTTTGACTACAGAACAGCTCAATGAAAAAGCTCAGGAAGATGAATCCGATGTTCCTAACGAAGTCGTAAGAACAAAGCAATTTAACCTGAAGCCGATGGACAGCGAAGAAGCGATTCTTCAAATGGACCTTCTCGGCCACAGTTTCTTCATCTTCACAGATGCTGAAACAAATGCGACCAACATTGTTTACAAACGAAGAGACGGTAAATACGGTTTGATTGAAACAACTTAATGGTGAAATGAGCTCCCTGCAGGTTTACTGCAGGGTGTTTTTTTTTATAGCCCTGAAAACCTCTGGATATGCTGGGACTTCCAGAGAGCTTATAAGCTGGTTTCCGTATCACTTCCTTCCTTTTTTTGGCAGGAGTATAGTCTGTAAAGGACATGGATGAACTTATTTAAAGTCTCTTTTCCTAAACTTTGTTGCTATTTGATACTAATTCCGAAGAAATATCAATACCAATAAAGAAAAGTACGGTGATATCGAAAAGTAAAGAGCTGCTCTTCCCCGATAAGAGATAAAACTCTTAGTATCCGGGGGAAAATCCGACTCCAGGGGTTTTTCCGAAAGCATCAATATATGCGAAAACAGCCTATTTAAAATAAGCGGAAATTTTCCGGTTAAGCTTCGGAATAGAGCTCGATATGAGGTGAATAAACGGAATTTTTCCGCTTAAGTACACCGAAATGAACCAAATTCACATTTTTCAAGCAAATAAGCGGAATTAATCCGTTTAATTTATCTATTTTTTGTTCTTTTTAAGAAATAAGCGGAAATTCTCCCCTTATTTCTTAAAATTTTCAGTGGAATTAAATTGCTGGGGAAAACCATTCAGTGGGCCTCTTAAACAGAGCCGCGTAAGAGAGACTTTCAGCCGCAGAGCAAATCTTCAATTCACATAGGTAGTTTTAAAAAGAATCGACTGAATTACCTGATTGTCGAAGTTTGCACTGCGCAATTTACAGGTTCATAGAGAGAAAGTATTGTGCAGAGTAAGAAGGTTGCTTTTCAATGAAAAGGTTGACTCAATTACAGTCTCGGTTGATTGGAGTCGTACACCTGAAGCGGAAATCTACCGATACCTACTGTATTAAGAAAAAAGGATTTATCCTTCGTGTGTCGAAATTAGTCTAATAGAATATTTATCAGGGAGGAAACGAGCATGACATTCAGTATCGTCGGGTTTGATCCAAAAGAGAAAGAGTGGGGGATCGCTGTTCAATC
Source organism: Rossellomorea vietnamensis (assembly GCF_008180615.1). Taxonomy (GTDB): domain Bacteria; phylum Bacillota; class Bacilli; order Bacillales; family Bacillaceae_B; genus Rossellomorea; species Rossellomorea vietnamensis_D. The sequence continues at coordinate 180,243 of NZ_VTEH01000004.1, forward strand.
GAAGTTCATTGGGGTTGGGGCAGTGGTGCCGTTCGCCCGGGCAGGTGCGGGAGCGGTTGCGACACAATCTTATGCAAATACAGCTTACGGTCCACAGGCTTTGCAGCTCATGGAAGAAGGGAAAACAGCAGAAGAAGCGTTGGAACTTATTATGAAGGATGATCCGGAAAGGCATTTGCGTCAGGTTGGGTTGATCGATGCTCAGGGCAATGCGGCCACTTTCACAGGAGAAGGCTGCTATGATTGGGCAGGCGGCATGACGGGGGAACATTTTGCCGCTCAGGGAAATATCCTTGTTGACCAGCGGACAGTTGAAGCGATGGGTGAAACTTTTACTGAAGCGGAGGGCACCTTGGCTGAACGCTTGCTGAAAGCGCTGGATGCTGGCCAGGAAGCTGGAGGTGACTCACGCGGTAAGCAGTCGGCGGCCATCTATGTCGTCAAGGAAGCAGGCGGATACGGCGGATTTAATGACCGCTTGATTGATTTAAGGGTAGATGATCATCCTGATCCGATTAAGGAGTTAATCAGGATTTTCAACCTTCATCAGCTTTATTTTGCAGCGTCTAAGCAGGGAAGGATTGTTCCGGTGGAAGGCTCTGTGCAAGAAGAGCTGAAGGCCGAATTGGAGCGCCATGGCTATATGAAAGCCGACAAGACTGTGAGTCAGGCCCTGCGGGATTATCTTCATACCGAGAACTTTGAGATGAGGGAGCATGAGGGAAGTATTGACCTCGATGTTCTGGAGTTTATGAAGAAGCAGGGGAGATAAAGGGGGAAGGCTGTCGTTTAGATAGCCTCTTTTGCTGTTTGAGAACGATAGTTGAGATGTCTAGCTTGTCCCATTTTAGCTTATACTCACCTAAGAAAAGGCTAAAGGGGCAGGAACATAGATAGAAGGATTACCCCATTAATTGTTGCTTTAACTGTGCTATCTCTTCTGTTAATTCTTCAAGGTGCGTTTCTAGCTCATGGATTGTCTGTTCGCTTTTCTCAACCTGCTCACCATACAAGTGCAACTGCTCAATTAATTTCATTACATCATGTGACTCTGTTTTACTTGTTTGCTTTTCTTTCGAGCGGTTAACCGCCTCACCTTTAGGTGTATAAGAAAATTCATCACTTAGGGACTCGATCTCTTTAAAAAGAGTTGAATTTATTTCCTCGTACGCTTCTGCTTCGATCGTATAGAGTTTTAGTCTTTCTTCAAGATATGCATTGGATTTGGTTGCTTCTTCCAGTTCTGCTTCTTTTTGAGCAAGTACTTTTTTATAGTCAGCCAGTTCTGCCGCCTGTTGAGCAATCGTCTTCTCCTTTTTATTTATTTGATATTTCAGCCTTTGGGTTAAATGATGTGAATGATCTTGTTGCGAAAGGTTAATTTTCACTATTTCAACTGCAAATTTTAACTGTTTTAATTTCTGTTGAAGCTTTTCTCTTTTTTGCTTGTAATCGTCAGTTTGCATAAGCCTAACCTCCATTTGAATGGAACCCTTTATACATAAATATGAAAAAAATAAAAACAAGTGCACTGATTGATGCACTTGTTCAGACTTAATGAATAATTAAAATGCTCTTACAGAAATGGGAAGGGCTCTCCTGCCTTTAATGGAGTAGCATCTGACGGCAGGTTCCTTTCCTTTTAGGGACAGGATAAAATAAGCTGCTTCTGGATACGAAGCGTATTTTATGTCCGTTTTTGAAGGGAAAGGCGCTGCCGAAGGATGTGAATGGTAGATGCCATTAAATTCTTCCCCTTTCTGTTTCATCTTTTTGAAAGTTCTCTTCATTTCCTCGATATCTATAGCAAATTCTGTTTTGCTTTTTTTCATATTTTTCATTTTCCAAAGTGTTAGTACCTTACCGTTCTTTCCGGATAGAAGACCGCAAGCTTCAAAAGGAAATTCCCTTTGACAGTGTTTTATCATGCCGGATATAACCGTTTGTTTTATCAAGATAATATTATCTAGCTTTTTTGCCGCAGCAGCCGCCTTTTCTGGGGGAACTGGTTGCAGGTCTAACTCTTGAGGATGGACTGGATGATTTCACAGTCCGTTTTTTTGCAGCTGCTTTGGTTTTATTGATTCCGTAAGCCTTGCTGATTTGATCAGGTGTCATGGATTTTTCACTCCTAATATTATTTATAAGGGTTTTGAGAGTATTTTAGGGGGTTAAAAACGGTCGCCCCTTTTACATTTTGAAAAGGATAGGCATCCTTCGCAGATGTTGTCTTTTTTTGATTTAAGTTGGGGGAAGGTCTTTGGTTTCTTATGTTACTATTTTGTTCACGGGTTTTCCCCAGCATCTTTTGAAAATGTTCGTTAGGGTTTCGTTCCATTTGCTGTTCATTTTTCATTTGATTTTGACGCTTCTTCTTTTGCTGAGAATTTTGTTTGTTCAAGCGGGTGATCTGGCTTTTGTAGTTTTCTTCCTTAGATTCGAGCATCTGGATTATACGATTTAATTCTGTTTTATGAGATTGCAAATTTTGGTTATCCGCTTTGACTTTTTTTAATTCTGCTTCAATTGATGAGAGCTTAGAGGTAAGATCCTCTTCTCTCCTGATGAATCCTTCCAGGTTTTCTAAAATCTTTTTTATATCCTTACTAGTGCCTTGTTCAATCTGCTCGCGGTTCTGAAGGTAGGTGTGCACCTTTTGAAGTAAAGCTTCATATTGATTAATTCCTTCGGATAAATCCTTGTTTCGGTTCTTCAATGATTCAATCGTATCTAAATACTCCTCTTCTTTTGAATCATTCCATAGGTTCCATCCCATTTGGAACCACCTCCTTTTTTTCGGGTGGTTATTTTTTTTAGATGTATTTATGGAAGGGCTGATATCCTCGGTTAATAGAAGATTTTGCTCTTCTTCATGAGGCTTTAGTATAGAACTGCTTTCATATAGAGAAATTTTAATGGCCTTCTGTTCTTTAATAAATTCCTCTTGAAAATTAAGAGAGTCATCCTTGTGCTTCTCTATGCCATTCAGGAACTCGGATAGCTTAGCTATTTCATGGTTGAACTTCAATTTATTGAAATTCAGGGACTTATATTGCTTTATTTTTTTCTGAAGAAGTGAATTGATAGTATAGAGATTTTGATTTTTTTTATTGTTTTGAATCTGGTTTATAAAGTGGTTTTTTTGAAGAATACTGTGTTTTGTACTTAACTCCAGCTTTTCCTGTTGAACTTTTTTTAGTTCGACTTGAACACGAGGATAATCAGAAGCATTTGTTTTCAGTATCGCTAAAAATTGTAATGAAGGTTGCAGCTGTTGTTTCATACTGTCGATTTTGAAATGAAAAACCAGATCATTTTTTAACCGGCCATATTGGTCTTGAAGGTTTTTCAACCTGATATGTTCTGTTTGAGCTAAATGTTTGTAAGTGGAGATTTTGGTTTCAATGGTTTGAACCTGAAGAAGTTGCTCCTCATTCAATTGAAAATCCGCCTGTGTCATGATTAACCCACCTTTATCATGGCTTTATTCATAATATGTGGGTTTTTTATCAAAGTGATAGGTTTTATAAGGCAATAAAAAGAAGGGTTGCCCCTTCTTTTTATTGAGCATGGAGATGGTTATTAACCGTTGTTAATTTCATCGAAAGTTACGCAGTTTGTGACAGTAAGTTCATCTTCTTCTACCATAACAGGTCCAATTGCATAAACTCCTGAGGTGGAAGTTACTGTAAATGTGTACTCGTTTGCAGCTGCATCTAACAATAATGTGAAGGTTGCATTTGGATCATCAGCACCCACAGTAGGCATGAATGTTCCTTCACCAGACACTGTCAAGGTAGTAGGTGTACAAACAAAAGTTTCAGGTTCGAATTCATTAGGGTCTGCAACAAACATAAAGCTTCTATTAAGCGTAGGATCAACAAGTACCCTTTGATCTAAGAAGTTAAACACAAGGGAACTGTAGTCTAGGTTACAGTTATCACATATAGTCGCATTAATGGTAGCAGTGTTAAGTGGGTTAGTTGTTGGTGTACCACCCACCGTTATTGCAACGTTAGTATCCATAGCAGATACATCACCTTGACACTCACAGTTAGGCTCTGGGAATACCGTAGGACACTGCTGCGGGTATTCAAACGGCGGACAGAAGCCATTAGTAGGAATCTCGATATCGTTTGCACGCGGGAAGCAGAATTTCCCTTCGATTTCCAACTTTACTTCCGCTTCAATTTGAACATCGAAGCAAATATCCAGCGTGACTTGCAGACCTAAATCAGGATTAGCAAATTCATTATAGTTAACATCACAGCCTAACGAAATAACACGACACATTGCGTTATCGTTTGTTAACTCTTCAGGGATACAAACTACAAGTTGGCGGGAAGTAGATATAGTAGGTCTAAATGAACAGATAGTAGCCCCTGTATCATCCATTACTGTAATCAACGGTCTTACAGTAATGATCACTTTTATTATGCCTAAACCCTCTGCCAGGTCATCATTTCTTACAATATTAGCGGAAACTACGCAAGAAACATTTCCAGTTGGATCGGGAGTGTGATCCAGCGGGAAAAATCCGCCTACTGTCGGTGCTTCACACTCAACAGTTAATGGTGTACGGCCTTCTGCGACGGCTGCTGCAATGGCCACTGCACATTCAGGTGGAACTGTAACATTAGTATCCGGGCTTAGAGCATCGAATACCCAGTCATAAACTTTCGGTACCCGGATACATTCCAGCTGGACATTATTGGGGTTCAATTGTGAACCTCTGATTTGCTTCATTCAAATCATCCTTTCGAGAGTTGTTGTTTCATTAGTATCCTATGTGACGGACATAGGACTGGTAATAGATAAATAGCCTTTTTTTGTAAATAGGTTTGTGTTCATATTCATCCTCTAAATGAATATATTTACTATGAAGCCAAAAACCTACAGAGGTGAAGTATGTATTGGTCAATTTTTTTTGAAGGAGAAAAGCTAGGGGAGCTGTCTTATGAATCTCTTGCAGCATTCGGCCTGTTCTGTGAACGGCATGGACTTAATAGGGATGTGGTTAATTCAGAAAGAAAGCTGGAAGTTTATCATAAGAAGCACAGGGATCATCTGATTCTAGAAAACATAATAAAAAATGACCTTAATAAAGAAGTCTATGAAAAGTTAACAACAATTTTAAAGAGCAGCGGCATTGATCTACAGGCAGATGCAGAGTCACCAACCAAGATTAGCATCAGGGCTTTTGAAAGAACGGGTGTAACTGATGATTCCGTGAAGGTGTCATTTCCGATGGGTTCTAATGAAAGATTGAAAAACCTTCTTCTCCAAGAGTTCAACAAATCGAAAATCAACTACGAAATGAAGGAGTACACTTCAAAAGAAGGTACTGGGGAGAAAATTATTGTGGCTTGGGAATTACCAGCAGGCACAAAAAACAGTCAAGCGAAGGAGAAACTAATTACTGCGTTATCGAGAATAATGATCCGTTTCCATAAACAAAGTGATCAAAACCAGCTTTTTTCTTTCATGCCCAGTGAAATGATCAAAAACTGGCTAAGTTCTGTGACAAATCCATCTCAAAAGACTAATGTGAATGAGGTAGCGGACTCCCAAAAAATACAGCCGCAGAAACAAAAGGAACCTGCCAAGGAGAAAGTGACGAGTTTAGTAATAAATAAAGCTGATGTTTTTATGGCATACAATGTGATTCCGCCAAAAGCTCATAAGGAAGATAAGGAATATTTAATATTTGCTGAAATGATTGTAAAAAATACGGGAACAACACCTTTGGGAAAACCGGTTTTATGCTTAAAGGTAAGTCCGGCTAATTATATGCAGATACAAGGCCAGGCAATACCGGAAAAAATGATTGACGTTCTAGCTACTCATAGCAGCAGCGGGGGAGAAAAAGGATGGAAGTATGTGTATTCGGATTGGCAAAGGAGAATTAAAGAAAAGGGGGAGTATTGGATTACTCCCATTCAGGAGGTTAAGATTCCCCCCAATGAGTCCTTGACCTATTCATTTAAAATGTTTTTTACAGAACCGATAGAGAAAACTGAAATCAATGTGAGCGGTTTTGCTTATTTTAATGAAGGAAAAGATCAATTTGCAGGAAACAACCAGATAAGCTTCTCTTTCTAATTAGTAGCCTGGAAGAAGAAAGTCACTAATATTAGTATGGGCCCAATAGATAAATTAAGAGGACAATTAATGTCTCAGCTGGATAACTGGCTGAGATTTTTTTTGAAAGAGCAGAAGTGAGCCGAGAGATTAACTTCCTTTTTACCCCTCTTGAGAGGCTCACTGCCCGGTCCTGTTCAGTTTTTTATAAAAGATTAATTGGCCATTTAACAGCCTCTTCTCAATGTTAAGGAGTATCAAGTTTTACCGAAAGAAGTGTAGGATAGGAACTTCCGATTGTGACATATCTTCTATCTAGGCACCAATCCCTCCATGGTACATATAGATAATGTAAAAGCCGGCCGGGTGCCGTAGGAGGTTGCAGATTTGAAACGTAGAACACCTGAATTGGATACATTAGTCAGCCAGGATGTTTTTCAGCTTCAGCAGATGATCATTCATTATAAAGCGGAGCTTGTTAAACATAAAAATATATTGGAAGATTTTCAGAGTGAATATGACTATTCGAAGATTGAAGAGCTTAAAAAGATAAATCAGGAACTTATGGGGCAGAAAGAGGAACTGACGAATGAGTTAAACAGCGTTAGAGAGTCGGAGAAAAGGGCTGCTCGATCCGAAAATGAATTCAAAGAAAAGCATCAAGAGCATGTGAAGGTGATTCAAAAGCTGAGAGAAGAGTTGGATGATTTTCAAAGCGAGCATGAGGGCCTCTTGTTGGAATTAGAGTCTGTTAAGGAAGAAGCAGCACGCTCTGCTGCGCATGAGGAGGACCTGCAACAGAAGAACAAAGAACTGCTGGCGAAATTGGATGAAATGCAGGCAGAGACAGAAGAGCTTATCTCAAAGCAAACTTCAGAGAGGAAAGCGGTGCTCTTTGAAAATGAAGCTTTGAAGCGTGACCTTAAAGAGGTGGAAGACGAAAGAAATGTTTTGAAGGTCAAGCTGACTAAACAGGCGGAGGACCTGGAAAAAGCCAATAAAGCCCACAAACAGGTGGCAGATGCGGCCGGGAAAGAGCGCGAACATTATAAAGCATTGGCTGAGATATTAGAGAAGAAGCTTCATGGGCTTAATGAAACTGTTCAAGAGAAAAGAGCGGAAGCTGAGGAGTACCTTAAAGATGCGGAAGAGCTGCGGGTTAAATTCCAAAGGGTACAAGAGAATTCTGCTAAGACTATAAAGAATCTTAAGGAAGAAAAGGCAGAATTGATCAAGCAAATTCAGAAAGGCGAAGAATCTTTAGAACTTCTTAAGAAAGATGTTGAGCACGGTGCAGCTCTCGAAGAACAGATAGAAAAGTTTCAAGAAGAAAATGCTGCTTTGTCAGGTCAAGTGAAGGAGCAGGAAGAAAACATACGAACCTTAATGGAGAAGCAGTCAGAAAACAATGAACTTACAGTAAAAATAGTGGCTTTAAATGACGAGAACAGTCTTCTTCAAAAAGAAAATGAAGCATTAAGAAGTCAGTTAGATACACAGGCGGAGGAAATGCATGATTTGCGAGAAGAGATAAAGAAGGATGAGGGAGAGGGGCTGTCTGATGAGTTGTCTCAAATGGAAAACAGTATTTTTCAACTCATGATCAATACGTTGCATTCAGCAGGCGATCCAGCTCAAACCTCCTCGCTTATTCATGAACTGGAAGGGAAAATTGATCAGCTAACAAAAGAAATCGGAGTCCTTGAAGATACGAATCGCCGGGAAGAAGAGTAATTGCAAAGCCGCCTAAAGACAATTTTAGGCGGCGGTTTTCTGTTGGAAGAATTTTTCACCTAAACAATTAGTTTATAAAAAGAAGAAAGTTCACTATAATAGAAGTTTGAGTGTTTATTTTAGGCTCTTTTTGTAAACTTTGTTGCTATTCGATACTAATTCCGAAAAAGTAACCATATTAAGAGGCGGAAAATCTGGTTAGACCGAAAAGAAAAGAGCTGCTCTCCCCGATAAGAGATAAAACTCTTAGTATCTGGGGAAAAATCCGGCTCTTGGGATTTTTCCGAAAGCAACAATATATGCGAAAACAGCCTTATTTCAAGAACGTACTAGCAAGTAAGCAACAACAGGAGGTACATAATGAAAACGATCGGACGAAACGAACCGTGTGAGTGCGGAAGCGGTAAAAAATTCAAAAAATGCTGTGGAAGAAACGCAGCTGTGAATATTGATGGTTTAGTGCTGGGAGAATTGGAAGTCCTTCAGGCGCAGCTTTATGACTTCATCGCCGTACATAATAGCGAAAAGCTTGAAAATGACTATCAGGATTATTTTTCCAAAATGAAGATGATGAAGAAGGACCAGGATATATTCGAAATGGCTTTCCTCAGCTGGTATGGAGTGACGGAAAAGCTTGAAGAGGGTTTGACGCTTGCCGAGCAGTTTGTTGAAAAACAAAGCAAGACTGTCGGAAGGCCGCAAACGCTGGCAAGCCTCGAGATGTGGAAAACTCCGCGTCTTGCAGCCGGCATAGTGACATCCGCCAAGGGTTCAGAGCTTGTGATCCAGGATACCGTCGAAGGTGAGACATTCAATGTTAAAGGAGCCAACTCGGAAATTGTTGAAGGCTGCTTCTTTATTGGGATCCTTCTGCAAAACGGAACCACTTATCTTCCGTTTGCGCAGTACTTTGTGTATCCGGGGATTGCCGAAATCTGCAGGGATGCCATGATTGAAAAGATGAGAGAAGCCGGAAAAGATTCTGTCGAAGAATATCTTGTGTCAGATTATCTTTATTTGGCCGATCATTGTTTCTACCTCTTCACAGGAAAGGGAGAGCAAAGAGCGGTTGAGACGGAGCCTGTGACTGAAACAGAAGAGAAGGAGAGCGTTGATAACCCTGCTTATACTGAAGCGGTTGAATCCATGCAATCCTTCTTGAAGGAACAGGGAGAAGCGCCGAAAAGCATTGAAAAAGCTGCAAAACTGCTGACTCAATACTTCGAGAGCGAGTCTCCGAAAATCCGCAACCCGCAAATCTATTCAGCTTCGATCGTAGAAGTCATCAAAGCGGATACCGACTTAAAAAAGGACTATCTGCAGAAAGACCTGGCCGAAGCGTTTGGCGTATCCGCCAACAGCATTTCCAGAAGGTCGAAGGAAATGAAGAAAATCCTGCTGGCCGCAGTAGTTTAATACATCACAGCGTCACCGTGTGAAAAGGGACAGTCCCTTTTAGTGCTTTAGAGCATTAGAAGGGACAGTCCCTTTTAGTGCTTTAAAGCGTTCATATTTTCTCCAAAGCACAATGTAAAGATTTTGTCGAAAGCGTCGATATATAAGTTAAGCAATTATTTTACATTTTGTAAGAAAGTAGGAATATTTTATGAATGCAGTAGAGCAGCTTAGATTGGGCGATGTGAAAAAGAAAAATCTTCTCATGTTTATTACGTTTTTAGTTTCGCTGGTGGCAGCGGGGAGTTCATCGGCGTTGTCAGGGGAATTTTCTAAAACCCTGTTATATTTGACAGAGTCGGTCGTTTTCACTCTTATTTTTATCACTTTTCAATTTGTAGTAAAGAAGTACAGGCTGTTTCCTTTAGTAAGCATCGTTGTCATCCAGGCATTTACGTTCTCGGCACTTTTTATCCTGACTCCTGCCTGGGATATGGTACCGGTCATTTTTGTGCTCGGGCTAATCTCTGCGCTTCATTTTAACAAGGCCGTTTTTGGCATAGGGTACCTGTTAGGGCTGGCCATATTGATCACCAATTTTACTCTTATTGAAAAAACAACTTTAATGGAGAGTTTCATTCCGACTGCTCTGCTGGCGTATGTGCTGAGCGGTGTCATGTTGGGAGTGATGATTTTCCTCAACGTGAAGCAGGATGAAAAGCTGCAGGAAATGATGATGACGGCCGAGGAAGAGGCGGAGAGGCAAAAAGATCTCAAACTGACTCTTGAAGAAAAGGTGAGCGGTATCATTGGAGATTTATCTGCAGTAAATCAGCAGGTGCAGACAAACCTTGCTTCACAGGAAGAAATGAAAACGGCCATCAGTGAAGTAGCCTCCGGAAGCCAGGTGCAAACGGAGCAAATCACGGACATTACTGAGAATGCGCTCAATACGAAGAGTTCGATGGAGCACTTGCATTCTGTTTCAGGACAGCTGCAAGAAGAAACAGATAAAGCCAACCGCCATATTTCAGACAGTGAAGAGAAAACAACTGAGCTGAACGAGGATATCCAGGAGCTTGCTGTTTTGGTCACAGAGCTGAATGAAACCTTTTCTGTCCTTACCGAAACCATCAAGGAAACCAATACCTTTACAGGAACGATTAAAGCAATCACCGATCAAACAAACCTTCTTGCTCTCAATGCTTCCATCGAAGCCGCACGTGCAGGTGAAGCGGGGAAAGGCTTTGCCGTTGTGGCCGAGGAAATTCGAAAGCTTGCTGAGATGAGCAGCCGGACAACAGACCGAATCAACGATAATTTAGTGAAACTGAACCAAAACAATGATGAAGCTCTTTTAAAAGTTAAAACAAGCAGTGACTTCATAACGAAAGGCATTGAGTCCACCAAGCATGTGACCAATTCATTCGGCCAGACGTCGCTTGTTTTCGCCAACCTGCAGGAACACGTAGGAACCCTTCTGCAGCTGTCAGAAGAAGTCAGTTCCCAGTCGGAAAAAACTCAGGGATCGACAGCTGAATTGGCAGCGATCATCGAACAGTCTTCTGCAAGTCTTGAAGAAATGAGTGCTACTGTTGAATGCTTAACAAACGACAACCATTCGATAGCGGAATTGATGGGTGAAACAAGCGAAAAAGCGAACTCGATCCTTAATAACTGAAGTCCTATGAATAGTGGCGTACGGAAACCCGTGCGCCGCTGTTTTTATTTAAATGCTTTAATGCTTTAAAGAGCTGCAAGGGACAGTCCCTTTTCGCGCTTCACAGCATTAAAATCCCACTGCTTTGCCGGTTGTTGTCACTACTTCGCGATAGTGGTAATATTAATAGGGAATATTGCGTTTTTTTATTAAAGGATTTTGCACTTAAATAGAGAAGAATTACTAGTGAAGATTTATCCGGTTTGTGACGGCAGTATACTCTGCCTTTTGATATAACAATTAATTCACTGGCTGCAGGTCTATGCAGCTTTTTTACAATACTATTTCGACTAGAAGGAGCGCTCATAGATGATTGGAATTTTGAATAAAGTGTTCGACCCCAACAAACGCGAGCTGAAAAAACTGGAGAAGTATGCAGACCAGATCGAGGCTCTTGGTCCGGATATGGCCAAGCTGTCTGATGACGGCATCCGCCAAAAAACAGAAGAGTTCAAGAAGCGCTACCAGGATGGCGAGCCCCTGGACAGTATGCTTGTCGAAGCGTTTGCGGTTGTCCGTGAAGCAGCAAAGCGCGTCCTTGGTCTTTATCCTTACCGCGTGCAGCTCATGGGTGGGGCTTCCCTTCACGAGGGGAACATCTCCGAGATGAAAACAGGTGAAGGTAAGACACTGACATCCACGATGCCTGTCTACCTGAACGCTTTGACGGGCAAAGGCGTTCACGTTGTCACGGTCAATGAATACCTTGCCAGCCGTGACGCCGAGGAAATGGGGAAGTTATATAACTTCCTTGGTCTTTCTGTCGGCCTTAACCTGAACTCCTTGTCGAAAGAAGAGAAGCGTGAAGCTTATGAGGCTGATGTTACTTACAGCACGAACAATGAGCTTGGCTTTGACTATCTGCGTGACAATATGGTTCTTTATAAAAATCAAATGGTGCAGCGCCCGCTTCACTTTGCCGTCATCGATGAAGTGGATTCCATCCTGGTTGATGAAGCACGTACACCGCTGATCATCTCAGGGCAGGCACAGAAATCGACTCAGCTTTACATGCAGGCGAATGCGGTGGTCCGTATGCTGAGCAAAGAAACCGATTTTACTTACGATGAAAAAACAAAAGGTGTTCAATTGACAGAAGAAGGAATCACGAAGGTGGAAAAAGCCTTCAATATCGAAAATCTCTTCGATTTGTCTCATGTCACACTGAATCACCATATTCTTCAAGGCTTGAAGGCCCATGTCAGCATGCACAAGGATGTTGACTATGTTGTCCAGGACGATGAAATTGTCATTGTCGATTCCTTCACCGGCCGTTTAATGAAAGGACGCCGTTACAGTGACGGCCTTCACCAGGCGATTGAAGCCAAGGAAGGCGTGGAAATCCAAAACGAAAGCATGACAATGGCAACCATCACATTCCAGAACTTTTTCCGTATGTATGAAAAGCTTTCCGGGATGACTGGTACAGCAAAAACGGAAGAAGAAGAATTCCGTAACATCTATAACATGAATGTAGTCGTGATTCCGACGAACAAACCGATTGCCCGTGATGACCGTCCTGATTTAATTTTCGCTTCCATGGAAGGCAAGTACCGTGCTGTGGTGGAAGAAATCGCAGAGCGCTATCATAAAGGCCAGCCGGTGCTGGTTGGTACGGTTGCCGTTGAAACGTCCGAGTTAATCTCAAGGCTTTTGACGAAAAAAGGCGTGCGCCACAACGTATTGAATGCGAAAAACCATGAACGTGAAGCGGAAATCATCTTGGAAGCAGGTCAGCGCGGCTCAGTGACCATAGCGACGAACATGGCCGGCCGTGGTACGGATATCAAGCTGGGAGAGGGAGTCCTTGGCCTTGGCGGTTTAGCCGTCATCGGTACAGAACGCCATGAATCCCGCCGTATCGATAATCAGCTTCGAGGCCGTTCCGGACGTCAGGGTGACCCGGGTGTGACTCAGTTCTACCTTTCAATGGAAGATGAATTGATGCGCCGCTTTGGTTCCGATAACATGAAATCCATGATGGAACGCCTGGGCATGGCAGATGACCAGCCGATCCAGAGCAAGATGGTCAGCAGAGCGGTTGAATCTGCGCAGAAACGTGTTGAGGGTAACAACTTTGATGCCCGTAAACAGCTTCTATCTTATGATGACGTTCTTCGCCAGCAGCGTGAAATCATCTACAAACAGCGTTTCGAAGTGCTTGATTCTGAAAATCTTCGTGAAATCGTCGAGTCTATGATCAAATCGGTCATTGCCCGTTCGGTGGAGGCACATGCGCCGATTATCGAAGAGGAAGAAAAGTGGAACCTCAAAGGCATGGTTGATTACATCAATGCAACTCTCCTGCAAGAGGGTGACATTACGGAAGCTGACTTGAAAGGCAAAGAGCCTGAAGCCATTATTGAACTGATCTATGCGAAGGTTCAAGAAAGATATAACCAAAAAGAAGAAGAGCTGACATCTGAGCAGATGCGCGAGTTTGAAAAAGTAGTCCTTCTTCGTGCCGTTGATACTAAATGGATCGACCATATCGATGCAATGGATCACCTCCGCCAGGGTATCCACCTGCGTGCCTATGGCCAGACAGATCCGCTTCGTGAGTATCAGCATGAAGGATTCGCGATGTTCGAAAACATGGTGGTTGCCATCGAGGAAGATGCTGCCCGCTATGTGATGAAAGCCGAAATCCGCAACAACCTTCAGCGCCAGGAAGTCGCAAAAGGCCAGGCAGTCAATCCAAAAGAGGATACCAGCGGGAAAACCAAGAAGAAACAGCCTGTACGCAAAGCAGAAGATATCGGACGGAATGATCCATGTCCTTGCGGAAGCGGACAGAAATTTAAAAACTGTCATGGGAAAGTAGAGTAGATTCTAATTTACATTTGAAATTCTGCTTTCTTTTGAAGAGGGACTTATTGTGAGCGGCGGCTGCCTAATTTTGCAGTACTTTACTGGGCGCAGGCCCCTCGGAGTCGTACGCCTTGAAATTGTATCCCAGAACAACAATACGTAAGAATAGAGTCTTTAAAAAACTACCTGATATCTCTACAGCCAAAAGAGTGTCAGGTAGTTTTTTACATAAAGAACAACCATGAAACTTTGCTAATACCATGAAATAAACGTTATAATAAAACTTATGCTTACTAATTAAACAGAGGTGAATTTGATGGAACTTTTTGAAGTGAAATCACAATTGGAAAATACAGCTAGGAAACTTGCGGACTTCAGGGGGTCTCTTTGACCTCGAGAACAAAGAAGCGCGCATAGCTGAATTGGATGAAGTCATGCTGCAGCCGGACTTTTGGAATGACCAGCAGTCAGCCCAGGGTGTCATCAACGAAGCGAACGGATTGAAAGAACTTGTTAATGAATATAGAGATATGCAGGAGATGCAGGAAAATCTTGAAGTGACGCTGGAACTTGTCAAAGAGGAAAACGATGCAGAGCTCCAGGAAGAACTGGTGGAAGAGACAATTGATTTAAACAAACGTTTGAATGAATATGAACTTCAGCTTCTGCTGAGCGAACCTCATGATAAAAACAACGCAATCCTCGAACTCCACCCAGGTGCGGGCGGAACAGAATCACAGGATTGGGGCTCAATGCTGCTTCGTATGTACCAGCGCTGGGGAGAGAAAAAGGGATTCAAGGTGGAGACACTGGATTACCTTCCTGGAGATGAAGCGGGAATCAAAAGTGTGACCCTTCTCATCAAAGGCCATAATGCGTATGGTTACCTGAAAGCTGAAAAAGGTGTCCACCGCCTTGTCAGGATCTCACCGTTTGATTCATCAGGCCGCCGCCATACTTCATTTGTGTCTTGTGAAGTAATGCCGGAGTTCAATGAAGAAATCGAGATTGAAATCCGTACCGAGGATCTTAAGATTGACACGTACCGTGCGAGCGGTGCCGGCGGACAGCATATCAACACGACTGACTCTGCTGTGCGTATCACTCACCAGCCGACTGGAGTTGTCGTGACGTGCCAATCTGAACGTTCTCAGATCAAAAACCGTGAGCAGGCAATGAAAATGCTAAAAGCGAAGCTCTATCAGAGACGGATTGAAGAGCAGGAGCAGGAGATGCTGGAAATCCGAGGCGAGCAAAAAGAGATCGGCTGGGGAAGCCAGATCCGTTCATATGTATTCCACCCTTACTCGATGGTTAAGGACCACCGTACCAATACAGAAGTGGGGAACGTGCAAGCGGTCATGGACGGAGACATCAATAACTTTATCGATGCCTATCTTCGTTCCCGCATAAACTAAATCAGTTCAACACCCAAACCTTCCTTATTAATAAGGAAGGTTTTTTGTGAATGGAGATATAAAACATTTGAACTGAGAACTGGATGTCCGGTTTGAAACCAGCTGCAGCGCCCAGCCTCACGGGGTTTAATAACGCGAATCGAATAAAAGGGAAGATCTCCTGAATTCTCTTCGGAACATTTACCTAATGGGGTACTTAGCTACCTAATTGCTAGAAGGGACAGTCCTTCTCGCGCGGTGATGCATTAACACGTTAAAGTGACAATATTTACAGTACCTATCCCTCATGCTATACTCTCAAAGGCTGAAGCATAAGCGACAAGGCCGACAACCGTTGACTGTGAAACAAATGAGCGCTTTAACGCTTTAAAGTGCAAAGAGGGACAGTCCCTATTCGTGCTTTAAAGTGCTAAAACCCAATTGTCTATAAGTGAATTCAAGGTTGTTGGCTATACTAACTACTACTACATCAAAGGAGATTGACTGAGATGGGAAAGAAGGAAAGAAGACGCCGAGGGAATCATTATAATCCCGGGCTTCATAAGTTTTTGGAATATGTTTATGTACTTGTTGGATCGGCAATCGTCGGGATTGCCTTCAACGTATTTTTACTCCCGAATGAAGTGGCATCCGGAGGCGTGAGCGGGATTTCCACTATTACAAAAGCAGTCTTTGACTGGAAACCGGCCTTTGTTCAGTGGGCCTTCAACGTTCCTCTGTTTATTGCGGGACTAATTTTCCTGGGGTATCAGTTTGGCTTCAAAACCGCTTTAGGAACCATCTTCCTTCCGTTCGTCGTTTATCTGACAGAAGATTGGGAAGCTTGGACGATGGATCCGCTTCTCGGGGCACTTTTTGGAGGAATCGGGGTTGGCCTGGGGCTTGGAACGGTATTTAGAGGAAAAGCTTCAACAGGCGGCACCGATTTGGCTGCACAGATCATCAACAAATATTCCGGGCTGACACTCGGTACATGTGTAGCAATAATAGATGGAATGATCGTGTTGGCAGCGGCTATTGTTTTTGATATCGAAAGAGGGTTGTACGCCCTGATCGGTTTGTATGTTACAAGTAAAACCATTGACCTGGTCCAAGTCGGATTCGGCCGTTCCAAAATGGCGTTGATCATCACCAACCGCCAGGAAGAAATCCGGGAAGGCATCCTGAATAAAATTGACCGTGGAGTGACAAAACTATCTGCATACGGCGGATATACAGATGATGAGCGTCCGATCCTCATGGTAGTAGTCGATCAAAGAGAGTTCACAAGATTGAAACAACTGGTCAAAAGCATTGACCCGTCTGCATTCGTCGTGACTATGGACGCCTCCGAGGTTCTGGGAGAAGGTTTTAAAAGGGCGTAATCCTGGTATAATAAGGTATGAGAGGAAATTCATTTCTCACTCGGGGAGGAATTATTATGAAAAAGACATTAATGGCTTTTTTGCTGGGTTCGACCTTGGTATTAGGAGCTTGTGGAGACAACGGTGACAATGTTTCGGAAGAAGCCAGTGATGCTAACAATCCGCAGGAAGCTGCTGATAGTGCACTTGGAAATGACATTGATCCAGAAAAAATTGTTAATCAGAAGTGCTCCAGCTGCCACGGCGGCGACCTGTCAGGTGGGATGGGCCCAGCTTTGAAAAACATCGGCTCTGAATTAAGTGAAGATGAAATTCTATCAGTCATACAAAATGGTAAAGGCTCAATGCCGAAAAATATTATTGAAGGCGCCGAAGCAGAAGCGGTTGCTGAATGGCTAGCGAATAGGAAATAATAAGAGAGAAAAGAGAGTCTTCGGGCTTTCTTTTTTTGATAAGCCTGATTTCGCAAGTATTGCTGCTTTCGGAAAATATTAAAAGGCTGCTCTCTAATTAGAGGAAGCAGCCCTTTTCCTTTTTTAAAGAATTTTTGGGCCGTACAACCTGAAACATAGTTAGTCTCTCAATTGAATGTACCTTGAAGGAAATGCGGGATTCCAAATCACGCTAACTTCCTTCACATATGTCTTGATGAAATCCCGTCTGCAATAGCAAAAAACATTCAACTCCCGACCAAAGTAAGCCCAACATCATACAAATCACAAACGGAAATAGCACACTCCCGGCCGAGGTAAATCCACCTCCATAAATTCTCATCGTTTTTTAGATTGAATCACTATGGCGCTATCTTTCCAAGTTAATACCACATAGCCACAAAGTTTACGAAAAACCCCTTTATAATAAAAGATAAAATCTAATCAAAAGCAAGTAAATTTTTATTAAAAACAGCATCTTTATGGTTTAAGGCTTTTCTGCCGAGGGTAATTACTAAGAGAAATTCCCTCTCTTTCACTTTATATCAATAAAATATTCCTCTTATATTCCGACAACATCAGCCTTTAAGCATTGCGGGCTGACTATCGCGAAAATCAACATAAAAATCATATAGTGATATTCTCCTATAATAAATCTTCCTCATTCTCTTAATTTCGTTAAAATTTCCCATTGTAATTCCGACCAAAAAACCCAATTCCTTAACTATTTGATATCAAACTGTAATATAAATTATCCTTAACTTCCTAGGCAATGATGTTATAATACTTTTAGAAACTTTTTATTTCGAGTTTTTTCTACATTATATTCTTATAGTTTATTTTCTAATCCATGTGAAAAATAACATCTTCGCTAGAACACTATAAATGTTTAACTTGGGTGGTTTAAAAATGATCAAAATGAAAGACGTATATAAGCAGTACCCGAATGGAATTATGGCTGCAAACGGATTCGATGTACATATTAAACAAGGTGAATTCGTTTATGTAGTTGGACCGAGCGGGGCTGGCAAGTCGACCTTCATCAAAATGATGTACAGGGAAGAAAGGGCGACAAAAGGGGAGATCGAGGTTAACGGCATTGACTTGGTCAAGCTTAAAAACAAGCGGGTTCCGTACTTAAGAAGGAACATCGGTGTGGTCTTCCAGGATTTCAAGCTCCTGCCTTCTCTAACAGTCTTTGAAAATATCGCATTCGCTCTTGAAGTTATAGAGGAAACTCCAAAAAACATCCAGAAGCGCGTTATGGAAGTCCTTGATCTTGTAAGGCTGAAACATAAAGCAAGGATGTTTCCGGATGAATTGTCCGGCGGAGAACAGCAAAGGGTTTCACTTGCACGCTCGATCGTCAACAAGCCGCACTTAATCATCGCGGATGAGCCGACGGGTAACCTTGATCCTGAAACTTCATGGGAAATCATGAATGTCTTTGAAGAAATCAATACACAGGGAACTACCGTAGTAATGGCGACACATAACCGTGAAATAGTAAATACAATCAAGCACCGGGTAATTGCCATAGAAAATGGCAGAATTGTCCGGGACGAACAGCGAGGTGACTACGGTTATGAAGCCTAGAACCATTGTAAGGCACTTTCGTGAAAGTTTAAAAAGCCTCGGGCGTAATGGCTGGATGACTTTTGCCTCGGTCAGTGCCGTTACAGTCACGCTGCTGCTTGTGGGTGTGTTCGTAGTGCTGATGCTCAATATGAATAAACTCGCTTCGGATATCGAGAAAGATGTTGAAGTGAGGGTTCTTGTAGACATAGGTACAGAGCAGGCGCAAGTTGAAGAATTACAGACAAAGATAGAGCAGATTAATGGAATAGACAGCATTGAATTTTCCTCTAAAGAAAATGAGTTGAGAAACTTAATGGAAGATATGGGGGAAGAATTTAGTCTGTTTGAACAGGATAATCCCTTATACGATGTGTATGTTGTAAAAGCGGTCAATCCGGTGGAAACACAAAGGATTGCCAATACAATTAAAGGCTTTGAAAATGTTAATGATGCCTTATACGGTGAAGCAAAGATTGAAAGACTATTCAGCTTTCTGCAAATGAGTCGCAATGTTGGTTTGGTATTGATAATCGGACTTCTTTTCACCGCAATGTTCTTAATTTCCAATACAATTAAGATAACAATCATTGCACGTCGAAAAGAGATAGAAATCATGAAGCTTGTCGGCGCTACAAACTGGTTTGTCCGCTGGCCGTTTATATTAGAAGGTCTGTGGCTGGGAATTCTCGGCTCTATTGTACCGATAGCAGTAGTATCATCTGGATATTATTACGCCCATCAGTTCATTGAACCAAAATTGCGAAATCATTTTATTCAGATACTGGATTATACCCCGTTCATATATCAGGTAAACTTCCTGATCATCCTTATGGGCTGCCTGATCGGTGCCTGGGGAAGCTTTATGTCCGTCAGAAAGTTTTTGAGAGTTTAAAAGGTTGAGAGAACCGAAAGGAGCATGTCGCTTGAAAAGGAAAACATTACTCACTTTATCAATTGCTGCAACACTAACAATCGGGGGTCTTCAAACTACTGGCAGTACTGCCAGTGCTCATTCTTCAGTTTCAGATTTGAAGAATAAACAAGAAGAGGTCAAGAGCAAGAAAGAAAATGTTAATCAAGAGATCGATAAAAAAGAAAGCGAGATCTCTAATAATATTTCCCGTCAGGAAAAAATCAAAAACGAAATTGCAGAACTGGATAATAAAACGCGTGATACAGAAGATCGAATAAAAGAAAAAACAGCAGAAATCGCAAAAACAAATGAAGAGATTGAAAAGCTAAAAGCTGAGATAGAAGAACTGAAGAAAAAAATTGCCGAGAGAAATGAGCTTCTTAAAGAACGTGCGCGTTCCATGCAGGAAAAAGGCGGTTCTGCGAGCTATATGGACGTTTTGCTTGGAGCGGAAAGCTTCGGGGATTTCATTAACCGCATCACAGCTGTCAATGCGATTGTAAGCGCGGATAAGAAAATCATTGAAGAGCAGCAGGCTGACCAGGCTTCTCTTGAAAAAAAGCAGGCCGAGGTAGAGGACAAGCTGGCACAGCTGGAAGGCGCCAAAGCAAAGCTTGTGTCTCTTAAGAAAGACTTGGAAAGCCAAAAAGGCCAGAAGAATGAGCTGTTCAAGCAATTAGAGAAAGAGCAGTCTCAACTGAAAGTCGAAAAGACTGAGCTCGTGGCTCATGCAAATGAGCTTGAAGAAATGGAGAAAGAAATCGGCGGCCAAATCCAAGCTGAGCAAGCAAGACTTGCTGAACTTGCACGCCAGAAAGAAATTGAGCGCCAGAAACAACTGGAAGCACAGCGTAAAGCAGAAGCAGAAAGGCTGGCGGCACAGCAGGCAGCTCAACAAGCGGCACAAAAAAGTTCCGGCGGCAGCAGCAGCGGCAGTTCAACAGCTGCAACACCTGCGCCTGTACAGACTGCTCCAGTTTCAGAAAGCAGATGGACCAGGCCTTCAGCAGGTTATATCACAACTGAATTCGGTCATGATATGCTGAATGGCAAGCCTCGTTTCCACTACGGTACAGATATTGCAGCAGGCGGCAATGTTCCTATTGTTGCAGCTGCTGATGGATATGTAATCAAAAGCCATTACAGCTCCAGCTATGGAAACGTGGTATATATGACGCACTCCATCAACGGCCAAATGTTTACGACTGTGTATGCCCATATGTCAGGGGCAGGCGTGAGCAGTGGACAGTTTGTTGAAAAAGGGCAAAGAATCGGTACAATGGGTAATACAGGTTACTCCTTTGGGCAGCATCTTCATTTCGAATTGCATGCAGGACCATGGAATAACAGTAAATCCAACGCGGTTAACCCTCGTAAATACATCAATATGTAATGTTGCCAAAACGGCGAAAAGGAAGCTTCCTTTTCGCCGTTTTTTTACGCTAAAGAAGTTTTGTACATTATCCAATGTGGATAACCAGCACCCATGTTATGCTTATCAAGTTACAGCGCCTGAGGGCCCTTACTAGTGGAACGGACTTATTAGCTATTCGGGGACAATCAACCCGAAGAGTATAAGTGCAAGACCCCTTCTTTGTCTCTTCAGAAAATAGCCTGGCTGGTTGGGCCATGGCGTTTACACTTTTCTTCTTTATTTGTCCAAAAACAACCAAAAGTTAAGGAAAGGCATTGTGAATAATATGACTGCCAATAGTCCGACCATGGAAGCTCCAAGTTTATTTTTGTTTTTCCAGACAAGTCTTGCATAACGAAGTGAGTAATAGCTTAAATAAGCACAAAGTATTAGTGTTAACCAGAACATAATATCACCCCTTTTAATCAATAATCGCCTCTTTTGAACGCGGGCGTAGTATTTTACCGAAGCTTTCAATATTTGTATGGACTTTTATTTTCACCTTGGCATCCGGATAGGAGTGCATCCAATCATATTCCTGGTATTCTTTAACTGTAAAGAACTTTTTGCGCGCAGCAAGAGACCAGTTGAATGCCTCTGCTTTTAATTCAGTTTGCGTTTTTTCTACCAGTTCGTCTGCCCGTTCTTTAAACCTTTTTTCAAGTGAATCATCGAGGACCTCTTGTTTTTGTGAATCTTCAACGTAGTTGATCATACTGGGGATTCCAAGTATCTTTACACTAAGCCAAACATCCACTGTTATATCAGGTGTTGGATTGCTGACATCGACTTTAACTTTGGTTTTTGTATTGGTCAATTTTCCTGTAACTCGAAACTCCTCATTCAATGGGTCTGGAAAGGTAAAGGTCACTTCTTTTGGCTGCAGGTGTTCAGTCAGCATGGCTCTGGCTCTGACAGCCTCACCAGTCAGTGATCCTACCATTTTTCCGTCCCTGAAGGCAGCTGCGCCAATTATTTGGACAGGTGTACCGCCTTCTTTGAGCATCTCGCCGGGCAAATAGTTGTCTTCATTAGTTTTTAGATTCACATTCTCTTCAGTAGTTGCATATATGGCCAATGCCAGTCCCGCATCCGCTTCTGTATCATGGATGATCGTATGAAGGGTGGCTCTGGGGACTAGTGAGTTGTTTTCCCACCTCCTGGTAACAAAGTCGTAAAATTTATGCGGACTTGCTTCGAAAGCGGGATGATTATGATTGAGGAACTTATTCGCTCTCTCTTTGGATACCAGGAGATTCATATCTCTTCTTGACTGAGTATCCCGGGCAATAGTCGATAGCACCTCAAGAAATTTATCAGAACGCGCCAGTTCTTCACTGATAATAAGTGCTTTCGTATGGTAAAAGTTGATGTTCCTTGTTTCTGAGATATTTAACATATCCCGGGCAGCAATAAGGTCCGGTACACGGATCATGAGGGACTTGAATTCTGCGGAGCCTGGCTGGCTGCCCGGATTGCCCGCCTGAGGATCCGCCATTTGAAAGGTAATATCATAACCTGTTCCTCCCTCCTCAGGCAGGTCCACTCCAATCACCAATACGAATCCTTCTTCTTCCACTTCTATTTTGTCTGCGCATCCAGCCAATAGCAATATGGACAAACAAAGTGCAACTCGTAATTTCACCTGTTTAATTCCCCCTTAAGTTTAGCAATCAACAATAATGCCACTGGAATGGTGAATATGAGAATGGAGGTTACCATTAAGATGGCCTGGCTTCTTAAAATAAGGACGTTCTGGACGACATTTTCCGGTATTAGGCCTAGCATGATCGTCAACCCCGCAAAGGGCAGGATCAATGGTTCAAACTCCTTGATTTTTACTGTATAAGAAAAAATCGCAGTAGAGATATACAAATAAAGAGCAAACCGTATCAAACTGGCAACGCTCCAAAATGCAAAGAATAGAGCTTCTATATTAGAGACATACCTTCCGAAGGTGACCATACGGGTAATTTCATGAAATGGGTAAGCGATATATTTGATTAATGGGTAGTCAAAAAAGGCAATGTATACAGCAAAAAAGACCGCCAATTCTAAACTGGCCACAATAATTCCTAAAATGGTCGCTTTTTTAAAAGATTTATAACTTTTGAAGAATGGATAAATAACGGTCAAGAAAAGTAAGTCACTGGTAATGGAAGCGTAGCTTACTCCATTATAGGCAATTTCTTTAAGACCATATCCTCCAAAAGGAAAGAGATAGCCAAAAAACAGCTCATTCCAAATTAGTACTATGATAAAGAATAAGGAAGCCTTTATATATGGAAGCGATATCCATGCTGTCCTGCCGATAGCGAGCAATCCCCTGTTGGCCAGGAAGTAGCTTGCCCCTACCAGGATGAAATAAATCTGTGACGTACTGGTCGATGTGAAATACATTGTATTAATGATGTCGATGTAGCTTCTGCTATCAACGACAGTTGCAGAAAATGAAATATAAAAGAGGACCATTCCAATAATAAAACCTATATACTTTCCAGTAACCTGGTAAGTAATATCGATAATGTTTTTATCCTTGAAATTTTTAACTAATTTGAGCAGGCATATTAACGGAATGATCATGACCGCACCTGAAAAAAGAGGGATCATCCAAGCAGCCTGGGCTGTTTCTTTGAATAGAAGGGTAGCGGTCATATCAGTAAATTTGATGCCAAGCGTAATGGTCACCAGGGCA
Organism: Rossellomorea vietnamensis; assembly: GCF_008180615.1. Classification (GTDB taxonomy): domain Bacteria; phylum Bacillota; class Bacilli; order Bacillales; family Bacillaceae_B; genus Rossellomorea; species Rossellomorea vietnamensis_D. The sequence continues at coordinate 203,797 of NZ_VTEH01000004.1, forward strand.
AACAGCTCCCGGGTTCCAAGTCTTCTGTCTGCAGGAGAAATCATTTATTGTTCTCTCCTTCCGGTTCTTTCATCTTTTCCTTCTCAATCGGGAAAATATTCATTGGGCGCAGCCACTGTTTCCATATTGGAGGCCGGACTATCAAATCCTTTGAAGAAGGATAGTGAGGGGCCATTGGTGAAAGGTATGGAACGTCAAAAGAAGTGACTGTAGATAGATAGCCGATGCATAAAGTGATACAAATACCTAAGCCGAGAAACCCCCATAAACTGCCAAACAAAAGAAAGATATATGTCGACAATCTGATCATGTAATTGAAGGACAGATTGGGGACTGCGAAAGAGGCCAGTCCCGTCACTGCAATGACAATGACAAGAATCGGGCTGATGATATTAGCCTCTACTGCAGCCTGGCCCAGGATCAAAGCTCCTACAATTCCGATTGTCGGACCGATTGGGTTAGGCACCCTGACTCCCCCTTCTCTTATCAGTTCAAAAGCAAGCAGGAGCATAATCACTTCAAAAATAGCCGGAAAAGGAACTTCTTCCCTTGTGGCCGCGATAGCCAAAACTAGATCAGTTGGCAGCATTTCGATATGATAATTTGTCACTGCGATATAAATTGCAGGAGTCAAGATAGTAATAAATATAGCTGCAATTCTTAGAAGTCTTGTGAAGTTTCCATAAACCCATCTTGCATAGTAATCCTCTGATGTATGGAAAAATGACCAGAATGTCACAGGTGCAATCAGGCTGCTGGGTGAACTGTCCATTAATAAGACTACATGCCCTTCATTAATAAAGCTGACTGCTCTATCCGGCCTTTCGGTGTACAATACAGTCGGAACCAGCGAGTAAGGACGTTCCTCAATATGCTGTTCTAGAAGACCGAGATTCTGCACTTCATCAGCTTTGATTTCCTTTAAGCGTTTTTTCATTTTTTCAATCAGAGTGGGGTTTGCTACATCTTTTAAGTATAGAATTGCTATTTGGCTCAAGCCTTTTTCTCCAACGGTCACATACTCTGTAGTTAGTTGGGGTGAACGAAGCTGCTTGCGGACAAGCGAAATGTTAACGGCTATTGACTCGATAAATGCTTCTTTGGGACCTTTTAAAATGTTTTCATCTTCAGCTTTTTCTACTCCGCGCTTTTCAAAGCCTGATGTTCCAAAGATGAATGCTTCCTTTTTCCCATCAATTAATAGAATGGCATTGCCCAATAATAATTGGTTGACCACCATGCTGTATGTGTATTCTTCTTTAATGTCACTTAGAGGAACATGATTTGAAATGAACTCTAAATCCAATTCGGCGTCCGTCCCATTGAGTGAGAGCAAATTAGGAATCAGCACTTTTTCAATGATGTCTCCCTCACACATACCGTTGAGAAAATATAAGACTGCCTTTCGGTTGCAGCCGGAAAGAGTCAATTTCCTTACTGAAAAGTCTTGATTAAGAGGAAAGTTGAAAACAGTTTGAATTCTTTTAGCTTTCTCCTCTAAAGAAACGGGAATTTCTTTTCCGTCGTGTTGTTTTTCTTCTTGTATTTCGCGCCGCTTTGATTTAAACATGCTACCACCTCCTCTAGTCCTTAGAATGTACAATAATTACTTTGTTATGTAATTCTTGGCACCAGAATGTTTTTGAGTTTGTTCATAAAATACTGGCCGGTTCAAGTCCTCCTGCTGGTATGATGATATAAAGAAATTAATTGTTAGGAAGGTGTAAGTTTGAAGTGGTACAGTATAGGGGCGTTCACATTTCCTTCGACTTGGGGAGCGCTCGTGGCAGCGTTTATTATAACAGGTATTTTTATATGGCTTCATTATGGAAAAAATAGCGGAGAATGGTTTGGGAATAGTGTGTTTTGGTTTATCATCACCTGGAAATTCAGTGTGATATTGTTCGACTTTTCCGGATTCATTCAACAGCCTTTGACGGCTCTTTATTTTAATGGTGGTTATAAGGGATTTTGGCTTGGTGTGACAGTTGCTTTGGTGTACATATATTTCAAAGGTGCGAGACAGCAATTGATCAGCTCTTGGCTGCTGGTTGTTCTCGTGTATGAGGGGGCTTCTGAATTTCTTGCTGACAGCAGCTCGATTCTGAGCGCAGTAAATGTTCTGGTCGGCTTCTTTCTGTTTTATCTTCTTTTATACAAAGGAAAAGAGAGAATATGGCTTTCGATATTCATAGGCATGCAGCTGCTGGTCAATTTCCTGCAAGGGAGCATAGCCTCTGCAGAAAGTATGGCTTATATAGCGATTACGATTGCTGTGCTCGGCATCAGCAGTTTAAGGAGGGACTCGAATGAGTAAAAGAATTGTAGGAATCGGATTAGTTGCTGTCCTTGGGGGGCTTTTTGTATTTAATATCATTCAAAATCAAGCTTCCCAAAAGAAGATTGAAGAGCAGGTATCAGAGCAATTGGAATCAGGGCTTGATGTTGAATTTGGAAGTGAAGGCCCGGGTGAGGGGGATGCAGCTCCTGACTTTACATTGACTACATTAGCGGGAGAGGAAGTGTCGTTATCGGATTTTAAAGGGCAGAAGGTGATCCTTAACTTCTGGGCGACATGGTGTCCCCCATGTAAAGCGGAAATGCCGCATATGCAGGAATACTATGAACAATACCATGAGAAAGCGAATGTCGAAATGCTTGCTGTGAACTTGACCACTATCGACAATGGGAAAGAAGCTGTTGAAAAATTTGGCGAAGAATACGGATTGACCTTCCCGATTCCTTTGGATGAGGATGGAGTGCAGGGGACCGTTTACCAGGCCCAAACGATTCCAACCTCTTATATGATCGACACTGATGGAATCATCCGGCATAAAATCCTCGGGCCGATGAACAAAGATATGATGATTCAGCTAGTAGAGAATATGGATTAATAGGTGCGCTTTATCCCGGTAAAGTACTGAAAGGGACAGTCCCCTGTGCTGCTTTAAAGCAGCTCAAGGGACTGTCCCTCTTCGCACGCTGATGCGTTAAAGTGATAAAGACTGACAGGCTTAAAACGTTGTCGTATAATGGGGAAAAAGGTGTTTCTATCGAAGAAGGAGTTTTTACAGATGAAGTTTGACACAAAAGTCGTGCACAGCACATTGCATAACCGCAGCATAAAAAGTAAATCCACACCGATCTATCAAACCTCTGCGTTCACCTTCTCCTCCCTGGAGGAACTGGAAGGCTTCTATGAAGGAAAATCTCCATACCTTTATTCACGATCGGGCAATCCGAATACTGATGAATTAGGCGAAATGGTGGCTGCTCTTGAAGGTGCACCGTCAGGAGTGGCGGCTGCTTCGGGACTGGGAGCGATCCTTGCCGGAATTTTGGCTGTCACTGAAAGCGGGGACCATATCATTGCCGCCGAGGATATATACGGCGGAACCTATCAGCTTTTAAGCGAAGAGCTGAAAACCTTTGGCATCACCGCTAATTTTGTTGACTTCAGCAACCCTGAAGAAATCGAAAGCAGTATCACACCGCAAACGAAGCTTCTCTATAGTGAAAGCATTACAAATCCCTTTTTAAGGGTGGAAGATATGGAAGCTATGGTTTCAATTGCGAAAAAACATGGCATTTATACAATGATCGATAATACATTTGCAACTCCATACCTGATGACTCCATATAGTAATGGAGTGGATATTGTCGCACACAGCGCTACCAAATATATCGGCGGCCACAGCGATGTGACGGCTGGCGTAACAGTCGGCAGCGAAGAAGTGATCGCTAAAGCTAGAACGAAGGTCATCAATCTGGGCTTTAATCTTAGTCCGCACGAAGCGTGGCTGACGGTCAGGGGCTGTAAAACTTTATCGCTGAGAATGAAACAGCAATGTGAGAATGCTGCTGAACTAGCGGAAGCCCTTACTGGATATGACGGAATAAAAAAAGTCTACTATCCTAAGGATGCGGCGGAAAAAGGCAGCGGAGCGATCGTGACAATTGAGCTATCAGAACACAATGATATCCACAGGTTTTTCACAGGGTTGAGCTGGGTTAAAATTGTCCCGACCCTTGCCGGCGTGGAAACAACTGTCTCCTACCCGCAAGGAACCTCACACCGCGCCTTGTCAACTGAAGCAAGAGAAAAAATCGGCGTAAACCAGCAGGTTGTCCGGATTTCTGTCGGAATTGAGGATTCAGAGGATATCATTCAGGCGTTTAAGGGTGCTGTAGATTCTTCCAGGTTGTAAGAAGCTGGCTTGTTAGGAACCTAGTGGAGCGTTTTGTATAAGGATACACCCCGCTGCTTCAGCCGCAGAGTGGATACATGAGTTACTCTTTTCGGGTAGAGACGTGTATCCACTCAGGGCGTGTGGATACATGAGTTGTCTATTTTGATGGGAGATGTGTATCCAGCCAGGGCGGTTGGATACATGAGTAAGTCTTTTTGATGGAGATATGTATCCAGCCAGGGCGGTTGGATACATGAGTAAGTCTTTTTGATGGAGATATGTATCCAGCCAGGGCGGGTGGGTACTTGAGTTGTCTATTTTGATGGGAGATATGTATCCAGCCAGGGCGAGTGGATACATGAGTTAGTCTTTTCGGGTAGAGACGTGTATCCACTCAGGGCGTGTGGGTACATGAGTTGTCAATTTTGTGGGGAGATGTGTATCCAGCCAGGGCAAGTGGATGGCAAAATGCTTTAATAATCCCAAATCGAATCAAGAAAATAAAAAATTCAGAATAATCATTGACCATACAATAATAGTCAGTTATAATCCAATTCATACGACATATATTTTCATAAGCAATTCGATACTCTTATCGAGAGCGGCGGAGGGAATAGGCCCGATGAAGCCCGGCAACCAACAGGCAGTTACTGCTTGGAAAGGTGCTACATCCTACAGGCTCGTGCAGTCTGGAAGATAAGAGGAGGAGCATTGACCTTTCAAGCCCTCTTCTTAGCGGAGAGGGCTTTTTATATTGAAAAAACCTCTTCGCGTCAGGCTAAATTAAAAATTTGAGGAGGAACTAATTATGACAAATCATCAATTCGACCCGGAAACTTTATTATTGCATGGAGGCCAGGAGCCGGACCCTGTCACGGGTTCCCGCGCTGTACCGATTTACCAGACTACTTCTTATGTTTTTAACGATACGGAGCACGCACAGAATCTCTTTTCCTTGAGTGAGCCGGGAAATATCTACACAAGGATCGGCAACCCGACCGTGGATGTTTTTGAAAAAAGGATAGCGCTTCTTGAAAAAGGAGTCGCGGCAGTGGCGGTGTCGTCAGGAATGGCGGCGATCTCGCTGGCGATTTTAAACATAGCGGGAGCGGGAGATGAAATTGTCGCCTCTTCCAAGCTTTACGGAGGTACCTACAATTTATTTGCGGTCACCCTTCCACGCTATGGCATCAAAGTGAAGTTTGTGGATAGTACAAATCCGGAAAATATTCAGGACGCCATCACAGAAAAAACAAAAGCGGTGTTTGCAGAAACCATCGGAAATCCCAGCCTGAATGTGCTGGACATTGAAAAAGTGGCAGATATTGCCCACGCCAACGGTATTCCATTGATCATCGATAATACATTTCCATCGCCATATGGCTGCCAGCCAATCCAGTATGGAGCGGATATTGTCATTCATTCGGCCACCAAATGGATCGGAGGACATGGAACAGCGATCGGCGGAGTGATTGTGGATGGAGGAAAGTTTGATTGGGACAGCCCGAAATTCAAGGATTTCACTGAACCGGATCCAAGCTATAACGGCCTTCGCTATGTGGACGTTGGGGAAGCGGCTTATGCAGTCAAACTGCGTGTCCAGCTGCTGCGTGACCTGGGAGCCTGCATCAGCCCGCATAATGCTTTCCTTCTCCTTCAGGGACTTGAAACATTACATTTACGAGTGCCGAAACATAACAGCAACGCATTGGAAATCGCCCGTTATCTTGAGAATCATCCATCAGTAGACTGGGTCAGCTATCCCGGACTGGAAAATCATCCTGCGAATGCCATTGCGGAAAAGTATCTGTCACACGGCCACGGCTCCATCGTGAATTTTGGCATTAAAGGCGGAAGAGAAGCAGGCAGGAAGCTGATCGACAATATTACGCTGTGGTCGCATGTGGCCAATGTGGGCGATGCGAAGTCACTGATCATCCATCCAGCGTCCACCACCCATCAGCAGTTAAGCAGCGAGGACCTGAAAACGACAGGCGTGACAGAAGAATTGATCAGATTGTCGATTGGACTGGAATCTGTAAAAGATTTGCAGGCTGATCTCGATCAGGCAATCACCAAAGCGACGGCTGCCGCTGCTTCTGTATAAAAGATGAGTGAATACATCTATGAAACGGGGACTGTTCCGACAGGCTGTCTGAAGCTTGAAAATGGCAAGTCCCTGGATGAAACCCACCTTAGTTATGAACTGTGCGGAAGGAAGGACGGTCCTGTCATTCTTGTGTGCCATGCATTGACAGGGAGCCACCTCAGTGTCGGCACGGAAGAAAATCCTGGCTGGTGGAGGGGGTTGATCGGCCTTTCTGCTCATATCGATACTGACAAGTACTTAGTTGTCACATTTAATGTTCTGGGAGGCTGTGACGGTTCAACTGGTCCTGCATCTCTTAATCCGGAAACAGGGGAAGCTTACAGGACCTCTTTTCCGGAGGTGACTGTCAGAGACATCGTCCATTCTCAATATAAGGCTTTGAAAGTACTGGGTATTTCCTCTTTAGAAGCAGTCATCGGCGGTTCGCTGGGAGGAATGCAGGCTCTGGAATGGGGCCTGCTTTATCCTGCTTTTACGCAGAAAGTGTTCCTGCTGGCGAGCACACCTTATTTTTCTGATTATGGTATTGCATTCAATATGATCGGCAAAACGGCGATTACGTCAGATCCCCATTGGCGGAATGGACATTATGAAAGAGCTGAAGAGGTTTCTGGAATGAAAGTCGCCAGGATGGCCGGGATGGTCACCTATCGCTCTCCGGAACTCTTTGAAAAAAGGTTCGATCGCAGTAAGGCCGATAATAGATTATTTCAGGTGGAATCCTATCTTGCTTATCAGGGTGAGAAGCTGGCCAAACGGTTTGATCCCAACAGCTACCTGTATCTGATGGGAGCAATGAACAGCCATGATATCGGCAGGGGGCGCGGAGGATGGAGAGAGGCTGCTTTAGAGTTCCAGCCTGAACTGATCTCCCTTGCCTACAGGGGCGACTTGATTTACCCTCCGTCTGTAATCAGTGAGTTTGCCGGCCTTGTCCCTGGTGCGACCTTCTATGAAGTAGATACGCTCTTCGGCCATGATGGCTTTTTGACCGAATTTGAAAAATGGGGAAGTTTTATCAGGCAGCATTTAGAAATTTAGATAACGAGACTCATAACTTGTCCCTCACAGGCATATAGTTTCAATAGCAAAGACATCGCACCGCTTTTAAGCATTTTTTGTGTGGTGTCTTTTTTATCCGGAAATTGGGATGGATGCTGAGAAGCTTAACTATAGGAGGGAAAGTAATGGAGCAGCGGAAAGGACTGATCATAATCGCGGCCGCCTCTCTTTTGGCAGGGGCAGGGGGGATGTACGGCGGCATGAGTTTGCTGGATGCCTTTGAACGGGATACTGAGGACGGAGTGGCAATGGAAGGCGGTCCATTGAGTGACAGACTGCATAAAGTGGAAGTCGCCTATGACCTTATAGCGGATAAATATGTGGAAGAAGTGGACAAGGGAGAGCTTGTGGAAGGGGCGATCCAGGGAATGCTGGATACACTCGAGGATCCGTACTCAGTGTATATGGATGCCCGCACCGCTTCACAATTCAATGATTCTCTGGGCTCTTCTTTTCAAGGAATCGGAGCGGAAGTCACCGTCATGGACGGGAAACTGCTGATTGTGGCACCTTTCAAAGATTCGCCCGCTGAAAAAGCAGGTCTGCGTCCTAATGACCAGATTCTGAAAGTGGATGGTGAAACTATTACTGGTCTTGATTTATATGAAGCTACCTTAAAGATCCGAGGTGAAAAAGGCTCCAAAGTGGAGTTGGAGATCATGAGAGAAGGGCTCTCCAACCCAGTGAAAGTCAGCGTAAAAAGAGATGAGATCCCTCTAGAGACCGTCCATTCCGATATAAAGAATGAGAACGGAAAACACTATGGTGTAATTGAAGTTTCTTCTTTTTCAGAGAATACCTCCAAGGATTTTAAAAAGCAGCTGAGTGAACTTGAAGAGCAGGGCCTTGCAGGGCTTGTAATCGATGTACGGGGCAATCCCGGCGGCTTGTTGTCCAGCGTCAATGAAATGCTTGATGAACTGGTGACGAAAGACAAACCATACGTACAGGTTCAAGAGCGGAACGGCGACACTCTGAAGTATTTTTCTGAGAACAAAGAGAAGAAGGCCTACCCGATCACCGTACTGGTGGATGAGGGAAGTGCTTCCGCTTCAGAAATACTGGCAGGGGCACTAAAAGAAGCCGGAGACTATCCGTTGATCGGAACAAAAACGTTTGGAAAAGGTACAGTCCAGCAGCCGGTGCCAATGGGGGATGGAAGCAATATCAAGCTGACCATGTTCAAGTGGCTTACTCCTGAAGGCAACTGGATCCATAAAAAAGGAATTGAGCCCAATATTCACGTGAAACAGCCTGCCTACTTCTATGCTCATCCTCTCCAAGCCGAGAAGCCGCTCGTCCGGGAAATGAACAATGAACAGGTTAAAAATGCCCAGGAGATGCTCCAAGGCCTCGGCTATAAACCTGCCCGCAGCGACGGCTATTTCAATAACTCGACAGAAACAGCTGTAAAGAGTTTTCAAAAGAAACATGGACTTGAAGCCAGCGGAAAAATTGACAGTGAGACAGCCTCCAAACTTCAGGAGGAAATTTATAAAGCTGTAAAAGATGAGAAGAATGATGTGCAGTTGAAGGCTGCTTTGGAGTATTTAAAGAGAGTGAATTGATAAGCGACCCGGAGGCATTGAAGCTCCGGGTTTCTTTAATAGTACTGGCTCTTTATTTCTTCTAGGGTTCTCCCCGGGAAATTTTTCTGGTTCAATTTATGAAGAATGTGCGATAACGCGTTTAAACTATGCTTCACCTGCTCTTCAGAAAGGACTCCCAATCGATACGCCTCATGAAACTCATCCATATCAATCACATGATAGCTTCCGTCCTCGAACACCCGGATATCAATCAATAAGTCATGTACACAGACCAGACCAGGAGCCTTTTGCTCAAACTGGACGATGTCGATCAGCCATTCGTCATGGGAGCTTTTAAAACCATAGGAAAATTGAAGCCCAAGATCCAGCATATAGATGATGATAAACTTTTTATCGGAACTTTCGTGGGGCAGTTCGATGATAAGTGATTCTTCTAACACCAGAAAACGGTGGCCGTTCTCATTTTTCAATGCATATTGTTTCTTTAAAGAAAGGGCTTTAGTAATGACTTCTTCGCTGTTTTTCCGTATATCTTTCGTGTATTTTAATCCGCCATGCTCTCTTCCGACATGGTTCCAGTAAACTACGACATTCATTTGACATTCCTCCTGACAACAATCACCTAATCTTTCGCCAGTTCTTTGCAATTTCCTTTATATTTCCCGGGAAAATATATAAATGTCGAGTGCTGGAAAATTTAGTAGGGGAAGAATGACAAATATAAATAGGTTTTATAGAGTCTATTTGTTAAAATAATAGAAAAGGTTAACACGTTGAGGATGGTGAATACCATTGGTACAGCTTTGGCTTACGGAGGTTTTGGAAGCGGCAGGAAAACTGTTTCTGAACCCGATGCTCTACTTTTCTATTATAATCGCTTTGTTCGCCGGCTTTTTTCGTATTAAACGGGAAAGACGGGAGCTTAAAACCAGAATTTATGATATGTATCACGAGCTGCGATTTTTATTTCCGATGGGAATTCTGCTTGGACTGGGGTTCTCGCTGCTGACTGTCGGAGCCGGTCTTGTCATTCCATTTGGCGGAATATTGTTGATAGGCGCCGTCACGGTCCTGTTGGCGTTGACATTCCAAATCAGGCTTCTAACACCTGCGCTCACTGTCGGAATTGGCTATTTTAGTCTGCTGGTTATGCGGTATTTTAAGGTGGAAATGCCATATTTCAATACATATTTCGCGCAGCTGAATGAGGGTTTGCTGAATGCTGTTGTCGTTTTACTGGGACTGCTTCTTTTGATAGAGGGAGTGCTGATCAATTTAAGCGGATGGAAGAAAACTTCCCCCAGGCTGATAAAAAGCTCCCGGGGACTTAAAGTGGGTGCCCAAGAAGGAAAGAAGCTTTGGGTGGTGCCTATGTTCCTTCTTATCCCAATCGGATCATTGGAGCTGCCCTGGGGTTGGTGGCCCGTCTTTACATTAGGGTCCAACACCTACTCTCTTATTCTATTTCCCTTCCTGTTAGGGTTTCGGCAGCTGGTTAGAAGCACTCTTCCACAAATCAGCATCAAGGAAACCGGGAACCGTGTCTTCTGGCTGGGTGCCCTTGTACTGACGGTAGCTGTTGCCGGCTATTATGCTCCCTATATTTCGATTGCGGGAGCGGCTATGGCCATTGCCGGGCGCGAATGGATTTCTTACAGACAGCGAAAGCAGGACAGTGAAAAATCCTATTTTTTCTCAAGGAAATCTCAAGGCATTATGATTTTGGCAATACTGCCTGGTTCTCCAGCTGAAAAAATGTCGCTGATTTCCGGAGAAATGATTACCAAAGTAAATGGATTCCGGGTACAGACAGAGGAGGAGTTTTACGAAGCTCTTCAGCAGAACCGTGCCTATTGTAAACTTGAAGTCTTCGATACCAACGGGCAAATCCGCTTTTCACAAGGAGCGCTTTACGAAGGTGATCACCATGAATTGGGAATCATTTTTGTGGAAGAAGACCGTGAATGGTCATCTGAAGTCGGGTATCATTTTGTTTAAAACAGAGCCTTATGGGAGAAATGCTTCTCATAAGGCTTTTGTTTTATAACAGCCTATTTTCAGAAGTTTTTGTAACTTTATTCTTTTTATAGCGTCCACTTCTATAAGAAGGTTTTCTAAATAGGAAGGAGTGTAAATATATATGATAAAGCGTTTCTTTGCATTAATGATGCTCCTCTTTATGATCTCCATGACAGCAGCATGCGGTATGAGCGTTGAGCATGGAGAAGATTCAGGAGTGGAAGAAGTGAATAATGAATCACAGAATGATGAAGAAGATAGCAAAGAGGATAGTAAAGAAGATGGGGGGCAGGGCATAGTGGCAGGTGAGGTCGAACCAAGCATTACTAAAAATGAGAAGGGCCAGTTTGTTTATACAGTAAAGAACCAGACGGAAAAAGAAGTGACTTTCGAGTTTTCGAGTTCCCAGCGATATGATTATGCGGTGAAAAATTCTTCAGGCGAAACCATTTTTCTCTACTCAAGCGCTGCAGCTTTCATGCAGGTTTTAGGCTCAGAGACATTGGCACAGGGAGAAGAGCTTTCTTATACAATTGAGCTTCCGCCGGGTGAAGATTTTGAAGGCGCAGCGTCCCTGGAAGTGTGGCTGACACCTAAAGGCGGCAAAAAAGCACCTATTTCAACTTCACTGAAATAAACTAAAACCGCAGTCTTGGTAGAAGGCTGCGGTTTTGTTTGTGAAAAGCAGCAAAGGCAAGGAGACTTTATAACTCTGCCAAACTAAACGGGGCAGTCCTTTGCATGGAGTTAATATGCTAAAGTAAAACGAACTAACTGACTTTATATGATTGGGGAGAGCAGTATTGGATGGATACACTTTTGTTAAAGGTTATCGAGACAACATGTCTTTGAGAAAGAGCTTTAATGCCCTGTCTTCTCAAGTTTTTGGAATCGATTTCGAAAAGTGGTATGAGAGGGGTTTCTGGACCGGCAAGTATGATCCATACTCCCTTGTCGACGGCGATAAGGTCATTGCCAATGTCTCGGTGAACAAAATTAATCTGATCATTGAGGGTGAGCGGAAAAGTGCTGTGCAGCTCGGTACCGTTATGACTCATAAGGATTACCGCGGTAAAGGTTTTTCCGGAGTTTTAATGAAAAAAGTTTTGGAAGAGTTCAGGGGTGTGGACTTGATATACCTTTTTGCCAACAGCACTGTTTTGGAGTACTATCCTAAATTCGGCTTTCATGCTGTGGAGGAGCAGCAGCCTGTCATGGAGCTTGCCGGAAAAGGACAAAGAGTTACATTGAAAAAGCTGGATGGACAAAGTGATGAGGATATCAAATTTATCTTTCATTTGGCGAAGAGTAAAATGGCTTTAGCTGATCGTTTCAGCACAACAGATACTGCTGAACTGCTGATGTTTTATTGTACATATGTGTTTCCTGAGAACATCTACTATTGGCCGGAGAAGGATATGATCATCCTTATGAACATCGAAGGAGAAACTCTCCATATATATGATGTGATCACCTATAAAAAGGTGGATTTGCAGGAGACCGCAGCCAGAGTTGCTCCTCCCACAGTAAAAAAGGTGCGTTTCCACTTCACCGTCCCTGTCTCATCACGGATAACTACAGAGGATTTTCGGGGAGATGAAGTGCTGTTTGTGAGACCTGCTTCAGGCTTGGTGCTCCTGGACAATTTCAAGCACCCAGTTACTTCGCAAGCATAATAGTATAACTTAGAGGTCCAGGCGGTGCCAGGTAAAGAAATAACCTCTGCGCCTAAAGGGTCTGTACTCAAGGGGGCGGACTTAACTCAGGGGTTTGGCTGCTCTCTGAACTAAGTAACAGCAGCCTTATAAATGCCTTGATAAGAAATTCGCCTCTCCCAACCGAAGCGGCCACAACTTCGTACATATTTCTGCGAAAATACATTTCTCCCGAACGAAGCCGCCTCATCTTCGAACATATCTCGCGCCGCTAATTGGCCTCTCCCGACCGAAGCCGCGCCGACATCATACATATCTCAACGAAAATTCGCTTCTCCCGACCGAAGCGGCCCTAACATCATACATATCTCAGCGAAAATCTGCCTCTCCCCACCGAAGCGGCGCCAACATCATACACATCTCAGCGGAAATTCGTCTCTCCAGACCGAAGCGGCCCCGACATCATACATATCTCAGCGAAAAAGCGCTTCTCCCGACCGAAGCGATCCCAACATCATACATATCTCAACAAAAATACATTTCTCCCGATCGAAGCGGCGTCAACATCATACACATCTCAGCGGAAATTCGTCTCTCCCGACCGAAGCGGCCCCGACATCATACTATCTCAACGAAAAAGCGCTTCTCCCGGCCGAAGCAGCCCCAGCTTCGTACATATCTCGCCGTTAATTGGCCTCTCCCGACCGAAGCGGTCCCGTCTTCATACGTATCTCAACGAAAATTCACTTCTCCCGACCGAAGCGGCCCCAACATCATACATATCTCAACGAAAATTCGCTTCTCTCGACTGAAGCGGCCCTAACATCATACATATCTCAGCGAAAATCTGCCTCTCCCGACCGAAGTCGCTCCATCTTCATACATATCTCAGCGAAAATCCGACTCTCGACAAATAACTCCTGGATAATAAAAGACAAGAATGCCTTTTTCTTCAAGGAACAATGTTACCTGTCAGGACTAAAAGGGTCCTTGTGCTTTTTTACACTAATTAGAGAAGCTTAAAATGCAGTAATTCAGCGCTCTATACTACTAAAGCTTGTATGTTCTGAGTTCCTTCTGCCAAAGCTAAGAGTATTGCAAAGGGTAGGAGGAGAATGGAATGGGGTATTGTGACTTTAAGGACAGGGAGCTGTATTTTGAAGATTACGGGGAAGGGACACCGATTCTAATGATTCATCCGCCCGGGCTCGGCAGGAAATCATTCATCTATCAGAACCCTTTGAAGGAACAGTTCCGCTTGATCATTCCCGATCTCAGCGGACATGGGGACTCTTATAACGAAGAGGATTATGTCAGCATTGATACATATGTCGAGGAAGTTAAAACCATCCTCGATCATCTGGCTATTTCGGAATGTGTTCTTCTCGGCTATTCGGCCGGGGGAGTGGTTGCCCAGGAATTTACCTATAAGTATATGGAGAAGGTGGACCTTCTCATTCTTGCGGGAGGGTATCCGAAAGTGCAGACTGTCCGGCTGAAGGTGATGCACCTCCTTGGGATGAGAACCATTAAAGAGAGGCCGCAGCTGATGATGTCGATTTTATCTAAAGCTCATGCTAAAACGCCTGAAGCAGAGCAGGAACTATATAAACATATGGAGAAAGCGAACCGCAGCATTTGGTATCACTTTTACAAACAATCGTTGTATTATAATTGTACGGACCGCATCCTTGATCTGAGAGTACCGCTCCTGCTCATCTATGGAGCCAAATCGGATTGGATCAACAACCAATACAAGCTGTACAAGGAGCATCCTCTGCATGAGCTCGTCATTATTGAAAAAGCCAAGCACCAGCTTCCGACCCTTTTCTCTAATTCCTTCAACAAAGCCGTCTTTTACTATGTTAAAAAAATGTTGAACAGGGAATGAAAAGGGGTATAATGAATAATCAAAATAGAGACTAGTTTCACAGGGAGGAGGATTTTATGGGGATTCATCATTATTTTAAAAGTCTTTCAGACGTGGAGAAACTTGTCCGTTGTCCGGGAAGATTTAAATATCAGGATCATAATGTTGCAAGCCACTCATTCAAAGTCACCAAAATTGCACAATTCTTAGGGACGGTCGAAGAGCATAAAGGCAATGCCGTTAATTGGAAGGCATTATATGAAAAAGCATTGAACCACGATTACGCAGAGCTTTTTACAGGAGATATCAAAACACCTGTAAAATATGCTTCAGAGGAACTGCGCAGGCTGTTCAGCGAGGTAGAAGAAGAAATGATCGGCAAGTTTATCAAACAGGAATTCCCTGAAGAGTATCAGGATGTTTACCGCGACCGGTTTAAAGAGGGGAAAGATTCGAGCCTCGAAGGACGAATTCTCTCGGTAGCCGATAAAATTGATTTACTGTATGAATCGTTCGGTGAAATTCAAAAAGGAAATCCCGAACCGCTGTTTTTGGAAATTTATGAAGAAGCACTCGCCACGATCTTGAAATTCCATGAAATGGACAGTGTGCAATACTTCTTGAATGATATCCTTCCAGACATGCTGTCTGAAAAAAACATCCCTCATGAGCAGCTCAGCGAAATGACGAAAAAAATCGTTGAAGGATTTAACTCCCCGAAAGAATAAGTATCTCTTCCAAATCGAAATCTGTTAAAATGGAAGTAATGGATTTTCTGAGGAGAGAGTTGAAATGATTTCAAAATATATATTAGGCCTTTTTCTGCCTGGTTTGCTTGTTGTTCTATTTACAAGGGTAACCTATAACCATATTGTCGGGTTAGTGCTGACGGTTGCGTTGATAGCGGCATCCGTGTATAAAGGGTATACCGACACATGGGCACTGATCGTTGTGGATGCAGCATCCCTGACAGCCGGCTTTTGGTACAGCAACCGAATGAGAAACAAAGCAAAAAATCAAAGCTGAAGCCCTGATTTCATCAGGAGCTTTTTTATTTATCTGAAAAGTGGATAACTATCGTTAAATCGTGGATAACAAATGGTTATTCACATTTTTTTTATATAAAAATGAATTTAACCACAACTTATTAACAATATGATAAAGTTATTCACAAACAATCCACATAATCAACAAGTTATCAACAGAGTTATTAACAAGGTGTGGGGATTTCTTTATAGAACAAAGTATGTATCGCTAAAAAGGGGAGATCACCTATGTATGAAAAACTTATTTCGTGGGTCGAGCATATCAAAGAAAAAAATCACAGCTCTGGAGCTGCATTATTGATTATAAAAGATAACCAGACGGTGCTTGAGCATTATAGCGGCACTCAATCTAATTTTCCAGGTGCGAAACAAGTCACCAGCAAGACGAGATTTAATATCGCTTCTGCCCGTAAAAGCTACCTGGGGCTTGCAGTGGCATATGCCGTACATGAGGGTAAAATCGGAAGTCTCGATGACTTTGCGGTGGATTATTTTCCAGAATGGGACCCCGATTTGCTTGGAAGTACAACCATCCGGCACCTCCTCACCCATTCACATGGACTGAATACTGCACAGGAAGGAGTGCCTTTCCGTGAGTTTTCACCTGGCCAAAACTGGGCGTACAGGGGCATCAACATTAGGATGATGACTGAGCTGGTGAATAGATTGTATCAAAAAAGCTTTCCGCAGCTGCTGAAGGAAAGAGTCTTTGATCCAATGGGGTTTTCAGAGACAGGCTGGGAAATAGAACCCCATGAAAATCTGGCCGAAGTGATTGTGGAGCCTGAGGAAAGAGCTGATTCAAGCCTAGGCTCGACAACGGATGGAATGGACAAGAACCTTTTTGTATCAGCAAGAGAATTGGCGCAGTGGGGAAATCTTCACTTGAATATGGGGAAGGCAGCTGGAAAGCAGATTGTACCTGAAGAAGTAGTAAGGCTCGCCACGGCCATTCAAAGTCCTGTCTATGAAAATAAGGATCTCCCGCAAAACGGATTTTTCTGGTTTGTACAAGGAGAACCTGCCCTTCAAAGTGAACTCGGTGAGAAGGTGCCAAGAGGTTCCTATCAAATACTTGGTGTAACGGGACCAACAGTACTTGTCATCCCCAAACATAATATGGTGATTGTAAAAATGTATAACAAACGATACAACTACGGAGACGAAAACTATCTCCACTACTTAAGGGAATTCAGCAATTTGGCGGCAGAGCTTTAATACTAAGAAGTGCAAAAAGGACAGTCTCTCTTAGTGCTTTAAAGTCCTAATGTAAAGAGCCTTTCAAAAAAGGAGGAAGCTAAATGAAGAAGTGGGAAAGGAATCTCATCCACACGGGAAGGGGCACATTCGAGATTTTCAGCGCAGGAAAGGGAG
Organism: Rossellomorea vietnamensis; assembly: GCF_008180615.1. GTDB lineage: Bacteria > Bacillota > Bacilli > Bacillales > Bacillaceae_B > Rossellomorea > Rossellomorea vietnamensis_D. The sequence goes on from NZ_VTEH01000004.1 coordinate 220,673, forward strand.
AACCGTTATGTGTCACTCATCATTATTCCATCTTCAATGAAACCGGAGATTACTTTGCTGATGAATTCACAAAGACCCACAAGGTCATATTAGTCAATTTGCGGGAAGCAGGAGGGTCGGAAAAAGCCCATGAACCTTATCAGCTCAGTTTACTAGAGTCCATCTTTGATCTGGAAGCGGTTCGAAAAGCGATGGGCTATGAACAATGGATGTTTGCGGGCCACTCGACGGGCGGGATGCTTGGTATCATGTATGGAATCTATTTTTCCAGCAGCCTCAACGGTTTGGTAATTGCCGGTGCATCTGCCCGAGAGTATTATACCTTCTCTAAGGAGTGTATCTATCATTCCTCACATCCTCAATTTCAAATCATGCAGAACTATAATGAAAGACTTAAGCGGCCGGACTTGTCCTCAGAAGAGAGAAAAGAAATTTCGGTATACAGGACGAAGCTTTCACTTCATAAACCAGAAAAGTATGAAGAATACTTCAGAAAAAGCATACATAAAAAGTTGTCCGCAATCCGTATGAATTTCATGAACAGGGAACTTCAGGTATTTGATGTGACAAGGAAACTCCCGCTGATCAGTGCCCCAACCCTGGTGATGTGCGGCAGGCATGATGTTCAATGCCCTTTGGAATATTCAATTGAAATGGCAGAAGGGATCAGAGATGCTGAACTGACCGTTTTTGAGAGAAGCAATCATTATCCTTTCCTAGAAGAGAATGCACTGTTTCATGAAAAGCTGACTCAATTTTTAAAGAGAATTTATTAGACTCATCGAATTTTAGTCAAAGGATGAAGTATCAGTCTTTCTTATAGGTTCATTTCTTTGAATGCTATATTATCCACCTCCCTCTTTACGTAGAAGGATTGGAGTGGAAATCCATTAAGAAACCACATTCTTAGCAAAACAGCCTTCTTATAAGTCCTTCAGAGAAAGAACAGCAGCAGCCTAGCAATAAGCAGGGAGGTTCCTTTTCAGCGAAATTATTCCGGTAACAAAGAATCTTCTTAATCACGCTTGAAAAACTGCGGAGTAAAAAACACGAACTTTTGTTCGCTTATTGTTGGTTATTTTTACAGAGCCTGTGGTAGAATGAGAGTAATGGAAAAATGAGTAATCCTTACGGAATTCATGCGTTTACCATCCTAGTAGCAAAGCTATAGTGAACGCAAATTGAGTATGGATAAAGTCTATAATATATAAGGAAATGCACCTAAAAATATACTGTGCGGGAGCTTATTTTTAAACGAAAGCTTTAGAGTAGCTGTTTACAGGGTATATTTTATATATATAAGTTTAGTTGAACGGGAGGCAGGATGGTGAAAGATCAATTTCAGTTAAAGTCTCATTATGAACCGCAGGGGGACCAGCCCGCGGCAATCAAAGAAATCGCCCAGGGAATCCGCGATGGAAAAAGGCATCAAACCCTTCTTGGCGCGACAGGAACAGGTAAAACCTTTACCGTTTCCAATGTCATCAAGGAAGTCAATAAGCCAACGCTGGTCATCGCCCATAACAAAACGCTTGCAGGTCAGCTGTACAGCGAATTTAAAGAGTTTTTCCCTGACAATGCGGTTGAGTATTTTGTCAGTTACTATGATTATTATCAGCCGGAAGCCTACGTTCCGCAGACAGATACATTTATCGAAAAAGATGCGAGTATCAATGATGAAATCGATAAACTCCGGCATTCGGCAACCTCTTCTTTATTTGAACGGAAGGATGTCATTGTCATTGCCAGTGTTTCCTGTATTTATGGCCTGGGTTCTCCTGAGGAATACAGAAATCTTGTCGTCTCATTAAGAGTAGGGATGGAAATCGAACGCAATCAGCTTTTACGAAAGCTTGTCGATGTTCAATACGCCAGGAATGACATCGACTTTAAACGTGGTACCTTCAGGGTCCGCGGAGATGTTGTCGAAATATTCCCGGCATCAAAAGATGAGCATTGCATTCGAATTGAATTTTTTGGAGACGAAATCGACCGCATCAGAGAAGTAGATTCACTGACAGGCGAAATCATCGGAGAACGAGATCATGTCGCGATTTTCCCAGCTTCCCACTTCGTTACCCGTGAAGAAAAAATGAAAATTGCCATTGGGAATATTGAGCAGGAACTTGAGGAACAGCTGAAAGTGATGAGAGATGAAAATAAACTTCTCGAAGCACAGAGGCTCGAGCAAAGAACAAGGTATGACCTCGAAATGATGAGAGAGATGGGCTTCTGTTCAGGAATCGAGAACTATTCCCGCCATTTGACTCTTCGTCCTGCCGGATCAACTCCTTATACGCTGCTGGATTATTTTCCGGATGACTTCATGATTGTCATTGATGAGTCTCACGTGACGCTCCCGCAAATAAGGGGGATGTTCAACGGTGACCAGGCGAGGAAAAAAGTATTGGTCGATCATGGGTTCAGGCTGCCTTCAGCGATGGATAACCGCCCGCTGCGGTTTGAAGAATTTGAAGGGAAAGTCGATCAGCTTGTATACGTTTCAGCAACACCGGGACCTTATGAGGAAGAGCACAGCCCAGAGATGATTCAGCAGATCATCCGTCCGACAGGCCTGCTGGATCCGACGATCGATGTCCGTCCGATTGAGGGGCAGATTGATGACATGATTGGAGAAATCAATGAGCGGATTGAGAAGAATGAAAGGGTACTGGTTACGACTCTGACGAAAAAAATGTCTGAAGACTTGTCGGCTTATCTGAAAGAAATCGGAATCAAGGTACAGTATCTTCACTCTGAAATCAAAACACTTGAGCGGATCGAAATCCTTCGCGATCTGCGGATGGGCAAGTATGACGTTCTTGTCGGAATTAACCTGTTAAGGGAAGGGCTGGATATACCTGAAGTCTCGCTTGTCACAATTTTGGATGCAGACAAAGAAGGGTTCCTCCGCTCGGAACGCTCCCTAATTCAGACTATTGGACGTGCAGCCCGTAATTCCAACGGACACGTCATCATGTATGCAGATAAGATCACTGATTCCATGAAAAAGGCGCTTGATGAAACAAGCCGGCGCCGTGAAATCCAAACAGCTTATAATGAGAAGCATGGGATTACACCTCAGACAATCAAGAAGAATATTCCTAATCTTATCCGTGCCACCTATGCGGCAGAAGATCAGGCAGAGTACGAAGGAACGCCGAAGAAAATGGCAAAGCTTACAAAACCAGAGAGAGAAAAGCTTATTGCAAGCTTAGAAGGAGAAATGAAGGAAGCAGCGAGAGCGTTGGACTTCGAACGTGCCGCACAGCTGCGTGACACAGTTCTAGAGTTAAAAGCGGAAGGATGACCAGTAATGGCTAAAGATCAAATTGTAGTACAAGGAGCTAGAGCTCATAACCTGAAAAATATAGATATTACCATTCCAAGAGATAAGCTTGTCGTGTTGACGGGCTTGTCGGGTTCGGGGAAATCCTCCTTGGCCTTCGATACCATTTACGCTGAAGGGCAGCGAAGGTATGTCGAGTCCCTGTCTGCTTATGCCAGGCAGTTCCTCGGCCAAATGGATAAGCCTGACGTAGACGCCATCGAGGGGCTGTCTCCGGCGATTTCGATCGACCAGAAGACAACAAGCCGAAACCCTCGTTCAACCGTTGGGACGGTAACGGAAATATATGATTATCTCCGTTTGCTGTATGCCCGTGTCGGCAGGCCGATCTGCCCGGTTCACGGAATCGAAATCAGTTCCCAGACGATTCAGCAGATGGTCGACAGAATCATGGAATATGAAGAGCGGACCAAGCTCCAGGTATTGGCACCGATTGTATCCGGCAGAAAAGGGACCCATGTCAAAACGCTTGAGGATATCAAAAAGCAAGGATATGTCAGGGTCCGCGTTAACGGAGAAGTCCTCGATCTTGGAGACGACATCGAACTTGAGAAAAATAAAAAACATGACATAGAGGTCATCATTGACCGGATAGTGGTGAAAGAAGGCGTGGAGGCACGTCTTTCGGACTCTCTCGAAACGGCTTTGCGGCTGGCTGATGGGCGGGTCCTAATAGATGTGATGGGTGAAGAAGAACTTTTATTCAGTGAACACCATGCCTGTCCGATATGCGGATTTTCCATTGGTGAACTGGAACCAAGAATGTTTTCATTCAACAGTCCTTTTGGCGCCTGCCAAAGCTGTGATGGGCTGGGTTCCAAACTGGAAGTCGACGAGGACTTGATCATCCCGATCTGGGACAAGACGCTTAATGAACATGCGATTGCTCCGTGGGAACCGACAAGTTCTCAATACTATCCTCAGCTGTTAAAGGCGGTCTGCAATCACTTTGGCATCGACATGGACGTCCCAGTGAAGGACCTGCCGAAGCACCAGCTTGATAAGGTGCTTTACGGGTCGAAAGGCGAAGAAGTCTACTTCCGTTATGAAAATGACTGGGGACAAGTGCGTGAAAACTATATCGAATTTGAAGGTGTCGTCAGTAACGTGGAACGCCGTTACAAAGAGACCAGTTCCGATTACATCCGTGAGCAGATGGAAAAATACATGGGACAAAGACCATGCCCTAAGTGTAAAGGCCATCGTTTGAAAACAGAAAGCCTGGCTGTAAAAGTAGACTCTCTCCATATTGGTGAAGTGACTGCTTTTTCCATTGAAGAAGCAGAAGGATTTTTCGCCGGGTTGGAACTGTCAGAAAAAGAAATGAAGATTGCTAAATTGATTCTCCGTGAGATCCGAGAGCGCCTTGGTTTCCTTAATAATGTCGGACTGGATTACCTGACTCTCAGCAGGGCCGCCGGAACCCTTTCAGGAGGGGAAGCCCAGCGTATCAGGCTTGCAACCCAGATCGGTTCGCGCTTAACAGGGGTCCTGTATATCTTGGATGAGCCGTCAATCGGCCTTCATCAGCGTGATAACGACCGCCTGATTTCCACTCTGCAGAACATGCGTGACATCGGAAACACCCTGATTGTCGTAGAACACGATGAGGATACCATGCTTGCAGCAGATTATTTGATCGATGTCGGTCCAGGAGCGGGAGTCCATGGAGGAGAAATCGTGTCTGCCGGAACACCGCAGGAAGTCATGGATGACTCCAAATCCCTGACAGGGCAATATTTAAGCGGTAAGAAGTTCATTCCGCTTCCAGTGGAACGAAGAAAACCGGACGGCCGCTTCATTGAAATTATGGGTGCAAAGGAAAACAACCTGAGGAATGTGAAAGTGAAGATTCCTTTGGGGATTTTTACATCTGTAACGGGGGTATCAGGTTCTGGGAAAAGTACACTGATCAACGAGATCCTGCACAAATCTCTTGCACAGCAGCTTCATAGAGCCAAATCGAAACCGGGTGAGCATAAGCAAATCAAAGGGGTCGAGCATCTTGATAAGGTTATCGATATCGACCAGTCTCCTATTGGAAGGACGCCAAGGTCTAATCCAGCTACCTATACGGGAGTGTTTGACGATATCCGTGATGTTTATGCGACTACCAATGAAGCGAAGGTGCGCGGCTATAAGAAAGGCCGTTTCAGCTTCAACGTAAAAGGCGGACGCTGTGAAGCTTGCCGTGGAGACGGAATCATTAAAATTGAAATGCACTTTCTTCCAGATGTGTACGTGCCTTGTGAAGTTTGTCATGGCAAACGGTATAACCGTGAAACACTGGAAGTGAAATACAAAGGCAAAAATATTGCCGATGTGCTGGAAATGACGATTGAAGACGCTCTTCAATTCTTTGAAAATATTCCGAAGATCAGCCGCAAGCTGCAGACCATTGCGGATGTAGGCCTGGGATATATTAAGCTTGGCCAGCCTGCGACAACCTTATCAGGAGGAGAAGCTCAGCGTGTGAAACTGGCATCGGAACTGCACCGCCGCTCAACCGGACGTTCGCTTTACATTCTTGACGAGCCGACAACCGGTTTGCATGTCGATGACATTTCCCGTCTGCTGGTCGTTCTTCAACGCCTGGTAGAAAACGGAGATTCAGTACTTGTTATTGAACATAACCTGGATGTCATCAAAGCCTCTGACTATCTTATTGATCTCGGTCCAGAGGGCGGGGATAAAGGCGGAACGATCGTTGCTTCAGGCACACCGGAAAAAGTGGCCGAAGTACCGGAATCCTATACAGGAAAATACCTGAAGCCGGTTCTGGAACGTGATAGAGCCCGCATGGAGAAGAGAATCAAAGAAAAAGAAGAAGTCGGCAGCAGCCGATAAGAAGAAAAGCAAGCCCTCCGAAGCGAGGGCTTGTTTTTTGATATAGTGCTTCAATGCTTTAAAGCACGGAGAGGGACTGTCCCTTTTAACGCTTTAACTTGCTAAAGTTTAAATCAGCAAAACACATCCTGGTACTTACCGTTTATCAGCCTGTAGATGGAGGGAGGAATGGTGAATATATGGGATGATATTTTAAGAGGAAAACAAAATTTGCTTTCAGAATGAAACCTTTGGGCAGGCGAAACGTAAATATTAGTATCAGAGAGAGGAGTGACATCCTTGGATACCAACAGATTGCTTTCATCTCTTAGTTACTTCAGCATCTTCTTTGCAGGGTTTATTTTTCCGATCATAGTGTATTTCCTGGTGGATGACCCTGAAACAAAGAGGCATGCAAAGTCTGCTTTTCTATCTCACTTGCTTCCGTTGATTGCGGTGCCGCTTGTGATTGCCGGCGTCTTTTTCGACATCGGGGTTTTAGCGGTCGGAAGCGGTATACCGATTTTCATTTTTATAACTATAGGTTTTTCGCTGCTCATATCACTGGTCGTTGTTATATGGAATGTTTATAAGGGAATAAAAGTACTGTTATAACTTTGAAGGAGTGAAGAAGTATGAATGAAGAACGCAAACGAATTCTCGAGCTGGTTGAAAAAGGCCATCTGTCTACAAAGGAAGCCCTGACATTGCTTGAGGCCTTGGATAAAGAAAGCGCTCCTCATAAGGAGAAGGAACCGTATAAAGAGAAAGAAACAGATCTCCTGGATGAACTGGCGAATCTTTTTACAGGAGAGAAAACCAATCATCAAAGTGAGAAAACAACCTATTCTAACAATAACGGCAAGGATAAGCTGATTGACTTTTTCCAATCTGCTTTGAATAAGGTTAAAAATTTCGACTTAGATTTCGAATTTAATAAATCCATAGAACTTTCACATGTTTTTCAAGAAACGGAAGTGGGATTACTGAAAGAAGTTGCCGTCGATGTAGCAAACGGCAAGGTGGACGTCCTGCCTTGGGAGCAAGATGAGGTAAGAGTGGAATGTCAGGTGAAGGTATACCGGACTGACGATATCGAAGAAGCACGAAGATCTTTCCTAGCCAATACTGATTTCTATATTGAAAATGAGAAATTGCGCTTGTCCACAGAGTTGAAGTGGATGAAGGTCAATACGAAAGTGTATATCCCTGCTTCACAGTACGAGAAAGTTTCGATTAAAGTATTGAATGGAGCCGTTAAATCCGAGAGGCTGAAGACAGACTCTTTTAAAGTGCGGTCTGGGAATGGAAAAGTGGAATTGAATGACATGACAAGCAAGAAAATCGAAGTGGATACTTCCAATGGTGCAATTCACTTGGCCAATATTTATTCCGACAGTGTGGAAGCAGAGTCTATAAACGGAAAAGTGTACTTGGAAGGTGATGTGGTCGAGACCGATCTTCAGTCGCTGAACGGAACGATCGTCTGCAGCCTGAGAGGCGAGAGGGCAGACACGCTTCATGCCAAGGCTGTGACAGGCGGAATCGACCTTTATGTACCGGATTCCATAGGCATCAAAGGTGAAGCGAAGTCCAATCTCGGCAGTTTTAAAATCGAGATGGAGGGTATAAATGTAGTAGAAGAAAAAAATGAAGTGGTACAAAAGCATGTTCACTTTTCTAAAGAAAGTGATTCAGAAAAGAAGCTTCATATCTTTGCTCACACAAAAACAGGTTCTGTTCTCATAAAAAAATCAGAAGTGAAGAATGATATATAGGACAGAACATAAGCTTTAAGAGAGGATGATAATGAATGGCATTAGCTCGTTCACGAACAAATAAGGTCTTGGCAGGAGTGCTTGGCGGTATCGCTGAAAAAACCGGCATGAGCGCAAACCTATTGAGGATCATCTTCGTCATTTTGCTTTTCCCGACAGGATTTTTCCCGTTAGGTCTTGCTTATATTATCGCTGCGTTTGTACTCCCTAAAAGTTAAGAAGGGGTAAAACTTGAATGAGATGGCTGATCGGTATTTTAATCAATGCGGTGGTCTTTGTCAGTCTTGCCGGATATTTTGATGGGTTCGAAGTCTCCAGTTTCGGGGCGGCTGTCATTGCCAGCTTCATTCTGGCAATCTTGAATGTGCTGGTGAGGCCGATCCTGATTCTGCTGACCCTGCCCGCCACAATTTTAACACTGGGGCTGTTCTTGTTTGTCATTAATGCCATTACACTATGGTTGACTGACGGCATAATGGGCGGCAGCTTCGAAATGGATGGGTTCGGCATGGCCTTATTGGCCGCTGTTATATTGTCCATCGTCAATATCGCGATTCAAAAAGTGATTATTGAACCGATGAAAAAGAAAAAAGAGTGAGAGGCAGGAAAAACTGCTTCTCACTCTTTTTTTTTGTGCTGAAACCTCGGCTGTGCGGGCGCAGAGAGCTATATATGAAAATTCTCCCTCCTTGATAGGGAATACGTTTTCCTCACTCCATTTCATCCAGCAGGAGGTATAATAAACCAAGCTGGAATAAGCGGAAATTTTCCGGTTAAACTGCGGTATTAAAGTCTATGTGGGGTATATAAGCGGAGTTTTTCCGCTTAAGCACCGCGAAATGTATAATTTTCTCACCTTTTCAAGAATTAAGCGGAATTTCTCCGCTTAATTCTGCAATTTGTTGTGCTTTTTCTTAAATAAGCGGAATTTCTTCCCTTATTTCGTCAGTGAGAATAAATGGCTGGAGAAAAGTGAGCCTTTTAAGCTGAGTCGGTGAAAAAGGCTTCGAGCCGCAGAAAAACCACCAATACTCACTGGTGGTTTTGATTTGTTACCTTTATTGGTTTCCTCACCGGATAATGCATGCCTTCCGGGGCAGTCATGGGACTGCTCAACCTCTAGATATAAATCCATCAAAGCCGGCGCCTTTTAACCTGCGGAGCAAAGCTTCGGCGTTTTCCTTTTTTGAAAAAGCCCCGGCCTGAACCTTATACAGACTGCTCTCTTTTTTAGAGAGCTTATAGTGCTCAGCTAATGCGAGTGCGACCGCCTGTCCACAAACTTTGCGGTATAAAGGTGTCTTGAGAAGAGCCGCCTCTTTTGGGTTGGTCATAAATCCGCATTCCACGAGAACGGCGGTCATCTTTGTTTCCCGGAGAACATGGAAATCTGCCGCCTTAACTCCTCTGCTTGCAAGTCCTGTCCTGGCTGCCAGCTTTTTCTGGATGATGGCTGCCAGACTCAGCGCTGCAGCCGGTTTCGTTTGGTGTACATATGTTTCCACCCCATGTGCCTCGTTCCAGGCGCTGCCAAAAGCATTGGCATGGATGGAGATGAACACATCAGCTTTGATTTTGTTCGCCAGACCGGTTCTCCTCATTAAACTCACATCCTCCTTGTCCGAATGGGTGAAATACACTTCTGTTTTTTCATAAGAAAGGAGTGTCTCTTTTGCCGCCAAAGCTGCCTCCCTGTTGAATTCATACTCCCTCATTCCAGATGGGCTCCGCTTTCCTGGTGTGCTGTAACCGTGTCCTGCATCAATTATGATTTTCAATTTTTCCACCTCTTTTCTTTATTTTCAATCTCTATATAGGAGTTCAGGCCGGTATGAGACACCTGCTCCTTAAAAAGAAGGTCTGCCAAGGTGGTAGTGCGCCGTTGAAAAGTGCTAAAATGGGTTAGAATAATTTTTTTGCGGCTGCGCCTTCGGAAAGTTGATGGAAGTAACCGCAGCTGGTAAAAATAAATCTGAGGGAAAACGTTCGATACATATAAACGTTTGAGGATTAAAAAAGGAGGACTTCTTTTTGGCAAAAGTACGCGCAAAAGATATTGTTGAGAAGTTTAATCTTGAATTGGTAAGCGGTGAGGAAGGCCTTCACCGCCCAATCGTCACGACCGATATCTCGCGGCCGGGATTGGAAATGGCCGGTTATTTCGATTATTATCCAGCAGAGAGAATACAGCTTCTTGGTAAAACCGAATTGAGCTTTCTTGAAAAACTGGATGATACACAACGGAAATCTAGAATGGATCAGTTGTGCACGGATATTACACCCGGCATCATTATAAGCCGTGACATGGAAATTCCTCTTGAACTTATTGAAGCATCCAACCGGATGGACGTGCCAGTCATGAGAACCCCGTTAAAGACTACAGGGTTTTCCAGCAGGCTGACAAACTATCTTGAAAGCAAGTTAGCGCCTACTACTGCCATCCACGGCGTCCTTGTTGATATTTATGGCGTCGGTGTCATGATCACAGGAAAAAGCGGTGTCGGTAAAAGTGAGACTGCGCTTGAACTTGTTAAAAGAGGCCACCGCCTTGTTGCTGATGACTGCGTGGAAATTCGCCAAGAGGATACGGATACACTTGTCGGAAGTTCCCCGGAGCTGATCGAACATCTGCTGGAGATCCGCGGCCTCGGCATCATCAATGTCATGACGCTGTTTGGAGCAGGAGCAGTCCGCAGCTACAAGAGGATCACTCTTTGCATCAACCTTGAGCTATGGGATAAAACGAAGCAGTATGACAGACTTGGCTTGGAAGAAGAAAAGATGCGGATCATTGATACCGATATCACGAAATTGACAGTTCCTGTCCGTCCCGGGCGAAATCTTGCTGTCATCATTGAAGTGGCAGCCATGAACTTCCGCCTGAAAAGAATGGGAGTCAATGCCGCTGAACAATTCACGAACCGCCTGAGTGACGTCATCGAAGACGGAGACCAGGAAGATTTCTAAAAATGGCTTTACTCCTTTAAAGTGCTGAAAGGGACAGTCCCTTTCAATGCAGTAACGCGTTGCAGTGTCGAAAGGGACTGTCCCTTTTAGTGAGACAGCGCGTTACTGGCCTTCAGGAGCATTAAGTAATGATTTGATATGTAGAATGGGAGTGTTTAAGGTATGGAGTCTACGATTACACCGATTAACCCGGTTGCGTTAGATCTTGGTCCGATTCAGGTTCATTGGTACGGGCTGATCATCGGGCTGGGCATTGCATTGGCATTATATTTCGCAGTTAAGGAAAGCGACCGGATGGGATTTCCGAAAGATACATTCATCGATTTGATTGTGTGGGCGATTCCGATTGCGATTGTTTGTGCCCGTCTTTACTATGTCGCCTTTGAATGGGAGCACTATTCCCAAAATCCGGGTGATATCTTTAAGATTTGGAACGGCGGGATAGCCATCCACGGAGCCTTGATTGGTTCAGTGGCGACCGCTTACTTTTTTGCACGGGCTAAAGGATTGTCCTTCTGGAAGCTGGCTGATATTGCAGCACCAAGCATCATCCTTGGCCAGGCTATCGGCCGCTGGGGGAACTTCATGAATCAGGAAGCCCACGGCAGGGAAGTCAGCCGCCAATTTCTTGAAAACCTGATGCTGCCTGACTTTATCGTGAATCAAATGTATATTAACGGTGCGTACTATCACCCTACTTTTTTATATGAGTCGCTCTGGAATATTGCCGGATTCATTCTGCTGCTGGTCATCCGCAGGAAATTGAATCTCAGAGTCGGGGAACTCTTCCTGTCTTATGTTATTTGGTATTCAATCGGCCGTTTCTTTATTGAGGGAATGCGTACGGACAGCTTGATGCTGACGGAAATGCTCCGGATCGCCCAAGTGATTTCCATTGTATTAATTTTGCTTGCGGTAGGCTTATGGATTTTCAGAAGAATGAAAGGTTATGCTGCCAAGCCTTATAATGACGTGGAAGCCTAGAGAAATTTAACAAGAGCTGTTTTTTATTCAGCATGTCACCAGACAAACTTGATGAAAAACAGTTGTAAGGGGAGTAAGGAGAATGCTTGGAACATCTGTAAAAAATGGTTGGATCGCCGGTTTGAAGACGACCTGGTCACTGGGGAAAGTCATTTTTCCCATCACCATGATTGTCGTGCTGCTACAGCATACACCGATTTTACCGTGGATCATCGATAAGATTTCTCCATTCATGCGATTGTTCGGCCTTTCCGGGGATGCGGCGATTCCGCTCGTTCTCGGAAACTTCCTGAACCTTTATGCAGCCATTGGAGGTATCCTTTCCCTGGACCTCACCGTAAAAGAGGTATTCATCGTCGCAGTGATGCTCAGCTTCTCTCATAATCTGCTGATTGAATCGACGGTCGCTGCTAAAGTAGGAGTGAAAATCTGGATTATTGTCTTGGTCAGACTCGGGCTGGCCATCATTTCAGCCATTGTGATCAACTTGGTCTGGAATGGAGGCGGGGAGTTGGCTCAGTATGGTATGGTTCCTCCACAGGGAGCTGATCCGGAAAACTGGGGTGAAATCCTCCTTCTCGCTTTTGAAAAAGCAGGGTATGGAATCCTGCAGCTGGCTCTGATTGTCATTCCGCTGATGATCGCTCTTCAGATTATGAAAGATAAGAAATGGCTGGCGGCCTTCTCGAAGTGGATGTCGCCGTTCACCAGAGCCATGGGAATGAATGAAAACACATCAACCACACTGGCAGCCGGATTGCTGATCGGCCTTGCGTACGGAGCAGGGGTCATGATCCAGGCGGTGGAAGAGGATGGAGTAAGCAAGAAAGACGTCACCATTGCGTTTATCTTCCTTGTTGCCTGCCATGCGGTGGTGGAAGACACTCTCATCTTCATCCCGCTCGGCATCCCTGTGCTGCCGCTTTTGATCATCAGGGTGGTGACCGCCATTCTGCTGACACTCGCCGTCGCCTATATTTGGAGACGAGTCGAAGTAACTAAAGCCAAAGGAAAGGAAGCAACTCTATGAGCAAAAAAATCACAACAGTACTATTTGATCTGGATGGAACGTTGATCAATACAAATGAATTGATCATTTCTTCTTTCTTGCATACCATGAACACCTATTTCCCTGACCAGTACAAACGGGAGGATGTCCTGCAATTCATGGGTCCTCCGCTCGAAGAATCTTTTATAAAAGTGAATCCGGATGCGGTTGAGGATATGGTCAAAACCTACAGAGCCTATAATCTCGAAAAACATGACTCTCTGGTGACAGAATTCGAAGGCGTTTTTGAAACGGTTCAAACATTAAGCCAAAACGGTTACAAGCTGGCGATCGTTTCAACCAAGATCCGCGATGTGGTTATAAAAGGCTTAAAGCTCACCAATCTGGATCAGTTCTTTGATGTCATCATCACGCTCGACGAGGTAGAAAACGCTAAGCCCGATCCGGAACCGGTACAAAAAGCATTATCAGCCCTTGATTCAATGCCGGAAGAATCGATCATGGTTGGAGATAACCATCATGATGTCCTTGCCGGGAAAAATGCCGGTACACTGTCTGCAGGGGTTGCCTGGAGTGCGAAGGGTCGGGAGTACCTGGATCAGTATGAGCCTGATTTCATGCTGGAAACGATGGCTGATCTTTTAGATGTAGTCGGGCTTGAAAAACGATGAGACGGACGACCCGTTATCGAGTTGACGGGGCTAATTCTCTCTGGCATGTGTATAAGACGGTTCCATTTGTAAAGGTGGTCAAGAACTTCGCTGTCATTCAGCTGGCAAGATACACGCCTTTCTTGGGCATGAAAAACTGGATGTATAAAAATTTCCTGCGGATGGAAATCGGCAAAGAAACATCATTCGCACTCATGGTCATGCTCGACGTCATGTTTCCTGAAAAAATATCCGTCGGGCGCAACACCGTAATCGGATACAATACCACCATTCTTGCTCATGAATACTTGATAAAAGAGTACCGTCTCGGTGATGTGGAAATCGGCAGTGAAGTCATGATCGGTGCCAACACCACGATTCTTCCTGGTATAAAGATCGGCGACGGGGCCATTGTATCTGCGGGTACCCTTGTCCATAAAGATGTTCCGGCGGGCGCTTTTGTCGGCGGCAATCCTATGAAGGTTATTTACACAAAAGAAGAACTTGCGGACCGATGGAAAGATGACGAAATATACGGAAGCAATCAATGAGATAAACCCCCTTGGCTTTTGCCCTGGGGGTTTATTTGTGGTTTATGAGATTGCTTAACAATTATATCTCCACGTCCGGCTGATCTGTAACCGCTTGAACGGACTCTGCCCTTGAGGCTGAATAATCTCTGGAGAAAAAAAGGAGGAGACCGCCTCTTCTGAGAAACCTCCGCCTGCGCTGTTTCTAGTAAACAACCGTAAGTTGTACATTTTTAGACGCTAAAAAAAGTTTGAACAATAAGGGGAGAAATTCCTCTTATTTAGAAAAAAGCATTAAAACCACACACGAATAGAGGGAGAAATTACCGCTATTTACTTAAATAACGAGAAAATGGCTCACTTTTATTTGAATAAGGGGAAATTTTCCCCTTAAATACCCGCATTTGAGTTGGATTTTTACATTTAACGGGAAATTCTCCCCTTATTTTATTGGAACTGGTTACTCAATTAAGGATAAGCCCTTTAAAGGGTTACACTTCTAATGTAAACCCATTAGGCTTTTGCCCATAATATTTTTACTATAGAGGACTCTTCCACTTATCAGCCTGGTCTATTTTTCATAAAGCAACTAAAACAGGGAAAGAACGAGAATAATAAAAATTGCTATACTTACGGTGAATATAATGAGGCTGGTGATTTTTCTACCTGCCTGGTGTGCTTCAAGCCCTCTAATGATAGTCATTAAAATAAAGGCCGACAACATGACTTCACCAGAATAAACCATTTCAGTTAATCCAACTAGTAACAGATATATCAATAATGAGATAGCAACTAATAGACCAATATTACTTAGAGTGATAAGTTTTTTCATATTTTCCTCCACAGACATTTGAATTCATACTCATTGTAATGGAATGTTTAAAACTTTTAAACTATTCTTTCTAGTATCCAAGGGTGATTGTAACTAGAACGGAAATCATCAAACTAGTCAAAAGCAATAAACTTTTCTTCGCAACCCACAAATTCCTTTCCCTTATTAAGCACAAACTATCCAAAGAAGTTTTTCGGTTGACGGAACATGGGGAAGGCGTTACACTACATATAACTTTAACTTATTAGCACATTAGCGAACTAAAGGATTTTAAATATTTTCAATAAAATGATTGCAGTGGGATAATGAATAGATACAGTAAAAATTCAGATAAAAGGTGGTTGTCATGTCAAAGCTGTTTATGTTTGAAAAACCGTTGGGGATGAGAGATACATTCCCGAATCTCTATCAAGCGAAAGCATCATTGAAAACGAAGATGGAAGAAACAATGAAAGCCTGGGGCTATCAGTTTATTGAAACTCCTACTCTTGAGTATTTTGAAACTGTTGGCGAGGCATCGGCCATCCTGGACAGGCAGCTATTCAAGCTATTGGATCAGCAGGGCCACACTCTTGTGCTGCGTCCCGATATGACAGCTCCGATTGCGAGGGTGGCTGCTTCTAAGCTTCTGCAGAACAAGCAGCCATTGAGGCTTGCGTACTGTGCGAATGTCTTCCGCGCTCAGCAGAGAGAAGGCGGACGTCCCGCAGAATTCGAGCAGTTCGGAATTGAATGCATCGGAGATGAAACCATTTCTGCGGATGGTGAAGTGATTTCCTTGATGATTTCTTCGCTGAAAACAGCCGGTCTGAAGAATTTCACCATTTCCATCGGACATATCGGGTTTGTCAGAGAACTTTTTAAAGAGATTTTAGGAACAGAAGAACGGGCCAATACATTGAGCCGTTTCCTCTATGAAAAAAATTATGTCGGATTCCGAGAACATGTCAATCAGTTGTCTCTTTCTTCGATTGATAAGCAGCGCCTGCTTTCTTTTTTGAAGATAAGAGGAGGGAAAGACGTGCTGCAGGAGGCATATCCTTTGATGGAGGGCCAGGCTGGCAGGGAAGCGATCGGGCAGCTGGAAGAATTGTCGGCGCTTCTTGAAGATTACGGCTTGGCTGAGTTTGTAAAGTTTGACCTCAGTCTTGTCAGCCATATGAGCTACTATTCAGGGATACTGTTTGAAACGTACGCCGAGAATGTCGGTTTTCCGATAGGGAACGGCGGACGATACAATAAATTGATGGAAAAGTTCGGCAAGGAATCAGGTGCGACAGGATTTGCCCTTAAGCTGGATCATATTTTGGAAGGCTTGGGGTTTCCGGAAAGTCCTGTCACCGACCATTGCGTGCTCTTCAGTAGAGAACGAAGAGGCGAAGCGATTTCCTTTGCACAGGAATTGAGGAGCCAGGGGAAAAGTGTCGTGCTTCAGGATTGGAAAGGGATCACGGATGTTGACGAGTTTTCTAAGGAATTCACAGAGGTGAGTTATTTTATCGGAAAGAATGGCAAAGGCGGTGAAGAACAATGACAGACTTAACGATTGCGATGCCGAAGGGGCGGATTTTTGACGAAGCACTGGAACTGATGAGGCGTGCAGGATTTAATCTTCCTCCTGAATTCGATGATTCCCGTAAATTGATCATCGAGGTTCCTGAAGAAAAGCTGACATTCATCCTCGCCAAACCAATGGACGTTCCTACCTATGTGGAGCATGGGGTAGCTGATCTTGGCATTGCCGGGAAGGATGTCATGCTTGAGGAAGAGAGAGACGTTTATGAGCTTCTCGATTTAAAAATTTCTGCATGCTATCTGGCGGTTGCCGGGCTGCCCGGAACGAAAATGAATGAGGTGGCACCGAAAATCGCGACAAAATATCCAGCTATAGCATCAGGGTATTTCCGTGAACAGGGTGAGCAGGTTGAAATCATAAAGCTGAACGGTTCCATCGAACTTGCGCCAATGATCGGGCTGGCGGACAGGATCGTTGATATTGTTTCCACTGGCAGGACCTTGAAGGAAAACGGGCTGGTCGAGTATGAAAAGATTGTAGGTATTACCTCCAGGCTGATTGTGAACCCGGTGAGTTATCGGATGAAGGATGAACGAATCGATGAACTGGCAGAGAGATTAAGAGAAGTCGTCAGCAGCATCAGCGTGTAAAAGGAGGGGATTTCCATGAAGATTATAAAGGCAGAAGGAAACTTATCGATTAAGCGCTCAATCGACAGCGGCACAGAAGAACAGCGGAAAACGGTTCAGGAAATTTTGCGGGAAGTGAAATCGCTAGGCGACAATGCGCTCTTAAATTACACCGAAAAATTTGACCGGGTAAGGCTGAAAAATTTGCGTGTTTCTGCAGAAGAAATCAATGCGGCGGTAGAAGAAGTTGGGCCTGAAATGATGGAAATTATTGAAGAGGCAGCCCAAAATATTTCGAGCTTTCATGGGATGCAGCGGAGAAATTCCTGGTTTGATACCGATGAGAATGGCACTCTTCTCGGGCAGAAAATCACCCCGCTGGATTCTGTAGGAGTTTACGTTCCGGGCGGCACAGCGGCTTATCCTTCCTCAGTATTGATGAATGTCCTGCCTGCCAAGGTTGCGGGTGTGGAACGGATTGTCATGGTGACTCCTCCAGGAAAAGACGGCCGGATCCCTTCAGCTGTACTGGCAGCAGCCAAAACAGCCGGAGTAACCGAGATCTGGAAGGTCGGCGGCGCCCAGGCGATCGGTGCCCTCGCTTATGGAACAGAGAGTGTGGAGCCTGTCGATAAAATCGTCGGGCCGGGAAATATCTATGTAGCTCTTGCCAAGCGTGAGGTTTTCGGCGATGTGGCCATTGATATGATTGCCGGTCCGAGTGAGATCGTCGTTCTGGCAGATGAGACGGCGCGAGCGGAAGAAGTTGCGGCGGATCTGCTATCGCAGGCAGAGCATGACACGAATGCCTCGGCTGTCCTGGTCACGGACTCAGAGCAGCTTGCGGAAGAAGTGTCGAAGAAGGTTGAAGAGCAATTGAGAGACCTGCCGCGTAAAGAAATTGCAGGAGAATCGATTGAGAGGTTCGGTGCGATTTATCTTGTTGAAGATATGCAAAAAGGCGTGGAAGTTGTCAACGACCTTGCACCGGAGCATCTTGAAATCATGACGAGCGATCCGATGGAGACAATGGCGAAAATCCGCCATGCGGGGGCAATTTTCCTTGGAAGATATAGTTCTGAACCTGTCGGCGATTATTTCGCAGGACCGAATCATGTTCTTCCTACGAACGGGACGGCCCGATTCTCATCGCCATTAAACGTCGATGACTTCACAAAAAAGTCATCGGTCATTTCATACAGCGAGAAAGCTTTACAAGACAACTACAGTAAAATCGCCAAACTGGCCCGCCTTGAAGGACTGGAAGCTCACGCGAGAGCGGTTGAAACGCGGTTCAAGAAATAAATGAAGACTTTAACGCATTAACGCAGCGCAAGGGACAGTCCCTCTTCGTACGGTAACGCGTTAAAGCGCAAAAAGGGACTGTCCCTTTTAATACGGTGAAGGAGTGAAGAGCATGGAGAACAGCAGGAGAGCGGAGCTGGTCCGCAAGACGAATGAGACCCAGATTGAACTTGATTTTACGATAGATGGAACCGGAAGTGGAAAGATTGAGACAGGTGTGCCATTTATGTCGCACATGCTGGATCTGTTCACGAAGCACGGCCAGTTTGATCTTAATGTGAATGCCAATGGAGATGTTGAAGTGGATGACCACCATACAACAGAGGATATCGGGATTTGCCTTGGGCAGGCGCTGCAGAAAGCCCTTGGAGACAAGAAAGGCATCAAGCGCTACGGAAATGCTTTTGTTCCCATGGATGAAGCGTTGGCACAGGTGGTCGTCGATTTGAGCAACAGGCCGCATCTTGAAATGCGCGCAGAATTCCCAAGCCAGAAGGTAGGCACGTTTGACACGGAGCTGGTTCATGAGTTTTTATGGAAGCTTGCTTTGGAAGCCAGGATGAACCTCCATGTGATCGTCCACTACGGCCACAATACACACCACATGATCGAAGCGGTGTTCAAGGCTTTGGGGCGCGCCCTGGATGAAGCGACAACCATTGATCCGAGAATTCAGGGAGTGCCATCTACGAAAGGAATGTTATAAATGATCGGAATCGTCGATTACGGGATGGGGAATTTGTTCAGTGTCGCGAAGGCTCTTGAGCGGCTGGATGTTCCTTATTTTATCAGTGAGGATAGAAGCGAACTGGAAAAAGCGGACGGTCTTCTCCTTCCCGGAGTCGGATCATTCCGCGATGCCATGACTCTTCTGGCAAGGCAGGAGCTCGTTGGATTCATAAAAGAGTACGCCGCGGGCGGCAAGCCGCTGCTGGGTATCTGCTTAGGGATGCAGCTTCTTTACGACGAGAGTGAAGAGAATGGCTCTACAGAAGGGCTGGGGCTGTTAAAAGGGCGTGTCATCCGCATTCCGAGACAGACGGAGGAAATGAAGATTCCTCACATGGGCTGGAATAAGCTCAAATTCCTTCATGATTCACCGCTGCTGGAAGGGCTGGAGGAAGATCATGTGTACTTTGTTCACTCTTACTATGTTTCTGATGAGGACCCAGAGGAAGTAGTGGCTGCAGCTCAATATGGAGTGAAAGTTCCGGCGGTTGTTGGAAAAGAAAATGTTTTCGGTATGCAGTTTCACCCTGAAAAAAGCAGTGAGCTTGGCATGAAGCTGCTTCGAAATTTTACAAAACTGGCGTTAGAACGGGAGGGAGTTCAATGAGTTTCACTATTTATCCGGCAATCGACATGAGGGGCGGCAAATGTGTCCGCCTTCTGCAGGGAGATTACAGCAAGGAAACTGTGTACGGAGATTCTCCTTTTGAGATGGCGAAACGGTTTGTGGACGAAGGTTCTGAGTGGATTCACATGGTCGATTTGGACGGAGCGAAGGAAGGCAGCCGTGTGAACGATCAGTTCGTTCTGGCTGTGGCCAACGACCTTGGTGCGAAAGTCCAGATTGGCGGCGGCATCCGTACCGAAGAGGACATTGAGTATTACCTCAACAACGGTGTTCAGCGTGTCATCATCGGCAGTCTCGCTGTTTCAGAGACAGAATTGGTGAAAAGCTGGCTCGCGAAATATGGAGACAGAATTGCCATTGGGCTTGATGCGAAAGACGGATATGTGGCAACGCATGGCTGGATCGAAACGTCGGAAAAGAAGGCAGTTGACTTAGGGATTGAACTTGCGAATGCTGGTGCGGAAACGTTCATCTTCACGGACATCGCAACAGACGGAATGCTCTCGGGCCCCAATGTGAAGGCAGTTGTCGAACTCGCTGAAGCTACCGGTAAAGAAGTGATTGCATCCGGAGGTGTCAGTTCGATGGAAGATCTTCGTCTTTTAAAAGAAAGCAGTGTAGCCGGCGCGATTGTTGGAAAAGCAATTTACACTGGGAAATTTTCAGTAAAAGAAGCTGTGGAAGAGGTGTCGTCATGCTGACCAAACGGATCATTCCATGTCTCGATGTGAAAGAAGGCAGAGTCGTTAAAGGAGTCAGCTTCGTGGAGCTTCGCGATGCGGGAGATCCGGTTCAGCTCGCAAAGTTTTATGATGAGCAGGGAGCAGATGAATTGGTGTTCCTCGATATTTCCGCTTCCCATGAAGGACGGAAAACGATGATTGATGTGGTCAAAGAAGTGGCTTCGGAACTGGCGATTCCTTTCACCGTAGGCGGCGGCATCAACTCAGTGGAAGATATGAAAAATATTCTGCGCTCAGGTGCCGATAAGGTTTCCTTGAACACGGCAGCTGTTTTGAGGCCGGAACTGATTTCTGAAGGTGCTGCTTACTTCGGGTCGCAGTGCATCGTGGTAGCGATCGATGCCAAGTATGAAGAAGAAAGTGACACGTGGAAAGTGTTCACTCACGGCGGCCGGAAAGTCACGGAGAAGGATGCTGTTTCCTGGGCAAAGGAAGCCGAAAAGCTCGGAGCCGGCGAGATTCTTTTAACAAGCATGGATAGTGATGGCGTGAAGAACGGCTTCAACCTTCCGCTCACAAAAGCTGTAAGTGAAGCCGTATCGATTCCGGTGATTGCGTCAGGCGGAGCCGGAAATGCAGAACACTTCGAAGATATTTTTAAAAATGGAAAAGCAGACGCTGCTCTGGCCGCTTCTATTTTTCATTACAAGGAAACCAGTGTCGGGCAGGTAAAAGAGTTTCTGCGCGGGAAGGAGGTAGTGGTGAGATGAACGATATTATAGAAACAATTAAGTTTGATGAAAATGGACTAGTTCCGGCAATTGTTCAGGATGCCTCCACGAAGAAGGTGCTGACGCTTGCCTATATGAACGCGGAGTCCTTGAGGCTGTCCATAGAGAAAGGGGAAACGTGGTTTTACTCTCGTTCGCGCCAGGAGTTATGGCATAAAGGGGAAACCAGCGGAAATACCCAGAGAATCATTGAAATGAAATACGACTGCGATCAAGATGCTCTCTTGGTGGAAGTGGAGCCGAAAGGACCTGCCTGCCATAAAGGAAGCGAAAGCTGTTTTGAAGAGAGCATTTACAGAGCAGAAAATGGAACTTCCAAGGCTGGAAGTGAAGGCAGTTCGATACTGACAACACTTGAAAAGCTGATCTCCGAGCGTTTTGATGAAAGGCCGGAGGGAGCTTACACGACCTATCTCTTTGAGGAGGGTGTCGACAAGATCCTGAAAAAGGTCGGGGAAGAAGCATCCGAAGTCATCATTGCTGCTAAGAACCGCGATAAAGAGGAATTGAAATGGGAAAGCGCGGATCTGCTTTATCATCTGCTGGTACTGCTGAAGGAGCAGGACCTCCCGTTAAACGAAGTTCTGCAAACGCTGGAAGAGCGCCATAATAAATAATAGCTTAGTGCTTTAAAGCACTAAGAGGGACAGTCCCCTTTCGCACGGTAATGTGTAAAAGGGGACTGTCCCTTTTAGCGGGCTAAAGGATTTATTTCCAGCAAATATCCTCTAGCGGTGGTTTAGCAACTGAAATATGTGTGTTATACTACTGTAGTTAATCTATACGTTTCGGAGGACTTTCATGAGAAAAGGTTCAAATGCAAGAAACGATAAAAGCAAAATTTTATCATTTGTCCCTACTGGCGAGTACTATTTCAACAAAGGAATCAAGGCTTACCACCGCCGGGAATTAAATAAATCAAAAAAATACCTTAACCGTGCTCTGCAGCTTGAACCGTTAGAGCCGATGATCGCCTGCCAGCTTTCGATTGTGCACACGGAGATGGGCGAATATACACAATCCAACCAGCTTCTTCACCTCATCATCGACAGCCTGGATCCGCATATGACAGAATGCCATTACTTCCTGGCTAATAATTATGCTCACCTGGGCCTGTTCAAGGAAGCTTATACCCACGTGTCAAGTTATCTGGAGAAGGAAGAATACGGCGAATTCAGCGAGGATGCTGAAGAATTGCTGGAGATTCTTGAACTGGATTCAGACGAAGCGCTGGATACGCTATATGAACATGACGAGTTGATTGCCAATCAGGACAAGGCGAGAAACCTGCTGGAATCAGGCAATTTCCAGAAGGCGGTCGATCTTTTGCAGGAAGTCATCAAGGACTTCCCTGAATACTGGTCAGCCTACAATAACCTTGCGCTGGCTTATTTTTATCTCGGTGATACAGATAAAGCAGCGGCGACGCTTGAGGAAGTCATGGAAAAAAATCCGGGCAACCTTCATGCGTTGTGCAACACAGCTGTATTTTATTTTTACCAGCGCAGAAATGAAGAGCTGCAGGAACTGGTCGAAGGCCTGGAAAAAATCCGTCCGATCCATTATGAGCAGCGTTACAAGCTAGGCGCGACATTCGCTTTGATCGGCCGCAGCGAAAAAGCCTATGAGTGGCTGAAATCCCTCCAAAAGCTGGGGTTCCAGGGAGATGCCAGCTTCTATTACTGGCTCTCACACTCGGCTTATCATACAGGTCATGAGCAGACAGCCCAGCAGGCTTGGAAAAGAGTCCTGGAAGAAAATCCGGAAAAAGCCGGAATGGAACCATGGAGTGATGAAAATCCGCAAAGCGAAGGATTTGAAAACCATGTATCATCCATCCTTAAAAAATTGAAAAGCGAATACCCGGAGGAGAGAATGTTCGGTCTGTTCCTCATTTCAGTGTCAAGGCACCAGAAAGAAGTGCTGACTCATAGTGATTTTGGCGCAGTCGATGACTTAACTCTCTCTGAAAAGCTTTACCTTGGAGAGATCTTGAAGGCGGATTCCAGAAAAGCAATCAAGATCAGCAAGGAAATCAAGCATATTCATGAAACGGCATTGGAGCTTTATCAGCTGCACCATCCAATCAGTGCAGTGGACTCCGGTTTGTTCCTGACATGGTTCAGCATCGCCTGTAAACTGCTGGAGGCAGAAAAGTCTTTGAAGAACGCCAAAGCTTGTGCCGCGGCAACGGAATATATCTGGCACAGGCTGCGGGGGGAAAAGAAAACGAAAACCCTGATTTCAGGAAAATATGGAATAACCACAGGCACTCTGAATAAGTATCTTGAGACAGTAGAAGTCTACCTGCCTTAAAACGATTGAATGAGCATATTCTTGGACGAATATGCTCTTCTTTTTATAGGATATGGGTAGATAGGAAATACTACAGGATATCACGATTTACAGAGATGGACGGATCTGAAGGATAGAGTGACAGGCTGCTCTTTCCTTTTTTTAGGGAGAAACCGAACTGCTTCTCTGCAAATTAAGACCTCGATTAAAGGAGTGTTCATTATGTCAGAAGAAAAAATTTATGATGTCATTATCGTCGGCGCCGGCCCAGCCGGAATGACAGCTGCTGTATATACGTCCCGTGCGGCGCTTTCCACATTAATGCTGGAACGCGGTATCCCGGGCGGCCAAATGGCCAACACGGAAGAAGTCGAAAACTACCCGGGATTCGATCATATCCTGGGACCAGACCTTTCCAACAAAATGTTCGAGCATGCGAAAGCATTCGGTGCTGAATATGCCTATGGCGATATCAAAGAAATCGTAGACGGTGAAGAGTACAAAACGATTAAGGCGGGGGCCAAAGAGTATAAAGCCCGTGCTGTAATCATTTCTACCGGCGCAGAGTGGAAAAAACTTGGTGTGCCGGGCGAGAACGAACTTGGCGGCCGCGGTGTCTCCTACTGTGCAGTGTGCGACGGCGCATTCTTCAAAGGAAAAGACCTTGTGGTTGTCGGCGGAGGAGACTCTGCAGTTGAAGAAGGCGTATACCTTACACGCTTCGCCAACAAAGTGACAATTGTCCACCGCCGTGAAGAGCTTCGTGCGCAGAAGATCCTTCAGGACCGTGCGTTCAACAACGATAAAGTTGATTTCATTTGGAATCATACGGTAAAAGAAATTAATGATAAAGACGGAAAAGTAGGAAGTGTAACATTGGTTTCCACGGCAAACGGCGAAGAAAAGCCATTTGATGCAGACGGTGTGTTCATTTACATCGGTATGCTGCCATTGACTAAGCCGTTCAGGGAATTAGGCATCACAAATGATATGGGCTACATCGAAACGAACGACAGAATGGAAACAAAGATTCCAGGAATCTTCGCTGCCGGAGACGTTCGTGAAAAAATGCTGCGCCAAATCGTGACAGCAACTGGTGACGGAAGCATTGCCGCCCAAGCCGCACAGCATTACGTTGAAGAACTCGTGGAAAAGCTGGAAGGAAAGTAAGAAGCAGCTTTGACAAAAGTCTGTCGAAAAATCCGTAAGACGACATATAGAAAAAGGAAGAGAGCCTTAGAAATACAAGGCTCTTCCTCATTCGACAGCCTTTGTCTAAAATTACGGAAACTTGTTTAGAAATAATTAACAATCCGTAATCGTGTCTTAAACGTACTGTAACACTAGTGCAACACATTCCGGGTAATATAGATAATAAGAAATTGACCCCCTTTTAAGAAATAAATCCCTTTAGGACACAGGAACCGCCTGTGTCCCCTTTTTTTGTTAAGTCCCTTTACCACACTAACGTGTTAAAAGAAACAGTCCCTATTCACGCTTTAAAGCACAAAAGTTACTTGCAATAATTAATACAGAACATTTGCATGTTGGTGCTGACGGGCACTTTCACTTTTTATCAATCCAGTTCCAGCGGCCGAGAGTCCGTACTCGCTGGAACGGACTTAGCTCCTCGGGGTCAAATAACCCTCAGCGAATAAAAGGAAGAGCGCCTTTTTTTCACTGAGGAACATTTGCCTGTCGGAGCTGAACGGGCCGCTTCCACTTTTTAGACACACATGGTAAATGTTCGAACATTGTGGGGGAGGTACAATCATAGTATAATAAGGAGCATGACAAAACCGAAAATACGGTAATCCGAACAGAAGTAAAGCTTGAGGTGAAGTTAATGCAGCGAGTGACGAATTGTTTATATATGAAAGAAGATAAAGTTCTTCTGCTTCAAAAGCCGCGCCGTAACTGGTGGGTAGCACCAGGCGGGAAGATGGAGCAGGGCGAATCGATCCGCGATACTGTCATTCGGGAGTATCGTGAAGAAACAGGTATCTACCTGCGCAACGCTGATGTTAAAGGGATTTTCACTTTTATTATAAAAGACGGCGATAAAATTGTTTCAGAGTGGATGATGTTTACCTTTTTCGCTACAGAAGCAGACGGAGTCAGCCTGAAGGAAAGCGAAGAAGGCATCCTCGAATGGCACGACCTTGAAGAAATCAAGAACCTGCCAATGGCAGAAGGCGACCGCCACATACTGGAATACATGGTGCATGGCAAAGGGACGATTTATGGAACCTTTACATATACACCGGATTTCAAATTGCTCGCCTACAAACTGGATCCAAGTTAACCAAGGGGGAAGAGAACATGAGTACAGGTGCAACTAACGATGGTCAATTGGTGATCATAACCGGAATGTCCGGAGCGGGAAAGACCGTTGCCATACAGAGTTTTGAAGATTTAGGGTTTTTCTGTGTAGATAACCTGCCGCCCACTCTCCTTCCAAAATTCCTTGAATTGATGAAAGAATCAGGGACCAAGATGAACAAAGTCGCATTGGGAATGGATCTGAGAGGCCGGGAGTTCTTCGACCACTTGATCCAGGGGCTCGATGACCTGGGGGAAACCTCCTGGGTGAACCCGCAAATCCTTTATCTTGATGCAGACGACTCATCCCTGGTCAGGCGCTATAAAGAAACGAGGCGTTCCCATCCGCTTGCTCCATCCGGCTTACCGATGGAAGGGATCAAGCAGGAAAGGATGCTTTTGGAAGAATTGAAAGGCCGTGCCCAGACCATATACAATACTTCATCCATGAAGCCAAGAGAGCTGCGGGAGAAGATCCTGAAGGAATTCTCCGTGAACAAACGGTCCATTTTTACCGTAAATGTGATTTCCTTCGGTTTCAAGCACGGCATCCCAATTGATGCCGACTTGGTGTTCGATGTAAGATTCCTGCCGAACCCTCATTATATTGACCATATGAGGCCGCGGACAGGCTTGGAAGAGGATGTATCCAAATATGTTCTGAAGTGGAGCGAAACACAGAAGTTCCTTGAAAAAGTAACGGACCTCCTCACCTTCATGCTGCCGCACTATAAACGGGAAGGCAAGAGCCAGCTTGTCATTGCCATCGGCTGTACAGGCGGCCAGCACCGTTCCGTCGCGCTGGCTGAATATCTCGGCCGCCACTTCGAGAATGAGTACACCACCAAGATCACACACAGGGACATCCAGAAGAAACGGGAACCTCTGGCATGAAGAAAAACATTGATCCCAAGGTAGTAATCATCGGTGGCGGAACAGGACTGCCTGTTCTTCTCAGAGGACTTAAGTCATATCCTTTAGATATAACTGCTATCGTAACAGTAGCCGATGATGGAGGAAGTTCAGGCCGCCTGCGTGATGATCTTAATGTTCCTCCTCCCGGTGATATCCGAAATGTCATTGCGGCTTTGTCGGAAGTGGAGCCGCTTATCGAGCAGATGTTTCAGCACCGGTTTGAAACGTCCAACGAATTATCTGGCCATTCACTCGGAAACTTAATCCTGGCAGCTTTCACCTCGATAACAGGCGACTTTGTCCATGCCATCCAAGAAATGAGCAGGGTCCTGAACGTGAAAGGAAAGGTGCTTCCCTCCGCTAACCAGAGCGTCGTTTTGAATGCGGAAATGGAAGACGGCACTATTGTTACCGGCGAATCGAAAATCCCGTTCTCTGGTAAAAAAATCAAGCGAGTCTTCCTGACGCCGGGTACTATTGTCCCGGTTTCAGAGACCATCCGTGCCATTCGTGAAGCGGACCTGATTGTGATAGGCCCGGGAAGCTTATACACCAGCATCCTGCCAAATTTGCTGGTGCCTGAGATCGGCAAAGAAGTCAGCAAGGCAAAAGCTCAAAAAGTGTATATATGCAACCTGATGACACAGGCCGGAGAAACGCTCGATTTCACAGCCAGCGACCATGTGAAAGCCATCTATGATCACCTCCATGACGGTTTCATTGACACCATCATTGTGAACAATGAACAAGTGCCTCAGGAAATTGAAGCCCGCTATGAAGAAGAAATGGCGAAACCGGTTATCTTTGATTTTGAAAAATTATCTTCAATGAGATTAAGGGTCATAGAGGATGAAATCATTTCCTACTTTGAAGGTGTCATCCGCCATGATACCGGTAAAGTGGCAGAAATCATTTTTTCACTAATCGATAAACCCCATCGAATAAAGTAAAACATATCCTCTGTACCTGACAGAGGAATAGATTGACATAGCTTGCGCGGTGAGTGCAAGCGTTTGTCCTGGTTTAGGACAATAGATAAACCCAATTTGTGGATGCTTTAACTGTGTTATCCACGTCGAGCTTCAGCGGCCAGCCCCTCGGGGTCAGATAACCCTCAGAGAATAAAAGGAAAGGTCGCCTTTTTTTCTCTGAGGAACATTTGCCTGTCGGGGCTGATCAAGGCGCTTACGCTTTTGTTTCGTCCAGCTTCAGCGCCTAGCCCCTCGGGGTCAAATAACCCTCAGAGAATAAAAGGAAAGATCGCCTTTTCTTCTCTTCGGAACATTTGCCTGTCGGGGCTGATCAGGCCGCTTACGCTTTTGTTTTAGGGAGGTGAAGAGATGTCGTTTGCTTCAATGACAAAAAAAGAGTTAACCAATCTGGACTTGAAAGATTGCTGCTCGAAGGCGGAACTATCCGCTCTTATCAGGATGAATGGTTCACTATCCTTTGCCAATAAATCCCTGATCGTCAATATCCAGACGGAAAACGCAGCAATCGCGAGACGGATTTACTCTTTGATCAAGAAGAATTTCGACACACCAGTGGAATTGCTGGTCCGCAAAAAAATGCGGCTGAAAAAGAATAATGTGTATATCGTACGATTGAATGAAGACACGAAGGAAATCCTCGAAGACCTTCATATTCTTGGAGAGGGATTCACCATCATCCATGATATCTCTGCACAGCTTGTCCAAAAAAAATGCTGCCGCCGCTCATATCTTCGCGGCGCCTTCCTGGCTGGAGGATCAGTCAATAATCCTGAAACCTCATCCTATCACTTAGAAATTTTCTCCTTATATCAGGAGCATAACGAGGCACTTTCCGAACTTATGAACAGTTTCGGATTGAACAGCAAAACCTTGGAACGCAAAAAGGGATTCATCACATATCTTAAAGAGGCGGAAAAAATCACCGAATTCCTGAATGTGGTTGGTGCCCATGGTGCCTTATTAAGATTTGAAGATGTGAGGATCGTCAGGGATATGAGAAATTCAGTCAACCGGCTTGTAAACTGTGAGACAGCCAACCTCAATAAAACAATAGGTGCTGCTCTAAGACAGGTTGAAAACATCCGGTATATCGAACAGACAGCGGGCCTTGGGATACTGCCCGACAAGCTCAGGGAAATCGCCGAGCTGAGAGTCACCTATCAAGACGTTACTCTGAAAGAACTTGGGGAAATGGTTTCAGGGGGGAACATCAGCAAGTCAGGCATCAACCATAGACTCCGTAAAATAGATGATATCGCAGAAAAACTGCGTGCTGGTGATAGAGTTAAATATTAACTAAATATGAACAAAGGGGAGAAGGAGCATGTTTGAACAAAAAGTAGAGGTAAAATTAAAAACCGGCTTGCAAGCCCGCCCGGCAGCTTTATTCGTACAGGAAGCCAACCGCTTTTCATCAGAGGTTTTCCTAGAGAGAAACGGTAAGAAAGTCAATGCCAAAAGCATCATGGGCCTGATGAGCCTTGCCGTAAGTTCCGGCACTGAAATCAGCTTGATTGCTGACGGTTCAGACGAAGAAGAAGCTGTAAAACACCTCGCTCAATTTGTACAGAAAGAAAGCTGATTAGGAGAACCCGGCCTTTTAAAGGCTGGGTTCTTTATTTTTGAGAGCATGCGTGCTGCTGCGGTGAGAAAGCTGTTATGGAAGTCGTGCTATCAACGATAATGGAGATTCTATCAACGATATAGCTTGTCCTATCACCGATATGGCAGTTCTATCAACGATTTCTGCGCTCCTATCGACGAAAAACCACATTCTATCAACGAACCTCAACTACTCAATTAAACTTTTAAAGATCAAACCATAGTTTGTCCTCCAGCCGAGCTGGGGCTTCTGACTGCTTGCCTGTTAAAATGAAACGGGTGTGGTCACGGGTAAAGGGGATTATCGTATTCAGCTCAGTAAGAAAATGAACAAAGAAAAAAGAGCACCCGAGTTAACGGATGCTCTTTAAAACTTTATTACTTATTTTCATTCATATCATTTCTTGTGATGATGCGGTCAATCAAACCGTACTCAAGTGCTCTTTCGGCTGTCATGAAGTTGTCACGGTCTGTATCTCTTGAAACTACTTCTAGAGACTGGCCAGTGCGGTCAGCAAGGATTTGGTTAAGCTTTTCACGCAAGAACAAGATGCGTTTTGCGGCGATTTCAATTTCTGTTGCTTGACCTTGTGCTCCTCCAAGCGGCTGATGAATCATGACTTCAGCATTTGGAAGGGCAAGGCGTTTGCCTTTTGCTCCTGCAGCAAGAAGGAATGCACCCATTGATGCAGCCATACCGATACAGATCGTTTGTACATCAGGCTTAATGTATTGGATTGTATCGTAGATAGCCATACCAGCAGTGATGCTGCCGCCAGGGCTGTTGATGTAGATAGAAATATCTTTTTCAGGGTTTTCTGATTCAAGGAAAAGCAATTGCGCAACGATGGAGTTGGCAACATTATCATCAATGCCGCTTCCCAGCATGATAACGCGGTCTTTCAAGAGGCGGGAATAAATGTCATACGCACGCTCGCCGCGGTTTGTTTGTTCAATAACTGTCGGAATTAAGTTCATCTTATTTCCTCCTTCGATCAATTAATGTTATGTTTGAAACATACAAATACTTTATGTACTGATATAATACACCAGTTGGTCAATAAAGGTCAAACGATTCAACCTCTCATGGCATAAAAATCCTTCGACAATCCTTTCTACATGATACCCATCCATTCCTTTTTTAAACTATGCTTATTATTATAAAAAAATTATTGTTTGTTTCAGTTAACAAATAATTTTCGAGATGATTTCCGCTACAGGTACCCGACTCCGCGGGGCGGGCGGTAAGCCTCCTCGGCTTCGCCTGCGGGGTCTTACCTGTCCCGCTAGTCCCGCAGGAGGTCGTGCACCTTCCGCTCCAATCATACTAATATCTGCGGATAAACGAAGACAATAAGCAGTGATGAGAAAAACTATTTGCGGGCCGCGACCCGCTCCCATTCCGTACTTCATCAAAGTATAGTCTCGTCTTGCAGACCACGAACTAACAATATGATTAATTCCTTGATCATCGTAAGGATTCATTGAGCGATAATTGGCAGTCAGGAGTAGGAAGCACAGCTTGAATCTTCCACAATATCTTATCCTCCATTCCTCAAAACCTATTGCATTTCCACTGCTTCTGGACTATAATAAGATTTCGTACGCTTGTCGTACAAGCTTGCCCTCGTGGTGCAACGGATAGCACGTAAGATTCCGGTTCTTAAAATGGGGGTTCGATTCCCTCCGAGGGCGTACCATAACAATAATAATTACACGATGCTTCTACGTTTTATATACGTAGGGGCATTTTTTTATTGGGTTTTAATGAGACTGATGCTCTATTTCCAAGCGCAAAAAAGACGGCGTTACCTGCCGCCTTATCTGTTGCTTATTTTACAAAAAGAAGGCGTTTACTCCTTCTTTCTCTTGATTTCAAAACCGTTTTGTTCTACGGCAAATTCTACTCCATGCTGTAACGTAGAAAATGTATGTATATTTTTTAATTGAATGTTTGATTTCGATATTTGTATTGCTTGATCCGCGGAGATACCAACTATAAAGCATTCCCCGCCTATTAATCGGATAGAAAGGATAAGCTTTTGTATACCATCCATCGTGTAGGTGTCCAACCCTTTCACACCTGTTAGGTCAATTAATAGATAATTTGCTTTTTGTCTGGAAAATTCAAGTAATGATCGTTCAATGAAATTGGACACACGCTCATCACTAAAATTACCAATAAGTGGAACAACGAGAATACCACTTAAAACTGGAATAATAGGGGTGGATAATTCATTTACAAGTATGGAAAGTTCTTCAGTTCTCTCTTTGACCTTTTGCTCCAAATCGAGGATATTTTCTGTCTCTTATTGCCTTGCCAACTCGAAAATGTTTCTTGATGGTGTCACATCTGAAGGGAATATCTCGATTTCATCATACTCATTTCCATCCAACTGACTTTTGTTGATTTTGTACCAAACCTTTTGTTCGAATAGACCTGTGAAAACGCCTGCCCAATGGCTGGGCAATAATACCCCGGCAGTTTCCTTATCTGTATTCTTAAAAATTCTATGCTCCCAACTGTTGGTCAACTGAACGACTGCTCTCTTTTCCTCGAAATTGTAGTAGGTAATATTTACATTACCCCAGCCTGCGTTTCTGTAAATGTCGCGATATTCTTCAAGGAGCTGTTCGAAGTCCCTTCGGCCGCTGTAATAAGAAGATACTAAATGACCCATCCGATACCCTGTTGCTTCGTAAACAGTTTTAGATACATCTTTACCAGAAACTTCTTCTATTGTATTCAAAAATAATTCTATAGCTGAATCCCAAAACAAAAGTGCTGGTGCACCATCAAAGGTAAAGAGCCCGCTCTTGGGGTTCCATATAAATTCATTACTATTTACCTTGACCGTTACTTTTTCATTTGTCGTTGTCACTATAACCACTCCCCGCTATTCATACTCCTGTTAACATTAATGTATTGCCTGCTTTTATTTCATTAATTTAATAAGTACTGTTCTAACATCTGTTAAGTTCCCCCTTGGTTTGGCTAATAGGCTATAGAAGGAACTAGATGTCCTTACTATACCACCTATAACCATAACTTAGAGAAAATAATAGAATAGAATAGCCCATTCTTTCAGTTATTTCTCTTGCGTCGTCACTCATCGGTGCAACTAGGGGTGACAAGTTTTTGCTTTTTGTAGAAGGTCCTGTAAAACATAAGGCTTGGTATCGTACGTTATAATACGTACTAGCTCTAAGAAAAAAACTATAATGTCACTGCTTCTCAATAATTACTGTGTGAGTGGTGATCCCCTCCAAGGGCGTTGCCAAGGCTCCTGCGCATTTGCGCGGGAGCTTTTTTGCTGTCTATCCACAGAGCAAATCACGTGTAAAAATCAACGTTGCACTCTATACTAAAGGAGAAAATAGATTTGGAGGGATTAACATGTTGCACATCGAAATGTGGACAGACTTTGCTTGACCATTCTGCTATATTGGCAAAAGGCGTCTGGAGGACGCCATTAAGCAGATTGACCATCCGATTGAAGTGACTTACAGGTGCTTTGAGTTGGATCCAACAGCAGAGCGGGATATCAAAGATAATATATATGAGAAACTGGCCAAGAAGTATGGCATGAGTATAGAGGCAGCAAAAGCCAATACTCAAAACATGGTGAATATGGCAAAAGAAGCAGGGTTGGACTACCACATGGATACGATGGTGCTGACCAATACGTTTGATGCCCACCGTTTGACGATGTATGCCAAAACCAAAGGCCTGATGATAGAGATGACCGAGCGGATTTTACATGCGTTATTTACTGAATCCAAACATATCGGTGATCACGAAACATTAACAGAATTAGCGGCAGAGGTAGGACTTGACCGGGATGCTGTAGCTGAAATGCTTGCCAGCGATGCAATGGCGGATGAAGTCCGTGCTGACGAGAGGGCTGCTCAGCAAATTGGTGTATCAGGTGTTCCTTTCTATCTTATCGATAAAAAATATGCTTTAACAGGTGCCCAGCCAACTGAGGTATTTGTTCAAGCGCTGCAAAAAGTAATTGCAGAAAGTCAAATCACGGTATTGAACAGCGACAGCAGTGACGGAGTTGTATGTGACGAAAACGGCTGCGAGATTCCGAAAAAATAATGTTCATTTAACTAATAAAAGAAAAACAACTAAAATAGATAATAAACCCACGAAAAGCAGGCCGATTGAGGCCTGCTTTTCGTGGGTTTATTGAAGGGATAACAAAATTTTTAGTAATCGTAATAAGATAAATCGTATGATAGACTTTATTTATTAAAATTTCACCATATACCGTTGCACCGGAAGGAAAGCAATAAATAATAGGGAGTGAACTCATATTTTCAGAGAAGGGATAATTTTTATTATTTCAGTATTTACCGTGTTTGAGCTAATAAGAAGGTACTTTTCTAAAAGTGACACTTCTATAAAAAAATCTATACTTAATGTAGTAATCCCAAGTGTTTTAGTGTATTTTTTATCATTCTTTTTAATGTGACAATTGCTAGGAAACCGTATTTGAGAACCTCTATCCTGGCATAATTATAACAGTTTAAAAAGGTACTGAAGTGCAAATCAATATGCTGGAAGATAGGCTGTCTTATGTCCTCTGCCTTTCACTTTAAATGTTAACAGCCGATTTATCTCATAACCTGTCAAGGCAGTGGACGAAAGGTTTATTGATCCTTCCGCTGACTTTCTGCCCCATTAATAAAAACAATCAAACCGGACCGCACGCCCACCTACTTATTTCCATACACTGAACCCGCTTTCTGTTGTAGAATAAGAGAAGGAGGGATGCGGAATGAAGCTCAATACCGGATTATGGCAGGGGCAGTCATTAAAATTGAATATGACCCAGCAGCTGACACAGGCGATTGAATTGCTGCAGTATTCCTCTCAGGAATTGAATTCTTATTTGGAAAACAAAGCTTTGGAGAATCCGCTTCTTCAGCTTGAGCCTGTTTCCCATGAGGAACGGAAAAGAAGCCGTGAGAACAGCGGTATGAGTATCGATTGGATTGAAGAAGTGGCAGTACCTCAGTCCACGCTTTGGGAACACTTAATTTCGCAGTTTGACTTGAAAACGCTTACCAATGAGGATCGTAATGTACTGTCTCTTTTGGTCGACAGTATGGATGAAAACGGATATTTACCATCTAATGTAGACAGTATTTTTGAAGTGGGAAATTTACCTCGATATATAGAAATGATTCATGGGTTGGAGCCGGCTGGGATTGGCGCCAGGAATTTGAAGGAATGCCTCCTGCTGCAAATTGGCAGGGATCCAGATGCTCCTGAGCATGCCTATGTCATTATAGACGAACACTTTGTAGACTTTTGTGAAAAAACGTGGAAGAAGATTGCAAATGAGAAGGGGATTTCTTTAGCTGACATCCAAGTGACCGCCGATTATGTGAAGACGCTTAATCCGCGTCCGGGTGCCAGGTTCTCGGTTGATCTTTCTCATTATATCCGCCCTGAAATGGTTGTCACCGCCAACAGGGATGGCCTGGATGTTGCTTTACTTCATGGAAATGTAATGAAAGTTTTATATAATAAAGGATATGAATCACTGATCTCTGCTTCGGAGGATGAAGAAGGTTTAAAGTTCCTCCGTGATAAACGACAGGAATTTCAGTGGATCCTCAGGATGCTGGATCAGCGCCGGTCTACTCTACTGAAAGTCGGCCGATCCCTGGTCGAAAGGCAGGAGGATTTTTTCAGGTTTGGACCGAAGAGGTTGAAACCTTTGACTCTAAGAGAAGTTGCGGAGACAATAGGGGTCCATGAATCCACCATCAGCAGGGCAGTCAGAGGGAAGTATATCGGTACTCCTTTTGGCACTTTTGAAATGAAAGCCCTGTTCGTGAGCGGTGTAGGAAAAGATGAAGATTCCTCATCGTCTGAGGGGATCAAGGCGGAAATCATGAGTTTGGTAAATAAGGAAGATAAACAGAAGCCTTTATCAGACCAGGCGATTGCTGTGATGCTGAAAGAACACGGAATGAGTGTTTCGAGAAGAACCGTGGCAAAGTACAGGGATCAATTGAATATTCCCTCATCTACAAGGAGAAAGAGATATGAATGAAGAGAGATTACCCATCATCACCTTCTATACGAGAAGCCGGTGCCCTCTATGTGAAGACGCGAAGCTCATGCTCAATCTGGTTAAGGATGATATTCCTTTCGCTCTAAAAGAGTATGATATTGATGAAAGTGACGAGCTGACCGAGCGTTTTGGATTAATGATTCCGGTTGTGGAAATGGACGGAGAAATCATCCAATATGGGCAAATTGATTATTTTACAGTTAGTAAACGGTTACATGAGAAATCTTGAGTTTTAATAGTTGAATTTTCGTTCATCCCTTGCTAAACTTAGCTTTGAAAGCAGGGATGAATTTTTTTTGCGCAGAGTGGGACATAATATGTCTATGATGGACATAATGAGTCCAGCTAAATAACTTTAAGGGGCTTTTCGATGGAATCAATCATTGATATACAAAAACGATTATTACCAGACCTGCTCCAAGTTATGCAAAAAAGACATCTCATTCTCAAATCGGTACGATTGATGCAGCCGGTCGGAAGAAGAAGCCTTGCCCATTCACTCGGCATGACTGAAAGAGTCCTGAGAAGCGAAGTTGAGTTTCTCAAAGACCAGGATCTGATTGAGATCAAGTCATCAGGCATGATCATAACCGCCGAGGGTGAGCTGCTGCTAAAGAAGACCGCTGACATGATGAGAGAGATCACAGGCATCGATTCTATGGAAAAGAAGTTGAAGTCTTTACTCAATCTTCATGAAGTTTTTATCGTTCCGGGGAATAGTGATGAGTCTCCCTGGGTAAAAGAAGAATTAGGCAGATCTGCGGAAGCGCGTATGAAAAATCTTCTGGATGGAGATAATATCATCGCGGTAACCGGAGGATCGACTATGGCGGCAGTGGCTGAAAAGCTGACGCCGGAATTCTCTGAAAACCAGGTGCTTTTCGTCCCGGCCAGAGGCGGGATTGGCGAGGATGTTAAAAACCAGGCCAATACGATCTGTGCCAAAATGGCGGAGAGGACGGGCGCCAAACATAAGGTGCTGTATGTCCCGGATCAGGTGAGTACAGAAGTGTACAAGTCTTTCATCAAAGAACCGGATATCAAGGACGTGCTGGGCCTGATCAAGTCGGCTCATATCGTGCTTCACGGAATTGGCGACGCAGTCACAATGGCCGAGCGCAGAAGAACCAGCAAAGAGGTTTTTGATAAAATCCTTGCGGGGAAAGCGGTCGGGGAAGCATTTGGCTATTACTTCGACGAAGAAGGCGAGGTCGTACATAAAGTGACGACTGTAGGCTTGCAGCTGGAAGACCTGAAGAACAAATCGAACGTCATTGCGGTCGCTGGCGGCCGTTCAAAGGCGAAGGCCATAAGAGCCTACTTCAAAAGCGTCCCTCATTCGACGATCCTGATCACGGATGAAGGCGCGGCAAAAGAGCTTTTAAAAGGGTAATACCTTTTGAAATATAAAAATTTCCTTAACCATTTTAAAGGAGGACATTATTCATGACAGTAAAAGTTGGAATTAACGGATTTGGACGTATCGGACGCGTAGTATTCCGCGCAGCACTTAAGAACGATAACATCGAGGTAGTAGCAGTTAACGATTTAACAGACGCTAACATGCTTGCACACCTTTTACAATATGACACTGTACACGGAAAGCTTGACCAGGAAGTATCTGTAGATGGTGATTACCTGGTAGTAGGCGGCAAGAAAGTAAAAGTATTGGCTGAGCGCGATCCTGCTCAACTTGGATGGGGAGACCTTGGAGTAGATGTTGTTATTGAATCTACCGGCCGTTTCACAAACCGTGCAGACGCTGCAAAGCATCTTGATGCAGGCGCTAAAAAAGTTATCATCTCTGCTCCTGCTAAAGATGAAGACATCACAGTCGTTATGGGTGTTAACGAAGACAAATACGATGCTGGAAGCCACCATGTAATCTCAAACGCTTCTTGTACAACTAACTGTCTTGCTCCTTTCGCGAAAGTACTGAATGACAAATTCGGCATCAAACGCGGTATGATGACAACAATTCACTCTTACACAAATGACCAGCAGATCCTTGATCTTCCGCACAAAGACTACCGTCGTGCGCGTGCAGCTGCTGAAAACATCATCCCGACAACAACTGGTGCTGCAAAAGCAGTTTCCCTTGTTCTTCCTGAACTTGAAGGCAAATTGAACGGTGGAGCAATGCGTGTACCGACTCCAAACGTTTCTCTAGTTGACCTTGTTGCGGAACTAGACAAAGACGTAACAGTTGATGAAGTGAACAGCGCTCTTAAAGAAGCGTCTGAAGGCAAATTGAAAGGCATCCTTGGTTACAGCGAAGAGCCGCTTGTATCCACTGACTACAACGGCAACCCTGATTCTTCCACTATCGATGCCCTTTCTACAATGGTAATGGAAGGCAGCATGGTTAAAGTAATCTCTTGGTACGATAACGAAAGCGGATATTCCAACCGTGTTGTAGATCTTGTTGATTACATCGCTTCTCAAGGTCTGTAAGAGATATATTTTAAAAAGTGATATCCTAAATGATGCAATGTGACCTAATTTATCGTGCAATTGTTGGATAAATTATGTCCCAGCATCTATAATGAAATGGGATGAAGGGGAGCGGGGAGGATTCCCCGCTCTTCTTTTTTCATAAATAACGGGATTATTATCCCGATTATCCAGAAGGAGGCCTTTTGAAATGAACAAACAAACAATCAAGGATCTCGATTTGAAGGGTAAACGCGTATTTTGCCGTGTTGACTTCAATGTACCGATGAGTGAAGGGAAAGTGACGGATGAAACGCGCATCAAAGCCGCGCTTCCAACAATCCAATACTTGTCCGAGCAGGGGGCAAAAGTAATTCTTGCCAGCCATCTTGGGCGTCCAAAAGGCCAGGTTGTTGAAGAGTTAAGATTGACTCCTGTTGCGAAACGCCTTTCAGAACTGCTTGGAAAAGACGTAGCAAAAACAGACGAAGCTTACGGTGATACCGTCAAGGCTGAAATCGAAAAGATGAGTGAAGGCGATGTCCTTCTGCTTGAAAACGTCCGATTCTATCCAGGTGAAACGAAAAATGATCCTGAGCTTGCCAAAGAATTCGCGGCACTTGCGGATGTATACGTGAACGATGCATTCGGAGCTGCCCACAGAGCGCATGCTTCCACTGCTGGAGTAGCGGAACATCTTCCAGCAGCAGCTGGATACCTTCTTGAGAAAGAACTGGAGGTTCTTGGCAAAGCACTGACAACACCGGAAAGACCTTTCACTGCGATTATCGGGGGAGCAAAGGTAAAAGATAAAATCGGTGTCATCGATAACCTGCTGGATAAAGTAGATAACTTAATCATCGGCGGAGGACTAGCTTACACATTCGTGAAAGCACAAGGCCATGAGGTTGGAAAGTCCCTGCTGGAAGAAGATAAAATTGATTTAGCCAAACAATTCATGAAAAAAGCAGAAGAAAAAGGCGTCAAATTCTATATGCCTGTTGATGTAGTGGTCGCTGACGATTTCTCTAACGATGCGAACACGAAAGTTGTTCCAATTGAAGAAATTCCTTCTGACTGGGAAGCATTGGACATCGGTCCTAAGACACAAGAGCAATATGCCAGTGTTATCAAAGATTCCCGCTTAGTCATCTGGAATGGACCAATGGGTGTATTTGAAATTGAAAAGTTTGCGAATGGCACAAAGGCCGTTGGTCAAGCTTTAGCCGATGCTGCAGATACATATTCTGTCATTGGCGGAGGCGATTCAGCCGCAGCGGTTGAAAAATTCGGCCTGGCTGATAAGATGAGCCACATCTCCACTGGCGGCGGTGCTTCCCTTGAATTCATGGAAGGAAAAGAACTTCCGGGAGTATCAGCACTAAACGATAAGTAAGGAAAGGATGATTAATATGCGTAAACCGATTATTGCAGGAAACTGGAAAATGAATAAAACAATGTCAGAGGCAAAAGCCTTTGCTGAAGAGGTAAATGGTCTTGTACCTTCCTCGGATAAAGTGGAATCAGTGATCTGTGCACCAGCATTGTTCCTGGACCGTTTAGTAGAAAGCACTGCTGACTATCAAGTGGAGGTCGGCGCCCAAAACATGCACTTTGAGGAAAGCGGCGCATTCACGGGAGAAACAAGCCCGAAAGCGTTGCAAGACCTAGGTGTGAAATACGTGATACTAGGCCATTCCGAACGCCGTGAACTTTTCGGTGAAACGGATGAGTCTGTGAATAAAAAGACTCTTGCCGCATTCAACTATAATCTAACTCCAATCGTATGTGTCGGAGAGACGTTAGAACAGCGCGAAGGTAATGAAACAAAACAAATCGTCGGCAGCCAAGTGAATAAAGGACTTCAAGGCCTGACAGAAGATCAAGTAAAATCAACTGTCATTGCTTACGAGCCTATCTGGGCAATCGGAACAGGCAAATCTTCTACAGCAGAAGATGCCAATGAAGTCTGCTCTCACATTCGCCAGACGGTCGCTGAGCAGTTCTCACAAGAAGCAGCAGATGCGCTTCGCATTCAATACGGCGGAAGCGTTAAACCTAACAACATCGGTGAATATATGGCACAATCAGATATCGATGGAGCGCTTGTAGGAGGAGCGAGCCTTGAGCCGCAATCTTTCTTGCAGCTATTGGAGGCAGGTTCCAATGAGTAAGTCTCCTGTTGCTCTTATCATCTTAGATGGATTTGCACTGCGTGAAGAGGACAAGGGAAATGCTGTCACACAAGCAAAAAAACCGAATTTCGACCGTTACTGGAACAAGTTCCCGCATAGCACTCTGAAGGCGAGCGGCGAAGCTGTCGGCCTGCCTGAAGGGCAAATGGGCAACTCCGAAGTCGGCCACCTGAACATCGGTGCTGGACGTGTGGTCTATCAAAGTTTGACGCGCGTTAATGTTTCCATCCGTGAAGGCGAGTTTGAGAAGAATCAAACTTTCGTTGATGCGATCGAACATGCAAAAAGCAAAAACAAAGCTCTGCATATTTTCGGACTGCTGTCTGACGGCGGTGTCCACAGCCATATTGAGCACTTGTTTGCTCTGTTGAAAATGGCGGCTGCCGAAGGTCTTAAAAAGGTGTATGTACATGGCTTCCTTGATGGCCGTGACGTATCTCCGAAATCAGCTGAGACATATATTATGCAAACCGAGGAAGTTATGCGTGAACTGGGTGTGGGTGAATTTGCAACCATCTCGGGACGTTACTATTCTATGGACCGCGATAAGCGCTGGGACCGTGTCGAAAAAGCGTACCGTGCCATGGTATATGGTGAAGGCCCGGAATACTCGAACTCATTGGAAGTCATTGTTGATTCTTATAACAATGGAATCTTTGATGAATTCGTTCTTCCGTCAGTTATTAAAAGAGAAAATGGTGAACCGGTTGCGACGATTGATGAAGAAGATGCAGTCATCTTCTATAACTTCAGGCCGGACCGTGCCATCCAGATTTCAAATACATTTACAAATGATGATTTCCGTTCCTTTGAGAGAGGTCCGAAACATCCAAAGAACCTTCACTTTGTGTGTCTGACACACTTCAGTGAAACAGTTAATGGCTATGTCGCATTCAAATCAGTGAATCTGGATAACACGTTAGGTGAAGTTCTTTCACAAAACAATTTGAAGCAGCTGCGGATTGCTGAGACTGAAAAGTATCCTCACGTAACCTTCTTTATGAGCGGCGGACGTGAAGATGAATTCCCGGGTGAAACAAGGATCCTGGTTAATTCTCCTGACGTAGCGACCTATGACCTTAAGCCTGAAATGAGTGCTTACGAGGTCACAGAGGCTTTATTAGATGAAGTTCAAAATGACCGGCAGGATGCCATTATTCTCAACTTTGCCAATCCTGATATGGTC
The DNA here is from genome assembly GCF_008180615.1 of Rossellomorea vietnamensis. GTDB lineage: Bacteria > Bacillota > Bacilli > Bacillales > Bacillaceae_B > Rossellomorea > Rossellomorea vietnamensis_D. Next base: position 261,914 of record NZ_VTEH01000004.1, read on the forward strand.
GGACACTCCGGAATGCTTGAACCGACCATCCAGGCGATTGAAACGGTTGACGAATGCCTTGGAAAAATCGTCGATCTGATTTTGGAAAAAGGCGGTACGGCTATAATCACTGCCGATCATGGAAATGCTGATGAAGTGGTCACAATGGAAGGCAACCCAATGACCGCCCATACAACAAATCCCGTACCAGTCATTGTGACAAAAGAAGGAATGTCCCTTCGTGAAGACGGAATCCTTGGAGATCTTGCTCCAACGGTGCTCGACCTTTTAAACCTAAACAAGCCGGTTGAAATGACAGGCACAACACTATTAAAAAAATAAACCAACCATTAAAGGAGAGAATTTACATGCCATTTATCACAGACGTATATGCACGCGAAGTATTGGATTCCCGCGGAAATCCTACAATTGAAGTAGAAGTTTACACACAATCAGGTGCTTTCGGACGCGCTTTGGTACCAAGCGGAGCTTCCACAGGTGAATACGAAGCAGTAGAACTTCGTGACGGCGACAAAGACCGCTACCTTGGAAAAGGTGTTCAAAAAGCAGTCGAAAACGTAAACAACGAAATCGCTGAAGAAATCGTTGGTATGGACGTAACGGATCAAGTTGCCATCGACAAAGCGATGATGCAGCTTGATGGTACAGAGAACAAAGGTAAATTGGGCGCTAACTCAATTCTTGGTGTATCCATGGCCGTTGCACGCGCTGCAGCTGACTTCTTCGGCGTAGAACTTTATCAATACCTTGGAGGCTTCAACGCTAAGCAGCTTCCGGTACCAATGATGAACATCGTCAATGGCGGTGAGCATGCTGATAACAACGTGGACATCCAGGAATTCATGGTAATGCCTGTTGGTGCTTCTACATTCAAAGAAGGCCTTCGCATGGGTACGGAAATCTTCCACAGCCTTAAGAGCGTTCTTAAATCTAAAGGGCACAACACAGCAGTTGGTGACGAAGGCGGATTCGCTCCTAACCTTAAATCCAACGAAGAAGCACTTTCTACTATCATCGAAGCAATCGAAAAAGCTGGCTACAAGCCTGGCGAAGAAGTTCTTCTTGCTATGGATGTTGCCGCTTCTGAAATCTACAACAAAGAAGACGGCAAATATCACCTTTCTGGTGAAGGCGTTGTCCGTACTTCTGCAGAAATGGTTGATTGGTACGAAGAAATGTGCAATAAGTATCCAATCGTTTCAATCGAAGACGGTTTGGACGAAAACGACTGGGATGGTTTCAAACTTCTTACTGACCGAATCGGCAGCAAAGTCCAGCTTGTTGGAGACGATCTGTTCGTTACAAACACAACTAAGCTTGCTCAAGGTATCGAGCAGGGAATCGGTAACTCAATCCTGATCAAAGTAAACCAAATCGGTACATTGACAGAAACATTCGATGCTATCGAAATGGCTAAGCGCGCAGGCTACACAGCTGTTATCTCCCACCGTTCTGGTGAAACAGAAGACAGCACAATCGCTGACATCGCAGTAGCGACAAATGCAGGCCAAATCAAAACAGGAGCTCCTTCACGTACAGACCGTGTGGCGAAATACAACCAATTGCTTCGCATCGAAGACCAATTGGCACACACTGCACAATACCTTGGAGCGAAAACGTTCTACAATATCAAGAAGTAATTTTGGTGAGAAATCCGTCCACACTTTGTGGGCGGATTTTTATGTTGTGCGGGGAGCTTAATCTAGAGGAGGGGGAGTCGAAATATGTCGAGTGGTCGATAGAAGGGCAAAAGTAGTTGATAGAACTGTCAAACTGGTTGATAGAACCTTAGCTACTTGGAAAAAACCTAGTAAGCAAGAAAGATGAGGGCTGCTCAGCCTGTTTAGAGAGAAAACCTCCAATTTCCGGAGGGATTCGTCCCTTGGGAATTATCTGTAAGCAACAATTTAAGAGAAAATAGACTTTCTAGAAGGATGTTGCTTTTAAAAACATTCACATTCTTTGCGATAACAACAAAAAAAAGACCGAAATCATTATCTGATTCCAGCCTCATTTATTTCAGTAACAGTTTTATAAGGGCAAGGGAGTCCTCAAACAAATTCCTCTTAAATCCTTTTTAACGCGTCAGTCCTCTTTAACTGTTCGATCGAAGCAGCTCCGATTCCAAACATGGCAGCGCGCAGTTCGAATTCGATCCGTTTAAACTGTCTATCCAGTGCTTCTTCATCAGAGGCAGCTGCATTGGGGAGGAGTGCTCTGCCAAAGCCGGCAATGTCTGCGCCTAACTTGATTGCCTTCGCCGCAGCCACACCATTCTTTAATCCACCGCTGGCATACAGAGAGACCTCTGGGAGCTCTTTCTTAATGTCGATCAGGCTTTGAGCCGTAGAGATTCCCCAGTCCTGGAAAGCTGCTGCCGCTTCAGCTCTTAGAGGGTCCTTTGAACGATAAGCTTCGACTCTGATCCACGAAGTGCCTCCAGCACCGGCCACGTCTATGAAAGAGACGCCGGCTTCATACAAACGTCGTGCTGCACCACTGCTGATTCCCATTCCTACTTCTTTTACACCGACAGGAACTGAAAGAGACTTGGCAACTTTCTCGATCTTGGGCAGCAAGTCTTTAAAGTTTGTATCTCCTTCAGGCTGGAAAACTTCCTGCAGGCTGTTGAGATGGAGGATAAGGGCGTCTGCTTCAATCAAATCGACAGCACGCTGGCATTGTTCCACTCCATAGCCGTAATTGAACTGCACAGCCCCAATGTTCGCCAATACAGGAATCGTCGGTGCATGCTTGCGTACGTCATAAGAATAGGCGGTCTGTTCCTTTTCGATAGCAGTCCTCATCGAGCCGACTCCCATTGCCCAGCCCCGCTTTTCGGCTATTTTTGCAAGTGTCTCATTGATCCTGGCTGCGGTTTCTGTTCCTCCTGTCATTGAACTGATCAGAAACGGTGCTTTCAACTGCTTGTTAAATAGAGAGGTGCTGAGATCTATCTCGCTGAAATCGATTTCCGGCAGAGCGTTATGCTGAAACCGAAATGCTTCAAGGCCGGTCGTCATCTCATTCGATTCCACTTCTTGTGTTAAGCAGATATCAATATGCTCTGTTTTTCTCTTTTCTGTGATACTGCGATTCTCCTTGTCGATCAAGCAAATTCCTCCTCTGTTTTCGTTGCTGCAGGATCCGTTGAAATCGGAACCGGTTATACCGTTGAATGATAACGAAAGGGATATTGGCTATCACTGCATAAGCGACCATGATCCATCCTACAAGCGCTGTATTCCAAATGAAAAATAGCAGGGCGGGAGGAATCAAAATCAGGTGGGTAAACTCTGCCCGTCTTGTTTCAACGATAAATGTTTCAAAGTAATCGCTGTTTCGGTCCACTAGTTTTTTCTTTCGAAAGCCGCCGGCAAAGACACCGCCGCCGTCAGGAAGAATGGTTTTCCAGCGTTTGATCCCAAGTTTCTCATAAAACTTTCCGGCCGACTCCCATCGTTTTTCTTGGTAAAGCCATGAATTGTTTGTGAAATAACGATCATCAAGGTGTAGGCATATGTAAGAAAAGGACAAATGGATCACTGGCCATAACACGATATTTAGAAGTAAGGTCCACCAGAACGGAAGTGTCACCAGCATAATTTAACGTCCTTTCTTTTTTGCTAAAGAAATACTGCGCCCTTTCCAGGCGACTTTTTTCGTTAAAAACGTCCTCACGACTGAGTGAGTAAATACGGAGATAAAAAACAAAGTTAATAATGGAAAAAAGAGGGCCGCTGCCCAGCTGAAATTCCCGATTGTTTTTAACATAAACAAGATCTGGATGCAATACAGTCCATAAAGAAGGAGTATATTCGCCGTCTGTATCCCAGAAGATCCATTCAGCTCTAGAAGTGAAAATGCTGCAGAAATTCCTCCGGAAATCCAAAAAATAATCAGGATGAGCAGCAGCCGATTCGTTGCTCCTGCTCCTGAAGCAAAGCTTTTGCTCCATCCTTGAGTTAGTTCTTTTACACTCTCGGGATACATCCTCATGGACACAGCGTGTTTTCCAATGTAATTGCGAAGGGGAATTCCGTGCTCAAGGAACACTTTTCCCAGTTTCATATGTTCAAGGATTTCATTGCTGATTGCACTATGGCCGCCGACTTTTTCATAATCTTGTTTGGTGCAGATAAAGCATTGGCCGAAAGCACCCGCGGGAGGGATCCACCTTGAAAGAATATGAAAACTGCCCATTCCCATCACCGCGATCAAGTTGAACATCCCTGACAGGTTTTCGTATGCTGAGTCGATTTTGTGATAAGGCTGGATTGTCATAGCGCCGCCGTTTTTTTGCTGCGTGGAAATGATGTTCCTCAATCCGCCCGGCTCGATTGTTGTATCGGCATCAAGGAACATGAACAACTCGCCTGTCGCCTCTTTGGCGCCGTTCCAGCATGCCCATGACTTCCCGAACCAGCCGGGAGGGAGGGGAGGCGTCTTGATGACTTTCGCGCCATACCTTTCAGCAATGTCTGCTGTCCCATCTTCAGAGTGGTCATCAACAACGATGATTTCATGGACATAGGATGATTCCGATTGAAGAGAAGATAAGAGAATGGGCAGGTTTTGCTCTTCATTTCGTGCAGGAATGATGATTGAAAGTCTGGCAGCTTCCTGATGTGAAGATCCCTGCTTCAGTGGTATCGCAATCTTCCAAAGTATCAAGCTGCCGATTAACAGATAGATCCATTCAAGATTCATTAGGACACCTCATTACTCATTACTTGTATTTCCAAGTCAGGGCCTTTTTAAGCCAGTCAGCGGTGTTCTGTTTATAAGGAAACGAGTTCACTTTTGCTGTGTTTTCTTTTATGTATCATTGTAAATTTGATGCTGGAGAAAGCGTGCAAGCCTTCTTTCCCTTGATATCGGCCAAAACCGCTCTCTTTTACACCCCTGAAAGGAAGGTGCAATTTGTGATGATATCATTAATCATACAATTTCCCATTTGGAGCCGGCCAGCGATTTTCTCCGCCTTTTCCAAGTCAGTGGAGAAGCTGAGAAATAGAAGTGAATCTCCTTGAAATGGAACACGGCTCCTTTTTGTCCCGCATCCTCAAGATGTTCCCGGGCTGTCTGCCATTCCATTGAGGTTCCCTGTCCTGTCTGCTCAGTGCACCGCTCTTTGTCTTATTGACTCAGTTCACCAGAGGTTCTGTCCATTCATCCATTTTTGATACAATTATCTTCCGAAGTACCCTCGGATGGTTTAATGTTGCCGAGATAGGGGTATTCCGCCATTGTAGGGACGCATGGCGGACTGTTTTCAGCTTCAGGTTGATATCATCTAAGACTGTACGGCGGAAAGTCAATAGCTCCTTCCTTTCTACATAACTGTATAATTCCTTTACAAATATTATATTTCAACTATACAATGAGGCTAAGCAAAAGTCGAAACATAACCTTCACCAAGAGCCTTATCCTTTTATTTTCGCTCCTTTTACAAAGGAATTCCGCACTCCCTTCTGTTCAGTCCCTTTTAAATGGGGAGGAGGGGTGATCAGTATCCACACAGCAGCAACACTTTAGAAAAAGCCATTTTTACAGTAACATCAACCAATCTTAGGAGGAGATCTCATGAGTAAAAGTGCAGTTGTTATCGGCGGGGGCCTTGGAGGCCTGTCAACCGCAATTTCCTTGGCATCTAAAGGACATAAGGTGACAGTCTATGAAAAAAATGAACGTGCGGGCGGTAAACTCAACATCCGTAAAGGAAAGGGTTATTCCTTCGATACGGGACCTTCAATCTTGACAATGCCATGGGTACTGGAAAACCTGTTCGAACGTGCAGGAAGGAATGTACATGATTATCTGGACATCCAGCGGGTTGAACCGCAATGGAGAACATTCTTTGAAGATGGAACTTCATTGGATGTGACGAGTGATATTCCGACGATGCTGGACCAAATCAGATCACTCTCGCCGGAAGATGCATCAGCTTTTTATGAATACCTTAATTACTGCGGAAAAATGTACGACCTGAATCTTAAGAGCTTTTATAAGAAAAGCCTTGCGGGCCTGGGAGATCTGCGCTCTTTACATAATTTTAAAGAACTGATGGCGATGGATCCCCTTAAAACGATGGACCAGGCAACGAAAAAGCACTTCAAAGACAAAAGGATTCAGCAGTTATTTAACTTCTTCATCATGTACATCGGTTCCTCGCCTTATCATGCGCCGGCTGTGCTGTCACAATTGATTCATGTCCAGCTTGGGCTCGGAATCTTTTATGTGCAGGGCGGCATGTATAAGATTGCCGAAGCAATGCTGCAGCTTTGTGATGAACTGGGTGTTGAGGTCATAACGAACAGCCCGGTTGTGGAGATCTTGACGGAAGGCAGCAAAGCAAAGGGCATCCAGCTTGAAGACGGCACAAGGGTTAAAGCGGATATCGTCGTGTCCAACCTTGAAGCACTGCCAGCTTATAAAAAATTATTGAAAAAGCATGGGCAGACCGAGCAGACAACACAATCCCTGGAAAAGTTTGAACCGACCGTGTCCGGTCTCGTGATGCTGCTTGGTGTGGATAAGCAGTACGACCAGCTTCAGCACCATAACTTTTTCTTTTCAAAGGATCCCGAAAAAGAGTTCAAACAGATTTTTGATGAAGGACGCCCGGCGGATGACCCGACTGTCTATATCGGCGTATCGGCAAAAAATGATCCCGGACAGGCACCGGCAGGAAAAGAAAATCTATTTATTTTAACCCATGTTCCGCCTTTAAAAGAGGGAGAGAGCTGGGAAAGCTACCGTAAAGATTATCGCGATCTTGTGCTGGATAAGCTTGAAAGAATGGGCCTTGAGGATATCCGTTCTCATATTGAATTTGATTATGAGTTCATTCCTGATGATATTCAAGGATTATATGGGTCAAACGGAGGATCGATTTACGGCGTGAATACGGATAAGAAGAAGAATAGCGGTTTCAAAATCCCGGCGCGAAGCACAATGCTTGAAAATATGTATTTTGCCGGCGGCTCTACCCATCCCGGCGGCGGTGTGCCGATGGTAACCCTGTCAGGCCAATTGACAGCTGATTTAATTCAGGAAGATCTTGCGGCTAAGGGACAGAAAATTGGCTAGGTCCTTAAACGGAGAAAATCTTCTCTACTATTTTTTCTTATTCTGGTATGCGTGCGGCGTTGTGCTTCTTTCCTTCGACTTGCTGCCTGCTTCTCTTCAATGGGCGAACGCAGTCTTCCTGATGCTGGCGGGGCTTGTCGGAAGTCTGTATTTCCTGTCAGCCTACGGCAGGATTACCGGCGCGGCATTTATCGGAACCATTTTTATTATAAGCATGCTGGCGGAAGGCCTCGGGGTTCACTTCGGCTTTCTGTTCGGCAGCTATAATTACACATCAGACTTCGGCTGGCAGCTATTCGGGGTGCCGGTCGCAATAGGCTTTGCCTGGCTTCTTGTCATTTCGACCTCCCATGTGATTGCCGTCTGGCTGACCCGGACATTCTACAAGAAGAACGGTGCTGTTCACAGCATCCTTTATATTCTGACAGGTGCGGTATTCACAGTAGGGATGGACCTTATCATTGATCCAGTGGCTTTCCACGTTAAGCAGTATTGGATCTGGGATGAGGGACTTTCCTTTTATTATGGTGTTCCGCTGCAAAACTTCAGCGGCTGGTTTTTGCTTGCTTTATTCTTTCATCTGATCATTTACATCGTGCTTAGGCTGCAAAACAATTGGCCAGAGGCAATAAGCGGTTATCGCAGCAGGCGAATCGTGCTGCTCTATATTTTGGTGACAGGGATGTTCATGCTCCTGGGCTTGCTGAACGGGCTCTGGCTCGCAAGCTTTTTAGCGCTGGTTTTTATCCTGTCAGCCGCTTTTGTTTACTTTGGCAGCGCAACTGAAAGGGAGGAAACATAATGCTTATTTTATATAGTTCCATACTGATGGTTTTTCTTATTTGGACAGTCATCAACAGCTTTTTTCTCCCTTCACTGCCTGGAAAGAAAGATAAAAGTCTGGACCTTGAAGAAAAGGTATCGATTCTCGTTCCGCTTCGTAATGAAGAAAGAAATGCATCCGTACTTGTACATAATCTGAAAAAGTTGACATATCCAAGGCTGGAGGTTCTGCTTCTTGATGATAACTCGACCGATGATACAAGAAAACTGCTTCAGGAGGCCATCGGGGATGACAGCCGGTTTGAAATTCTAAACGGTAAGCCCCTTCCTGCGGGCTGGAGCGGGAAAGTCCATGCCTGCTATCAACTTAGCGAAAAAGCGAGGGGGGATTACTTCCTCTTTTTAGATGCAGACGTACAACTGCATCCACAAACGATTCAACAAGGGCTGGCGCTTCTGAAAAAGAAAAAGGCCGGCATGATCACCGGTTTTCCAAAGTTTCCTGTTAAGCCGCTGCTTGAGCAATGGTTTGTTCCGCTGCAGCAATTTTTTGTCATTTTTCACCTGCCGATTTGGCCGGCAAACCACACGACGAGAGAAGAGTTTACCGCTGCTCACGGAGCTTTCTTGTTTTTTACCCGGAAGGCCTATGAAGCTTCCGGCGGCCACGAAGGCATTCGTGATTCAATAGTGGATGATGTTCATCTCACCCGCAAGGTTAAGTCTGCCGGACAGCGCGTAGTTTTATGCAATGTGACCGAGTATGTTACCTGTAAAATGTACAGCAGCAATAAAGAGGTATGGGAAGGATTTTCAAAAAATCTCTTCCCGGGATTGGATCGGTCGGTCGTATTTGTCCTCGCAATCAGCCTTTTTTACCTTTCATTTTATGTCATCCCGCTTCCGCTTGGGGTTTTTGGCCTCTATAGCGGAATCCTTCATGGAAATTGGAATCTCTGGCTCTTCCTCCCCCTATTGCTGATTGTCCTTCAGAAGCTGTGGGTGAACTTCGTTATAAAACAAAGACTGGTCCTTTCACTCTGGATGCCAGTGGCGAGTGCAGCATTCATTGTTTTAATATTTAACTCGATGCTGTACGGACTGAGAAATAAGGGGTACAGCTGGAAAGGAAGGACTTATTCATGAAGAAGATCGTCATTATCGGGGGAGGCCTGGGAGGGCTTGCCGCAGCCGCTACTCTTGCAAGCAGCGGCTGTTCTGTTGTTCTCTTTGAAAAAAATAAGCATCTCGGCGGTAAGCTTAAGCCTGAAACACTTGGCAGCCACAGGTTTGATTTTGGACCAAACACTATCACAATGCCGCATGTATTTGATTCTGTCTTTTTCGAAGCCGGCGATGATCCCCGTCATTATTATGACTGGGTGAAGCTCGAAGATCATACTGCTAACTGGAGTGCAGAAGGCGAGCGGTTCTTAATGTCAACAAGCAAAGAAAAGGTGATGCAGCAGCTGCAAACGTTGGATCCCTATGCTTATCAGCGTTATGAATCATACCTTTCAGAAATCGAGAAGCTCTACCAGTTATCAGAAAAAGCCTTCTTTTACCGAACTTTTTCATCCTGGAAAGATTATCTGTCGCCGAGCCTTTTTTCAGCCTTTACTAAGGTGAAACCGCTGGAAACGATGGACCGCTTTCACCGCCGCTTTTTTAAAGATCCGTTTCTATTGCAGGTGTTCAATCGCTATGCGACGTATATCGGTTCTTCTCCATTCACTAGTCCAGCCACCTTTTCGATGATTGGCTATCTGGAAATGGTTCAAGGTGTTTTTTACGTAAAGGGCGGAACGGTGAAGCTTGCTGAGAGTCTGGCGAAGCTTGCTGAAAAACATGGAGCGGAAATACATAGGGAAACAGAAGTGACGGAAATTCTTACGAAAAATAAGCGGGCTGTCGGAGTGAGGACTGGAAGTGGAGAGAAGGTTGCAGCCGATGATGTGATATTGAACGGTGACCTGCTGCAGGCACTTCCTAAATTACTGAAGAAGGAAGAGAGAAGGGTAATGACCGATAAAAAAATCGGTAAGACGTCTCCCTCGATCTCAGCCTTTGTGATCATGGCAGCACTTGATCATCATCATGATTCATTGATACACCACCAAGCTTATTTTTCCAAAGACTATGGAAGAGAATTTTCAGAGCTGTTTCAAGGGCGCTGGCCGGATGATCCAACAATTTACATAAGCAACTCATCCTATACGGACCGGGATGCATCTCCTGAAGGAAGCAATTTATTCATTTTGGTTAATGCTCCTCCTCTGGGGATGAACGGTGAAATGAACCTTGATGTGGACAAGTATAAAGAATTGATCTATAAAAAACTGGAGAAGCACGGTGTGGTTATTAAGCCCTATCTACAACAAGAGAAAATTGTTACGCCGGCAGATATCCAGAAGCGATTTGGAGCCTACCGCGGCGCATTGTACGGTGTTGCTTCCAATACAAAGAAAGACACCTTTTTAAGGCCGTTCAACCGCTCGCAGGATATAGAGAATCTGTACTTTGCCGGAGGAACGACACATCCGGGAGGAGGGTCACCGATGGTCGTGATCAGCGGGAAGAATGTGGCTAAGAAGATTTTGGAGGGGAAGATGAGCTGAATTGGATTTACACTCGGCGGGAAAGGCGTTTCGCCGATAAATTAGTGTTTTTCGCTGATAAAATGGACAGAAGCGCCGATAAACTCTCCGCTTCCGCCGATAAGCACACAAAATCCGCCGATATCTTGATTCTGGACACGAAAAGAAAGTAAAAAAAGACCCGGCTATTCTGTCGCATGGACATGGCCGGGCTTTTTCATTTCTTCATCCCAATCGTTCTGCGAGCAGTTTCTCTTTTTGCCCTTCTGTAACATAAGCCCTTTTCGAGAAGACGTTATGTCCGTTGGAGCGGACGCTGTCCAGAATTCCTCTGTAAAAAATGGCGGCTGACTGGACGGGGATCTGTGAATAAGAAGGGTAATGCGACATGGTGTCCATCGCTTCCTGATAATAGGAATCGGCTCGTTCTGCAAGGCTTTCCCACATTGAGATGAATGAGCTGTTCACTACATTTTCTTCGAGAAGATCTGCTGAATAACCATGCTGCATCATTGTTTCTCTTGGAAGATACAATCTGTTGCGCGTAAGGTCCTCTCCGATATCCCGCAAGATATTGGTATACTGCATGGCAATGCCCAGGGATATTGCGCCGTCTCTCAGCTTCTTTTCCTTATCGGGAGCTAGTACCGGCAGCAGCATAAGGCCGACTGTTCCCGCGACGTGGTAGCAGTACGATTCTAACTCATTAATAGAGTGATAGCTTCGTCCTGAAAGGTCCATTTCCTGTCCTCTAATCATGTCTTCAAAGGGTTGAACCTCCATTTGGTACCGCTGAAAAACGTCATGCAAAGCTGTCCAATAAGGGGATTCTGATAAATGCTCACCTCTGGCAAAGCGGGAAAACTCTTCTTTAAAAAGGTTTAATTCAACTTCCGGGTTTTCGCCTTCGTCTACAATATCATCTACTCTTCTGCAAAAAGCATAAATTGCCCACACGGCGTTCCGGTTCTCCTCCGGCAGAAATGAAAACGCCTTGTAGAAAGTTTTTGAATGCTTTTTTATTATGTCTTCACATGCCTGGTAAGCTTCCTTCATCTAGTCATCACCCTTTCCATATAATTTGAAAGCAGCTTTGCTCCTTGCATTACAATCGGAATGCCTCCTCCTGGATGGATGGATGCGCCGACGCTGTATAATCCTTCATAGGCAAACGGCTTTACTTGCGGGCGAAAGACCCCGGATTGACCTAGTGTCGGAGCGATACCGAAGCTGCCTCCTTGATACAAGCCATCCTGCTGGTCATCCTGAGGTGTGCGGATTTCCATCCACTCAATCGCATCCCTGAGGCCGGGAAAGCCCCTTGTTTCAATTTCATCCAGGATCCGTTCGATAAATTCCTCTTGCTCCTTCCAATTGACCTTATCACCTGAAGGCACTGGAATAAGTGAATACAACACGCTTTTTCCCGGAGGAGCGAGACTGTCATCAATTCTGGATGGGTAAAAGGTGTAGATCGAAGGATTATCCGGCAGCCGGCTGCTGGTAAAGACTGCATCCATGTGCTGCTGGAAATTGTCCGGCATGAAAAACTGGTGAACATCTGCCTCGTCATACTGCTTGTTTAAGCCGAAATAGAGAAGAAGACAGCCAGAAGATGCTTTGTAGCGTTTTTTCTGGGGTTTCTCATTGTTAACCAACCGGTGGATCCCTGGAAAGTCTCCGTTAAAAACTACATTATCAAAATTTTCCGCTTTACCACTAGTAATAAGGCCTGTGCAGCGTTTTCCGCTAAATTGAAGTCCGGTTACCTCAGATTGTAAGTGAACAGGTATTTCCTGATCCTCGATATGTTTCGTTAAAATGTTTACCAGCCTGCCATAGCCGCCTTTTAGATACCAGATTCCATGGTCATGTTCACTGTAAGGGATTAGTGAATAAAGAGCGGGTGCATTGTTCGGAGAACCTCCGATGTAAAGGGTTTGAAAAGAGAATGCCTCCTGCAGACGCGGGTGTGTAAAGTAGGCTTCAGCACTTTTTCTCACGCTGTGGAATGCTTTGAGGTTCAATAGGATTTTCATATTTTGATAGGAAAAAAAGTCCCTCTTATTGACAAAATCTTTATCGAGAAATGCTTGCTTTCCTTTGTGAAATCGTTCTTTCATTTCTGTTAAATACCTTAAGTAATTCTGCTGCTCTCCTGGGAAGACCCGTTGAATCTCCTCGAGCTGCTTTTCAAGGTTACTGGATTTATAGAAATGGCTGCCATCAGGGTAATTCAGCTTATAAAGAGGATCAACCTGGATTAATTCCAGTTCCTCCTCTGGGATTCCTGCTTTATTCAGGACATCCTTTAACATATCCGGCAGCAGCACGATGGTTGGTCCTTTATCGATTCTAAATCCGTCCCGTTCGATAAAACCCAGCCTGCCCCCGAGACGATTGCTTTTTTCATAAATCGTGACATCATGCCCTTTCTTCTTGAGTAAAAGGGCTGCTGTCAGGCCGCCGACTCCGCCGCCGATAATTGCGGTTTTCATACAGACACCTCCTGGACAGCGTGTTTTTCTAAAATCATCGAACTCGTGATCCGCGCTGATTCAATGATTGTAGGCAATCCGCTGCCCGGATGGGTGCCGCCGCCGACCAGCCAGAGCCTGTCAATTTCTTTTACTTTATTATGAGGCCTGAAATACATCATCTGAGGAAGATTGTGAGCCAGGCTGAATGTGGCTCCTTTGTAAATGTTCAGGTCATGTTCCCAGTTGTATGGGGTGAAAACGACTTCCTCTTCAATATGGTTCTCGATTCCTTTGAATTCAGTACGCTCTTCTAACTGCTGCAGAATCAGTTTCCTGAATTGATCTTTATTCTTTTCCCAGTCAATTTCACTGAAATTATTTGGGACCGGCGCCAGCAAATAAATTGCGGATTTTCCCGGCGGTGCCAATGTTTCATCCGTCACAGAAGGATTGTGAATATAGATGGAAGGATCCTCGGACATGGTCTTGGTGCCGGTGATTTCCTCGACATTCTTTTTGTAATCCTTTGAAAAGACGATGGTATGATGAGGAAGGTCAAAACGCTTATCCAATCCGAGATACATCATAAAGGCCGAGCAGGAATATTTTTTCTTTTGCAGCTTTTGCGGTGTATATTTTTTTGTCGATCCTTCTTCAAGCAAATTTTCCATCGCGTAGCCAAAATCGGCGTTCATCACGATTTCATCTCCGTAGAGAGTTTCTCCGTTCTCGAGAAGCACGCCTTTCGCCTGGTTTTCTTCGGTCAGGATTTTCTTAACGCCGGAGTTCGTGATGACCTTCCCGCCGTATTCTTCTATTACAGCGGCCATTGCCTTCGTAATTTGATTGACTCCGCCAATTGGATGGTGAACCCCATAGGCATGCTCCATGTAGGACAATATAGTAAATGCTCCCGGACATTCCCATGGCGACATCCCGAGGTATTTAGACTGAAACGTAAAGGCAAGCTTTAACCGCTCATCTGTAAAATAGTCAGAAAGCCTTCCGTACAGTGATTTTCCCACGCTTAACTTCGGAAGGGCTTTAATGAAACGCCATTTCGTATAGTCAAAAAGAGAGTCATGCTTATTTCGTAAAATCGGCAGTAAAGCCTGAAGTTTGGCATCCTCTTCCTTCATAAATCGCTCGTAACCATCTACATCGTCCGGGAAAAGCTGCTGAATCTGCTTCTTCGTCTTGTCTTGGTCCGTACTTGGGCTGAAGGCCAGACCATCGAAACGAAGCTCATACATTGGGTTAATTTCTTTAAGGGTTATGTAATCGTGAAGATTCCTGCCTGAAGCAGTGAAAGCTTCCTCTAGTATATGGGGCATATTCAAAAAAGTCGGTCCTCTGTCAAACACATACTCACCAACCTGCATCGATGACGTACGGCCGCCGATAAAAGGCTGCTTTTCTACAACTGTTACATTCAATCCCTGACTTGCCAACAGCATCCCGGCGGTCAATCCACCTGGACCGGATCCAACTACAATGACTGTTTTCATCTACTCACCTCTTCCTGTTTAACTATACAATTATTATACGATAATTATACAAAACTTGAAAGAGATATGTACTTCTATTAATGGATGTTGAGCCCTCACGACCCCAGGGACGCCCAGTAAGGCAGTTTTACACAAGCTGCCGGCACTGTTCAACATTGGATGGATTCTTTAGTCTAATGAGTAGAGGACTATTAATAAAAGCTGGTTTCATATTGATCTTTTCCCTGATGACCAGGGCTTTTCTTTCTGGGTGTTTCTGGTGTATGACAGCAATATTTTTTTAAATTCGTAACAAGTAGCGGCAAAGTTTACGAGAAGAGCCTTAATAAAAAAAGGAGCAGGAACCAGTGGACATTTGATTACCCCGGAATCTTTTCGATGTATCACCGGGAATCTCACTTTATCCTTCTTTGTGCCTGTGGAAAATTCCACCTTCTTAATGAGCTACCCACTTTTAACTAGTTATAACCCTGCTTTTATGAAAGTGTATAGTGGCTGTTTAGCGACACAACCAATAGAGAAGAAGGGCGGCGGTTGATAGAACGGCGAAATCGGCTGATGAAATTGACAAAGCGGCAGAACTGGAAAAGTTATTGATAGAAACAGAAAAAGGGTTGATAGCCAGAAACTCCGGCTTTAGACTGTCCACAAAACCGCCAAAAATTTCAAATCTTTATTGTGGCTGGCTGACAGGTGTGATAAAATTAAAAATATTGCTTAACGTTCGTTTCAGGAGGTGGGACTCGTGCATACATTATTGATCACTTTACTAATCATTGTTTCAATCGCTCTTATCGTCGTTGTATTATTGCAATCTGGTAAAAGTGCAGGACTATCAGGTGCCATCTCAGGTGGTGCAGAGCAGCTGTTCGGCAAACAGAAAGCGCGCGGACTCGATTTAGTGCTGCACCGCGTTACAATCGTTCTTTCTGTTTTATTCTTCATTTTGACTCTGGCAGTAACATACTTCGGTTTTTAATCATAGAAAACCCGGTCATTACGGCCGGGTTTTTTTATTTGCCGTAAAACAGATTTTTTTAAGGTTCTCATAACGTACTTTTCGTAAGGATTGTGGCTGTCTACCGCTCCAATCCTCCTGTATATAAGTGAAAGAGGGTAAAATAGCGTTCAAAAGCAACAATCCTTTAGAAAAGAGCCTTTCATAAACTTTGTGGCTATTTGTTTTAAATTGCGAAAGATAGCGCCGTAATTCAACTGTAAAATCCTGTTTAACAAGAGAGAAAAGAGCTTCTCTCTTCGTTTAGAGCAAAAAAGCTTAGTATCTTAGAAAGCAGCAATGTATGCGAAAATAGTCTTTTTTATCTAAAAATGACGAGAAAACTCCCTCTTCAAGCGTGTGAAGGGCATAGCCCAACGGTAAGTGGGAGATGAATCGCCTGCCTTTGGTCTCTACTAAAAAAACTTTGAAAGAAACATACGTTCCCAAGGTACCATCTTTCTTGGTATAATTACTACAAGGAGGTGAAACCATTTGAATGTTAAAAAAATCTTTAAATTCAGGATCTATCCAAATCACCAACAAATTGAATTAATCAATAAAACGTTCGGTTGTTGCCGGTTCATCTACAACTATTTTGTTGGGAAACAAAAGAACAAAGACGCTTATTGGTCTATCGTAAATGAAATGGTACAGAATGGGCAGCTTTTACAGAACAATTGGAAAGGTGAATTTTTCAACAAGTACCAATCCATTAAAGCTGTTCGAGAGCTCAAGAAGACCTATTCATTCTTGAAAGAAGTCGATAGTATTGCCCTTCAGAAATCAGTNATCACCAACAAATTGAATTAATCAATAAAACGTTCGGTTGTTGCCGGTTCATCTACAACTATTTTGTTGGGAAACAAAAGAACAAAGACGCTTATTGGTCTATCGTAAATGAAATGGTACAGAATGGGCAGCTTTTACAGAACAATTGGAAAGGTGAATTTTTCAACAAGTACCAATCCATTAAAGCTGTTCGAGAGCTCAAGAAGACCTATTCATTCTTGAAAGAAGTCGATAGTATTGCCCTTCAGAAATCAGTTGAAATCGTTCATGATTCCTACAAACGGTATTACAAGAAACAAAATCGTTTACCTCGCTTCAAATCGAAGAAGAACCCCGTTCAATCCTATACCACAAAGTTTGTGAACGGGAATATACAAGTGAAAGATCAACACATCAAATTGCCAAAACTCGGCCTGGTTCGGTTTGCCAAGAGTCGAGAGGTGGAAGGCCGAATAATGAACGCCACCATTAGACGAAACCCTTCAGGTACGTTCTTCGTTTCGATTTTGGCTGAATCAGAAGTTCAACCCTATAAGAAAACTGGCACCTCTGTCGGAATCGACGTAGGTTTGAAGGATTTCGCAACTCTTTCAGATGGCACAACCTATAAAAACCCCCGCTTTTTCCGTACACTAGAAAAGAAAATAATTAATGCCCAATGCATTCTTTCAAGGAGGCAAGTGGGTTCTTCGAATTGGACTAAACAAAAAAAGAAAGTTGCCCGGCTGCACGAAAAAATCGCTAATGCAAGAAAAGATATGTTGGACAAAATCTCTACCGAAATAGTCAAAAACCACGACATTATCGGCATTGAAGATTTGTCTGTCAAAAGTATGTTAAAAAACAAAGATCTTTCAAAAGGAATCAGCGAAGTAAGCTGGGCCCAATTCAGGTCTATGTTGGAATACAAATCATTATGGTACGGCAAACAGGTGATAGCCGCAGCGAAAAATTTCCCTTCCAGCCAGCTATGTTCTGTATGTAATCATAAGTATAAAGCCGTTAAAGATCTTGCGTTGCGTGAATGGACCTGTCCAAACTGTAAAAGCAACCATCAAAGGGATCTTAACGCAAGTATAAATCTTCGCAATGAAGCATTGCGATTAACCGCAGGGACTGCGGAGATAGCCTAACCAAAAACGAACCAACAAGGTTTGTGTTCTTAGGAATCCCCCACTTCAAGCGACCTGTAAGGGCGGTAAGTGGTGGGTAGTTCAAACAGCAGGCTTCATTACTGGATTGTTTTGCCTCTGATTGCTTAGAATATAGGGTAGGGTATTGGTTAATCAAACGTTTGATTAATAAGTCGATTCCCTTAAAGGACCGCTCTCTTTGCAGTATTAGAGAGAGGGTGCGCATTGCAGCCACAAACTACAGGCTCTATCAAGCCCTGACTATATTTATGAATAAAGGAGTTTCAACAATCATGAAAACAGTTTTACCAAAACCATTTACGTTCCAAGCTGGAAAACGTGCGGTTCTGCTGCTGCACGGTTTTACAGGGAATTCCGCTGATGTCCGCATGCTCGGCCGCTTTCTGGAGAAAAAGGGCTACTCATCGCATGCCCCTCACTATAAAGGCCATGGAGTTCCGCCCGAAGAACTGGTCCATACAGGTCCGGAAGACTGGTGGAAGGATGTCATGGACGGCTATACCCATTTGAAGAGCCTAGGGTATGAGGAAATAGCTGTTGCGGGTCTCTCGCTCGGAGGGGTATTTTCACTAAAATTAGGTTACACTGTTCCTGTAAAGGGTATTGTACCGATGTGTGCGCCTATGTACATAAAGAGTGAAGACGTCATGTATGACGGTGTTGTTGAATACGCAAGGGAATTTAAGAAGTTTGAAGGAAAAGACCCTGCGCAAATTGAAGAAGAAATAACAGAGTTCAAGAAAACACCAATGAATACATTGAAAGCACTCCAGGAACTGATTGCAGATGTCCGGGGAAATGTAGATATGATTTACAGTCCGACTTTTGTCATCCAGGCGCGGAATGACCACATGATAAACACAGATTCGGCCAATATTATTTATGATGCGGTTGAATCTGATAATAAAAAAATTAAATGGTACGAAGAGTCCGGCCATGTCATCACGCTCGATAAAGAGAAAGAGCAGCTGCATGAAGATGTTTATGCCTTTCTCGAAGGGCTGGACTGGACTGTTTAAACGACGACTTAGGAGGTTTAAGAAATGGATGATTCTATTCGCGGAAAGATAGACAAGCTTCTTTCATACATGAAAGATGAAGCTTATAAACCATTGACGGTGCAGGAACTGGAAGAAGCTTTTGGGATTGAAGGTTCTTCCAATTTTAAAGATTTTGTAAAAGCTCTTGTCATCATGGAGGAAAAAGGACTTGTTGTCCGCACGCGCAGCAACCGTTACGGCCTGCCGGAAAAAATGAATCTTATCCGGGGGAAATTATCGGGTCATGCGAAAGGCTTCGCTTTTGTTCTTCCTGACGAACCGGGATTAGATGACATTTTTATTCCGCCAAATGAAACCAATAATGCCATGAATGGCGATATCGTGCTGGCGAGGGTCTCCTCGGAAACTTCCGGAAGCAGAAGAGAGGGTTCCATCGTCCGGATTTTGGAAAGAGGCGTTACACAGGTAGTCGGGACCTATACGGAAAGCAAGCATTTTGGATTTGTGATCCCGGATGACAAGAAATTCTCCAGTGATATTTTCATCCCGAAATCTGCCAATATGGGAGCTGTCGAAGGACACAAAGTGGTCGTCGAACTGACCTCCTATCCTGAAGGCCGTAAAAGCGCGGAAGGAGAAGTCACTGAAATCCTCGGGCATAAAAATGACCCTGGTGTGGATATCCTGTCTGTTATCCATAAACACGGAATAACCGTTGAATTCCCCGATGAAGTGATGGAGCAGGCCAACAATGTGCCGGATGAAATTGATCCATCCGAGCTTGAAAACCGCCGTGATCTGCGTGAAGAAACCATCGTGACCATTGATGGAGCAGATGCGAAGGACCTTGATGATGCGGTTACCGTAAAGAGGCTCAACAATGGAAATTACAAGCTTGGCGTTTATATCGCGGATGTCAGCTACTATGTGACAGAAGGTTCCCCGATCGACCAGGAAGGTTTTGAAAGAGGGACGAGTGTGTACTTAGTGGACCGAGTCATCCCGATGATCCCGCACAGGCTTTCAAACGGAATTTGTTCCTTGAACCCAAAAGTCGATCGCTTGACTCTTGGCTGTGAGATGGAAATCAACGCACAGGGCGAAGTCGTCAAACACGAAATCTTCCAAAGTGTTATCAAAACGACAGAGCGGATGACTTACTCAGACGTGAACAAGATCCTTGTGGATAAGGACGAACAGACACGTGAACGGTACGAGCCGATTGTCCCGATGTTCGAGCAAATGGAAGACCTTGCGCAGATTCTGAGAGAAAAGCGTATGACCCGCGGAGCGATCGATTTTGATTTTAAAGAATCAAAGGTGCTGGTGGATGACGAAGGCAAGCCGACTGATGTGGTGTTAAGGACCCGCTCGGTGGCAGAGCGCCTTATCGAGGAGTTTATGCTTGTTGCGAATGAAACCGTGGCAGAGCACTTCCATTGGATGGATGTTCCTTTCATCTACCGTATCCATGAAGACCCAAAAGAAGAAAAGCTGCAAAAATTCTTTGAGTTTATCACGAATTTTGGTTTATTCGTAAGAGGAACAGCCAATTCCGTCCACCCTCGTGCCCTTCAGGAAATCGTTGAAGCGGTAGAAGGGAAGCCGGAGGAAGTGGTTGTATCGACCATGATGCTTCGTTCCATGCAGCAGGCGAAATACTATGCTGAAAGCCTTGGGCACTTTGGACTTTCAACACAGTACTACACCCATTTCACATCGCCGATCCGCCGTTATCCTGACTTAATCGTTCACCGCCTCATCAGGACGTACCTGATCGAAGGCAAGCTGGATGAGACCACAAGAGCGAAATGGGCAGCACTGATGGATGAAATCGCTGATCACACTTCAAGCCGTGAACGCCGTGCGGTTGACGCAGAGCGTGAAACGGATGAGCTGAAGAAAGCAGAATACATGCTTGATAAGGTCGGAGAAGAATATGAAGGAATCATTTCTTCTGTCACGAACTTTGGTATGTTCGTCGAGCTTTCCAACACAATCGAAGGCCTTGTCCATGTGAGCTACATGACGGATGACTATTACCGCTTTGATGAAAGATCCATGGCGATGATTGGTGAAAGAACGGCCAATGTTTTCAGAATCGGAGATGAAATCACCATCCGCGTTGTAAATGTCAACAAAGATGAGCGTGCCATCGATTTTGAAATCGTCGGAATGATTAGCAACCAGAGACCGCGTGAAGAACGCCCGACCGTTGTCAGAACGAGGCAAAAGGACCGCAACGGCGGCGAAATGCCGAAGAAAGATTCTGGCGAATGGTCAACGCGCCCTCCGCAGAACAAGAAGAAAAAAGGCAGCAAGAAGTTTGAGAATGCGCCGAGAAGCAAAAGAAAGCCGAAGAAACGCAAATAAGCTGTTTAAGGAGAAAAGAGTCCTTCTTTTCTCCTTTGCTTTCAGCTAGTATAATGGTCTATACTATTGTAAAATGAGGGCCGGTAACCATAAAGAGAATCTCCGGCCAACAGAGAAAAAGGGGGAAGCTCCAATGCCAAAGGGTGAAGGAAAGTTAATTGCACAGAATAAAAAAGCGCGCCATGATTTTGCCGTTGAAGAAACATATGAAGCTGGACTTGTTCTGCAAGGAACCGAAATCAAGGCAATCAGGGCAGGACGGGTAAACCTGAAAGATTCGTTTGCCAGAATCCAGCAGGGTGAAGTTTTTGTCCACAATATGCACATCAGCCCATACGAGCAGGGCAACCGGTATAATCACGAACCGCTCAGGACGAGAAAGCTGCTGCTTCACAAAAAGCAGATATCACAGCTGATCGGACAAACAAAAGAAGCGGGATATTCCCTGGTACCGTTGAAGCTCTATATTAAAAATGGAGTCGCCAAGCTTTTAATCGGTCTTGCTAAAGGTAAAAAGAAATTCGATAAGCGTGAAGACCTGAAACGAAAAGATGCGAATCGTACTATCCAGCGTGAACTTGCTCAAAGGCAGAAAGGGAATTACTGATTAACGTAATTTACCATAAGCCTATTCATTGCAAAATACCACAGATTTGTTATAATAAGAATTGTCGCAGGGTAATTAAGCGGCAGCAAGGACAACTGAATAAGTAACCGAGCACAACTTATTCTGCCCGTTCTTCCCTTTAGGTTTTTTTTGCTAAAGCGAAAATAACCAACTATCATGGGGACGTTACGGATTCGACAGGGATAGTTCGAGCTTGAGTTGCGAGCCGTGGGGATCGTCCACGATAAAACGTCAACGCCAATAATAACTGGCAAATCTAACAACAACTTCGCTTTAGCAGCGTAAGCTAGCTTAGCGGTTCCTCCCTCCATCGCCCATGTGGTAGGGTAAGGGACTCACTTTCAGTGGGCTACGCCGGATTCCACCGTCTGAGGATGAAGGAAGAGATCAATCAGACTAGCTGCACGGACGCCCGTCGATAGGCAGATGTTGCAGCGAACTCGCGAATGTATCGACTACGCTCGTAGACGCTTAAGTGGCGATATGTCTGGACGTGGGTTCGATTCCCACCGTCTCCACCAAATACATATTTGGTGGTTTTTATTTACTAAATTCCAATTTACCACATAAAATTTATCTCTTAAAAAGCCATTAACTGCTTAGCAAGGAGTTAATGGCATTTTTATTTATTCAAGTAGCAGCTTAAGATTACATTAATCAGATCGACTGCAGGGATTCAATGAGATGATTTCTTGCTTCTCAACAGCGCGTAAACTGGATTTGCAGTCCAATATCTGGACGTTGTTTTGATCTCACCGGCCCGTAAACTGGACTTACGGGCCAACACCTGGTTGTTTTATTGATCTCACCGGCCCGTAAATTGGACTTGCGGGCCAATATCTGGTCGTTTTATTGATCTTACTGGCCCGTAAGTTGGACTTGTGATCCAATATCGGGTGGGTCTCTAGATCTCAACGGCCCGTAAACTGGACTTGCGGGCCAACACCTGGTTGTTTTATTGATTTCAGCGGCCCGTAAACAGGATTTGCAGCCCACTATCCGGTGATTCACCCTGCCTCAATGCCCCTCAAAACCCCCGTTTACACCTCACAACCCACTCCTGCTCAACTTTTTTAAATCTCATAAAAACATTTCTCTAAAAAATTCTTCAATCAACATGCACCCTGTATGGTATTATTTATTTAACGTTATCAGGAGGCCAATACATGTACATCAAAATTTTTAATTCCTTAATGACAACGAGAAGGACAAGGAATGAAATCCCTTCATGTAACTTAGAGGGTCATATTGCCCGGATGACTTCCCTTTTGCAGGAAAAAGGGGGAAATCATCTTACGCATTTAACCTTTTTAAAAGATAAAGAAGTATTTTGGAATGAAGAACAAACTGTTTTTATACTATATAAGCGTTTTGCCAATAAATTGATTGTGCTGGGTGATCCGGTGGGGGAAGAGGCTCATATTTACCAAGCCATTAAGGAGTTTTCCGACTACGGCAGGGATAAAGGGTTAAAACCGGTTTTTTATCAAATCAGTCCTAAGTTCATGCAGCATTACCATGATTCAGGGTACAGGTTCGTCAAGCTGGGAGAAGAAGGGATTGTGAACCTTCAGCTATTCAGCACAGAAGGTAAAAAGAATGGCAAGCTGCGGACAAGTTTGAATAAGTTAAGCAGAAATGGTTACTCCTTTGATGTCATGCTGCCCCCTTTTTCGGAGGAAGTGCTTTCAGAAATTACTGCGGTTTCAAGCATGTGGCTTGGTGATCAAAAGGAAAAAGGTTTTTCGGTTGCTGCATTCAGTGAGGAATACGTTTCCCGCTTTCCTGTTGCCATGATAAGAGATTCCCAAGGCAAGTTAATTGCCTTTGCAACTTTGCCGACCAATTATAAAGGGACGATCAGCATTGATTTGATGAGAAAAGTGGCCGACAGTCCCAATGGCACAATGGATGCGTTGTTTGTCCATATCTTCAATTGGGCAAAAAGCAATGGCTATAAAGCCTGCAGTCTGGGGATGTCCCCACTGTCCAATGTGGGAAACTGCCACCATTCCTTCATGACTGAAAAACTTATACATTTAGCTTACCTGCATGGAAATTCCCTATACAATTTCAGGGGCCTCAGGGAGTTTAAAGATAAGTTCTCCACGGATTGGGAGCCTAAGTATCTGGCTTACAAGAAGACCGCTCTTCCTATTGCATTCGTTCAGTTGCTGCTGCTGATCAACCAGAATCAGAAAACGAAGAACACCTTTTAAATCTACGCGAAAGGATGTTTCCGTGACACCTTTTACAGAAGACGTAATAAAAATTATTAGAAACATCCCTGCAGGAAAAGTCATGACCTATGGACAGATTGCGGGACTGGCTGGAAGTCCGCGTGCTGCCCGCCAGGTTGTCCGGATTCTCCATTCCATGAGCCGTAAACACGAGCTTCCCTGGCATAGGGTCATCAATGCTCAGGGCCAAATTGCTCTTCGTGATGAAGAGTCTTTTGAAGAACAGCGGCTGAACCTGGAAACGGAGGGTGTAGATGTCGGCCTGCAAGGGAAAATAGATTTAGAGAGATTTCAATGGAATCCTGAAATAGCTGAAACATAAGGGACACTTCCAAAGGAGTGTCTTTTTTATGCCTGTTAGCAAAAAATGTGTCCGCTTTACACGAAATGGATTTCCGCTCCAGGCGGACGACTCCGCGGGGCGGGCGGTGAAGTAAAAGCGGAAGCGGCCGTTCAGCGACGTACAGATTTTAGGGCTCTCGTATGAGATAAAGGAATCACGAAGAGCGTAAGCGATTCGATGATGACTTATCTATAAAAAGTGAAATGGCCCCGCTCAGCGGCGTACGGACTGGACTGACTCCGCATGAGATAAAGGAAACACAACGAACATAGTGAGTTGATGTTGACTTATCGCAAGGAGGAGGCAGGGAAGTACGCTAGCCGATGGGGTCATGCAGCTAGATTAGCAAGGAGAGAGACCGAAATCTGCTAGTCGCTGGCCGCTGGAGCTGGATGAGCCTCCTCGGCTGCGCCTGCGGGGTCTCACCTGTCCCGCTAGTCCCGCAGGAGATCGTCCGCCTTCCGCTTCAATCATCCTACGTAAATGGGAAATAGTAATATCAACATTCTAAATCAGCAATCAAACTAAAAATCTTTTAAATAGACTGTTGGCGCATTATAAATGTTTTCGGAATTATACCCTTTCAAGTACTAAGATTTTCATCTGTAAATGCCCAGAATATATAGCCGTTATCTTACAAAGTTAATATAAAAAGCAACAAAATTTATAAAAAGCGCCTCTTTATACTTTAACCTCTCTAATGCTTTTACCGTGAGAGAAAAATTTGCTGCATAGTCCTCGCTCTAAGAAATGATGTGTTAAAATATTCTAAAAACTATATTAACAAGAATTGGGGAGCAGGGATGGATGCGTTAGGAATTTCGGTAGCTGTGTTGATGATTGTCATTGTGGTTTTCTCGAGTAAAAAGGAATATAACAAAATGAGTACCGCTGAAAAGGAAAAGCTGAAGGAGGAGTTGAGAAACCCGCTGATCCTCGTAGCAGGATTGATACCGGCAGGGTTCCTCTTAGTATTTATTTCGATTGCTTTGCAGTCAGCCACTCTCAGGAATATTGCTTTTGCTTTAATGGGCCTTGGCATGATCAT
The DNA here is from genome assembly GCF_008180615.1 of Rossellomorea vietnamensis. Classification (GTDB taxonomy): domain Bacteria; phylum Bacillota; class Bacilli; order Bacillales; family Bacillaceae_B; genus Rossellomorea; species Rossellomorea vietnamensis_D. Next base: position 286,950 of record NZ_VTEH01000004.1, read on the forward strand.
TGAAGGCGCGATGTTGTCCAAGGAGTCATCGAGAGGTACTTTACTCGTTGTTCTTGGGTCCTCTGCCATTCTTGTGCTTGGTTTACTGGCCACTCGGCCGTTCTGGTAAGGAGGCATTACATGATTGTTCATCTACTCATTATAGGTTTGTTTGTTATCCTGGGCATATTTCTGATCAATGGAAAAGGAGCCTTTTTGATTGCAGGATATAATACACTGCCTAAGGAAGAGAAAGAAAAGTATGATACCGAAGCACTGTGCAAGTTCATGGGCAAGATGATGTTTGCTCTATCGTTCAGTATCTCGCTCTGGGCATTAAGTGAGGCACTCGATATGCAGTGGCTGTTCATAGCGGGAATGGTTTTATTTATGGCCTTAATCTTTTTCATGCTTGTTTATATTAATACCGGCAGTAGATTTAAGAAAGGCGATGGCTGAAAGAGGGTTGGCGAAGTGACAAAATGTTCAAGTAGGTATCTGCCTGAATTTTCCTCAGGGCATTAGATTAACGTGAATAGTCTGGGTTGGGTGTTTGTCCATTTGGTTTCAATTCTTTTTGATTTGGACCAGGAAAAGCTATAATGGCGACAAGCACTTATGAAAGGAAGATGAGAATGTCCGAGTTCTTAAACCTGGTCTTTGGGTATGTTATATTGGCGATTCCAGCCTTGATCATTGTTCTGTTATTCATGCGAAAGTCAAAAAAGGACCTGAAGGATTTTGATGAAAGTAAATATCATATTCTTGATCATGATGGAGATAAAGATAAAGATAAAGAAAGAGAAAAATAAAATACTCAAGAAAAATCCACCTGCGGCAAGTTGTCCCTGGTGTTTTTTTTTTTATAAACTATTGAAGTTAACGTTAACGTCAATGGTAAAATAGTGTTATCTAAAAATTCAGACACAGGAGACCTCATGAATTATTCCATTTCACAACTTGCCGAAGAGTTTAGCCTCACTACCAGGACAATAAGATACTATGAAGAACTGGACCTTTTGACACCTGCCCGGGATGATGGCGGCAGGAGGGTGTATTCAAGAAAAGAATATGCCCGCCTGAAGCTGATTCTGCGCGGAAAGCGTTTCGGCTTTTCGTTAGAAGAAATTAAAGAAATGATCCATCTGTTTGACAGTGACCGCAGCGGCAGAGCTCAGCTGGAAAGGACGATTGAGTATGGCAATCAGCGAATTGAGGAGGTGAGCGGCCGGATCAGGGAACTCCAAAGTATGAAGCATGACTTAGAGATGCTGCGTGATGATTTTGTAAAAAGACTTGAACAGTTGGGGAGCGATGAATGATGAATATTTCAAATTTGCTGGAAAGAAATGCCCGTAAATACCCATATCAAGAAGCCATCATCTCAGGTGAACAGCGTGTGAATTATTTTGAGCTGAATCAGCAAGTGAATAAGTTTGCCTCAGCTCTAAAACAGCAGGGAATATCGGCAGGGGACAAAGTAGTTCTTTTCATGCCGAATACACCTGAGTTCGTGATCGCCTATTTTTCTGTGCTTCGGCTCGGTGGGATCATTGTCCCGGTCAATGCCAAGCTGACAGGAAAAGAAGTTCACTATATTCTGGAGCATAGTGATGCACGTGCCCTCATTGCCCATGAACTGCTGTTTGATGCTGTTTCAGGAGTGGGAGATGAAGACCTCCTGCTAATTAAAACCGGCAAGGGAAGAGACTCATGGAAAAGCTTTGAGCAGCTGCTGGCAAACGGAAAGACGGAATCGATTGCCTGCACCCTCTCTGAAGATGATGAAGCCACGATTTTATACACTTCGGGAACGACCGGAAAGCCAAAGGGTGTCCTGTTTACTTACCGCAACATATTGAGTGCGGCAATCATGATGTGTGTGGAGATGGAAATGAAACCGGAGAGCCGGATCCTCCATATGATGCCTTTGAGCCATTCAGCGCCTCTTCACTTATTTCTGGTGGCAGGAACCTATGTGGGAGCTTCCCATGTTCTGTCCCCGACGTTCACCCCCGAAGCCCTGTTGAAATTAGTGGAAGGCGAAAAGGTGACTCACTTCTTCGGCGCACCTGTTGCGTATCTTTTTACAGCTAAAATGCCAACGATCGAATCCTATGACCTTTCCTCTATGAAATTCTGGGTGTACGGCGGAGCACCGCTTTCCCAGCCAGAAGTGGCGCTTATCAAAGAGAAATTTAATACAGACAGGTTGTGCTGTGTCTATGGATTGACAGAAGCAGGGCCGACGGGAACGTTGCTGCTCTCGGATGAGCATAGTAATCATGCGGGCAGCATCGGGAAAAGAGGTGCATTGGGGACGGAAATCATGATTGCCGATGATCAAGGAAATGAACTCCCGCCAGGTGAAGTGGGTGAAATCCTGCTCTATGGAGAAGGAAATATGAAAGGGTACTATAAAGACTCTGAAAAAACAAACGAAGCTTATCACAATGGCTGGTTACGGACGGGTGATCTTGCCAGGAGAGATGAAGAAGGATACATCTGGATTGTTGACCGGAAAAAGGATTTGATTATCTCCGGAGGGGTCAACATTTATCCGAAAGAGGTGGAAGAAGCTCTCATGGCTCATCCTTTGATCTCAGAGGCGGCAGTCATCGGGGTCCCTCATCGGGAATGGGGAGAAACTGTGAAAGCCTATATTGTTTCAAACGAAAAATTTGAAGATGTCAAAGAAACCTGCCAGACGTTTTTATCTGGGAAACTTGCCTTCTATAAAATTCCGAAATTGTATGAGGCGGTAACGGAGCTTCCGCGCAACGCGACAGGAAAGATTCTGAAGCAGGTATTAAGAGATGAGAATAAGAGCGGTGTTGCAAAATGAAGTACATCGAAAACTTTTACAAAGAGGATACCCATTTTATCAGCGTCCTGAAGCGATATCTCGATGAAGAAATGGGAGAATGGGCCGATCGCGAGCTCATGGATTTCGGCAGGATGTGCGCCGGCGAAATCGATGAACGTGCCGCTCATACAGACCGAGAAGGCCAGCCGAGGCTCATTAAATATGACCGGATGGGCGAGGATATCTCTGAGGTTTGGGTCAATGAAGGATACAAGCAAACGGTAAAAGATACTTATAACAAAGGGATTGTTGGCTATATCCATAAACAGATTCCGGAACTCGGCCGAAAAGGCAATTATGTATATTCTTACGCTCAAGGGTATCTGCTGTCACAGTCCGAACCTGGCTTCTATTGTCCTGTCACCCTAACGATGGCAACAGCCTATCTCATGGAACACTATGCCAGCGATGAAGTCAAAGAGCGTTTCCTTCCTCACGTGCTTTCTACCGGGGAAACCGAGTTATACGAAGGAGCGACCTTCCTGACTGAGCGGCAGGGGGGATCGGATGTAGGCGCGAACGAAACCAAAGCGGTTAAAAATGGTGACAGCTACCGTCTTTCCGGGGAGAAATATTTCGCGTCCAATTCAGGAATGTGCGGAGTCGCGATGGTACTGGCAAGGATGGATGGAGCACCGCCTGGCACCAAAGGACTGAGCCTGTTTGCAGTACCTTGGAGAAAGGAAAACGGCAAGCTAAATGGTATTAAAATCAGAAGGTTGAAAGACAAATTGGGTGTCCGCGCCGTTCCATCTGCTGAAGTCGAATTTGAAGAAGCCGAAGCCTATCTGGTCGGAGAGCCATCTAAAGGCATCCATTATATGATGGAGGCACTCAATCTTTCCAGGGTCTGCAATGCGATCGCCTCCATCGGGATCATGAGGCGCGCCTATATGGAAGCCAGGAATTATGCCTTCCACAGAGAGGCCTTCGGAAAGAAACTGGCAGACTATCCGATGATCAAGGAAACCCTGACTCATTTGGCGGTGAAGCAGGAAATCGAAACAAGCGCGGTATTTTCTCTTATCGATCTTTTCGATAAAGTGATGTCACACGAGCATCCAGTTTCAGAAAAAGAAATGGTCTTGAACAGGCTGCTCATTGCTCTTTTAAAAAAAGAAACAGCCGAACAGGCCATCCACTTCTCTCACGAGGCAATTGAAATGCATGGAGGAAACGGCTTTATTGAAGACTTCGTTCTTCCCCGTCTCCTGCGAGATGCACAAGTTTTGACCGTGTGGGAAGGAACAGCGAATATCCTCGGGCTTGAAATTCTGCGGTTAATGAATAAGCATAATGCCCATCAGCTGTTTATCGAGGAAATGAAGGGAAATCTGGAGGGCATCCCCTCTTCTTTGGAAGGATTAAAAGGGCTTGTAGAAAAAGGCTTGAAGGAGCTCTCGGAACTGACGGAGTATGTGGCCGGTGCGGAGCAAGATGTACAGACCTATCATGCCAAAAAAATTGGTAATCTCATGACAAGCATTTATGAAAGCTGGATCAGTTTAGAAGAAGCAGCGAGCGGCGGTGAACGAGAACGGGTGAAAGCTGAAATTTTTATTGAAAAAACATGGTGCAATCATTTGCTGGATAAAGAGATGAAACCGGTAGCCCACTTTGATTTGATATGCAATCCCCAGCTTACCCCTGTAAAATGAGCAAAAACCACACTGAATTTCAGTGTGGTTTTTGCTGTCAGCCCGCCTTCTCAGCGAGAACAGTTCCTTTTAATTGACGGTACTTAGAGTAAAAGAGTGCCGTAGCCGCAAGGGAAACAATTCCGAACATGAGCGTCATATACTGCAATCCCATTATATCCAGAAACAAGCCTGTCATCAGGAGGACCACCTGGAAGATCAGTCTGTCCAGCATATTCCGGAATGAAAAGAACCTTCCATGAAAGTCTTTTGGAATCCTTGTCTGGAAAATAGTTGCGGCTGTAGGGAAGAAGCAGCCGACTGCAAATCCGAAAATCGCAAAGGCTATCACCGAGATTACGGGCTGATCAGCGAAAAACAACAGCATTTGAGCGGCTCCGATGACAAATGAGAACAAAAATAAAATCGAGTAAGGAGAGCGCTTGCCGCTGATCTGCTTTACAAAAAAGGCTCCCAGCATGAAGGCGATCCCTTCCGCTGTATAAATCCAGCCTTTAATAGCCGAGCTGTCCTGCAGTTCACTGATATTGATGACCATCAAATTGAACCCGCCGATAAATAAAAGAGGAATGAGTGTCATAACCAAGGTCATCATGACAATCGGAAGCCCTTTGATAATCGGAAAGACTTCTTTGAAACTGCCAGCTTTGGCTTTCCCTTTTTCAAAGACGCCGGCATTAGGTTCCTCCAGCTTTAAGAAAAACGTTATGAAAAATAGAAGCAAATAAGCAATCATTGAAAGAAGATACAGCATGGATAGAGACATGACGACGAGGAAGATTCCTGCAAGAGCCGTTCCCAATATCCTTGAAAGTGTCGCCACATTCATATGGACTCCGTTCAGCTGAAGCAAGTCTTTCTCCTTGACCACCATGGGGATTGCCGCTTGTAAAGCAGGAAAATAGAAAGCGGCTGAAACCTGGATGAAAATCATGAACACAACCATCCATAGAACGGATCCAGTATAGATGGCAGCAAACATGAACAGCACGCTGACTGCGCGTCCGAAACCGGAGAAAAGCATGACTTTCTTTTTATCCACCTGGTCCGTAATCCTGCCAGCAAGAGGACCAAGAAGCAGACCGGCCAGCAAACCGATGGCCAGGATGACGGCTTTCAAAAAGTCGGAGGGCACCTTGTCCTGCATAAATTCAAGATTTCCAATGATTCCGAGCCAGAGTCCCAAGCCGGCAACGAACTCGCCCATTAAGATAATCCAGACATTTTTATTTTTCCACATAATAGTACCTCGCACAGTGTGTAATATATTTCGTTTCTCTAAATATACTACAGCAGAAAGGTCTTAGGTATCTTTTTCTTTGAATATTTGAGTTTGGGTAATCTTACCTTTCTATTTCAAAAGCAGCAATGAGTAAAGAAATCTCCCGCATTATAAAGAATCTTCGACAGATTCGCTCAGAGCACTGAGAATGGCACCGACTGCTTGAATCCAGCTTCCGACTGAATCGAGGGTGCTGCGTTGCTGCCCCCGCAATGAGAGAATCCCTGATAGGGCTTGCAAGCTATTGCCGATTACTTGAAGCAGGTTGCCATAAAGAGAAAGAGCGGCTTCCCGCGATGGAGAAGAATCCAAATCATCTGCAAAAGCTGAAGCTCCTCCTACTGCTTGAAATAAATCCCCTTTAATCTGCAGCTGGGTTTGAAGATCTCCTTCCGTCAGCAGAAAGGCTCCTACCTCAATTGAGTTTCCGATTGCCTGTACCATATTTCCGATTTTAGTCAGAGTCACTTTGTCTGTACTGTCTGCTGCCAAAGCATTCCCGGTACCCTGCAGCAGATTTCCAATAATATTAAGATCTTCTGCCTGCTGTTTATTGACAAACTTCGGCGGTGTGCTGCTTATGGCGGATAGAACCGTACCTATGGCTTGAATCCATCCTCCGGTAAAACTCTTCTCGTGATTTTCCATTGTACACACCTGTCCTCTTTCTTGCCGAATTTACCATTAGTATATGAAGACAGGGATTAGCTTGGAACAAAAGTGTTTAATGGGGTGGAGAATGCAGGAATCCAAAGGTGAATGTCGAATTGTCATAATATGGAGGTGGTGAGAGTGGAGCAGGTTAAGAAAAAATGGATTTGCTCTAAATGCAGTAAGGATATTTGGGATGAAGTAGAATTCATAGACAACGGCGGCATCTGTGACGACTGTTACAGCATCCCGGTCAAGAAGAGAATCGGAAGGATCAGAAGATAAAACCTTAGACACGGAAGGAAAATGCTAGTGGCTTTTCAAAAACCTATAAAAGAAAAATGAGTATGACAATCCCGGAAACCTGGATGTCATGCTCTTTTTTAGGTTGTTTTCGTAAACTTTGTTGCTATTTGATATAAATTTCGTAAGATAACGCCTTAATTCATCGAATTTATCTTGGGAAGAAAGAAAAGAGCAGCTGCCTCCAATTAGAGAGAAAAACCATAGTATTCGAGGGGAACGCAGGTAAATCAGCCCGTGGAGTATTGCGTCTGGAGCGGAAACACACTCTTTGCGAAAACAGCATTACAAAAAGAAATAGTGCATATGTCATCTTTATAGTTTTAATCCAAACCCGATAAAAAAGGTAAGCCAATGAGGAGGTCCACAATGAAGCTGAAAGAACTAGCCTTAAAGATTAACGAGGAAAGTGATAAATTGGACTTAGTCAGTACTAGGAAGTATATCGAGAGCAATCTCGATCTCTTATATGAGAATAAACAGCTTTTGAATAGGAATGCACGGGAACTGCTGGATTTTTTGAGAGATAGAAAGAATAATGGAGAAAAGCCTCTCAACAGAACGGAAATGGCAGCCATTCATGCTATGAATACCTATGCTCTCAGGTTTGATGTTCAAGGATTAAAAATGACGGTGAAGAATAAAAAAGAATTGCTGCTTAAGAAAGAGACCCTGGGATTTTTAAATAGTGATGCCAAAATCCTTCTTGAAGGAATGGGAGCAATTGAGAAGCAGCAAAAGAAAAGAGCGGAGAATCCTTGAAATAAGGAATCTCCGCTCTTTTACATTAACGTCCCAGGCAAGAGTCGAACTTGCGACCTGCAGCTTAGGAGTCGGTCCTGCTGGGTTTGGATCGTTCTGGATAAGATGGATAACCCTTGTTAAATTAAATCAGCATGAACGGATTGCTATTTTGAATATTATCGATTTTAATTGAGCGTAGAGGATGAGTTTTTCCACCCGAGGATAGGGTTGTTATTAAGTTAAAACCAACAATAGTAATTTTCTTATCTGTAATTAAATCGACAAACACCAGGTGTTTGCAGAAAATTCTATTTGAGGCACTGCCATAGATTACCTTAATGGATGTTAAGTAATAAGGATATTTGTAATGGGAGGCAGAATTAGATGAAAATTTGGTCAGAAGAAACAGAAGATATTTATCGATTACCTGAAATCGGTCAAGAGGAAATCCATCGTATTGAAAAAGAAATAAAGAAGAATCTCCCTGAGAGTTATAAAGAATTAGTTTTACAACAGAATGGCGGCTATTTAAACGTTAATTCAGTTTTAATTGAAAAAGGAAATCCAGAATGTATAGGTATAGATCATATTTATGGTGCAGGAAGTCCAGGGATATTAGACAGCCCTAGTATTGTTAAAGAGTGGGGTTTAGCCGAAAATCTTCTTATTTTTAGTGGCGAAGGGAATTATTGGTTTGCCTTAGATTACTCAGCAAATACTCCGAGTGTAATCTATATTGAGCAAGAATCAAATAAATTAGTTAAAGTGGCAAACAGTTTTGATAGCTTCCTAAAGAATCTTTCTACCACTGCCTTTACTGATGATGAACTAGAGATGGAATGGTCTCAAGAAGAAGCGGACAAGATATTTTCAGGAATAGATTATGCACTTATAGAAGAGGTATTATTAAGTTTTCAGTATGCTGAGAACTTGGATATGAAATGGTATTTGACTAAAGCGCTTGAACTGTCGACTCATCCTAACTCCATGGTTAGGGAAGTTGTGGTAAGTATTTTGAGAAATAATGCAGAGGAGGTATTAGCTGAGGCAGACTTTACAACCCAAGAGTTACTACTTAAAGCATTAAGGAATTTACTTGAAGATCCTAATCATGATATAAAAAACGAGGCTGAAGACATTAAAGAGAGTAATAATATTAATAGTTGAAAAGGTAGGCGTTGTAAAACTATGCATTTTGTTAATTTTACAACTGACCTATCTTTTTTGAACTTTATTAAAAATTAAATATTCAAAAAGTGAAACAAGTTTATGTCATGGTATATTTTTTACAATAAAATACAATATTTTGTAGAAAGAAGTATAAAAAGAAAGGTTAATTTAGAAAACTGGAGCCGTCTATCGAAAACGCAAGGTCGATGTGGAGCCAGTTATGGATTGTTGAAAGCTAATTTGCGTTTCACTCGATTTTCCGTACGAGGAAAATCGAAGGTCGAAAATGAAATGATTGAATTTGAGAAAATTCATTGCCAACAATTAATCTACAGATGAATTTACACGAGAAGATAAAAAAAGCTAGTTTTGTCCCAGCCTCTTTGCGAAGTTAACATGTGACACATCTTATATTATTCTCATCATCAAGCTTCCAACCATCTTCCTTGACATTTAGGCTTTTAGAACATTTAATACAGCTATTTGGCCACCCGAAATAACGAAAATTAGCCAAGGCTTCAATATCAACAGACCAAACAACAATAGCTGTATACTCCTCTTGACTCAATTTTAGTTCGCTAGCTATATCATTCTCAAGCAAGCTTTCATGAAACTCTTCTACCGTTTTATCAAACAGTTCCATAGCTTTTTCATCGCTTAAATTTTTATAGAAAACTTGGTATAAAAGGTCATTTTTCATTGTTACCATCCTAGAATTTAAGAGTAGGCCCTTTTACTGGGCCTTTATACATCTCACATTAAAATTTCTGGATGAGGATCCACTACCAGAACCACCCATTAGAATTCATCTAAAAGAAGCAAAATAAAAAAGAGCGAGAAATCCCTTTCTTATAAGGGTTCCTCGCTCTTTTAATTAACGTCCCAGGCAAGAGTCGAACTTGCGACCTACAGCTTAGGAGGCTGTTGCTCTATCCTGCTGAGCTACTGGGACACAGGAATTCATTATAAGGGATTTTATGAGAAAGGTCAAACAGTGTGCTTCATTCTGAATATAAACTCTTAGTAAAAATTGAAATTATCATAGATTTAGAGGACAAGCATAGTATATAATATAAAGCGAAATGATTACGATTGTTAGGAGATTTTACATGAATACTATGCGGACGTGGAGTCAGGAACTCCTTGGTATCTTGCTTTTTATTCTTTTTATTGGACTGTTTTTGGCGGGAGACAGACTCACACCATTTTTACCGGATGTGATGGAGAACTCCAGTTTTACCAATATGGTGACCATATTCTTAAGTATATTGCTTGAGGCTGTACCGTTCATCTTAATCGGGGTGTTTGCTTCAGCAATCATCCAGGTGTTTGTTTCAGAAAATATGCTGCAAAAACTTGTCCCAAAGAGATTTCCGTATCTTGCCCTCTTTCCTGCGGTTTTTGTAGGGGCTTTGCTGCCGATCTGTGAATGTGCAATCGTGCCGGTAGCCCGGCGGCTGATCAAAAAAGGTGTTCCGGCCCACTTGGCGATGGTCATCATGGTGACGGCACCCATTCTTAATCCGATCGTGCTTGCTTCTACATACTATGCGTTTCAAAATAACCTCACGATTGTGTTCGGGCGCATGGGGATTGCTGCTGTCGCGGCACTGTTGATAGGAGCTCTGCTCTATAAGCTTTTTGGAAAGAAAGATCCACTGCGTGTTGAGAAAAAAGAAGGACATCATCACCATCATCACGAACATCATCAGGGATCAAATAAAATCTTGGAAACGATTGTCCATGCAAGTGATGAATTCTTCGATATGGGAAAATATTTGATTATCGGTGCCCTCATTGCGGCAGGATTTCAAACCTTCTTGGACAGGGAAATATTGAACGCAGTAGGGTCAAATGAAATATTTGGACCGGCAGTCATGATGGTCTTTGCTTATGTGGTCTCGCTTTGCTCAGAAGCGGATGCGTTCGTTGCGTCTTCATTCGGAAGCATCTTTACATCAGGCTCTCTCCTCGCATTCCTGGTATACGGCCCGATGATCGACTTCAAAAATACCTTGTTAATGCTGGCATACTTTAAGAAACGTTTTGTACTCTTGTTTATCGGAGTCGTAACGGTTGTCGTTTATGTCTGCACATTGCTGTTTCAAATTCTGTTCTAAAAGGAGGCGTTATCATGAAAACGGTCCAATTTCACACCTACTTGCGGGGCATCATCTTAATCGGATACGCCCTGCTGATTCTGAAGCTGTTCCTTACATTTGATATGGTGAATTTTGTAGCGGAGAAGATGCATGGATATATGTATTTCGCTTTAGGTGTATTCATTTTTCTTGGGGCAATCCAAATAATCAGGGGAACGTCTTCTAAAAGCGAGACAAGCAGCTGTGGGTGTGAAGCCCATGAACTGCCAAGGGGTTTCTTCAAAACAACCTTGATCTACAGTCTGTTTGTCGTTCCGATAATATTGGGATTCTTGCTGCCGGATAATCTGCTGGACAGCACGATCGCCTCCAAAAGAGGGGTAAACATCGGAAGCGGCATGTATACGGCTCCTCCTTCTACAGGAGAAAAAGCTGTAACGGAAGCGGAAGAGGACTCCTCTGGCACTGAAGCCCAGGAGAATGTATCTCAACTAGGAAACTATGAAGAATTTCCGGTCGAAAAGGATTTCGATAAACTGAAGGAAATCGTTCAAGGGAAAGATAAGATTTTCGTAAGAGATGAACAATTCATTCAAACACTGAGCATCATTGATGAAAACCTTGATGCTTATGTCGGGAAGGAAATCCAGCTGACAGGATTCATTTATAAAGATGAAAGCTTTGTAGAGAATCAAGCAGTCATTTCCCGCTTCACCGTCACTTGCTGTGTGGCTGATGCAGGTGTATATGGGCTGCTGACAGAGGATGAGGAGCTGGCTTCCCTGGAGCCGGACACTTGGGTGAACGTCAGCGGAATTGTGGATAAAGTCGACTTTAACGGATATATGATGCCCGTACTGACCAATCCTGTTTACGAAGTGGTGGAAGCTCCTGAAAATCCTTATGTTGAAGAGTTTTTTATAAAAGTTGAATGAAGATAAATAAAGGCTGTTTTCACAAAGATTGTGGCTAAGTAAAAGTTATGGATTTCAATCCAGCTGTAAGACTCCCCGGGTGCTGGAACTAGATTTGGGGTCTCACCTGTCATAAAAAGCGGAAGCACCTTGGTCAGTCCCGACAGGAAAATAACCCCAAGGGGCTGAGTGCTGGAACTAGACGCCTGCTAGTCCCGCAGGAGATCGCACATCTTCCGTTCGAATCTCCTTAAGTTAAAGGGAGGAAGGTATCGTAATTAAAAGCAGCGATATTCTAGAAAAGATCCTAAACAAAAAGCACCGGCGGACAACTGGTCTGCCGGTGTTTTTTGTTTAAGGGTTTCATATATCTGATTTCAATGCTCTATTAAAATTCTTCTGCATCTTCATCTGTATCAAGATCAGGCTCATCGGTACCTTCACCATAAGGGTCTTCAGGTACTTCATTCAACATGCCTTCATTATCTTCGTCTGAACCTTCGTCATCAATGCTTGCGTCAGGATCTCCAGTATTGTCCTCGCTGTTTTCTGTATCATTCATGTTCTCATCTGTTTGTTCCGAGTTATCTTCTTCCATAATCGTGGTATCCTCTTGGCTTTCCTCATCACTGCAGCCTGCCAGAGCAATTCCTGCTGCTAGAGGGACTGATAGAAATAAATTTTTCTTATTCATACCTAACACTCTCCTTTTGAAAATTGATCTAGCTGCATATAAAATGTTTACCACATTCATTTTTTCATAAACAAATCGATGAAATTCAAAGTATGATTGAATGGTACGATGCCTGATCATGGTGCATGGCAGGTGGGTGAAGGAGGTTTGCGGCCCACTATCCAGAGTCAATCTCAATAGCGCGTGAAAAGACATGTAGATTCCTGTGCTCATGGATAGAATTTAGGTAATTGCAGGCCCCCATAAAGAGCCCTCTTAACATAAAAATAGACATACTCTTCATGGAATAAGAAGAATATGTCTCTAATTTAATTTTCCCTCACAAGCTTCTTGCGGTCAGGAGACTGGGGCGGCTCCTCCAGCCAGCCGTATTTCACCATAATGTCGGCTCCGCTTTTTCCGAGTCTGCCGGCTTCAACAGCCATCCGCAGATAATTGGAGGCAACATCAAATCTCATGCTTGCTGAAGCCGAAGTGCCATAATTTCCGATTCCTGCATTCATCACAAGTACAACTGTAAACATCATCAGTTTTTCGGAAAAGACCGGTGTGGTGGAGTCCTGTACATTGGTATCCCAAGACATAGGTGCCTGCATGTCATTGTCTACCAGGGTTTTGCCGAAAATTTTAATGTGCTTCTGGGCAATCTGCTGGGCGCGCACCATAAAATCCTTCACATCAGGAGTTTCAGCCATTTGAGCAAAGCTGGTAGTGAGCATGTTTCCGAGCAGGTTTGTTTCAGTATTCATAAATAGGTGTGAAATTTCAATAGCATTCAAAGGCCGCTTTTCAGTGAAAGGATTTAAACTGCCGCTGAAATAATTTTTTTCTTCGACAAAACCAATTCCTTTGGGATAAGGCATATAGGGAGACCTGACCAGGATGCCCATATCCAATGTAGCTTCGGTTGTTTTTTGATATAAGTCGCTGGTGAACCTTAAACACCCTTGATAGAAATTGATGATATCTTCACGGACCGCCAGAGACAGGGCACCGCTATAGGTTAACATTCCTACTTTCGACATTTGCCTCATGAACATCAAAAAGAAAATATCCTCATACATTCGTGGTGTGTCAGGATTAACATCTTGTTCAAGAGTAAAACCAGCAGGCTGGGGAATCTGCTCCTTCTCATACAGCTTCTTTAAAAAGGTAACATGATCTAATGAAGCTTGCTGGGTTAAAAGAAGAAGGTCTTTGATTTTAGGATCCTCACACTTCTCTAAAAAATATTCAATCATACATAGGGAAGAAGTATCATTTTGGTAGGTAGTCCATAAAGTCGCTAACTCACCGGATGTAAGTTTTGTTGAATGGTCAGACATAGATCGCCCTCCTGAACGCTTTAACATATAGGGTTATTATCTGCCAGGCGGTTAAATACATGTACATATTTATGGTTTTTTTAAAATGGGGGAAAAACAATGATAAGTATCACAATTCATTCTCTTTACATACTATAGGGGGGTATAGTAATATGACGATAAGGAGGTGACGCAATGGTATCGAACCCTGAAGAAATGATTGAAATCGATTCATGTTGCTCATCAGATGAAGAAAGAAAAAGTCACCATTCAGATAAAGTGAAAAGCAATCTGGTTACCAGGTTGAACCGCATTGAAGGACAAATTCGCGGGATAAAAAGATTAATTGAAAATGATACGTACTGTGATGATGTCATTACCCAGATTTCAGCCACACAATCGGCGATGAACAGCGTCGCAAAACTCCTTCTTGAAGGGCATATGAAAACGTGTGTGCTCGAGAGGATCCAGGAAGGCGACACAGAAGTCCTGGATGAAGTGCTTGTGACAATACAAAAACTAATGAAGAAATAAAGGAGATGTATAAACATGGAAAAAATCACTCTGAATGTCAGCGGAATGTCATGCGGGCACTGTGTCAAAGCAGTAGAAGGCAGTGTTGGTGAACTGAAAGGGGTCCAGTCGGTTGGAGTAAACTTGGACTCAGGGCAAGTGGACGTCACGTATAATTCTGAAGAAGTAACAGTGAAAACAATCAAAGAAACCATTGACGATCAAGGATATGATGTTCAATAAACGTGCCTTCATGGCGCGTTTCTTTTGATGAAAAATATACCCCATATAGGTATGAGAGGAGGACTTGAAATGAGTGAAAACGCACGAGAGGTCAATTATAAGGTGACTGGAATGACTTGTGCTGCCTGTGCTTCGAGAATTGAAAAAGGATTGAATAAGATGGAAGGCGTCGAGGATGCAGCGGTTAATTTTGCTTTAGAACGTGCTTCTGTAAAATTTGATCCCTCTTCAGCTGCTCCAGAAGTCCTTCAGAAGAAGATAGAGGACCTGGGTTATGGTGTCGTTACCGAGAAAGCTGAATTTGACATTACCGGAATGACCTGTGCAGCCTGCTCTGCCCGAATTGAAAAGGGGCTTAACAAAACAGAGGGCGTCACTAAAGCAAACGTGAATCTTGCTTTGGAAAAAGCAACGGTTGAATATAATCCAACTCATATTTCAGCTGCCGAGCTGGTTAAAAGAGTTGAAAAGCTGGGATATGGCGCACGGGAAGCTGCCGATAAAAATTCTGAAGAAACAGCGGATTACAGGGAGAAGGAAATCCATAAGCAGCAGCGGAAATTTATACTTTCACTGATTCTGTCCCTGCCGCTTCTCTGGGCAATGGTCAGCCATTTTGAATTCACCTCATTCATTTATCTTCCAGAGTTCCTGATGAATCCATGGGTTCAGTTCGCATTGGCAACACCAGTGCAATTTTATGTCGGAAAGCAATTTTATGCAGGTGCATATAAAGCATTGAAAAATAAAAGTGCGAATATGGACGTCCTGGTTGCATTGGGAACATCAGCCGCATATTTTTACAGCGTGTATTTATCCATTGAATTGCTGGGGACGAACGAAGGAATGACGGAACTTTACTTTGAAACCAGTGCGATTTTAATCACGCTGATCATTCTTGGTAAATTGTTTGAAGCACGGGCGAAAGGGAGATCCTCGGAAGCAATCAAAAAGCTGATGGGGCTTCAGGCAAAGACGGCCACTGTCCTTCGAAATGGAGAAGAGACTGAAATTCCACTAGAGGAAGTGGCTGCCGGGGACATCGTTTTTGTAAAACCCGGTGAAAAGGTGCCTGTGGATGGAGAAGTATTGGAGGGCCGTTCCGCTCTCGATGAATCCATGCTTACAGGAGAAAGCGTGCCGGTCGACAAGACAGCCGGAGATGAGGTCATTGGTTCTACCATTAATAAAAATGGATTTTTAAAAATCAAAGCTGTCAAAGTAGGAAGAGACACCGCGCTTTCCCAAATCATCAAGGTTGTAGAAGAAGCACAAGGATCAAAAGCGCCGATTCAAAGGATGGCAGACCGGATATCAGGTATATTTGTGCCAATTGTTGTGGGTCTTGCTGTCATTACTTTCTTAGTATGGTTCCTGTGGATCACTCCGGGCGACTTTGCCGAAAGTCTTGAGAAGTTAATCGCTGTACTTGTCATCGCCTGTCCATGTGCACTGGGACTCGCGACTCCTACTTCCATCATGGCTGGGTCCGGGCGTTCCGCAGAATTCGGAATTCTATTTAAAGATGGAGAGCATCTTGAAACGGCACACACCGTCACAACGGTTGTTCTTGATAAAACAGGGACCGTCACGAACGGCAAGCCTGTTTTGACGGATGTGATGACTCGTGAGGATATGAATGAAACGGAGTTCATGGAACTGGTCGCAGCAGCCGAGCGTCCGTCCGAGCATCCCTTGGCCGTCTCCATTGTGGAGGGCATCAAAGAAAAAGGAATTGACACAAGTACTAACGCAGACTTTGAAGCCATTCCAGGCTTTGGTGTTTCAGCCCTTGTGAATGAGCGTCGAGTGCTGATCGGGACAAAGAAACTGATGGATCGTGAATCCATTGACGTGGATGAAGCTATCCTTCAAATGAAAACCGACTTGGAAAGCAGCGGAAAAACAGCCATGCTAGTAAGCATCGATAATCAGTATGCCGGTTTGATTGCCGTTGCGGATACAATTAAAAACACTTCAAAAGAAGCAGTCAACCGATTGAATGACATGGGACTTGAGGTCATCATGATGACAGGAGACAACCGGCGCACCGCAGAAGCCATAGCAAAAGAAGCGGGCATCGAGAATGTCATTGCAGAAGTTCTCCCTGAAGGCAAAGCAGAGGAAGTGAAAAAGCTTCAGAAGCAGGGCAAGAAAGTGGCTATGGTCGGAGACGGAATCAACGATGCTCCCGCATTGGCGGTTGCTGATATCGGGATGGCGATTGGAACAGGTACTGATGTGGCCATGGAAGCAGCCGATATCACCCTGATACGCGGGAACCTGAACAGCATAGCGGATGCCATCTTCATGAGTAAGAAAACCATCCGCAACATCAAGCAAAACCTGTTCTGGGCATTTGCCTATAACACATTGGGCATTCCGATAGCGGCTGTTGGACTTCTTGCACCTTGGCTCGCAGGTGCAGCAATGGCCTTCAGTTCAGTGTCAGTTGTGTTGAATGCGTTAAGACTGCAGAGGGTGAAGTTGTAGAGATTTGATTTACATTTAAAAGTGTGGGAAAGGCACATGGGCTTAGCCTGTGTGTCTTTTTTTGGTTTTGAAGGGAAATACAGCTTTGAGTCGAATGTATTGTTCAAAAGGAGTGATGCAATGATTATTAAAGAACGTACTGTGCCAAGAGAGATTGTAGTACTCCAAGCCTTGTTAGATAGGATTCTGGACACTCATAAGGCAAAGGAGTCCGTCTGTCGGGAGTTTGATAGACGCTTGGCTGGTTATAAAGGAGAAATGTTCTTAAATTATCCTCTAAGCTTTCTCCCCTCAGATGACTTTTTGATTCTCCACAACCTGCGTCTTTTTGACGGCACTCATTATTTCCAAGTTGATACCCTCATTATTAATACTAAATTCATTGTCCTTGCGGAAGCGAAAAATATGGCTGGTACTCTTTATTTTGACCCTGGCTTCAATCAACTGATCAGACGAAATGAAAAGGGAGAGGAGGCTTTCTCTGACCCCTTGCTGCAAATCAAGAGACATAGAATCCAGATGAAAAAGTGGCTGGCCCGCATGGAGTTATCTCACCTGCCGATCGAGACTCTTATTGTCATCAGCAACCCCCGTACCATTCTTCAATCTTCCTCGGACAGCGTCCACAAAAAAGTGATTCATACCGGCCAACTTCCATTTCACATTGAAGCACTCAATGAAAAATATAAGCGGGAACACCTTGGGGCAAATGAAGCGCTTGAACTGGCTCAGAGCTTGGTGAAAAATAATTATCCCGTAAAACAAATGTGAAAGAAAAATACGGTGTTCAGCCTGCTGATCTAATCAAGGGTGTAAAATGTCCAGACTGTGGCTTCCTCCCTTGTAAAAGAGAGCATGGAAAGTGGGTGTGTAAGCATTGCGGTATGGAATCAAAGGATGCTCATGTTTCTGCTTTGAGGGATTACGCCCTGCTGATTGACTCAAAGATAACGAATAGAGCTGCCAGGGATTTTTTAATGGTGAATTCAAGAGCAGCTATCAATCGGATGCTACCTCACTGAACTTACCTACACAAGGGACACGCCGGTGGAGGGTATATTCTTTAGATACACTACTAGAAGGTGAGCAAACCGTCATCGTTGATAGAAAGGGAAAATTAGTCGATAGAAGAGCAAAAATTGTTGATAGGAACCTTTAATTCGTTTATAAAGCAGTGTAATTCGCTGATAGACCCACCAATTGCGTTGATAGCGCCAATCGTCAGGCAAAGTGACAGCTTCATTCTAAGACGCAAACAGCCAGAAGCCCCAGCCTAGGCTGGGGGGCAAACTAAGGTTTGATCTTTCAGTAAAAAACGAAGATCGTTGATAGAAAGGGGAAATTCGTTGATAGAGAAGCCGTAATCGTTGATAGAACCTATATTTTCGTTGATAGGCAAGTAGTTTTCGATGATAGAACTGCTATTTTCGTTGATAGCGCAAAAATTGAAGTAACAGCCCAATCTCATTCCCATGCAGGAAAACCAAAACCCCCAGGCCAAGGCCTGGGGGGCAGACAAACTAACTTATTCGTAACTTTCTTCTAATTCATCAATAAGAGATCCTACATAGGCCACGGCTTCGCGGATGTTGTCCGGGTTTGTCATGTCGATGCCTGCTTTCTTGATGAGCTCAAGCGGCTCTAATGTTCCACCTGATTTCAAGACATCCAGCCAGCGGTCGACGGCAGGTTTCCCTTCCTCGATAATTTTTTTGGAAACCAGGGTAGAGACAGTCAAGCCTGCTGAGTAGGTGTATGGATACAGCCCCATATAGTAGTGAGGCTGGCGCATCCATGTCAAGCTGGCACCCTCGTCGATCTCCACGGTGTCTCCCCAGAACTTTTTGAGGATATCCGCCTTTTGTTCAGACAGGACGCTGGCTGTCAATGGCTCGCCATCTTCGGCCAAATTATAGACTCTTCGCTGTAATTCGCCTTCCAGCAGGTGGGTCACGAAGTTATGGAAGTAAGTGCCCAGCAGCTGCAGGACAACCCAGCGCTTGGTGCGTTTGTCGTTGTCTTGAGACAGCAGGTGATGGCCCAGCAGCATTTCGTTCATGGTCGATGGTGCCTCAATAAAGTAACGCGAAGGGCGTGTGTTGGTCATTCGCTGATTTTTTCCGGACAGGTAAAAGTGCCCGGCATGCCCCAGTTCATGGGCAAGCGTGAATGTTCCCCTCATTGTATCCGGCCAAGTCATAAGTACATAGGGATGAGCTCCATAAGGGCTTGAACAGAAAGCACCTGTCGATTTTCCAACATTGTCGGCATAATCGATCCATCTTTCAGACAGCGCTTTGTCAATCATTTCGTTGTACTCGTCTCCCATGATTTTGAGTGCTTCCTTTACTGTTTCTGCACCTTTATCATAACTGGTTTCAATTTGGAAATCAGGATCAAGGGGCGCATGCAGGTCTGCAAAAGTAAGTTTTTCCAAACCGAGTTCCTGCTTTTTCAGCTTTGCATATCGTCTCATATGCGGGGTGAGTTCCTCTTGGATGATATCCAGCTGGTTATTGTACATCTCTTTTGTAACCTGCTGCGGTGCCAGAAGCATATCGGTTACTGAATCATATTTTCTGAGACGTGCCGTAATGGTCTCCTGGTTGACTTGCGTTGCATAGGCGGCTGCGAACGCATTTTTGTATTGTTGAAGTGTTTTAACGAACGAGTCATAAGCATTTCTTCGCACAGTAGCTGAAGGGGAAGAACTGTATTTTCCCTCATAGAGAGCAAAGGAGAGCGGCAACTCGTTTCCTTCATCGTCAGTAAAAGAATCGAACTGCATGTCGGAAAGCTTCCCGCGGTTATAGATATTGTAAGGAGCCGAGAATACGGAGCCCAATGCCGCAAGTGTCTCTTCGGTTTCCTCACCTAGTGTATGAGGCTTTTTGTCCTGCAGGTCTTTAAGGTATTTATGGAAAGACTGCAGACCTTTTTCTTCTTCCATAAATGAATGCAGCGTTTCTTTAGGCAGCGAGATTATTTCGGTTTCTACAAAAGCAGTTGAAGCATTAATGCGCGAACCTGCTTCTTCTACTCGTACAGCATCTTTTTGGCTGGTTGTGTCGGTGTGGTCTACTGTCTGTTTCAGTGAAGCATAAGCGGCTGCCAGGTTAAAGCGCTTCAGTAGTTCTTCTTTAGCTTCCAGGCAGCGAAGGAGCAAGGTACTGCTTTCCTGAAGGCGGCCTTTGTACTCTGTTACTTCTGCTACATCGTTTTGGACTGCCTTCAATTCTTTTTCCCAGTCTTCCCTTGTTTGAAAGATATCACTTAAATCCCATGTTTGTTCCTCTGGCACATCTTTGCGTTCGATACGGTTGCTTTGAGTTCCCATAATTTAGCCTCCCAGCATAGTATTTTTCCTAAGTGTCCAGTCATTTTGGTTTATACCACTTTTGGAAATGGGTAATCATAAGGAGAGAGTAAGGCAGATGGTTAGAAATGAAAGTCGCTTTATGTTTATAATTATATAGAAGTTAGAATAATGCAACTATTTCATCAAGACAGCGTTACATAGAAAGGAATTAAAGTCATGAATTTCAGTCCGATTAAGAACCCCGTTTTTATCGTTTCTGCAGTAGCGGTTTTTGCCCTGGTCTTATTGGGAGCCCTCCTCCCTGTAAAATTCGGGGAAGTGGCAGAAACACTCTTTTTATTCACTACCACAAACTTTGGATGGTTTTACCTCCTGGCCGTTTTCATCTTTTCAATTTTCCTCATTATCATCGCCATCAGTAAATATGGAAAAGTACGTCTTGGACCTCAGGATTCGAGACCGGAGTACCCCTTCTTTACATGGGTAGGAATGTTGTTTTCTGCTGGTTTTGGAGCCGGCCTGGTTTTCTGGGGAGTGGCAGAACCAATGAGCCATTTCTTCACGCCGCCATTTCAATCGATGGAGCCTATGACAGAAGGTACAGCCAGAGTGGCAACAGGATATGCTTTCTTTCACTGGGGCATAAGCCAATGGTCTGTCTTCACTCTGGTCGGCCTTATGATCGGGTTCCTGCAATTTAGAAAAGGGAGGGACGGCCTGATTTCTACCGCTGTTGAATCGGTTACCTCCAAGAGAAAAGGAGTCAAGAATACAATTGATTCTTTCGCTGTCATCGCGACAGTTATGGGGATCGCGACGTCCCTTGGTCTGGGTGTGCTCCAGATGAATGGAGGCTTGAAGAGTGTTTTTGGCGTACCGAACTCTGGCGGTGTTCAGCTATTGATCATGGGGATTCTCCTTGTGCTTTATTTATTGTCTTCAAGTACGGGACTTAATAAAGGAATCAAGTGGCTGAGTAACTTGAACCTCGGTCTCTGCCTTGTGCTATTGGTTTTTGTCTTCTTTGCAGGGCCTACAGTATTCATTTTGAATACTTTCACCCTTGGTTTAGGTGATTATCTGAATCATTTTGTTGAATACAGTTTGAGGCTGACACCTTATAAAGGAGGAACCTGGGTCAGGGATTGGACAATCTTTTACTGGGCATGGGCAATTGCTTGGTCACCTTTTGTTGGTGCGTTTGTAGCACGTGTATCAAAAGGAAGGACGATCCGCGAGTTTATTCTGGGGGTCTTGATCATCCCGCCATTGATTGCCTGTCTATGGATTGCAGTGTTCGGAGGTACAGCGCTTTACAGTGATTTGAACAATGGAACAGCTATTGCTGAGGCAGTAAATAATGATGTTACTGTAGCTCTGTTTGAAACGTATGCTCATTTGCCGTTCACGGAAATCCTGTCGGTTCTGTCAATCCTGCTTATCTTTACGTTCCTTGTCACTTCGGCGGATTCTGCCACCTATATACTGGCGAGTATGACAACAGGCGGAAGTCTTACCCCTTCTACCCTGGTCAAAATTATCTGGGGTGTACTGATGGCTGCGATTGCCGCTGTCCTGCTGCTCGCCGGCGGACTGGGTGCTTTGCAGACCGCATCGCTCATATCAGCACTGCCATTCACCGTTATCATCTTCATGATCATGTATGCTTTCCTCAAGATGATACGGAAAGAACCACTGCCGGAACGTGATCCAAATCGATATAAACCTAGAAGGAAGCAAAGTGAGTAAGCCTTTATTAAATGACTGAATCATTCCTGGAATGGTTCAGTTTTTTAATTTTTTTAAGCATGCGTGTAACAAACATCACACGAGATTTATATAATGTTGGCACAGGGAAACTTTAGGTTTGAAGGATACGTGCTCAAATATTAGAAAAAGTTTGACTAAGAAGTTGTATGTGGAGTAAAATGTTTGCCAAAGGAAACTTTTGTTGTTTAAACCATATCATCGAAGGTTATACAGATGAACATGGTATTCCTTCTCTTATAACCAATCTAATAGAAACTTTATAAGAACACCACCTAACAATAAATATAGAATGGGGAAGCTAACAACATTGAAATTCACAGAGAAAAGAGGAGAATGAAAATGGATGGAAATCTGCTGCTTGCTTTTGGGCTAACGTTGATGGCAGGACTTGCAACCGGAATAGGAAGTCTTCTGGCCTTCTTTACTTCATCAACTAACACCCGATTTTTGTCAGTGTCTTTAGGATTCTCGGCAGGTGTCATGATCTATGTATCAATGGTCGAAATTTTTGTGAAAGCTAAGGATGCATTGACAGGTTCCCTGGGCTGGGACCTTGGAAACTGGATTACCGTCATCAGTTTCTTTGCCGGTATGCTGTTGATTGCCCTGATCGATAAGTTGATTCCGAAACAAGGAAATCCCCATGAATTGAAGAAAGTGGAGGAGATGAGCGGTCCTAGAAAAGCGATTGGCGACCCGGCTTTATTAAAAATGGGTACCTTTACAGCCTTAGCGATTGCGATTCATAACTTTCCAGAGGGAATTGCCACTTTTACATCTGCCCTGCAGGATCCTGGTCTGGGAATTGCCATTGCAGTTGCGATTGCCATTCATAATATTCCCGAGGGAATTGCTGTTGCTGTGCCGATTTATTTTGCCACTGGGGACAGAAAGAAAGCATTCAAATTGTCTTTTTTGTCAGGTTTGTCAGAACCGGTCGGGGCAGTAGTCGCTTTCTTGATTTTGATGCCATTCCTAAATGATGTCATGTTTGGGGTCATTTTTGCAGCTGTAGCAGGAATCATGGTATTCATCTCCTTGGATGAACTTCTTCCTGCGGCAAAGAAATATGATGAAACACATTTACCGATATATGGCTTGATCGCAGGTATGGCTGTGATGGCCTTGAGTTTGCTGCTGTTTATATAGGAAGACAAAACCTTGAGTTAAATACGAGAGCCTGAAAACTAACGAATTTTAGAATCTACTGGGTATGAACAAAGAAAAAGTCAACTATCCTTACTAAATTAGGAAGGGAAGTTGACTTTTTTCTTTGAAAGCAATGTATCTGCTGCCCTCTTTACTTCATTAGCTTTAGAATCCGTTGATCCTTTTTGGAACATTTGCCTGTTGGGGCTGGAAGGGTCCTTCTTCAACAGATCTAAGGAAAGGTGCTGATTGTTGAAGTGGCCGGTGGTATTTATCAATGGGGTTCAGTTTTTTGGATAGTAATTAGAGGAAAAAAATTCCCTTATTTTCCCCGCTGGGTACTTAATGAAAGGTACGATTTTGTAATTTTGTTGGACTTTTTCAAGTGTCCTCGTTACATACTAGAGTTTTTTGATGTGTGAGAAGGGTTGAAAATGCAGCGTTGCCGTTAAGCGTTGATAGAGGCTGAATTCTCCCATTCTCAGCATCAATATGACTAGGAAAAGAAGCTTAAAAAAAGCTCTTTACTTTTTGAAAATGGAGGAGTAAGATATCTCTCGTAATAGAATAATCGCTGAATCATTTTGAGCGGGGGAACCATTCTTTTGGGGTGAGTCCTTTAGGTTTTTTTAAAGGTAGGGTTAACTTTCATGACCCGAATCCGTCAGCTAACCTCGTAAGCGTTGTGAAGGAGATATCTTGTGTTCTGACCACAGGCTTATTTCCTGGTGGTCTTTTTGTTGTGGATTTTTAACAGAAGCCCGGCAAGAAAAGAACCTAATGAAAACGAACAGCAGAGGTTATTCTAATTAACATCAGGTCATTGGAGGAATTATTGATGAAAAAGCAATTTGCGGTAATCGGTCTGGGGCGCTTCGGCGGAAATCTTGTCAGGGAACTGGGCGAGATGGGAGCCGATGTGCTGGCGATTGATATTAATGAAGAAGTAGTGGAAAAGTATCGTGATGTAGCAGAACATGCTGTCCGGGCAAATGCCATGGATGAAAATGTTATCAGGGAGCTAGGCCTGAGGAACTTCGATCATGTCATCGTTTCTTTTGGAGAGAATATCGAAGCCAGTATACTGACGACGCTTCTCCTAAAAGATCTTGGAGTAAAAGAAGTGTGGGTAAAAGCGTCCAGCACTTACCATCAAAAGGTCCTTGATAAAATCGGAGCAGATAAAGTCATTCATCCAGAGAGGGATATGGCGAGAAGGATTGCCCATCATATAACTTCTGAGAAAGTCATTGATTATATCGAGTTATCAAAAGAACATAGTATTGTGGAACTTGTGGCGTCGAACAAGGTATCCAATAAAACTCTGATCGACCTGGATGTTCGTGCCCGTTTCGGCTGTAACATTATTGCGATTCAAAGAGGGGAAGATATTATCGTATCGCCTGCTGCCGATGAGGTAATCCAGAAAGACGATTTGTTAATTGTGATTGGTGATAACCGCGACCTTAACAGATTTGAAAAAGAGGGGATCTAATTGTGGGAAGAAGGGCCTCAAAACTAAGGAGGACATCGATACAGCTTAGTCCGCCGCAGCTTCTTTTAGTAGTCTTTATATTTTTTATTATGCTTGGAGCAGCGTTATTGAAACTGCCTTTTGCCACAACGGAAAGTGTCTCGTGGCTTGATGCTTTATTCACTTCCACTTCGGCAATGACTGTTACAGGCTTGGCGGTTGTTGATACGGGTACAGCCTATACCACATTCGGTCAAGTGGTCATCATGGGTCTTATTCAAGTCGGCGGGCTCGGGATTATGTCCTTCGCCATGCTGATCTATCTCATGCTTGGTAAAAAAATAGGATTCAAGGAGCGGCTGATCGTTCAGCAGGCGCTTAACCAAACCTCTCTGGGCGGAGTCATCAGGCTTGTAAAACATTTATTCGTGTTTTCTTTTATAGTAGAGGGTTTCGCAATGATTCTCCTTGCAGCTGAATGGGTCCCGGAATATGGTTGGAAAGATGGTCTTTATTATAGCTTGTTCCATTCTATTTCAGCCTTTAATAACGCCGGGTTTTCCATTTGGTCAGACAGTCTAATGGGATACGTAGGGAATCCTTTAGTGAACTTTGTCATTTCCGGCCTGTTCATTCTAGGGGGAATCGGTTTTACTGTCTTAACGGATCTGTGGTATTCGAAGAAGCTGCAGAAACTGTCTCTCCATACAAAGCTCATGCTGTTAGGTACTCTGGTCATCAACGTAGCAGCCATACTTATCATCTTTGCTCTGGAATTCAATAATCCTAAGACTCTCGCAAACCTGCCGGCAATGGATAAAATTCTTGGAGCCTATTTTCAGGCTGTAACACCTCGAACCGCTGGATTTAATTCATTGGACATCGGCAGCATGGAAGATTCAACGATAATTTTCACAATTCTCCTGATGTTTATTGGGGCAGGAAGTGCTTCAACAGGAGGAGGCATTAAGCTGACGACTTTCCTGGTCATTACCTTTGCTGTTATTGCTTTTTTAAAACAAAGAAAAGAGATTTTTATTTTTCGCCGCAGAATTGCAGAGACATATATTTATAAGTCTCTGGCCATATCAATGATCAGTGTCGTACTCGTTTTCACGGCGATGTTTCTCCTTTCCATGTCGGAAAAAGGGGTACCTTTTATCCATATCCTTTTTGAAGTGGTATCAGCCTTTGGTACCGTGGGATTATCTATGGGGCTTACAGGGAACTTGACCGAGTTTGGAAAAGGAATCATCATCTTTGTTATGTTCGTCGGTAAGCTTGGTCCTCTTACACTTGCATTTTCACTGGCCAAGCCGGGTAATGACAAAATCAGCTATCCGAAGGAAGATATATTAACAGGATAATAGGTACTCAAGATTGGGCTGGGTCCGCCTAAACATTTTCCCGGAACCTTCATAGGATATTATTGAGTGATGAAAGCTCAATAATCATTCTGGAGGTGTCTGATTATGTATGGATACGGATGCGGCGGCTACGGCTATGGCGGCGGTGGCGGCTACGGTTACGGCGGCGGTTTCGCGCTAATCGTAGTATTGTTTATTTTGCTGATTATTGTTGGAGCTGCTTTTGTTTACTAAGAGCTCTCAATGGACACTTTAATAAAATGTTTAAGGAGTTTCTCCCCGAGGGGCGAAACTCCTTTTGCATTTAATTTTGCTTTTGTTCTTTAAAGGATTTCTATTCATCATCCCCGCTGATCCGAATGGCCGGAGCATTATTGTAAGCGTAGGAAGGAACGACTTCTTCCTGGATGTTGTCTTTATCTCTGTAGAAATCCTCCTGGATCTTCATGTTGGCTCTGGTTGCTTCTTCGTCAATATGAATATTATCTTTCATGTCAATCTCTATCCGTTTTATCATTTTGGTCTTTGTTATGTTTGTTTCCTTTGCTGTTATCTCCTGCAGCAATTTCACGTGAGAATTCTGCCTGGTTGTGTCCGGCACGCGGTGAGTTTTGGTTCATACTTCCCTTGTTATATTTCTTCGTCAAGTTGAACACCTCTTTGAAGTTTTTTTCCTACAGCAATAGTGTGCTCTTTAAGGCTTAGTTTATTCTTGGGCAGAGGCTGAGTAAAGCATAGTTGGAAGTGCGGCTCTGGGCAGCGGAAAGTAATTGATAAACGGGGCGGCGCTTTATAAATGGCTGTTTTAACATAATTGTTGCTTGCGGAAAAATCCTAGGAGCCTGATTTTTCCCCGGGTACTATACTAAGGGTTCTCTCTCTAATCGGGGATAGCAGCTCTTTTCTTTTCATGTTAACCAGGTTATTCCGGTGAATTAAGGTCTCTTTTTCGAAATTAGTAACATATAGCAGCAAAGTTTACGAAAAGAGCTTAAATTGAAGAGCAGCCTCTCTAAGAAGCTGCTCTGTCTGCTTATTTATTATTTTGCAGGAACTCTCTTACTTGATCAGGTGTTTTGGCGTTGGCACTGTGGAGATGTGCTGTTTTCTCACCGTCTTTAAAAATCAGCAGACTGGGGATTCCCATTACATCATAGCGGTCTGCGATTTCAGGCAGTTCATCCTTGTTCAGTTCATACCACTTATACTCGCTGTTTTCTTCAATAATTTCATCAATGAACATATTCATCCTTGTGCAGTCTGGACACCAGTCTGCGAAGAACTTGATAATAATCGGCTGAGACCCGGAGATAAGCTCCTGAAAGGTTTCTTTATTTTGAATGGATTGCATATAAGTGACCTCCTCTATTTAGTATTATTGTATTGCAGTGAGGATCTTTTCGTAAAATTTTGTGCTTAGGGGGGAGGCCATACGCCAAGCCCGAAGCTTTATTTATAAGATGATAGGGAAGAGACTAACCGCCGCACACCAAGCGTATGAATTTCTGTGTGTTTGGAAATGAAGTGAGAGAAAGTTCCGTTTTGAAAAAAGCTTTCTCAGGTCTATTCCTCTTGGGCTCTATAAGTTTTCTAGACGCCCATTAAGAGCAGATTTCCAAGCGAATGGGTCTCAAGGGTGATTCTAGAGACCCATAAAGAGTGGATTTCCGGTTTAATGGGCCTCAAGGATCCATCTAGACGCCCATGAAGAGCGGATTTCCGGTTTTAAGGGTCTCAAGGATCATTCTAGACGCCCATAAAGAGCGAATTACCGGTTTAATGGGCCTCAAGGATCTGTCTAGACGCCCATAAAGAGCAGATTTCCGGTTTTAAGGGTCTCAAGGGTGAGTCTAGACGCCCATAAAGAGCGGATTTCCGGTTTAAAAGGTCTCAAGGATCCCTCTAGACACCCATAAAGAGCGGATTTCCCGTGTAAAGGGTCTCAAGGAGCTACCTAGACGCCCATAAAGAGCAGATTACCGGTTTAATGGGCCTCATGGATCCTTCTAGACACCCATAAAGAGCGGATTTCCCGTGTAAAGGGTCTCAAGGAGCTTTCTAGACACCCTTAAAGAGCTGATTTCCCATTTAGAGGGTCTCAAGAAGCTTTATAGACGCCCATCAAGAGTGGATTTCCCAGCGAATGGGTCTCAAAGGTCTTCCTAGACACCCATAAAGAACGGATTTCGCGTTTAAAGGGTTTCAAGGATCTTACTGGACACCCATAAAAAGCGAATTTCCCAGCGAATAGGCCTCAAAGATCTTCCTAAACGCCTTTTCCAAGTACATGTATTAACCAAAGGGTCTCAAAGAATTCTTAACGATATTAATAATCTAAACCCACTTCCTGCACACTAACATTTGACTTTTACATTATGCTAAAATAAAGAAAACAAGCAGTACAAGGAGGGATTCGATGTACCAAGCCCGTATTCTTGAGCAGCATGAACTCATCGATGAGTTGGTGTCTGAAATTGCACAGAACGTTTTTTTAAAACATCCTGAGATTCTAGAGAAGTTTGGAGAGAAAGGGCGCAGCCAGACATTCTCTGATCTGCAGAAACATTTTCTTCACTTGCAAACAGCCTACAAGCTCCAAGCACCCGAGCTGTTCATGGATCATGTTAAATGGCTTCATAATGTATTGATATCCAGGGAAATCGATACCCGTTTGGTTCTGACCGGCTTGTCTATCATGAAGGATAGTGTGAAAAAGCTGCCTCCTGAAAAGGCAGCATTCTACCATAAATGCATAAATGAAGCGGTTCAGTGGTTAGATGAACACCATCCCCTCTGAGAAAGGGACGGCGGCCTTATTCCACAGTACCTGATTCCAGGATAAGGACATCAGCCTTAACATTTATATCAGCCTGAGGATATTCCTCTTCCTCCCACTTTTTGAAGTCCATTTTTCGGACACCGTGCTTTTGGCGCTGTCCGAACCCCACTGGGTCTATACCTTTTTCTTGAAAGTTTTTCAGCATCTTCAGGCATCGAGTTTCAATATCCTGCTCCATTTTTTCCTGAACCTTTTTTATTTTATCAGGAGATAGTCTTTTCCCTGTATACTCTTTTATGATTCCCTCGATCTCAATGATGACATTGATCTTTACAGGGCTTGCGTTATGCTCTATCCGGATTTTATGTTTAGATTTCAGGCTGGTCACGGATGCCTCTATACTGTCTTTTAGGCTGATGCCTTTATCCGAAAGTTTGACGACTTGGTTACCTTCGCTGTATTTATCAGCAAGGAGCTTAAAATAAAACATATCCTCTTTGTTTATCCTGTCGATCATTTTATCCTTTTTAAAGAGTGCTACTCCCGTAAGGTCCAATGTTTTATCATCGTCCTGCTGAATTATAGGCAAGTAGGGGGTGTGCCCTTCTTGAAAAAAGGTGAACAAAAATAAGTGTAAGTTGGACTTTGCCAAATCGCCGCGCCGGATATTGTGATTGACGAGAGTGCTGATGTAATCTGAAGTCCCTTTATTGCCGAAATCTCCTTTTAAAATCTCCTCTGCGGGCCCATCACTGACCAGGAGCATGACTCTTGCTCCAACGCTCGCGTCACGCTGAAGGGAGTCCGCTATATGAAGCATCCCTCTTTGGGCCATCTCTTCAGAAATCAGGACGTTTTCCAAGCTTCCCCTTACTAGAGGCTGATCAGATTTCTTTTCTAGTAAGTTCAGTACTTCCCTGGTTGATTTAGCTTCTGCTGTCAGAGTGACATTTTCAATTTGTTTATCTGCAGAATATCTTGGGTACAAAGAGGTGCCTCTGATTAAATCTTCGCCCGCCGTATCGTACCCTTTCGCTGTTTCAATGTTAAGGTCATCCAGGATTTCCCGCTCCACACATCCAGATAAAAGGATGAGCAGGCCAATCATCAGTAATTTGAATTTTTTCATTGTTTTTTTCTCACCTTCTTCATTAGATAGATCATGAAGAGAAGAAACGGCAGGTAAACAAAGTTCAAATAAAAACCGACTTTGCTGGTAATATCATTTAATAAATTGATTTGGGCGCGGTCTTTTATAAAACTAACAGCTATGACGCAAATCACGGAAAGGATAATCAATGTCTTTCTCTGATTGAACTTAAATGACCTCTTCGCTATTCGGCTTCCGCACCATAAAGCGATACATACATTCGGCAGGATGATTAAGCACCAGTTGGCAATCCCGATATATTCGAAGCGTTCGACAAAGGGCATTTGAACAATCTTCCACATTGAAAGCGTCGCCCAGACTGTTTTTTCAAGCTGTCCTTCGCTGAAGAAAGCAAAGCTTATCAGAGTTAAAATAGTAAAAAAACCGGTAGTGATAAGGAGTCCGCCATGGGCCCACTTTTTTGACTTGCTTCCATCCTTAAGATATGGATAAAAAATCAGGAGAGTTTCATAACCCAGAAAGCTCAGGGTCATATCCCGTGTAGACTTAACTATATCTAGAAGGGTATGGTCCCAGATGGGAAGCAGATTTCTGAAATCGGAAAATGGGAAAGTGAATCCGAATGTCAACACAAGGTAGGCCGGCAGTACAGTTCCAAAAAAAGCAACCCCCGCTACGGCCCTAAATCCTCCAGTCACAACATAGACGACGAGCAGGAAGAAGGGGATGGCGAAAGTCCAGGCGGCCAGGCGGGGGTACATCCATACTTGTACGACTTCCACATACGTGCGGCAGACCGTCACAGCAATCAAAGAGAAATAGATAATATACACTCCGTCAACTGCTTTACCAATCCACTTTCCAAACGCAGTTCGATTGGCTTCAATAAGATCTCCGCCGCCGGTCTGTACAATTTTAAAAATCAGGAATACGATGCCATTGGTTAACAGTCCGGCAATGATAACGGAAACCCAGGCATCATATCCAGCGCTTTTAGCAATGATTCTCTGGTAGCCCAATACACCGACGCCGACCTGGACAGAGTGGATGAGGAAGAGTACGATAAATGGCGATATTTTTCTATTTTCAGGAACATGAACAGACTGCATAGCAAAACCTCCGCCAATTATTCATCAATATCGAGTTTCTTCCGTCCCTCTTCAGGTTTGAATCTGCTTGGTTTCTTGGTCCGCATGAAAGCTGGCCGCTTACTTTGAGTATGAAAAGGAAAGCGGATAATCGCATCCTTCAGGTCATACAGCCTCGGAGGATACAAGGGTTCAAGGAACGGGCGGCCAAGGGAAGTCAGTTTTATGAGATGAGTCATCAGAATGCAAAAACAAAAGACGATACCGAGCATTCCCCAAATTTGGGCAAATAACAAAAATGGAAAACGCAGGATCCTGATAGTGTTGCCCATTTTATAAACTGGTGTTGTAAATGATGCTAGTGCTGCAAGGGCAACCAGGATAAGCAAAACATTACTGGTCAGACCGGCTTCTACAGAAGCTGTTCCGATAACGATTCCTCCTACGATACCAATTGTCTGGCCGACCTTGGTCGGGAGGCGGGCTCCTGCCTCCCTGAGCAGTTCTATCGTCAACTCAAGAAACAAGGCTTCCAGTATGGGAGGAAGCGGGATTTCCTGGCGTGAAGTGATCAGGGTGGCCATCAGGTCTTTAGGAATCAATTCATAGTGATAAGTCAGCGCAGCTACATAAACAGGTGTAATTAAGATGGAAAAGGCAACCGCAAATACACGGACCAGCCGGAAAAAGGAAGCGACGATATAGTTTAAAAAGTAATCTTCATACGCACTGAAAAATTCAACGAGAGTGGTAGGCCCGATCAATGCATGCGGCGAGCCGTCTGAAAGAACGACCACTTTTCCTTCCACCAGGACGGAGGCTGCACGGTCAGGCCGTTCCGTATCCAGAAGTTGAGGAAAGGGAGAATTGGCATTATCCGCAATCATCTGTTCAATGAAGGAGCTGTCATTGATTTGATCAAAATCAATCGCTTTCAACCTCTGCCGCATCGTCTGGACATTATCCTGGTCTGCCAATCCGTCAATATACAATAAGGAAGTCTTAGTATGAGTCATCCGACCGATATTAAAATCTTCAATGATTAATTCTTTGATAGGGACCCGCTTTCGAAGCATGTTCAAGTTTTGGTCAATTGACTCGACGAATGCCT
Source organism: Rossellomorea vietnamensis (assembly GCF_008180615.1). Classification (GTDB taxonomy): domain Bacteria; phylum Bacillota; class Bacilli; order Bacillales; family Bacillaceae_B; genus Rossellomorea; species Rossellomorea vietnamensis_D. Next base: position 319,034 of record NZ_VTEH01000004.1, read on the forward strand.
CTTTTGGTCCCACCACACTGAACTCTACCTCAGGCTGAGATACCTGGCGGACAACTTCTTTCTGGGCTGCTATGAACGCAAAACGGTTTTTTTCATTTTCCGTTTTGAGGAGAACATATCCGTTCATCAGCTTTTGCTCTATGTTGCTTTCATCTTCAGACAATTGAATGTCAATGATGGGAGCAAGCTTCTTCACGTCGTCTAAGGTGGTGAAGTTTTTTCCCAGTAAAGATGGAAGCAGGTCCTTCTGCAATATGTCCTCATCAACCAAAGTCGATAAGAAGTTCAACCCAAAACGCAATCCTGTATGCTGGTTGTAATAGAAAATCTCTTTATAATCAGTTGATTTCCGTGCAAGTTTCTCAAAAGATTCCTGTGTGCGTTTCTTTTTAGTTTGGTCGGTTCCTTTTTTTCGTTTAAATAAAGAAAACATCTCATTCACCACTTTTATAATTACTCTGATGGTAGTGTTTCCGATTTGCGGAGAATTATGAAAAAAATGGGGGAGGAAGAAGAAAGGGAGAGGACTTACCCAGAGTGCAGTCAAGGCAGCATCTGCTTTGGCAGCTCGCTGATAGTTGCAAGACTTAGGCATCAGCTTAGCAAGGGGAAAGTTTGCAGCATAGAAAAAAGCCCGTCAGCTGACGGGCTTTTTCTTTCATTACTGTTCTAAAAAGTATTTCTCAATATCATCAAGCATCAGATTGGCAGCCATAACTCCGCCGGCAGTGTTCCAAATTGGATCACTTACTTCGTGGACATTGCCTTCTTGGGCAACTTCAAGTTTTTGGAACAACGGGTCGTTAATCCACTCTTCAGCCACTTTATTTCCTTCACCATCACCAGTTTCGTATGCGAAATAGAAAAGGATATCTCCATCCATCGCTGGGATGCGTTCTTTGGTGACACCAGTTTCAGCAAAGTCCTCTACATCCTGGCCTTCAGGACGGGCAAGACCTAATTGATCCAGAATGACTCCGGAGAAAGAATCTTTATGGTAGATACGAACGTCTGTAGGCATGAAGCGTACCATTGAGACTTCCATTTCCAATTTATCGCCAAGTTCGGCTTTCAGGTCTTCAATACGCTGATCGTATTCTGCGATGACTTCCTGGCCTTTTTCTTCTTTATTAAGAGCTTTTGAGTAAAGCTCGAAGTTTTCTTTCCAGTTGCCGCGCAGTGTTTCCGCAAAAACAGTCGGTGCGATTGCTTTAAGCTTGTCGTACTGTTCTTCTTGACGCATTTTGTTGCCGATGATTAAATCCGGTTCCAATTTTGCGATGGCTTCCATATTTAACTCACTTTCAGTTCCAACAACTTCAACATCCGCCATTTTATCAGCGATATGCTCATACCAAGGGTCACCGATCCATGATTGAACAGCTCCTACAGGTGTCACATCCATCGCAAGAAGGGCCTCAGTGCCTTCATTTGTCAAGATGACTACACGTTCAGGATCTCCTTCGATTTCAGTTGTACCCATTGCATGCTCCACTGTATAGCTTGTAGTTTCTTCAGCTGTGTCGCTGCCATTGCCAGCCGCTTCTTCCTCTTGGTTTTCATTATTTGTTCCGCAGGCCGCAAGAACAAGGATTGAAGCAAGAATGAATAAAGACATTAAATAACGTAATGGACGCATATGTAATTCCTCCTGATTTGTTGATAATGATTTTCATTTGCGTTACTTCCAAAAACTATATTAGAAGATAACGATTACAAAGTCAACCATCAATTGATAATGATTTTCAAAGTCATTGACTGACAATCTTTTATTCTCTAAAATGGGAAGTGGAGAAACCGTTTTTAAAATCAAAAATGAATGTTTTAACAGAAGGGTTATATATATGAGAAGATCAGGTATGCAGGCATTGCTTTTATTAACAGCACTATTAATCTTTGCATTGTTCATCGGCATGAGCATTGTATATGGCTATACAGAAACGACATGGAAGATGGCCTATCAGGCACTGACCAGCGGAGATGACACTACGGAACATCTTGTCATCCAAACGGTCAGGCTGCCGAGGGCTCTCATTCCGGCTGCTGTAGGAGCATCGCTGGCCATCTCGGGAGTACTGATGCAGACATTGACAAAGAATCCTCTTGCTTCTCCGGGTATTTTCGGGATTAACGCCGGAGCGGGCTTCATGGTCGTCATTGCTGTCACACTCTTTAATATCTCAAATTTACAAAGCTTCACGTGGCTTTCCTTCCTTGGTGCGGGTATAGCTGCTGTAGCGGTGTATGTCATTGGTTCTGCGGGAAGAGAAGGGTTGACTCCTATGAAGCTCACACTTGCCGGAGCCGCTATCACAGCGTTATTTTCCTCGTTTACACAAGGATTTCTTGTACTGAATGAAGCGGCTTTGGAGCAGGTGCTTTTCTGGCTTGCCGGATCGGTACAAGGCAGGAGCCTTGATATCCTTTATGGTGTCTTTCCTTATCTTCTCATCGGCTGGGTCCTGGCTATTATCATAGGAAACAAGTTGAATGTCCTGGCAATGGGAGAAGATGTAGCGAGAGGGCTGGGACTTAAGACAGGATGGATCAAATTGATTTCATTAATTGTCGTAGTCCTGCTTGCGGGCGGATCGGTAGCTATAGCCGGTCCTATCGGCTTTGTCGGCATTGTGGTGCCGCATATTGCCAGAAGGATCATTGGTGTAGACCATAGGTGGCTTCTGCCTTTTGCAGGCTTGACAGGCGGAATCCTCCTGCTGGCTGCCGATATAGGTGCAAGATATATTATTATGCCGCAGGAAGTTCCTGTTGGTGTCATGACCGCCGCTATTGGCGCCCCGTTTTTCATTTACATCGCAAGGAAGGGGTTTTAGCGGATGAAACGATATATTGCCAAACGATTTTTTAAAGATAAGCTTTCATTCTTAATCGATTTGTCAGCAGTAAAAAAGATTTTCTTACTATTGGCTGTGACTGCCTTAATATTTATATTGAGTACTGGCCTTGGTGATATGAACATACAGCCTTGGACGGTTCTAATGGTGTTTTTCGGAGGAGGGACTGAGCTTGAACAGCTGGTCGTTCAATCCTTCAGGCTTCCAAGGATCATTATTGCGCTGCTGACCGGCATGTCCTTGGCGATTGCCGGAGCTTTGCTTCAAGGGATGGTAAGGAACCCTCTTGCCTCCCCGGATATCATCGGGATCACCGGTGGAGCAGGCGCGGCAGTAGTGGGGTTTCTGGCCTTTTTCAGTGATGAAAATAATGCCCTGACAGTGAGCATCCAGTGGCTTCCGCTTGCCGCATTTGCCGGAGCAGCTGTGGTCGCATTCCTGGTTTATTTTCTTGCTTGGAAAAATGGGGTATCTCCAGTCCGCCTGGTACTGATAGGAATTGGGATCTCAGCTCTCATGCAGGCGATCATTACCATGCTGATGATTTTAGGTCCTATTTTCCGGGCCAGCCAGGCGAATATCTGGATTACAGGTACAGTGAATGCTTCCAATTGGAAAGATGTTCAGATTCTGTTACCGTGGACACTGATCCTGATTTTGATTGCCTTTGTTTTGGCAAGGAACGTTAACATTCAAGAACTTGGGGAAGAAATTGCCACTGGTGTGGGAAGCCACATCCAGAGACAGCGGATCATTCTGCTGACCTTGGCGACTGGTTTAGTCGGCGGTGCGGTTGCATTTGCGGGAGGTATAGGATTTGTAGGACTGATGGCACCACATATGGCCCGCCGTCTGGTTGGTTCCTCTTTTGGTGCTTTGCTGCCAGTAGCGGCTTTGCTTGGCGGCACTCTGGTGATGATTGCCGACCTTGTGGGCCGGACCTTATTTTTACCCTTGGAAGTGCCTGCCGGCGTGTTCACTGCCGCTATCGGCGCCCCGTACTTCATCTATTTACTATTTAAGACAAAAAATGCATAACTTTTTTATATAAAAATACTTTAGAATCATAATAGAACGATTTAAGGAACGTCAGCAGTTCAAACCAAAGGAGATGACCCGAGGATGACACAATCTCTTCAAACAGAATCGCTAACTTTAAGTTATGGAGATAGAATAATTATAGATGAATTGGACCTTGAGATTCCAAAAGGTGAAATCACGGTATTCATAGGAGGGAATGGCTGCGGAAAGTCCACACTCCTTCGCTCAATGGCGAGGCTTCTGAAGCCTCAAACGGGTTCTGTGCTCATCGATGGTGATGCGATTGCAAAACTGTCTACAAAGGATGTAGCCAGAAAGCTGGCCATTCTTCCACAATCACCAACTGCACCCGAGGGGTTAACGGTGCTCCAGCTGGTCAAACAGGGAAGATACCCTCACCAATCGTGGCTGAAACAATGGTCTCAAAAAGACGAAGAAATCGTCTCTAAAGCGCTTAAAGCGACCAAGATGGAGGAGCTTCAGCATAGAAGAGTCGACGAACTTTCCGGAGGGCAGAGGCAAAGGGCGTGGATTGCACTGACCCTTGCGCAGGATACGGATATCATTCTACTGGATGAGCCCACCACGTACCTTGACATGACTCATCAAATTGAAATCCTGGATTTATTATTTGAACTGAATGAAACAGAAGAGCGTACGATCATCATGGTCCTGCATGATCTGAACCTTGCCTGCCGCTATGCCCATAATATTGTGGCCATCCGTGACCAGAAAATTTTTGCTCAAGGAAAGCCTGAGGAAGTCATCAGCTGTAACCTTGTGAAAAATGTATTTGACATGGACTGCCAGGTGACGAGTGATCCATTGTTCGGTACACCGCTTTGCATTCCTTATGGGAAGGGCAGATGTATCATCAAAGAAGTAGCTGAAATGGCATGAGCAGAGTGTCCCTGACTGCAGAGGAAAAAGAAATGCTGAGGTCCTTCCGATTTTTAACAGAAAGACCTGAGGAGTGCGAATTAATTTCCGCCAGTCAACTGATCAATGGGGTGGGTATGGAAGCCTTTATTCAAAAGTACTCCGGCAAGATAGGCAGCGAAGATAAAAAAGTGCTGTCATCGCTGCTGCTTAAGAGGTACGCTTTTTCAGCGGTCATTTCGCTTTTTTCTTTCTCGGTTTTTAATAAAAGGCTGAATGTATCACCTGATAATCTGTTTCTTGCAGATGGAGAAAAAAATGGCCTATGGATGCCTGGATTTTATTTTCAAGATCAAGATGCCAGTGAGGTTATAGACAGGGAATCTGAAAGGGAAGAAGTGGCAAAGGAAGTGTTTCGGGACCACCTTTTTCCCCTTATTGAAACGGCGAAGAAGGCTGGAAACATTTCGGACCTGATTACATGGGAAAATGTCGCTATTTATCTGTTCTGGGTTTACGAAGTACTTATTCATCAAGAAGAGCTTGGACATGCCCGGGAGAGGATGGAAGAGGACTTTCGCTGGCTGCTGAAGGAAAGTAATGCAGCTCTGTTTGGACCTTATCAGAAAAACCCGCTTGCCAGATTCCACTCAGAAAAACAATTTGTAGCAGAACAGGACAGTGTGCTGCGTGTCAGGAAAACTTGCTGCTTCTCCTATAAGCTGAGGGGCGGGGAGGCTCTCAGGTGCAGCACATGCCCGCAAACCTGCAATGTGAAACAGCGGAAAGGAGTGAGGTAATGGAGAACTTTGACGAACAATTCGACGCATTGATCGATAAATATACTGAACTGCTTTTGGGTGAAGCCACTCCAGAGCTCAAAAATAAGGTAACGAAATGGGTCATCTACACCTACATTGCCAAGTCCATGCCTCCGCTGGCCAAGCATTGGAACACCGAGTTCCCGGAAGGCAAGGAAGAAATTAAGAGAATCATTGCTGAAATCAAAGAGTTGAATGAAGAACATCGAGCGAAGAAGGATCAATAGAAGCAGCCGGCCCGTTATCAGCCGGCTGTTTTTTGTTTTTTTTACCTTTTTGTTGGAGGCCGCCAGCCGGTTTGGTCAGGGGCGCACTTTTCGGAAGCCGGCCTAAACGAAGTAACAGATCTCTCTATCAACGAGTTTTGTGTGTCTATCGTCGAACTTGCTGGCCCTATCAACGAAAATGCAAGGTCTATCGACGAATTTGCAGATCCTATCAACGAATTCCCAGGTTCTATCAACGATTGTTTATTTACAGTTAGATTACCCGGCCGCGGCCGGGATTCACACTTTTGACGCAAAGAATAAGCTGACCTGGTCTTTATCTTCTGGTTCTATCAGCCGCTTATTGTGAAAGAGGTCTGTCATTTCTTTAATTGGGTATCCAGCCGTAAAAATAAGGGAACTTTTTTCCCTTAATCGCAAATTCAAGTTTATATCGGGGCAAATAGAGGAACTTTTTACCCTTATCTGATAAAAAAGCGAAATTTTCTTTGTGTATCTATTATATAAGGGAACTTTATTCCCCTATTTTAGCTTTTACCCGTGTTTTTTAGTAAATAAGGGAACTTTTTTCCTCTATTTACTATCTGAAATACTGAATCACTTTAATAAGTGCCATCGAACACTGGCTTGAATCAGTGTCTTTCTATCGACTTTATGGAAAGGACCCTTCCAGCCCCGCCAGGAAAATGTTTCAAAAATACAAAAAAAGTCAACAATCTTTTCTCCTGTTTAAGGAAAGATAGTTGACTTTATCTTTGTTCATAACAAGTAGACTCTAAAATTTCAGGGCTCACTTTAAAACAAGGAGCCACTCCATCAATGCACGTTATTATAAGGAAACTGGGAAGCGTATTGCTGGTGCTGCTGATAAGACTGCTGAAGCTTTTGGGCATCTGCCTGCTCAAGTTTGTACCAGCCTTTTTTGAACATGCTGTTATACAGGCTGCGCTGGGTGTTCTGCGTTTCATTGAAGATAGTGAGCAGGTCATTGTAGAGAGCGTCATGGCTTGCTTCATTCAATGCCGTACAGTAAGAGTCAGTCATATATTTTTCCATGCTCAGCATATCATTTACCAGGTCGCGGTCATTCATTTGCGGTGTTTCAGATACTTGTGTCTGCGGGTTTTGAATTTTTTGCTGTGATTGATTTTGGTTCATTATTCACACTTCCTTTCTACATAGTTGTTGTGGATTGCGGAGCACTTCCAGGGTTCAAGTGGGCAAGGATCTGCTCATAATGGCGCTGGTGCATCTGTCCGCACTTATCGATTTCCGCTTTGAGTTCAGGATCCTGGCAGTGACTTGCTGCAAAATGGGCTTTTTTCATGGCCAGCAAGTTCCAAGAAAGCATATCATTTAAGTACATAGAATCTTTGGTGGTTAAGACTTGCGGGGGCTGCTGCATGATGCCCTGCTGTTGATTGCCTTGCTGCTGTTGCATAAGAATTCCCTCCTTTGGATTTAGCAAAGTTATTGTTCCTCTAACACTGACACATATACAACAAATGACAAAAATCGATAAAACTTTTCAAATAAATGTTTGAACTATATTCAAAAACGGTTAAAGGTGATAATATAAATTTATAAATATGGAACCGATTTAAGGGGCGATTAGTCCTGGCAGACCACCTCAGCCACTTGATTGCGGCCATCCAGATTATCTAAAAAGAAACCGCTTTCATAGTGAAGCAAATGTTCAGGGGGTAAATGACATGGAACAAGTAATGCGTAACTTCTTTTTATTCTTATCCAAGAATAAACCATTAACAAAAGTAGCGAAAAAATATGGTTTGCGTTTTGGCGCAGCTCGATTTGTTGCCGGTGAATCCATCGACCTCGCTGTTGAAGCTATCAAAGGGCTGAATAATCAAGGATTATCCGTAACAATCGATTATCTTGGAGAGTTCATTGATAATGAAGCAGAAGCAAATGAGATGGCTGATCAATGCATTGAGGCTGTAAAGGCAATCGGCAGGGAGCGGATTGACTCGCAGCTTTCATTGAAAATGACATCGATGGGTCTCGATCTTTCTGAAGAGATTGTTATGAAAAACATGAGAAGAATCCTTGAAGCGGCCCAGGAGTTTGGAGTATTTGTTACGATCGATATGGAAGATTACTCCCGATGCGGCAAGACCATCGATATTTTCAAGAGGCTGAAATCAGAATATGACAATGTCGGTACGGTTATCCAGGCTTATCTGTTCAGAACCGAAAAGGATATGGAAGTTCTGAATGAATATTCCCCAAATCTTCGACTCGTTAAAGGGGCATATAAGGAATCGCCTCTTGTAGCTTTCCCGGATAAAAAAGACGTCGACGATAACTTTAAAAAAATTATTAAGATGCATCTGCTCAATGGCAACTACACCGCTGTGGCGACACATGACGATGCAATGATTGAATATACGAAGCAGATTGTAGAGGAGTACAATATCCCCCACGATCAATTTGAATTCCAGATGCTCTATGGAATTAGAGTGGAGCGGCAGCTGGAGCTGGCTAAAGAAGGATATAAAATGCGCGTCTATGTTCCATACGGCACAGATTGGTACGGCTACTTCATGCGCCGCCTTGCAGAAAGACCTGCAAACGTCGCTTTTGTACTGAAAGGTGTAATAAACAAGTAATTTGAGAGTTAAGCATAATCATATATGACCGGGACCGCTGCTGGATTTCTATCTTGCAGCGGTCTTTTTGATGGTCTTGAAAACTCCTGGCTATGCAGGGGGTTCCAGAGAGCAGAACATCCTCTTTCTATAGAAAAAAGCCGGTTCCTTATTACTACATGCCATTCCAGCAGGAGGGGAGGTATCCTTGCTGATTGGGATTAATAAAGTCTAAAATAAGCGGAGTTTTTCCGGTTAAGCTTCAGAATAGTAGATGATTTGGGGTATATAAGCGGAATTTTTCCGCTTAAGCACAGCGAAACGAACTATTTTCGCATCTTTTATACAAATAAGCGGAATTTCTTCTCTTATTTGAGCTGTTTTTCGCGCGATGACTTAAATAAGCGGAATTTCTCCGCTTATTTCTCCACGTTTTTTCAGCCGGAATAAATAGCCAGAGAAAATAATTCATTGGGCCTTTTAGGCCGAGGCTGGTAAGGAAGGCTTCCAGCCGTAGAGCAAACCACCAGTTTAAACTGGTGGTTTTGTTTTTGATCATTCATTTGTAATTTGAATTTTTGATCTTCCTGATAATTAGGCAGGTTCCAGAGAAAAAACAGCCAGCCAGAACCTCAACTTGACAGCACCGAATGAAAGTTCAGTGAAATCAATGCTGCCAGATGCCTGACCTGACTTCAAGGAATCTTGGTTTTGCCCATTCAATGCGAGATTTAGTTTGATAGACATATGCAGACATCCCGCCGAGAACTCTAAAAATGAACAGGAAAACAAGTTTTATTTTTTGTACTGATTGTTTTGGCTGTTCACCTTGCCGCCGCCGTCATGTTCCACTGTCGGACCGGCATCACCTTTTACACTAGCCGCGCTGACGCCTGCCTTGGATGGGTTTTTCTTTCTTTTTGCCATAGTAATCACCTCCACTATTAGAATTACCAAAAGGTGCGAAATGATTATTTTTTGAAAATTTATCATTTTTTAAACTTTAAGATATTGCAGTCTGCTGTAAAATCTTATATATTAGAGGTAACAGATCTCATTCGTGATTTTTTTTGAGAAGAAAATGAATGAGTGTTCATTCAAGTAGTAAAAGGGGGAAAAATAGTGGCTCGTAAAATTCAAAAAGCAGCAGTATTAGGATCTGGAGTAATGGGATCGGGTATCGCAGCCCATCTGGCGAATATCGGGATACCTGCCTTGCTGCTGGATATAGTACCGCGTGAGTTAACTGAAGCAGAAAAAGCGAAGGGACTGACTTTGGAAGATAAAGCCGTCCGCAACCGTATGAGTGAAGGGGCGCTAAAGAAGCTTCTTAAGCAAAAACCCGCACCTCTTACTTCAAAGAAGAACCTTGCATTGATTGAAGCAGGTAACTTTGAAGATGATATGGAGAAATTAAGCGATTGTGACTGGATCATTGAAGTGGTTGTTGAAAACCTGGATATCAAGAAGAAAGTTTTTGAAAGTGTTGAAAAGCATAGAAAGAAAGGCAGCATCATCAGCTCCAACACGTCCGGGATTTCAATTGAAGCGATGTCAGAGGGAAGATCGGAGGATTTCCAGAAGAACTTCCTGGGAACTCACTTCTTTAACCCTCCGCGTTACCTGAAATTGCTTGAAGTCATCCCTACTGAAAAAACAGACCCGGAAGTACTTTCTTTCATTAAAACATTTGGTGAAGATGTACTCGGCAAAGGGGTGGTCCTTGCAAAAGATACACCAAACTTTATCGCCAACAGGATCGGAACTTACGGCCTGTTGATCACACTGCAGGAAATGTTGAAAAGCGGTATAAGTGTCGGGGAAGTGGATTCCATTACCGGACCAGCAATCGGACGTCCGAAAAGTGCAACCTTCCGTACCCTCGATGTTGTAGGGCTGGATACCTTCGCCCATGTGGCGAAAAATGTTTATGACCAGGTTGACGGAGAAGAAAAGAAAGTATTTGAGATTCCCGGCTTCATGCAGAAGATGCTGGATAATGGATGGCTTGGATCCAAGAGCGGCCAGGGCTTCTACTTGAAACAAGGAAAAGAAATCCTTGAACTCGATACCGAAACATTGGAATACGGACCGCGAAAAAAGTTAAAAACAACTTCGACTGAATTAAGCAAGCAGGAAAAAGGACTTTCGAATAAAATGAAAGCGCTTGTTTATGCAGAGGACAAAGCCGGCACATTCCTTTGGAACATCCTTTCACCGGTGCTTCTGTATTCAGGAGACCTGCTTGAGACCATTGCCGATGATATCGTTGCGATCGATCAGGCAATGAAATGGGGCTTCGGCTGGCAGCAAGGACCATTTGAAACGTGGGACAGCATTGGCCTTGAGAAATCAGTAAGCAAGATGAGAGAAGAAGGCAGAGAGGTTCCGGCATGGATCACTGAGATGCTTGAAGCAGGCCATAGTTCTTTCTATAAAGAAGAAGATGGAGAAAAGTACTTCTACCATAACGGTGAATATAAAAAGATTGAGAGAAACCCAAAAGTAATAGATTTAAAGCTTTTGAAGCAGCAAGGGAACCTGATCAAGAAAAACTCCGGTGCGAGCTTAATCGATATTGGAGATGGAGTAGCGCTTCTTGAATTCCATTCACCAAACAACTCCATTGGACTGGATATCGTTCAAATGATCAACTTCTCTATTGAAGAAGTAGAAAAGAATTTCAAAGGACTCGTTATCGGAAATCAAGGTAAAAATTTCTGTGTGGGTGCGAACATCGCAATGATTTTAATGGAAGCGCAGGATGACAACATCTTCGAAATTGATATGGTTGTCCGTAACTTCCAGCAGGCGATGATGAATATCAAATACAGCAAAAAACCTGTAGTGGCGGCACCATTTGGCATGACACTTGGAGGAGGCTCGGAGGTATGCCTTCCAGCGGCCCATATCCAGGCATCTATGGAAACGTACATGGGTCTTGTAGAAGCTGGTGTCGGCCTGATCCCTGGCGGAGGCGGAAACAAAGAATTATATATCAAGCATCTTAATATGATGCCTGAAGGGATTGACTTTGATCTGCAGAAGGTTGCCAATAAAGTGTTTGAAACAATAGCAATGGCAAAAGTCTCTACTTCTGGTGACGAGGCAAGGGATAATAATTTCCTGAATAATTCTGATGGTGTAAGTGCCAATGGAGATCACATTTTATATGACGCGAAGCAGGCAGCTCTTGCTTTAAGTGAAAGCGGCTACACTCCTCCAGTCCGCAGAAAGATCCCGGTTGTCGGTGAATCTGGATATGCGGCGCTGATTCTTGGAGCTCAAGCAATGCTTCACTCAGGCTATATATCCCAACATGATTTGGCAATCGCGAAAAAATTGGCGTTTGTACTGGCAGGCGGCAAGCTGCCATTCGGTACCGAAGTAGATGAGCAATATCTATTGGACTTGGAGAGAGAAGCATTCCTGAGTCTTGTCGCACAACCGAAATCACAGCAGCGTATGCAGCACATGCTGGTAAAAGGAAAGCCGCTGCGTAACTAACATACATTGATTTTTACTAGAAATGGGGGAAGAACATGCGAGAAGCGGTATTAGTAGCCGGCGCCCGAACACCGGTCGGAAAAGCAAACAAGGGGACTCTGGCAACAGTCAGACCTGATGATCTGGGTGCGCTGGTTGTAAAAGAAACACTGAAACGCGCGGGAAACTATGACGGAAATATAGATGACTTAATTATCGGATGTGCCATGCCGGAAGCGGAACAAGGCTTGAACATGGCAAGGAATATCGGCGGACTGGCGGGACTCCCGCATAACGTCCCTGCCATAACCATTAACCGTTACTGCTCCTCAGGCTTGCAGTCCATTGCATATGCAGCGGAGAAGATCATGCTGGGCCACTCTGACACAGCAATTGCAGGGGGCGCTGAATCAATGAGCCTTGTGCCTTTAATGGGGCATGTAGTCCGCCCTAATGCAAAGCTTGCTGAAACAGCTCCTCAATATTATATGAGCATGGGACACACAGCAGAGGAAGTCGCAAAAAAATTCGGTATCTCACGTGAAGATCAAGATGCTTTCGCAGTAAGAAGCCATGAGAAAGCTGCCAGTGCGATTGCTGAAGGCAGATTCCAGGATGAAATCGTTCCTGTTGACGTAGTCATGCGTTCAGTCAACAGCCAAAACAAGGTGGTCGAAAAGAATATTACTTTCTCAAAAGATGAAGGCGTAAGACCTGGCACCAATCAGGAAGTCCTTTCTAAGCTGCGCCCGGTGTTCAATGTTAAGGGATCAGTGACAGCTGGAAACTCTTCACAGACAAGTGACGGAGCAGCGGCAGTCATGGTCATGGATCGTGAAAAAGCTGATTCACTTGGCCTTGCACCGATGGCGAAATTCAGATCATTTGCTGTTGCGGGTGTACCGCCGGAAATCATGGGTGTCGGACCTGTCGAAGCGATCCCGAAAGCACTAAAAATGGCGGGTCTTCAATTAGAAGACATCGGCTTGTTTGAATTGAATGAAGCCTTTGCTTCTCAATCCATCCAGGTTATCCGCCAGCTGGGCCTTAATGAAGACATTATCAACGTCAACGGCGGCGCCATTGCCCTGGGACATCCACTTGGCTGTTCCGGAACGAAACTGACTCTTTCTCTCGTGCATGAAATGAAGAGACGTAATGTGCAATTCGGTGTTGTCACTATGTGTATCGGCGGAGGAATGGGTGCTGCCGGAGTATTTGAACTGATAGGGTAATTTCTCGGAGGCTCACACCCGGGCCTTCGGTTTTCAATAACTGTTTTTTAAAACAAGGAGGAAAAACAGATGACAAATCAAACTGATAAGTTGGTAAAAGGCGGCAGCTTCATTATCGAAGATGTTTCTTATGAAAATGTGTTCACACCGGAAGATTTTTCCGATGAACAGATAATGATTGCTAAAACAACAGAAGATTATGTTGTAAAAGAAGTTGTTCCACAAGTGGAACACTTGGAAAATCATGAATTTGACCGTTCTGTAAAACTATTGAAAAGTGCTGGAGACCTTGGTTTGCTTGGTGCTGATGTTCCCGAAGAATACGGCGGACTCGGCCTTGATAAAGTAAGCTCTGCTCTAATTGCAGAAAAAATGTCCACTGCAGGCGGATTCTCCATTACACATGGAGCGCATGTTGGAATCGGATCTCTTCCAATCGTATTGTTCGGTAACGAAGACCAAAAACAAAAGTACCTTCCAGCATTGGCGACAGGCGAGAAAATTGCTGCCTATGCCCTGACTGAGCCGGGTTCCGGTTCTGATGCGCTTGGCGCCAGAACGACAGCCAAGCTGAACGAAGCAGGCACCCACTATGTATTGAACGGTGAAAAACAGTGGATTACCAATGCAGGTTTTGCTGATGTATTTGTTGTATACGCTAAAATCGACGGTGAGCAGTTCTCTGCTTTTATCGTTGAGCGTGATTATGAGGGTGTATCCACAGGTGCTGAAGAAAAGAAAATGGGAATCAAGAGTTCTTCCACTCGTACATTGATTCTTGAAGATGCACTGGTTCCGGTCGAAAACCTTCTTGGTGAAGCAGGAAAAGGGCATATCATTGCGTTCAATATCCTGAATATCGGCCGTTACAAGCTTGGAGTAGGTGCTGTAGGCGGAAGCAAGCGTGCGATGGACGTAACAATCAAATACGCAAACCAGCGCCAGCAGTTCAAGACGCCGATCTCTGCTTTTAACTTAACAAAAGAAAAATTCTCTACGATGGCATCCAAGCTGTATGCCACAGAAAGCTCAGTATACCGTACAGTCGGTTTGTTTGAAGACCGTATGAGCCAATTGACAGATGAAGAAGTCAAAAACGGAACAGAAGTTGCTAAATCCATTGCTGAATATGCAATCGAGTGTTCACTGAATAAAGTTTTTGCAACGGAAACTCTTGATTATATCGTGGATGAAGGTGTTCAAATTCATGGCGGATACGGATTCATGCAGGAGTATGAAATCGAGAGAATGTACCGCGATTCCCGTATCAACCGTATTTTCGAAGGAACAAATGAAATCAACCGCCTGTTAGTGCCTGGCACATATGTCCGTAAAGCACTTAAAGGTGAACTGCCATTATTCCAGAAAGCACAGGCTCTTCAAGAAGAGTTGATGATGCTTATGCCGGAAGAAGTGGGCGATGCACCGCTTGAACAGGAAAAATATCTTGTGAAAAATGCGAAGAAGATCGGCTTGCTAATCGCGGGTCTGGCTGCACAGAAATACGGAAAAGCTCTGGAAAAAGAGCAGGAGATCCTTGTAAACATCGCTGATATCATTTCCAATGCTTACGCGATGGAATCAGCCGTTCTTCGTACGGAAAAAGCCATTAACAAAGATGGCGTTGAAAAAGCAAAGCAAAAGTTATTGTATACACAAATTTTCTGTCAGGAAGCATTCAACGAGATCGAAGCGCATGCAAAAGAAACATTGGTTGCAGCAGAAACAGGCGATTCTTTGAGAATGATGCTGTCAGCGCTTCGTAAATTCACGCGCTATACACCGCTTAACATTATCGCAGTTAAACGTGAAGCATCTGAAAAGCTAATTGAAGCAGAGCGTTATGTTCTGTAAATAGATCTTCAGCCGGACTCATACAATGGGTCCGGTTTTTTTCTGTACATAAATAAAAAACCTTGCAGAAGCAGGTTCTATAAATTATTATATGTTTAAACGTTTAAACATATAATAATTGGAGGTCATTCAGATGAATAACAAAACAGCCGTCATTACAGGAGCATCGAGCGGACTTGGAGTGGAGTTTGCAAAACAGCTTGCGACAAGGGGATATAATCTTGTTCTTACCGCCAGAAGTGAACAGAAGTTAAATGATCTGGCAAAGGATATGGAAACACAGTATGAGATAAAAGCCCATGTCCTTGCACTTGATTTATCACAGCAGGGTGCTGCGCAGGAGTTGTTTCGATTCACAGAATCCATCGGTGTAACAGCGGATATTTTAATAAATAATGCAGGATTCGGCTTGTTCGGTGAGTTTGAAGAGACAGATATGCAAAAAGAATTGGACATGATTCAAGTAAACATTACAGCCTTAACAGAGCTTTCAAAGTTATTTGGAAGAGACATGGTCCACAGAGGAGCAGGGAAAATACTGAATGTAGCATCCACAGCAGCGTTTCAGCCTGGCCCTCTGATGGCTGTCTATTATGCGACCAAAGCATATGTCCTGTCCTTATCGGAAGCGTTGGCAAACGAGTGGCAGGACAGAGGGGTGGAAGTGGCTGCATTGTGCCCTGGAGCGACTGAAACGGGTTTCAGCAGTACTGCAGAACTCGGACAGTCCAAACTCTTTCAGAGCGGTGTCATGAAGGCTGATAAGGTAGTGGAGGAGGCTGTGGTATCTCTTTTAGAAACGAATAAGACAGTGATCATCCCGGGAAGAAAGAATAAATTACTGGCAGGCTCGATCCGCTTTATGCCAAGAAAGATGGTCACTTCCGTTGTCCGCAAGGTGCAGGAACGTATATAATGTGAGGTAAGATGGTAAAAGAGGGAAGGGAATGCTAAAGTGGGTCAAAAAGCAATGGATACATTCCGTAAATGTATACCTTTATTCCAAGCATTGAGTGATCCCTACAGGCAGGATATCATCCTCCTGCTGGCGGAGAGAGAGCCTTTGACAGTCAATGAGGTAACTGAAAATCTTACCTTGTCCAGGCCGGCGGTTTCTCATCATTTGAAAATTTTAAGAGATCAGCATCTGGTGACTATCGAGCAAAAAGGCACTCAAAGATTCTATTCACTTGCGCTTGATCAAGCTGTTGAAGAATTAAAAGAATTGATTGATACTGTAGAACACACATGCATCTGATTTTTATTGATGAAAACTTCTTAAAGTCCTGCAGAATGATTTGCAGGACATTAAGGAATTTTGTCGAACTAGTAGTAGTTGAACAGAAAAACCTCCGGGAAGGGTGGTGAGAAAATGACAATCCAATTTTATTCATATCCCAAATGCGGAACCTGCCGCAAAGCCAAACAATGGTTTGAGGAGAACGGCAAGGAATTTAATGAAATACATATTGTTGAGAATCCTCCCACGAAGGAGGAGTTGAAGGAGCTTCACAAAAACAGCGGAATGCCTTTAAAAAAGTTCTTCAACACAAGCGGCAAGAAATACCGGGAACTTGGCTTGAAAGACAAGGTTAATGATTCTTCTGAAGAGGAATTGCTTGAGATTCTAGCGAGTGACGGGATGCTGATCAAGCGGCCTATATCTGCCGAAGGATCAACTGTTACAGTCGGCTTTAAGGAAGAAACATTCGAGACTGCATGGAAGTAAAAGTTTTCTTGCTTTTATCGTAGTAAATATGTCAATATTGATGTGAATATAGCAATGGAGGGATAGGACATGAGCACACCAAAAGAACTTCGTTTCTCAGAAGAACATGAGTGGGTTAAAGTTGAAGGGGAAAATGTACGTATTGGAATCACGCATTTCGCGCAATCAGAATTAGGGGATATTGTTTTCGTTGAACTTCCAGAAGTTGGCGACGAAATTACAGCTAACGAGCCATTCGGAAGCGTAGAATCTGTTAAAACAGTTTCTGAATTATATGCACCTGTAAGCGGCAAGGTTGTTGAAGTCAATGAAAACCTTGATGACAGCCCTGAGTTCGTAAACGAGTCTCCATATGAAAAAGCATGGATGGTCATCATCGAACCTTCTGATGCTTCTCAAGTGGACAACCTCATGACTGCTGAGCAGTATGATGAAATGATCAAAGAAAACTAAAAATATTTACAAAACCCTCCAGCTGTTCCGGAGGGTTTTGTTTTTCTTTTTGGGTACGCTAGTAATACATACTTGCACAAGGGGGCTTATTACATGTTGAAACCCAAAAAGCTGGATGTTACACAGCGTGTCACTGGAAAACTGATTGACGGACAGCTGCATTTATTCCTTGATGAACAACTGGTAGGAAAGATGGATATTTCCAATTCAGCGGAAAATCTTCAGCTGGAACCAAACTTTGAAACCTTCGGAAACAAGATCATCCAAAATTATATGGCACCTGATGAGTCAGAGCCGCGTTATACAGACTGTGATGAAGGCGGATGGTGCTGAAAAAAGGGTAGATTCGTCTACTCTTTTTCTGTATTCAATTTTGGTTGAATTTCCGGTAAGTAAAGAGTTTTTCTTTGCAATCTTCGTGAATAAGCGGGAAAATAATGGTGAGCTTTACTAGTCTCATGCGGCTGTGTAAATCATATCTTAAAGCAGTGTTATTTTTGAACATGTCAGAGCCAGTCATAGTTATTGAGTTGATTTTTGTTGTTACGACAGACCCAATAGTAACTAAAAGAGATAGGTGATTTCAATGCATATTCACGATGATAAAGTTATTATCGTAGAGGGAACATCTGACAGGAAGAAAGTAAAAGAAATTGTGAAAGAGCCTGTAGAAATTATTTGTACAAATGGTACCATCAGTATTACAAAGATGGATGAACTCGTGGATGAACTTTTTGCCCGTGACGTATATATTCTTGTGGATGCCGACGACAGCGGCGAGAAACTGCGCAAGCTGTTTAAGAGAGAGTTTCCCGAGGCAGAGCATTTATACATTGACCGGATGTACAAAGAGGTTGCGGCTGCACCGGAATATCATCTTGCTTCAATTTTGATTGGTGCTAATATTGATGTTCACACAGAATACTTGGAGAGAAGGACGTAAATCGATTTTATGAAAAAATTATCTTTAGAGCACATCGGGGAAGCAGTACAAGAGCAAACCTATGCAGCACTATACCTCTTCACTCCGCTATGTGGTACATGTTTAGTGGCAGGGAAAATGGTAGACGTAACAGAAAAGCTGTTTCCGCAAGTTACTTTTATCAAAGCTGATTTAAATTATATCCCAACTATGGCAGATAAATACTCAGTTGAAAGTGTACCCTGTTTGCTGCTATTCCATCAAGGCAGGCTTATAAATAAGATTTATGCCTTTCAGTCGGTGCCATATTTACATGAAAAATTAAATCATTTAATACGTGCTGATTCCATTTGAGGAGTCGGTTTTTTTGACTTAATTTTACATATTTCTCGGGAAATTTTTCAGAATAACCCATATGCAGTGAAAATCGACACTAATATTCATTCCCCTTCAGAAGTTGTCGATGAATAACAAGAGGAATCCTGCCTGAAAGGTGGAAATAGTATACAAGAGTACATACTAAGGGGATGAGCGATTGGAAAAAGAGATCTTGAGGATGCTGGATGAATGTAAGATGAGATACCATTTGAAGGCATTAATGCCGGAAAAGCCCTTTATAGTCGCTTTTGATAATGGGTGCGAAATAATGAGGGTTGCACTGGGCCGCCGTGTGGAGCTTGCTATCGTTTCAGAAGAAGATCAAGAAGCGGATTTTATTATTAAAGGCAGCCCTTTATGTATTCAGGAACTGCTAAGTGGTAAAGAGAAGTTATCAGTTCTTTCGAGAAGACAAGAGGTAAATGTGACAGGTACCTATAGAGGACTCCTGTTTATCGAATCGATTTTGACCTTATGCAGAGTCCATAATTCAGAACCGGTGGTCATCTAACAGGCTATGAGTGGCAGCTCGATGGCAGAAAGTTTTTTAGATCTCGCGAATTCTAAGAATTTTCTATACGATTATTTGTAAATGAACACTGTTAATAAGTAATGAAAGAGCATCTATTTCTCTTCAGAATATTATCCTGGCGGTGCTGATAGTTCCGCTTCCAAATTTAATTTAGTGAAGCCGGGGAGGTATCGACATCCGACATGCGATATGTACTTCACGAGTGAAAATCTATTCTTATAAGAAATAATCTTTATAGACAATTACATATACGAAAACAGTTTTAAATAAATAGACTTACACTTGAAACAAAAAGAATAATAAAAAGTTGTTGACAGTTTTTGAAATGCAATGATAAAATCCATTCATAAGTAAAAAAGACTTTTGTCCTTTAAAGGATTAATTGAATAAAGCGATTTTCTTGCTCTTATCGAGAGAGGTGGAGGGATGTGCCCTGCGAAGCCCGGCAACCGTCAACTATGTTGAAATGGTGCCAATTCACACAAAGCCGCTGTGCTTTGGAAGATGAGGGAAAGGTGAATGATGAATTTTCATGCCTTTCTGCTCATTGCGGGAAGGCATTTTATATTTCTTCACTAAAATCACGAGTTTAGGATTGTGGCTGGAGAGAATAATAAAACAGCATGATAATTGCAACGGAGCTAAAACCCACTAGTCTTATGGGTTTAGTGAGGGAGAGGTGAGGTAAATGATAACTGTTTCGAATGTAAGTAAAATTTTCAAAAGCAAGAAAGGGGCCATATCAGCTGTAGATGATGTGAACCTGACGATAGATGATGGTGAAATCTTTGGTGTGATAGGTTACAGCGGCGCGGGTAAGAGCACGCTGATCCGTATGCTGAACGGATTGGAGATTCCCAGTGAAGGGACGATTGATGTGAATGGCCATATCGTCTCCAAAGTGAAGGGCGGAAAATTGAGAAGCGCCCGGCATGAAATTTCAATGATATTTCAGCATTTCAACCTCTTGTGGTCGAGGACTGTACGGGATAACATTGCCTTTCCTCTGGAGATTACAAAAGTTCCAAAGGAAGAGCGCAATAGAAGAGTAGAAGAGCTAATAGAACTTGTCGGCTTGAAAGGAAGGGAAGACTCTTATCCTTCTCAGTTAAGTGGAGGGCAGAAACAGCGGGTCGGCATTGCGCGTGCACTTGCCAATAACCCTAAAGTCCTGCTGTGTGATGAGGCAACTTCAGCACTTGACCCTGAGACGACTGATTCAATTCTGGATTTGCTGGTAGATATAAATAAGCGTTTAGGATTAACAATCGTTCTGATCACTCATGAGATGAAGGTAATCCAGAAAATCTGCCATAGAGTAGCGGTTATGGAAAATGGAAAGGTTGTCGAGTTAGGCGAGGTCCTCGAAGTGTTCAAGAACCCACAGCAGAAAATCACTCAGCGTTTTGTGAGTGAGGTTTCTGAAACCGGCAGCACGAAAGAGGCTATTGAGAATCTTGTTTCTCATTATCCTGACGGAAAGATTGTTAAGCTCACTTTCGTTGGAGAGCAGACAGAACAGCCGCTCATAACGAGCTTAATTAAGAATTTTGATATTAATGCCAATATTCTTCAAGGAAGCATTTCACAAACGCAAGGAGGCTCTTATGGGACCCTGTTCATCCAGTTGACAGGTTCTCAAGAAGAAGAGGCTGTTGAGTATTTGAAGAAGCAGACAGTCGGGATTGAGGTGATGAATCATGATTGAAACTCTCTTTCCGAATGTCGACTGGGAAAAAATGTGGGAAGCAACGGTTGAAACACTCTATATGACTGGGATGTCGGTCGCTATCACGCTTGTACTCGGAATCATCCTTGGACTTCTATTGTTTCTAACATCCCCGAACAACATTTGGGAAAATCGCGGAATTTACACAGTGACGAGTGCTGTGGTTAATATCTTCAGATCCATTCCGTTTATCATCTTGATTGTGCTGTTAATTCCGTTTACTAAAGTTCTATTGGGAACGATTCGCGGAGCAAACGCAGCACTGCCGGCCCTCATTATCGGAGCGGCGCCTTTCTATGCAAGAATGGTTGAGATTGCCTTGAGGGAAGTCAGTAAAGGGGTAATTGAAGCCGCCAAATCCATGGGCGCAAAAACCTCCACTATTATTTGGAAGGTACTTCTTCCTGAGTCTATGCCGGCATTGATTTCAGGCATAACTGTAACAGCGATCGCTTTGATTGGTTTTACGGCAATGGCGGGCGTCATCGGTGCCGGAGGTCTTGGAAACCTTGCCTACTTGGATGGATTCCAGAGAGGCCGCGATGATGTGACATTGGCAGCGACGATTGTGATCTTAATTATCGTCTTTATCATTCAGTTTATTGGAGACATCCTAACTAAAATTACGGATAAAAGATAAATTACTTTAAAGAAAAGAGGAATAACTATGAAAAAGACAATTGCAGGTTTATTTACAGCAGCGAGCATCTTCACTTTAGCTGCGTGCGGTACATCAGATGAGGGCAGCCAAGGAAACGGCGGCGAAGAAACGAAAGAAATAACTGTCGGTGCTTCCAACATTCCGCATGCTGAAATCCTGGAAAAAGCGAAACCAATCCTGGAAGAAGAAGGCATTGAACTGACAATTGATACGTATCAGGATTATGTCCTTCCAAATGAAGACCTGGACAGCGGTGAAATTGATGCCAACTACTTCCAGCATATCCCTTACCTTGAGTCTCAGATTGCTGACCATGAGTATGATTTTGTTAACGCAGGCGGAATTCACATTGAGCCTATCGGAGTATACTCTAAAAAATATGATTCCTTAGAAGACCTTCCTGAAGGTGCAACAATCCTAATGAGTAATTCAGTAGCTGACCATGGCCGTATCCTTACTTTATTAGAAGCAAAAGGTCTTATCAAAATCAAAGAAGGTGTTGAAAAGACAGCTGCAACACTTGATGACATTGAGGAGAATCCAAAGAACTTTGAATTTGATTACGAGTATGAAGCTGCTTTGCTTCCTCAGTTATACGAAAATGAAGAAGGCGACGCAGTAGTGATCAACTCGAACTATGCGATTGATTCAGGATTGAAGCCGCTTGAAGATTCCATTGCGATTGAAGATAAAGAATCACCATATGTAAATGTGATTGCTGTAAACAGCGGGGATGAAGACAATGAGGCGATCCAGGCTCTTGTAGAAGTACTTCGCTCTGAAGAAATCCAAGACTTCATTTTAGAAGAATGGGGCGGAGCAGTCGTTCCGGTACAAGAATAATATTACGAGTCAGCAGTCCTTTTATAAATGAAGGGACTGCTTTTTTGTTCAAGGTTCTGTTAAAGACTATTGTTGTTTTTAAGGGGTATGTTGACTTCCATTCCAGGTGTACGACTCCGCGGGGCGGGCGGTGAGCCTCCTCGGCTTCATTAAAAGTGGAAGCGGCCGTTCAGCGACGTACAGATTTTAGGGCTCTCGCATGAGATAAAGGAATCACGAAGAGCGACAGCGATTCGATGATGACTTATCGCAAGGAGAGAGACCGAAATCTGCTAGTCGCTGGCCGCTGAAGCTAGATTCGCCTGCGGGGTCTCACCCACTGGTTTTGCAAAGATGTAAACAAATTTGCAAACAAGTAAAAATTTACCATCTTCATTAGATCAGGGAAGCAAAAAAGACAATACACAAATAAAAGTGCCGCCTGTTCCCATTTTTTGTAATATATATATTTACTTAATTACTCTCTTAACTTGCTTTTTTCTTTTCTCAACGATTAATGCGACATGACCATATTGGACTTTTTCCTTTGGTTTATCCGGTATCTTCTGCCTGCCTTTTGATGTTTTTTTGGGTTTATATTCTAAGGCATGAGATAAAGGAATCACGAAGAGCGACAGCGATTCGATGATGACTTATCGAAAGGAGAGAGACCGAAATCTGCTAGTCGCTGGCCGCTGAAGCTAGATTCGCCTGCGGGGTCTCACCCACTGGTTTTGCAAAGATGTAAACAAATTTGYAAACAAGTAAAAATTTACCATCTTCATTAGATCAGGGAAGCAAAAAAGACAATACACAAATAAAAGTGCCGCCTGTTCCCATTTTTTGTAATATATATATATTTACTTAATTACTCTCTTAACTTGCTTTTTTCTTTTCTCAACGATTAATGCGACATGACCATATTGGACTTTTTCCTTTGGTTTATCCGGTATCTTCTGCCTGCCTTTTGATGTTTTTTTGGGTTTATATTCTAAGGCAGCTATGAACTCATGCCAATTTCTATCGAGATACGTGCGAATTTCTCTAAGAATCGGTAACATACCTTTTGMGGRTTTCGTTTTCAGCTTTACAATCAGAATTAGAATATACGCAATCATAGTTAAAACATTTGATTCCAAATCCCCTGTGGCTTTGTGCTCCATACTTTCACAAAGCGCAAGGATTGTTTAATCCACTTGAAAAAGAGTTCAATAATCCACCGGTTTTTATAAATTTCAGCAATTTCAATCGCTGATAAGTCCCACCTGGTCGTGGCCACTTTATAGGTCTTTCCCTCTGAATCTTGATATTCGACCAATCTTACAGGCCTCATTTTCTTTTCGGCACCTAGGATCACTTTTGCGTCTCTTAAAATGGTTTTCCCTTCGGGCACTTCGTACT
>NZ_VTEH01000040.1 GCF_008180615.1 Rossellomorea vietnamensis
CTTGGTTTGGGCTAATCCCGTTTCGCTCGCCGCTACTCAGGGAATCGCGTTTGCTTTCTCTTCCTCCGGGTACTTAGATGTTTCAGTTCCCCGGGTCTGCCTTCCATACTCTATGTATTCAAGTATGGATACTGCACCATTACGTGCAGCGGGTTYCCCCATTCGGAAATCTCCGGATCAAAGCTTACTTACAGCTCCCCGAAGCATATCGGTGTTAGTCCCGTCCTTCATCGGCTCCTAGTGCCAAGGCATCCACCGTGCGCCCTTTCTAACTTAACCAAATGGTTAATCTAACAATATCTCATAAGAGATATCCTAAAATGGCGATTCTCGGTTCTTTCTTGACTTTCTTCTTCTAACTTTATCTAGTTTTCAAAGAACAATTGTTTGATGGTCATCACGTCGAAAGGAGAATTGAAAGCTCCGCTTCGCYGCGCAATGTTAATGAGGGTTATTTTCGCYAGGCGAAAAAACCTAATTAAACCATCAAAACTGAACAAAACCAAACAGAAACGTCACGTCTCATATATCCTTAGAAAGGAGGTGATCCAGCCGCACCTTCCGATACGGCTACCTTGTTACGACTTCACCCCAATCATCTGTCCCACCTTAGGCGGCTGGCTCCAAAAGGTTACCTCACCGACTTCGGGTGTTACAAACTCTCGTGGTGTGACGGGCGGTGTGTACAAGGCCCGGGAACGTATTCACCGCGGCATGCTGATCCGCGATTACTAGCGATTCCAGCTTCATGCAGGCGAGTTGCAG
>NZ_VTEH01000041.1 GCF_008180615.1 Rossellomorea vietnamensis
CTGCAACTCGCCTGCATGAAGCTGGAATCGCTAGTAATCGCGGATCAGCATGCCGCGGTGAATACGTTCCCGGGCCTTGTACACACCGCCCGTCACACCACGAGAGTTTGTAACACCCGAAGTCGGTGAGGTAACCTTTTGGAGCCAGCCGCCTAAGGTGGGACAGATGATTGGGGTGAAGTCGTAACAAGGTAGCCGTATCGGAAGGTGCGGCTGGATCACCTCCTTTCTAAGGATATATGAGACGTGACGTTTYKRTTTGGTTTTGTTCAGTTTTGACGGTTTAATAACTGTCAGGGCGTTTTACGGAAGTAAAACAGCCGACTATAATTGTTCTTTGAAAACTAGATAAAGTTAGAAGAAGAAAGTCAAGAAAGAACCGAGAATCGCCATTTTAGGATATCTCTTATGAGATATTGTTAGATTAACCATTTGGTTAAGTTAKRAAGGGCGCACGGTGGATGCCTTGGCACTAGGAGCCGATGAAGGACGGGACTAACACCGATATGCTTCGGGGAGCTGTAAGTAAGCTTTGATCCGGAGATTTCCGAATGGGGRAACCCGCTGCACGTAATGGTGCAGTATCCATACTTGAATACATAGAGTATGGAAGGCAGACCCGGGGAACTGAAACATCTAAGTACCCGGAGGAAGAGAAAGCAAACGCGATTCCCTGAGTAGCGGCGAGCGAAACGGGATT
>NZ_VTEH01000042.1 GCF_008180615.1 Rossellomorea vietnamensis
TGATATCAAATTCAGGATATGAATCCCAACCGTCAAGTTGTGCAGTAATGAAAAGCTTGACCAATTGTTCGTTAGTAAGCTTTTTCATATCGTAGTTCATAAGAGGACAAGCTAAATGCTTTGTTGGTAATAAAGATAAACATTGACTAATGACTGTTTTTTGAGCTAACATAATAGAGGTTTTGTGCTCCTTTTGTAGATAGTTTGTTTTTGGGAACAAACAGTCAATACATCTACAATAGGAGCTTTTTTTGTGTTTGTCTATAACTTCTCCCGCTCAATTTACTTATTTTGGAACCTATGCAAAGCCAGTGGGTGAGACCCCGCAGGCGCAGCCGAGGAGCATTCCTGTTTATAAACTTTTAGAGGTCTTGAAAAAGAAAAAGTCCTCTTGTATGATGCATGAGTGTCAACGACCAAATCGAAACTCACTACCATACAGGAGGACCATAATGAATCGTAATATGAATCACAAAATTAATCAAGTCTCTGAAGACACCCTGGTCATTGGAATCGATATTGCCAAAAAGAAACACTTCGCATGTGCGATGGATGATCGTGGTCGTGTTTTACAAAAGTCTTTTCCATTTTTTCAATCACAAGCTGGATTTG
>NZ_VTEH01000005.1:0-217500 GCF_008180615.1 Rossellomorea vietnamensis
ATATAAACCCAAAAAAACATCAAAAGGCAGGCAGAAGATACCGGATAAACCAAAGGAAAAAGTCCAATATGGTCATGTCGCATTAATCGTTGAGAAAAGAAAAAAGCAAGTTAAGAGAGTAATTAAGTAAATATATATATTACAAAAAATGGGAACAGGCGGCACTTTTATTTGTGTATTGTCTTTTTTGCTTCCCTGATCTAATGAAGATGGTAAATTTTTACTTGTTTGCAAATTTGTTTACATCTTTGCAAAACCAGTGGGTGAGACCCCACAGGCGAAGCCGAGGAGGCTCACCGCACGCCCCGCGGAGTCACGCACCTGGAGTGGAAATCAATATACACTTTCTTTGGTGCGAATAACTAAACCATTCCTTAACTAATTAGAAGTTTCCTCATCATACCTGTCTTTTATAAACAAACAGCAGGATCAGAGAAACGGCCATAGCCGCAATCAAGGCAAGGTATGCCCGCTGAAAATCTCCTGTCGTGAAAATATCTCCATTCCACTCCAGCAGGATCGCGCCAGCCACGGAGCCGGAAGCACTTCCGACAAAATGAGTTAATTGCTTCATTCCGATGCCGGAACCTACATATTCTTTAGAGAGGATCCTGGAGGTTTCATTCGTCGAACTGGAAGAAAGACTCGAAAACCCGAAACTGGTGAACATATAGCCGGCCATTATCCAATACTCACTCAATGGAGAAAGGAAAAAGAAGATGACGGTTGAAATCAAAAGCAGTCCATGTGCGCCCAACAATACGGTGTAATTACCATAACGGTCAATCAGCCTGCCGACATAAATGGCGGCCACCGCTGAGAACATGGCTCCTGGAAATATTATAAAGCCGATTGCGGAAGGATTTTTCGAAAAAATGCCTCCCAGCATCAGAGGCATGAGCAGAAGGATCGCAAAGTGTGTCAAGAATCCCAGAAAGCTTATATATAGGAGCAGGCGGTAGCTCTTATCTTTTACAAGAGCAGGCTGTATGAATGGAAGCTCAGCCTTATTAATCCGCAGCCAGAGCAAGGACAACATCAGGATTCCACCAGTGAAAAAGAACCAGTTGAAGGTAGATAGGAACAACAGGAAAGCTGTGACGGAAAAGCCTGTCAGGACAGCTCCGATAACGTCAAATCTGCCTTTCTGTACTTCTTCTTTAGGCAAAATACGGAGCAGGACCGGCACCAGCAGGATCACTAAAAGAGTAACAACAAACAGATAATTCCATGAGAGATGTTCGGTGATCATACCGCCCACAACCGGTCCCAGTCCAAAACCGAGTGACGAGGCTGAGGCAATCAGCGCCATGGCCCGCCCCCTGTTGGAAATAGGGATGAACCTGCTCGCGAATACCATAGACAAACCAGGGATCGCTGCAGCACCAGCAGCCTGCATCAGACGTGCCAATAGCAGCAAACTGTAGCTCTCTGCAAAGAAACCAAGAATGGATGATAAGCCAAACAGTAAAATCCCGACGGCAATCAGCCGGCGGATTGGCAGATAGTCAGAGAGTCTTGTATATGTAATGGTACAGATTGCGAGAACGATAGAATAGCCGGAAACAACCCATGCACCTTCAGAAGCTGTTATAGAAAAATCACGTAAAATATTCGGCAGCGCTACATTGAACATTGTAGTGTTCATAACAACCAGCCAAATCGCCAGGCTCAAAATCATAACCGTTTTAAAATAACTTTCGTTTTCCGTTTCTGATGGTTTTTTCATAGATACACCTCCAGCCCACCGTCCGAGTATTTAGTCACTCGAAATACTATATCACAAAGCCGCCTCTCAGTGACAGTCACGACCCGGAATTTGTCGAACAAGTTTGTGCAACTTAGGGGTGTTATTGATCGTTCAATAGCTCGAGAACCCCTCTCTTCCGCCTGGGAAGAAAAACTGCCCGGGCTATTCACAGCAGCTCAGTGATTTTTTCAAAACACAATGAGGAGTGTGCTCAGCATGGTATTGACAGGTGAAAGAATCTATTTGCGGCCATTTGAAGAGAGTGATGCAGAGATCTTGTATAAGCTCATCATACGGAATAAATCCTTTTGGGGTGAAACAGAACCAGATTGGCAGGAAGGTTACTATACATTCGAAGGCCAGCTCCAGAACATCCGCTACTTCCAAACAGGGATGGGGCAGGGACAGTTTTTTACATTTGGGATTTTTACAAAGAGAGAGCATAACCTTATAGGAATTATCAATCTTTATGAAGTAAAACGGGGACCCTTTCAATCGGGAGTGATTGGGTACTGTCTTGATAAAAACTTCAACGGGAAAGGGCTGGGCACAGAAAGCCTGAGACTCATTCTGCCTTTTGCCTTCATCACATTGGAGCTCAATAGATTATCCGCTGAGGTTATGCCGAGGAACTATCCTTCCATCAGAGTGCTCGAGAAGGCCGGCTTTCAGAAGGAGGGCTTCAGGAGGGATAATATAATGATCAAGGGTGCATGGGAAAGTCATCTTCAGTTTGCGCTGCTGAAAAAAGATTGGGCTTAGTTCTTGATGAAAAGAAGTTGCGATAACTAATAGTATTAGTTATTATAAAACTAACACTATTAGTTTTATGTAGGGGAGAGCGAATCTATGAAAATTACCCAACGAAACAATCTTTATCAATTAGCATTTATGCCTGATTTTTTTCCAGTGAACTGCTACCTGGTCGAAGAGGAGGACAGCTTAACATTGATTGATACAGCTTTGCCGCATTGCGCAAATGCCATTATGATGACAGCCCGCAAGATTAGCAAACCCATCACGCGAATTCTATTGACCCATACACATAATGACCACATTGGGGCACTCATTAAACTTAAAACGATTAATCCGGATGCAGAGTTATGGATCCCGGAGCGGGAAGAACGGATGCTGAGAGGAGATAGGGGCATTGATCCAGGTGAATCTCAAACTCCAATTAGAGGGGGCCTGCCCAAGAATATGAACATAAAAGCTGATTTCTTAATGAAAGAAGGAGATCGAATCGGTTCTCTTATTGCTCTTGAAACCCCGGGGCATACTCCGGGATCGATGTCATTCTTGGATAGCAGAGATCGGTCTGTAATTGCAGGGGATGCCTTTCAAACAAGAGGGCGTACAGCGGTTTCTGGACAGATGGTGTTCTCTTTCCCATTCCCGGCGATGGCCACCTGGTGCAAGGAAACGGCACTGGTCAGCGCTGAAAAAATCCAAAGCCAAAATCCTTCCCTGCTTGCTGCCGGACATGGTAAAATGCTTGAAAACCCAGCAGAGGAAATCAAGAAGGCACTGATGTCTGCAAGAGAAAAGATGAAAGTGATCAAGTGAGGAAGGACGGGATTTCATGTCACCAAGAATGGGACTGACTAAAGATAAAATAATGGAGACAGCAGCAAACATGGCAGATAGTGATGGAATAGGATCTGTGACAATCGCCAATCTGGCGAAACAGCTGAAAATCCAGCCCCCTTCTTTATATAATCATATTAACGGTTTGAATGAACTTAAGACGGTTATGGCGATTCAAGGATTGAATAAGCTCCATGACGAAATGAAATCGGCCTTGGGAGGTAAGGAAGGAGATGAGGCTGTCCATGCATTGGGGGCTTCTTATCTGGCTTTCTCAAGAAGCCATCCTGGGTTATATGAATCAGCTTTGCTTGCTCCGGAACCAGGAAATACGGATGTGCAAGCAGCAGGAAACCGCATAGTAGAATTGGCACTCGGGACACTTAATTACCTGGGGCTTTCCCAGCAGGATGCCCTGCATGCTGTCCGGGGATTAAGAAGCGTGTTTCATGGCTTTGCGTCTTTAGAGCACAAAGGCGGATTTGGAATGAATTTGAGCATAGATGAGAGTTTTCAGAGGATGATCGATGTATTTCTGAAAGGGATAAAAAACCGGGGATAAATAGTAAAATACATTGCTTCGGTAGTTTTGTTCAGCAATACTACTCACCTCCTTTGAATAAAGAGGCTCGGCAAAAAGAACGTTAAGGAAGATCTGAGAGGACTTTCTTAACGTTCTTCTATTTACCTGATTCTCTTCTGCTGATAAAGAAGTGATGAAATCCGTACATCAATACTGATTTTGTCAGAAAAAGCGATAACAGCTGCAGCTGATTCATTCGCACAAGTCTCCAAACTCCAAGCTTCTTGAACCAGCTGTAAAAAGGATAAACAAAAAAGGTGTCCACAGCCAGGTTAAGCAGGAAAAACATGAAAAATCTCCCGTATGTAAGCTTAAGGATAAAGATACTTCCGGTGAAAAACGGACCTATTGCAAAGGGTATCATGCCCCTTAGCTTTTTTGAAAGATTGGGGTATATTACCCACCATTTCAGCTTTTCTGCAATGAGATCTTCGATTAATAGGAATACACCCATGAACATGGCTGCCGGAGAAAACCTTTTAATGGAGCGCCATCCTGCGAACGGCAGCATTATCCAGGAAAATGCCAGTAAGAGTAATATCAAAATTCGCGACAGCTTCATTATTCAGCCTCCTTTCACTTAATTTGGCTTTTAAGTGAAAGAATATACATGGAGGGTTGATTTGAATTTCCTGGTATTAAAAGAACATATCATCACCAAAAGGGCCTATAAAGCAAATTTGCTATCGCAGGAAAGATTTTTTGAGGCAGATACTTTGGCTGTATCATTTTGATTAACAGGAGTTTGGAAAGACTTGCGGATATAGTAATGGAAAATTATGGGTGTGGAGAAGAGAAAGAGCTGTCCCATTTTCAACAAAAAAAGTCCAAGGAATACAAAAGCCTGGAGAAAATAATAAACAAACTTTTATTCTCTCCAAGCATCACAAAGTTATTTGATCATTTATGATGAAACGGGCATTTTCCATTAATGGGTTCTACATCATCTCCGATAAAATACTGCTTCCATTCACGATGTTCTGGGTCTCCGTAGTGGCTGATATTGGGGTGCTTCGGAAGGTTATCCCACTTTTCGACCCTCTCCCTGACTTTCTCTCGTGACATGACTCCCCCTTTAGATGTACCTTCAAGCCCTTCGAATATCCTTCTTGGCTGAAAGCCCAGAATGAGGGAATTACCGAGGTCACGTGTTTTTCTTTGTTTATATGCAGGTGTATTGCCAAAAACAAAGTAAGGTTCCTCCGCAAAAGAGAAAGCCCATAGATAGTGGTCAGGATCTTGCGGATAGTCCTCTGGCCATGGCTTTTCGTCATTGTCATGCAGGTACTGCAGAATATTCCAGAAATATTCGCGGTAATAGGGAATATCCTTTTCCTCTTTTTCAGGTTCCACGAATAAAAACAGGCCATGGCGGATCAGCTTTGGACTATTGAATAAAGAATTGAACTGCTCTAATGTCTGAGGCAGCGTGGACCAATCCTCATGAGTTATGTAAGAGTACCTCAGTTCCCCTTTTTTTTCGCCTGCCATCCCGAAATAGCATGGAAATGTTTTGTCTGTAACAGTATCCCTGAAGGTTTTATACTCTTCAATCAGCCATTGCGGCACTTTTTCAGGATTTGTCATATCTTCTTTTGTCAGCAAGCGGTGTTGGATTGCAGTCGTCATAGTATCTCCTCTTTTTCATAAAATGTTTTTCCATTCCTTTACCCGCACCTTAAAACATCGAAACTTTTCTGTTTTGAGTATGTAGGAGTCTGGCAAACCAAGAATGGTTTAGCCTTTTTTAATGAGGGTAAATTTCTTGTAGAATTAAATCAAAGCTGAGACAGCATGCAGCTTTCAAGGAGGAAGAAATAATGGAAAAGAGTATCGTTGGTGCATACGATTCCACTGCTGAAGTAATGGATGTAATAAATAGTCTGACAAAAGACGGATACACTGAGGACGACATCCTCGTCATTTCAAACAGAAGAGACATTCATACACTGGATAATACAGCCGGACTTCATGTCGAACACCCTTCTGGTAATCATGAAGAGTCCCGCAGTATGTGGGAAAAGATAAAGGATTCCTTCAGAGTAAGTGAACAACAAGAAAATGAAAATCGCGATCTTTCACAATATAACATTCCACTAGATCAGGTAGGGACCTACCAGAGTAAACTAGAGGATGGAAAAATCCTTGTTGCCGTAACGGCAAAAGATAAATATGCTTTGAGCAATGGCGGTGAGGTGGTTGATTCCGGATCGACTATCGAACCTGTTTCCAGTGAAGAGAAAAACTTGAAAGACGATGATGTAAGGAACGTAAATCACACTAGGAACCAAACTTCGGCAGAGAACTTCCGCAGTTCGCCTACAGCCGGCAAGAGTATTGGCAACCATGGTGCAGAACCAGAAGATCTTCGTTCAGGCAATGTGGATACAACAGAAGATACCATTGGCGGAAATGTCGGCAACACACTTGGAGGAAAACTAGAATCTTCTGAGAGGAATTCTACTGGACAAGAGGGGCTGGATGACAGCCCGGCAGACCAGACTGAAAAAGAACATCGTGATGAAAAAAACACTGAAAATATAGATCAGAAAGAACGCTTTAAAGCAAACGACTATCGAGGAGACTTTTAAAGCCTTTAAAACCCGCTGACAACAGCGGGTTTTTTTGTGTCTAAAATACTTTAGTCCTTTAAAGCGCGAAGAGGGACTGTCCCTTTTAATGCTTTAAAGAGGTGAAGAAGTAACTCGAAGGAATTTAAATATGTAATTTATAGCATAAGTGGTTAAAATTACTGAAATTCAATGGGTTTTTGCAAATATCTAACGGGTAATTTCTTTATGTAAGATCAAAATTCGAAGGAGGTTATTATGATGGAAAAACATATTATTGGAGCGTATGATTCGACTAATGAAGCAGCGGCAGTAGTGGACCAGCTGTCAAGAAAAGGTTATTCCCCGGAAGAAATCCTGGTTGTTTCGAATAGAGACCGTCTCGGTTCTTTAGAAAATAAGACAGGGCTTCAGGTAGAACAGAGTGAATCGGCACAGCATGACCAGTCTATGTGGGATAAAATCAGAGAAGCTTTTACCATGGATGAAGAGACTTCTTCCAATAACCGCCTCTCCAATTATGATCTCTCGGAAACAGATACAAGACGATATGAATCGGACTTAAATGACGGAAAAATAATCATTGCAGTTGAAGCAAATTCTGCAACTGACTTGGATGAATTCAAGACTGAAACTGACGGCCGCGGAACTGAAAGTAATCAGTATACCTCGGCAGCGACTAATACCGCCGATCAAGAAGAATCCATGGAACTTCGTGAAGAGCGCCTGAGTGTGGACAAAGAGGAAGTCAAAACTGGTGAGATCTCCGTCGGAAAAGATGTAGTGGAAGAAGAAAGAAGTGTTGATGTCCCAGTAAGGCATGAGGAAGTTTATGTGGAGAAAAGACATGTGGCTGATGGTGAAACAAGGAATGCCACTGCAGACTTTGGAGATGAAGAGGAAATAAGAATACCAGTAGTTGAAGAAAAAGTAGAGGTCAAGAAAAAGCCGGTTGTTACAGATGAGGTTGTCATTGGAAAACGCACAACGGAAGAAACCGAGCATATTCATGATACTGTGAAAAAAGAAGAAGTACACTTAGATAAAGAGGGTTCTTCCCGAATTCAGGGAGAAGAGAGACTGAACGAAACAAGCAGCAGCGGGTCACCTGCAGGAACGTCGAGCGATGATACCTTCGTGACTGGTCAGGAAGGTATAACAGACACGGCTGGCATCCGTTCCGAAAAAGAGAGAAGAGACCATAAGAATACTTCAAATCTGAACGATAATAAGTTCAAAGGAAATGACTACCGCGGCGATATGTAATCCTAATTAACACTTTGCCGTCCTCGGCAATCCTGGCAGTAAAGCCGTATAAGCCAAGCAGCATGCGCGTACCTTTCATAAACGGGTGCGCGCATGTTTTTTTAGAATGGACAAAAAAAGCAAAGCAAATAAGAGGTGGAGATGCTCAGCCACCCCGCTAGAATGGGCACTTGTATGTGAGAACTGCTGCTTTCACACACAATCTTTACATAAACAACCTATCTCAATAGTAAAATACTTTTTATACTACTGTAGTAATCTATTGCATTTCAATCGATAGTTGTACATAATAGGTATATAATAGTAGTACAAAAGTTATACAAATAAAATACAGAGGTGAAACAACAATGTTGTTTGTTAAGCGCAAAGCAAAAGTTGTCCAATTTCAGCCGGAAATGAAGTTTCCTGATTCATCAGATAAAGTTTCCACTCCTTATCCCCACTTGTCAGAACGCCTCGAATACATGGGATTTTCCAATAATCATCTAACTATTTTACAAGAGTTGAGTCCGACCATTACACCGCTGCTGGAAGATCTTCTTAATAAAGTGCTGGATCAATTGTTCGAGGTGCAGGCGCTTGCAGGAATTGTGAAAGCATCATCCAATAGAGACAGGCTGCGTGCGGTATTCATCCGCTACTTTGAAAGTTTGCTGAGCGGAAGGCTTGATGAAGAATTTTTTGAAATGAGAAAAAGAATCGGAAGAACGCATAATGGCGCAGGACTTCCGGTTGAATGGTTCATCAGTACTTATTCCGCAATCAATACCTTGTTGATTCCTCAGCTGGTATCGCATCTTCAAACAAGTCCGGAGAAGCTCTCAGAAGCATTGCTGGCTGTAACCCACGTGACCAACCTTGATTCGCAGCTTGTGGTTGAGAATTACATAAACTCCAGAATAACAGAATTGAATGAGCTGAATGAATACAACCGCATACTCCAAACAGAGCTTACCGGCATCAGCCAGGAAGTGGCAGCCTCCGTTCAGCAGACAGAAGCTTCCATGACTGAAACCACTGGAAAGGCTGAGCAGATTCTAAAAGAGACAGAGCAAACCGAAAAAAGCAGCAAGAACTTACTTAACTTAACCGATTTAAATGAAACTCAGATGACTGAACTAATTGCTGCCTTTGAAAAAGTCGCAAATGATGTAAAACATTCTCTAGAAGGAATTTCCTTGTTAAAAGATATTTCAGGTTCCATTACCGAAATGACAAAGGGAATTGAAGCCATCGCGGACCAAACCAATCTGCTCGCATTGAATGCTTCAATTGAAGCGGCACGAGCTGGCGAAGGCGGGAAAGGATTCGCCGTTGTAGCAACAGAGGTCCGAAAACTTGCGGAAAGCTCCAAGGAATTGAGCAGCCGCATCAATGCGCTTATTGGCCAAAGCAACAAACAGGTAAGTGACCTGGACAGCCGAATGAGTTCCATGAGTCAATCTGCTCAGGATTCACAATCCAAGGTTCAGCATGTAAAAGGCGGGCTTATTACTGTCAAAATGGAGATGGAGCAATATATCCATATGTTCAAGCGAAACAAGGCAGACCTGGACAGCATCGTTCAGTCTATCAAAGAAATAAACCTTACAACTGAAGCACTTGCGCATCTATCCAATACGCTGCTGGAAAAAGCCGAGGCTGGGCGTTAGATTAGTAAAAGAGAAAGCAGGCAGAATGTGTCCTGCTTTTTTTTGTGTCTTTTAATATTATTTCGGCAATAACATACAGACAAAAGGAAGGTTTCTTCCATCTCCATATACGAATGAGAGTAAAAACCAAAAAGGAAATTTTTTAAAAAAAGATTGTCTAAATGTCCAATCATGAAATATAATTCGAATAGAAACAAAATTCTGAAAGTTAAAGGAGGAATATTCTTGGAGGCAGTTGTAGGTTGGCTTAATGGGGTGTTGTGGAGTTCGCCTGTCATTTATTTAATTCTGGCAATAGGACTTGTATTTTCAATTATGACTCGATTTCTACAGGTCAGACATATCAAAGAAATGTTTAAACTCATGTTCCAAGGCAAGAGTTCAGATGCAGGAGTATCATCATTCCAAGCTTTGGCGCTGTCGTTATCAGGGCGTGTAGGGACAGGGAATATCGCCGGTACGGCAACAGCTATTGCTTTTGGAGGCCCGGGAGCCGTTTTCTGGATGTGGACCATCGCTTTTATAGGAGCAAGTTCAGCGTTCATTGAATCCACGCTTGCTCAAATTTATAAAGTAAAGCAAGACGGACAATACCGCGGGGGGCCAGCCTACTATATCGAAAAAGGAATGGGCTGGAGATGGTATGGAGTCATCTTTGCAGCTGCATCGATTTTAGCAATGGCATTGCTGATGCCTGGGATTCAATCCAACTCAATCGCTTTGGGACTGGAAAACGCATTCGGACTTAATAAATGGATCACGGCTATCGGCCTGGTTATTCTTCTTGGTGTCATCATTTTTGGCGGCGTAAAACGTATAGCAAAGGTTGCCCAATATGCGGTACCTTTCATGGCGTTGGGATATATTTTTCTATCTTTGATCATCGTGGTCATGAATATCACGGAACTGCCTGCTGTATTCGCTCTTATTTTTAAAAGTGCATTCGCTTTGGATTCTGCATTTGGCGGGATTGTCGGTATGGCTATTGCATGGGGAGTAAAGCGCGGAATCTATTCCAACGAAGCTGGCCAGGGAACCGGACCGCATGCTGCTGCGGCAGCAGAAGTATCTCATCCTGCCAAACAGGGACTGGTACAGGCGGCTTCGGTTTACATTGATACCCTGCTTGTTTGTTCCGCCACTGCATTTATGATCCTTTTTACGGGGATGTACAATGTCGAAAAAGAAGATGGTACAATGCTCGTCAATAATCTTAACGGAGTGGAAGCTGGGCCTGCTTATACACAGGCAGCCATTGAAAGTGTGCTTCCGGGATTCGGTGCAGGATTTGTTGCCGTTGCCCTATTCTTCTTCGCTTTCACAACAATCATGGCCTATTATTATATCGCTGAAACAAACGTAGCTTACATTTTCAGAGGGAAAAATAATACATGGGCTATTGCTGCGTTGAAAATTATCCTTCTCGGTGCGACCATGTATGGCGCAGTGAAAACAGCTGAACTTGCATGGGCATTGGGTGATGTGGGTCTTGGCATTATGGTATGGCTGAACATGGTTGCAATTGTCCTCCTTTACAAGCCTGCTCTGAAGGCATTAAAAGACTATGAAGAGCAGAAAAAGCAAGGAATTGACCCGGTGTTTGATCCGGTTAAATTGGGTATTAAAAATGCTGACTTCTGGGAAAAAGAAGCAAAACCAGATCAAGAAAAAGTTTCTTAATAAAGAGGAAAACCTCCGAATATTCGGAGGTTTTTTGTTTTGTGTCTTGGACTGTTGTCAGTGAGGCAGACGTATGTCAATGGATTTTTGTCCGCTGGCCGGTTATTTACTAATACGGTTCATTATTCACTAAATTAGGGCAGGTCACTGGGCCGTAATTTTTATTTACATCCTAATATCTCTCAAGCCAAGCCGTCTCACTGGCCCGTAAAGAAGGTTTGCGGCCCAATATCTCTCAAGCTGGGCCATCTCACTGGCCCGTAAAGAAGGTTTGCGGCCCAATATCTCTCAAGCTGGGCCATCTCACTGGCCCGTAAAGAAGGTTTGCGGCCCAATATCTCTTAAGCCAGGCCATCTCACTGGCCCGTAAAGAAGGTTTGCGGCCCAATATCTCTTAAGCCAGGCTGTCTCACTGGCCCGTAAAGAAGGTTTGCGGCCCAATATCCCTTAAGCCAGGCCGACTCACTGGCCCGTGAAGAAGGTTTGCGGACCAATATCCACTGAGGCAGTCGATCTTGTTGGCCCGTAAGTTCTGTTTGCGGCCCAATATCTCTCAAACCAGGCGATCTCACTGGCCTGTAAAGAAGGTTTGCGGTCCAATATCTCTCAAGCCAGGTCATCTCACTGGCCTTTAAGATTTTGAGAAAGAGCATCTTTATGGATTTATGCACGCGATTCCACAGCAGCGGACATTAATTTTGTTAGGCACACCATTATCCTGCCGCGCGGATCTTTTAAATAGATATGCTTATACCATAATCCAACAAAATATTATAACTTATGCAGGGGATTTCCAGAACTTGTCGTATTCTTACAATATACTACAAGAGATGAGGAAGATCTGATGCTTGCTGAAAAGCTGTTATTGCACGTTTTTGTCATACTGGCTCCTATTTTGGTGTACACCTCCTTTTTTGAAAACCGGCGCATTGGACAGTCACCATATTTTATAGGAATGATGTATGGAGTTTCAGCTGTATTGTGTCTTACTGTTTCATACTACAGCTATGGTCTATATTGGGACCTTCGCTATGTTCCTCTGGTTCTTTCCGTTTTATATGGAGGTCCTGTCGCAGGGGCGATCACCTTTATTTCGATTATTGGAGCAAGGACTTTTATGAGCGGAGATGCTCTGTTGTTTGGCTATATCAGTGCCAGCCTTGCTGCATCCGTTCCGTTTTTGTTTGTAAAGCGGTTTTGGAGGTATCAGGCTAGGAAAAGAATTATAACAGCTATCTGGCTGGGGATTTGGCCATCATTTATTATGTTTTCAATCTTGATTTCCTGGCTGATTTTTTCCAGGAATCCTGTCGATGATCTTCAGGAATTAATGTTATATGTCCTTCTGTTTGGCGTGATCCAGATTGTAGGCATCGGTTTTGCTTCCATGCTTCACGAAGCTGTTATCGAAAGGCGCATGATGAGGAAGGAAATGCAGCGTGCTGAAAAGCTGAATACCCTTGGAGAGCTGGCTGCTTCCATAGCCCATGAAGTAAGGAATCCCCTTACTGTGGTAAAAGGGTTTCTTCAGCTGATGAAAAGCCAGGAAAAAAAGAATGATAATTACCAATATCTCAGCCTGGTGTTGAGTGAGCTCGCCCGGGCTGAAGCGATCATTAATGATTACTTGAATTTTGCCAAACCGCAGTTTGAAAAAATTGAAAGGCTGGAACTTTCTTCAACCATGTCTGATGTCATTGCCCTTCTTCAGCCCTTGGCGATGAAGCAGGGCGTTGGATTGGACAGCCAACTGGAAGAAGAAGTATATCTTCACACAGACCGCAACCAATTCAAGCAGGCTCTTGTCAACATAATTAAAAATGCCATAGAAGCTACTGCGCTTGGGGGAAGAATCAATGTTATCCTATCGTCTGATGGTCAGGATGTGAAGATTACTGTAAAAGATAACGGAAAAGGAATGACCAAAGAGCAGCTCAGCCGGATCGGCACCTTATTTTATACGACTAAAGACAAAGGAACAGGACTGGGGACGATGGTATCGCTGAGGATCATCGAGGCGATGGAGGGGAAAATCACCTATAAAAGCGAACTTGGCAAAGGGACTGAAGTCAGAGTTGCCTTGCCTATGAACAGACACTACCAGGGAAGAGGAGACATACGTCTTCATAAAAAATTAAATAAGGAGCAGGGAGCCGGGGAATTAAAATCATTTGAATAGAATGGACCGCCTTGCCTGTTGGTAAGGAAAAATCGTCCGCGGGGACTTTCATCAGCTTTTCGTCCAAGGTTATTTTGGTGTAAATACTGTTTTACGGAGAAATTCCAAGACCTGTTTTTCGCTTGCTTATCGGGGTATTTCCAGCGAGTTATGTTCAATGGCCTTCAACCTTTCCTAACTGCTAAAAAAGGAGCGCGGAATCATACGATTCCGCGCTCCTTTTAATGCTTTAAAGCGCTAAGAGGGACAGTCCCTTTTAGCGCTGTAATGTATTAAAGTCACTACTTCAGGCTCCTGCTTTGTCACCTTCTTTATTTTTGATGAACATATAGAAGGAGGCACTGAAAATGATAATATAGCCAGCTATGCTCAGGATGTCCGGGATCTGACCGAACAAGACGATGCTGATCAGTGCTGAATATACGACGGTTGAATAGAAGAAAATCGAGATTTCCTTCGCTGGGGCATACTTATAGGCAATCGTAATTCCAAACTGTCCTAAGGTCGCAAAGATACCGGCAAGTATCAGATAGATGAGCTGCCTGGTTTCCATTGGTTCATACCACATAATCACAAATGGAAGCAGGACGACTGTGGAAAAGAAGGAAAAATAGAAAACCACGGTATAGAATTTTTCTTTTTGCCCCAATACCCGAAGAACGGTATAGGCTCCAGCGGCAAAAACGGCTGACAAAATGCCTGCCAAGTATGGAATCGTATCAACAGAAAATTCAGGTTTGATAATAAGCAAAGTTCCAAGAAATGCGATGATAATAGCAATAATTTGAAATCTGCGAGCCGTCTCTTTCAGAAAAACAGCTGAAAAGATGATCGTCAGAAACGGACTTAATTTATTGAGCATGTCCGCATCTGATAAGACAAGTTCATCAATCGCATAAAAGAAAAACACGATTCCCAGGGTACCCAGTGCTGAACGAAGAAGAAGGAATTTCTGATTCTCTCTCTTACCAAACAGCCTTTCCTTGTAGTAAATCACAAACCCGAAAGATATGATGGCAGAAATCAAGTTCCTGAACAGAGTTTTTTGGACGGTGGGCAAGTCGCCTGAAAGCTTAACAAAAGCAGCCATCATGGCAAAGCCGAATGAAGAAACCAGCAGGAGCAGGATTCCCTTATTTCTATTTGTCATGTTGTCCTCCCAAACGATAGATTCGTTACTATGCAGTACTTCTTAAAAATTGGTAAAAAAGAAACTGCCTAGGGTGGCAGTTTCAATACGAAGTTATTTTCCAAAAATACTATAACAAATGAGCTACTTAAAAGAAAGCTTCTGGCTCCGGGCTTTTAGCAGGCCTTCAAACTTAGGAAAGAAAAACTGGACGATGAATCCAAGGGAAAGAGTCACAATCACCGTACCAATTCCTACCGCACCTCCAAACGCAACAGCAAGAGCAAGGGCCAATCCTTCGCTGATCAGCCGAGAGCTGCGCAGGCTCAATCCAAACCTTTCAGAAATGGCGATCATGACGGTGTCCATCGGGCTGGAGGGGAACTTTGCCTGCAAATACACTGCAATCCCGACACCAAGCGCGAGAATTCCAGTCAAGAGGGCTGCCGATTGAACACCGAGGTGGTCAGGGGCGAAGTTTTTTAAACCGATCAAAAGCCAGAAATCGATCATCAATCCAATAATGAAGATAGAAAGCGCGGCGAGGACCTCCGGTTTCCGTTTTAGCAGAAACGCATTAATAAATATAAGGATGATTCCATTAATGAAGACGCAAGTACCGACCGTAATCCCGAATGTGGTGGATTCCCCGACGGCAAGGGCATCCCATGAAGCGGCTCCCAAATTGGCTTTGATGATAAGGGCAACCCCTAATGTGAGTATCATTAATCCAACAAAGAAAAAGACTGTTCGTTCTCTCATATAAAACTTCCTTTTATCAAATATTTTTACGAACACATAAAAAATGCGATAATGAATATATTACATACCCTTTTTTAGAAAAGCAATGTGAAAAGAGATTGAGTTGCTTTACTGCTTTAAACCGCTAAAAGGGACAGTCCCTTTCAGTGCTTTAGAAGGCTAAAGTAACCGGGAAGAGTATACTTGTCCCTCTCTGTGAAATATATGTAGTAACGCCTAAATTATACAAAGGATAGGATGAAATCATGAAAGAAATCATATTGACCGTGAATCCAAAATTAGAAGATAAATTTAAAAAAGGTT
The DNA here is from genome assembly GCF_008180615.1 of Rossellomorea vietnamensis. GTDB lineage: Bacteria > Bacillota > Bacilli > Bacillales > Bacillaceae_B > Rossellomorea > Rossellomorea vietnamensis_D. The sequence goes on from NZ_VTEH01000005.1 coordinate 15,462, forward strand.
TTCCGCTTATCAGCGGAGATGCCCTTGCCTCCACGGCAGGACTCGAAGAAGAAGGAAGCATCATCAAGCTTGTGGACAGGCGCAAGCAATTCATCGCCAGAGGCTATTATGGCAAGCAGAATAAAGGGCTGGGATGGATTTTGAGCTGGAAGGAGCAAGAACGGATCGACCAGGGCTTTTTTGAAAGAAAGCTGAACAACGCGATCAGCCAAAGGCTTGGTTTTTACCAAAGTGACGAAACAAATGCCTTTCGTGTATTTAACGGAGAAGGTGATGGTATAGGCGGACTCACTATAGACTATTTTAACGGCTATTATCTGATCAACTGGTATAGTGAAGGCATTTATCAATTCAAGAATGATATTATTCTTTCGCTGAAGCAGCTTGTTGATAGTAAAGGCATCTACCAGAAGAAGCGGTTTGCTCAAAGCGGAAAGTATATAGATGATGATGATTTTGTCACGGGTGAGCGAGCTGAATTTCCTCTTATAGTGAAAGAAAATGGAGCTAACTTTGCCGTATATTTAAACGATGGAGCCATGGTGGGTGTTTTCCTCGATCAGCGGGATGTAAGGAAACTGATCCGGGACAAGTATGCGGAAGGAAAAACGGTTCTCAACACCTTTTCTTATACAGGTGCATTTTCCGTCTTTGCTGCCCTCGGCGGAGCGGTGAAGACAACTAGTGTTGACCTGGCAAACAGGAGTGAAGCCAAGACCATCGAGCAGTTCAGCATAAATGGAATTGACTACGAGGAGCAGGATATCATTGTTATGGATGTCTTCAACTACTTCAAGTATGCCGTGAAAAAACAGCTCAAATTCGATATGGTCATCCTCGATCCGCCGAGCTTTGCGCGTTCGAAAAAGCATACTTTTTCAGCAGCAAAGGATTACACCGATCTGCTGAAACAAACCATAGCCATTACGGAGAAAAATGGAATCATCGTTGCCTCTACAAATGCAAGCAGCTTTGATATGAAAAAATTCAAAAGCTTCATTGACAAAGCGTTCAAAGAATCAGGAAGTGCCTATAAATTGATGGAGGAATTCTCCCTTCCTGAAGATTACCGGACTATCAGCCAGTTCAAACAGGGAGATTACCTGAAAGTGGTTTTCATTCAAAAGATTAAGTAATTAACATACGTGATGAACGAATACTGTCCAAAAGCAGCTGCCGGTTATCCTGTCCTGCCATTAGTCCTGCAAAACAATAAGCTTTGAAAAAAATGATTTGACATCAGTGAGATGGAGAGGAGGAACCAGGCTTGAAGGAAGTGAGAGTTTCTGTAAGGAATCTAGTTGAGTATGTTTATAAAAGCGGCAGTATCGATCAGAGATTCCACACCACCTCCTCAATGACTGAAGGAACCCGTCTCCATAAGAAAATCCAGAAAAACTACAAAGAGGGAGACCGGGCAGAGGAGTTCTTGAGCACTGTCCTCACTTTTAAAGATTTGACCTTCATAGTGGAAGGCCGATGTGACGGACTGATTTTTGAAGGTGAAGACGTGATCATCGATGAGATAAAGTCGACTCGTTCCAATTTGGATGACATGGCAGAGGATTCATACCCGGTTCACTGGGCGCAGGGGAAGTTCTATGCTTTTATTTACGCCAAGGATCATGATCTTCAAGAGATTTCGGTCAGGCTTACATACATCCACGTGGAAACAGAAGAAATGATTCATTACCTGAAGCGCTTTACGCTGAAGCAGCTTGAGGACTTTGCGTCAAACACAATTGAAGTTTACTATCCTTTCGCTGAACTGCTGACCACCAACAAGGAGAAACGGAATGAATCAGCCAAGGAGCTTCAGTTTCCCTTCAAAGAGTATAGAAAAGGCCAGCGCCATCTTGCAGGAGCTGTCTATAAGACCATAAAGGAAAAGAAAACCCTATTTGCCAACGCGCCGACCGGTACAGGGAAGACCATCTCTACGATCTTTCCAAGCGTAAAGGCGTTGGCGGAAGAATCAATAGACAAACTCTATTATTTAACAGCAAAAACGATTACGAGGACAACGGCAGAAGAAGCTTTTGAAATGCTTGAGCAAAAAGGATTGGCGGCCAAAACGCTTACCATTACAGCCAAAGATAAGGCGTGTTTAAAGGAAGAGGGCCTCTGCCAAAGTGACTCCTGTCCATTTGCTGAAGGCTATTACGACAAAATCAATGAAGCCGTAATGGATATAATCAGGAATGAAACAAGGATGACCAGGCAGATCATAGAGCAATATGGAAGAAAGCACAGAGTCTGTCCATTCGAATTTTCCATTGATCTTTCCTATATAGCGGACGCAGTCATATGTGACTACAACTATATCTTTGACCCGCGGGTCTCCCTGAAAAGATTATCTGATTCACAGAAAAAACGGACTGTCCTCCTCACAGACGAAGCCCATAATCTTGTAGACAGGGGAAGGGCGATGTTTTCAGCCGAGCTGGAGAAGTCTTCATTCTTAGAACTTAAACGCAGTTATAAGGAAAAGAACAAAGAGCTATATACGGTCAGCCATGAAATCAATCGTTTTTTTATCAGTTTGAGAAAACAGTATGAGGAAACAGGAAAGGCAGTTTATAAAGAGGCTTTTCCTGAGCTGGTGGAACTGCTTGAGAGATTCATAGGCAGTGCTGAAACAGAGCTGGCGGGACAGAGCGGGGAAAGCACCTTGCTCGAGACCTACTTTGCAGCACATAATTTTATTAAGATTTCCTCCTTATTTAATGAGGATTATGTTACCTATATTGATAGTGGCAAAAGAGAGACGATAATCAGGCTTTTCTGTCTGAATCCATCTGAACTTCTAAGCCGCACAAGCAAAAGCTTCTCATCAGCCGTATTCTTTTCAGCCACCTTGTCGCCATTTCCTTACTATTTCGAGCTGTTGGGCGGTGAAAATGAGGACTATCGTTTCAGAATTCCTTCTCCATTTCCAAAGGAAAATTCACAAGTTTTCCTGAAGCCGTTGTCAACAAGATACAGGGACAGGGAAAGGAGCATCCAGCCCTTAGTTTCCCTCCCTCAGGAATTAATGAAGCAGCGTCACGGAAACTATTTGTATTTCTTTCCATCCTACCGCTATATGAATGAGGTTTATGAAGCTTTTATGAAAAGTGATCCTGATGCTGATGTGCTTATCCAATCAGCAGGTATGACAGAAGATGAGCGGGAAGCATTCTTGCAAGCTTTTCATGCTGACAGAGTATCTCCTCTCATTGGATTTGCTGTTCTTGGAGGCATTTTTTCGGAAGGCATTGATTTGAAGGGAGACCGGCTCAATGGGGTGATCATTGTCGGAGTAGGGCTTCCTCAACTGGGGCCGGAGAGAGAGATTATCAAAGATCATTTCAATAAGCTCCATAAAAATGGTTACGACTATTCTTATATCCTTCCCGGTGTGAACAAGGTTCTTCAAGCTGGAGGCAGGCTGATTCGAACAGAGGAAGACACAGGTGTGATCGTGCTTGTCGATGACCGGTATTTGACCCCAAAATACCAGGGGCTGCTTCCGGAGGAATGGCTGGATTTTACGGTGATATAAATTAATCAAAAAATGACCTTTGGCTCGCTATTTACACATAAATTCAGTTGATCACGAAAAAAGCTTTCCCCAAATCGGAGAAAGCTTTTTTCTATCTATTATTTATTGAAAAGCAGGATCCATCAGCATGCGGTCAAGCTCTTCCATGTGGTGTGTTTCATCAGAGATAAGATCGTCTAATTTAACAACCAGCTCAGTTAATCCTAATGCTTCTGCCTGTTCTTTACGCACTTTGTAGCGGTCAATCGTTTCTTTCTCAGCTTGACGTGCTGCCTGAAGCATTTCCTTCACATTATCAGTCTGCTTCACAGGAGCCGGAGTCGTTGTTGGAGTACCGCCTAGTGTTTTGATTTTTTCAGCCAAGTATAGGGCGTGGCCTTGTTCATCACCGACTTCTCCTTCAAAGAAAGGCTTAAGCACTGCGCGATGCAGACCTGAAACGACTGCAGCATAGTTTGTGTACATGATCTGTGCTGTATATTCGTTTGCTAAATCTTCATTTAACCCATCAATTAATTCTTGTAAATTTTGTTCCATCTCAAAAATCATCCTCCATTTAATTGCTGATATTTTATTAATACCCCTTTAATTCGAGATTAAACTAGCTCTTAAAAAGGTGCGGCTTATAAATTCCAAGGGTTTTGCAAAGACTATGGTCGAATATCAAAGCTGCGGCTTTGGGTTTCAGAAAAGAATATAGTGGAGGGAACCAAAATGAGTAAACAAGGCAAGATGAATCCAGACCAAACCTCAAAACAACTGGCTAAACAGCAAGGGAAGAATGATGTCGAATTCAGCACTGATGATTTTCAGGCAGGGAACAGTCATAGTCAAAGCCAAAAAAAGAGCGGACGACAAAAAAACAAAAAATAAAATGAATACCATTGCCTTTGATGGAAAATCCTATGAGTATGTTAAGGAGGTGTGGAGACATGTCAAGAAGAATTGGAGTAGAAGAATCTCTTCAAAATGTTGTACAAGCACTTCGTGAAAAAGGTCATGATGTCGTGGAATTGAAGCAGGAGACTGATGCACAAGGCTGTGACTGCTGTGTCCTGACTGGACTGGATTCCAATGTCATGGGGATTGCAAACGTGGTCACTCAAGGTTCTGTTATCGAAGCAAACGGCTTAAGCGCTGACGAGGTTTGTCAGCAGGTGGAGAGCAAACTGCGCTGAAAATGAAATTTAAAAAGCGAAATCAAAAGGGTACCATACATAACCTTTGATTTCGCTTTTTTTGTATAATCATTAACACTTTGCTATTTCAGAGACATTCACACTGATAAAGACATTTGATTCTGTTGTAAATACTCCCGGAGCAAGTCAGGTGCTGTCAGGTAGAGAAGTCCGTTCCCTTCGAGTGATTTAGGATAGCCCAGTGGGATTGTCCGTTTAACAAGCTGGGCGTAAATTTCACATTCCGACAACTTTCTATCAAAACTGGACTCTTCAAGAAGCTTTACCAGAGCTATTGCCCCTGACACATGGGGTGCTGACATTGATGTGCCGCTGAATTTGGCAAATTTACCTCCAGGAATGGTGGAAAGTATCTTTTCTCCCGGAGCTACGAGATCAACTTCATTATTAGAGTTGGTGAAATAGGAAGAATTTCGCTCAAAGTCAATGGCCCCGACTGAAATGACCTCATTGTAGCAAGCAGGATAAGAGAGCTCATCAGTATCTGCGTCTTCGTCTCCTTCATTACCCGCTGCACAAACAACAGAGATATTTTGATCAACCGCCTGCTTGATCACCTCATGAAGAGGCTCATAATCAGATGGTCCGCCGAGAGACATGGAAATGATGTCTACCCCTTGATCAATAGCATACTGAATTCCATCCACGATCCAATCGTATCTTCCGCTGCCTTGTTCTCCCGCCAATACTTTAATAATCAGCAGGCTGGCTTCCGGAGCTACCCCCACTACTCCAGATCCATTTTCGTTTGCTGCTATTGTTCCGGCTACATGTGTGCCATGTCCGTTGTAGTCTGTTACGTTCTCTTCATTGCCATCATCATCATTCGTAAAGTTGCGGGTACCCACAATCCGTCCCTGAAGATCATCGTGATCTATATCACAACCTGTGTCCAAAACAGCGACCGTAACTCCTTTGCCTTTGACTGATTTCCAAAGTTTCGGGGCTTGTACCAAATCCACCCCCGCAGGCATTTCTGATGCAGTTTCCATGATTTCTTCTTTAACATAAGGAATTAATCTTACTGAACCCTTCATAAGCATTCCTCCTGAAAATCAAGATAAAAACTGAACTTTCAGAAAATATAACACAAATAGGATCATTTTGGAAGAGTGAAAAGTAATAGTTCGATAGTAGAGTGAGCTTATACGGCCCGCCCCATGCAGTCAGCGTACCTGGAGCGGAAATCAATTCAGCAAACTTTTCTGAAGAATGAATGCACTTTACAAGGCATGGGTATTACTTTCTCAGGAATTAATCTCGAAACATCTCAGCCAATTGCGTTATAATAGAAAGGAAGTCTAGTAACAATTTGAAAGAGAGTGGAAACTATGGGTCGTAAGTGGAATAATATCAAAGAAAAGAAAGCTTCAAAAGATGCAAATACGAGTCGTATCTATTCTAAATTTGCCAAGGAAATCTATGTTGTCGCCAAGCAGGGAGAGCCGGATCCGGAAGCCAATCAGCCTTTGAAGTTCGTTCTTGAGCGCGCCAAAACATATAATGTACCAAGAAATATCATTGACCGCGCACTGGAAAAAGCAAAAGGCGGCACTGAAGAGAACTTTGATCAGCTCCGTTATGAGGGGTTTGGTCCAAACGGATCGATGATCATTGTTGATGCTTTAACAAACAATGTAAATAGAACGGCTTCTGAAGTCCGCGCCGCTTTCGGTAAAAATGGCGGTAATATGGGTGTGAGCGGATCTGTTGCTTATATGTTCGATGCAACGGCTGTTGTGGGAATGGAAGGAAGGAGTGCCGAAGAAGCTCTCGAAATCCTGATGGACGCCGACGTTGATGCCAGAGATATCATTGAAGAAGATGAAGCTGTCATCATCTATGCGGAACCTGATCAATTCCATGCAGTTCAACAAGCTTTCAGAGATGCCGGAGTAACAGATTTCACTGTGGCAGAATTAACGATGCTTGCGCAGAATGACATCAGCCTTCCAGAGGAAACTCAAGCCGATTTTGAAAAATTGATCGATGCCATTGAAGACTTGGAAGATGTTCAGCAGGTTTATCATAACGTAGATTTGGGAGATTGATTTCCATCAATGCCCTTCCCACCTTGGGGAGGGCATTTTTATTGTATTTTAAGTATGTAAGATTTAACCATTACCCCGTCATTTACTGGTTCGAAATTTTTTTTAGGTTGATGTTGAAAGCCAATTTTTTCATACAAGCGGATTGCATCTTCCATGAATTCACCAGTATGAAGCCCGATATATTCACAGCCATTTTCTTCAGAACGGCGGATGCATTCTTCAATCAACTGCCTGGCAACCCCTTGTTTTCTTGCATGGGTGTCCACAGCCAGCATCCTGATTTCAGGATGGGCAGAAACGGTGAAAAGCCCTTTATAGGCATCAGTGTTACCTGGATACAACACTACACTTCCGACAATTTTCCCTTCTATTTCTGCAACTAATACTTCCGCACCGCCTTCTTCGCCGGAACCAGAAGAAATTGCACTTTTTAAGCCTTCCCAATGAACATCAGAAAGCTTTCGAGCATGTTCTTCATAAGCCGCAATACGCTGCATTTGAATCTGTTGAATCTCATGAACTTCTGATAAGCGTATTTTCATACTTATCCTCCTTTAAAATCTAACTAAGCAAGCGATTAAATATATTCAGGGTAGTCCTGCTTCTGAGAAAGACAGTCCGGCTGCTATACTTTTCTCTACTCTTCTTGGTTCTTCTTTCATTTGAAATTTTCCTTCTAAACATGGAAAAAAGGGCGGAGTGAAGGGAGGATAAGAATTTAGCTGCCTAGAAAACAACCAGGTTCATCACTCAGTTAAATAATTAGGCAACTATTGTTGGAGTGGCAAAGCATTTACAGGGGTTTTATTCTTAGTTCGCAAATCCATAGAGGAATAAAAAGAGGCAAGCACGCAATCCTGCGTGCTTGCCTTTAGACTCTTACAAATCAAGTACTTTCGGCTCTTCACCATTCTTATTCATCAAACGGTATTGAGTTGGATGAATCTCCAAAATGATTAAGTCCGGGTCGTCCGGTCCTTTAAACCATTTTTTCATTTCGTCACTCCAAAGCTTTTCTTTCAGGCTTTCATCTTTGCTGATCTGAACTTTTCCTTCGACCTCAACATAAGCGTCTCCGTAGCCTTCTCCTTCATATCCAAGCAATACATGGACATTTGGGTTCTGCTCAATTTCATCGGCTTTATGGGTTTCGCTGCTGGTAGGTGTTAAGAGTGTAAGGTCCTCATTGAAAAAAGTCATGTATCGAGAATGAGGTTTGTTTTCAACAACGGTAGCCAGCGTTCCAACCATGCTGTTTTCAAGGACATTCAGAACTTCTTGCTTCAAATCGGTTTGTGACAAAATCTCATCTCCTTTTGATTTATTTCACTTGTATTTATTCCTTTATAGGAGGATTTATAAACATGCGGATGTGCCCAATAAAAAAAGGTGCCTGGAAACCAGACTGTATGGTTTCCGGGCACCCGGGATAGTGTTTATCCGATTATAGTTTTTACCCTGCCAACCTGTCCATCTGCAAGGCGGACTTTAATGCCGTGGGGATGCGTTGCCGAGTTGGTGAGGATATCTTTTACAGTACCCCTCGTGGTATTTCCGCTTCTCTGGTCTTTTTTCAGGACGATATCAACTTCGATCCCCGGTTTAATATTGGCACGCTGTTGACCGTTCAAATTAAACCCCCGTTCTTTTCTTTTGATTATTAGGCTTTTTGGTGAGCTGGCTTTTGAGCGGCTGGGTCGATTTCACAAGTCTGTTGGGGTTGCTGCCGGATTGTTGTTTCTTTTGTGCGAGCTTTTCTTTCATTGCTTCTGCAAGGCTGATTTTCTTTTTCTCTGTTGATGACATCTGGATGTCTCTCCTTCATCTGTTTTCATCTATTATAGATCAAACTGAACACGAAAGTAAGACATTCACGGAATTGGGCGTAATTACATAGGATAGTTGACAAAAGCCCAACAGGAGGAGTGGTGGTAAAATGTCTTATTATTATGGTATTCAGCAGGGATATTATAACGGATATCTTCCTTATAGAAATGTTCCTTCGATTTCCTATGCCCAAATTGAAGGGGGGCCTCTGGCTCCAAACTTAAAAGGATATGTCTTTTTCAGAGAAGTGCCAAATGGGACGGAGGTTCATGTAGAAGTAAATGGGCTCCCGGAGTTCTCGCCAGCACAAGGGAAGCAGAATCCGATTGGACCACACGGGTTTCACCTTCATGAAAATGGCAGTTGTGAAATCGGTGACAAAGAAGAGCCGTTTAAAGCAGCCGGCGGCCACTGGAACCCTGACGGTGAACCCCATGGAAACCATGCAGGTGATTTTCCGGTCCTTTTTTCCAATAACGGCTATGCGAGAATGACTTTCTTTACCAACAGATTCAAGCCGGAGGACATTGTGGGGAAAGCTGTCATCATTCACCAGAGTCCGGATGATTACCGGTCCCAGCCATCGGGCGACGCCGGGAAGCGACTGGCTTGCGGCTTGATTTTGAAATATCAATGATCTTTGGAGTGCAGACTTTTCTGTACTCATTTTTTTTATAAAGATTGAATGTTAAGGTTTATTTTGAAATAATTGGAATTAACTAAATGTATAGGGGGGGCAATATGTTGAAAAAAGCTGGGTTACCCATGATTGTATCTTTAGCAGTTCTAATTGGTTTGCCGGTGTTTTTTCTGTTCATTTCCTTAATTACCGGCGAGTGGGGCTATCTTATCTGGAGCCTGCCGCCGTCCTTTTTAGCCGGATTTACTGGTCTGATGGTCTCAAGGAATATTTCAAGAATGAAGAATGTTTAAGAAGTTGAGGTTGAATTGTTAAGGTGAAAACTAGGATATTGAAACTTTTATTGGTTGGAGTCGTATAAAATAGTACAAAGGTTTTTACCGAGGATAAAAATATGGGAGGGTGCTATTTTGAAAAAAGTTTTGATCTTCTTGATCAGCTTTCTTGTATTGTATACTGTCTTGCAAATTGGATCTGGTTTAATCCTTACAGCGTTGTATACACCAGATATAGAAGAGGTTTGGGAGACAAGCACCGTTTTATCGAGTGAGGTTTCTTTCGGCGGAGGCTTTTCGTACTTCAGTCTAATCTTTCTACTAACTGCCGCTTTGCTGGCAGCCTTTGTTTCTAAATTTTTTCAGAAGAAGTATTGAAGAGCAGGAAGCCCTGGTGAACTACATATTTTACAGACACACAGGGATCGTACAAAGAGATCTTTTTACAGCATGTAAGTCTAGTTTAGGTAGAGTTGATGCCATATAAAAGGACTTTATACAGCATGTAAATCTAGTTTAGGGAAAGTTGATGCCGTATAAAAGGACCTTATATAGCATGTAATTCTAGTAAAGGTAGAGTTGATGCCGTATAAAAGGACCTTATACAGCATGTAATTCTAGTTAAGGAAGAGTTGATGCCATATAAAAGGACTTTATACAGCATGCACATCTAGTTAAGGAAGAGTTGATGCGGTATAAAAGGACCTTATACAGCATGTAAATCTAGTTTAGGAAGAGTTGATGCCATATAAAAGGACTTTATACAGCATGTAATTCTGATTGGGTGGATGTGATGCCGTATAAAAGAACTTTGAACAGCATGTTAATCTAGTTAAGGTAGAGTTGATGCCATATAAAAGGACTTTATACAGCATGTAATTCTAGTTTTTGAAGATCTGATGCAGTTTAAAAACGCTGCAAACTTACGAACACTCACCACGCTCATAGACAAGCTCATAATAAAGAAGAGGGCAAAACCGCATTGGTTTTGCCCTCAAATAGTTAAGGCTCTCCTGATCCAATCATTTTACAATAAAAACAAGATCATAACCAAACTGACCACAGATACAGTAAGGGACGCTGCCAATCCGGCAATCAACGGTTTCCATCCAAGTTTGGCGAACTGCTTGAGGTTCACCTGCAAGCCGACAGCGGCCATTACCATAATGATGATGAATTTTGCGGTGTCTGTCACTGCTTCTTCAACAGCTCCTGGAATGATGCCGAACGAATTCACGATACTTACAGCCAGGAACAGAAGGACAAACCAGGGAAATGCTTTTCTTGCAGCTTTTGTGCCGGTTGGTTTATCGGTTTTCAAAAGCAGCGGGAGCAACAGAATCAGCGGAAGCAGAAACAGGGTCCTTGCCAGCTTCACGGTAGTTGCGACTTGGCCGGCTTCATTTCCGTATACATATCCAACTGCGATGGCCGAAGAAGTATCATGGACTGCTGTGCCCGCCCAGATGCCAAACGACATGGAATTCAGATCCAGCACATGTCCGATCATCGGATATAAGAAAAAGGCAATAAGATTAAAAAAGACGATGATGGAAATGGCATATGCCGTTTCATTATCATCAGAGTCTATGACTCCTTTAACTGCGGAAATGGCCGTTGCCCCGCAAATGCTTGTTCCGACCCCAATCAGCAAAGAGAGTTTGCGGTCCATCTTCAGCAGGCTTCCTGCCCACACGGTCATAACAATTCCCAGTATGACAGAGACCAAAATGATCCAAAGCGATTGTCTTCCGATCAAGAGGATGTCGGAGAAGCTGAGGCTGACCCCGAGCATGACCACTGCCGCTTTCAATAGCTTTTTCAAGGTGAGTGAGAGCCCAGGCTGAAAACCCGCATGTACTCCAACGGTATTATTAATGGCAATACCAAGGATGATGGCAAATAAAATACTTCCCACGAGAGGGAAAAGGGTGCCAAGATATTTAGCTGCCCCTGCTATGATCAATAATAAAAGGATGCCGCTGCTCCATTGTGGGAGGCGTGCAGCAATCCTTTTGTTCAAAACGTCCTGCAAATCATCCACTGCTCCTCTATGCTGCTAAGCAATTGTTGTATTCAATACTGAGTTTCCTATTAGTATCTTATCAAAAGTGAGAGGAAATTAGTTCAATTTCTTAATGTCATCGATCATTTCATCAAAAGGAGGGTCACTTACACCTTCATATTGTTTTAAGACAGTGCCATTTTCACTGATTAAGTAAAAGGATGTGCCGTGAACGAATTGATTGGATCCTTCCACTTTAGCAGCCGGTGTGTTAAAAGATCGGTTGGCGAACAGTTCGATTTCTTCTTGCGTATACCCCGTCAGGAAATCCCAGTGAGCTAAATCTGCTTCATAACGCTGGCTGTATTCGGTTAAAACCTCTGGTGTGTCGTTCTCCGGATCAATGCTGAAGGAGATGAGTTTAACATCTTCCTCTAGATTTGCTTCCTTCAAATTTTTTTGCAAATGGGCCATATTTGCCGTCATGGGAAGGCAGACCGTGTCACAGCTGGTAAATATAAAATCGGCAATCGTAATGCGTCCTTTTAGCTCGTTTAACGTTACAGCCTCTCCGTCCTGATTGACGGCCGAAAATTCCTCTATTTCCATACTCATAGGGAATGTCTCTTCAATATTTTCCGAGCTGGAGCACCCTGCGAAAAGTAATCCTGCGAAAATGAGGAGTAAGGCAGTTTTAATCGATTTCATGATTTGTCCCCCTTAAAAACGGCTGATCCACATTGAGGATCAGCCGCTGGATGATTATTGGATGAATTGTTTATCGATAAGGTCTGTGAAATCCGGCTTTTCTTTAAGGAATTTCAGTTCATAAGAAGAGTCAGCGAATGCTTGAACAGCTTCTGAATCAACTTCATACGTGAAGCCTATTCTTTCCCAGGCACCATCGACAACTTTCTCGTCTAACTCTTGGCCTGTTACGTCTTTTACATCATTAATGGTGGTTGCTTTTGCTTCTTCTGGGTTATCCATAATGAATTGTGTCGCTTTTTTATGAGCATCCACTATCTTTTGGATTAATTCCGGGTTTTCTTCGACCATTTTGCCGGATGCAGCCATAACAGATGCAGGAAGGGTTTCACCGAAAGAAACTTCATCCGCGTTGATGATGACTTCAGCGCCTGTTTCCTGCTCTAGTACTGCTGCCCAAGGTTCAGGTGCAACGGCAATGTCAATTTTTCCGCTTTCGAACATTGCTTGATATTGCGCTGGATTACCAGTGATGTGACGCATTGTACCGCCTATCCGTTCAGAAGTGATACCCAAGTCTTTCATGAACGTCTCAACTTGCACATCATGAGTACATCCTACAGCTGGAGTAATGAATGTTTTTCCTGCAAAATCTTCAGGAGACTCAATTCCGCTGTCTTTTCTAGCGAGTACGACTGTACCGCCCGTAGAAGCACCGGCAATGATTTTAACATCTGCTCCAGTAGAGTAATTATTCATTGCAGGTCCGGGACCAACCAGACCGGCATCGATTTCTCCTGTTTTCAGGGCTGTCATGAAAGCCGCTCCATCAGCAAATGTTTTGTATTCCACTTCCGTACCGTCCCCAAGCTCAGCTTCAAGGTATCCTTGATCCTTCATAACCATTGCGGGAACATGATTAATGTTAGGGAAGTAACCGTAGATGACTTTTTCTTTAGTCCCGCCTTCACCAGAAGAGTTAGAAGATGTGCCGCAGCCTGCTAAAAGACCGGCAAACGTTAGTAACACAGTGAATAACATTATTATTTTTTTCATGAGTGTCCTCCTGAATTTATTTTTTTTAAAAATGGTTTGGGTCTAAGATTGAAGACCCCAGCGTTTCAATACATTTTTCTCAATGCGGGAGAAGATCAGCTGGTCGACGACGGCACCTATGACACCGATGATCACCATAACGCCGATCACAAGCGACATATCCCCGAAGTCTGACGCGAAACGGAGAGTATATCCAAGTCCCGGCCCTGTACTGAGCAGTTCTCCTGCCATCAAGGCTCTCCAGGCAAATGCCCAGGCAAGTCTTGCACCTGTTACGGCGTAAGGGATGGAAGCCGGGAAGATGACTCTGATGAATAAATCAATTCCCTTCGAACCCATTGTTTGTGCTGCTTTGATGTAAAGAGGGGACACGTTCTGGATCCCGGTCCGGATATTAAGGGCCATTACGAACGTTCCTCCAAGTACAACGACAAAAATGACGGATGTTTCATTCAAACCGAACCACATGATGGCCAGCGGCAGCCAAACAATACTAGGGACACTCTGGAAAGCGAGAAGCAGAGAACCTAGTGTCTCGTCAGCAGTTTTGGACTTGGCAAGAAGGATGCCGATGCTGGTTCCTATGGCCAGGGCGATGCCGAGACCGATAACCAGCCGCTTGAAGCTTGCAATCAAATCGTATACAAGCGTCATATCTGAAAAACCTGTTTTCAAAGCTTGAAAAACATCGGAAGGCGCCGGAAGTATGATTTTTGCCCACAACTCAAAATAGGCGCCGGCTTCCCAAAGCGATAGGATGATAGCGAAAAATATTATTCTTTTAACTATTGGCTTCATAAGCTAATTCCTCACTGATGACTTTGTCTATTTCTTTCTTAAGATGAACCATGATTTCTTCCTCCAGAGCAATTCTCTCTTCTTTATGCTCTTCTCGGGGGCGGGGGATATCCACCTTGATATCGGCTATGATCGTTCCAGGCCTCGTTCCCATTACAATGATTCGATCGGACAGCTTGATAGACTCAGAGATGCTGTGGGTAACAAACAGGACCGTCTTCTTCGTCTCCATCCAAATCCGCTCAAGCTGTTCATGAAGGCGGGAGCGTGTCTGCTCATCAAGAGCACCGAATGGTTCATCCATCAAAAGGATTTCTGGGTTCATGGCAAGAGCACGGGCAATGGCCACACGCTGCTGCATTCCTCCTGACAGCTCATGAGGGTAATGGTGAAGATAGTTGCTCAGCTGCACCATTTTCAGGTATTTCTTTGCTTGTTCGGCAGCGTCATTCTTGGACATTTCCTTTTTTAAGGGAAATGTTACGTTATCCAGAACGTTCAGCCAAGGGAACAAAGCGGCCTGTTGAAAGACCATGCCTCTGTCTTTTCCAGGCTTTTTAATGGATTTACCTGCAGCCTCAATGACACCTGAGGAAGCGGAAGTCAATCCTGCGACAATGGAAAGGAGAGTCGATTTTCCGCAGCCGGAAGGTCCAAGGATCGAAACGAATTCTCCCTTTTCAACACTGAGGTCAATGTCCTTCAAAACGGTTATGGGCTGGCCATCCTTGTCGTTGAATTGCTTATTTAGATTTTCTATATTTATAAACATTAATAATCACCTATTCTCATAATTCATATAAAAAAAGTCGGGAATACAAAAGTTAATTATATTCTATTCTTCCCAGTTGTCAAGGGGAGCCTATTTTTGCTTATTCTTAATTTAAATCGGTGAATCCTGTATAATGGAAGGAACTATGCGTACGTTCGCAAATGAAAGGATTGTTTCGATTGAGCAAAACATTAGTACTCGCTGAAAAACCATCAGTCGGCAGGGACATCGCTGCTGTATTGAATTGCCATAAAAAAGGGAACGGATTTATAGAAGGAGACAACTATATTGTCACTTGGGCGCTCGGCCATCTCGTAACGCTGGCCGAACCGGATGCCTACGATAGCAAATACCAGACGTGGAGGATAGAAGACCTGCCAATGCTGCCGAATGAACTCAAGCTGGTGGTCATCAAAAAGACAGGCAGGCAGTTCAATGCGGTCAAAAGCCAGATGGCCCGTAATGATGTAAAAGAAATTGTCATCGCAACGGATGCCGGCCGGGAAGGGGAGCTGGTCGCCCGCTGGATCATTGAAAAAGCGCGTGTGAACAAACCGATTAAACGTTTATGGATCTCATCTGTAACCGATAAGGCAATCAAAGAAGGATTCAGGAAGCTGAAGAACGGTAAAGAGTATGAAAACCTGTATGCTGCTGCCCAAGCCCGTTCGGAAGCGGATTGGTATGTTGGAATGAATGCGACCCGCGCTCTGACTGTTAAGCACAATGCCCAGTTGTCCTGCGGCAGAGTCCAGACACCGACCCTCGGTATCATTGCCCAAAGAGAAGAAGAGATCAAGAACTTCAAGCCGAAGCCTTTCTACGGTCTGAAAGCAAAGAGCCGTGAGTTTAATCTGACATGGCAGGATCGTAAAACCAATGAATATCGGACATTTTCAAAAGACTTCATTGAAAAGGTGTCAGGGAAGCTTAAAAGTGAGAAGAAGGCAGAAGTTACCTCTGTGGACAAAAGCTTGAAGAAGAGTTTTTCACCTGGACTTTATGACTTAACCGAACTTCAGCGTGACGCTCATAAAATTTTCGGATATTCGGCAAAAGAAACGCTGTCCATCATGCAGAAGCTCTATGAACAGCATAAGCTTTTAACGTATCCGCGTACCGATTCCCGCCATCTTTCAAGTGATATTGTCGACACATTGAAAGACAGAATCCAGGCGGTATCTATCAAGCCGTATAATCTGCTTGCCGCAAAAGCCATGAAAAGTTCAGGTAAGTTAGGGAAGGCATTTGTGGATGACAGCAAAGTGTCTGATCATCATGCCATCATCCCGACAGAGCAGACGGCGTTTCTTAATTCTTTAAGCGATAAGGAACGAAAAATTTATGACCTTGTTGTAAAACGTTTCCTGGCCATGTTCCTTCCTCCTTTTCAATATGAGCAGACAACTATTGCAGCAGAGATTGCAGGGGAGACATTTGTCGCCAAAGGTAAACGAATTATTGAATTAGGCTGGAAAGAGATTTTTGACAGACAGAGTTCATCGGAGGAAAGTGGAGACGGCTTATCTGATCAAACACTGCCAAAGATCGAGAAAGGTGACGTAATCTCTATCTCTTCGATTGAGCAGACATCCGATGTTACGCAGCCGCCGGCACGTTTCAATGAGGGTACGCTTCTATCAGCAATGGAAAATCCAAAGAGATACATGGCAGGGGAGAATCAGGACCTGATTAAGACGATCAGTTCTGCAGGAGGCTTGGGAACCGTCGCCACCCGTGCGGATATTATTGAGAAGCTCTTTAACTCTGGGGTAATCGAAAATAAAGGAAAGTCTATCATGATTACATCCAAAGGGAAGCAGCTGCTTGACCTTGCTCCCGATGAATTGAAATCACCTGCTCTTACGGCGGAGTGGGAGCAGAAACTCGAGGCGATTTCCAAAGGCAAGCTGAACAAAAATAACTTTATCAGTGAAATCAAAGCGTATGCCAAACAGTCTGTACATGAAATTAAAAACAGCACCAAGAAGTTTGCACATGACAACCTAACCGGAACAAAGTGTCCCGATTGTGGAAACCTCATGCTGGAAGTCAAAAACAAACACGGCAAAAAATTGGTTTGTAAAGACCGCGAGTGCGGCTACCGCAAAAATGTCAGCAAGAAAACCAATGCGCGCTGCCCGAACTGCCACAAACGTCTGGACTTGCGCGGTGAAGGTGATGGCCAGATGTTCACATGTGTCTGCGGTCACCGCGAAAAACTCTCAACCTTCAACGAAAGAAGGAAGAAAGCGAAGAACAGCAAAGTTTCCAAAAGCGACGTTAACAAGTATATGAAGAAACAGGACGACGCTCCGGTTAATACAGCCTTGGCCGACGCGCTCGCAAAGCTGAAATTGGATAAGTGATGGTTTGTCAGCCCCAGGCTTTTGCCTGGGGTTTTTATTTGTGAAGAGAATGTAGAAAAATAAAGCCGTTTTGCCGATAAAAGTAGGGATTTCGCCGATAAATTGAAAAAAGCGCCGATAAACTAGTAGTATCCGCCGATAAATCAGCCGCTACCGCCGGTAAGCACGCCGCTTCCGTCGATAAACACTCTGCTTCCGCCGATAAACCTGCTAACTCCACCGATACTCAGTAAAGCCGTCAAATCCGCATTTCACATTCAATTCACTCTCACTGGTTAGCTCCGGCAACCGTCTCCAGCAGCTCCACTGTTTCTCTCATCTTTTCGTAAAAATGCTGATTGCCGTTCCGTTCATCAAAGTCATCGGCAATGGCCAGGACAGCCGACTCCATCTCCTGCAAAGAGAAAGGCACCCGCAGCCCGTTCTTCTTCAGGGCTTTTCCCCAAACAAGCGATGCGAGGTAAAAGGAGAACATGCCGTATGGGTTTTTATCGGCATCTGCTGAATCAATATGTCTTTCAAATATTTTCTTTCCGCCCTTTGGATTGGTTAAAGCGAAAAAGAGCAGATGTTCAGAGGCTTCTACAAGCAAATTTGGTTTTTGGTAAATCATGAAATAGCCTTCACTTTGAAAGTATTGGGCTTCTGCCGTTTTTCCGAGACGCAAGTAGGGCAGCAGCAATTTGGAGTAGGTGAGATGGGGGATTTCTCCGCATGTCACTTCCCTGTTCAATAATCTTTCCGCTATATGAAGGGCTTCATCTGTTCGGTTGATTTGAAACAGATACTCCATTTCAGCTTGCAGTTCACAGGCAGCGCAATCTGCCAGATCATCTCTGGGCGCGTTAACCCACAATCCGTAATATTCTTCAGCACTTTGAAAATCGCCTTCCAAAAGAGAGGCTTTATGCCGAAATTGATAGAATGGGCGTGAGCTGAATTGATGCTTTGTCAGAAGCTCTTGGAAATCAGAAAACAGTTCTTCAATGGTTTCTTTGTCAACGTGAGGGAATAACACTATGCGTTCCAAAGTCCATTTGAATGCCCAGAGAATAGATGAAGTCCACTCTTGAAGGTGTTTCTCATTATGTTGGAAAAAATCAAGGCACCAGAAGAAATGTTCAAAAAGGATTTCAAACTCACCCAGCAAATTTGCGCAATTCAGCAATTCAAACCTTACAGCAAATTCTTCATAAGGCTGTTCATTTTCCATAGTCCAAGAGAAGAGATCAATTAATGAATTATATTTTTCATAGCTATGTTCTGTATGGGCCAATGTTTCGTAGCTCTCCCAAAACTCATCATTCGTCAAGCAGGTCACCTCATTCTAGTAAAATAAGTCCATAGTTAAGAGATACCACTTTTTCACAAAAAAGAAAATAAAAATATGAAGTTTAACCAATTGACATTTTGTGGTACTTAAAAGAATAGAGATGAAAAGAGTATGAAATTGGAAAGGGGTCTCTTAATAATGTCGATGTGGATATGGATAGCTGTTGGTGTCCTTGTACTGCTGGCGGTTCTTGAAGAAGTAATATACTATGTGTTGAATAAGCAGCTTGGCTTGGAAAGAGAATCCAAGATTAAAAAACTGGCACGGTTCTGGCACAGAGGGACAGCGGTTTTTAAAAGAAAAAAAGAGCATAACAGCCAGTCGGCATAGTAAAAAGCTTGAGATCAAACAGTCTCAAGCTTTTTTGATGGTTTTATAAGCAGGTATAGATTTAAGGTCTCCTTAGGAGGCGGGATTATCACCATATTGAAGTACCGTCTTTATTTTGAATTCATCGATAGTTTTATTGAAGAACGGAAAGAGAACTTCTCATGTGTTAATAAAAATTGAGCAAACCCGCCGAGCAGCAACAAGAGAGCCGAGAGAAGAAACAAGACGGCACCTCCCCATTCAATCATGATTAAACCTCCAAGAAAGGGGCCCGCCATCCGTGAAATATCCCAATGAGTTCCATATATAGAATAGTAGAGCCCTCGCTTGTTGGACGGTGCAATCTGGGAAACATGATTAAGAAGCCGGTTCAACCCGAGGCTTTCTGCCACAGTCACAATCAATTGGGTGAGAATCAGCAGCAGTATGGAAGTTGAAAAGCCATAAGATAAGGCAGCGATAAAGTAAAGGCTGTACGAAAAAAGAATGATTTTTCTTAAAGAGTACTTATTGCTCCATTTCACGAGCGGGATTTCGAACATAATGCACATGACTGCTTTAATAGAAGCAAGTGTAGTCAGAACAACAAGAAAATTCGGGAAAAGATCCTCGAGATAAAGCCTGTAGTTCGTTTCCGATTGAGCATAGAAAAAACTGATCGGCAGACTGAATGCCATCAAGCTCAATACATAGGAATTCTTAGAGATAAAGGATTTCAGATGAAAGCTGTTTGCAGCCTGTTCAATATCCTCGATTTGTTCAGGCATTGTTTCAGGAAGCTTAAGATATACGACAGCTAAATAGATGGCTAAAGCTGCTGCCTGCATTCCAAACATGAGAGCTGGATCTTGCGTATACACAAAATAACCAATGACCGGTCCTAGCGCTAATCCGGCAGCTCCCACTGTGTTCAGCAGAGCGAATACCTCGGACCGCAAACCGTCTTCAATGGAGTCAGCGATCTGGGCACGCTGGGCAGGGATATAAACGGAACGGCCGGCACCATTAATGACATAGAGAAGGGCAAACATCCAGACGGATTCGGCAAATATAAACCCCGCCATCGCTCCTGCCTGCAGGATAAGCCCCGCAACAATGATCTTTTTTCTTCCGAGACGGTCTGTAAGATTCCCGCCTAAGAGGGTGATGACGATTTCTGTCAATGGCTGAAGGCCGACGATGATCATGGGAAGCAGGACATTGCCATCCAGCTTATCATAAAGATAAATAATCAAGAATGGGGCAAGCATGGAGCCGGTGACGCTCGTCAGCAACTCGCCGAAGACGCGGATCCAGACTAGCCCCGGATAGCGGTTTAATAGAGTTCGAATCATGTTTATCCATCCTTTCTACTGTCTTTATTTTATAAAGAAGGAAAAAGGCGAAAAAGGGTAGAAATAGATAAGTATATACTTCACCTTTTAGGAAAGGATTTTATTATGATTACATTAGAACACTATGTGAGCTTATATTTGTCACTGGATAAGAGGATACATAGGAAACTCGAAGTCTCTCTTCATGGGATTTCCGAGGTGCTGTTTTGCACAACCCGGAACTGCAAGCTCACCATCCAAAAGTGGGAAAGGGAAGGCTGGGTTAAATGGTCGCCCGGCAGAGGAAGGGGAAATAAATCAACACTGACTTTTTTGAAAAATCCTGTGAATCTCTTAATGGATGAGAGCAGAAGGCTTGTGAAAAAAGGAAAACTTGAAGCGGCCCAGAATTTGATTAGTGAATACAGCAAAGAATTTCCCGGATTGAAAGAGGATTTTGCTGACTGGATTGAAACTTTATTTGGCTACCGAGCAGAATCGGAAAATCGGGATGTGCTGAGGTTGAAATACGGCAATCAGCCTTTTTCCCCTCTTGACCCAACGCTTGCCAGCCTTCGCTCCGAATGTCATATCCTAAAACATGTGTGTGATACATTGATTTTTTATAATGAAGAAAGTAAACAATTTGAATCTCGGCTTGCCTTCCACTGGGAACATAATGAGGCAGGAGATCAATGGATTTTTTATATCCGCAAAGGCATTAAGTTTCACGACGGTAGCCGCTTGACCTCCCGCGACATCCAGTATACTTTTCAGCGCTTTATGCTTGCTGAGGAAAATCCATACCGATGGATGCTTCAGGATTTGCAGGAGGCAGTTATCATGGGTGAGCATTCAATTAAACTTCACCTGAAAAAACCGAATCACCTCCTTCTTCACCTATTAAGTGATGAGCATCTATCGATTGTAAGGAAGAGCGAACAAAAAGAAGTCTATTGGGATAAACTCATCGGTACTGGTCCTTTCCGGCTGGTAAGAAATGACGGTTCAATGTTGATTATGGATGCTAATGAAAGTTATTTCAGGGAGCGGCCGTTTTTAGACAGCGTCGAGTTCTGGAACGTTTCAGAGGATCGTGAAGGCAGGACTCCTGTCAAAACAGAAATGGAATTTGGATACTACAGAAACAAAGAAAAGAAAGATGATAACCGAAAAAGAGTGAACCGCATTGAAAAAAATGTTCAATTCCTTTCATTAAATGGAAGAAGGAATGGTCCTTTAAAAGATCCTCTGCTTCGACGTGCCATGAAAGCAATCGCAGACCCGTCCCTTCTTGTTGCTGAACTAGGAGAATTTCGTCAGCAAAGTGCTGCTTTCTTTTTGAGAGATGAAGAGAATTCCCGTGAAGTTGACATTGCAGATCTCCTTTTAAGAAGCTCCTATAAAGGGGAAGAACTTCTATTATATACCTTCAAGGACAGGGATCATGTGGAGGATACAACATGGTTGAAGCAAAGATGCATAGCCTATGGGGTCTCTATAAAAACAGTTTATCTCCCGGCAGAAGAACTGCTGAGAAGCGATACAATGGCTGAGGCAGATATCATCCATGACAGTGCAACGGTCACCGAGCAGGAAGAATTAAGTTTCCTGCAGCTGATTCTAGCAGAAAACAGCCCAATCTGGCACCATCTTTCTGATGAAATCAGGGAGGGGCTTCTCGCTGAAATAGATTTGTTGAAAAGTCTTGCATGCCCGGATGAACGGTTGAAGAGACTCTTTATAATAGAAGAAAAATTGCTGGAAACGTGGCAGCTTCTGCCGCTTTACAAAAATTTATCAGAGCTTGAAAGTGAAGAAGGTATTCAGCAGGCGCTGATTAACTCGCAAGGATGGATCGATTTCTATCGTATTTGGTTTAAAAGGAATTAATGTTAGACCGGGCGAAGGTTGTCGTCCGGTTTTCTTAGTATGGGAGGAGAATCGTACCATTAATCAAAGCCTCTTCAAACATAATGGTACGATTAGCAGATAAACTTACCAACAAGACAGGAGCTCAGCGAGAACATGGTACGATTAACTGAAAAACGTACCAATAAAAGACGGGCCAAGCGAGAAAACGGTAAGATTAAGGGGAAAACGTACCAATAAAAGAGGAGCCGGCCGAGAAAATGGCATTATTAGCGAAAGAATAAACCCATAAAACAGGTCTGCTACAAGTTAACGGTACAATTAGCTTCTTACAAACTACTTCCGAAGCAGTAACCTCGTTCAAACTGAAATCAGACCCCGCTCAAAAGCCAAAAGATTTACTAAAAAACAACAACTCCTTCAAAGAAAAGCCTCGCCCATCCAAATCAGCACCACAGCCATTCACCCTGCCACCAAATATAATTTATTTTTTACAAATCCGCTTGCCAGGTTTATACCTCCCCCTCTACTGAACTGCCATCAAAAATACCTGACTAACCAAATTCCCAAAGAGTTTCTACAAAAATATAAATTTTCAGAAAATATATTGACTTTTCAGTAATTTCACGTTATCTTTTGAGTGTGATGTATAACAAAATTAATATATTACGAATAAAAAGCGTTATATAAAAATAGAGAATCTTCCAAATCGAGAGGGTAGGGTCGAATGAAGGGGGAAATGTCGAGTGATTTTGCATAAAATTGAAACGTGGGACAGGAGTGACACCGAATTGATTCAGCTCGGACGCCTCCAGAAGACGATAGCCAGTGTATACGCTAATGTCTCATTTTACAGAGAGCAGTTAGATGCTAGGGGGATAAAGCCTGAGGATATTAAATCTTTACAGGACATTCAACTTCTTCCCTTCACAACGAAGTCTGATTTGAGGAACCATTATCCATTTGGATTGTTTGCTGTCCCGCAGGAAGAACTGGTCAGGGTTCATGCCTCTTCCGGAACGAGCGGGAAACCGACTGTTGTGGGTTATACGCAAAACGACATTGATATGTGGAGTGAAATCGTTTCCCGTGCAATAGCTGCAGGCGGCGGAAAGCCTGGGGACTTCCTGCACAATGCCTACGGTTATGGATTGTTCACAGGCGGACTTGGCCTTCATTATGGAAGTGAAAGGCTTGGATTAGTGACTGTGCCGGTATCAGGAGGAAATGCGGAGAGGCAGATTACACTGATTGAGGATTTTAAGCCAACGGTCATTTGCGGAACGCCTTCTTATATATTAAATATAGCTGAGAAGATGGAAGAACAGGGCAAGGATCCTGGCAAAACCTCTGTGAAATATGGAATCTTTGGCGCTGAGCCATGGTCAGAAAAAATGAGGCAGAAGATCGAAGAAAAATGGAATTTAAAAGCCTGCGATATTTATGGATTGAGTGAAGTGGTCGGTCCCGGGGTGGCGATGGAATGCCATGAGGCACAATCGGGATTGCATATCGCGGAAGATCATTTCCTGCCTGAGATCATCGATCCTGTCACATTGGAATCACTGCCTCCAGGTGCAGAAGGGGAACTGGTTTTCACTTCATTGACGAAGGAAGCTTTTCCGATTATCCGGTACAGGACAGGAGATATCGCATCCTTGTCATACGAAAAGTGCTCTTGCGGCCGTAACACAGTGAAGATGTCCCGGGTCAAGGGGCGGGTGGATGACATGATGATTATCCGGGGAGTCAATGTTTTCCCCTCAGAGGTAGAGCATTATCTGCTCACGATAGAAGAATTATCACCTCACTATCAGATTCATCTAACCAGACAGGGAACATTGGATTCAGTGGAACTTCATGTGGAAATCAAGGAAGAAGTATTTACTGGCTTGGAACAAAACCTGGAACATGAAAGCATTTTTCTTCTGGCAAAGAAGATTCAGCATATCATGAAAAACAGCTGTCTCGTCTCTATGGATGTTAAGGTGAAGAGCCCGAAATCACTTCCCCGTTCTGAAGGAAAAGCGGTCAGGGTGCTGGATATGAGGGAAAGCGGGCTGAAAGTTTAAAAAATTTTGAAATTTAATCGTATAACAACATAAAAGGATGGCGTATAAAATACGTTATTTTAGGAGGTCCTTACAATGAGTGATACAGCATCATTTGCGGCGTTGACAGAAGAGGAAAAAATGGAGCACTTCATGAAGCGCATCGAGGCAGGGGAGAAGATTGAAGCCGATGACTGGATGCCGGATGAGTACAGAAAGGTATTGATCAAATTAATATCCATGCATGGAATCAGCGAAATAATGGGAGCGCTTCCAGAGAAAGAGTGGGTGCCGAAAGCTCCGACTCTGGGCAGGAAACTCGGCATCATGGCGAAAGTGCAGGATGAAATGGGACATGGGCAGCTCCTCCTGCGAGTGGCTGAAGATCTCATGAAGCCCTACGGAAAGACTCGTGAAGAAATCATGCAGGATTTGTTTTCAGGAGATTTAAAGTTTCATAATGTCTTCCATATGGAAGCTCCTACCTGGGGAGATGCAGGCCTGATTGGCTGGTTGGTTGATGGTGCGGCCATCATCACTCAAACCAATATGCTCGGTGCATCGTATGGTCCATATGCAAGAGCACTAAAGCGAATTTGTGCCGAGGAAGTATTTCATGCCCAGCATGGAGAAGCCATCATCATGGCATTGGCAGAAGGCACACCTGAGCAGAAGGCGCTTGTCCAGGATGCTGTAGACCGGTGGTGGGAATCGCTGCTCATGTTCTTTGGTCCCGGAAGCGCCTCTACAACCGGCTCATCTAAGCAGGATATCACGATTAAGTATGGTATCCGTACTAAGACCAATGAACAGCTGAGGCAGGATTTCTTCACAAAGTATGTTCCAAGAGTCCTATCATTGGGACTGAAGCTGCCGGATGAAACCATGTACTTCGATCAAGAGAAAGAAGAATGGATCTATCAGCAGCCGGATTGGAGCAAGTTTAAGGAGATCGTTAAGAATAACGGTCCAAAATCGCAAGAGAGATTGAATCTAAGAAGGATTTCTTATGAAAATAATGCCTGGGTCCGTGAAGCACTGAGCGGGGATACAGCGGCAGGATAAGGGGGCGTTGACATGTCGGATAAGAGCAGGAATTTTTATCAGGAATATGAAGTATTCAGCAGAAGAACAGATAATGCCCCGATGCAGCATCAGTTCAGCCTGCTGGCACCCAATCAGGAAATCGCATTGGTGATGGCTCAGGAAAATTTCATGAGAAGAGAACCAGCAACGGATATTTGGGTTGTCAAAAGAAATGACATCAGAAAGATGAATCAAGAGGAAAAAGAATCTCTTCAGCGCCTGGATAATAAGGATTACAGAAATGCTAAAGGCTATGGATACCTGAAGAAAAAATGGCGCCACTATGAGCAGGAGATGCTGGACGAGAAAGAGATTCTTTCTTGGGAAGGGAAGGCGAAAAAGTCATGACTGTAAGCAGTGCAGCTGAAGTAAAGGATAAGAATTATAAAACAGCATTGGTCGAACTTTTGTACGGGCTGGCAGATGACGATTTCATTATCGCCTACCGGGGATCCGAATGGCTTGGCCTTGCTCCCCATATCGAGGAAGATGTCGCATTTTCTTCCATTAACCAGGACACGATGGGGCACGCCGCTATGTTCTACAGGCTCCTTGAAGACCTTGGTGAGGGAGAGATGAACAGTCTTGCCCATGCGAGAGGAGCAGAAGAGCGGCGTAATGCCATCATCTTAGAAGAAGTAAACGGGCCCGGAACCTATCTCGTCGAACCTGACTACGATTGGGCATTCGCTGTCGTCAGGAACTATTTCTATGCTCAGTCAAAAAAAATCAAAATCGAATCACTAAAGAATTCTTCCTATCAGCCATTGGCGGATGCGGCTGTCAAGGTGAACATGGAGCTCTACTATCACCTTCTGCATTGGAAGACATGGTTCTCTCAGTTGATGAACTCAAACAGTGAAGCGAGAAAGCGCATGATGAATGCAGTGGAAAAGACAGCTGCCGACTTCGCTGGAGTTCTTTCCTTGGGAGAGCTAGGTGAGGAGATGGCCAAGGCTGGATTGATAGAAGGGGAAGAAATGCTGGTCATGCGCTGGAAGAATGCTGTCAAACCAATCTTTGAAGCTTGCAATCTTTCACTTCCGGAATTGGATATGAAGAGAGGAAACGGCCGAAACAAAGTGCATACTTCAGACCTGCAGCAGGCCATTGACGTCCTGAGCGAGGTCTACAACTCAGATCCGGCAGCAGCCTGGTAAAAGGGAATGATACAGTTGATAGAAAAAGATGAGCGCATATTGAATATACTTCAGCAGGTAAAGGACCCTGAAATTGATTCGGTCAGCATCGTTGAACTGGGAATGGTTGAGCAGGCTGAAATGAATGAAGGCAAAGCGGTGATAAAGCTTCTGCCGACCTTTATGGGGTGCCCTGCCTTGGAAATCATCAAAGCAAACGTGGAAAAAGCCCTGCTGGCAGACGCCGAAATTACGATGACAGATGTGGATTTCCTATTCAGCCCTCCATGGACTTCCGACCGCGTGTCGGAGGCAGGAAGAGAAAAACTCAAGGAATTCGGAATAGCGCCGCCGCCGGAACGATTGGATGATGACGGGGGATGGAAGGTCGATTGTCCGTACTGTAATTCACCATATACAACTATGGAAAACATATTCGGGCCGACAGCATGCAGGAGCATCCTTTACTGCAAGCAATGCAAAAACCCGTTTGAAGCAATGAAACCAATATCTACAATTATGTAGAACAGCGGTAGCCTTTAAAGCTTTATGGATGAGAAAGGGTCTTGTCTTTCCATAATTATGTTGTCCTTACTTAAATAGTTCGAATGCCTTTATCAAGATAGAACTGATTATAAGACAGCTTGTGGCCATAGTGCTTCCAGAGTTGTCTAAAGAGTTTTATTTATGAGTAGAAGTTGATTGGAGCGGAAGGTGAGTTATCTCCTGCGGGACTAGCGGGACAGGTGAGACCCCACAGGCGAATCCAGCTCCAGCGGCCAGCGACTAGCAGATTTCAGTCTCTCTCCTTGCGATAAGTCATCATCGAATCGCTAACGCTCTTCGTGATTCCTTTATCTCATACGAGAGCCATAAAATCTGTACGTCGCTGAACGGCCGCTTCCGCTTTTTATGAAGCCGAGGAGGCTCAACGCCCGCCCCGCGGAGTAACTCACCTGGAGCGGAAATCAACGGCCATTTAAAAGAAAAGAAAAGGGAGAGATTACAATGGTAAAATTGATCGCACTTTATAAACATCCTGAAAACAAGGAACAATTCGACGAGCATTACTTCAATACACATGCACCTATCACAGCAAAAATTCCTGGACTGAAAGAAATGAAGGTCACTAAAGTCGTCGGCTCTCCAATGGGCGGAGAAGGCAAGTACTACCTGATGTGTGAAATGTTCTATGACAGCCATGAATCATTGAAAGCCGCCATGAAATCTGACGAAGGTAAAGCTTCCGGAAAGGATTTAATGTCTTTTGCCGGTGACCTTGTCACATTGATGATCGGTGAAGAAGTGAATGAGTAATAACTATGAGTATATCAATGTGAGTGTGGAAGACGGCATCGGCCTTGTCGAGCTCAACCGCCCAAAAGTGCTGAATGCGATAAACAGGGGAATGGTATCCGAAATACTATCGGCTTTTGAAAGCTTTGATAGAAATCAGGAAGTAAAGGTCATCCTTCTTTCCGGAAAAGGCAGGGCATTCGCTGCCGGAGCCGATATAGCTGAAATGGCCAATGACAATGCCATCGATTTCGAACTGATGAACCAGTTTGCCGACTGGGACCGGTTAGCGGCAGTGAAGAAGCCAATAATCGGGGCGGTACAAGGGTTTGCACTTGGCGGAGGTTTCGAGCTGGCGTTATGCTGTGACATGCTGTTTGCTGCAGATGATACAGAGTTCGGCTTCCCTGAAGTAAGCCTTGCGGTGATGCCTGGTGCAGGCGGAACCCAGAGATTGACGAAGCTGATCGGCAAAACCCGTGCAATGGAATGGCTGATGACAGGTGACAGGATGACGGCTTCAGAGGCTCATCGGCTTGGAATCATCAACAGGGTAGTGGCCAGGGAACTTTTATTTGAAGAAACAAAGAAGTTTGCAGGCAGGCTGTCCAAACAGCCTCCGTTGTCGATCCGTTTGATAAAAGAGTCCGTCTTGAAAGCTGTCGATTATTCTCTGTATGAAGGCATGCAGTATGAACGTAAAAACTTCAGTTTGCTCTTCGCTTCCGAGGATCAAAAAGAGGGAATGAACGCATTCATCGAAAAAAGAAAACCGCAGTATAAAGGAAAGTAAAGGAGGCATCACCATGTTTGAGACGATCCTCTATGAAGTCAGGAATGGAGTGGCCTGGATCTCCATGAACCGCCCGGATAAGCTTAATGCTTTCATAGCTAATATGAATAGGGAGATTGCCAAAGCACTGAAGCAGTCTTCAAGGGATGAAGCGGTCCGCGCCATTGTAATAACAGGAGAAGGCAGGGCGTTTTGCTCAGGACAGGATTTAAGTGAAGTAAGTGAAGATATGGACCACGGTGAGGTGCTGAGAAATCATTATGGTCCAATGGTCAAAGAACTGGCCGCTTGTGAAAAACCGGTCATCGCCGCGGTAAATGGAGTTGCGGCCGGAGCAGGAATGAGCCTGGCATTGGCCTGCGATTTCCGATTGCTCTCGGAGAAAGCAGGTTTTGTAGAAGCCTTCATTCACGTGGGCCTTGTACCGGATTCAGGCAACCTCTACTATCTGACCAGGCTTGTTGGCCATGCCAAAGCTTTGGAACTGGCTGTGTTTGGTGAAAAAATCTCTGCAGGCAAGGCAGAAGAGCTTGGTCTTGCCAATAAAGTGATAGGCCTCGATGAATGGGAGGCCGAAGTGACGGCGTATGCAGAAAGGCTTGCCAATATGCCAACAAAAGCAATCGGTTTGATCAAACGATACCTGAATGAAAGCTATCATTGCAGTCTGGAAGAGTATTTGGAAAAAGAAGCTTACGGGCAGAGGATTGCCGGTCAAAGTGAAGACCACCGCGAAGGTGTCGGTGCATTTCTGGAAAAGAGAAAGCCTGTATTCCAAGGCAAATAATATTGAGGAGATGAGAAAATGGCAACTGTAAAAGAGCAAAATTTCGAAGTCCTTGAAACAAAGCGTGAACATTATGGAATGATTATCAATGGAGAAAGAACGGACGGCTCCGGAGAAACATTCACTACATACAACCCGGCAACAGGAGAAGCCATTGCCACTGTTGCAAAAGCAACGACGGAAGATGCAGAGCGCGCTGTCCAAGCGGCAAGAGATGCCTTCGATAAAGGAAAGTGGAAGAAGTTCCCGGTTAATAAGCGTCAACGAATCATGATGAAAATTGCCGGTATCATGAGATCACGCTTCAATGAGCTGGTGGCTCTGGAAATTATGGACAGCGGCAAATCCTTATCAGCAGCACAAGGCCAGGTCATGCAGGCCATCGAAGATTTTGAATTCTACGCAGGTGCCATTGTAGGACACCGCGGAACTGTCAACAATGTGCCTGGCCAGTTCCAGAACGTAGCTGAAAAAGAGCCTGTAGGGGTCTGCGCTCAAATCATTCCTTGGAATTATCCTCTCATGATGGCAGCATGGAAAGTTGCACCGGCTATTGCAGTTGGATGTTCTGTAGTCGTTAAACCTGCATCTCTTACTCCGCTTACAGCCATTGTACTGGGTGAAATCTGTATCGAAGCGGGAGTGCCGCAGGGAGTAGTCAACGTTATTCCTGGATCAGGTTCCACAATCGGAAATTACCTTGTCGAGCATGATCAAGTGGATAAAGTAGCATTCACAGGTTCCACGCCAATCGGTAAAAATATTATGGAAAGAGCATCTCAGACACTGAAGCGTGTAACATTGGAGCTTGGCGGGAAATCCCCGAACATCGTATTCGAAGATGCAGATGTGGACGCAGCTGTTGACGGTTCCCTGTTCGGAATCTTCTATAATACTGGGCAGTCTTGTGAGGCGCGTTCAAGATTATATGTTCATGAAGATATTTATGATGAGTTCATGGAGAAGTTCGTTGCTAAAACAAAACAGCTTTCCCTTGGTGATCCGTTTGATAAAGGAACACATATCGGTGCCATCATTGATGACAATCAAGTGAAAACGATTGATGGTTATGTGCAGTCAGCGAAAGAAGAAGGAGCGACAATTCTTGCCGGTGGTAAACGCGGAACTGTAGAAGGGTTCGAAAACGGCCACTGGTATGAGCCGACCATCATTACAGACGTAAACCATGAAATGAAAGCAGTAAGAGAAGAAATTTTTGGACCGGTTGTGGTGGTCATGAAATTCAGTGACGAAAAAGAAGCAATCAAGCTTGCCAATGATACTCTCTATGGACTTGGTTCTGCTCTTTGGACAACTGATTATGCAAAAGCGACAAGAGTCTCGAAAGCAATCCAGGCTGGAATTGTCATGATCAACTGTCCATTCTCAGCATTCCCTGGGACTCCGTTCGGTGGCTATAAGCAATCCGGTTTCGGAAGAGAGCTTTGTATCGAAACCCTCGATCTGTATACAGAAACGAAGAGTATCATTTCTTACTTTGGCAGCCGTCCATTAAATCCATTCGGCTTGTAAAATGAATCAGCATGCTCGGGACTGCGGGTCTTCCAGTTCACCTGGATAGGCACCAGTCCCTTGATGCTTATATTAATGAAGAAACTCGACTTATGAGGAGGCTGGACGATGAATAAATTAATAGTGATTGGTTCCGGTGTCATGGGCAGGGGGATTGCATACGTAAGTGCGGTCGGCGGATTCCAGACAACACTCGTCGATATTGAACAAAGACAGCTGGACAGTGCACAGGGAGAGCTCTCTTCTATTTTTCAAAAAGGAGTCGACCGCGGAAAGCTGTCCCAAGAAGACAGCGGTGCTGCACAGGAAAGATTAACATTTTCAACGGATATGGCTGAAGCTGTGAAAGATGCAGATCTTGTCATTGAAGCGGTTCCTGAAAAGACAGAAATAAAACGAGCAGTATTTGAAAAAATTGATGAGCATGCCAACCCGTCTTGTTATTTTGCCACAAACACATCAACTATGAGTCCTACTGAAATAGCTTCATTTACCAAACGACCTGAAAAAGTGATTGCCATGCACTTTTTTAATCCTGTACATAAAATGCCGCTTGTGGAAATTGTCCGCGGACTGGAAACAAGCGATGAAACGGCACAATTTGTTGAAGCTGCCGCCAAAAAGATGGGCAAAGAAACAGTTGTAATCAATGAGTTTCCGGGTTTTGTCACGAGCCGCATATCTGCCCTTGTCGGCAACGAGGCTTTCTATATGCTGCAGGAAGGTCTGGGGACTCCTGAAGAAATCGATAAGGCTATCAAACTTGGCTTGAATTATCCGATGGGTCCTTTTGAGCTTGGAGACCTTGTCGGTTTAGATGCCAGGCTCAATAATCTGAAGTATCTCCATGAAAAGCTTGGGGAGAAGTACCGCCCTGCACCTCTGCTTGAGAAGTATGTGAAAGCAGGAAGACTGGGAAGAAAATCAGGACGAGGAGTATACGACTACACAAACAAATAAAGGAGGGACTGCAATGAGAGAAGTTGTCATTGTTGATGCTGTCCGCACACCTATCGGAAAATACAAAGGCGCTTTGAAAAACATACGCCCGGATGATTTAGGAGCAATCGTCATCAAAGCTCTGATGGAAAGAAATCCGGAGATGCCACCGGAGCTGGTGGAAGAAGTCGTCCTGGGGAACGCCAATGGCGCAGGAGAAGACAACCGCAATGTGGCTAGAATGTCCGCCCTATTGGCAGGCATGCCGGTTGAAACAGGGGGAACGACAATCAACCGGTTATGCGGTTCTGGTCTCGATGCAGTTAACTATGCAGCCAGGGCCATTCTTGCTGGAGAGGGAGATGTCTTTATAGCCGGCGGAACAGAGAGCATGACGAGGGCACCTTTTGTCATGGCTAAACCTGAAAAAGAATTTCCGCGGGGAAATATGGAGATGTTTGACACAACCATTGGCTGGAGATTTATCAACAGCCGTCTAGCCCAGAGATATGGAACAGACAGCATGCCGGAAACTGCTGAAAATGTTGCAAAGCAATTTGCTATTTCAAGAGAGGAACAGGATAAGTTCGCTCTACACAGCCAATTGAAGGCGAAAGAAGCGATGGAATCAGGAGTCTTTCAAGAAGAAATCGTTCCTGTCATCTACAAGGACCGGAAAGGCAATGAGATTGTAATTGATAAGGATGAGCATCCGCGGCCGGACTCCAGCATGGAAAAGCTCTCTAAGCTGAGACCGCTTTTTGAGAATGGAACCGTGACAGCAGGCAACGCTTCCGGAGTGAATGACGGTGCTTCTGCGCTGCTGTTGATGACCGCAGAAAAAGCGGCAGAACTGGGATTAAAGCCCCTGGCTAAGTATGTCGTTTCCGCAACAGCTGGCCTGGAACCTTCTGTCATGGGTCTCGGACCAATCCATGCAACTCGAAAGGCATTAAAGAGAGCTGACTTGGAGGAGCAAGATCTTGGCTTGATAGAATTGAATGAAGCATTCGCCTCGCAGTCACTGGCTTGTATCAGAGAGCTGGGGCTTGATTCAGCACGCGTTAATGTCAATGGAGGAGCAATTGCTTTTGGACATCCTTTGGGGGCAAGCGGCGCGAGGATACTGACGACCCTTCTTTACGAAATGAGGCGCAGAGACGTCAGGCATGGGCTGGCGACTATGTGTATTGGAGTCGGGCAGGGAATCGCCACGATTGTCGAGCGGGTGGAATAGGTTCTGAAGCAGAGTTGTTTTTTTTTAGAAAGTAGTCACGTCCATATAGAAAGGACATTCCATGGAGACGTATGTCTTCATGGAGTTTTTTTAATATAATATTAATAGGTGTTTTTGCAGGTTGATATTTTCATAAAAGTGCTAAAAATCATACTTTTTGCTTAAAAAGATTCATTTTCTATGATAGAATAATCTTTAACGTAATTTGGACGTCACAGATATATTATGCTGATAAAATATCGTGTGTGAAAGGTAGAAAGAGGCGAGCAGGTTGAATACAAGATCAATGATTTTCACTTTATATGGAGATTACATAAGGCACTATGGAAATAAAATCTGGATTGGGAGCTTGATTAAACTGCTGAGGGAGTTCGGACATAATGACCAGGCAGTAAGGGCCGCCATTTCAAGGATGAACAAACAGGGCTGGGTCCAATCTGAAAAGCAGGGCAACAAGAGTTACTATTCTTTGACAGAGCGCGGACTGAAACGTATGGAAGAGGCTGCACAGCGTATTTTTAAACTGCAGACGGAAAAATGGGACGGACAATGGCGCATTCTTATGTATACCATTCCCGAAGAGATCCGCAATGTAAGGGACGAACTGCGAAAAGAGCTGGTATGGAGCGGTTTTGGCACCCTTTCCAACAGCTGCTGGATTTCACCGAATAACCTGGACAAGCAGGTCTATGATCTTATTGACAAGTATGATATCAAGCAATATGTGGATTTCTTCATTGCCAGGTACGATGGCCCGAATGAAGATCAACGGATCATCGGCAAGAGCTGGGACCTGCAGGAAATCAATGACCGATATGCTGAATTCATTTCCGAATACAGCCAGAAATTTATCATAGACAAAAACAAAATTGAAAAAGGCGAAATGACAGAAGCACAATGCTTTGTGGAAAGGACGAAACTTGTCCATGAATACAGGAAGTTCCTGTTCGTGGACCCGGGACTTCCTGAAGAACTCCTGCCTGATAAATGGCTGGGAGCTCATGCGGCCTCTCTATTCAGTAATTATTACAAAGTGCTGGCAAAACCGGCATCGCAATTTTTCGAAGAAGTATACCAAGAGGGAAATGAAATGACGAATAAAGATCAGTCCTACAACATGTTTGATCACCCATTGATCCTGGATTGAAAAGGGGGAAAGTGCAGTGGACAAAGTAACTGAAATTCTTGGAATCTCCTATCCCATTCTGCAAGGAGGAATGGGGAATATCAGCAATGCCCAGCTGACTTCAGCCGTCTCGGAAGCCGGAGGACTCGGAACCATCGGGGCTGGAACGATGCCCCCCGAAGAAGTGGAAGAAATCATTCTTGAAACAAAGAAGCTGACAGAGAAACCTTTTGCCCTCAACATCCCCATCTCTGTCACGGAACATTTAAAAGAAATAGCAGGCCTTGTTTTGAAACATGATCTTGCAGCTGTCTCTCTTTCTGCAGGAAACCCTGCACTTCTCATCCCTGTTTTTAAAGAGAGAGGGATTAAGGTCATCTGCGTGGTCGCTTCGGCAAAGCAAGCCGTGAAAGCCCAGCAGGCAGGGGCAGATATCATTGTGGCGGAAGGCTATGAAGCGGCCGGAATCAATTCGAGCCTCGAAACGACGACACTCACCTTGATTCCACAGATTTTAGAAGCAGTGAACATCCCCGTTATAGCTGCCGGCGGAATTGGAAGCGGGAAAGGGCTTGCTGCCATGCTTGCCCTCGGCGCATCGGGGGTTCAAATGGGTACACGGTTGATTGCTACTGTCGAGGCTCCTTTCCATGAAAACTATAAAAATACCTTGCTGGAAGCAGATGATAAGGGAACAGTGATTGTCGGAAGAAGCGTCGGCCGTGTCCGCAGGATCATGAAAACACCCTATGCGGATAAGCTTTTGGCTCATGAAAAAGAAGGCATGGATTCAGCCGGCTTTGCGAGGATCACTTCCGAGGATTATCACATAAAAGGTGCATTGGAAGGCAGGCTGGATGAAGGTTTCATCAATGGCGGACAGGTGAGCAGCTTGATTGCCGATATCCCGACCGTTGCAGAATTGTTTGAAAGAATGATCATAGAAGCGAGAGAATGCTTAACTGCTGGAGCGGAAAAACTGGTGTGAAGACGGACAATTATGTTCGTCTTTTTTTTTGTGTGTTGTAGGCGTGAAGCTTCTCTGAAAGGGGCGTTGCACAGGACGCAGCCTGCAAGTGCTGGTATGGGCACCGTAATCGCTGCTGTTATCAAGAGATGATGTCCTCAAGAGGCTGGCTTGGGTACATGAAAGCGTCGGCCACCAAGAGATCATGTTCTCAAGTACCTAGCTTGGATACAAGAAAGCGTTGGCCACCAGGAGATGATGTCCCCAAGAGGCTGGTTTGGATACATGAAACCGTCACCCACCAAGAGATGATGTCCCCAAGAGGCTGGCTTGGGTACAAGAAAGCGTCGACCACCAGGAAATGATGTCCCCAAGAGGCTGGTTTGGATACATGAAACCGTCACCTACCAAGAGATGATGTCCTCAAGAGGCAGGCTTGGGTACATGAAGTGGTCTTCTATCAAGAGATGATGTCCCCAAGAGGCTGGCTTGGGTACAAGAAAGCGTCGACCACCAAGAGATGATGTTCCCAAGAGTCTGGCTCGGATACATGAAACCGTCATCCATCAAGAGATGATGTTCCCAAGAGTCTGGCTTGGGTACAAGAAAGCGTCGGCCACCAAGAGATGATGTTCCCAAGAAATGAGTCCAGGCTCAGGAAAGCTCCTATAATCAAAAAGCTGAATCATTATATTTTCACGAAACCGAATAAACCTTCTATGCCTGTCATTATTTTATAAGGAAAAGCAGTAATTAAAAATAGAATATAGCTTTAAAGATTGAAACAATATATAATGATACTAATTTTTAAATTTTCGGAATATTATTGACTTTATCTTTACTTCGGTGATACTATAACGTTGTAATTACGAAGACAATGAATTTCATCACACTAAAGCGATAAAGTGAAAGATCCTGGCGATAGAAGAATGCAAAACGACTATCAACCATTCGCCTTTAGGAACCTTTTTTGATATGGAGGGGTACATGCCCCTGTATATAAATATTCTTGATAGAACAAAGGGGGATTTCAGTTGAGAAAGAGTTTGCTGTTATTAAGTTCTGTTTTGGCAGGGTCACTGATGCTAGCAGGGTGCGGCAGTGATAAGGATGCGGCATCAGGGGATAAAATGTACAAGATCGGGGTAAGTCAAATTGTTGAACATCCTTCGCTGGATGCAGCTTATGAAGGGTTCAAAAAAGCACTTGAAGAGAATGGGTATAAAGAAGGGGATAATGTTGAGTTTGATTTGCAGATTGCGCAAGGGGAACAAAGCAATGCGCAGTCTATTGCTAATAACTTTGTTGGAGACAAAGTCGATTTGATTTTTGCTAACTCAACACCAAGTGCTTTAAGTGCTTTGAATGCGACAAAGGATATTCCCATCGTATTCACCTCAGTAACTGATCCAGTGGGGGCAGGGCTGGTTGAAGCCTTTGACAAGCCGGGTGATAACATTACTGGTACATCAGATACACATCCGGAAGCAATTTCTAAAACCATCAATTTCATAACCGAAGAAATTGGGGCAAAGAATATTGGAGTCATTTATAATTCAGGTGAACAAAATTCAGAGGTTCAGGTCAAGGAAGTAGAGAAACTTGCAAAAGAAAATGGAGCAGAAATTACAGAAGTTTCAGTTTCTACCTCTGCTGAAGTTAAACAAGCTGCAGAGTCTTTGGTCGGCCGAGTCGATGCCATTTATGTCCCTACTGATAATACAGTAGTGTCAGCGTTGGAATCTGTTATCTCAGTAGCAAATGATAAGGACATTCCTCTTTTCGTGGGTGAATTGGATTCAATGAAGCGTGGAGCAGTTGCAGCCAGTGGGTTTAGTTATAGTGATTTAGGTTACGAGACTGGACT
Organism: Rossellomorea vietnamensis; assembly: GCF_008180615.1. Lineage (GTDB taxonomy): Bacteria > Bacillota > Bacilli > Bacillales > Bacillaceae_B > Rossellomorea > Rossellomorea vietnamensis_D. The sequence continues at coordinate 52,375 of NZ_VTEH01000005.1, forward strand.
TATGGCCGTTAAAATTCTCAAAGGAGAGAACGAACCATCTGAAATCAATATTGAATATCCGCAAAGCTTCCAACTGATGATAAATAAGGAAGCTGCAGAAGAACAAGGCGTTGAAGTAAAAAAAGAATGGAGCGAGCTTGGAGAGTTTTTTGAAGGAGAATAAGAAGGGGTGATGCATCGTGTTTACTGCAATTTTTGGTTCCTTTGAATCAGGGATCATCTACGCGATAATGGCGCTGGGAGTATACCTCTCTTTCCGAATATTGGATTTTCCAGACTTGACTGTAGATGGAAGTTTTGTGACAGGGGCGGCAGTTGCTGCCACCCTTGTTGTAAGTGGTATGAATCCTTTCATAGCAACAATACTGGCTGTGGCAGCTGGTTTTGCAGCAGGTTGTATTACAGGTGTACTTCATACCTTCGGAAAAATTAATGCCTTATTATCTGGTATTTTAATGATGATTGCCTTGTATTCAATAAACTTGAGAATCATGGGCAGATCTAATGTGCCACTGTTGAATCAGGAAACATCATTTACAACAGTGGAAAGCATCTGGTCAAAGCTGGGGATAGATTCAGCGCTGAATAATATGCTGTCTGCTATCGGACTTGGAGAGTTTCTTCCTAACACTTGGGGCATACTTTTCTTTATGATTATTGTCACTTTCCTGATTAAATTTTTAACAGATAGATTTCTTCGTACTGAGATTGGATTAGCTTTAAGGGCGACTGGTGATAATCAGAGGATGATTAGAAGTTTCTCTGCAAATACAAACCTTTTGATTATTTTAGGACTTGGAATCTCTAATGCCATGGTGGCGCTTTCAGGGGCATTGATTGCTCAATATGGAGGTTTTGCCGATGTAGGTATGGGGATCGGGATGATCATCATCGGTTTGGCATCCGTTATTATCGGTGAGGCTCTTTTTGGTACTAAGACTATTGTCAGAACGACACTTGCTGTTATTGGAGGGGCAATCATTTACCGTATCGTTGTCAGCATGGCATTGCGTGTTGAATTCCTTGAAACGGGCGATATGAAACTGATTACGGCAACCATCGTCATTCTGGCACTGGTGATGCCAAGATTCATGGACCGCTATAAAGAAAGAAAACGTAAGGCTGCGAAACATGCCCAGCGGCTTCAGGAGCTCGCTTTAACTCCAGAGGGGAAGGATGAGAGCGGTGTTACAATTAAATAGAATCCATAAAATTTTCAATGAAGGAACACCTGATGAGAAAGTGGCACTTGGAGATGTCAGCCTGACGATGAATCCCGGTGATTTCGTCACAGTCATCGGAAGTAATGGGGCGGGAAAATCAACCCTGATGAACATGATCTCTGGAGTACTGACCCCGGATACAGGAGAAGTCATCATTGATGACAAGGATGTCACAAAAGTATCGGAATACAAACGTTCCAATCTGATTGGACGGGTTTTCCAGGATCCTATGGCTGGTACCGCACCAACCATGACGATTGAAGAAAATCTCGCCATGGCTTATTCAAGGAATAAACGAAGGACACTTAAAAGCGGAGTCACCAAAAGAAGAAGAGAGTACTTCAAGGAGGTTCTGGAGTCTCTTCACCTTAATTTGGAAAATCGCTTGAATGCAAAAGTCGGGCTGCTTTCAGGCGGTGAGCGGCAGGCCTTGTCTCTGCTGATGGCGACATTCACTGAACCGTCGATTCTCCTTCTGGATGAGCATACCGCCGCACTGGATCCATCTCGTGCAGAGCTGATCACCAATTTAACCAAGGAAATTGTTGATAAGTATCAATTGACAACATTGATGGTCACTCATAATATGCAGCAGGCGATTGACCTTGGAAACAGGCTGATCATGATGGATAAAGGGGAAATCATCCTTGAAGTCAGTGAAGAACAAAAGAAGGAATTGACTGTTCAAGGATTGTTAAAAGAGTTTCAAAGAATCAGAGGAACACAAATGGCAAGCGACAAAGCGATACTTGCCTGACAGAAAAAAGGATGGAGACCCCATCCTTTTTTGTTGTTTATGAATTAAAAAATCACCCTCAGTGGATAACTTATAGCTATATTATTCACGTCCAGCTTCAGCACCTGGCCCCTCGGGGTCAAGTAACCCTCAAAGAATTAAGGAAAGTGCGCCTTTTTTCTCTGAGGAACGTTTGCCTGTCGGGGCTGGACAAGGCGCTCCGCTTTTGTTCTTTTGAGCGGAAGAAGGACGAGTTTCTGTGGACTAGGTGCCGCCAAGTTCCAGCGCCTGGCCCTCGCGGTCAAGTAACCTCAAGAGAATATTTGCCTGCCGGGGCTGCCTGAGGTGCGTCCACTTTTCGTCCACTAATCTTCATAAGAAGAATATTTGCTTATTGTGGAGCGGCGGACGCGACAGCATGGTCATGCCCGACCGTTTCCACTACTCCACAGAATGCAGCTAAATAAATGCATAGAATCCTAAAGAACCTCTCCGCTCTATTGAAAGCAATATCACACAACAAAATGGATCTTCCAAAAGTATCGGTATTTGCCTGGCATCCGCTTTCCTGGGCAAGAATGTCACAACCCGTGATAAAGCTCTCTCACGCTTACCTTTATCAAACTAATTTAAATCTTTACAATTTATTGACTATTTATTATACAAAATGTTATTATATCGTTGAATAAACGTTATATGTTTTATGCAGAAAAGGGTTAAAAAGGAGGGGGCAATATGAAGAACGGCATGATGGTGGGACAGACAGCTTCTGTTACTGCCACAGTGACTCCTGAAATGTTTGCCCAATTCGAAGGGGAAATTGTTCATCCTGTTTACTCTACTGTTACCATGGTTTATCACATGGAGTGGGCGTCAAGGAAGATCATCCTTCCTTTCCTGGAAGAAGATGAAGAGGGGATGGGAGGCGCGGTTTCCATGAAGCATATCGCTCCCAGCCAGGAAGGGACAACGGTAACCGTTACGGCAACGCTGACCGACCTCTGTGCCAATGTCGTAATAACAAAAGTAGAGGCTAGAAATGAGAATGGCCTGATAGGGATTGGCGAAGTGAAACAGGTTATCCTTCCGAAACAAAAGATAGAGATGATGGGGAATAAGGGAGAATGATTCCGATGCATTGTGTCGGAATTTGTAAGCGGTTTCAAACAAAAGGGTATAGGAGATGATTTCATGGATATGTTTGAAAAGATTCGTGAGCATGAACAAGTGGTGTTCTGCAATGATGAAGAGACCGGTTTGAAGGCGATCATTGCCATACATAATACGACACTCGGGCCCGCATTAGGCGGCTGCCGGATGAGACCATATAAATCAGTGGATGAAGCTTTGGAAGATGTTTTGAGATTATCAAGGGGAATGACCTATAAATGTGCCGCAGCAGACGTGGATTTCGGCGGAGGGAAAGCAGTCATAATCGGCGATCCTCAAAAAGATAAGAACCCGGAATTGTTCCGTGCTTTCGGACAATTCGTAGAATCATTGAATGGGAGATTCTATACAGGTACAGACATGGGGACAACACCAGAAGATTTCATTTATGCGTTGAAAGAGACGAATTGTATTGTCGGAGTCAATGAAGAATACGGGGGCAGCGGTGATTCTTCCATCCCGACAGCCATGGGGGTCATCTACGGACTGCAGATTACCAACAAAACCATTTGGGGCGAAGAGGACTTGGGAGCAAGAAGCTACGCCATCCAAGGACTTGGAAAAGTCGGCATTAAGGTCGCTGAACGCCTTATGGATGAAGGAGCAGAGCTCTATATCGCGGATATCAATCAGCATGCGATCGATGACCTGGTATCCAGAGCGAAAGAAAAAGGAGTGGCCATCAAGGTCGTTTCAGGTGATGAAATTTATTCTGTTGATGCGGATGTGTTCGTGCCTTGCGCAATCGGCGGCATCATCAATGACGAGACGGTTGAAAAGCTGAAAGGGAAAGCTGTAGTGGGGTCGGCCAACAACCAGCTGCTTCAGATGAAACATGGCAAAAGACTGCATGAAAGAGGGATCCTGTACGCCCCGGATTATATTGTGAACGCAGGAGGCCTGATTCAGGTAGCGGATGAATTATATGAACCGAATAAGGAGCGGGTGCTGCAGAAGACGAGAACTATTTATAATTCCCTGCAAAGAATCTATGCACAGGCGGAAAGAGAAGGCATCACATCTGTGGAAGCGGCTGACCGGTACTGTGAAAATCTTATCCATACACGCTCCCGCCGAAACAGCTTTTTCTCTCATATGAAGAGACCAAAGTGGTCCGTACGTACGTAAGAAATTCCATTAAAAGACTAGAGGTGAAGAGATGGAAGAACAATTCCCGATTTATAGAGTAATAGATAACGACGGCAAGTTTGTGGGAGAAAGAGATGAGCGTATTACAGAAGAACTGGCCAGGAATTTTTACCGGCATATGGTGAGGATCAGGACATTTGACAAAAAATCCATCAGCTTGCAGAGGCAGGGACGTATTGGAACTTATGCCCCCTTTGAGGGACAGGAAGCTTCACAGGTTGGAAGTTCAATAGCCCTTGGGAATGAAGATTGGATGTTTCCTTCCTACCGTGATCACGGGGCGGCGATGACTTTTGGGCATTCATTGAGAAATATCCTTCTGTTCTGGAAAGGAAGAAATGAAGGATGCGTCCCTCCGGAAGGGAAAAAAATCTTTCCGCCTGGTATTCCGATTGCGACCCAGCTTCCCCATGCAGCCGGAGCAGCTTATGCTGAAATGCGGAAAGGCACTAAAAATGCTGCGATTGTCTACTTTGGAGACGGCGCTACTTCAGAAGGTGATTTTCATGAAGGCCTGAATGTTGCCAGCGTCTTGAATGCGCCCGTTGTCTTTTTTAACCAAAATAACGGATATGCTATCTCTGTACCCATGGCAAAGCAGATGAAAACCAAAACGATCGCCCAAAAAGCTCTTGCTTATGATATCCCAGGTGTCCGTATCGATGGAAATGATATCTTTGCGGTTTACTTCCAGACGTTAAAAGCATTAGAGCGGGCAAGAAATGGAGAAGGGCCGACACTGATCGAAGCGGTGACTTGGAGGTATGGAGCACATACAACGGCTGACGATCCGACGAAATATAGAAACCAAGAGGAAAGCGATGAACGAAGAAAACTTGGCGACCCGCTCGACAGGCTTAAAAGATTCATGGAGCAACAGGGCTGGTGGGACCAGGAGTGGGCTGATTCCCTGCAAAAAGAAAGTACAGCTGAAGTCAATCAAGCTGTGGAAGAATTAGAGAGCTATCCGGAAGCGGATCCTGCTGTCATCTTTGATTATGTATTTGAAAAGCCGACATGGACAATCTCAGAGCAGAAAGATTTGCTGCTCGGGCAGCTGCGAGGTGAAGGATGATGAAGACTGCGGTGAAAACGAATCAGATGACAATGGTCGGTGCCATCACGGATGCAATGCGCATCATGCTAAAGGAGAAAGAGAACGTTCTCCTTCTTGGAGAGGATATCGGAAAAAACGGCGGGGTCTTCCGGGCAACGGATGGACTGCAGGAAGAGTTCGGTGAAGACAGGGTCATGGACACTCCTTTAAGTGAAGCAGGTTTTATCGGGGCAGCCATCGGTATGGCGGCAAATGGTTTCATCCCGGTAGCGGAAATTCAATTTCTTGGTTTCATTTACCCGGCCTATGAACAGCTGATGACCCATGCGTCGAGGCTGCGTGCAAGAACACTTGGGCATTTCACCTGTCCGCTTGTAGTCCGTGCACCTTATGGAGCGGGTGTCCGCGCACCCGAGATTCACTCAGACAGTACGGAAGCGATTTTCACACATATGCCTGGACTGAAGGTCGTCTGCCCTTCAAATCCTTATGATGCAAAAGGTTTGCTGATAGCAGCCATCGAGGATCCGGATCCTGTCCTGTTCCTTGAGCCAATGCGGATTTACCGTGCTGCCAAACAGGAAGTGCCGGAAGAGAAATATTCAATCGAGCTTGGAAAAGGAAAAGTGGTCAAGGAAGGAGAAGATGTGACAATCATCGCCTGGGGAGCCATGGTTCCGGTCGCTTCACAAGCCGCTAAGGAAGCTGAGAGCAAAGGAATCAGCTGTGAGGTAATTGACCTTCGAACACTTTATCCCATCGACAAAGATATCATAGCAGACTCTGTACAGAAGACAGGAAGAACAGTGGTAGTCCACGAAGCGCATGCTACCGGTGGTGTGGGGAATGACGTACTGGCCATCATCAACGATACTTCTTTTCTCTATCAGAAAGCACCTGTTGAGAGAGTGACCGGTTTTGATACACCTGTACCGTATTTCGGGTTCGAAGATTACTATCTGCCGACTTCAGAAAGAGTGCTGAAGGCAGTTGAGAAAGCAGCAAAATTCTAGGGGGTGGAGAGGATGGAAGTTAAACTGCATGATATCGGCGAGGGGATGACAGAGGCGCATGTCAGCCATTTCTTCGTAAAAGCCGGTGATTCAGTAAAGGCCGATCAGCCATTGGTAGAAGTGCAGACAGATAAAATGACTGCGGAAATCCCTTCTCCTGCAGCCGGGACGATCAAAGAGATATTAGTTTCAGAAGGAACCACGATAGAAGTAGGAACGGTCGTCTTAGTGATGGAAGCAGCTCAAATTACCAAACAGAGACCAGAGAAAACTCAAGAAAACAAGGAAGCGCGGGAAACCGTCGCAGCAGCAGCGTCCTCTTCTAACCTTCCCCGGAGCAGAAAGAGAATTTTGGCAGCTCCCTATACGAGAAAAATTGCGAGAGAACAAGGCGTTGATATAACAAAGATTGAAGGAACAGGGGCAGCCGGAAGGATAACAGATGAAGATGTTATGAGATTCGTAGAAGGAGATGGGGGATCTCCTTCTGATTCGAAAGAGGTTACAGAAACCGTTCTGGCTGAAAATAAGCCTGCTGTCTCAATGAATAGTGAAAGCATTCCGTTCAGGGGCAGGCGTAAGCAGATCGGCATGAAAATGAAGTCCTCCCTGATGACGATTCCTCACTGTACCCATTTTGAGGAAATTGATGTCACGAACATGATGCTGTTAAGAAATCAACTGAAGCAAGCGGATACCAATATTTCCGCCTCAGCCTTTTTTGTAAAAGCCCTATCCATTGCGCTGAAGGAGTTTCCGATCTTCAATGCAAGAGTGGATGAAGAAAAAGAACAGATTACCTTCATCAAGGATCATAATATCGGGGTAGCAACAGATACAGAAGATGGTCTGATTGTGCCGGTGGTCAAGAATGTGGAAAGTAAGTCGTTAAAGACAATCCATTCTGAAATGAAGGCCAGCACCTTGAAAGCCAGGGAGAACAAGCTCGTCTCCAGGGAGGTAACGGGAGGCACCTTCACGATTTCCAATGTGGGGCCGATGGGGGGATCCATCGGAGCAACTCCGATCATCAATCATCCTGAAGTGGCTTTGGTCTCTTTTCATAAAACAAAGAAAAGGCCGATGGTCAATGAAAAAGATAAAATCGTGATCCGTTCCATGATGAATATTTCGATGTCATTTGATCATAGGGCAGCTGATGGAGCGACTGCGGTAGCATTCACGAACCGATTTGCCGAACTGATTGAAAATCCTAATCTTATGATTGTGGAGTTGATGTAAATGGTAGTTGGCGAGTTGGCTGAAGAACGAGAGCTGGTCATTATTGGCGGTGGTCCCGGCGGTTATCACGCTGCCATAAGAGCAGCACAACTGGGGCTTTCCGTCCTGCTCGTTGAAAAAGAAGATATGGGCGGCGTGTGCCTGAATAAGGGCTGTATACCATCTAAGGTTTTTACACAGTTAGCTAGGAAACATAAAGAAATGAGTCACTATCAAAAGATGGGGCTGGACTCAGGTGATGTTTCTGTTAACCTGTCCAAACTTCAAAACTATAAAAACAGTTTAATAGCTCAACTGAAACAGGGTGTCAGTTCACTTTGCGAGGCAAATAAAGTTGAAATTGTAAAAGGCACGGCATCATTTCTTTCCCAAAATAAAATCGGCGTGGAAAATGGACACAGCTTTACAGTCTATTCTTTCCAATCCGCAATCATTGCCACTGGTGCTAAAAGAGAACAGCCTTCTTTTATCCCAGGATACAGCGGAAGAATCTTAGACGAGTTTTCTATCTATGAATTAAGCAATCTTCCTGAGGAGCTGGCCATTTATGGAAACAGTTATATTGAACTCGAGGCGGCGTCCAGTTTTGCTGCGTTAGGAACGAAGGTGACGCTTGTCCTGGATGGGGTACTTCCATTTGATGATTCGATCAACAAAGAACTGACAAGGGTTTTAAAGAAAATGAAGGTGAAGCTGCTGTCCGGCTTTACCCCTGTGGATGTTTCAGAATCTCTTGAAGGAGTTTCGATTTCGCTTGAAAAAGAAGGCAGTGACTCCGTGACACTTGAATCCCCTTACTTCTTTACAGCAAGGAAGCTCATTGGCAATGTAGAAGGCTTAGGGGTTAATCGATTAAAGATGAGACTCACTGAAGATCATTTCATTGAAATCGATGAAACGTGCAGAACATCTATACCAGGCATTTATGCTGTGGGTGATGCGGTTAACGGCTCTCCGCTTGCTGTCAAGGCGATCAGGCAGGGAAAAGTGGCGGCGGAAAATGCTGCAGGCTTAGCAGCAGAGTATGATGGCATGCTTCTGCCAGATGTAGCCCAAACCATTCCGCCGGTCGCCTCAATCGGATTGACTGAGAAGGAAGCTGCTGCGGAACATGATATTTCTGTGAGCACCTATCCAATGGGAGGCAACGGTTTCGCCCAGCTTATTGGAGAAAAAGAAGGGTTGATCAAGGTTGTCTCCGATTCTTCCAGTGATTTGATTCTGGGAATTCACATGATCGGCAGCGGAGCAGTGGAAATGATTTCAGGGTCAGCTGTGGGGATGGAAATGGCAGGTAGAGATGAAGATTTTTCTTATCCCTATTATCCGCATCCAAACACAAGCGAGAGCCTGCAGGAAGCTATGGAAGCATTGAAGGGCAAGGCGGTACACCTTCCTCCAGTGAAGCAAAAGGAATATTCAGTTTGAGGGGGTTTACTATCCTTCTTCAAACGCGAAGCAGCTGAGATTAAGTGCTGAATGCTTTACTGCGGTGATGCGTTTCTGCTTTAACTCCCGCTCTTGAGAAAAGGTGAAACAAAAACTATCATAATATTTAGAATAATAAAATAGGTCTTTTTCTAAGTGATTGTTATACTTTACTTTTTAACAAAGCGTTGATTGTAGTGGAAGTCGTACGATCTCCTGCGGGACTAGCGGGCAGGTGAGACCCCGCAGGCAAAGCCGAGGAGGCTCATCTAGCTCCAGCGGCCAGCGACTAGCAGATTTCGGTCTCTCTCCTTGCGATAAGTCATCATCGAATCGCTAGCGCTCTTCGTGATTCCTTTATCTCATACGAGAGCCCTAAAATCTGTACGTCGCTGAACGGCCGCTTCCGCTTTTAAATTCACCGCACGCCCCGCGGAGTCGTACGTCTGGAACGGAAATCAACAACTCTTTTAAAAAATAATCACCAGATTAAAACAAAAATGGAGGTTGTTACAATGCAAGGTAAAATGGCTGAAACAAATCAAAAGGTAGAAGATTTCTTTCCGGTAAGAGACGTAGACTATCTCGAGTACTATACAGGAAATGCAAAACAAGCCGCCCATTATTTCTGTACAGCATTCGGTTTCAAAATGGTTGCTTATTCAGGTCTTGAAACAGGAAACCGTGAAACCGTATCTTATGTTCTTCAGCAGAACAAGGTACGGATGCTGATCACCGGTTCACTTACTGAAAGCTCCCGAGTTGCTTCTTTTGTAAAACAGCATGGAGACGGAATCAAGGACATCGCTCTTGCTGTGGATGATGTTGAAAAGGCTTACAGTGAAGCTGTATCCAGAGGAGCTATTGAAATCACTCCGCCGATGACACTATCCGATGATAACGGAACAGTGAAAAAAGCCATTATTGGTACATACGGTGATACCATCCATACTCTTGTGGAACGCAAGGACTATAAAGGTATATTCATGCCGGGATTCGAAGCGATGGAAATGAAAGTTCCGTTTAAAGATGCAGGAATCATCGCTGTCGACCATGTAGTAGGAAATGTGGAAAGAATGGAAGAGTGGGTCTCCTACTACGAAAAAGTCATGGGCTTCAAAGAAATGAGGCACTTCACAAATGACGATATCAACACTGAATATTCAGCTTTGATGTCAAAAGTGATGCATAACGGCGGCCGGATCAAGTTCCCGATCAATGAACCGGCTGATGGAAAGAGAAAATCGCAGATTCAGGAATATCTTGAATTCTTTAACGGACCTGGAGTACAGCATATCGCCATCTTGACAGAAGACATCGTCGAGACGATTTCCATCCTGAAGGAAAATGGTGTTGAGTTCCTTGATACTCCGGACACATACTACGACATGCTTTCCGAGCGTGTAGGGGAGATCGATGAAGAGATTTCTAAAATCAAAGAATTGAAGATTCTCGTGGACAGGGATGATGAAGGATATCTGCTGCAAATCTTCACAAAACCGATTGTAGACAGGCCGACACTTTTCATTGAAGTGATCCAGCGCAAAGGTGCAAGAGGTTTTGGTGAAGGAAACTTCAAGGCCCTGTTTGAATCGATCGAGCGTGAACAGGAGCGCCGAGGCAACTTATAAAATAGTATCTGAGAAGTCCGGAAGCGGCATCTCATCATAAAGGGATGTCCCTACAAGGAATAGGAAAACATATCAATCAGCCTTTTATAGCAGGCGGAGATTGAAACCTTGGAGGGACTCCCTTTCATTTTGCAAGAGAATAGGAATGAAGGCAGGCATGTGGTTGAGTACTCTGCAGCAGATGTCAATTCGATATGAAAACAGTTTTTCTAGAAAGCGGGGGTCGAAGGTGGCCGTGAAATTTAAAACGAGAAAGAGAGTCGAAGAGATTGCGCCTTATGTCCTTGGAAAGAGTATCGCTGAAATTAAGCTTGAACTGGGGCTCTCGGAAATTCGCAAGCTCTCGGAAAATGAAAATATCTATGGATGCTCCCCCAGTGTAAAAGCGTACCTGAGTACAGGAGGATCGGATATTTATCTTTATCCGGATGGCATGGCACAGGAACTGACTAAGAAGACAAGTGAATTCCTAAATGCGGCACCGGAACAGCTTGTGTTCGGCAATGGCTCGGATGAAGTGATCCGCCTGCTGACGAGAGCGTATATAAGCGAAGGTGACGAAGCTGTGATGGCGGATGTCACATTCCCAAGGTATCAGACAAATGTATTCTTAGAAGGAGGAACACCTGTTATTGTTCCCCTAGTCGACGGCGTCCACGATTTAAAAGGGATGCTGGAGAAGATTACAGAGCGGACCAGAATGGTGTTTGTCTGCAACCCGAATAACCCTACTGGGACGATAAATGGAAAACTGGAGCTCTTAAAGTTTTTGGAAGAGGTCCCTCAGGATATTCTTGTCATAGTGGACGAAGCTTATGTGGAATATGTGACGACAGATGACTATCTTCATTGCATTCCGCTCCTCGGTCAGTTTGAAAATTTAATTGTTTTACGGACTTTTTCAAAGATATATGGATTAGCAGGTCTTCGTGTCGGTTTTGGCGTGATGAATGAAGAAATTGCCACCCAATTAAGGAAAGTCAAAGATGTGTTCAATGTCAGCCGGCTTGCCCAGGGAGCTGCCATTGCCGCGATCGAGGATCAGGAATTCATTGAAGAGTGTGCGAGGATGAACGAAAAAGGAAGAAATTATCTGCAGGCTGAATTCAGTAAAATGGGATTAACCTGCTTTCCTTCACAATCTAATTTCATCATGGTGGACTGCGGCATAAGAGGAGATATAGCGGCAGCCGGGCTGCTGAAGCATGGAATCATTGTCCGGGCCGGTACATTGCTTGGTTTTCCAACTACAGTCAGGGTCACCATCGGAACAGAAACGGACAACCAACTTTTTATTCAAGGCTTGAAACAGGTCATTGCAGAAGAGAAGGAGGGCAACCATGGAAATTAAACCGGACACGCTCGAGTGGAAAGATGCTTATAAGCTGCTGGTCGGATCGATTGTTCCCCGTCCTATCGCCTTTGTCTCGACTCTCGATGAAAACGGAAAAGCCAATCTTGCTCCTTTCAGCTTTTTTACAGCTATCAGTGCAGATCCGATGCTTGTCTGTTTTTCACCGATGAGAAGGGGAACGGATGGCGGCAAGAAAGATACTCTGAATAATATTGAGAGCACTAAGGAATTCGTTATTAATGTCGTGAGCGAAGAGTTTACAGAGCAGATGAATAATACCGCAATTGAATATGAATCAGGTATCGATGAGTTTGAGGAAACAGGCTTGACCAAGCTGGAGTCCGTTATGGTAAGTCCTCCGGGTGTCAAGGAAAGCAAAGTCCAGCTGGAATGTTCCCTTCATCAGGTGCTTCATTTCGGCGATGGAGCGGGATCAGGTAGCCTGGTCATCGGCAAGGTGGAGTATGTCCGTGTGGCCGACGAGCTTTATTACAACGGCAAAATTGACACCGAGCAACTGAAGCCTGTCGGGAGGATGGCCGGACAGATGTATACAAAGCCTATGGCAGAGACATTTGAAATGGTCAGGAAAAGGTGAGGCTATGAAATTTATTAGTTATCAAAACAGGGATGGTGAACTCAGGCTCGGCGTCCTTAAGGATGAACATACAGTAGTGGATGTCCATGAAGCAAGTGAAGGTGCCCTGCCAGATAATATCTTGTCCTTTTTGGAAAACAGTGAGAAGAATATGAAGTTGCTGCAGGAAATGAATCCGGCCGATAAGGGCATATATTCTATGGAGGAAGTATTGGTTAAAGCTCCTGTCCCCCGGCCCAACAGTATCCGCGATTTCTATGCTTTTGAAGAACATGTGAAAACAGCGAGAAGAAATCGGGGCCTGGATGTCGTTCCCGAATGGTATGAAATGCCGGTTTTTTATTTTTCGAATCATCTCGCTGTAAAAGGAGATGGAGAAGCGATTCAACGTCCCGCAAACTGCAGCTGGCTGGATTATGAGCTGGAAATTGCCTGTGTGATAGGCAAAGAAGGCCGGAATATCAGCAGAGAAAACGCTGAAGAATTCATATTCGGCTACTGCATCATGAATGATTGGAGTGCACGGGATCTTCAGAGAGAAGAAATGAAAGTCGGATTAGGTCCCGCTAAAGGGAAGGATTTTGCCACCTCCATCGGTCCCTATATCGTGACAAAGGATGAGCTGGAGCCCTACCGAAAGGATGGCCGGTACGATTTGAAGATGACAGCGAAGGTGAATGGACAGGAACTTTCTTCCGGGAATTTCAAGAGCGTTTACTATACATTCGCCGAGATGATTGAGAGGGCTTCCGCAGATGTCACCCTTTATCCAGGAGAGGTAATCGGTTCCGGCACTGTCGGGACTGGATGCATTCTTGAACTTGGCACAGATGTTCACCGCTGGCTTGAGCCTGGAGACACTGTGGAACTTGAAATCACGGGCTTGGGAAAATTGAGTAATAAGATTAAGGAAGGAGGATTTTAATGTATTACCGCACCCTGGGGAAAATCCCTCATAAGCGTCATACGATGTTCAAGAAAGACGATGGAACGCTGTTTCGGGAACAAGTGATGGGCACGAAAGGCTTTTCGGGAACTCAGTCAATTCTGTATCATCACCATATGCCCACGGAGGTGGCGAAAGCAGAACTGCTGGGCTCCTATCTGCCGCAATATGAAGAAAATCAAGAACTGAAGCACCGCCATTTATTGACTGATAATGCAGCCAAGTCGGGAGATGCTCTAAAAGGAAGAGAATACTTGCTGGGGAATGAGGACCTGCTCATCGGTACAGTCCTGGCAACTGAAAATATGGAAAGCTACTACCGCAATGGAGATGGAGATGAAATGCTTTATATCCATCGAGGAAAAGGGACTGTGGAAACGATGTTCGGAACATTGACCTACCGTCCAGGAGATTACGTCATCATCCCGATTGGCACCATATATAGAGTCCTGCCTGAAGAAGACACGAAGATTCTCTTTATTGAGTCCTTCAGCCAAATTACAACTCCAAGAAGATATAGAAATGAATATGGCCAGCTGCTCGAGCACAGTCCGTTTTGTGAACGTGATATCCGGGGACCTGAAAAGCTGGAAACATTCAGTGAAAAAGGGGAGTTTGAAGTCATCACTAAATCCCGCGGATTGATGAATTCACATGTCCTGAATCATCACCCGCTTGATGTGGTCGGCTGGGATGGTTATCTGTACCCGTGGGTCTTCAATATTGAAGACTTCGAGCCAATCACCGGGCGTGTCCATCAGCCGCCTCCGGTGCACCAGACATTTGAAGGGCACAATTTCGTCGTTTGTTCCTTTGTGCCCCGACTGTATGATTACCATCCGGAATCGATTCCGGCACCTTACTATCACAGCAATGTGAACAGCGATGAACTTCTCTACTATGTAGAAGGGAACTTCATGAGCCGGAAGGGGATCAGCGAGGGATCGATCACCCTTCATCCAAGCGGCATCCCTCATGGACCGCATCCCGGCACAACTGAAAAGAGTATCGGAAAAAAGGAAACTCTCGAGCTCGCCGTCATGATCGATACATTCCGTCCGTTAAAAATCGTCAAAAAAGCTCACGATATCGAAGACAAAAACTATATGTATTCCTGGATGGAATAATCCAAGGAAGGGACATGATAACCAATCGTGTCCCTTTTTCAGTTAATTAAAAAGGGATATCGCCTTATTCATTGAATAGTGTTAAAGAGGACTATCGAGAGATTTCCTCGGAGGATGCTGGTTGTTTCATGTAAGTATGTAACCGCCATGAGAGTTCATCTGTTATCAAAACAGCCTGTAACAAAGGAAGCAAAATTGAAGGAGTGACAAAATGTTAGGATTTAAAAAAACAGAAGAAATCTATAGAGAGAAAATAGTGGAAGGCAGCGAGGTCAATGCGCTGGCTATTGATACCTCTTCAACAGAAGTCATTTTATCTCCCCATGCATCAGAAGATATCAAAATCGAGTTAAAAGGGGAGGTCAGCCCTAAATTAAAAGACAGCATCAGAATGGATGTAACGCAGCAGGGGCATGCACTGAATGTACAAGTGAAAATTGAACGGGACAGCGGCTTCAGTTTCGGAATTGAAATGATCAAACTGGCTCTGAGCGTTCAGGTTCCGGGCAAACTGTATGAGGAAATCACAGTTGAAACTTCCTCAGGAGGAGTGGAAGCTTCAGACCTGGAAGGAAAGAAAGTGAAGTTTACAGCAAGTTCAGGAGAGGTGGATGCAGCAAGGATAAAGGCACACACCGAATTTAAAAGTAAAACAAACAGCGGAGGTATTCATTTGAATAGGATTGAGGCTCCTGTGATATATGCCAAGGCAAACAGCGGGACAGTTTTACTGCAAAACCTCACAGCCGCTGATGTCCATGCCAAAGCTTCTTCAGGGAATGTAATTGGGAAGAAGTGGACGGGGAATATTACCGCTGAATCAAATTCAGGCGGCATTGACCTTCATTCTGCAGAACTGACAGGGAATATAGAGGCTGAAGCGTCAAGTGGAGATGTCATGCTCTACTTTGACAAGAAACCCCAATCCTTCTCCCTTGATTTCTCCGGAAGCTCAGGAGAAGCTCATCTGGAATTGGATGGCTTCCAATATGAAAAGAAGAAAGATCACCGAATCAAAGGAAAAATGGGAGAAGGCAAACATACGATCAGAGTCAAAACATCTTCTGGCGACTTTGATTTCAGAACATAAACAAATCTGAGTACCATAGTTGCCTTGAGCAACAAAACGACTCAGAGTATGAGAAAAGGACTTCCGACAAAGAAGTCCTTTTCTGCTGATTATTCATTCTGCGATATTAACGAAAATATCTTCTGTATCCGGTTTTTCCTCAATCAGCCCCGACTTCTTCAGCCAATCGATGGTTTCCTGCCAAGAGGCTTCGCTTTGGCTTCCGAACGCTTCATCCTCTGACTCCATTTTGGGCAGCAGGATGCTCATGCTTTCTTTCTCCACTTCCTCGACCAGCGGGAAATTTGCTTCATCCTGGCTGCTCAGCAGGACTTGCAGTGCTTCGTCCTGGTTTTCCTTCATGAATTCATAGCCTTTAGTGGCAGCACGCCAGAATGCACGGATGCTTTCTTCTTTTTTATTCCATGTCTCATCATTTGTGGTGAAAACCAGTTCGTAAAAGCTCGGTACCCCGTAGTCAACTGGATTGAAAAGGCGGGTTTTATAGCCTTCGTGTTTCAGTACCGGAACTTCATGGTTGATATAGGCTCCGATGACGGCATCAGCTTTTTCACTGACAATCGATGAGCCCAGCTCGAATCCGACGTCAATCGTATCAACCTTGGCTGGATCTCCGCCGTCAGCCTCTACCATCGTGCTGAGAAGAGCTTCGTTCAATGGAATCCCGGGGTACCCGACCTTCTTTCCTTCCAGGTCCTTGGGTGATTGAATCGGACTGTCTTCCAGGAAAACCACATGATTCAATGGAGAGCGCACAATGGCTGCAACAGACTTGACGGGAATGCCCTCGTTGGCTCTTGCAATGATGACATCTGGCTGATAAGAGATTCCGAGGTCAATCTGCCCGGCAGCCGCAAGATTGATAGGATCGGTTGGATTTGCCGGAAATTTGATCTCTGCGTCCAGACCTTCATCTTGAAAATACCCCTTTTCTTCTGCAGCATAAAGGTAGCTATGTACGGCATTAGGATACCAGTCCAGCATAATTGTCAGTTTTTCCAATTCTTCTTCCTCTGTTGAAGCAGCGGTGTCCTCTTGAGAACAGCCTCCCATTATCACAAGACTGGCAAGAATCATGAACATAAGCATTTTCTTCATAAGGATTTCCTCCATTTTAAAAATATATTTTCACACAAAGTCACAAGCAAAAATAAGACAATGCCGGCAATCGATAATAGGACAATGGGAGCGAACACTGCTGCACCGTTAAACTGAGTCATCATCCTGCGGCTGAAGTACCCCAGCCCGGCTTCTGCCCCAAGCCATTCTCCGATAGCGGCGCCAATGACACTCAGGGTGACAGCCACCTTCAGTCCTGAGAAAAAATGCGGAAGAGCAGAAGGGACGCTGAGTTTCAGGAAGACCTCTCTTTTTCCGGCACCCATCGTCAGCATAAGTTCTTTCAAGTCCTTGCTGACAGACCGAAGTCCATCAAAGGTACTGACCGTGATGGGGAAAAAGGTGATGAGTACGGTTACCACGATCTTGCTCCAAATCGAATAGCCAAACCAAAGTACAAAAATAGGGGCGAGGGCAATGATCGGGATGGTTTGGGAAGCAATAAGAATCGGATAAAAAGTCCGTTCTGCCGATTTGCTGAAATTCATTAAGACAGCCAGGGTAATACCGAGTGCTACCGAGAATGCTAAACCGATTAAAATGATGATTATGGTGGAAGGCAGGTGTTTTATGATCAAAACCGCTTTCAACTCCCAGAGTTCAGCTGCGATTTCCCCCGGAGTCGGCAGGATAAAAGGTTTATTATAGAGGGCTGCTCCGATCTGCCAAATCATCAGAAAGAAAAGGATCACAAGAGATGAGTTTATATAATTGCGCCGCTCTCTCATGAATGGGACACCATTTTCCTTAACTCGGAAATCAGCGTTGTTTTCAAGCCTTGAATATCTGCGTGAGAAAGATCCCTGAAATCGCGGGGCCTTGGCAGAGGAACCTTAATCTCCGTCAGTTGTGATACAGGCATAGTGCTGAATACAAGAATACGGTCCGCCAGAAACAAGGCTTCCTCCACATCATGGGTGATGAACAGGATGGTTTTCCTCCATTTGCTCCATTGATCAAGAAGCCATTCCTGCATGGAAAGTTTTGTGATAGCATCCAAAGCACTGAATGGTTCATCCAGTACAAGAAGATCTTTCCCGCTCAGTACTGCTCTCAGGAAAGAAACTCTTTGGCGCATGCCGCCGGATAAATTATGAGGGTACCGGTCTTCATGTCCACTTAGGCCGAATTCCTTTAGTAACCCTCCGACTTCTTCATACGCTTTTTCTTTCTTCATCCCTTGCAGCTGAAGAGGCAGGATGGCATTTTCCCTAACTGTACGCCATGGCAGCAATAGGTCCTGCTGCGGCATATACCCTGCCTGTCCCAGGCGCTGTTGTATTTCTTCTCCATGGAAAAGGATCCTGCCGGAGGTCTGATTTTCCAGGCCGGTAATCAGCCGGAACAAAGTGCTTTTGCCAGAACCGCTGGGACCGATGATTGATACGAATTCTCCTTGTCTGATAGAAAGCGAGAGTCCATCGAGTACGTGGCCGGGGGACTGTTTTGTGCCGCCTATGTAAGAGAAAGAAACATGCTCAAGGGTAAGCAGATCAGTCATCCGCCGGCCACATTTCTTCGTTCCAGGCCATGTCCCAAAACATGAATTCAAAGCGGCTTGTGTTCAAGAAGATTTCTTCTAATCGCATTAATTCTTCTTCGCTTTTTCCGGCTGCTAAGCGGTTAAGCAGGGAAATCAGCCACAGAGATAAAGAGCCGAATTCATCAGATGAATACATCGATACCCATTCTCCATAAAATTCATGGCTTGCGGCACCATCTATGGTGTTCAAGTCCTTGCCGATTTCCCAGTAACTCCACATACAGGGAAGAAGGGCGCACACCAATTCAGCAAGAGTTCCATTTTCAGAGACATGAAGCATGTAATGAGAATAAGCGAGTGTGACGGGAGATGGCGCAGCAGTTTCCAGCTCCTCAGTTGAAATGCCAAACCTTTCTGCATACTGGCGGTGCAAAGCCATTTCTTCATTCAAAGTGGAATCCAGCAGCTTTGCGAATTCCCCCATAGTCTTTGGGTCTCTTGCTTTCACGGCCCCTAAAGCAAATAGCTTGGCGAAATCTATTAAATATACATAGTCTTGAATCATATAAAAGCGGAATTTGTTCCGGTCGAGCGTCCCTTGGCCGATTCCCTGGACGAAAGGGTGCTGATGATTTTTGTTCCAAATGGGTTGTACCTTCTGATACAAACGGTCAGTAAACTTCATCATTTCTCCTCCTTATTCGTAAGAAACCTATGTCAGCAGTCGTTCTTCTCATCCCTCTGATGCCTTTTAATAAAAGATTTTATAGAATTATGTCCTCCCCTTTATTGACAACAAAAAGACCACTTTCAAAAAGAAAGTGGTCTGGCACAAATTTAAGTATGTAAAGAGAATACAGGCAGTACGATCCTACTGTCTGCAATGCATACATATGTCCGCCACTTCCCTTCGCTAGTATTACCTAGATCAGGTAGTCAGGGTTAAGACATGTAAATGTCTCTCTCAGCTTAAACGCACCCCTAGTGTTGTTCAAAATATGAAATTGTCTGTACATAACATATCTATCATACTCTGAATATTTCTGCAACATCCAGTTAAGAAAAAAATATTATTGAAATTATGCAGGAATACCCCGAATCTTGCTGAATACATTCATACAATACGAAAGTGTGAGTGATAGGAGGCGGAAGATTGGAAAAGATTTCGATCGGGCTGTTAGGGCTGGGTACAGTAGGTTCCGGCGTTGTGAAGGTGATACGCAATCATCAGGATAAACTGGTGCATGGGGTAGGATGTCCAGTTGGGATAAAAAAAATATTGGTCCAGGATACCGAAAAATCCCGGGAAGTCGTGGTGGATCCCGAGCTGGTGACGTTAGATTCCAATGAAATAGTGGATGACCCTGACATTGATATCATTGTGGAAGTGATGGGAGGAATTGAGGAAACGCGGAAGCTTCTCCTCAGAGCCCTTGAAAAAAAGAAGCACGTGGTAACTGCCAATAAGGATCTTATGGCACTTCACGGACCGGAATTGTTAGAAACCGCATCAAAGAATGGATGCGATTTATTTTACGAAGCAAGTGTGGCAGGGGGGATCCCTATTTTACGCAGTGTGGCAGATGGCTTTGCCTCAGACCGCATCCACAAAATCATCGGAATCGTTAATGGGACAACGAATTATATACTCACGAAAATGAGTGATGAAGGACAATCCTATGAGGAAGCCCTGATTGAGGCTCAGAAATTGGGATTCGCAGAATCGGACCCTGAAGCTGATGTCGAGGGAATTGATGCAGCAAGGAAAATGGCCATATTGTCAACACTCGGGTTTTCAATGAATGTCGGACTCCATGATGTCAGGTTCAAAGGGATAACCAACATTTCACAGCAGGATATTGATTATGGAAAAAGACTGGGCTATACAATGAAACTGATCGGGGTCGCTGAAAGAGATGACGAGAAGATCGATGTTACCGTTCAGCCTGCCTTGGTGACTGATTCGCATCCTTTGGCAGCAGTGAAAAATGAGAATAATGCAGTGTATGTTTACGGAGAAGCAGTTGGAGAAACGATGTTTTACGGGCCGGGAGCAGGAAGTCTGCCTACAGCTACTGCCGTTGTTTCCGATCTTGTTGGAGTCATGAGGAATATGAGGCTCGGGGTCAACGGCCACAGTGCAGCCTTTCCGCAATTCACCAAAAAGATGATGAAAGCGGATGAAGTGTTCAAAAAGTATTTTATCAGGCTGGTGGTTGAAGACGAAGTGGGTACACTTGCAGAAGTGACAACACTTTTTTCAAAAGAGGGAATCTCTGTAGAAAAAATATGGCAAAATCCAACAAGAGGCAGTATCTCTGAAATCGTACTGGTGACACACAAAGCCTCCAGAAAAAGCTTTCAAGATATCTTAGTAGAGTTGAATGATTCCAGTGTGGTCAAACGTGTGGGAAGTTACTACCGCATTGAGATTTAAGAAATTTAAACCAGTATCTTACTGGTTTTTTCTTTTGATCGTCAGTGGACAGCGAACCTATTCTTAGTAACTTTAAACATACATAGGGTTGGGAGACTCCTTAATAAATTTCGGTGCGTAAAAATCAGCACAAAGAAGAGATGTTGGTTGACTAATCATGAACAAAACGGCAATAATAGGAAGTAATGAAAGAATTGGAAGGCGGGATTATAATGTTCTCTGAGGAAAGAAGAAAGAAGATCCTTGAAACCCTTGAAAGAGAAGGCAGGGTTCTTGTAAAAGAGCTCGCGGAGCAATTTGATGTTTCAATCGATTCTATTCGCAGGGACCTGTCCATCATGGAAGACGACCAGCAGCTGAAAAGGACGCATGGCGGCGCCATTCCTCTGCCTGCAGTAAGGTCAATGCCAAGGAATAATGATGAAAGGTTTGGGGTGAGCACTTCTTATCAAAAAGAGATTGCTGAAAGGGCAGCTGCCTATATCAATCCAGAGCAAACCGTTTTTATCGGCGGTGCGTCCATCCATTATGCAATGCTTCCTTACCTGCCAAAGGAATTTTCATTTACAGTGGTAACGAATTCTGTTGAGATCGCTTATCAGCTGAGAGAGTTTGAAAATATCCATACGTATGTGATCGGCGGGAAGATGAAGGTTTCCGGCAATATCACAGATCCCCTTGCTGCCCAATTCGCGGAACGTTTTCATTATGATTTATGTTTTGCTACTGGAGGAGGATTGACAGCAAGAGGCTTAAGTACATCAACTCCCGAAGTGGCTCTGTTTCACGAAAAAGTTTATGAAAACTCACGCCGGATCATAACGCTGGTTGAGCACACCAAAGTGGGAGCCGACCTGTTCACCAGTATGTATCCTTTGAAAAAACTGGACATCATTTTAACTGATGAAGCTACTACTTCTGCTCAAGTGGATGAGCTTGAATCACATGGAGTGAAGATAATAAAGGTACCTAAAAATAAATAAATCCTGTATTTATTTAAGTGAAGTGAGCAAAATCGCTTCACTTTTTTGCGCTATAATTCTGGTTTAAACAACTTTCAAGATGAAGCACTTGCCCTGCTCATCCACAAACAGGCAGAATTCTTGATGTGGTTGGATCCCGCTGATGTCCCGGATTTCTTTTGGAATATGAATCGCGCCTTTCTCGGAAATATACCGCTTATTATTCGTGCTGTTTTGTTCCGGTTTTTTAATCACGATGGCTTCCTCGTCATAGCAGATTTCCGCCTGCCGTCCAGGAACAAGCCCGAACTGCTTCCTCCATTGATTGGGCAATGTTACATTGCCGGTTTTGCTGAAATCTTTGCACTTGTATTTTTCCCACATCAGATTATTCACCTCTTACTATTAAGTAACCGGTGAAGATGGAACTAAAACGTTGAGTCTTTGATTAGTGAAGGTTCTTTTCTTAAACTCTGTATAGACGATATATAGTTCACCTCAAATATCTGTATAAGCAGGAAAGGAAAAGTTGTCTTTTTCATGTATCACTGGAAAAGGTCTGAAAGCAATCATTCATATGAAAACTTCCCTATGTAAGGCTCTTTTCGCATACTTTGTTGCTATTTTAAAATTTCGTAAGATAACTGATTTCTATTCTGGTATGCCAAAAGAAATATAGTGCTCCCCGTTTTGAGAGAAAATTCTTAGTACCCGGAGGGGGAACCTGCCGAAAGTAAAAATAATGTGAAAAAAGTCTAAGTCTATTTAATAGTTTTTTTAATTAATTGCTGATTTTAGAATGCGGTTTTTCCTTCATCCCCCTTTACGTAGGAGGATTGTAGCGGAAGGCGTACGATCTCCTGCGGGACTAGTGGGACAGGTGAGACCCCCAATCTAGTTGCAGCGCCCAGCCCCTCGGGGTCAAATAACCCGGAGAGAATAAAAGGAAAAACCGCCTTTTTTTCTCTCCGGAACATTTGCCTGTCGGGGCTGAGCAGGGCGCTTCCACTTTTTATACAGGCGAAGCCGAGGAGGCTCATTCAGCTCCAGCGGCCAGCGACTAGCAGATTTCGGTCTCTCTCCTTGCGATAAGTCATCATCGAATCGCTATCGCTCTTCGTGATTCCTTTATCTCATACGAGAGCCCTAAAATCTGTACGTCGCTGAACGGCCGCTTCCACTTTTGCTTCACCGCCCGCCCCGCGGAGTCGTTCGCCTGGAGCGGAAATCCATTTTTTGTTACGCAGCCACAATCTTTGCGAGAACCTCCTTATTAAAGATGACAAACATAAATTACTCCAAGTGAGGTATTATAGGTGTATAAATTAACAGATGGCAGGGGAAGACCACAAATGGAAGAATCAAAAAAAATTGCAGCGAAAATAGCGGTTGTTTACATCGTCATCGGCGCTCTATGGATTATATTTTCCGATAGGTTCTCCCTAATCCTGGCTGAGAATGAGATGGGGGCATACGTCTTTTTTCAAAGATATAAGGGCTGGTTGTTCATACTGATAACTGGATTTCTTATTTATATCCTGGTTTATCAGCGGGCATCCAGGCTCGTGGAGTCAGCAGAAAAACTGAAGAATAAAGAGAAGCAGCTGCAAAAGAGCAATCAGCATTACCAATCATTATTTCACCACAATCCTGATGCCGTATTTGAGATTACACGGGAAGGAAAACTGGCAGCCTTGAATCCTGAGGGAGAAGAAATCATAGGCCGCCCGGTAGATGATTTAAAAGGCAAGCCACTGGATTTTCTAATACACCCTGAAGATCGAGACTATGTAAAAGAGCTATTCAGGAAAACACTTCTGGGAAAACCTGAAAAGTTTGAAATGAACATTTTTGGTAAGTCTGGAAATAATCGTCTCCTTCGCTGCACCCTTCTCCCCATCATTGTTGATGAAAAGATCATAGGGGTCTTCGGTATGGCAAGAGACATCACCCACTATAGGGAGAATGAAGAGATGATGATAGCCTCTGAGAAACTTTCGGTCATTGGACAGTTAGCAGCGGCAGTGGCCCATGAGATAAGAAATCCTTTAACATCCTTGAAAGGATTTGTACAATTAATGCAGGTAACCAAGAAAGCAGACGATAAGCATCTCGGTATAATGCTTTCTGAGATCGAAAGAATCAATCTCATCTCAGGTGAAATGCTCATTCTTGGAAAACAGCAGGACATCTTATTTGGCAAAGAAGAGGTCAATGATACCATCAAACAGGTCATTGTATTGATGGAAGCGCAAGCGAATCTGGATAACGTGGGAATTGACTTCGCTCCTTCCCAAGATGGTCCCATGTTCGTTAATGCCGACCAAAACCAATTGAAACAAGTGTTAATCAATATAATAAAAAATGGGGTAGAGGCAATTGATGATCACGGGTTCGTAAAAGTCGTGACAGCAAAAACAGAGACGCAGGCGTTAATAAAGGTACAGGACAGCGGTGCGGGTATGGATCAGGAGCGGATCGACCGCCTTGGAGAACCTTTTTATTCGACGAAAGAAAAAGGGACTGGCCTTGGGCTTGCTGTGTGCAAGAAAATCGTTGAACGGCATCAGGGTGAAATCACGTATGAGAGTGAAAAAGGAAAAGGAACAACAGTTACCATTACCCTGCCACTGTCATGATGAGTATCTATCAGGAAAATACTATTACAATACAGCTTTTCCATATCACATGGTGTAGAATGGACTACAGCATCTTTAACAGAGAGAGGAATCAATAAATGGAATATCTAACAGAACTAAAGCCTTTTCTACAGGACGCTTGGAAAGCATCCGATTTCAAGGAGCTAACGGAAATTCAGAAAAAAGCAGTCCCGGAAATTCTGGAAGGGAAAAATCTTGTCTGTGAATCGCCGACAGGAACAGGCAAAACGCTCGCTTACCTTTTACCCATTCTAAATAGCATTGATGAAAAGAGAATGCAGGCTCAAGCCCTTATATTGGCACCTTCCCATGAGCTGGTCATGCAGATTCATCAAGAAGTGCAGAAATGGACGAAGAATACCGGAATCAACAGCATCGCCCTGATAGGCGGAGCCAACGTAAAAAATCAAATAGAAAAACTAAAAAAGAAACCCAAAATCATTGTTGGAACCACCGGCAGAATCATGGAATTGATTAAAATGAAGAAATTGAAAATGCATGAGATCAAAACAATTGTCGTTGATGAATTTGATTCTATGATTGGCAAAGAACATATTAACGATATCAGGCAGGTCATCAAGTCAACTATGGCCGACAGGCAGCTTTTATTCTTTTCAGCTACCCTTTCGGATACTACGGACGAAGTCGCCTCAGAACTTATGGACAATTATGAAGTGATCCGAGTCAATCAAGGCATCGTTTCATCCTCCAATGTGGAGCATGGGTACCTGTTGTCTGAGCAGCGAGATAAGATAGAAGTGCTCCGCAAGCTGTCCAACGTCAATGATCTTAAAGCATTGGTATTCTTCAATAGCCTTGAAAAATTATCAGAGGTAGAAGAGAAGCTGAAATACCAGAAAACTTCCTTGGAGGTCCTGGCAGGAGAATCAAAGAAAATGGAACGAAAGCATTCATTGGATAGATTCAGGGCCGGGAAAGTCCCTATGCTTCTTACTACAGATGTGGCAGCAAGAGGGTTGGATATCAGCGGAGTCACCCATGTCATCCATTTCGAATTCCCAACAGACACAAAGCAATATATCCACCGCTCTGGTAGAACAGGCAGAATGGGTGCATCCGGGACAGTCATTTCCTTAGTCACCAAAAGAGAGGAAAGCTTTTTGGAAAAGATGGCCGGCGAATTGGACCTCAAAGTGACCAAGAAGCGTGTCCATGGCGGGCAAATATCAGAAGATCGATAACATGGAGGATCCCCTCCGACAGTAGTGCAGGGCTCTTGCCGAATAGCAAACGAAGAATAAATGAGAAAGATAAGGCCCGGATTGAATGTTTCAATCCGGGCCTTCATTTATCGTTTTCCTCTTTTAATAACTAACTTGTATACAAGAACAATGACTGCAATGATAAGGAGAATATGAATGATACCTCCAGCGATCTCAAACAGAAGACCGAGCAGCCACAAGGCAATTAAAATACCTATTATCGTCCAGAGCATATATGGAAACCTCCTTTGACATGTTAAGTTTAACTTCCCTCATTTTGAAAAATTTAAACTAGTAAAGAAGAAAAGCACTCTGCTGCAGAGTGCTTAAGCAAAATTGCAGAGGATTAAAATTTGTCTGCACGGTCATCCTTTGCTTTTCCAACTGTCTCATGTACTTTTCCTTTTGCTTTATCGACATTGCCTTCATGCTGCATGTCTGGATTATCCGAAGCTTTTCCTGTTTTTTCTTTAACTTCTCCTTCAGCCTTCTTTGCGGCACCTTTAAGCTTGTCTTTCATACCGTTATCTTTACTCATATGAAAATCATCCTTTCGTGGTTTTATTATTCTTTTACCTTTTTTAGCTCTAGTTAAACATAGGTGGATACAGGTTAGGTTTTATAGAAAACAGGGAATACATAAAAGAACTTTTCTACTTTCAGCATAATAAAAATTATTTAGCGTAGTTATTGGGTTATGTGAAACAATAGAGGATAGAATTTTTTATCCGACAGGGAAGTATTCTTAACTTGAGGGATTGGTCATATGAAAAAGAGAAGGCTTGAATTTTTATTTGTCATTATTTTGATTGCATGCGTGTATATCTTCCTTTCCATCGGATACCCTACCTACATAAAATTGGCGGCAGCAGCTATTTACATCATTATCATCTTGATCAGTGTTCTTTCACTTATCCTTGAAAATCGATCAGCGCAGCATACCTTGCTATGGATTTATGTATTGGTCTGTTTCCCGGTCTTCGGTTATTTCTTTTACCTGTACTCCGGTCAGTTGTATTTAAAAGGGTACCTTTTTAAAAGCAAGCGCAGGAATGACCGCGAGGAATGGCAGAAGCTGCTTAAAAAGGAGAATTCACCTGATTTGGCCTTTCTTCAGGATAACCAAAGAAATTTCGCCAGTTTCTCAAATAAAGTCGCTTGGTCACCGATCAGCACTTCTTCAACAACAAAAATCTTGAAAAACGGGGATGAAACCTTTAATGAGATCAAGGATAAATTAAAGAACGCGAAAAAATATATACACATGGAATACTACATTTTCCGTTCCGACCGGCTGGGAAAAGAAATTATTGAAATTCTGATAGAAAAAGCAGAGCAGGGTGTTGAAGTCCTCTTCATCTTTGATGCTGTCGGCAGTATGCATCTTTCTTCAAAGGACGTCAAGGCAATGGATCAGGCTGGGGTTAAAGTGCAGCCTTTCCTGCCCTTGAAATACGGTTTCTTTAATCAAAAGTTCAACTTTCGAAACCACAGGAAAATCATCGTGATTGATGGGGAATTCGGTTTTGTGGGAGGTTTGAATGTAGGAATCGAATACCTGGGGGAGAGTGAAAAGTTCGGCTTCTGGCGGGATACTCATATGATGCTTGAAGGAGGGGCATTATTTACGCTTCACACAGTATTCCTGCTGGATTGGGAATACGTATCAGGTGAAATGATTCTTGAAAAATACCAGGGGCATCCCTATATACAATCGGAAAAACTGGATGGTGCGGTTCAGGTTGTCGCCAGCGGACCGGACACTCAGCTTGGAATTATGAGCGATCTGTACTATTCACTAATTTCTTCAGCAACTAAATCGATTTGGATTGCCACTCCTTATTTTGTACCGACTGAATCAATCAGGACAGCGCTTCGCATCGCTGCCTCAAAAGGCATTGAAGTCAGGATTATGGTG
Organism: Rossellomorea vietnamensis; assembly: GCF_008180615.1. Taxonomy (GTDB): domain Bacteria; phylum Bacillota; class Bacilli; order Bacillales; family Bacillaceae_B; genus Rossellomorea; species Rossellomorea vietnamensis_D. The sequence goes on from NZ_VTEH01000005.1 coordinate 79,941, forward strand.
CCGGAAATCAATGACGGATTTCTTACGCAGTATGCCACAAGGTCATATTTCTCCGAGTTGATCCGCTGTGGAGTAGAAATTTACTCTTATCAAAAAGGCTTTATGCATCAGAAAATCATCATAGTGGATGGGAACCTTGCGTCGATAGGAACAGCCAATATGGATATGCGCAGCTTTCATTTGAATTTTGAAGTCAATGTCTTCCTGCTCGGGAACAGCTCCATTCGCGATTTGGCGGCCCATTATGAAGAGGACATGGAGGACAGCGTGAGGGTCAGGCCGGTTGAATACTACAAGAGGGGTGTAGTGGAGCGGGCGAAGGAATCATTTGCGAGGCTCTTCTCGGGAGTTTTGTAATAAAGGTAATTAGTTGAGCCAGGCTCAAAAGGTGGAATCTGAGCCAGGCTCAAAAGGCGTGAAATGAGCCAGGCTCAAAAAGTAGGAATTGAGCCAGGCTCAAAAGGTGGAATCTGAGCCAGGCTCAAAAGGCGTGAATTGAGCCAGGCTCAAAAAGAGGAAATTGAACCTGGCTCAACTGAACGGTACAATAACCACTAAGGTAAGAGGGACAGTCCCTTTTAATACATTGACGCGCTGCCGTACCACCAGGGAACGTCCCTTAGGTGCGGCAGCGCGTTGCTGTGTCTCCGGTGCTTATTTATGCTTTTGGATTATTTTTTATATCATATACAATCCTGCCATCCATTATCGTCCACAGGACCTTGCATCCTTTGATCTCCTCAGGCTCGCATTCAAATAGGTTGCGGTCCAATATAGCGATGTCCGCTTTTTTACCGGCTTGGAGAGTTCCCAGATCGTTCTCCCGGAAGTTTCCGTAAGCTGGTGACCTTGTAAAATGGGTAAGTGCTTTAGCGATACTGATTTTATGCTGAGGGTTCCAGCCCCGGGAAGGTGTTCCGTCTTCATGTTTCCTTGTAACTGCCCTGTAGATCCCCAGCATTGGATTCAGCTCCACGATGGGGTAATCACTTCCAAAAACGAGCTGGGCACCGCTTTTCTCCAATTCTCCGATTGGCCACGTGTAAGGCAGTCTCTCTGGTCCGAGCCGGTCAATATATTCATGTGATTCCATGGAGCTCGATGATAAATGCTCCGGCTGCATGGAAGGAAGTACACCCAGCTCCGAAAATCTTGAAATATCATCAGGATGGATGACTTCGATATGTTCAATTGTATGCCTGGAGTCGCGCGGGCCATTAACGTTTCTTGCATGTTGAAAAGCATCCAGCGCCAGCCTCACCGCTGCATCCCCGCAGGCATGAAGCCTCACTCTGTATCCTTTTTTATCCGCTTCTTCAATCCATTTAAAGTAAGTTTCTTTTGAATAAATCGTACCGCCATTTGTGGAAGTGCGGTCAGAATAAGGTTCCAACAGATAGCCTGTATAGGTTAAAGGAACACCATCAATGAATTGTTTGAGTCCAGAAAGCTGAAGTTTATCCGAGTCAAACCTGCTGTAATAAGAAAGCTTCTCGAGGTCTCCGTCTAAAGGGGCAAGGAAATGAATACGGACCGTCAGCTTTCCCTCATCTTCAAATCTTTTGTATTCCTCAAGATCTCCCAATGTAAAACCTGGGAGCGGAAGCATATCGCCGATCGAAGTAATCCCGAGTCTGCCCGCTTTTTCTAAAAAAGATTTCATCAGCTTGTGCTTTTTTTCAGAAGGAAGATTGAAGGCTTCCACGGCTAAACCAACAGCTGTTTCATATAGGAACCCTGTAGGTTTGCCATCCTCATCCTTTTCTATTACGCCGAATGGAGGCTCTGGTGTCATTTCATCAATTCCCAGGATTTCCAATGCCTTGGTATTCAGCCAGGCACTATGTGCTTCTTCATTCAAAAGAAAGACAGGACGGTCCTTTATGCGCTGATCCAGTGAATGGCGGGCAGGCAGCTTTTGGCCGGGCCACCTGACGTGATGCCATCCGAATCCGAGCACCCATGGATCATTTGGATGTTGTTCAGCGTACTGTGCTATTCTTTCTGCTGCTTCCTCCTCACTTCCGCAGAAGGTGAGTGAAGCATACTCCTGGAACATGGCCCCGAGCCACAAATGTACGTGAAAGTCATGAAAACCGGGAGTGACTAATTTGCCATAAGCTTCGATTTCTTTTGTATGAGAACCTTTGTATTGCCCTAATTCCTCTTCTGATCCAATTGCCAGGATTGTGTCGCCCTTTACTGCGACAGCCCCTTGGAGCGGTAAGTCTCTATCTGCCGTAAAAATCGAGTCGCTTTTAATGATGATATCTGCACATTGTTTATTCAAATTACATTTCTCCTTGTGGTAAAAGTAGTGAGAAAATTATGGAAAACACTTATAATCATGTTACTATAGAAAAAAAATGATTGGAATAGAAAGTGTATTTATTCATTTGCTGTGCAATGATCACAAGTACACTACCTTGGTGGAATACTTGTTTTCTCGGTAATGTAAAAAACGACTTAGCTGTAAATCTTTAGATCTTGGCATCTAACCATACGTTAACATAAGCTGAAAAACTGAATAGCGAGCATAGAATCACTATAAAACAGGGGATTTATGAAGGAGGGAACTGAGAATGAGAGTCTTAAAAGCTGACATTGGGCATCTGGATTTAGTTTCAGAAGTGTTTAATCAATATCGAGTTTTCTATGAACAGCAAAGTGACATAGAGAGCTGCAGGGATTTTTTAAGAAAGCGTATGGAAAGAGAGGAGTCTGTCATTTTCCTCGCGGTTGAAGAACAGGGAGAGGTGGTGGAGCCGCTGGGCTTTACCCAGATATATCCGATTTTTTCTTCTGTGTCCTTGAAAACTCATTGGCTCCTGAATGACTTGTTTGTTGCTGAAAAAGCAAGGCGGAGAGGGATTGGCGAAGAACTCCTGAATCACGCAAAACAGCTTGCCGAATCCACAGGTGCCAAGGGAGTAACTCTGGAGACTGCGCATGATAATTATAACGCACAAAAACTTTATGAAAAGTTCGGGTTCGTAAAGCATACTGAGTTTCATTATACTTATAGTCTCTAAATTTGTTCGATTGTCAGGAAACGGAGCCTCTGTCCCTATGCCATTCTTTTGTGGGATCCGGTGAAAAGGTGAACCTATTTTGATAGTTCCAGGAACCCCTTTAGAGATGCACGAATAATCCCAAATGCAAAAAAAAACGCAGCGCTGTAAAACTATCGCTGCGTTTTTATTAGTTATAGTGGACTGCGAAAAAATTTTTGCATCACAGATTAAAATACTTTTGTCGTCCACGATTCGCAGTTCCACATATCTGTCGCAATATCCTGATAAAATTCAGGTTCATGGGAAATGAGGAGGATGCTGCCTTTATATTCCTGCAGTGCTCTTTTGAGTTCGGCTTTGGCTTCGACATCCAGATGGTTTGTCGGCTCATCAAAGACGAGGATATTGGTTTCTCTGTTGATCAGCTTGCACAGTCTGACTTTCGCTTTTTCGCCGCCGCTCAGCACTTCAACTTTGCTTTCGATGTGCTTCGTCATCAAGCCACATTTCGCGAGGGCCGCCCTGACTTCATATTGAGTGAAGGACGGGAACTCGCTCCAGACTTCTTCGATGCAGGTGTTGTAGTTGGCTTTTTTAATTTCCTGTTCGAAATAGCCAATGTGCTGATGTTCTCCTAATTCTACTTCTCCGGATACAGGTTTGATTTCGCCAAGGATGCTCCTCAGCAATGTGGTTTTCCCGATTCCGTTGGCTCCGTATAGAGCAATCTTCTGGCCTCTTTCCATTCGAAGGTTCAGAGGCTTGGAAAGTGGTTCATCATATCCAATTACAAGGTCTCTTGTTTCAAAAATCAATTTGCCTGAAGTTCTGGCAGGCTTGAAGTGAAACTCAGGTTTAGGCCTTTCGCCTGCAAGTTCGATGATGTCCATCTTATCCAGTTTCTTTTGGCGGGACATAGCCATGTTCCTTGTGGACACTCTGGCTTTGTTCCGGGCCACAAAGTCCTTCAGCTCAGAGATTTCCTGCTGCTGTTTTTTATAAGCAGACTGCAGCTGCTGGCGTTTCATTTCATAAACCTTTTGGAAATCATCGTAATCACCGGCATAACGGTTAAGCTCCTGGTTTTCCATGTGATAGATGAGATTGATGACACTGTTCAGGAACGGGATATCATGGGAAATGAGGATAAATGCATTCTCATATTCCTGCAGATATCTCTTCAGCCAGACAATATGCTGTTCATCAAGGTAGTTGGTAGGTTCATCAAGCAGCAGGATATCAGGCTTTTCCAGCAGAAGCTTGGCGAGCAGGACTTTCGTTCTTTGTCCTCCGCTCAAATCCTGTACTTCCCGCTCAAGGCCGATTTCATCCAGGCCTAGCCCGCGGGCAATTTCTTCGACTTTTGCATCTATAATGTAAAAATCATTGTTTGTAAGTGCGTCTTGAAGCGTACCGGTTTCTTCGAGCAGCTTTTCAAGTTCTTCCGGGGAGACCTCTCCCATTTTGGCAAATAGTTCATTCATTTCTGTTTCCATATCGAATAGATATTGAAAAGCGGTCTTTAGTACATCTCTGATCGTCATTCCTTTTTCAAGAGAAGTATGCTGATCGAGATACCCGACTCGGACCCGTTTTGCCCATTGTACTTTTCCTTCATCCGGCTCGAGTTTGCGGGTGATGATATTCATGAAGGTGGATTTTCCTTCTCCATTGGCGCCGATAAGACCAATGTGTTCACCTTTTAGCAGACGGAAGGATACGTCATTGAAAATGGCTCTGTCACCGAAGCCATGGCTTAAATTATTTACTGTTAATATACTCATTTGAAAGCACCTTTTCTATTGAATTCTTTTTATCTCATTTCATTATAAAGGTGTTAAAAGCAGATGAATAGTATATGGAAAAAATTAATCGTAACAAGGACAGGGCAGATAAAGGTTATCCTAACCCCATGTTAATCAGCAAGTAAAGTCAGTTCAGGCTCCGGCGGCTGATGTATTCTTCTTCTGAACCCAGCTCCCTGTTAAGTAGAAGCTCCATTTCAATGAGTTCTGTCCGGGTGACGACGGGGTCTTCCGGGGACCAATAGACGTTATAGACAAAGTAATACCCTTTGATTTTACGGAAGAGAACGGTCGAATGGGGAAAGCTGTCAAAGCTCGCTTTGATGTTAAATCTTCTGGAATAACTCCACCTCGTGAGTTTCACGCTGTGACTCCCCCCTTTGAATTGGTATAGTATACATTCCCGGTTTCCATATAGGGGCAAACGTTTCAGTAGGCAGTTCATGATTTGAAAAGTTAGTTGGTTTTGAGTAAAACTATGCAATAAGGATTCATTCTGAAATTCTGAAGAAGCAGAGGAGGAGAAAGCATGGATAAAGATATGTCCGGCTGGATGATGAAGCAAACTTGGGAAAACTTATTGTTCCTTCATTGGCAAGTACCTGTGGAAGAACTGAGAGCAAAGCTGCCAGCACAGCTGGAACTTGATACATATGAAGGGAAAGCGTGGGTTGGGATCGTTCCATTCTCCATGAATCATATAAGGGTCCGCGGACTCCCTGAGATTCCGTTTGCGCGTTCCTTCCTTGAATGCAATGTCCGTACATATGTTAAGTATAAAGGAGAGCCGGGTGTTTATTTCTTCAGCCTGGATGCAAATCATGCCCCTGCAGTTGCCGGCGCACGGCGCTTCTTTTCCCTGCCCTACTTCAATGCTGATATGAAGATGGAGGTCAGTAATGGAACAGTGAAGTACAGCACGAGGAGAGTCCATAAAGGAACAAATGGAGAGTCTTTGAAAATAGAGTATACCCCAGGAGAAAGAATCCATACAGTTAAAGGGTCACTGACAGAGTGGCTGACTGAACGATATTGCTTGTGGACTATAAAAAATAATAGAGTCTATAAAGGCGCAATTCAACATAAGCCATGGGAATTGTATGAAGGACACTCTTTTATAAAGGAACAATCTTTATGGCCGCAGCCAAAGGAAGAGGAGACAGAAGTTCATCAATGCTATTCACCCAGCCTCACTGCCTATATTTGGCCCTTATCCCGTTAAGCGATTTTTATAAACCTCCAAAGCGTGAAGCGCATGGTTATTATATACTAGTCTGAAAGTAACGAAAAGAGTTTTGGAAATACTTTATCAGGGTAAAGGGGTCATGGAACAGCTGGTAAAACGGACTGAGGTTCAATGAAAGAGAAAGAGACTACCTTCCAAACCTTGTAAATAGTTTAACGAGCGTGCGGAAACCAAGACATATGGAAGTCACTGTACTAAAAAATAAACCTTGCTTGAATTTAAGTAGAATAGGGCGATGGACATGAAGGAAACGATTTACATAAGAAATGCACTATTTGGACTGGCAGTTTTTGTGATAATATTTTGCGGGTGGATCCTCACATTAGACGGTGAGATAAAAGCTTTGGGAGTAAGTGCAATGGCTGCGGCGGCCATTGTGTTCACATTTCTGATGCAGCTCCTGGCAGTCAAGAGAACAGAAGGGCTGCAGCGGAGGTTTATCGGCCTGCTTCTGCTGGCAACCATTTTCTATGCAGCGGCTGAAGTTGTCTGGTTCTATGAGGAAAAACTGGCCGGCGGTCTTGATTCTGTTCCGCTTTGGAGCAATATCCTATACATATTGAATCTTCTGTCGTATATTGCAGCATTTTCATTATTGACATTTGCGATAAAAAACCGTTATCAGGTTATCTATTTTGCGATTGATATTCTGATCATCTATTTTTCTGTCACTGCCATACTATGGGTTTATTGGCTTCATCCTCTCTATGAAGAAGCTGGTGTTGCTTATGGGCTGGGGATAACATCATTTATTTATCCCGCTCTGGAACTGCTCCTGTTATTTGCCTTGTCAGCGACCATGTTTCTGAAAAAATATTTTTTTCCATTGAAAACCATGCTTTTACTCATCTGTTCTATAGCACTATTTTTCATAAGTGACTGTATACATTTGCTTGCCTTATATTACGGCAGGTTTGAACCGAACAGCCTGCTGGAAGTAATGTGGAGTTCAGCAATTGTCCTGCAGGGGATTGCTGCGCTGCAATTGTATCTGAAAAGATCTTCTTTCAGACGGGGAGAAAACATCTTTTACTATGAGGCTGGTTCATACCCTGTAGCCAGAAGTGTCGTCAATATCGGAAACATACTCATACTGTTTCTTATTTTCAGTACCAGTCAGGATTCAACAGCCGGTGCAGGGCTGCTGATCATCATATTCCTTGTTTATTCCAGACAGCTTCTGGCAAGTTCCCACTTGAATCAAATGACGTTATCCTACCAAGAGCTTGCCAGGGATTTAGAGAATCAGGTGGATAAAAGGACGGAAGAGTTAAGCCGGAAAAATGCTGAACTTGAAAAGTCTTCATCCAGGTTAAAGTACATGGCCCTTCATGATCAACTTACGGATATATGGAACCGGAGGGCACTGGAAGGAAGACTGAAAACCTTATTCGAGAAATCTCTCGAGGAAGGGAAGAAGGTGGAGTTTGCCCTTATATTTATCGATATTGATAAATTTAAGGAAATCAATGACCGGCTTGGCCACTCATATGGTGATGAGCTGCTGATTGAATTTACAAGGAGAGTAAAACAGGAATTCCCGCCAGACGCCTTCATAGCAAGGCAGTCAGGGGATGAATTTGTGGTTATTTTGGAAGGATGTCAATCGAAGAAAGAAATTGAATCCCTCATTCAGAAATTTTTTAAGGCTAATGAAAAAGGATATTCCATCTATGGAGAAGAAGTGAACATCACCTTCAGCCTTGGTGCATCCTTCTTTCCTGAAGACAGCAGGAATGCCAACGAACTTCTTCAGGCTGCTGATATGGCAATGTATGCTGCCAAACAGCATGGAAAAAATAATTACCAGTTCCATTAACGCTGGGCAAAAAGGTGTATTGCCAAATCTTGAAGGTGCTTATTTGTTTAATGTAGAATATAATGATAGTATCGATTTTTAGGAGTGTGAATGATGAATAGAACAATGTTCTTGGCAATTCTATTATCTTTTGCGTTCCTGGCCAACAGTATTGGAGTGTCTCATGTTCCGGTAAAAGCTGTTCATGAAGCTTCCAGTATAGAACAGTTTGCACATGACAAATTGCTGGCAGGAGAATATCCGGATCTGAAAAAAGGGGCTGTTTACCCTTTTGCCAGTTTAATAGCAGGAGCCGTGGCGGCGCTTCTTCTCATGGCATACGGGAATCACCGGTCTCACGCTGGAAACAGGATCCGCATGCTGCTTATGCCCGTTTTATTCGGGGCGAATTATTTGAAGCTTTTCTCTTTAAATGATCAATTTTCAAATTGATATTTAAGGAGGGAAGAAATATGTGGATCAGGTTTATTATGATGGGGGCTTTTTCGTTTACCGCATTAACGCTGCTGTCTTATCAAGCAGTCGAAATCTACCATGCGTTTATTGACTTTTATCACCAAAAATAATACATTTCTAAGAGTGTAAAGACTCAGTCTGTCTTTGCACTCTTTTTATCTTTATAGGGTACATGCCATCCTTGAAAAACTTAGGGATGAAGGGTGATGACGGATTTAATATTCATATACACTAAAAATGAAAATCTATAAAATCAAGCTGGGTGACTAAAAAATGGACTACTTCTCCAACAGGCCATTTGGTTCTTCCGATGAAGTAACACCAAATGCAGACATATACCATAATCAATATAGGCAGCCAGAGAGCAAAGAAGACGCCTTTTACTTCCGGATGATTGAGCAGGATGGAATACGCCTGAATGAATCTCAAATGAAAGCTGTCAAACATTTAGAAGGACCATGCCTGACACTGGCTGGGGCCGGTTCCGGAAAAACTTCGGTCCTCGTGGCCAGGACCGGATATCTTTTGCAGGTTCAAAGGGTTTCTCCTGACAAAATACTGCTTTTGACATTTTCAAAGAAAGCCTCCATGGAAATGAAGACAAGAGTTTCAGCACTGCCGGGCATCAATTCTCTTGAAGTGAATAGAATACAAGCCGGAACCTTTCACTCCTTTTTCCTCTTTCTATTGAGAAGCAGGGGAGTGAATCAGGAAATCCTGGGAAATGAAAGATTCAAACACATTATTTTAAAACAGATACAGAGAAAATTAGGAATTCAGGAACCTTATCAGCCGGAGACACTGTTATCTACTCTTTCCAGCCTTAAGATAAGAATGCTGCCGGCTGAAAAGCTGCCAGATAAAACGGCAGGTGAAAAAGAGATCAAAAAGATTCTGTCCAACTTTGAAGAGTGGAAGGAAAGCAATCATAAAATGGATTTCGATGACATTCTCGTGAAAGCCTATGAGCTGCTTCATGAGGATTCTGTTTTACTGGAAGCCTTGCAAAAAAGGTTTCAATATATCATGGTGGACGAATTTCAAGACACAAACTGGCTTCAATATGAGTTGATTAAAATGATCGCCGGCCGCTCTCAAAACCTTTTTGTTGTCGGAGATGATGACCAGACAATTTATTCCTTTAACGGGGCCGATCATTCTTTTATCCTTGATTTCGATAAAGAATATCCCGGTGCTGCGGTGGTCACGCTGGATGTGAATTACCGGTCTAACCGTTATATTGTCGGTCTTGGAAATGAAGTGATCAGCCGAAATCAATTCAGGAGAGAAAAGGCTCTTCAAGCTGTAAAAGAAGAAGAGGTTAAGCCGAAATACAGCCGCCCTTCCAATTCGGATGAAGAAGCTGAATGGACTATCTCCCAAATCAAAAGGATGATTGAGGAAGGAAATTCAAGCTATAAGGACATTGCCATCTTACATCGGACAATCAGCAGCAGCCGTGCCATATTCGAACGGTTAGTCATAGAGGAAGTTCCGTTCTTCTCTTATAATCTCGGAGATCAGCATTTCTACGACCAGTGGATCGTCAAACCGCTTATTGACCATCTAAGGCTTTCTCTTGTGCCGCGTAATTTTACGGCGATTGAAGGAATCCTCTCCACGCTTTATATCAACAGGGACGCTGGAATGAAAAAGATCGGAATCGAGGAGGAAACAGCCAGAAAGAAATACCCCCTCATCCACTTGATAAAAATGGACCATTTAAAGGCGTTTCAGAAAGATAAAGTGAAAGAAAGAATAAAGCTAATCAAAGAGCTTTCGACAGAGCCTCCTGCGTCAGCCATCAAGCGGATGAGAAAAGAGTTTTATGATACCTTCATGGATACTAACGAGCGACTTTCAGTAACTGAACATAAAGAGGCAATCAAAGAAACACTATCAGAACTTGAAGCCTCAGCAGCACGGTTTCCATCCATTTCTGCCTTTATCTCGTTCATTGACAGCATGACAGAAAAACACAAGAGGATGCAGGAAGAAGGTAAGAACATGAATTCGGATGCCGTTTCGCTGATGACAATCCACCGTGCAAAAGGCTTGGAGTTTCCAGCTGTCTTTGTTATCGGTGCAAGTGAAGGAAATCTTCCTCATTCCTCTGCACTCAATGCGGATAAACTGGAAGATAAAATTCAGCAGAATGGGAAAAAGAAGGACCTGCTTGCACTCGAAGAGGAGAGAAGGCTCATGTATGTCGCCATCACCCGAGCCAAAAATGAGCTCTTCATCAGTTCCCCGGCATACTATCAAGGTGAAAAACGTGAAATTTCCCGATTCCTCACTGATGTATTTTCAGAGAAACAAACAGGAAAAGAAATGGACAAGCAGAAAAGGGAGCGCCCGATGATAAAGGTCTCCGCCTGGATTTGCAGCAACGACAACTGTATTACCTGGTCAAGGATCAAGACAGAAGCCGAGCAAAGTATAAAAAGAAAAGTGTGTCCGCTTTGTGAGACACGGATGATCAAGGGTGAAAAAAGGGTAAGCGGATAAATGAATCAACACTCAGTGTGAGAAGGCACTGAGTTTTTTTATGTGGATTTGCCTGTCGGGGCTGTGCAAGGCGCTTACGCTTTTGGTCTTCAACAGGATTATTGGTATGAGATGGTGAATTCTTTTATATAATCTTTGTGGGACAGAAAGGAGATGAAGAAATGGATTTGTTCTCTATTATTCGGGCGCTGCATATAATTGGGGGTTTTACAGCGCTTTTGACTTTTTGGATACCAGTTGTCACAAGAAAAGGCGGCAGGGTCCATAAAATCGCGGGATGGGTCTATGTATGGGGAATGATTATTGTAGCTTTATCGGCACTGTACATGGGAATTTACCGGCTTTTTGATCCTGCAAGTACCAGTGAAGTGATCTCATTCTCCTTATTCTTAATTTATATTGCCATTTTAAGCGGGTCTACAGCTTATTATGGAATAAGGGTATTGAGATTCAAGGGAAGAAAGGCCGTACACAAACAGTTGCTGGATCTGGGGTTTCCTCTGCTGCTGCTGATTTCTTCAGGAGCTGTGAGTGTATATGGATTTCTGCAGAACTTTCAGTTGCTGGCATGGTTTCCATTCCTGGGAATTTTCCTCAGTGGTACACAGCTAAAGTATTGGCTGCGAAAACCTGTTCGAAAACTGCATTGGTGGTTTGAGCATCTTGGAGGTATGCTGGGTTGTTCAATTGCTACCATAACTGCTTTTACCGTCTTTGGCGCACCAAGATTAATGAATGTAGAATCGGTCAGCATCCTGCTCTGGTTCCTGCCAACCATCCTCCTTACTCCTGCCATTATTGGATTTTCAATTTATTATGACCGGAAGTTTAATGGGAAGAAAGTGATTTCAGGCTGAAAAGACGGCGTTATAGATAGTGAAGGGTTTCAGTCTCGGGCGCACCCTTATATTTTTTATAAACTGACTTATGAAATTAGCATAGGTCAGTTTTTTAGGTTTTCTCAGTAAATGATTCAGTATATAGGAAAAACGCCAGGGAACGATAACTGTAAAAAAGGATGAATGGCATGAAAAGAATAGTTTTGATCCTTATTACTGTATTTTTAGGGTTTCAGCCGGATTACACTGCCTTTGCAAAACAAAGGCAGTTCGAAGATATCTTTATTGAAATTGGATATACAGCAATCGATGATGCATTATCAGCTGCTGAGTTGCACTTCAATAAAGAGATTCCTTTACCCTACAGGCTGCCTCGGGTTGCCTTCACGCACCAGGTTGGAAGGTTTATTGACCTTGAGGGGGATATTAACGATTCATTAGAGGTTGAGTTTCTTGATCAACACAATTCAGCAAATCATTACAAAATTGATATTCGACCATTAAAAAATAAGATAGAGTTTCAAGGACGAGAAAATCTAACAGAATATACCCTTAAGAATGGGGAAAAAGCTATTTACGTAGTTGACCGTCATTTTATCTTCTTTGTGGTTGAAAACAGTGATTGGCAATATATGTTTGGAATTGATAAAAGGCTATCCGACAAGGTAACCCCTGAAATCTTTGTAGAGATTGCGGATTCAATAACAATGGAGTAGTAAGCACCAATCTAATTTATCGCTATGCAAAACACCTTATCCTTAAACAATGAAGAAGACTCGTCAATTGACGAGTCTTTTTTTGCTTCTGTTGCCCCACAATAACAGTCCAAGCATGTCGTTATAATCAGAATTTCTGGCTTGAGTACCCGAACCTATTTATCCGAGGAATCTGTGGAGTTTTCATCTTCCGGAAGAGAATCAATTGAGGAACTGTCTGAAACATTTAAAGTGCTTTTTATAAAATACATAAAAAATCCGCCAATAAAGAGCAGCACGACAGAAAATCCGATAAATACAAATAAGTCCATTGGATTTTTCCTCCTCATTTCAGTCCTACAGCTAATTTATGAAAGGGAATATCCATATAGACCTTAAGAAGAATTCAGTAGAATCGGACCATTTTTAGAAAAAACAAACAAAAAATAGAACATACGTTCCTTATTGTGTTAAAATAGTGCTATAGTATACATGCCGGGCGGGCAGCGGCTGCTCCCTTTCTTGAGGGGAGGTGAGTCACTGTAATGGTAGAAGTAGCTGACGTTCTTCAAATCATGATTGCGTTTGGAACACTGACAGTAGCAATAATCGCAGTCACCCAAAAAAAGAAGTAACCCACCCGCATGGCTTCCAACCAGGGTAGGTTACTTCCGTATCTAAAATTTGAGCTGCTGTTTCCTGTAATGTGTGCTTGCATGAGGGTTCTGGTTGCAGCCGGAGCTCTCATGTCTTCCATTATTCTTATAGTTATAATTATACCCAACATCTCAGCATGAAGTAAAGGAACTTGCGAGATGAAATAGCAATTTTTTCCCTTAATTAACGATCGATGAGAACCGCCCTTACCGGACATCCGTCACCCTCTTCAAGAGACAAAGGAAAGGCAGAAAGTTCATATGTTTTTGTTTCCACACCATCCAGGACGATCCCCTCCAGGATCCCGATGCCATTTGACTGAAGCGAGTGATGTGCAGGGAGGTCTTTACTGTTTAAAGGATCAACGGAAGGTACATCCACTCCAATTAAGTTGATGCCTTTTTCTTTAAGCAGCGGACCAGCGCTTTTCTCAAGATAGGTGATTCTATCCGGAAAAGCACTTCTATCTTCCCAGCTGCCGGTGCGGATCAATAATTTCGTGACCCCTTCCAAATCCAACCCTTCCAAATCGTCTTCACCAATCGATTCCCTCCCAGTAAGATCGACCACTAAGGCTTTCCCGAAAAAGCTGTCAAGAGGAAGGTCGGCAACTTTCCTGCCATTATTATCAAAGTGATAGGGAGCGTCAATATGCGTTCCGGTATGTGCACTGAACGAAACTTTCCCTACATTGACAGAACCGGTTTCTTCCTTTGACCAATTCAATGAAAAGGAAAAGGGGCTGTCTCCAGGCCAGACAGGGGTAGAGCTGTTCAATCTCTGTGAAATATCTATGAGTTTCATTCTCGTTCCTCCTACGCCACAACATTGCGGCCTTTCTCAAATTGTTTGTACAGTTCTTCTTTCATAATGGTCTCCAAAATTCCTGCGGTTTTCCAGACGTCATGGAAAGAAGAATAGAGCGCGACAGGAGCAAGCCTGATCACATTGGGAGCCCTAAAATCAGGGATAACCCCGTTTTGCTTCAAAGCTTTACAAATCCGGGATGCTTCATCATGCTGCAAACAAACATGGCCTCCACGCGCGCTGTCTTCCTTAGGATTGGAGATGGAGAAGCCGTAATCGGATAATCTGTCTTCAATAAGCCTCATCAAGTAAGCTGTCAGTTGCAGTGACTTCTTCCTTACACTTTCAATACCGGCTTCTTCGAAAATTTCCAGAGAGCCAAGAAGGGGAGCCAGGCTGAAGATATGGGGAGTTCCAATTTGGTAAGCCCCCGCTGTTTCAGCATGTGCTAACGTGTGCTCCATATCAAATTGTTTTTCTTTTTTTGAACCGAACCAGCCTGCCAGTCCCGGCTTCTTCCCTAAATGTTTTTCATGTACAAACAGCCCTCCGACTCCTCCTGGACCGCTGTTTAAATATTTATAATTGCACCATACGGCAAAATCAACATTCCAGTCATGAAGTTCATGAGGGATGGCTCCAATACTGTGCGCTAAATCGAAACCGATGATGATACCTCTCTTGTGCGCCTCTTCTGTCAAAAGCTTCATATCCAGGAGCTGGCCTGATCGGTACATAACGGAAGGAAGAAGGATAAGGGCAATTTCATCAGTCATCGCCTCAAGGATATCTTCTTCTGAAATAGTCAATCCATCTCTGCTTCTAACTTGAACCAATTCTTGTTCTGCGTTATATCCCTTAAGCTCAATCTGGCTCTTAATGGCATAGATATCCGAAGGGAAGGTCAGCTCATCGGCAAGTATCTTTGTTTTGGCACCAGCCGGCTGATAAAAAGTCGAGATTAATTGATGAAGATTCGTGGTGATCGATCCTGTTACAATAGTCTCGGCTTCTTTACTGCCAATGAGGGGTAAAGTCATCTTTCCAAGTTTTTCAGAGTAATAGAACCATGGCTCCCTGCCATCCATCCAGCCGTCGATTCCATGCTGCTTCCAATCTTCCAATGAAGTCAGCAGTGATTTTTCTGCTCTCTTGGAAAGTAGGCCGAGGGAGTTGCCGTCCATATAATACCAATCATCTTTTATGTAAAATTCTTCTTTGAAACGAGACAAATCATCTTTCTTATCCAGTTCGAATGCATAATCTTCTTTAGTGCTGAAATCCATTGAAATCCCGCCTTTTCAGTTCTATATATAAATGGTAATCGAAATAGATGGAATAGTAAAATTATTAAACGGGAAGGATCAATAGTTGATACATTTTGAAGGGGGTGCCCAAGACCATAATGTGTCCTAGTGGATGAGATTTAGAGTTTACTTGGAATATGCATGTATACGAGCGCATTATTCATAAATGCGAGCGGAAATAAGAGAATACGAGCGAGTGAGCAAGCAAGATATAGCGCCCGGCCCCTTCCCTCTTAAAAAGGATTTCTTATTTAACTCTAGAATAGGTATAAAACGAGTAAATTTAAAGGAGGGAGAGGGATGAGGAAAATTTTAAGGGGGCATCATCTCCTGTGTGTACATGGATTTAGAGGCATGGGGTACAGCCCGTCTTTTGTAGAAAAAATGAAGGAAATTGTCAGTGATATGAGAGATCCAGAAAAAGATTTTGACATTAGCGTCGTAGCGGGTTTTGATGATGCTTGTTCGGCGTGCCCTCATAGAGGAGAAAGCTTGTGCAGCGGAAGTGTAAAGTCCAATAATAAGGTAATGGGGCTGGACAGAAGAACGATTGAACACCTGGGCTTGAAGGCAGGAGGAGTATATAAGAAATCTTATCTTGTAGAATTAACCTCCCAAAAGGTGGAGCCGAAAGATTTGGACCATATCTGCGCGGGATGTTCATGGCTTGAATACGGGGTGTGCAAGGAAGGAATCGACCTTCTGAATAAAGGACTGCCAAGCTTTAGTACAGAGTAGAAATGAGGGATTTTAAGAATGATTCTTGATAGAACGATTCTAGAAGATACAGCTTGAATGTACTATGATTATTCCGGAAACCGGGTCTCCAAGCGGGGACCGTTTTTTTATTAGTTGATTTAAGGCTTATGAAGGGTCTTATGGTATGTATCTGTTTATTAAGAGTACCTAACATAATACTTGAGTCAGAGATATATCCTGCATGAATTGAAAATGACTAACCGGCTAACGAATGAAAAAAATCCTAAACCCCTCTCCTCCATCATATGATAGGGCATGTACAAATTTCGGAGGTTGAAAAAATGAAATTATTTATCAGGGGAATATCCTTTTTAATAATCACCGCCTTTTTGGGGGAGTGTTTGGAGTTTATTGTGAATATGATTTTGGCAAGGGAACTTGGCGAGAGAGGAATGGGAATCTATATGTCGATCCTGCCCTCCATCTTCCTGATTGCCATCATTGCGAGCCTTGAGCTGCCGGTGTCGCTGTCCAAATTTATTGCTGAGAAAGATGTTGTCTATCACCGGAATATTCTTTCACAGGTGTGGAGGATGACCATTATTTTCACATGTGTTTTTTTGCTGGCAGCCACTTTTATTTATTCTGTTTTTCCATTTCTTGCTGAGTATCATCCCAGTGTACGGTGGCTGACGCTGCTGCTGATCCCGATCATATCTTTTTCTTCAATAGCACGTGGCTACTTTATGGGAGTCCATCAGATGGGCAAGATCGCCGCAGCCAATTTCTTAAGAAAGATTGCTCAGCTGCTTCTTCTGGTTATGGTTTATCAGTTATTTTCTTTTGAAACCAATATGGCTATCATCATTGCCCTGTGCACCTTTATCGGCAGTGAAGGTGTGGTGTTCCTTTATTTCATGCAGGCCTATGTATTATCTGTAAGGAAGATGAAAGGTTCTTCTTTCAAGTCAGCAGACAAAGCGGAAGTGGGAAAGGCACTGTTGTCGGTTTCCTTTCCTACGACGGTCTTAAGGATTTTTCATGCTGTTTCCCACGCTATCCAGCCATTTTTGATCAAAGCAGCCCTCCTTCATGCCGGAATGACCGATGTTATGGCGACTGAACACTTTGGGGTAATGGCAGGGGTTGCCTTGACAATTGGATTTTTCCCTGCGTTTATCGCCCATTCTTTGTTGATCGCCCTTATTCCAATCGTATCGGAAAAGGTTTCAAAGAATGATATTAAAGGTATACATTCAATACTTAGACAAGTTGTCCTGATTACCCTGAGTTACGGTGCGCCGGCTGTCATGATCTTTTATTTCTGGGGAGATGAGCTGACTGCACTATTTTTTCATTCCACCTCGGCAGCTTATTACCTGAAATTACTGTGGCCGTACTTCTTCTTTCATTTCTTCGTGATGCCTCTTCAGGCATTCATGATTGGTTTTGGATTGATAAAAGATGCTTTGTACCATACTATATGGGCAACTCTTGTTTCATTTACGATTATTTATTTCCTGGGTTCGCTCCCGCAGTTCGGAATGGCGGGTGTCCTGATCGGCATGAATGCAGGCGCTGTGCTGCTGACGCTCCTTCATTACCATACTGTTTGCAGCCGTCTTAATCTCACTCTATGGTTTAAGAGCTCAGTAAGGGTATAAGAAGGAGAAGCTTACTGCTGATCACTAGAACTAAGAACATTAGAGAATCACATGGTTTTACATAGTGTGGCGAGCAAGATAAACGAAATTTAACTTTTTATCCTGTAAGGAGAGACCAAATGTTTGATTCGATATTATTCAACTTAATGCTTATTGGCCTGCTTGGAATTCTGTCACAATGGGCAGCATGGCGGTTCAGGATGCCGGCCATCGTCATTATGTCCATCGTCGGACTCCTGGCAGGGCCGTTACTCGGAATTATCCACCCAGAAGAAGACTTTGGGGATTTGTTTAAACCTATCATTTCAATAGCTGTGGCCATTATCTTATTTGAGGGAAGCTTGAACTTGGATTTCCGTGAAGTGAAGGGGCTTGGAAGGCCGGTATTCCGGATTGTCACGATCGGGGCTTTCCTTGCCTGGATTCTGGGATCCTTGGCGGCTCATTATGTTGCAGGGCTTTCGTGGGCCGTTGCGTTCGTCATTGGAGGGTTGTTCATTGTAACAGGCCCTACTGTTATCCTTCCGTTGTTAAGGCAGGCAAAATTAAAGCCGCGCCCGGCAGCGATACTAAAATGGGAAGGAATTGTCGTAGACCCTTTCGGAGCTCTATTGGCCCTTTTTGCCTTTGAGTTCATTCTCTTTTTTACAGCCGAAGGAGGAGGGAATGCACTTGTAATGTTCTTTCTGGCATCCTTCTTTGCTGTTGTATTCGGCTGGGTTTGCGGCAAGGGAATCGGCTGGATGTTTGAAAAAGGGCATGTTCCTGAATTTTTAAAATCACCCGTCGTATTTGTGGTGGTAATCGCCTGCTTTACGATTTCTGATGAAATCACACATGAGACAGGCCTTCTAGCTGTAACAGCAATGGGGATGACGCTTGCCAACATGCACATCTCGTCCATTGATGATATGCGCCACTTTAAGGAAAATATCTCAGTGCTCCTGATATCAACGATTTTTGTAATGCTGACAGCGTCTCTTTCGTTGGAAACATTGATTGAAATATTCAATTGGAAAATCATTGGGTTTGTTCTCTTAATGCTTTTCATTGTACGGCCCCTGTCCATTTTTCTTTCAACAATCGGAACGGATCTTTCCTGGCAGGAAAAGACACTTGTCGGCTGGATTGCACCCAGGGGAATAGTTGCTCTGACGGTTTCCAGCTACTTTGCTTCAATCCTTCTGGAAACAGGATTTGAAGATGCAGCGGTCCTGACTTCCGTTACGTTTGCACTCGTATTTGGAACTGTTACCGTCCATGGATTTTCCATTGGCTGGCTTGCGAAAAAGCTAGACCTCGCTATCAATGACAGACCCGGAGTTCTCTTGATCGGAGGCAGCAGCTTCAATACAGAGCTTGCAAAGACCTTCAGGGAGCTGAATACTCCAGTGTTGATTGCCGACTCATCCTGGAAAAGGCTTTTCCCTGCACGAAAAGCTGGAGTCCCTTTTTATAAGGGTGAAATACTGTCTGAACAAACTGATTATCATATGGACTTAACGCCTTATGAATACCTGGTTGCGGCAACAGAGGTGGATTCTTACAACGCTCTCGTCTGTACCACTTTTGTTCCTTCCATCGGGCGCAATAATTTGTTTCAGCTGAGTTTGAAAGGAAAAAGAAGTGATGACATCGAAGATCTTGTCCATACGATTGGGGGCAGGATACTCTTTCAGGTAAATGCCACATGGGATGAATTGAACAAGCGTATCGAACGCGGAGACGTCATCAGGAAAACCAATATTACGGAGAAGTATCCATTTGAAGAATACCTGTCAGAAAGGGAAGAGCATACAATCCTTCTATTTGTATTAAAGCCGTCTGGCAAAATTGAGTTCTTCACTCCGGATGGATCAGCAAAAGCAGAGGCAGGGGATGTTGTCGTCAGTTTGACGCAGCCTTGCAAGGAATTCAATAAGATTCAGGAGAAGCTGGTGGAACAGCGTGAAAAACCAGCTAAACAGAACGAGAAAGAAAAATAAGAACAGAAAGCCCCCTTGGGATGATTCCCAAGGGGGTTTCTTAAAAGGTAAGAAAGTATAAAGTTTTAGGGAGCGTTTCTGAATCCAGCGCTTAGCCCCTCGGGGTCAAATAACCCCTGGAGAATAAAAGGAAAGACCGCCTTTTTTTCTCCAGGGAACATTGCCTGTCGAGGCTAACTGGGCCGCTTGTGCTTTTACGCTTTAGACAGGACTTTCAACTATTCTTCCGATTTCTATCGGCAAGTGCTTGTTTCACTCTATTATAGGAGAGGCCGGATTGTGCATTGAGCCTCTTTACCTCATCAATGTCCGTTCCAGTTGATGTGAGATTTTTCTTGTTCTGCTCTTTCATATCTTCACCTCCGCATCTTTATTTTGTACAGAGGGGCTTTAATTATGTTTATCACCTCTAAAGAAGATAACCGCTAGAAAGATCAGCACCGCCACTGCATAGCTCAGGGAAGAGAGGGTTGGATGTTCAGATTGGTTATTGACACCGATTCCTATGGTCGCCCAGACGAATACCAGCGGATAGATCCAGTCACGTTTTTTGATCCTGAAATAAACGGCGAGTGCTACAGAGAATGCCAGAAGGAATATCGCCCAAAATGCTTCTTCCAATCCAAAGGCTCCCCACTCCAAATAGGTAAGGTAGTAGCTTATGTTCGCAACTGTTGCCACAGAAATCCAGCCTAGATATACCGAAAACTGAAGCATATCCAAGAATCCATTTGATAAGGCTTCCGCTTTTCTGTAAAGAAGGATCAAGGTAATCAGCAGACCGAGCATAACGATGACCGACAACCCGAAGTAATTGTAATGCCACATGAAGATCCAGGCCGAATTCAATAGGCAGGTCACAATGAAGTAAGGAGTGAGTTTCCGATAATACTCAGATTCCCTGTTCTTTTTTGGGATCTGACGGATGACCCAGATGCCCAGCAGCAGGTAGATGACGCTCCATATCGAAAATACATAGCCGGCGGGGGTGAAAAAGACATCCAGCCTATTCGAAATTTCACCTGTCGTCTGTCCGTTCAAAGGAAGCATCACAGCTAAAGCATTCATTGAGATTACAAGGATGAATGCAGTGATATTAAGTAAAAGTCTGACCATTATAAGACCTCCAATATTTCTTTATTACTCCTACTATTCCACGAGCGCCATTTTAGAAACACTGTGGTGTTTATAAATAACTGTGTCTGGAAAAGGTATTTTTAAGTAAAAAATAAAAGCAAGAAAAGTCGGAAAATGATAAACTGTACATATACATAAGTAGATTACATATTTAAAAGGGGAGAATTTCAAAATGACATACTCTGACGTTTGGGATTTAGATGTATTTTTTGAGGGAGGAAGCAGCTCGCCTCAGCTGAGAAATCACTTGGAGACACTGGATAAGAAGAAGGCGGAGTTTGCTCAGAAAGAGAAAGAATTTGAAGCGCCGAAGTCAACAGAAGACAGTGTTCACGTTGCAAGCCTTATTGAAGAGGCTAAAGAAATCATGCTTTACCTCCGCCAGGCAGGTGCTTTTATTGGATGTCTTGAAGCACAGGATATGAAGGACAGGAAAGCAAATTCGCTCCGCGGGGAACTGACAACGGCCAGCGCAGATTTTCAGGTTTCCTTTAATAGTTTTCAGCAAAAGCTCTCCGAAACGCCGGAAAATATCTGGGAAGAACTTCTACAAACGGATTCCCTTTCCCAACTGACCTTCGTACTGAACGAATGGCGGGAGAAAGCAATGGATAAATTATCGAGCGAGGAAGAAGCACTTATCCAGGCTCTATCAATTGATGGTTACCATGGATGGGGACAGATGTATGACACGATTGTAGGCAGCATGGAGATTCCTTATAACGGTGAAATGCTTTCTATCGGCCAAGCGAATAACCTCAGCTCCCACCAGGATGAGAAGGTTAGAAAAGACATTTTTGAAAGTCTTGAAAAAGCATGGACCGAAAAGGAAGAGTTATTTGCGAAGACCTTGAATCATCTAGCCGGTTTCCGCTTGAATGTTTATAAGAAGCGCGGCTGGGAAGAAGTGCTCAAAGAACCTCTTGAGTATAACCGTATGCAGCAAGAAACGCTTGATGCCATGTGGGGAGCCATCTCGAAGAATAAGGCCCCTTTCGTAAAATACCTAGATCGCAAAGCGAAATTGCTGGGCAAAGAGAAACTGGATTGGCATAATATGGACGCACCTGTTGCTGAGTCGAATTCAACGATGACCTACAACGAGGGAGCAGAGTTTATCCTGAAGCACTTCGAGCGTTTCGGAAGTGAAATGGCATCCTTCGCTAAAAAGGCTTTTGAAGACAGATGGATCGAGGCAGAAGACCGTGCTGGAAAAAGGCCGGGCGGGTTCTGTACTTCTTTCCCGCAAAGCGAGCAGTCACGAATTTTCATGACCTATTCCGGGAGTATGTCCAACGTCGCGACTTTGGCTCATGAACTTGGGCACGCCTTCCATTCTCATGCCTTGAAACCGATGCATACTTTAAACAAAAACTATGCGATGAACGTAGCAGAAACAGCTTCCACTTTTGCAGAAATGATCGTGGCGGACGCCGCGGTGAAAGAAGCGCAGACCAAGGAAGAAAAGATTGCCCTGGTGGAAGATAAATTGCAAAGAAGCGTGGCCTTTTTCATGAACATCCATGCGCGTTTCCTGTTTGAAACGCGATTCTATGAAGAGCGCAAAAATGGTCTGGTTTCTGCAGAGCGCCTGAATGAGCTTATGACAGAAGCTCAAAAAGAAGCTTTTGCGGGAGGACTCCAGGAAACTCATCCGCACTTCTGGGCATCCAAACTGCACTTCTATATTTCAGGTGTGCCATTTTATAACTTCCCATACACGTTCGGCTATCTTTTCTCACTGAGCATCTATGCTAAAGCGCTGGAGGCAAATGAGAACTATGAAGAGAAGTACATGGCGCTGCTCAGGGACACGGCTGTTATGTCGGTAGAGGATCTGGCGATGAAACATCTTGGGGAAGACATTACAAAAGAGGCATTCTGGGAAAAAGGAATCGCTCTTTGTATCAATGACGTAGAAGAGTTCCTAAGTTTGACTGAATAATTTCCTTCGACCAGTCCCTTGTATTAACCTGAAAGCTGAAAAGGGACTTACAGTTAAAATTTAATTTCTAAAATAAAACTAAAAACATAAAAAATAGCAGACCAACTTGTAAAACTATGGGTCTGCTTTTCTTTATTATTCTGTTTGGTGCCATTAAAGGAGCAGGAACCTTTAATAGGGGATTCGGATTTTTTAGAGAAGCTAACCTGATTTTATAGTGGGGAGTGATGTGAATTGGGAGGATTTATTGATTTTACATTACAATATTTTGATCTATTTCTTATTGCAGTCTTGATTGCAATCGTTACACTAGTTATGAGTAAATTTATAAAAAGAAAACGAATGTTGTTCATGGTAATGGCTGTTTTGGTGATTGGAGTTTCTTTCGCTGTTCAACAATTAAAGTATACAACCTTTCCGGAACTCTATGATAAAACCCTTAAGGAAGACAGCGTTATTGAGGAGATTACTATTCGAGTGTATGACCCCTCGAAGGACTCATTAGAAACAAGTGCAAGTAAAGTTATAGAGGAGCAGGATACCATTGAACGCTTAATGAATGATTTTTCAAAAATAGAGCTGAAAAAAGAAGATGGTATGGCCAGTGAATTTTATCAATACCATGTAGACATTATTGTGAAAAATCAAGCAGGACCAGATCGTTATCTTACTAAAGTTATTAACATAAAATTAGATCAGGATTACCTCAATGACTACAAAGTCATCAGCGGCACCAATCATCTGAAAACATTGCAGACTCTTGTCTCAAGGGAGGATGACTCTTAGATATTATTCGAGCATTTATTGAATAACTGGGAAGTTTAGAACAGCTCTGATAATATGTACAATTAAAAAGGACAAACTGTAAATATTTTGTTTAAGGAGGAGCAAATTTGACTAACAAGAAGTTATCTAAAGACCAAATGGAAGATTTACTAGAAAGACTAAAGACGCGGTTCGAGAAAAATATGAACCGGCATAAAGGACTCGAATGGGACAATGTTCAATCGAAGCTGAATGCTGCTCCTGAAAAATTATGGTCGCTCAACGAAATGGAAAAAAGCGGGGGCGAACCGGATGTAGTGGGTTTTGATGAAGAAAGCGGGAAGTACATCTTTTTTGATTGCTCAGCGGAAAGTCCCAAGGGCCGTCGGAGTGTGTGTTACGACCGGGAAGCTTTAGAGTCACGGAAAAAGTTTAAACCTGAAAATAGTGCAGTTGATATGGCGGCTGAAATGGGGATCGAACTTTTGAATGAAGACCAATACCGCGCTTTACAGGAACTTGGTGATTTTGATAAGAAAACATCGAGCTGGGTGCAGACACCTGCCGATATTAGAAGGCTTGGAGGCGCACTGTTTTGCGACTTCCGCTTCGAGCATGTCTTCCTTTATCACAATGGAGCAGAGTCCTATTATGCAGCGAGAGGATTCAGGGGATCGTTGAAGGTCTGAAGAATTAGATATTGAGACACACCAAAAAAGCCAGAGGCCATTTGCAGATTGCAGTGCCTCTGGCTTTTTTGAAACTTTGTTTCTATTACATACGTTTCTGAGCCGACAGAGAAGCCATAAACTCGAGCAGACGTTATTGGGAGTGAAGCATGAACGACTTCCTCAGAAGAGTAAAATACTATTTACGACTTTCCTGAAAATATACCCTTGTAATACGATGCAAGTAGTATTACAATGTATTTAAGGAAAATTAAGGGAGGGAAAACAGTGAATAAAGAATTGATGAAGGGCAGTATTGATATTTTGCTTTTATCCTTAATTTCACAAAGAGATATGTATGGCTATGAAATGGTCAAGAGACTGAAAGAATCCAGTGACGATCTTTACAACATGAGTGAAGGGACTCTGTATCCAGCATTGAAGCGGCTTGAGAAACAGGAGTGGGTCACTTCTTACTGGAGTGAAACGGATAAGGGCACTAGAAGGAAGTATTATCATATCACGGATAAAGGACAGGAAGAATTAGTCTTAAAGCTGAAGGACTGGCAGGCTGTCCACCGCCTGATCGGCAAAACATTGGGAGGAACAGAATGACAACGATTGATCATCATATTCAAAAAGTATTGCAGCGTGTTGAAGGGACACCGGAGGAGAGGCAGGAGCTTGTTGAAGAAATGAAAGACCATCTCTTATCGGCAAAAGAAGAGTACATCGCGCAAGGGCTTTCTGACGAAGAAGCGGAAAGAAAGGCGATTGCCGATTTTGGAGGAGACTCCGAAGTGGGTGGCGAGCTGCAGGAAAGTATCTCTCCTTACCGGAAAGATGTTTTAATTGGATTGGGTCTTGCAAGCATCATTTACGCAGTAAGTGTTTTTCTGCACGGAGTGACCCAGATAAATGAACCACACCCGATTTGGCTGACCATCTTGTTTTCCATCGGGGTATTTATGACCCTCTCCGGTTTTTATCCGTCAATTGCAGCTGGACGGAAACTACTGATGACAGTTCTGTTGTTTTTCTATTTTCCATTGATATTTTGGGGGCTCTTGATCATTGATACATCAGATAAATGGTATAAAGGACCGCTTGAAATTCTAGCTGGCATTCTCGCTGTCCTTGTTATTATTTCGCTGTTTATGACGCTGGTCAGAAGCGGGAAGACGGCAGCTATGGATAAGAGCACGAAAAAGAAAAGGACATTTCTTCATACGGTCAACATCCTTTTGGGAGTTGTGATGGTCCCTTATTCGTTTGTTTTTGGCATGGGTGCGCTTCTGTTCGGCGGTTATACCCCAATGCTTCTTATACCGCTGGGACTGGTTTTGCTCTGGTCTCTTTCTTATTGGGCACAGATGAAGTTTTACCAAAAGAGGCTCTCCATATCTATTGTGTTTCTGTCAGCTGACTTTATTGCTATATTTTTGATAGTGCTCAGGTACATGACCTGATCGATAAGGAGGAGTAAGGTGGGGAAAAAGAAAACCGTCATACTGGTCATATTGTTAAGTGGAACTGTTTTGGTGTCCCTGCTTATCTTCAGTAAAATTTACATGGCTGATGAAAGTGGAGGAAATACCTATCAGCATGGCACACTATCGATAGATAAAGAATTCTTAGTCTATGTAGATCATGAAGAAGGTTTACAGACTCTCAATCTTGCAAATGTATTAACGGGAGAAACCCATAAGCTTATCAGCGCCAAGGAAGGCGGTCAGTTTTTGGATCCCGCTGTGAATTCAGCTTCAAGAACCGTTGCCTATCTTGCAAACTCCCCAGAAAAAACATCCTTGTATTCCATAAATTTCGATAACCATAAGATAGAAAAGCATATGACGGTGGATGCACCAGTACGCGAGTTTGTTAAAGCCAACGAGAAAATTTACTATGTGAAAGGGAATTATCAGCACTCCGGCGATGAGGGCAATCCTTTCCACTTCTACGATATCTATTCCTATGACTCTAAAACTAATAAACATGAGCGGCTCACGAAAAAGGATGCTTTTTATGTCTCATCACTTGTGTTTGATGATCAGTCTCAAAAACTCTATTTCATTATGAATCAATCAAAAAGCGGAGACCCGTTCGAAGCAGAGCAGGGGCTCTATGAGTTATCCGTCAAAGACGAATCGATTAAGCGTATAGAGACAGGACATCAAGACATTTTTGAAGCAGATTTGAACACAGCACAAAATGAAATCATTTTCAGCGGAATCTCGAATCCTGATTCCGGATCGACCTATAAGTATGAACTATACAGCGTGAATCTGGAGACTTATAAAACGAAGAGACTCACCTTCCTGGAAGCCTTTGTTACAGATCCTGTGTATTCAGAATCCACTCACCAAGTGTATTTTGCTTATAATAAGAAGTTTCCAGGCCGAAACTATAGCAATTTTGATTTATATAAATTGGATAGAGATACATTGGAGACAGAGAAGTCATCTTATCAGTTCAAGGAGCTGGAAAATGAGTGATGGCAGGTCATAATGTGTTGAATGGCTGGAAATGAACTCTAAAGATGATTATAACGGATCTTAGATGCCTTGTTTTAGTGGTGTCAGTATAAAAAGGGGACTCCAAGATTTCAAGTTTTCTCTATTTAACCTTATTCAGCTTGGCTGGAATCTCACCTAGTTCAAGAGTTCTTCTCACCTCATTCATTCAGGCGGCAGGTTCAGATTTACATTACAACTTCGTTTGTTTTTACCATTATAATACAGTTGGCAGAGCCCACACGCCTCCACCCATCCCTCATAAGCTGTAAGGAATAGCTATGAAGGATGTGAATTAAGCGTGAACCAGGGAAAGTATCTTGGAGTGTTTTTGGCGGCCGGGCTGTTACTGCTATCACTTTTCTCGGGACTGTATATCTATAAAACAGGTTTTCTTGAAGGAAAAGAAGCAATAAACACTGCACAATCTATGAACGGAACAAATAATATCCAAAACAACATAGACAATAATGGAGCTGATTCCGCACAAAATAATGTCGAAAACACGATTGACAATCAAGGCGGGGAAGAGGTACAAAACAATATTACGAACAATATTACCAATAATGTAAAAGTAACAGTGGAAGGTGACGGCGATGTCGTTAATTCTGTCACGAATTCAATCTCAAACGGCGTTATGAATGGTACAGGAAACGGCAACGACAGTGGCAATGGAAACGGCAATGGAAATGAAAATGACAGTGGCAATGGCAATGGCAATGGCAGCGGCGGAGATAATGGAAACGACAATGGAGACGGCGAGTCGGGCTTAGCTTGGGGAATTGATACTGCGAGTGCCACCAATGAAGAATTTAACATGTGTGTTCGTGATAATTTTGGTGATCCTGAAGTTGTCGGCAGGTATTTAGGTGATAAAGAAGGGGTTTCTGCAGGTTTAACACAAGAAGAAGCTGAGTTGATAAAGTCCAATAATGATGAGATTTTATTGATTCATAACCGCTTCTCAGATGCGACAGGGTTTGAAAATGGAGTACAAGAAGGAGAAGAAGCCATTTCTCTTGCCCGCGAATTGGGAGCCCCGGAAGGAACAGCGATATTTGCTGATATCGAACCTACCTATCCAGTGAACAGCGACTTCATCAGAGGCTGGTATGATGCATTGTCTTCATCAGCCTATGTACCAGGAATATACGGCATCTTTTCCAGTGAGAGAGAGCTCTCTGCTTCGTATAATCAGGCGGTAAGCCAGAATTCCAATATACAAGAAGACACCTACCTATGGACAGCAGCACCAAATGTCGGAATCACAACAGAAGCAAATGCGCCTGAATACCAGCCTGCTGCACCAGAGGGAGCACTTGTGATCGGCTGGCAATATGGATTAGATGCACAAGAATGCAATATCGACACCAATCTTTTTGATAATCAGTATACTGATGTACTGTGGTGAAAAAGCAGGTAGTAAAGCGCGGGAATTCTCCGCGCTTTTTTTTGTGGTCCTGAACCTACTCGAATATGCCAGTGGTTACTGAGAGCTTAGAGTATGGTATAAATAAACTTTCCTTTCATGATAGGATAAGCAGGTTTCCCTATCACATTATTCCATTCCGGCGGAGGTATCCCTGTGAAGGACGTGAATAATCCTATCTAAAATAAGCGGAAATTATCCGGTTAAATTTCGGAAAAGGATTCGATTTGGGATAAATAAGCGGAATTTTTCCGCTTAAGTACACCCAAAAGAAGCATTTTCGCATATTTTAGGAGAATAAGCGGATTTTCTCCGCTTAATTCAGCTAGTTTTCAAGCTATTTCTTAAATAAGCGGAATTTCTTCCCTTATTTCTCGAAATCTTTTCACAGGAAAGGTAGAGAAAATTTTTTTGAAGCCTTATAGGCAGATTCCAAGCGCAGAGCACCATCAGTTAAACAATGGTAATTTTGATTTAATATCTGTGTTTGCTCTTTTCTTTCTGCGATATATTTTGAAATCCATTTACAATTGACAACAAAGTTTACGAAAAAAGCCTTTCTATTAAAGAAAGAAATTGGTACATAAACAAAAACATAGTCCTACCCCCACTAAGCCTCAGGTCTTAGAGGAAAATAAAGCTCAGGCTCGTTATGAAGAACCTTTTAAAAAGGTACGATAGAAACAAGAAATCGGAAGAACAAAACATTCTTTCGAAATCAGGCTGAATTGTCAGCCCTAAGGAGGAAGCAACATGAGGAAATTTGGTTTATTGGTGTTAGGAGGAATTGGAGCCATTGTGCTCCTGGCGAATATGGGGCCGATGATCGGCCTGGCCGTCAGTCTCTTGGTTCTTTACTACTCATTCAAGCAATTCATGAAGACAGATTCGACTTTTGCTAAAGTCATCTGGGCCATCATCGGTCTAGCGGCACTAAGTGCTTCAGCTTCGAACTTCCCGGCCATCATCGGCTTGGCGGCGATATACCTTTTATACGTCGTGATGAAGAAGTGGAATGAAGAAAAGCCTGAAATCATCGAAAACGATGATCCATTCACAAATTTTGAAAAAGAATGGGCGAACCTGAAAAACAATTAATTTAAAGATATACAAGCGATTAAGAGGGACACCTTCTAAAGGTGCTATCCTCATACTTTTAAAAAACAAGGAGAGATATGAAAATGGCAAACTTATTTAACAGACTAAAAAACTCAATCACTTCAGATGTTCATGAAATGCTGGATGAAAAGGAAAAAAAGAATCCCATCTCAATGCTGAACCAATACCTGCGCCAATGTGAAACCGAAGTAGAGAAAGTGAGGAAGCTGGTTGAGCGCCAATATTTATTAAAGCAGGAATTTACAAAAAAAATTGAAGAAACACGAAAGCTGGCTGATAAAAGAAAGCACCAGGCAGATATTGCTTCCAATGCCGGTGAAACAGAACTTTATCAGTTTGCAATGAGTGAGCATGAAAACTTAAATAATAGGGCTGAGAGGCTTCAAGCTTCCTTGAAGGAAGCAGAAAATGGACTGGATGAGCTTGAAAGAAAGTATGAAGAAATGAAGCATAAACTTAAAGATATGTATATCAAACGCTTGGAGCTGATGGGGCGCGAAAATATAGCCAGAGCGAACCACCGGATGAATAAGGTGCTTCAATCATCTGAAGGATACTCAGACGCATCATTCTCAAGATTCGAGGAGATGGAAGCCTATCTTGAACGCCTCGAGCATGGGGTGAACACTTCCTATTACCGCAGCAGCATTGATGGAAGAATTGCTCAACTGGAAAAAGAGATGAAAATAGAAGAAACTCATTCTATTTCACAGTAAAAACATGGTATTCTAAAAAGGCGCAGGTTTCTGCGTCTTTTTGGAAGTTAAAATACTAGAACCCAATCATATAACCATAACTGAAAATTGCTTGTGAAAATGAAACAAAAGAGAGGAGGGTTCCCCCATGCTTGATAAATTCAGGACAGAAAGGTTCAGTTGGATATTGCTGATTGGAATCATCATGCTCCTTTTTGAAATGTCCTTTTATGATGGGGGAGTTGTTTTCTTTCTAATTTTAACCATTGGATGCATTTATGCAGGAAGAAAAAGACTTCCAAAAACATCAGGGAAAGCTTTGTTCTGGTTCGGGATTATAGGGCTCTCGCTTACGATTCTCAACACAATGGCGTTCAGGTTCTTTTTGCTGGCGCTCTTAGTAATGGTGATCCTTAAGTTCGCAGAGTCCAAGAAAAATCCGAATAGGATTGAACCGCATTTAGTTCAGACACTAACGGATGGAGAAGAACCCGTTTATATAAAAAAATCCACCATCCAGAATGTCTGGTTCGGCCGCCAGCAGACACCCGGGCATGTATATGAGTGGAATGATATTAATATACAGGGCGGCATTGGCGATACAGTCATTGATTTAGGAAATACCGTTCTGCCAAAAGGAACCTCAGTCATATCCGTGCGTCAAATTCTCGGTAATATTGTGATCATGGTGCCATATGATATTGAAGTCAGCATACATCATAATGGGCTGGCAGGAGCAGTGACCATTTTTGAAAGCGTTGAGCCGAAATCGTTCAACCAATCCATTTATTATCAATCAAGCGAATATGATATGGCCCCGCAGAAAGTCAAGATCATCACCGCGCTGGCTGTTGGAGACCTTGAGGTGAAAAGAGTATGAGTATCCTTAAGCGCCAGGTTCTCCATAACCTTATAATATCAATTGTCCTGCTCATCGTTTTTACAGCTATCTTCGCCTTCATTTTTCCGCTTCCTGATTGGCAGTTTTTCATCAAAAAAGAAATCATGGACATCCCCTTAATTGTCTATATACCGTTCCTCACCATTCTGATCGGAATATCAGGTGGAGTTTGGGCATCCTTGCCTTTAAGAAGGAGGCTGAATGAGATCCAATCCGGGGTACTGGACTTGGAACAAGGCCGGATTTTAGATTCTCATAAAATTTTCAACCTTGCCGAATTGAACGGTGTGTGGAACGGACTCGTAAAAGTACAGGAGCAAATCAACCGCAGGACCAAGCAATCACAAAAACTTGTTAATGAAAAAGCGGAAGAGCAGGAAAAACGCATCCAGGAAATCGTCTCCCAAGAAAGGAACCGGCTTGCAAGGGAACTTCATGATTCTGTCAGCCAGCAGTTATTCGCGGCTTCCATGATGATGTCCGCAATCAACGAATCGAAAAAAGAAGAAGCGAGCCCCAACGAGACAAAACAGTTGAAGATAGTGGAAGAAATGATTCACCAGTCACAGCTGGAGATGAGAGCTTTATTGCTGCACCTGCGTCCCGTCGCTTTGAAAGGCAAGACCCTGAAAGAAGGAATTCAGGAGCTTCTGGTGGAACTATCTAATAAGGTGCCAATGGAAGTGGACTGGAAGGTGGAAGAAATCGATCTTGATAAAGGGATAGAAGACCATCTTTTCAGAATTCTGCAGGAATCCGTTTCGAATACCCTCCGTCACTCCAAAGCATCTTCCTTGGAAGTCCTCTTAATTAAAAGAGATTCCCTTGTCATATTGAGGGTAATGGATGATGGGATTGGATTTGACAGTGAAATAGAGAAGACAGGTTCTTATGGCTTACAGAATATGCAGGAGCGCGCATTGGAGATTGGCGGTTCATTTAAAATCGTCAGTGTGCCAAGCAAAGGAACAAGGCTGGAAGTAAAAGTTCCAATGGTGGAAACAGAGGGTGATGAAGAATGATTAGAGTATTATTTGTAGATGATCATGAAATGGTTAGAATCGGGGTGTCCTCCTATTTGACGGCACAGCCGGATATTGAGGTGGTGGCCGAAGCGGATGACGGCAGTACAGCCATTGGTCTGGCTCTGGAACACAAACCGGATATTATCTTGATGGACCTCGTGATGAAAGAAATGGACGGAATCGAGGCAACCCGCCAAATCATAGAAAAGTGGCCAGAAGCCAAAATCATCATCGTCACCAGCTTCCTGGATGATGATAAAGTGTACCCGGCACTTGAAGCAGGCGCCACAAGTTACATGCTGAAAACCTCAAAAGCAAGTGAAATAGCAGATGCTGTCCGGGCTACTTATCAAGGCCAGACCGTCCTTGAACCGGAAGTCACAGGAAAAATGATGTTGAAAATGAGAGGAAAGAACACCTCCCAGCCCCATGAAGAGTTAACGAACCGTGAGATGGAAATACTGCTCCTCATGGCCGAAGGGAAAACGAATCAGGAAATTGCCGATGAGTTGTTCATCGCTCTGAAAACGGTCAAAACCCATGTGAGCAACATTCTTGGAAAATTAAATGTAGCCGATCGTACTCAGGCGGTCATTTATGCATTCAAGCATGCGCTTGTTGAATAAAAAGAATAGAAGAAGGCTGACTCATCAAGGGGAATTTAATGAGGCAGCCTTTTTTAAGTTGTAAATTTTGAAGCCTGTCGGGGCTGTGCAACGCGCTTCCACTTTTGATCCGTCCAGCTGCAGCGCCTAGCCCCTCGGGGTCAAATAACCTCAAGAGAATAAAAGGGAAGAGCGCCTTTTTTTCTCTTGAGAACATTTGCCTGTCGGGGCTGACCAAGGCGCTTCCGCTTTTGTTTCGTCCAGTTCCAGCGCCCAGCTCCTCGGGGTCAAATAACCCGACGAGAATAAAAGGAAGAGCACCTTTTTTTCTCGTCGGAACATTTGCCTGTCGGAGCTGCCCGGGGCGCTTCCACTTTTGATCCGTCCAGCTGCAGCGCCTAGCCCCTCGGGGTCAAATAACCTCAAGAGAATAAAAGGAAAGAGCGCCTTTTTTCTCTTGAGAACATTTGCCTGTCGGGGCTGACCAAGGCGCTTCCGCTTTTGGTTCTACCCGCTTGTTTGCTGCTCTTTGTCCCATTTTTTCTTTTTCATTATAAAGGCAGCAATGGCAATCAGGGCGACAAGCAGCAGGGAAATGAAGAAGCCGAAGCGTATCTCTTTTTCCATGATAGTACCGCTTACTGCTGCCAGAAGCAGAACCATCCCGAAGATTCCGAGAGCTTTACTCCACATTTTATTCTCCAGGATTTTCAGGCCTGAAATAATGATGAAAGCCCAGTTATACAAAATCAAAATTCCGGCAGCTGTCGTAATGTATTCATAAATCTTCCCTGGCAGGAGCAGAGCGGTAATGACAGAAAGCAAAAGTCCCGCTGCTGCTAAACCAAGTGAAGGTAGCGGAAGTTTTTTGAATTTCTCAAGTTTCTTCGAGAAAAGCTTTGGAGCATCCCCATCCTTTGCCATCGTGACAAGGAGATTGGTTACCCCGAATAAAGCGGCCGTCATAGTAGAAAAACCGGCAATAATAATAGCCCCATTGAATACATGTGGGAAAAATTTAAGGTTTGTGCCATTCAGGGCTGTGACGAATGGGCTTTCATCCGGTGTGAATTTATCATAAGACACCAATAAAACGGCCAGTCCAAGTGAAATCACATAGATAATGAGCAGGAGAATAAGCATGATTTTCCCTGCCTTAGGTGCATCTTCCTTGTTCTTTAGCTGCATGGCCATTAAGCCGATGACTTCAATACCGCCATAAGCATAAAATGCATAGATAAGGGACGACCAGAAGCCCTTAAATCCTTCCGGAAACAGCTTTCCTGTTGATGAAGGGAAAGCTGGCTTGCCTCCGCCGCCATTAATCCAGCCAAACAGCACAGCCGCGGCCAGTATGATAAACATGATAATAGCTGCTGTCTTAATGACAGCAAGGATATCCTCAACTTTATCAAATCCTTTTGTTCCAAGCAGAACAACTAAAATCGACAATACAGCATATCCTGCTGCAAACACCCACAGAGGGACTTTTTCGAACCAAAACTGTGAAAGAAGCGAAAGGGCTGTCAGCTGGCTTCCCATAATCAGGATATTGGATGACCAGTAATTCCATCCGCAGCTGAACCCTGCCCATTTTCCATAAGCTTTATTGGCATAATAACAAAATGATCCTTCCTGGGGATCTTCTGCTGTCATCTTTGCCAGCAGATTAAAAACGATATAAGTCCCGATTGCCGCTAAAATAAACGCAAATACAATGGAAGGGCCAGTGTGCTTGATCCCGATACTTGACCCGAGGAAGTACCCGGTGCCGATCGTGCATCCGACCCCCATCAGTGACAGCTGCCACCACTTTAAATCTCCTTTACCGGAACTGCCGCTATTGCCTTGGCTGCCGCTGCCAGTCCCGCATCCAGCACTGCTCATATAAATCCTCCTTCATATTACTCGAACGAATCGTCATCCCCTAGGTTGCACTTAAGAGAAGTTTAATATAGAAGGAAAATTAATCCGGACTTAAACGGAGAGCATAATGCCTGCCCTATTTTTTCTTGCTGCTTAGGAAATTGTAAAACACCCTCTGTGGGTAACTTAAAGCTATGTTATTCACGTCGAGTTGCAGCGCATGAGGTTCCGAATCCATTGGAACGGACTTAGCCCCTCGGGGTCAAAAAACCTCAAGCGAATAAAAGGAAAGTGCGCCTTTTTTCTCTTGAGAACATTTGCCTGTCGGGGCTGATCGAGGCGCTTCCGCTTTTGATCCGTCCAGCTGTAGCGCCTAGCCCCTCGGGGTCAAATAACCCTCAGAGAATAAAAGGAAAGACCGCCTTTTTTTCTCTGAGGAACATTTGCCTGTCGGGGCTGGTCAAGGCGCTTCCGCTTTTGATCCGTCCAGCTGCAGCGCCTAGCCCCTCGGGGTCAAATAACCTCAAGAGAATAAAAGGAAAGAGCGCCTTTTTTTCTCTTGAGAACATTTGCCTGTCGGGGCTGATCAAGGCGCTTCCGCTTTTGTTCTTACAAGTGACAGATATTTCCGAAGTGTGTGATAATAATAACAGAGGTGATAATATGAGAAGAATTCAGGAAAAAACAGTGATGCACAGTTATCCGGGGATGGTGGCTCTTGTTACGGTCTCCCACCAAGGTGAAGATAATATTATGGCAGCTGGATGGCACTCCTATATTTCATACGAGCCGCCCATTTATGGCGTGGCAATAGGGAGAGAAAGACATACATACGGATTAGTCAAGGCGGCAGGGGAGTTTGCAATCAACTTTGTTCCGGCCCAATATGCAGAATTCATTCAACAATCAGGAGTATATTCAGGCAGTGAGGAAAATAAATTCGAAATAGGCAAGATGGAGTTTGAACGCGGAAGAACCACCAATGCGCCTATTTTAAAAGAAGCTTATGTAGCTTATGAATGTAAAACCATCGATGTTAATTCATACGGGGACCACGATTGGTTTGCTGCTGATATAACAACGTTTTATAAAGATGATGAGCTATTTGATGAAAAAGGACTGCCTGACTTCGAGAAGTTAGCCATCCCTTTGTATTTGGGGAGATCTTTATATGCGGTAATGGATGAAACGACCAAGATAGAGGATTGTGCGGTGAACAAGAAAAAGTAAAAGCCGGTTCAGCAGGTGAGCCGGCGGTGTTCACTCCATTCCGGGAGCTTTTTTGATTTCGAAATATAAGATGAATGCAGTGACAGCATGTGCGGCAATCCGTACATAAGGAAAGAAGTTCAAAAAGGAAGCAATTATCCCAAAAGCACTGCCGAGAACCGGTTGATCTTCTGATTTTGAAACCATTAGGACGCAAGCATGCCAAACAGCGATGAAACAAAGATAAAAGGGCATCAATTCAGAAGCGACACTCCCGAAAATAGGAAGAGCGAGAAAGGCTTCTATAGAGAATGAAAGCCATTTAATACGCGAAAGCAAATCAACCACCTCCTTCACTTTAGAGTATGATGAAAGCAGGAATGAGGTGTATGGAAAAATACCAAAAAAGTTAAGGGATTTCTAAAACAATCTTTCTGCTTGCATAAGTTTTTTTGACCCTGATAGGCCGGTTCCAGTGGTACGTTTCAATACATATTGTTGCTGAATAGGAAGTTCACGATTTATAGGGGGGTTAGGGGAAGCAGCAAAAAGTGAATATGAATAGGAAATTTTCGAAAGCGCAGGCTTATTAAGACAAAGAGAGGCATCGAAGAAATAATTGAAGAATGCCATTAAAAATTTTTTTCTGGGTAAATACTTTACATACTAGCTGTGAAATAATGGATGGAAGAAAAGTAAAGATTAGGCGTTAAAAAAATAATAGAAAATATTTTAAAACCTGAACCTAGGATAGGAGCGGAAAGATGAAACCAAGAATTGTAAAAAAAGAAGGATTCAAGGCATTGGGTTTGAAATGGCAGGGGACATTTGCTGAGGCTTCTCAAGGAGGCATCCAAAAGCTGTTCCTTGACCTGAGAGAGATTTCCGATGGAATTGAATACAGAACAGAACCAGGGATTGTAAAAGGGTTATCCTATCATAATCTTACTGGAGGTTTTACCTATTATTTATGCCAGGAAGTAAGAGAAATCGAGGAGATTCGATATGGTCTAGAAATTATAGAAGTGCCTGCTTATACGTATGCCGTACTAGAACATGAGGGACCTGAAATCCTGGCTTCCTACGATGTGTTATACAATTGGATAGAGGAGAAGGGCTATCGGTTGAATCAACAGATTCTGCAGCATCTTGAAGAGTACCCTGCCGATCATGATCCCAATCAGGATGATCCGAAACTAATTATTCATATACCAGTTTCAATCTAAAAAAAGAATCCCTCGGGATTCTTTTTTTACGCTTAGTTTTAAAATACATCGATGGAGAGTACCCTATTTATTGTACGTGAAGGCCATTCTGCTGAATGATTTCTGCTACTTCCCCGCGGGAAATCTTATCACTGTTATAAGTGATTTTCACTTCGCCGTCTCCTGTATCTACCAGGGCTCTTTCAATTCCATCAAGGCTTAATAAGGCGTTTTCTAAATTTTGTATTGCTGCACGATCCGTCGCTTCTTTTACTCGTAAAGTCATTTCATCCATCAGTCATACTCCTTTCAATAATTGATATTCTAATTATATATACCCGAATATCCATGAAGTATGTAGATGGATGAGGATACGCTTAGAGCATAAAAAAGCATTCAATATGGTAACGGGTTCTGTTTTGAAGTACAAACTTCTAATTAGCCAAAGAAGAAATGGTAGAGTGATTTCCACTTCAGATGCGTGACTCCGCGGGGCGTGCGGTGAAGCTAGATTCGCCTGTGGGGTCTCACCTGTCACGCTAGTCCCGCAGGAGTTCACGCACCTTCCGTTCCAATCGAATCATTACTAGATTTTTTATATTAACAACTCTCCTTCATATTAATGTTAGGATTCAAAGTGTATAGGAAATTGTGTCACAAATTTTGAAGAGCAAAAAGTTCTGTTTGGGGTGAATTTTGTTTAACCAATTGAACAGATATAACAGCAAGAATACCGCTAAATCAACCAAAAAGGAGTGTCGAAATCAATGCGATTTGACACTCCTTTTATTGTGTAATTGTTAATTCAGTACTCGAAAACAGAACCCGTTAACAAAATGGATGCTTTTTTAATGCTATTTTTCTGGAAGTTCATATCCTGAAGTGACGAGATCCAGCTTCCCTGTGGAAGGATCGATGACCAATCCATGGACCGGGACTTCTTCATGCATCAAAGGATGTTTTCGGATCATTTTTACGCTGTGCGCGACACTCTCTTCCACGCTTGAAAAACCGGTAAGCCATTCATCAAGGTTAATTCCTGCATATTCCAGTGTATCAAATGTTTCTTCACCTATTCCTCTTTCAATCATGCTTGATTTAACTTTATCGGCATTTAAACCTGCCATTCCACAGTCGTGATGGCCGATGACAAGTACTTCATCAGCTTGGAGTTCATAAACCGCGAGTACCAAGCTTCTCATGATGCTTCCGAATGGATGGGAAACGACCGCACCTGCATTGCGTACGATTTTAACATCACCGTTTTTCATATTGATTGATTTAGTAACCAGCTCAACCAATCTGGTATCCATGCATGTCAAAATGACAAGCCTTTTGTCAGGAAACTTTGTTGTAATATAAGACTCATACATTTTCTCAGAAACAAATTTGTTATTAAAGGAAAGAATGTCATTTAAAAGAGACATAAGGTACCTCCACTATTGATCTGATTTTATATTGTTTTTTAGAGTTTCTTCTATTTTCATGCATTGTTTCACCATGTCTTGTTTTTCCGGCTCGAGGTCTTCTAACTGCTCTTTAAGCTGCTTAAGCTGTTCAAGGGCTGACTGGATATCACTCTCCTGTTTACGGATCTGGCCGGCAGCAGAATCAAGGTGAAAGGAACTGGGATGCAGCTGCTTTTGAAACGCATCCTCTTGATTCGGGTTCCAAAGCTGTTTCTGAATTCTGTCCAGTTTTTTTGAAACTTCAGAGTAGTCAGCTGCTTTACTGATGACCGCCACAAAGTATTTCTGCTTTATTTCCACAAATTGAAAGTGGACGTCATGCAAAACAGGCATATTGGGCATTTCCTTAGATGTAAAGTTGATTTCAATCGACCCGGAGGAATGCCGGTGAAAATACTTAGAAAATTTTGTTGCGCTTTCCTCTTCTATCATATCAAGAAAACTTGGACCCTGCATCAGCTTTGCTCCTTTTAATGAAGCTTCTTCGATATTCAGATGGGCATCTAATATAAAAAGAGGGATGGGGATATAATATAGTTCTTCCATTATGAATCACCTTTAGATAAGACGGGCTGGGATTTTTTCTGTGCATTCAAGGCAAACGACTCGATATCCCTGAGATCGCGGCAAAAATGGACATTATCAATTCCGAAATCTTCTAAGTTATAAAGAGAAACGACGCGCCCTCCCACGAGTATATCCACATCTTTTCTGACCTCTGAAATCAGGGTTAAGCAGTCTTTCAATTTGGGCAGAAGGGGGGAAAGTGCAATGGATATTCCAATGGCATCAGGTTCCCATTTATCGATGGTTTTGATGACTTCTTCAGTAGGTACGCTGGAACCAAGGAATTTAACATTCCACTTACTCTCCCTGAAAACGTCAGAAACCATCTTTAATCCAAGGGAATGCTGCTCGCCTTCAAGACAAAATAAAAGAATGGAAGGGGACTTTTTCAATTCCCCGGGATGGACAATCTGGTATCTCAGCTGAGTCATGAGGTAGTCAATGCTTGCGGTTGCAAGATGTTCTTCTGCAACAGTGATCTTATTCTTTTCCCAAAGACTGCCGACACTTTCCATGACAGGCTTCAGGATCTTTTCATAAAATTCTATAGTCGATAGAGGCAGTTCCCGGTTTTCCTGGTACCACTTATGGATTTCTGGGAGGTCGCCGGCAATCGCCATTTCAGTTAGTTTTCTAATTTGTTTTTGCAAATGGGACACTCCATTAATAGTTTGTCATTGATAATTTTGTAGATGGATTTGTCTATTATCCCTATTCTAGTACGTAATGCTGTAAAAGAAAAGCGAGAGACTATAAATGGTCCATATTACTAATTTGAAGGAATGGATAGAATATGTAGATCAGGTAAACACAGAAAACAAGGACCCGAATCCGGTCCTTGTTTTCCACATTATCCATCTTAATTTTCATTCTTGCTTGAAAGTGCTGGATTTAGCTTGTTGATAGTTTTTTTGACAGGATTGAGCTCTTTCTTTGGATATCCTCTTTCAAGATACCCTGCATATTTCTTATTCCAATGTTTCAACGCATAAGCTATAAGAAGTCCCCCTGCCGTTGCAATGCCTATAATGATCGGCCAGAACCAGGCAGAAACGATACCATCGCTATAGGCTAAACCAATCGGTGAGAAAATTACATAAACAATCGCTACAGAAGCGAGAAGGGTAATCGACATCGGCAAAGCATATTTCCATGGTGTCATAGCTACTTTGGAATCTGCCTCATAGTGATAAGCCTTCTCGAGCGGCTTCCACTTACCGATAACAATCATCATCAATACTTCAATCGTAAAGAGAATGCCATAAATATGAATGAAGTTAATGCCTAGTTCATATCCAAATAGATGGTTCGTACCCCACACCAGCATATAATAGGTGATGACATGGAAAATGATGACCGTCTTGGCCGCAAGTGAAGGAATACGTTTTGAAAGAACTCCTACAAGCAGGATGACGACAATCGGGATGTTGAAAAATCCAGTGAACCGCCTGATAAGATCCCACAGTCCCTCAGTGGCATTCATAAGCATCGGTGAAATTGACATCGAAATGACAGCCAGCAAAATACCAAACTTCTTACTCACGGAAATCAGCTGCTGGTCATTCGCCTCCTTATTAAAGTGAGGCTTATAGATATCTAAAGCAAATAGAGTAGCCGCACTGTTGAGAAGGGAGTTGAAAGAACTGAGTACAGCTCCCAATAGAACAGCCAGGAAGAACCCGGTTAAGTAACTTGGAAGAATATTGGCTATCAAAGTAGGATAAGCCAAATCAACTGATCTTAAAGAGTCACCATATAAATGGAAAGCAATGACTCCAGGAATCATCATCATGAATGGAACGAGAAGCTTATAAAATCCTGAGAAGATGACACCTTTCTGCCCTTCAGCCAAGTTCTTGGCACCTAACGTCCGCTGGATCACATATTGATTCGTTGCCCAGTAGAACAGATTCGCAAAGATCATTCCTGTAAATATGGTGGAAAAAGGAACCGAATCCTCACTCGAACCAATCGAATTCAATTTTTCAGGATTTGTTGTGGCCACTTCTTTCATGCCGCCGATAAAGTTTCCATCACCAAGTGCAAAGAAACCAAGGACCGGCACAAGGATACCAATGATAAGCAGTCCTACACCATTGATCGTATCTGATACGGCTACAGCTTTTAAACCGCCAAAGATCGCATAAACAGCTCCAATGATTCCGATCACCCAGATAACAAGCCACACTGATTGTGAATAGCTGATGCCGAGAAGTTCGGGAACATCAAACAGTTTTAATACTGCAAGCGCGCCTGAGTAAAGCATAGAAGGAATCGTGACAAATACATATCCCAGCATGAAAAGGATGACGGTATACTTCCTGACTCCTTCGTCATATCGCTGGCTGAGAAATTCCGGGAGGGTTGTAAAACTTCTCCCAAGATATTTAGGCAAAAGATAAATCGCCATTATAATAATTGCAAAAGCTGCAGTTACTTCCCAAGCCATATTGGTAAGATTGGTACGGAACGCCTGTCCGTTTAATCCCACCAGCTGCTCAGCCGATAAGTTTGTCAGCAAGAGAGAACCGGCAATGAACGTACCGGTCAGTCCCCGGCCTGCCAGAAAATAACCATCAGAATCATTTACAGAACCTTTAGTCTTTATGTATGAAATCCATGCAACAAGTCCCATGAAAAACAAACAAGAGATAATGGTGAATGTTAACCCACTAAACATGAGCGTCTACCTCCAATTTGATAATATCGTAGAATAATATATATCCATCTTAGAAGAAGTTGAAACCTGCTCTAACAAGAAGTCTGAAAATAAAAATAATTATTGTATTATTGTAATCGCTTTCTGTTTTACCTGTTGACATTCTACTCGTGCTGCCCTACTATAAAAGGTGTTAATTAAATAGTTTCCTATCGCAGGAGAGGTTCATAGCCCAAACCCTCTATAAAAAACTATGGATGAGACTTACATTCGTAACCATATCCATGCCGGATATGGTTTTTTTTATGTCCCTCATCATAAACTTTTGGCTGTGAATTCTCTTTATAGGTAAATAAAGGGAGGATTTTTACTATGTCTGGAAGAAAAGATGAACAACTTCAAGATGTAACATTACTGGGAAACCAAGGAACAGATTATTTATTTGAATACGCACCGCAAGTGCTGGAAACCTTTGATAACCAGCATCCAAATAGAGATTATTTCGTCAAGTTCAACTGTCCGGAGTTTACCAGCCTTTGTCCAAAAACAAGGCAGCCTGACTTTGCAACCATTTATATCAGCTATATCCCTGATATTAAGATGGTGGAGAGTAAATCATTGAAGCTTTATCTCTTCAGCTTCCGCAATCACGGTGACTTCCATGAGGACTGCATGAATATCATCATGAATGACTTGATAGAATTA
The DNA here is from genome assembly GCF_008180615.1 of Rossellomorea vietnamensis. Classification (GTDB taxonomy): domain Bacteria; phylum Bacillota; class Bacilli; order Bacillales; family Bacillaceae_B; genus Rossellomorea; species Rossellomorea vietnamensis_D. The sequence continues at coordinate 121,924 of NZ_VTEH01000005.1, forward strand.
ATGGACCCGCGCTATATCGAAGTCTGGGGAAAATTTACTCCAAGAGGCGGAATTTCCATCGATCCATATTGCAACTATGGAAAGAAAGATACCAAATTTGAAAAAATGGCCGATTACCGGATGATGAATCATGATCTCTATCCGGAAACAATCGATAACCGGTAAGAAGAAATGAGCATGCTGATCTATCTCAATTCTCTTTTTGTCGGTCTTCTGATTCTTTCAAATATATTAGCTGTAAAACTCTTCAGTCTTGGAGATTGGGCTGTTTTGCCCGCTGCAGTGATCGTCTATGTTTTCACTTATCCAATTACAGATGTCATTGGCGAAGTATACGGAAAAGATGCTGCCCGTTCGACTGTCAGAGCGGGACTGCTGACTCAGGTATTTGCACTTGTGTTCATAGCAGCAGCTATCCAACTGCCTGCGGCTCCGTTCTTTGGGATGCAGGGAGAATTTGAGTCCATCCTCAGCGGAAGCTTCCGCATTACTCTGGCAAGCCTGATTTCTTACTTTGTCAGTCAAAACCTGGATGTTTCAATTTTCCACAAGCTTAAAGCTAAGCATGGATCTGAAAAACTGTGGCTGCGCAATAATTCATCCACCCTGTTGAGCCAGCTTGCTGACACTACCATTTTTATCACCATCGCATTCTTCGGCACCATGCCGCTGACAGCGCTTATTGCCTTAATCGGTACACAATATCTATTCAAACTGGTTGTTGCTGTAGTCGACACTCCGCTGGTTTACCTTCTCGTTCGGCTGGCCCGTAAAGAAAAGGACAGTGAAGTCGGATTAGCTGGATAATGCCTTAAGACCATCCATTTTGGGTGGTCTTTTTCTTTGTGAGCAACTTTTAGAGGAAAAGAGTGCTTTAAAGAGTTCTGAGTCGCGTGAGAAATGTAATTGTGAGCGCTAGGACGAGAGGTTAAAAGGGTGCCAGGTGTGTCTGAAGGGATTTGCGAGCGCAATATACATATATACGAGTGCATTATACAGAAATGCGAGCGGGAAAATTCAAATACGATCGAAAATTACAATATACGAGCGGGAAACCAATAAATTCGAGCGATTAGGCCAAAGCTGCTGAAAAGGAAAAAAATGTTCCGCACTTCAGTAAAATACCGTTGTAAACCTTTGCAATTTTTTCAATAATTAAACCTTATGCATACCCCTTTACAAAGGTATTTATGACCTATATAATCCCGTTGTTAATGAAAATAATTAATAACTAATTTATATAAAAGGAGGTTGCAGTGATGCGAAAAAAGTTAATATCGTTTTTCCTTATGAATCTGGGTGCTTTTTTTGTTGCGGTGAATGTTCATTTCTTTCTTTCACCAAATAATTTGGCAACAGGGGGAGTCAGCGGTTTATCCATTCTACTGAATTCAGTGATGCCTGGGATGTCGATCGGTATGTTCATGATCCTGGTTAACATAGTTTTATTCATCATAGGTATAATATTCCTTGGTTTCAGTTTTGGAGCGAAAACGGTCTATGCCAGCTTTGCTCTGTCAGGGTATGTCTGGCTGCTTGAAGCGGCTCTGCCAATGCAAGGGCCAATGAGCGAAGACATTCTGATACAATTGATTATCGGCCAATGCATCGCTGCAACCGGGATGGCACTGGTGTTCAATCAGAAAGCCTCAACTGGCGGAACGGACATCATTGCCATGATCTTGAACAAATATTTCAATATTGAAATCGGCCGTGCCGTTCTTTTCTCCGATTTGGCCATAGCACTGTCGTCTACATTCCTGTTTGGTACGCAGGTCGGAATGTATGCTTTCTTTGGCGTTATCCTGAATGGCCTGGTCATTGATTACACACTTCAGCAATTCAACACGAACAAAGAAGTGGTCATCATCAGCAAGGAAAGCGATGAAATCAGAACCTATATTGTAAAAGAACTTGGAAAGGGTGCTACCATTCACACAGCCAAGGGTGCCTTTACATCCGACAGCAAAGAAGTAATTACCACAATCCTTGGTCGAAAGGACTTTTCCAAACTAAAAAGTTATATTACAGAAGTCGACAATACAGCATTCATTACCGTGCATAACATGAATGAAATACTCGGCCAGAACTTCAAACGTCTGGTGTAAAACAAGGAATTCGCTCTTAAAGGGCGAATTTTTTTTAGTTGAAAAAGGAGTTGATTGAATGGCAGCTGTGAAAAATGAATTCCTTCAGGAAAATGAACTTGTAACGGTATCCAGGGACTTGAAATCAGAGGGAGTTACCAGAAGTGAAGAATACCTGAAGCTTTGCATCATGGAAGTTAAAGAAGGGAAGCGGATTGTTTTTGCAGCGAAAACAGAAGAGAAAACAACAGCAGGCATCAGTCATCTTTTGCTAACATCCAAGTATCCCGGTTTCAGGGAAGAAAATATTCCCGAAATCAATGATTTGATAGTTGTTACAAAACAACGAGGAGAAGGCATAGGGGCAAAATTGCTCTACGCACAGGAGGAGTATGCTAAGGATCAGGGCTTCCATAGTATCGGGTTATGTGTAGGGTTATATGGAGATTTCGGTCCGGCACAGCGGCTGTATGCTAAAAGTGGATATATTCCTGATGGAAAGGGAGTAGTGTATGATTACCAGCCGGCAGCACCAGGAGAGATGGTCAGGCTTGATGATGAACTTAATCTTTGCCTGATAAAATTCTTAAGATAAATTTGAAATACCCCTTGTATAAAGTTTTCAAAAAATTGTATACTATTATTATAATCAGGAATTTAAGGAGGTGTGTATTGAGATGAAAAGTTCTGTCGGGTTGCACGGTCAATTTTTAGAATATATCTACATTTGTCGTGCGATTTTTCATGGTTTTGCTGTCAACGGGATACGTATGCCCATTTTTAGCAATTCCATATGAACAGAACGGTAAGAGGTCTCAATACCCACACTTTTATAGAAAACGGGGGGAGAGCGCGTCACGCTTTCCTTTTTTATGCCCGAATTTCAAAAGCCATGGTATAAGGTCCTTCCTTATACATGGCTTTTTTATATTTCAGGAATTATGAAAATCCACCACTGTGGGTAACTTTAGGCTATTGAAATCCTCATTCAGCTTCAGCACCCGGCCCCTCGGGGTCAAATAACCGGGGCTGAACAGGGGGATTCAGCTTTAGTGATATAGCCAGAGATCCTCTTACTCATTAAAAACCTATGAGGAAGAAAGGATAGATAAAAATGATAATGAGCAGTGTTCAGCAGATCAGCAAAATGTACGGAGGAAATCTTGTTTTTGAAAATTTGTCTTTTGAAGTTCACGAAGGCGAAAGAATAGGCTTTGTCGGACGGAATGGCACCGGCAAGACGACTGTATTCAAATTAATTGCAGGTGTCGAAGAGCCGGATACAGGGGAGATTCATTTTAAAAAAGGAGCAAGAATCGGTTATTTATCGCAGATTCCTCACTATGAGGACAGCGTGACTGGTAGTGAAGTCCTGCAGTCAGCGTTCAGTGAACTGCTGAAAATTCAATTCCGGTTAAAGGAACTGGAAGGGAAGATGGGAACAGAGCAGGATCCCGGAAAACTTCAGCGCCTTCTTGAAGAATATGGACCGCTTCAAGATTCTTTCACACTGGGGGGCGGTTATGAATTAGAGTCTGAAATAGCAAAGGTAGCCAATGGTCTTGAAATCACTGATTTGCTGCACAAATCCTTCAATACTTTGAGCGGCGGGGAACAAACCAAAGTTTGTCTGGGACTCATACTTTTGAAAAAGCCTGATCTGCTGCTGTTGGATGAGCCGACAAATCATCTGGATATCGGAGCAGTGGAGTGGCTTGAAGGTTTTCTGAAAGAATACAGCGGATCTGTTATCGTCATTTCGCATGACCGATATTTCCTTGATGAAACCATCAACAAGGTAATCGATCTTGAGGATGGAGAAGTTCGCGTTTACCACGCAAACTATTCCCAGTTTGTGAAGGAAAAAGAAGAGAGGCTTCTGCTGGAATTTCAGCAGTACCAAGAGCAGCAGAAGAAAATCAAGAAGATGAAAGAAGCGATCAAAAGGCTGAGGGAATGGGCGAATCAGGCGAGCCCGCCTAATGCCGACCTCCATAAAAGGGCAAGAAACATGGAGCGAGCCCTAGAAAGAATGGAAAAACTAAAACGCCCGGTATTAGATAGGAAGAAGATGGGGCTGGATTTTGAACATGGGGACCGCAGCGGAAAAATGGTCTTTACCATGAGAGAAGCAGGAAAGTCGTTTAGCGGCAAACCGCTTTTTGAAAATGCATCTCTTGACGTTCACTTTCAAGACCGTACTGCCCTCGTCGGGAAAAATGGAACTGGCAAGTCCACAATCATCAAGATGCTCCTTGGACAGATGAAGCAGGATGAAGGTGAAGTGAAACTGGGGAGCAATGTAAGAACAGGCTACCTTTCACAGCACTTCACTGCAGCTGATCCAAATATGAGGTTGATAGATGCTTTCAGGGATGAGGTCACTGTTACAGAAGGAGAAGCAAGGCATATCCTTGCAGGGTTCCTCTTTTATGGAGCAGCTGTTTTCCGCAAGGTTAGCCAGCTGAGCGGCGGGGAAAAAATGCGTCTCCGCCTTGCACAGTTAATGCACCAAGATATTAATTTTCTTGTACTGGATGAACCGACAAACCATCTCGATATCGATTCCAGGGAAGCTCTTGAAGATGCTCTGGAAAGCTTTGGCGGGACTATCCTGGCGGTATCGCATGACCGATATTTTCTCAACAAATTGTTCGAGAAGACTTATTGGATTCATAACCAGGAGCTGTATTTCTTTCCGGGTAACTATTCTTACGCGAAGGAAAAGCTAAATGAGCTCACGATAGAAGAGGAGCCTGTCGCTATAACGAAAGAAGGAACAGGCAAGGAAAAACAAGTCAAAAGGGAGAAAGAAAAACCTTCTGCATCGCTGGATGCCCTGGAAGAAGAACTGCTTGTCATCGAAGCTGAGATTTCATCCATCGACCAGCAGCTTTCAAAGGAAACGGATCTGGAAATTCTCCAAAAGCTTTATGCTGAAAAAGAACTGAAGGAAAGAGAGCGAGACGATAAATACTCTTTGCTTGAACAGCTGCTGTAAGAGAGGTTGTAGAGGCTTGCACCAATCTATTGATGAGTGTCGGAGTATCAGTCGGGTTTTGGTAATAAGTGATGAGAAGATTACCAAGCCTGTTTCCAGGTTTCCAAGAGGATAAAGCATTCACGGAAGTTCCTGGCTGCCCAGAGTAAGTGAGGAACGGGTAAAAAGGTAATCAAGGGAGCTTCTAGCTGCCCAACAGTGAGAGGGAAATGCGTGAAAGGGCACGAAGGAAGCTTCCGGAGAACAATGATAAAACGATGCAAAATGAATGAATGTGCTCTCTGACCTTCCAGCAAGTTTTAGATTTCTTCCTTGAGGGAATAACCTATAAAAAAGAACGGGAGGTTTTTCATCATGGAAGATATCCGTGGAGGAAACAGGAGAGAAAGCCTGGATGAAATACATGAAATACTGGTAGATGGATTGCAAAGGGAACTTCATCCCGATGAAAACAAGCTTGTGTCAGAATGGACGGCAACATTCAATCAAGAAGAAAGAGCAACCATCATAAATATGTTGAAGGAGTTCCTCAACAAGCATAAACGTCATGACTAATCCTAAGGAAGAACGGCTATAATCAGCCGTTCTTTTCATTTGCCAAGAAAGCCGGAACTCTGTACATCCTGAGACCTCCAGGCAGACACCGATTAAGACCCCTCGTTACTGTAAGTCAATAAGTTGTCACGGTCTAGCGCTTTTCGTTTTTCTAGATTAAATTCATGCATGGTATAATCACGGTAGCAACCCGCTGCGAAAGGAAGTTTATGTTGGCTAATTTAATCGAAGAAGCTGTTGAATTCATACAAGTTTGTTATAGAGAACTAGGGAAATCCGAGGAATCAATCACACAGCGGATCACTCAAGTTCAATCGGAAATAAAAACTACTGGAGCATACACCCATACTTATGAGGAAATCGAACATGGAGCCAAAATGGCATGGAGAAACAGCAACCGGTGTATCGGGAGGCTGTTCTGGGATACTATGCATGTAAGGGATGCAAGAGATGCATCCACTGAAGAAGAGATTTTTACAGAGATGGAAGAGCATCTTAAGTATGCTTCTAACGGAGGGAGAATCAGGCCGACCATCACCATATTCCGTCCATCACTCCCTGGCAAGCCGGATATCAGGATATGGAATCATCAATTGATTCGGTATGCGGGGTATAGCAGTGAATATGGCGTATTGGGAGATCCTGCTTCCCTGGAGTTTACAGCAAAGTGTGAAGAACTCGGCTGGAGGGGCACCGGCACGCATTTTGATGTGTTGCCATGGGTAGTTGGAATCGGGGAAAACAAACCTCACTGGAAGCAGGTGAGTCAAGATCATCTTCTGGAAGTAACATTAAGCCATCCCGAATACAACTGGTTTGAAGATCTCGGCCTGAAGTGGTATGGGGTGCCGATTATATCTGATATGAAACTGGAAATCGGCGGAATTTCTTATAAAGCGGCTCCTTTTAATGGCTGGTATATGGAGACGGAGATCGGCGCAAGAAATCTGGCTGATGAAAATCGCTACAACATGCTGCCAAAGGTGGGAAGCTTTATGGGCCTTGATACCTCAAGAGCTTCGACTTTATGGAAAGACAAAGCACTGATAGAACTGAACATTGCCGTTTTATATTCGTTTAAAAAGAAGGGAGTCAGCATTGTCGATCACCATACCGCAGCCCAGCAATTCAAAGTGTTTGAAAATAAAGAGGAGCAATGTGGAAGGGAACTGACAGGGGATTGGACCTGGCTGATCCCGCCCGTCTCACCAGCAGCGACACATGTTTTCCACAAAAGCTATAAGAACGAGTGGAAATCACCAAACTACTTTTACCAGAAAAAAGCTTATAATTAAGGACCGAATTCTTGGTGAAAGCTTTTTCTGGTAATTGAAAAGTATTGAAACCAGTACCTGAACTCATCAAATAGCGGCTGGTGGTCATTGAATGAAAAGTTTTCAAAAAAATCTTCCAGTTCGTCTGTACTTGACTCATCCAATAAACCAGAGACAAAGAGCGGGTATCGGAACCGTTTGTATAGGCTGCTGTAGCCATAAAAATCAAATAGGTCTTCCATTTGCGATTCAGTCATTGGAAACATCCTTTCCGTTTACTGGTACTAGTATAAACAACAGGAAGGGGCCCAATTCTTGAAAAAAATAAAAAATGGTTAGAAGTACAAGCACGGAAGGAATCTATTCATACTATGTACTATGAAGAACCTCCTTTCATCTTCATACCCCGGCTGCGGAACGCTGAGCAGCCGGGTTTTTGTTTGTCTTTGGTTAAACCATGTCTGAACGTCTGAGCTGTAAACAAAAATGCCTTGAGAATCAATTTGGATTCTCAAGGCACACGGATCATTATTTAGCGATTTTCTGCAATTTATGGATGACAGAAAGCGAACGGCCTGTCCCGATAGCTACAGATTCCAGAGGGTTAGGAGCAAGGTGGACTGGTACAACGATCTCATCAGACAGCCATTCCTGCATCCCGCCAAGAAGGGCTCCGCCTCCCGTCAGGATTACTCCGCGGTCTACAATGTCACCACTGAGTTCAGGAGGGCAGTTTTCCAAAGTTGCGCGTATCGTTTCCAGAATATGAAGAAATGATTCTTTCAAGGCTTCTTGAATTTCATTCGAATCCAACGTAATTGTTTTCGGAAGTCCGGTTACCAGATCACGCCCGCGAATATCCATCGTCATTTTTTCATGAGGAATCAGTGCATAGCCGATCTCCATTTTAACTTGTTCGGCCGTACGTTCCCCAATTAAAAGGTTATATTTCTTGCGGACATGCTGGATGATATCGTCATCCATCTGATCGCCGCCGATACGGATTGTATTGCAGGATACGACACCTCCATAGGAGATGATTCCGACTTCGGTGGTTCCGCCGCCGATATCGACAATTACATTGGCAACAGGCTCATCGACTGGAAGATCTGCTCCAATCGCAGCTGCTACCGGTTCTTCGATTAAAGTTACGGACTTGGCTCCGCTTCCTTTGACTGCATCCTGGATGGCTCTTTTTTCAACAGATGTAGCGCCTGAAGGAGTACATACGACAACACTTGGCTTCCTAATGGATAGACCAAGCTGCTTGCCTGCTTTTTTCATAATTTGCTTCAACATTTCCGTCGTCACATCAAAATCTGCGATGACCCCGTCCTTCAACGGTCTGACTGCGATAATCTTGCCAGGCGTTTTTCCAATCATGCTTTTTGCTTCCGTCCCAACCGCCAGAACACTTTTAGTTTCTGTGTCAATGGCGACAACGGAAGGCTCATTGAATATAATTCCTTTATTTTTACTGTACACCAGAATATTGGCAGTACCTAAATCAATACCGATTTCCGAATTTGAAAGCATCATTATTCCTCCAACTTTTAGACATTCTTCTTGTTTTCATCTTTAGTAAACTATCAGTTTCAAAGTCTATCTTTATATCCTTCATAAATTATAGGAGATTTTTGACGGTTATTGTCACGGATAAATTTACCATAAACTAATTGTTACAGCCTGTTACAATAAGGTTTTCCTTAGAGAATCGTCCATATTACTGTCTTCTCACTCATCAATAGATAATGACGGGTAAATAAACGATATCTTTTATATTGCCGTGTTAAGAAAACTTAAACTTCCTGTAAAGTTGTAATGATAAAATTTGGAGATTGTTTAGGAGAAAAGAAGGAGGCTGGTTGTCCAGGGGAAAGCTCCTTGTAAAAAATATCAGAGAAACTTTAACATATGTATCCAAAACTCTTGAAACTGCCTTTGGAAAACAGCCTCTTTCCATCAAAAAACCGGCCTCCACTTCATAATGGGAGCCGGCTTCTTTTATAATTTAAACTTGCTCAGTTCTTCGTTCATTTCCTCTGTCATTTGGTGAAGGTGTCCGATTTTGGTATTCATCTGGTTAAAGAAATTTAATTGCTCTTCGGTGGAGGCGGATATTTCTTCCGTTCCTGCTGCTGTTTCTTCTGTAACAGCAGAGATGTTTTCAACTGCCGAAATCACACTGTTGGTCATTTCATTGGATTGATTCATTCCTTCTACCAAAGAACTCAGTTGTTTATATACCAAAGTGATTTTGGTAGAAATGTTTTCAAATACCTCTTCTGTTTGGTTCATAGAAGAGAGCTGTTCTTGTGAAACTTGGTTGCCGTCATTCGACAATTGAATGATGGAGCCGATGCCTTCTTTAATACTTAGAACCATCTTCCCAATCAGTTCAGTAGCTTTTGAAGAGTCTTCAGCAAGCTTTCTAACTTCTTCTGCTACTACAGCGAAGCCTTTACCAGCCTCACCAGCCCTTGCCGCTTCGATTGCCGCATTTAAAGCAAGGAGGTTCGTTTGGTCCGCAATGCTTTTAACAGAGGAGGCAGCCTGCTCAATTTCATCCGTGTACTTGGCGAACTGTTCCGCGGAAAGCATAATATCCCTGGAGGATTCTGACTGCTGTTCAGAAAATGCTTTCTGTTTATCCAATGTTGTCTTTCCTATTGTGACCATGTCCAAGGCTTCTCTGCTGGTTTGAACGGAAAGTTTGCTTTCATGTACATTCTTTCCGAATTCTTCGCCCATGTTATTCATTAATTCTGCTGCAGCGCTGATGTCTTCTGAAATAGACTGGCTTCCCCTTGAAAGTTCTTCGGTTGAGACGGCTACTTGGCTGCTGCTTTCAGTCAGGCTCTGCATATGCACGTTCACTTCATCGGTAAAGGATTTGACCCTGCCGCCAATGGATTCAACAGATAGGACCGTCTGCTTCAGGTTTTGGACCATATCTGAAAAGGAAGTTTGTAGTTTGTCAATTTCATATCCGCTGTTTTTCCTCCCTGCTTGCGATCTCACCGTTAAATCTCCGTCCGCTACTCTTTCTGCATCCTGTACAATCCTGTTGATTGGCTGAACAATCTTTTTTGATAAGTATAAAGAAAGTCCCACAGACATCAGGATCAACAGGACAGAGGCGATAATGGAGGAAAGGGCGATGAATGCAATCTTTTGTTCTGTCTGCTTCAAAATTCCTTCGTACCATTCATCTGTCTGCTTGTTCAACAGATGCATGTCATTGAGGACGCCGGCTATCCGTAAAGACTGCCGGTTGACTTCAGCTGTATTTTGGCTTTCAAGCGCTTCTGTTGAAGCTGTTGTTAATTGTGAGAATTTTCCTGAAATTTTATTAAGAGTTTCTTTCTCACTGCTGTTTATTAAAAGTTTGCCCAGGCTGTTAATTTCTTCTTCTGCACCTTTTAACAAGGAGAGGGCTTCAGTCTTATTTGAGTCTGATGAGTTGAAGGCGTAATTTTCTAATGATTGTTTAGTGACAATCAGAGTACCGTTCAGTGATTCCGTTGCCGTTAACACATGTACATCCTCTTTGGCAGAACTTTGGATATTGACAATCTGGAATATCATAAAAGCGATAATGCTGATTGAAAATACAAGAGGGAGTACACCTAAGATGATTAATCTGCTTCGTAGTTTCATAAACCTTGCTCCCTTGTTAGTCTAAATTAATGGTTACGCTGCCGGAGATGATTTTATCTTTAGCGGCTTCAATTGCTTTTAACTGTTCTTCTGATAACTTGAAATTACGGATTGGTGCTAATCCAACACCATTTTCGGCCAAGCCGAGCTCATAGATATCTTGTGGAATTGCACCTTCTTTAACAAGGCTTTCAGCTATGTCGAATACAGCAACGTCTATATTCTTCATCATGGATGTAACGACTGCTTTTTCCGCCACAAAGTACTGGTCTGAATCGACTCCCGCTGTGAAGACTTTGTTGTCTTGGGCAGCTTGAATTGCCCCAACTCCAGTAAAACCGGCAGCAGGATATATAAAGTCAATCCCCGATTTAATCTGTTTTTCTGCTATCTCCCGGCCTAATTGGGCATCACTGAAGGTATTGGCATATTCGTTGGTAATATTGATTTTGGGATTTATGTATTGAGCTCCTTGCCTGAACCCTTTTTCAAACCGATGGATGACGGGTACATCGGCACCACCGATGATTCCAAGCTTCTGGCTCTTGCTTGCCATGGCAGCAACCATCCCTACAAGAAAGCTTCCTTCATGTTCCTTAAAAGTGATGGAGGTGACGTTTTCAAGTTCAGAGACTCCGTCAATGAGCAGGAATTCCTGATCTGGATATTTCTCAGCAGTTTTTTCAATGGCTTCCTGTACAGAAAAGCCCAAGCCGATGACAAGGTCATTTCCTTGTTGAGTCAATTCTTCTAGCGGTGTTTCAAAATCACCATCAGGAGCTTCCCGGTAATCGAAAAGGATTCCCAATTCATCCCGGGCCTTCTCCAATCCTCTGAATGCCGAGTCATTAAAGGATTCGTCTCCAAGACCGGTATCAGAGAGCAGCACCCCGATTTTATATTCCTTTTCTATTTTTTTTGAAGTTGTAGTGCCTGAACATCCTGCTATAAATAAGACAGCAATGATCAGAGCTATAAATAATGTTTTTCTCACTGATGCTCCTCCTAATCGGTTGTAGGACAAAGATAAGATGTCCGTACCTTTAATATCGGCCGGCTATAGAGGTTTGTTAAGATTAAAAATGAATTTCCGAGCTGGGAAAACCTAGAGAAATCGAAACGCCTGTAAAATGTTCATTCGGCAGCAGTTGAGTTATAGCCCATATATTTCTTCTTGTACAACTGTAAAGTAGCAACTGAGATAATCTGAAACTTAAACCCTATGTTTTCCGTCTAACAACTAAAGAATGGAAAACTTAAGGAGAGTAGAATAAGCTGGGAGGGGTTAATGTTGAAACTAACGAAGCTGCTTACTTTAGTGGTACCGGTTATCTTTTTAATAACTGGGTGCCAGACAAAGGAAAAGGCCGAACTGGAAATTGAGATGAAAAGTGAAGAAGAACAACAAAAGATCTTGGAAACTTATATTCTTGAGGATTACAAGAAGGTTTTTGATGAAGCGGTGTCAGAAGCAAACAAATTGGAAAGTGATGAACAGTTAAACAAATGGATTATCAGAACATTAGCCAATGAAAAATTACTTTATGAAACAGAGCTGACAGATGAGGAGGTGTTGGACCTTGCGGAACGAGAGATGGAAGAATATGAAGTGTGGATATCCATTGCTAAAGAGGAATATGGTATCACCGTAACGGATGAAGAAATAGATGAGTTTATTAAAGAAGGACCTGATACAAGTGATCTGCCCCAGCACCAAGCTTATGCAGATGCATTAGGGTTAACTCTCGAAGAACTTAACCACGATTTTGATAGAGATCTCTACAAAAAGAATGTTATTTGGCTAAAGCTTAAACCTCAACTGGAAAAGAAATATGGTACTAATGATAATAATAAGCAGATTGAAAAGTATGAAGAGGAAGTGAAAAAGAAAATTAATTAGGTCTGGGGTAATTGAATTTTGTAATACAAGCAGCCCCTCGGAGTCAAATGACACTTAGAAAATAAATGGAAAGATCACCTTTTTTATCTCTTGAGAACGTTGGCCTGTCGGGGCTGACCAAGGCACTTCCAGTTTTTAAACAGAGGCCGGGCGCGTGGAATGGAAACTCATTGGTCTTCGAAAACCTAATAAAAAATAGCCAGCGGCAAGCCACTGGCCATTCCATTTTGTGATACAAAAGTACTTCAACAAAACCGGTCTCGCTCAAAGCTGCTTTTTGTAAATTGAACTTGTCACCACAGCCTATCAAACAACGCTTTGGTTGCGAGGTTTGTATCGATTGCGCCAGTTTCAGAATCTCCTCCGTATTTCCAGCTCCATACGTTCGCAGAATGAAAGGGAGTTCTTGGATTGTAGGCAGGTGCATTTCTTTCTCCTGAAGGTCGTGAACTTGCTTCAGCACTCCAGAGGATGGTATCTGAAAGAAGTTTCTCATTCTCTTTTGCGGCCGCACTAAAGGAATTTTTGAATTCTTCTTCTGAAAGATCCTGATAGTAGCCGGCTGTATACCCTTTGGACTGAATGCCTTCATACCAGCCCTTTAGCCAGGCCCCATCAACGTCAGATGATTGCTCCAGGTTAGCGAAAATCGGTACCCCCATTGGGATGCCCATTCTCCTTGCGCTTGATACAGCATCCACCGCAGAAGTCATGCCGCTGCGAAAACCTGTTGCGGAAGTGAAATTATTATATATGGGAAGAAGCTTTGTCCCTCTGCTTCTCAAAAATTCAATTTCCGCTTTGGACAGGCCCTCAGAATAGCCATCAACAGTCGTTAAACATCTTCCCCAAAAGAGAGGTTTTCCAAATCTTTTCAACACATTGTTATATACATCGCTTGTGACGCTGGCTGACGAATCCACACCCCAATATGTTTTTACCATCAGGCTGATCTCCTTCCCTGATCCCTTTCATTTATTTATATTGCCGGTGAGGGAAATTAGACCAGTCAGGCCTAAATGGTACAGGTTCGGTATGAAAAATGCTTCGTTTGCTGTTAGATCTCATTCATTCAAATACCATTTGCCGGCCTATTTAAGAACGAAAAAACACCGCCCTCAATGATTGAAAGGGCGGTGTTTTTCGCAATGCTTATTGATTCGCGAAGAATTCAGCAAGTTCCTGGCTGTGCTTTCTGCGCGCTTTCCGGTGTGCTGCCCGGTTATCAGCTGTTTCGTTCAGCCACTTTTCCTCTTCTGTTTCAGGGATAATCTTCGGAACAGGGCATGGATTTCCTTCATTATCCAGGGCCACGAACGTGAGGAAGGAAATGGCGGCCACTGCTGTTTCTCCCGTCAGCAAGTTCTCGGAAGTCACTTTTACACAAACCTCCATTGAACTGCTGCCGGTATAAGTCACCATAGCTTCAAGCGTCACGGCATCGCCCACCTTGATAGGCTTCAGAAAATCCACCGAATCAGTCGATGCTGTTACCACGGGGTTTCTCGCCATTTTATATGCAGCTATTGAAGCAACATCATCAATATAAGACATCAGTTTCCCGCCGAACAATGTTCCATGGTGGTTCGTATCGGGAGGAAGTACATGGCTCGTTTTGATCGTCCTTGTATCCTTTACGCGTTTGGATTCTTTCATCATAATCACCTTTCAAATTTGGCTTCTTCTTATATAATCCACTAATTTAAATAAAACAAACACGCTTGATTATTCTTATTAAAAATTCTTCATTTGGTGAGGGCAGATAAAAAAGTGAATGGATTACCCCTATGTAAATGAAGTATAGTAAGTCAGCAGAAAACATCTTTTTAAATGGCTCAACTCTAAAAAATGTTGCTTTTGAATGCTTTATTATCCATATCTCCGTTTTTAAGGAGGAGGATCTTTGCTGCGAGACTAGCGGTCGTCTCGTTTCAGCGCCCAGCCCCTCGGGATCGTGCGCCTGGAGTGGGAATCCAGTAGTTTAACATAGCCACATTCTATGCGAAAACAGCCTTTTAAAAAAGCCCAAAATAAAAAGCCGGAAAGATGAACTCTCCGGCTGGATGGAAATATTATTCATATTTCTCAAGTAGGCTAGCTAAAACGTGCTTTTTGTAGGATTCCAATTTGCGTTCCTCGTAACGGCGAACACCTTTTTCCTTTAATTTTTCCACGTACCAGCCTTTGCTTCCGATATGCATTGAAATACACCCTTTCTTTGCGGTTTATTGAATGGAATCAAGCGGCTTTTTCAGTATTGACGCTGCATTTTTATAGAGTTCAGATATGAATCGATCAACCCAATTAAAGGCAGCCATGTGTACGAAAAAAGCTTAAATGAAATATAAAATTTCAACCGGGTCCCATTGTAACATCTATAAAACTATGACGAAAGGGGTAAAGTTCAATTTTTAAAATTCATAACAAATCAGGCTTCTGTATGAGCTGGAGCACCCTGTTTAATGCTGTTTTCTTTATCAATCTGTGAGAACATCACGTAGTACAATACAGCACTGAATGCTGCCAAAATAGCAAGGATGAGGAACGTCAATTCATAGCCTGCCCACAATGAAAAAGTGATAGAAACAGGGGCAATCGTCCTGGCTAATGTAAACCGCATACTTGCAGCAGCGAAATACTGTCCCCGCATATTTTCAGGAGCAAGATTGGAAATGAAGCTCTGTTGTATGCCGACTGTCATTAATTCTGCAAATGTGAAAATGGCCATGGATATGACGAACATCCAAATCGAGGCTGTCTGTCCAAAGATAAAGATGGACACTGCATAAATCAATGAAGAAAGAATAAACACATTTCTTTCTTTATACTTAGTCATCCACTTCGTGACCACAACTGTGAATAGGGCAACAAGAAGGCCGTTTTCCGATAGTATGAGGCCGAAAACCTGTTCTCCTGTTAATGAGAAGGACAGCAATGAAGCTGTTTCCATTGAATCTTTTATATAAACTGGGATTAAAAGGTCCAGCTGCATAAAGGTCTGGCCGACCAGTACACCTGCCACTATGAAAAGAAGGAAGGTCCTGTCTCTGATAATCACTTTATAATCTCTAAATTGATCTGTTAAAGCGTGATACCATGCCTTTGATTGTCCCGGGGCAGCAGATATTTCTTCCTCTCTCTGAGGAGCTGTTTCCCTTGTCATTTTGGCCAGCATTAGTCCAAGGACCATGCAGATAATCGCGGACACCAATAGCAGCTCGAAGCGGTAGTGAACATAAAAAATACTTCCTAAAATCGGTCCGATTACAACCGCGATATTAATGGACGTATAAAAAATGGCGAATACGTGGCTCCGATGCTTCTCTTCGACCACGTCCGCAACCATCGCCTGGCTTGCGGGCCAATAAAAGGAACCGAACACGCTCGCAAAAGTGAAGCAGACAAATCCAAGTGCTGCTGATTCCAGCCAAGGAGAGCTGGCAAAAGCGAAAACAAGGAATGCCAAGCCCTGCCCGAAAGAAGAGAGCACCATCATCGTCTTCCTGCCAAACCTGTCAGCACAATAGCCGCCCATCAAGTTTGCAAATACAGCAAAAAGTTGTGAAGCAATAAGCAGCAAACCGGCCATCTGCTTCCCAAATGCCTCTGTAAAATAAATCGTCAGAAACGGAAAGAACATCCAGAACGTAATGTTCATCATCGCTTCCCCGAAAAGTCTCACCTTTAAATTCCGATCCCAATCTCTGATTCTCATAAAAATTCTCTCCGTTCCCCTTATTTAACCTTTAATATCATATAGGTCAATCCAGATAATTACAAGAGGCTGTTTTCGGAAATCAAGGATGGGATTTTCCTGCAGATTACTGGCTAATCGCTATGCCTGAAGAAGGTTTTGAAGTTTAGTATGGTGTTTACGAGCTAATCACTATACTAGGAGAGGCTTTTTTGACTATAGGATGGTTTTACGGGCTAATCACTATACTAGGAGAGGCTTTTTTGACTATAGTATGGTGTTTATCGGCTAATCACTATACTTGGAGAGGCTTTTTTGACTRTAGTATGGTGTTTAYSGGCTAATCACTATRCTTGGAGAGGCYTTTTTGACTTTAGTATRGTGTTTATCGGCTAATCACTATACTAGGAGAGGCTTTTTTGACTGTAGTATGGTGTTTACGRGCTAATCACTATRCTWGGAGAGGCTTTTTTGACTTTAGTATGGTGTTTATCGGCTAATCACTATGCTTGGAGAGGCTTTTTGGATTTTTACAGGTAAACGTATTGGATTTTCTCTAGTAAAACAAAAAGCCAATTCGCAAATTTGCGAATTGGCTTAAGGTCATTCATTCAATTAAAACGCCCAATCTCCATTGCGGAACACTGGCTCAGAAGTACCGTCTTCAGTGATACCGTCAATATCCATCTCAGCAGATCCGATCATGAAATCAACGTGAGTAATACTGTTATTCAAGCCTGCTTTTTCAAGCTCATCTTTGGACATTTTCTTTCCGCCTTCCACACAGAATGCATAAGCGCTTCCGATGGCAAGGTGGTTCGAGGCATTTTCATCAAACAGTGTATTGTAGAATAGAACATTGGACTGGGAAATAGGGGATTGGTGTGGAACCAATGCTACTTCTCCAAGGAAATGAGAACCTTCATCCGTATCTACCAGGCGCTTCAGAATATCTTCGCCTTCCTCTGCTTGAACTTCAACGATGCGTCCATCTTTGAAAGTCAATTTAAAGTTGTCGATCACGTTTCCGCCGTAGCTTAGAGGCTTCGTGCTCGAAACGGTACCGTTAACACCCGTCTTCAATGGAACAGTGAAAACTTCTTCAGTCGGCATGTTGGCCATGAATTTTACATCTTGCTCAGACACACTGCCTGCTCCGACCCACATGTAGCCTTCAGGGAACTCGATTGTAAGGTCTGTTCCAGGCGCTGTGTAATGAATTTTCTTGTAGTTCTTGCTGTTAAGGTAATCCACTTTTTCATGCAGGTTCTGGTCATGGTCTTTCCAAGCTTGAACAGGATCCGCCTGATCAGCCCGAACAGCTTTGAAAATCGCATCCCACAGTCTGTCTACTTGCTCTTCAACAGGCGCGTCAGGGAATACTTTCGCTGCCCATTTTTCAGAAGGTGCCGCCAAAACAGACCAGCTTACTTTATCCGATTGGATATAAGAACGGTATTTGTCCATTGCCTGGCCGGCCGCTTTTTGGAAGTTGGCGATCCGCTCAGGATTTACTCCTTTTAAAAGATCAGGAGATGCAGAAACGATGGACATGAATGCCGCGCCGTTTTCCGCAAGTGTTTCCATTTCTCTTGCCTTCCACTCTGGAAATTCAGTGAATGCCTCATCTGGTGCAAGGTCATACTTATAACGGTTGACCGTGTCATCATTCCAGTTTACATAGACATGTTTTGCTCCTGTCTCATAAGCCTTTTTAACGACAAGCCTTACAAATTCAGCTGCATCAAGGGAAGCGTTGACAACCAAAGTCTGGCCTTTTTGAACATTTACTCCCACTTTCACAGCTAAGTCTGCGTATTTCTCAAGGTTTTGTTTAAAATTTTCCATATGTATTCTCCTTTAATTCAGAATCTTTCTAACTTCATTTTAACAATCAAACAGGCTTTTGCAAATTTTTTCATTTCATTTCATGGTGTAATGTTTAGTTGAATGTCTCATGAGACCAGTTTTCCTTGAATTTTAGTTTGATGGGTGTTTCTAGAAACCTTGTTGAGACCCGTTCATCTTAAATTCTCGGTCGCATGGGTGTCTAGAAGTCTCCTTGAGACCGGTTCGCCTTAAATTCTCGGCTGTATTGGTCTCTATAAGCGTTCATGAGACCAGTTCGCCGAAGATTTTTGGTTGTATGGGTCTCTAAAAGCGCTCATGAGACCAGTTCGCCGAAGATTCTTGGTTGTATGGGTCTCTAAAAGCGCTCATGAGACCGGTTCGCCGCTAAATCTTCGCTGTATGGGTCTCTAAAAACGCTCATGAGACCAGTTCAACGAAGGTTCTTAATTGTATGGGTCTCTAGAAGGCTTCTAGAGACCATTTCGCCTTAAATTCTCGGCTGCATGGGTCTCTAAAAACGCTCATGAGACCGGTTCGCCGAAGATTCTTGGTTGTATGGGTCTCTAAAAACGCTCATGAGACCAGTTCGCCGAAGATTCTTGGTTGTATGGGTCTCTAAAAACGCTCATGAGACCAGTTCAACGAAGATTTTTGGTTGTATGGGTCTCTAGAAGTCCCCTAGAGACCAGTTCAACGGAGATTTTTGGTTGTATGGGTCTCTAAAAACGCTCATGAGACCAGTTCAACGAAGATTTTTGGTTGTATGGGTCTCTAGAAGGCCCCTAGAGACCGATTCGCCGCTAAATCTTCGCTGTATGGGTCTCTAAAAACGCTCATGAGACCAGTTCAACGAAGATTTTAGGTTGTATGGGTATCTAGAAGTTCCCTAGAGACCAGTTCGTAGCAAAATTTCGGCTGCATGGGTCTCTAAAAGCGCTCATGAGTCCAGTTCGCCGAAAATTCAGAAATGCTTAGGTCTCTTAAAACCTGTTGACACTGTTCCCCTTAAATCAGAGCAGCAGTGATCTCTACCACCACGTACTATGGGAACTGGATATAGAAACTCCTTAAAAAATTTCGGAACAGACTGCTTCTATTATGCAAATTAAGATAGCGAGTTATTCTTAGAAGCACATGATTTATTTATATGTTTTAGAAAGTAAATTATAATAGATGGATGAATGGATTTTCTGAGTGCTGTTTTCTTGCAAGGGGGATGATTCTTATAATCGTCCACACTCTAAACTTGAGCGGGAATGCAGTCCGGCAAAGAACACTAGTAGAAATTTGTGAAAGTCAATGACTGGAACAAGCTGCGTGCTCCTTGATCGATATACAACTTGAGGAGAAGAGACTTTATAAGAACTTGTAAATAAACATTTCACTATGAACCAGGCTGTAAACGGAAGGGGTCACCTAAACATGGAAAAGAAAATCGGTTTGGAGTCGCTTAAAAGGAACACGGATTTTTTGCGGATCAATCATATAGATTTTTATATATTGGACTACAGCATAGAGAACCGCCTCTCAAATGAAGAGTATTCTAGTGTGTGGAGGACTGTAAAAGAATTGCTGCCATATAATTCGTTCTTTCTTGAAATGGGCCTATCACGGGCGGCCGTTATCCTGCCGGAAAAGTCAGCAGAAGAAGCCGGACGCCTTCTGGATGCAACAATCGAAACAGCCGGTAAGGGAGAGGGCTTAACCGCTGTTTTTCAAGGAAAAGTCTGCAGAGATATCACTGAAGATCTTGAGTTAGAAGGCATCACTTATGAAAAATCTGTAGACCCTGAATTGATTTCCATACATGAAGAGACAGAAACTGCTTCTTTTGAAAAAAATCTAAGGCTGTCCATCTTGGATGATGATGAAGTCATACGTATGTTTCTGGGTGATCAGCTGGATGCGGTCGATTGGGGAGAGTGGGCAGTTGACCTGCAGGTATACAGGGAGGGTGAATCTTTCCTGAACAGCGGCAGGCTGCAGGAGGAAGGAAAGCATATTATTGTTCTGGATGGAATCATGCCCAGAATGGATGGGATGGAAGTTCTAAGTGAAATCAGGAAAAAGTACAGTGAAAAAGAAGTCTCTATTATTATGCTGACCTCTCGAAACAGGGAAAATGATATTGTTTCTGCCTTGGAGGCTGGAGCTTTTGATTATGTGACAAAGCCGTTCAAAATAAATGAATTGATTGCAAGGATTAAGAGGGTCGCTAAGAGGATGGAAAACGTGGATGATTAATGTTTCGTATCTACAGATCGGCATTGCAATAGCAGGAGCACTTGTACTACTTTTCCTAATGCTGGGTTACCTCCTTATCAGGAAAAAACTCGAACAAAGGAAGATGGCTGATCTTCGTATTATGAAAGAGAGAATCAGGCCTTTATTGATTCAGGAACTCCTTAGGGGCGAAGAGGAAGAATTAAAACAGATTACGAAAGATGCTGTCTTCACATCCGCTGTTGAAGACACCCTGAAAAACCTGGGAGCAAGCCTTGATTCTTCCTCTTTTCATAGAACCATTAGGGATGCTGCGGATAAATACTTGTCTGAATCCTTGACTGCCCGTCTTTCAAGCCGCCGATGGGCCGACAGGGTGAATGCTTTGGTTTCAATCAAAGATTTTCAGATTTACAGCTTTATGCCGCTGCTATGGAAGATCTATGAAAAAACGCGGGCATCAGAGGAGGAAAAAACCTTGATTTTACAAATAGCAGCAGGTGCCGATGATCCAAAGCTGCTGGATGTACTGGCTGTTTCTTCACCTAATGGATCGACGTTCTTTTATAAACAAATTATCAGAAGGGTTTCTCCGGAGACTTTGAACCTGATTATTGCAAAGTTCAATGATCTTTCTCCTTCCTTCAGGGTTGCGGTGCTTTCCTATATCGGGGAAAAAAGAGATCTGTCTCTCCTGACTTTTACAGAATCATGTCTGGATTCTGAGGACCATGAAGTCAGGGTCAATGCAGTCAAGGCAATCAGGAGTATAGGCTTCATTACCAAGCCGCAGGCGCTGTATCCCTACTCTAAATCAGAAAGCTGGGTAGAGCAGATGAGTTTCGCACAGGCAGCGGGGGAGATCGCCCACCCCGGCTATAAAGAAATGCTGTTTGAATTGCTGTCCTCCTCCAATTGGTGGGTGAGGTACTATGCAGGAGAAGCTCTTTCAAAATTTAAAGATGGAAAATTGCTCTTAAAGGATGCAGCTGAAAATCATCAGGATGCATTTGCAAGAGATATGGCCTCGCAGTGGTTAGGAAGTGTATAAATGTTCTATTCGATAATGAGTGATCTTTTTTATTATGCTGGTTCTCTTTTGATTGTGTATATGCTATTTGTGTTTACTTTTTACCTGTTCATTTTCTTTGTTTCAGCGGCAGAGTTAAGAAAGAAGCTGGGCATGGAAACGGGGCAGCATGAAGAACTTTTATATTCTTATGATACCAAGCCGGTTACTTTGCTGGTTCCTGCTTACAATGAACAGATGGGGATTGTACAAAGTGTAAGATCTCTCCTCAGTATGAATTACCCTGAATATGAGATTGTCGTTGTCAATGATGGATCCAAGGACGATACCCTTCAAGTGATGATCGATCAGTTCTCTATGGAAAAAATCCCGATGGTCATCCGGAAGTCTTTGGACACACAGCCGATCAAAGCAGTCTATCAGTCAAAGGTGTACAAGCATGTGTACCTTGTGGATAAAGAAAACGGCGGAAAAGCAGATGCTTTAAATGCAGGCATCAATATCTCGAAGTTTCCTTATTTTTGCACTCTGGACGGTGACTCCATCCTGGAAAGGGATGCTTTCCTTCAAGTGATGAAGCCGATCATTGATTCTAATGGAGAAGTCATTGCCGTAGGAGGATCGGTGCGTATCGCCAATGGATGCAAAATTGAACGGGGAGAAGTCGTAGAGGTGGGCTTGTCCCAAAAGCCTATTGTCATCATGCAAGTGATCGAGTATTTAAGGGCCTTCTTGATGGGTAGGATCGGACTCAGCAAATTCAATATCCTATTAATTGTATCAGGTGCCTTTGGTGTATTTCATAAGGACTGGGTATTGAAAGCAGGAGGGTACAATCCCAATACAGTAGGCGAAGATATGGAGCTGGTGGTCAGGCTGCACCGCCTTCTAAAAGATGAGAAAAGCACGAACCGGATTGAGTATATTCCTGATCCGGTCTGCTGGACAGAGGCGCCTGAATCGGTCAAGGTTCTGGGGAGGCAGCGGAGCCGCTGGCAGAGAGGGCTGTTTGAAACTCTGTACATTCATAAAGGGATGCTGCTGAATCCGCGGTACAAAAGTGTCGGGCTGATTTCACTTCCTTACTTTTTGCTGATCGAACTGCTCGGCGCCGTGGTAGAGTTTCTCGGATACGTCGTCCTTGTCATGGGAATCACCTTCTCGTTGATTTCATGGAAAATGGCACTTCTTCTATTTTGCCTGAGCCTGCTGTACGGTTCTTTTTTATCCATGTGCGGAGTGCTTCTCGAGGAGTGGAGCCTTCGAAAGTATCCTAAGCTGAAAGATGTGGTCAAATTGTTCTTTCTCGCACTTTCCGAAACATTCTGGTACCGTCCGGTGACGACCTTTTTCAGGATACAAGGCTTGCTGCAATTGAGAAATAAAAAACATCAATGGGGCGATATGGAGAGGAAAGGTGTCTCTTCCTGATAGTAAAGTCGTTCAAACTGAGAAAACTAACTAAATGTAAATAAAAGGTAATAAGAAGAGACTGGGACAAAACCATAATAAATGCTCTCTTCGCAAAGATTGTGGCTGAGTAAAAAGAATGGATTTCCGCTCCAGGTGCACGACTCCGCGGGGCGGGCGGTGAGCCTCCTCGGCTTTGCCTGTGGGGTCTCACCTGTCCCGCTAGTCCCGCAGGAGGTCGCACACCTTCCGCTCCAATCCGTCTACGTTCAGGAAAAATCGATCAATAACCTTAAAAGCAACATCTTTCAAATAGAGCCTATTAAAATGAAAGAACCGCATGAAATCAAGTATAAAACCTTGAACTCATGCGGTTTTATTTTTGAAGTTTTTTACCATAAGGTTTTCGGTATTCGTTTCAAGGCCGCTGCCAAAAAGGACAGAAGCTTTGATTCCATCCGTTCCTGC
Source organism: Rossellomorea vietnamensis (assembly GCF_008180615.1). Classification (GTDB taxonomy): domain Bacteria; phylum Bacillota; class Bacilli; order Bacillales; family Bacillaceae_B; genus Rossellomorea; species Rossellomorea vietnamensis_D. Next base: position 145,077 of record NZ_VTEH01000005.1, read on the forward strand.
TGAAGCATCCATGCCGCCGCTCCATAGATCTCCGATGATTTCTTTCTGGCTTGGATCTCTGAAATTCAACATCAGCCAAGGTATCCGCACCTCAATAATACCGTCTTCCTCATTTACATAGAAGTCTGAAAGTGAATCGTATTCAGCGTCTTCGGGGCTGCCGATTCCAAATCTTAGCCTGCCCGTTTCATATGCTTTAAATGGGAAGGTTTCTCCAGTACTCGGGATGAAAAGCGGCTTATTCAGTGCGAGCTTGATGGGATGGAAGACACCTGATCCTTGCGTACCGTGATACGGCTGTCTGGAAAGGAAAGACAATTGCTCACTATACTGATAATAAAATGGATCGTAGGAGCTGTCAGTGAGAATTCGGGAATTTTCCTTTCCATTCAGATGAAGGACAAAATCGATCCCCTCGAATTCACTGTCTGAGGTGGAAACCATATTTCCGCCTTCTTTTCCGTTATCAAGAAGAAAGAGGATATCTCTTTCGTCCCAATCCTGTATTGCTGAATCTGACAATTTTAAATTCAAGTACAAATATTTTTCATCATGGTCGATCTTGAGGCTTTGAAGCTCGGATTGTTTTTCTTCAGTATGGTCATAAAGAGCCTGCACATCTTTCCAGTCCGACGTATCGCCATCCAGTTTCACCTTGTGTCTGTCAAAGCTGAGAAGGCCGAATTGCTGTTCGTTCGTTTGTGCATTTGACCAGAAAGGCCTCCTGTCGCTATTATCCAGCTCAAGCGTATTCCAGGTCCTCTTGAACCACTCATCCTGCCAGGTAAACACAAGGCCGCCCAGGAACCCTTCATTTATGATGTCCTCAAATAGCGACGCATCAATAGTTCCTTGGTCTTCTTCATTATGGAACCCTTGATTCCAGCCATAGGGGTTTTCATGTGTCATTCCCCTTGAGCCCGGAACACCGAACTCAGCTATTAAAACAGGCAGGCGGTGTGCTTGCTGCAAGTCATTTAAATAACCGGCATAACTGTTTTTATTCCCTCGATGGTCTATATAATTCAGATACTTCTCTTCTAAGTTTAGAAAGTCCGGATAATATGGATAAACATGGTAGGAGGCGAATTGTCCTGCAGACTTCTCATCCTTGAGATAAATGACATTGGGATCAACGCTTACCAGGTCTTCCTGTTCAAGCGGTTCTGATGGATGATCCAGCAAATCAGTAGTCACCCAGTTTGTGAATGATACAGGGCGGGTGGTGCCATAATTTTCATCATCATAAACCAGTATTGTATCCATCATGCCCGCCAGCCAATTTTCAAATGGTGCTGCCCCTTTTGTATAGGTGAAGCTGCCATCGTACTCTCCTTTGGAGGCGTGCACCTTATTAGTGTTCTCAACCATATAAGGGTACCACTCGATCCCAAGTATCCAGCCTATTACATAATCAGAGATATCAGCAGTATAAATTCCGCTTGCATGTCCCGGTTTATCTGAGATGTTTGCGTTCCCGTGAACAACATCTACAATACGTTTCATTTCTTCTATAAAAGGTTCAGAGCTTCCAGGTGAAAACGCATCCAGCGTCTCTTCCAGAGGCCCTTCATCAATCCAAATGCCATGGAAGACATACAAAGGATCATCTTTATGCTCATCATTGAACTGTTTCAGGGCCTGGTAAAAGCCAGGAGGATGAAGGGTATAGATTCTGATTGCATTTGCATTCATCTCATGAATCATTTCGAACCATCGGTAGTACTCATCACGGGTGATAGCTGTTTCGCCAGGGAAGTAGCCCGGCTTTGCAATCCCCATATTCACTCCTTTGATTGTCAGCTGTTCCCATTTTCCATCTTTCAAGACCTGATATTGATTCTCTTTCACCAATGCCGGCATAGGCTTGGGATCTGCTACTTGCTGAGCAGCTTCCTCACCACTGTTTTTTACCTCATTTAAGATAGCTTTCATCATCGGAACATAAGCTTTCCAATAAAAAGTCTGCGGCCTGTCCTTTTTTTCAAAGGCGAAGATTTTTTGGATGTTTTCAAGGCCAATATACTTATGCATTCTCGGAGAACTTCCTGTATCAACAAAATCTCCAGCGAAGTAATAACGTTTGGACGGCCCTTGTTCAAGCAATGTCACGGCCGGGAAGGAAGAAGGAATACCATACTCCTCCAAGGCTGTCTTGCCTTTTTCAGTAAGGTCCATTTTATAGTTCCCCAGTACTTCCGCAGAATTGTTCCGGATGACGTCAAACCAGTATCCGTAGGCGGGGGATTCCTTTATCCCGAATAGATTGCGGCCCTTTTCGGTGTAGTCAATCCATAACCCTTTTTCGATGTAATGTTCTTCTTCCTCCAGAACGAGCAGGCTTCCATCTTCGTTTGAAAAAACAAATCCGGGACCAGCAAAAGTCCAGGGAGAAGATTGAGATTGATAGGAGTCAATAATCCAATTAGGAAGTTCTGAACTTTCATTAGGGTCAAGTTCATTAAAGTACCTGCCAGTCCAGCCGGACCATTGGATCCCCAGCAGGTTATACATGGCCTTTTTAGCTTTTTCATCTGTCGGGCTTGCCAAAGTGTTGAATTCTGTAATCAGGGTGGAGGCATCTTCCTTTAAAGACTTTTCTATTTGATAGACTTCATCCTGTGTTAACCCCCCATATATAGGGTCATTTCCTCGCTCTGAGTTTCCCGATTGTTCAGGGTATACTCCGTAGGTATCGGCTACATAAATGACATCAGGCTTTGCAGTGGACAAATCCAATTTCTTTATTTTATCGTCTTTTTCGTTTTTAGGATGCCAGCCTGCATAATCAGTCAGTTGATAGGAACTGCTGTCTTCTGGCACAACAATTTTCCAGTGATTGAGCAGCCAGGTCAGCCCGCTGTGTTCTCTGTAATCATCTGCCGGAACAGTCTTATCGAGGATGGCCACACTTAGAGGTGTTTCCGATTTTAACAGCCAAAGGAAGTAGGGGACAGCCGGCAGAATGAGCAGAAGGAGCCAGAGATATTTTTTATTCATTTCATCACCTGAATTTCTTAATTAATGTTTTCAAAAGAATCGCTGTCATGTAAGTCGTTAACAAGCAGTTTTATAGAATCACACTATGAATGAGTTTAACGGAAAAAGAAAAAATGTAAATAGCTGGATAGGTTTTTCATCATGAAAAACCCGGCCTGAGCAGCCGGGTTCAATCATTCATTCTTTGGCGGGTTATTTAATGAAAACAAGAGACGGTATTCCTCGGGCCGCTGAACTAAATCTTTTAGAGTATATTGATCCAGAACATCCAGGTAGGCTTTCAAAGCTTTTGCAAGAACATGCTTAAGTCCACAGACCGGCGTGATGATGCAAGTGTTGTTTTCAGGAGAAAAGCATTCAACTAAATGAAAGTCCTCTTCTGTCTTTCTGACAAGTGTGCCTATATTGATCTCCAAGGGAGCCATGGCGAGCCTGATCCCGCCGTTTCTCCCCCGTATTGTTTCAATAATGCCCATTTTTCCAAGCTCATGGGTGACCTTCATCAAATGATTTTTTGAGATTTGGTAAGAGTCGGCGATCTCCTTGATATTAGCCAACTCGCCGTCGTCCCTGGTGGCAAGGTAAATGAGTACCCTCAGTGAGTAATCTGTATATAAAGTAAGTTTCAATTGTTTCACCTTCATTGTGGCAGCCTCAACTCTGCGGGCTCCCAGGATACTTTCATTATACAAGTTGATTCTGTACCTGTCTAAATGTGTCTAAATAGTTAAAGATGTATTTGAGATATTGCTTTAAGTACTAATAAGGGCTAACATAAAGATGTATTATAAATATATCTTTAAGGAGCGATCTTATGTTAGCTCAAAAAACAATCGATATTATTAAATCAACTGCCCCTGTCTTAGAAGTAAAGGGGACGGAAATTACATCTCTTTTTTATAAAAAAATGTTTGAGAACCATCCTGAATTATTGAACATCTTTAACCATGTTAACCAAAAGAAAGGCCGACAGCAGACGGCCCTTGCTAATACTGTATATGCCGCAGCACAAAATATCGACAGGCTGGAGCAGCTTCTTCCCGCAGTGAAACAAATTGCCCATAAGCACCGAAGCCTTGGTATCAAGCCCGAACAGTATCCTATCGTAGGGGAGCACCTCCTGCTGGCTATCAAGGAAGTATTGGGAGATGCAGCAACCGAGGAAATCCTGGAAGCATGGGGTGAAGCATACGGAGTGATCGCACAGGTGTTCATTGATGTGGAAGAGGAGATGTACCAAGAAGCTGAAGCAAAAGAAGCTGGTTGGAGAGAATTCAAGGACTTTACTGTGATCAAGAAAAAACCAGAAAGTTCTTTGATCACTTCTTTTTATCTGAAGCCGAATGATGGACAGAAGGTGCCATCTTATTTACCAGGACAATATATTACTATCAGGCTGGGAATACCTGGTGAAGAATATCTATTCAATCGCCAGTACAGCTTATCTTCAGCAGCTAATGGAGAGTACTTCCGTATTTCCGTCAAACGGGAGGCGGACTATTCTCCAGAAGGAAAGGTATCGAACTATCTGCATGACAAGGTGAGTGCGGGGGATGTAATCGAAGTGAGCGCACCGGCAGGGGACTTCTGTCTTGAGCCAGGCGGCCATTCACCTGTCACACTCATCAGTGGAGGAGTTGGAATCACTCCGATGTACAGCATGCTTGAAACCATAGCCAGGCACAACCCAACAAGGCAGGCCGTTTTCATTCATGCCAGCCGTAATGAAGAAGTACAGGCGTTTAAAGAAGAAGTAATAGAAATGATTGACAGAACGGATCATGGAAAAGCGTTCTTTGCTTATGAAAGTCTAATTAATCCTGAAGCAGGATACGACCACCTTGGTTACATTAATAGAGATGTACTGGAAAGCCTTATAGACAGAGACAGTACTTGCTATGTCTGTGGTCCTGCTCCATTTATGAAAGCAGTCATTTCTTCACTACTCGGGATCGGTATTCCACAAGAACGCATCCGCTATGAATTCTTTGGCCCTGCCATGAAATTTGAATTGCAGGAAGCATGATTCTAGTGAGAGGCACCTGGGGAATAAATAAGGTCACTGTAAATCTACTGAATTTTATAATTTACTTTTTATGACCAAAGATAAAGTCAACTATCCTTCCTTAAATAGGGAGAAATGTTGACTTTTCTCTTTAGGCTCTTTTCTTTCTTGCTTATCAGAATATTTAAGGTGAATTATGGCGTTATATTACCGACTTTTTACCGACTTAAAATTAAAAAGCAACAAAGTTTACGAAAAGAGCCAATAAAAAAGAACCCGCTAAAAGCAGATTCCCTCAAAAGCTCAATCCCCATCCACACGGTTCTTGAATGCTTCCTGGGTAACGATATATTCTTCATCTTCAATTTTTTCTTTTGTATGTTTTTCAGTCAGTGAGTCTGAAGGATAGTTACCTGGATGGCCTTTCTTCTTATGTTGAAATGATTTTCCTCGGCTCATGATGAACACCCCTTTCCCTGTATCCTGATATTAGTTTTGCCATTGCGGCCGATTTTATGTTAGAAAACCATGTCTAGTGTAACTTTCAGAAAATGGACAGAATTGGAGGCGTTTGATAACGAGTTAAAGGATATAATAGTAAGTATTCGGCTCTACGCTTATTTTTCATACTATCTTATCCATTCGCTTTTACACAGGGGAAACTTAGGGAGCGGAGCGCTTGAATTTTTAATCTGAAGGGGGATCTTCATGGACTTATTCACTATCCTTTCTGAACAGAAAATCAAGAAAGCATACGAAGATGGAGAATTTGACCGGCTGCCCGGCTATGGCAAGCCTCTAAAGCTTGAAGATGATTCACATATTCCCCAAGAACTTCGTATGGCACACCGTATTATGAAAAATGCAGGATTCACAATAGAAGAAAACAACTTGAGAAAAGAAATGCTGCGAATAGAAGATTTAATCAAGGATTGCGAAGATCAGCTGGAGAAGGAAGAGTTAAAAAAGAATTTGAATGAAAAACTTCTGAAGTTTAATGGGTTGATGTCTAAAAAGAGAATCAACACCAATAGTTCGGTGTTTAAAAACTATGAACACAAAATAGAAAAAAAGCTTCTGTAAACTGAAGGAGCATCCCATCTGCAGCTGGGATGCTCTTTTTTCGTCTAGTTCCATTTTCAGAACACAGACATTATTTATTATCGATGTTGGCCTGTATCTTTTCGGCGCTTCTCACTGTTTCATTGACATATGAAGCAATGGTGCCTGTATCTTCATTCAATGTCTCAATGGTTGCGCTGACCTCTTCAAGCCCCGCTGATGCTTCTTCGATGACGGCGGCCAGTTCTTTGGTTGAAAGTTCAGCGTGTACAGTTTGTTCTTTTACAGAATCAGAATTAGCTGCCAGCGTATGGAATTCAGATTGAAGCAGGTGAAGCTTGGACCTCAATTCCTTGAATGAACTGCTTACATCTCCCACAGCCTGGATGTTTTCGGAAAGCTTGCTGCTGCTGAGATTCATCTTCTTTAGTGCTGTGGAGTTCACCTGATTGACAGAAGCCAGATTTTCATTGATGCGCGAAGCTGTGGTGCTTGTCATTTCAGCAAGTTTTCTGATCTCATCAGCCACTATTGAGAAGCCTCTTCCTGCTTCACCTGCTCTTGCGGCTTCGATGGATGCATTCAGGGCAAGCAGGTTGGTTTGCTCTGTTATTCCCTGAATTATTCCGACAAAGCTGTTCGTTTCTTCAAACTTATTCGTCAGTTCAGCGAACGTGATACTAAGTTCGTCAATGAGTGTGTTCAACTCATTCATGTCAAGCTGAAGTCCGTCTGCCTTTTCAGTTCCACTGATAGCAGTGATATTCGCTTCTTCCGAATGCTGAAACAGCACTTCAGCCATGGAGGCCATGCCTTCCATTTGTCTCATCGTAGTTTCCGAAATGGAGGCAATGCTGTTAATTTGGTCGCTTTGAGTCTGGCTGCCCGCCGAAATTTCCTGTAGTGCGGTTTTCATCTCGTTATGGGAGAGTAAATGGTGCTGAATTTGATCATTCACTTTCTTAATGCTTTTGAAGATTGTTTGCAATTCAGATTCCAGCAAAGTTTTTTGATTTTCTTTTCTTGCATTTTCGGCTTCAGCTTCTACAATAAACTTCTGAAGCTGTGAAAATTGGTTCGTATTGAGTTTGACGACAATGTACAGCAAAATTCCCAGCATCATATAAACAAGAATTCCAGGAATAAAGATTGAATCAATTTCTCCAGGCCCTTGAAAGAATTGCTTGTTCAAGATGAACAGGATGAAACCGGAGCCGTATCCTATAGAGAATAGAGAAAGCTTAAAGTGAAGGGCCGAGATAACTGCAAGGAAGAGCAAAATGATCAGGTTGTTCCCAGAACCGCCATTTACCAGGATATCGACTCCTATTATTATGTAGACAACCGGTAAAGTGAAAAGGGGGAACAAGTGATACTTTTTAAGTGCTATCTGAAAAATGAGAAAGAAAACAATCATAGCTGAAAGCTGGGCAGAGTAAAGGATTGTTTCAATCAACGGGTTTTTATTAAAAATAGTATAAAGGATAGCTGCCAACAAAGAAGCAGAATAGAGCAGCAGCATTAAAAGATTCTTCTTTTTTAAATCCTGCAGTTTTAAACCATCAATGGTCATGGGACGTCTCTCCTGTCGATTAGTGATTCTTTCTACTTATTTTATCGTCAGTTTTCGCAATTTTTCAATAGCTTAAATGGAAAATAATATGAAAAAGTGGAAACTTACTATTTTTCTAGCTGCTAAGAGTAACTTTTTGAGTAAGAATACCGACAGGATACTGAACTGCAGGGTGGAATAGGACAAGCCATTCATATTTAATTTAAAGATAAAAACATGTAAATCTTTGAAAAGCAAAATTTGTCCTTTAATAATTTCTACACCATCCGATATAAGAAGAAAGAATAATTAATTAGGGTGATTTTATGGATAAAACATCATTTATTGGAGTTATATTGGGAATTGCTGCAGTAGGAGTCGGAATGGTTCTTAAAGGGGTTCCATTCAATGCTATTTTCAATCCAGCCGCCATTCTGATTATCATTATGGGGACCATAGCAGCGGTCACAATTGCTTTCCCGACATCTGAAATAGTGAAAGTGCCAAAACTTTTCGGCGTCATCTTTAAGGAAACAAAGATGCAGGAACCTCAAGAAATCATCCGAATGTTCTCTGAATGGGCTGACTTGGCGAGAAGGGAAGGACTGCTTGCTCTTGAAGCCAAAACAAGTGATATTGAAGATCCATTTTTGAAAAATGGGATGGGACTTGCTGTTGATGGACAAAGTGCTGATTATATCAGAGATGTATTAAATGAGGAAATCGATGCAATGGAAGAGCGCCACCTAGCGGGTGCTGCAATTTTTTCACAGGCAGGTACATATGCTCCCACTCTTGGAGTTCTTGGAGCTGTAATCGGGTTGATTGCAGCACTCACCGATATGAATAATATAGATCATCTGGGAAAAGCCATTTCAGCTGCCTTCATTGCCACATTAATGGGGATTTTTACAGGTTATGTCCTTTGGCATCCTTTTGCCAATAAGCTGAAGAGAAAATCTAAGCAGGAAGTCAAACAGAAGACGATGATGATAGAAGGAATTCTATCCATTATTGAAGGGGAAGCACCTCGAGTAATTGAACAGAAACTTGCCTCCTACTTGCCATCAAGTGAAAGAAAACGAATTATGGAAGAGGAAGTGGGTTCTGATGAGGCGGCGTAAAAAAAAGCAGCATGATGAACACATGGATGAATCATGGCTAATCCCGTATGCCGATCTGTTGACACTGCTGCTGGCTTTGTTTGTTGTTCTTTTTGCTTCCAGCAATGTTGATGCACAAAAGTTTAATGCAATGTCCCAAGCCTTCAATCAGATATTCACTGGAGGTGCCTCTGTGATGGAGTATCCTTCTCCAGTCCCGGAAAGTGATTTAGGGGAAGATAAAAAGGCGGAAGAAGAAATTCCTTTGACTGTCGATGAATTAGAAGCAGCAAAAGAGAAGGATCGTCAAGAGTTGGAAGAACTTCAAAGCAAAGTGAATGGTTATATTACAGCCAATGAGCTTCAGAAGCAATTCGCTACAGAGCTTACATCAGAAGGCCTGCTGCTGACTATAAGAGATAATGTACTCTTTCAATCAGGATCAGCGAATGTAGCAGGTAAGGATGAGGGAGTTGCAAGGGAACTATCAGGACTGCTGGAAATGGATACTCCCAGAAGTGTCATTATCAGCGGTCATACCGACAATATCCCGATTTCCAATGCCAGCTACGACTCAAATTGGGAGCTTAGTGTCATGAGGGCCGTCAATTTCATGAAAATTATCTTGAGAAACCAAAATCTTGATCCGCGGTGGTTCAGTGCAAAAGGCTTTGGGGAATTTAAACCTTTAGCTGATAATGATACAAAGGAAGGCAGAGCCAAAAACAGAAGAGTGGAAGTATTGATTCTGCCGAGAGTAATACAGTAAATATATGAGAGTAGAAGCGTACCAGAGCTATATGGCTGGTACGCTTTTTTGTTCTTTAGAAAATTATAAAATCACCCTTTGTAGATAGTTTATAGCTATAATATCCACGTCGAGCTTCAGCGCCTAGCCCCTCGGGGTCAAATAACCTCAAGAGAAGAAAAGGAAAGACCGCCTTTTATTCTCTTGAGAACATTTGCCTGTCGGGGCTGATCAAGGCGCTTCCGCTTTTGGTACGTCGAGCTTCAGCGCCTAGCCCCTCGGGGTCAAATACCCCCAAGAGAATAAAAGGAAAGACCGCCTTTTTTTCTTTTGAGAACATTTGCCTGTCGGAGCTGATCAAGGCGCTTCCGCTTTTTGTCCGCTGGTAATTATTATTAAGTTTTACAGTTATATGGAGGGGGTAATGAGTATTTAGTAATTAATCAGGGGGTTTATAAAATTGGAAAGATTTTTAGAAGCGGTAGGAGCGGTCTCGGCATGGCTGTGGGGTCCGCCGGTCATCATCATTTTAGCAGGTACGGGAATTTACCTTACTATACTATTGAAATTTGTACAATTTCGGTATCCGATTTACATATTTCAGCAAACTTTAGGAAGCATTTTTAAGAAGCCGAAAGGTGAGGGGACAGTGACTCCCCTGCAGGCTTTGACTTCCGCATTATCAGCAACCATTGGGGCAGCGAACATCGTTGGAGTCCCGGCTGCCATCATGTTTGGAGGACCGGGGGCATTATTCTGGATGTGGGTCATTGCTTTAATGGGGATGGCGCTTAAGTTCTCAGAAAGTGTCCTGGCAGTAAGGTACCGGGAAAAGAATGAAAAAGGCGAATTTGTCGGCGGACCGATGTATTATATGAAAAACGGACTGAATATGAGATGGCTCGGGGTTTGGTTTGCCTTTGCCCTGATGATCGAATTAATTCCCAGCATTATGGTACAGGGAAATGCTGTTGCTTCAACTGTTCAGGAATCTTTTGAAGTAAGCGGCTGGATCACAGGTGTGGCCGTTGCTGCAGTGGTATCACTCGTCGTCTTCGGAGGAATCAAGAGGATAGGGAAGGTGACAGAGAAACTAGTGCCTCTCATGGCGCTCTTGTATGTTGGGGCATGTTTGGTGATCTTATTTATGAACTTGGAGAAGCTGCCAAATGTATTGAACCTTGTCTTCACCCATGCATTTCAGCCGATGTCGGCAATGGGAGGCTTTGCGGGTGTAGCTGTTGCTGAAACGATCCGCTGGGGATTTGCCAGAGGATTGTACTCCAATGAAGCAGGTCTTGGAACAGCACCGATTGCACATGCGGCAGCCACAACTGACCATCCCGTCAGGCAGGGATTATGGTCTATTATAGGGATTGTAATTGATACTCTGATTGTCTGTACGGCGACCGGGTTTGTTGTTATTTCTTCCGGCGTCTGGACAGCAGAGGGTGCATTGGATAACCCTTCTGCTTTAACAACTCAGGCGTTCGCTAACTATCTTGGAACTACAGGCAGTCTGATCGTCACCATCTCATTGATTTTCTTTGTGTTATCAACCATTGTAGTTATCATCTATTATGGATCCAAACAGGCAGAGTTCCTATTTGGTTTAAAAGCGGCCATGTTGATAAAATTTGTTTATATAGGAGCCATTATTCTAGGATCAATGGGAGCCGCGCAGGTCATTTGGCAATTCCTTGATCTTGCTCTTGTAGCCATTCTTGTACCTAATATTATTGCGGTCCTGCTTCTCAGCAAGGAAGTGAAGAGGCTTACTCAAGAGTTTTTCACTTCAGATCAATATTATCTCAAGGATATAGGAAAGAAGTAAATAGTTTAAAAAAAGCCGGCTGATGTCACAATGCATCAGCCGGCTTTTTTCTCATAATAGATTCTTCTCGAAATTTTGCTGCTATTTCACTGGACTTTGAAAAGGACAGCTTCCGGCTCTGCTAAGCAAGAAAGAAAGGGTTCCCTCTCACCGTTCACCGATAGATTCCTGGTACCCAAAGGATAATCATAAGGCAGCAATACAAATAGTTCGAGGAAAGCATCTTTCTTTAAGAATCTGTATGAAACTCCGTCTTATAAACCGGCATCTTTTGCACCAAGTATCTTAAGTCTTGTACAGATATATCACAAAAAAACCTATCCCTCGTCAACTGCTCTTATTTTCCGGGAAATATTTCTATAGAAAAATATCTCTAGCAGCAATTTTTGCAGGTAAGCTCCGCACATCGACTGGTTTCGAAACTCGAAAAAAAGGATAAATACCGGGAAAAGGCGGTGATGAAAATGAAGACGGATGTGTTTATATCAGGCGGCGGTATCGGAGGGCTGACACTTGCACTCAAGCTGGCAAAATGCGGCGTGGACGTAACGGTGATAGAGAGGCTTCCTGGTCCAACACCTGTATATAAAGGCGAACTTCTTCAGCCTAAAAGCCTTCAGATTTTTGACGAGCTGGGGCTTTTAGATGATATCAAAGCAAGCGGACATGTTATCGAAGAATTAAACCTTTTGGAAATAGATAAAAATTCAGGTTCCATTGATGAATCCAATATGAAATACAATGTTGTGCCTGGTCAGTATTCCTATTCCTTGATGATCCACCATGAAAAATTAAAGGAAATCATCAGGGAAGCTGCACTTGCCTATCCTTCCTTTCATTACAAATCCAATAGCAGCTGCAAGGGGTTCACTGAAGGGAAAGCGATTGTAGAAGATAGAAAAGATAAAAAAGAAGAACTGTATGAAAGCTCCTTTTTCATTGGTGCAGAAGGGCGTGCATCGGTCACGAGGAAGGAGATGGGAATCGAAAAAGAAGAAAATCAGTACAACCATCACTTTCTTACAGTCACGTTTCCAAGGCCCCCGTCTTTTACAGAAGGGAAAATCATATCGACTTTCGATCGCTTTCTTGGGCTGTTTCCCCTTCCGAACAACGAAGTCCGGTCGGTTTATCTTATTCCGGCAGGAGAGTATAAAGACCTGAGGAAAAAACCAATAGAATACTTCCATGAGTTATACATTGAATTGTGTCCTGAAATGGAAGGATACGTGAACCAAATTCCTGACTGGAAGACCATCCAGCTGATGGTGCCGGTTGCCTATCATACAGAAGAATATATAAAAGGCAATAAAGCATTAATTGGTGATGCGGTGCATACTGTCCATCCAATGGCGGGAGAAGGAATGAATATGGCCATTCAGGATGGAGATGTACTTGGTGAGCTTTTGTGTGATATGTACACTCAAGGGAAATTAAATACAGAAAATCTAAAGTGGTACCCGCATGTGAGGAGGGAAAGGGTTAAAAATCAAATGAAGCTGAGCCATCTTTCAGCCCTGGCCTATTCCTATCCATACAAATCGGTCGGAAAACTAAGAAAAAGAAGCCTGATGAGGATTGAACAAGATCCCATCCTTCATTTCAAACAAATGCTGAATATATCAGGACTCGGTATGTGGGAGGACACAATTAAAGACCGGCTCATCCAAGGCGGCCTGCTTCCCAAGAGGAGCACCCCCCTAACAGAACGAGAGAAAGAAGATAAGTTATTTACGGATAGACTGGATTACCCATGGAAATGGAAGGAGCAATTAGTATGATAAGAGAGTATATAAGGGTTTGGCGGGCTAGGGGCTGGATGAAACAGAATATGCCGTTTCTGCGGAGCTGGCATGCTTATGTAGGATATGAGCTGGATTTATTCAAAGCATTTAAAAAACCTGTGTCAACTAAAGAAGTGGCAGCTGAAAGAGAACTTGAGCATGACCTTCTCGAGCAATGGGTCGAAGTAGGAATCATCCTCAAACACTTTAAAAGAACATCAGCTGAGAAAGTCAAGACCATCAAGAAATGGAAACTTCCAAAATCAAAATCCAATCGATTTTCTTCAGGGATCATCTTAAAGGAAATGATGGAGCTTCATATTCCTTCTTTATTGGCATACCCCGAGCTTCTCAGGAATCAGAATAAGCAGCATTTTGATTCAGATGTACATGGACCGACGGTTGCCAAAACTTCAACACTTTTAGAACAGCTTGCCTATCCAAAAGTTGAAAAGGTGATGAAAAGGTATAAAGTGGATTCCATCCTGGATGTCGGCTGCGGGGAAGCAGGATACCTCCGAAAGCTGGCCAAGAAGTTCCCGGACAAGAAAATGGTCGGCGTGGAAGTGAATGAAGAAGTAGCGGATAATGCCAGAGATGCAGTGAAAGAACATGGAAATATTGAAATCCTTAATAAAGACATAAATGAGTATCAGCCGGAGGACCGTTACAGACTTGTGATGGCCAACAACCTTCTTCACTATATTGAACCAGGCGAAAGAGCTGGGTTCTTTAAGAATGCCTCTCAATGGATTAAAAAGAATGGAGCTCTTTCGATTATAACTCCCATTCAAAAACCGAAGCATGGAAAAGAATTTTCAAGTGCATTCAACAGCTTTTTCATGACCTTTGATAATCTGTATCCTGTTCCTACCGAGAAAGATTTAAAGAGTTTCGCAAAGAAGTCCGGACTTAAGATGGTATCCATTGATCCTATCATCAAAGAAGGCGGCTGGTATATTGCCGTTTTTAAGAAGTAATGGATTTTTCCATAAATTAATATCCCTGAGCATGTTTTTAAGAAATTGCACAGGGAATATATGAAGTGTTGAAAAAATGCAAAGCAAAAGGAGAGGTTACAATGGCAAAGATCGCATGTTTAGTAACAGATATGTTTGAAGACGTGGAGTATACCAAACCAGCAGATGCATTTAAAGAAGAGGGACATTCTGTAGTGACGATCGAAAAAGAGTCTGGCAAAACAGTAGAAGGTAAGCAGGGAGAGGCGAAAGTCTCTATTGATGAAGGCATCGACAATGTAAAACCTGAAGACTTTGATGCATTATTCCTTCCGGGAGGATTTTCTCCTGACCAATTACGTGCAGATGAACGTTTCGTCCAATTCACGAAAAGTTTCATGGATGCTGACAAACCTGTATTCGCTATCTGTCATGGCCCGCAGCTGCTGCTTACAGCTAAGACACTTGAGGGAAGAACAGCGACAGGATTTAAATCCATTAAAGTCGACATGGAGTACGCTGGTGCCCAATATAAAGACCAAGAAGTTATTGTCTGCAAAGACCAGCTTGTCACAAGCAGAAATCCTGATGATATCCCGGCATTTATCCGCGAATCAGTAAAACTTTTAAAGAACGCACAATAAAAGTATTGGAGGGCTGCCTATTAGGGCAGTCCTTTCCTATAAGCAGCAAAGATTCCTGATAGAGTATAGACTAAGCAGCAATATAAAGCCGAGCAGCCAAATAAAAAGGCCCCCAGTAATTACTGGAGGACATAAAGCATCAATAACTGCAGATGCCCTTGAAGGTATAGGCATCGATTAAAAGCAGGCCCTTTGTGCTTAAGATTTACTGCTTCCTTAAGTTCCCGAGTTCTTCAACGATTGCCTGCATTTCACGGGGACTGAAGTTATTCTTGCGCTCAACCATTTCGTAAATATCACGTAGTTCTTCGTACATATCCCCATCAAAATGAGAAGGCTTAATGGCTCCGACATTTACGACTCTTAATTTTTCCTTGATTTGTTCAATCATAAATTCTACGTTTTCTGATGATTTTTGTGAAAGATCCATTTTTCATCCATCCTTTTAGGGTTTGATCATAATAACATCTTTTCATTATTAGAGAGCGATGTCAATATGAAACCGTTTAAGGGTGGGAGGCAAAGCCTGTTGGTATGTTTGAATGAGAGCGCAGATGGATAAATAATACTATTGTTCTATCACTGTGAACCTTTCTTATAAAACTCTCCGTAAAAAAGAGGTTCTGATAAGAAGCAGGAAGAAGATAGAAGAGGGTGTCTTTAAGATTTGTTCACTTGCTCTCATCGTTATATGATTAAAGAAAGAAAACAGGTGCAAGCTAACAACATTAATGTATCGGAGGATGACTATGGGAACGAAGAGATTTTTTAAAGGGTTGGTTTTTGGAGCTATGGCTGGGGGATTCATTACATTGTTGAATAAAGAGACCAGAGAAGATGTGATGAACAGCACTAAGAAGGGCGGGGAATTCATCAGTCGTTATGCCCGTGATCCTCAGCTTCTGTTGGAGTCCACTAGAGAGGTTTATGAAAAGGTCAGGGAAACAGCTCAGCAGATTGGTGAAGATATGGAATTCATCAATTCAAAAGTAGAGGAAATCAAGGAGCTGTCTCCACAGGTAAAGGAATTAATAGAAGACACTAAAGAAACCTTGCATTCTTCTTCGGAATCGTATAAAGAGGTATTTACCGAAGATGAGGGTCATTCCACCAATAACGGCGTGGAGAAATAAAGCATATTAAGAGGTGAAAGGATGACTAAGAGGAGCAAAGCTGGAGGAGTAAAAGGATTTTTCAAGAAGCTATTTCAGAAGATATCAGATGGAGATGTGACAGGACTGGCTGCACAACTTGCCTACTTCTTTCTTCTTTCACTTTTCCCATTATTGATATTCATGGTGACGCTGATCCCTTATCTGCCTGTTGCACAGGAGGATATCATGAATGTCATCAGTGATTATGCGCCAGGTGAAACAATGGATATGATTCAGTCCACAATAAATGAAGTCATGTCCAATCGCAATACAGGGTTACTATCATTCAGTATTATCGCGACGATATGGTCGGCATCCAATGGTATGAATGCTATTGTGAAATCTTTGAATGATGCATATGAAGTCGAGGAGACAAGATCGTTTATCGTAACGAGGCTTATGTCCATCGTACTGACCATCGCAATGATTTTTGTGTTTGTCATTGCTTTGCTTCTCCCGGTGTTCGGCAAACAAATCGGGCTGTTTCTGTTTTCACAATTCGGATTTTCCGATCAGTTCCTGACGATTTGGGGAGCCATAAGATGGGCGATTTCTCCTATCATTTTGTTCATAGTATTTGTCGGACTATACTTTATTGCCCCAAGTAAGAAAATCAAATGCTTAAGCGCAGTTCCCGGAGCCGTGTTTGCAGCACTTGGCTGGGTAGGTGCTTCATTGGCGTTCTCTTACTATGTGAGCAACTTTGGGAATTATTCTGCCACATATGGAAGTATCGGGGGTATCATTGTCCTGATGATCTGGTTCTATTTGACGGGTATCATTATCATGATCGGCGGGCATATCAATGCCCTCATGAATGTGAAAAAATCAGAGTGCTGAGGGTAAAACACAAGTTACTGCATTCTAAAAAAGAGTTTACCGGTTATTACCGGTAAACTCTTTTTTCAGTTAGAGCAGACTAAGCAGAAGAGGCTTAAAAGGAGCCTCACTACCACTTGAGGGAGGAAAAGACCTTGACAAAAAAGACTAAAAAAGATGGCGGTACGAAACAGAACAGCAAGCAGAAACCACAGAACAAAACTTCAGGATCTGCTAATGGTCAAAACGGTTACCACTAGGGAACTTGAAGCTATATAGAAAAAGGGTTTCCCGATTGGGAGACCCTTTTAAGGATTGGAAATCAAACAGCGTTTCTGAATCAGCTTGGGCGCCTTAGGGACTGAACCTTCTGGAATGGAATTAGCCTCCGGTGATCGGGATAGCAACAACTAAACGAATACAGTCTTTATGAAGATGTAAAAAGAAAGGCAGCTTTTAACTAGAGAGGACAATTACTTGGTAATAATCCATCAAGAACGCAGCAGGCGCAGTCCATTTAAAATAACAAGTATGGTACTTCCCTCATGTCCGATGACCCCAAGCGGAAGGTCGAGAACCTGCAAGAAATTGGAGGCAATTAGTACAAAGATGACAGACAATGAGAAGATGATGTTCTGCTTTACGATCCGCTGCATTTTTCTCGACAGACGAACAGCATCAGCAATACGTTTCAAATCGTTTTTCATAAGCACGACATCCGCGGTTTCCAAGGCTACATCCGACCCTTCCCCCATAGCCACCCCGACATTCGCTGTTGCGAGGGCAGGTGCGTCATTAATGCCATCCCCGACCATAGCCACGGTACCATATTGATTAATCAGTTTCTTTAACTCATCCACCTTGGTTTCAGGCAGACATTTCGCGATATAATCATCGACTCCTGCTTCATGAGCGATTGCTCCAGCTGTGCTTTCACTGTCTCCAGTAAGCATGATAGTGAAAATACCTTCTTTTTTCAAAGAGTTCAAAGCTTGCATCGTCTCTTCACGGATCACATCTTTTAATGCAATCATAGCCGCTATTCCATTCTCATTTGCTGCAAATACAATGGTTTTTCCTTCGGCAGCCAATTGTTCTGAACTGCCTTCAGCAAAGTGCATTGCAGCTTCACTTCCGACAAACTCCGCTTTTCCTATCTTCCACTCTTCACCATTCACCATTGCTTTTACCCCCCAGCCTGAAACATCTTGGAGTGATTGGGGCTCTGTTAATGGCAGGTCAGGATATAAACTGGCGGTATGTTTGACTATTGCCTGTGCGAGAGGGTGGTTTGACTGTTTCTCTATGCTGGCTGTAATGCTGAGAACTTCTCTTTCGGTTATTTCAGGGTGAGTGATGATATCTGTAACTTGCGGTTTCCCCTTCGTGAGGGTCCCCGTTTTATCAAAGGCTATTGCCTGCAGATTGCTTAAGTTTTCAAGGTGCATACCGCCTTTGAATAAAATTCCATTTCTTGCTCCATTGGAGATGGCTGAGAGCGTGGCAGGCATGATGGAAGCCACTAGAGCGCAGGGAGAGGCTACAACCAAAAGGACCATCGCCCTGTAAAAGGTTTCAGTCCAGCTCCAGCCCAGGACAAAATGAGGCAGAAACATCATAAGCAGGACAGCAAGCAAGACGAATTTCACATAAGTTCCTTCAAACTTTTCAATGAAAAGCTGCGAAGGAGATTTTTCACTTTGCGCCGAATGGACTAGGTCGATGATTTTTTGGAAAAGTGTTTCATTGCTTGGTTTAGTGACCTCCACAGTGATTGCACCATTAAGATTTACAGTTCCTGCGAAAATTTCACTATGAATGGATTTAGTGACCGGCATCGATTCGCCTGATATGGCAGCTTCATCGATGGTTGTGGATCCTTTGATGATCTGTCCATCAGAAGGAACCCTTTCACCCGGTTTGATAAGGATATGATCTCCAATGGATAGTTCGGAAACGTGCACTCTTTCTTCAGACTGGCCGGTTACACGAAGAGCTTCTTCCGGCTGAAGATCCATTAGAGAGGAAATCTCCCGCTGGCTCTTATTAAGGGTATAAGTCTCCAATGCACCACTGACAGCGAAAATAAAAATCAGGATGGCACCTTCTGTCCAATAGCCGATAATGGCAGAGCCAATTGCTGCAAAAACCATGAGCATCTCTACATTCAGTTCTCGTTCGGCAATGGTTTCTTCAATGCCTTCTTTTGCTTTGGCAAATCCTCCAATCACAAATGCAAGCAGATAGAAGGCGACTGATAATGAAGAGAAGTCATCTGCCAGCAGCCAGCCCAATAAGATGAAAACTCCGCTGACAAGTGCAGCGATTAGTTCGGCATGCGGCTTTATTTTTTCTAAAATAGAGATAGCAGAGGATTCAGTGCGTGCATTTACAGACATTGACTTTGCGTGTGAGCTCATATTCTCTTCTCCTTTTAAGCGTTTTCTTTTATAAGTGCTGTATGCGCATGTCCTAGCCCCTCGGGGTCAAATAACCCAAAGAGAATAAAAGGAAAGAGCGCCCTTTTTTCTCTTTGGAACATTTGCCTGTCGGGGCTGATCCAGGCGCTTCCGCTTTTGCTCTAGTTGATAACAATAATCAGCATCATTTCCCCATTAAAACGACGAAAGCTGTCATCTTGGGAGATGACAGCTGTAGTGCACGTTTGAAAACAGAATTTTCCTATTTAATTGTTTCTTATTTTACCATACAGCATATGCTTTGGAAAGAATAAAGTGCAGGCTGTTAAGACTGGACCGGCTGTATGCTCGCTTTTTCTTTTCCGTAAAAAAGGATGACCAGGAAAATGAATAATAGAATTAAACTAATAATCATGAAGAAGCTTATGTTTTCAAAAAGCTCGATGAAGATCCCGCCTGTATAGGGGCCGGCAAGACTGCCAATGCTGAATGCAACTCCGCACAGCAGGTTGCCTGTCGGCAGATACTTGCTTGGCATCAAATCGGTCATGTAGCTGATGCCGAGCGAGAAGGTGGAGCCTACAACCATCCCGGCTATGAATAGTACTACTGTCAGAGCAGGTATATACGCTTCAAGGAAGCCGGCAGCGGTAAAACTGATGAAACCGAGCAGCAGGATCGTCAGCAGGATTCTGCGTCTTCCGTATTTGTCGCTTAAAATGCCAAGGGGCAGCTGAAATACAATTCCGCCAATGGCAAAAGAGGTGAGCAGGATGGAAACGCTTGTAACATCTATGCCGTTTCTCAGTCCATAAACGGGGAAGCTTCCGTTTAAAGAAGCCTCAAGAAACCCATAGCCCAATGGTGGAAGAAAGGCAACCCAGCCATACTTTGTTGCTTTCTTGAACCTCGACATGGTGCTGCGGAAGGAACTGACTTCCATTGTTTGCTCTGGATGTTCATTTTTTAATATAAATAAAAATACCCATGCGGCTAAACATAACAAAGAAGAGACGATGAAAGGCAGTGATTCATTCACTTTTACTAAAGGAGTCATCAGCGGGCCCACCGCAAATCCCAGGCCGAAGAACAATCCATACAGCGATATATTACGTCCGCGCTTACTTTCCGGGGAAAAGGAAGTGATCCATGTCTGTGTTCCGAAATGCAGGGCATGGTCACCGATTCCAACAAGCATCCTTAAGCCAAACCAAAACCAGAATGATTTCCATAAAGGGAAAAGAACCAGGGCAAGAATAACAAGCAGCCCTCCTCCAATTATGATTGGCTTATAGCCGAACTTCCTGAGAGGGTCCTCCATAAAAGGGGAAACGAGAAGGATCCCGATGTAAAGGCCCGCTGCATTCAAACCGTTATGTGAAGACGACAGTCCGTCTCCCTCAAAAATGACGGCAATCAAAGGCAGGAGCATCCCTTGGGAGAATCCTGAAATGGCTACAATACTTATTAACACCCAGAAGCGGAATTTCATTTGTTTATCCATAAATATCTATCTCCCGACGTACGTATTTCCTCTACGATGGTATCGTCATTTCACTATATTGGCAAGATAAAACATTATGAAGTAAACTTTTGGGCAAGGGATGTTTGAGTCAGTTCGGGCAGCTGGGTATTTTCCAGTGAGTTAATATCCAATGGCAGGTCCTTGAAGGGATAGTGTAGAATTGACCGTTTGGAAACCTGCCCGCTAAAAAATGAACAAAGTGCAAGCACCCTTCAGATTTAAAAAGGAGTGAGTTCAATGGAATTTAACATGAAAGAAGGCGGTTTTTCTGCCAGCCTTCCATATGGACAACTGGAAGTTTCAGGCAATGAGGAATTCGGCTTCCGCCCATATCAATTGATGGTGTCTTCCATCGCTGTATGCAGCGGGGGAGTACTGAGGAAAATCCTTGAGAAGCAAAGGGTGGATTTTAAAGACATTTCAATAAAAGCTGACGTAAAGAGGATTGAAGAGGAAGCCAACAGAATTAAAAAAATCTCGCTGCACTTCACCATAACAGGAGAAAACCTAAAAGAAGAAAAAATACAGAAAGCCATGGAATTAACAAGAAAGAACTGCTCAATGGTCCAGTCGGTCATCGGCAGCATAGAAGTTGAAGAAACCTTTGAATTACAATCATAAAAGCATTTTGGCTTCACCGCGTTAAAGGGGACAGTCCCGCTTAGTGCATTTCGAAGTGGATACTAGAGTGCATCCTTTGAGACCCTGAGAGAACTTATTTTTGGTTGAAGTGGTTTCTAGAGTGTATCCTTGAGGCCCTGAGAGAGCTGATTTCTGGTTGAGGTGGTCTCTAGGAGCATCCTTGAGACCCAAACAGAGCTGATCTCCGATTGAAGTGGTCTCTAAGGGTTTCCTAGAGACAGTAAGAGAGCTGAATTCTGGTTGAAGTGGTCTCTAAGGGTTTCCTAGAGACCATAAGAGAGCTGATTTCCGATTGAAGTGGTCTCTAGAGTGCATCCTTGAGACCCAAACAGGGCTGATTTCCAGTTGAAGTGGTCTCTAAGGGTTTCCTAGAGACCGTAAGAGAGCTGAATTCTGGGTTGAAGTGGTCTCTAAGGGTTTCCTAGAGACCATAAGAGAGCTGATTTCCGATTGAAGTGGTCTCTAGAGTGCATCCTTGAGACCCGGATAGGGCTGATTTCCAGTTGAAGTGTTCTCTAGGAGCATCCTTGAGACCCAAACAGAGCTGATTTCCATGTGAGGTGGTTTCTAGGAGTTTTCTTGGGACCCAAACAGAGCTGATTTCCGCGTGAAGTGGTCTCTAGTATGCAACCTTGAGACCCAAACAAAGCTGATTTCCAGGCATGGTGGTCTCTATTAGCCTGATTTCATTATACCATTTCCATCTCATGCCCATACTGTACGGCAGGGTTCCTTAATGACCGTACCATCTTCTTTTGCGTTCACGCTTTAAAGCACGAAAAGGGACTGTCCCTTTTCGTGCTTTAAAGTGTTTAAGTATTACAAGCTGAGCTCTTGAGGCTCTTTACCTGTTCTTTCGTAGTAAAGGATAGTCTTAGGTGTGAGCTTAAGCAGCATATATTCCGGATCATCAGGTGCAGTGATCCAAGGCTTGAGATAATCATTCCAGAATTTGTGCTTCAGTTCCTCGGATTTCTCCAACTCCGCTTCCGCTTCGATTTCCACATAGTGCTGATGATCGCTGTCTCTGTCAAAACCAAGCAAAATATGGACATAAGGATTCTGAGCAATGTCTTCTGCTTTATGGGCATGCTGATTGGTTGCAGTGAATAGAGTCAGTTCTTCATTGTAAAACATCATGAAGCGGGAATAGGGTCTATTATTCCTGATGGTAGCCAATGTTCCTACTTTGTGGTGGGAGATCAACTCCACAATCTTTTCTCTTAATGTAAGGGACATATTTAAACCTCCTTTAAATGTACGATATTAATCTGTTCTATTGGAGGTTGTTTTAACCAGGTTTTTTAGAAGGGCCTGTTTTTTCAGGTCTTCCTGTAACAAGGATGGTTACATTCTGTGCAAGAAGTGAAAGAACACATCCTGTGAGGCCAAATCTGAGAATTACCGCAATTCACTTGAGCCAATATATATATGCATCTGCTTCTCGCTGTTACTAAGATGATTTTTCAGCTTGCCGGGATCCGCCCGTCTATAATGCAACCGCAAAAAAACAAGGCGAAGCTGTTTAGCTGTCGCCTTGTTCTTTAGTAGGGAATTTAGGGAATGAAAATCTTTTGCCGGTATCCCGGCTGGTATTTTTATTATAATATAAAAATTGAATTTTGTAAATATTCAATTTAAATAATGATTGAAGGAATTACACACATCGATTGTTCTTAATAATATCTTCATTTAAGTTACCGCCAAAACCTGCTGTAGCTTTTTCCTTAAAAACCATTAAAGCTTGTGAGAACCCACATTTTTTAAAAATAGCTTGGATAACAATGCAAACAACGGAAAAACTAACAATAGAAAAAGCAAATGCAAGAAGGGAGTAACGCCATGAAACTATTTCGCATCGTACTTATGATGTTCCTTTTCTCATCTTTGATCCTGCCCTCTGCCTCAGCAGAAAAGCAGGAAGACAAACAAAAGGCACCTAAGCAGGAGAAAGTCGAGAAGAAGGATGAAGAGAAGGCTGCCGAAAAGCAGGCTGAGCCAAAAGTCCAAATCCCATCTTCAGTCTTGAATATCGCAAAAGAAAATACTTATCCGAATCCGACACAGGATCTCCCATATCTTCAGCCAAGCGAGCTCACTGCTGAATTGCTTGATACCTCGGATGTGAAAATTGAGAACCCGAACCTTATTAGGATGTTTAACGAGTCAAGTATGAATAAAACACCATTCGCAATAGGGATGAGGGCCACCATTTACCTTGGGGAATGGCCATTAAATTATGAATCAACTGAGACAGCTCCGAACTGGGAGTATCAGAAAATCAACACGAACTACTATGACAACCGCGGCGGAAATCAAAATTATCAGATACACTACGTACAAGAAGCCCAAAAAAACATTAAAGGCGGATTGACGGCCAAGGTTCCACATTCAGATGATGTTCAAAAAATGATGTTGTTAAAGGCTATGGAAAACAGTCAGCTTCCACTTTCCTTCCAAACGATTGTAGGAGCAGGAACAAAAAAGGATCATGTTTATAACATTTCACCAAGCCGTCTTGGCTACTTGTATGGATATGCACCTGCTGTGAACGAAAAAGGAAAAGTGACCTATGGAGAAGTATATCTGGTCATGAAAGGATCTAAACGCTCCATTGTGGTTAAAAATGTAACATCCCAGGGAATCGGTGCCTGGATCCCTGTTCAGGACCATGTTTCTTTCGGATTCATTACAACTGATAAACCACGCTAAACATTAAAAAGCTGACCTCTATCAATATAGGGTGTCAGTTTTTTTACTAGGACAAAGACAGGCTGGCCAATTGGCTTGTCAATCATTGCGGAATTCGGTAGGATGAAAGAGGAAATTCATTTAAAGGAGCGGACATATGGGCAAAGCAGCAAGCAACAGAGACGATCAGGTACTTTATTTGAAACAGAGACTGAACATGTTCCTGGAAGTGCTGGATTCAATAGATCCTGAGCACACTGATTTAGAAGATATCGACCGTCTAATAGGAATGATTGATGATCTTGAAATGAAGGTTGATCAATTTAAGAAGTAATGCCAGGAGCCTGTTTTTGGCTCTTTTTTTTAGGCTCTTTTCGTAAACTTTGTTGCTATTTGATACTAATTGCGAAAAATATAAATCTTAAGAAGGGAAAAATCCGGTAATATCGAAAAGAAAAGAGCTACTCTTCCCCGATAAGAGATAAAACTCTTAGTATACCGGGAAAAATCCGGCTCTTGGGATTTTTCCGAAAGCAACAATATATGCGAAAACAGCCTTTTTTTATCAAGTAATTTTTACAATAGGGGCTGGATAAGGGCTGCTAAAAGAAAAAAACAATCCACCAGGTGTCCTTCATCAATTTTCAGGGACACTTACCAAATTTGGATAGTGAGGATAGATTCATGAACATTTCATTAATAACCGAAGGACAGACGGAAGCGGCAAAAAACGTCGTCCTGCAAGGCTTCAAAGAGCGCTTTGGTGTCATCATCGACGGATTGAACCCGGACCTGGATGACATAACAGGATATTACAAAGAAAATAAATTCTTCTATGTTGGTCACTTTGAACTACCCACCACTTACCGCCCTTACAGGTCGCTTGAAGTGGGGGATTCCTAAGAACACAAACCTATTGGTTCGTTTTTGATTAGGCTAACTCCGCAGTCCCTGCGGTTAATCGCAATGCTTCATTGCGAAGATTTATACTTGCGTTAAGATCCCTTTGATGGTTGCTTTTACAGTTTGGACACGTCCATTCACGCAACGCAAGATCTTTAACAGCTTTATACCTATGATTACATACAGAACATAGCTGGCTGGAAGGGAAATTTTTCGCTGCGGCTACCACCTGTTTACCGTACCATAATGATTTGTATTCCAACATAGACCTGAATTGGGCCCAGCTTACTTCGCTGATCCCTTTTGAAAGGTCTTTGTTTTTTAACATTTTTTTGACGGACAAATTTTCAATGCCGATAATGTCGTGGTTTTTGACTATTTCGGTAGAGATTTTATCCAGCATATCTTTTCTTGCATTAGCGATTTTTTCGTGCAGCCGGGCAACTTTCTTTTTTTGTTTAGTCCAATTCGAAGAACCCAATTGCCTCCTAGAAAGAATGCGTTGGGCATTAATTATTTTCTTTTCTAATGTACGGAAAAAGCGGGGGTTTTTATAAGTTGTGCCATCTGAAAGAGTTGCGAAATCCTTCAAACCTACGTCGATTCCGACAGAGGTGCCGGTTTTCTTATAGTGTTGAACTGCTGATTCAGCCAAAATTGAAACGAAGAACTTACCCGAAGAGCTTCGTCGAATGGTGGCGTTCATTATTCGCCCTTCTACCTCACGACTCTTGGCAAAGCGAACCAGGCCGAGTTTTGGCAATTTGATGTGTTTATCTTTCACTTGTATATTCCCGTTCACAAACTTTGTGGTATAAGATTGAACAGGATTCTTCTTCGATTTGAAGCGAGGTAAACGGTTTTGTTTCTTGTAATACCGTGTGTAGGAATCATGAACGATTTCAACTGATTTCTGAAGGGCGATACTATCGACTTCTTTCAAGAATGAATAGGTCTTCTTGAGCTCTCGAACAGCTTTGATGGATTGGTTCTTGTTGAAGAATTCACCTTTCCAATTGTTCTGTGAAAGCTGTCCATTCTGTACCATTTCATTTACGATAGACCAATAAGCGTCTTTGTTCTTTTGTTTCCCAACAAAATAGTTGTAGATAAACCGGGAACAACCGAACGTTTTATTGATTAATTCAATCTGTTTGTGATTTGGATAGATCCTGAATTTAAAGGTTTTTTTAACATACAAATGTTTTCACCTCCTGGTAGTAATTATACCAAGAAAGATTGCATTTCGGGAACATATGTTTCTTTCAGAGTTTTTTTAGTAGAGACCAAAAGGCAGGCGATTCATCTCCCCCTTACCGTTGGGCTATGCCCTTCACACGCTTGAAGAGGGAGTTTTCTCGCCATTTTTAGATAAAGAGAACTTGCAGCGACAGGCGCTTTCATATCCGAAACACCGGAAGAGGCCAGGGTTGTGAGAATGTCAGTGGTGTCTTCCTATAGAGGATTGGGGCTCGGACGCAAGATGCTTCAGTTCTTAGAGCAGGAAGCTAAAAGGAGAGGAGCCATACATATGGTGCTGGAAACTAATCAAGAATGGAGTGACGCCATCTCTTTTTACAGGAACAATGGATATCAACCATATAAGAGAGAAGACGAAAGAATTCATTTTAGAAAAAAAATCTCCACTTGACTGTAATCGGTTACAATCAGGTCTTTTTTTCTGCTAATTATAGGGGTATAATGAATTGTGAAAAATTAAAATTTTAGATAATTTATAGACTATAGAGAAAACGCAGCGGGAGAAAAGGGGAATTGTATATGAACATGGAAAAACTGCAAGAAAGCATGTATCAGCTGATTGTTGAAACTTCAACGAACCTGCCAAAGGATGTTAGAAGAGCAATTAAGACAGCGAAGGCAAGAGAAAGTGCAGGAACGCGTTCAGCAATGAGTTTGGCGACCATCTCAAACAATATTAAGATGGCTGATGATAAAGTTTCGCCGATCTGCCAGGATACCGGATTGCCAACGTTTAAAATCAAAACACCAGTTGGCGTAAACCAGTTACAGATTAAAGAAGCCATCTATACCGCCATGAAAGAAGCAACTAAGGATGGGAAGCTGCGCCCGAATTCAGTGGATTCCCTCACCGGAGCGAACAGTGGGGACAACTTGGGACTAGGTACACCTGTCATCAAATTCGAGCAGTGGGAGAAAGACTACATTGATGCCCGTTTAATCCTTAAAGGAGGCGGCTGTGAAAACAAGAATATTCAATACAGCCTGCCATGCGAACTGGATGGCTTAGGGCGTGCCGGCCGCGACCTTGATGGCATCCGGAAATGCATCATGCACTCTGTTTATCAGGCACAAGGACAGGGCTGTTCTGCAGGCTTCATCGGTGTCGGAATCGGCGGAGATCGTTCTTCTGGTTATGACCTTGCGAAAGAGCAGCTATTCCGTTCTGTGGAGGATACAAACAGCCATGAAGATCTCCGCAAGCTTGAGGAGTATGTTATGGATAATGCCAATGAACTTGGAATCGGCACCATGGGATTCGGCGGTGAAACGACTTTGCTTGGCTGCAAGGTTGGTGTCATGAACCGCATCCCGGCAAGCTTCTTTGTTTCTGTTGCGTACAACTGCTGGGCTTTCAGAAGATTGGGCTTCAAGCTTGATGCAGATACAGGATCAGTTCAGGAATGGCTTTATCAGGAAGGCGAGCTGGTCGACCTGTCCGAAAACACAGCACAGCAGGAGACGGCAGCAGCATCACAAGGGGATTCCGATGTGATTACACTTCAGGCTCCTATTACGGAAGAGAAAATCCGCAGCCTGAAAGTGGGTGATGTGGTGCGTATCGACGGAAGAATGTACACAGGCCGTGACGCAATCCACAAGCACCTCTCCGATAATGAATCACCGGTAGACCTTGACGGCCAAGTCATCTATCACTGCGGACCGGTCATGATGAAGGATGAAGGAGGAAGCTGGCATGTGAAAGCAGCCGGGCCGACCACTTCCATCCGCGAAGAGCCTTATCAAGGAGATATCATGAAGAAATTCGGCATCCGTGCCGTAATCGGAAAAGGCGGTATGGGACCAAAAACGCTTGAGGCCCTGGGTGAGCACGGCGGTGTTTATTTAAATGCCATCGGCGGAGCAGCCCAATACTATGCTGACTGTATTAAATCCGTAGAAGGTGTGGACTTCATGGAATTCGGCATTCCTGAAGCAATGTGGCATCTTGAGGTGGAAGGCTTCACTGCAGTCGTAACAATGGATTCACACGGAAACAGTCTTCATAAAGATATTGATAAATCATCACTCGAAAAACTTTCTCAATTTAAAGAGAAGGTCTTCAGCTGAGTATAGTTTGCTGCACCGCTTCCTTTCAGGGGGCGGTTTTTTGATTGTCTAGGAATAAAAAAATGCTGTAGTCCTGCTCAAAATTAAACCTGTCCACCCTGACCTGCAGCCTTTTGATTAACTCACCTGTTTCTTGTCTTTTTCCATCAATTAGAAGGCATGTTACCGTTCTCCTTTGCAACACTAAAAATAGTACGTAATTTCATAATGCCTATTATCAGTCATAGGGAGACCGGTTAGTTTTAACCAAACCGATATGAACGAAATGGCTGCGCAATGAAATTATGCAATCGACTTACTATGGAGAGAAGGTTGAATTATGAAAAAGGTTTTAACTGTAATTGTAGCTGCTTTTCTCACTTTCGGGATCATTGATGGGAATACTCAAGCATCGCAGGTCCCTAATAAAAGTATCGGCTGGGGATTTAAAAAAGGAAACGAAGGCAAACAGGCTGAAGCTGGAAAAACATATGACGAGCTGTTGAAGAAATACGGTGCTTTTTATAAAGATTCTCCTGATGAAAAGGTTCTATACCTGACTTTCGACAACGGATATGAAAATGGATACACCGGAAAGATACTGGATGTGCTGAAAGAAGAGAAGGTGCCCGCAGCCTTTTTTGTTACAGGACATTATTTGAACAGTGCACCGGATTTGGTAAAAAGAATGGCGAATGAGGGCCATATAGTCGGTAACCACTCATGGAGCCATCCTGATTTAACAGCAGTGTCAGATGAAAAGCTGCGAAAAGAATTGGATATGGTTAAGGAGAAAACAGCAGAGATCACTAAGCAGCAGACAATGGCGTATCTGCGTCCGCCAAGAGGGGTGTTCAGTGAACGTACCATGAAGCTTGCAAAGGATGCCGGCTATACGCATGTCCTATGGTCCCTTGCTTTTGTCGACTGGCACACAGACAGCCAGAAAGGGTGGCAGTACTCTTATAATAATATTATGAAGCAGATCCATCCCGGAGCTGTAATGCTTTTGCACACTGTATCCAAAGATAATGCGGAGGCACTGGGAAAGGTCATCAAGGATCTAAAGAAAGAGGGATATACGTTCAAGAGCCTGGATTATTACGAAATGAGTAAGAACGGGAGAAATCCACTGCTTACACCATAAGGAATATAGGGATAGGACATGTAATGTTCTATCCTTTTTATTAGTGCTTTAGAACTTTAAATAACCGATGCGCTCTCACTTTAGAGCAGTACAGTTAACTGTAGCTTAAGGCACGATACCTGAGAATCGTAAAAATTTATGCCTTTTGCCTAAAAATGCTATAATACTCATAAACGTTTTTAAAAGTGAGGGTGTTATGAGAGAAAAATTGCTTACGGTATCGCCTCCTTATAATTTCGATTTGGTTTTGGACAGGTTATCCCTGGATCCATTGAACATCGTCGATATAGAAAATCGGACAGTGAAGGTACCTTTTTATAGTGAAAAAAATGAGGTTTTAACGGTGGCGGCCACAGGCAGCACCGATGAGCCTTCTTTTTTGATAAAGATGGATAGTGCAGATGAAGATGGCAGCCGCCTGGCTTTTTTGAAAAGGATCTTTCAGTGGGAAGGGACTCTTCATGACATTCATGAGCATTTTTTGGAAACCGACTTAAGAGAAATTTTTCTTGAGCACTCCGGGACGCCGGTCGTTCTTGAGTTCAGTCCCTATGCCACACTGATGAAAAGCATTATTCACCAACAGCTTAATCTGTCGTTTGCCCACACACTGACAGAAAGGTTTGTTCACAAGTATGGACAGCTGAAGGATGGCGTCTGGTTCTATCCCCGGCCTTCAGAAACAGCCCTGATTGAAGTATCTGAACTGAGGGACCTTCAATTCAGCCAGAGAAAAGCCGAGTATGTGATAGGTGTCTCCAAGGAAATCGCAGAGGGACGTTTGGATTTGGAAAAGCTTCAGGAAAAGTCCGATGAAGTGATAATGAAGGATCTAGTGAAGCTGAGAGGTATTGGTCCTTGGACGGCTGAAAACTATCTCATGTTTGCTCTTGGCAGGCCGAATCTTTTTCCGAAAACAGATATCGGCATACAAAATGCGCTGAAAAAATTGTATGGGATGGACAGAAAACCGACATTGGCTGAGATTGAAAAAATGAGTGCAGCCTGGAGTCCTTACTTAAGCTATGCCTCACTGTATTTATGGAGAAGTATTGAAAATAGGAAGTGAAGAAGTGAAGAAGGATCAAACAATAAAAATCAAAGAAAAACAGCAGTTTCCGCTTACTATTAAAAGACTCGGAATCAACGGCGAAGGTGTCGGCTATTTCAAAAGACAGGTTGTCTTTGTACCGGGTGCACTGCCGGGTGAAGAGGTTGTTGTGGAAGCGGTTAAGGTACACCCGAAGTTTGCTGAAGGCCGTGTGAAAAAAGTAAGAAAAAGATCAGAGCATAGAACGAAGCCGCCTTGTCCCGTCTATGAGCAGTGCGGAGGCTGCCAGCTTCAGCACCTGAGCTATGAACAGCAGCTTGTAGAAAAAAGGGATATCCTCATGCAGTCACTTGAGAAGCACACCAAATTCGATTTAGAAAAGCTCGATGTTAAACCGATGATCGGAATGGTAGAGCCCTGGTATTACCGGAATAAAAGCCAATTCCAATTGGGTTTCAGGGACGGTAAAATCATATCCGGATTGTACAGCTTGAATTCCCATAAGCTTGTAGACATTCCTGAATGCATTGTACAACATCCGTCTACAAATAAAGTGACTAACGAAGTAAAGAGAATCCTTAGCGACTTTAAGGTCAAGATTTATAATGAAAGAACGAAAAAAGGTACTGTCAAAACGGTAGTAACCAGAGTGGGAGTAACAACTGGTGAAGTCCAGGTCGTTCTTGTAACAGTAGGTAAAGACCTTCCTCGTAAAGAAATGATTTTAGAAGAAATCAACAAGAGGCTGCCTGAAGTTAAATCAGTAGCACAGAACATCAATCCTAAACCGACCTCTCTCATTTTCGGAGATGAAACGATTCATCTTTATGGAACAGAATCAATTGTTGAGCGTCTTGATAAGTTCTCATATGAACTATCTGCCAGGGCTTTCTTTCAGCTGAATCCTTCACAAACCATCCACCTTTACAATGAGGTGAGAGATGCTGCGGGATTGACTGGGCATGAAAAGCTGGTGGATGCCTATTGCGGTGTCGGAACGATCGGCATGTGGCTGTCAGGCGGGGCAAAAGAAATCCGCGGAATGGATGTTATTAAAGAAAGCATCGAAAACGCAAGAAAAAACAGCGAGAAGTTCGGAATGGAAAATAGCGTATATGAAATAGGAACTGCCGAAGAATGGCTTCCTAAGTGGAAAGCAGAAGGGTGGAGACCTGACGTGGTCGTTGTCGATCCACCGAGGACTGGCTGCGAACCAAGCTTCCTAAAGACAATC
Source organism: Rossellomorea vietnamensis (assembly GCF_008180615.1). Classification (GTDB taxonomy): domain Bacteria; phylum Bacillota; class Bacilli; order Bacillales; family Bacillaceae_B; genus Rossellomorea; species Rossellomorea vietnamensis_D. The sequence goes on from NZ_VTEH01000005.1 coordinate 176,663, forward strand.
TTAAAAGTGAAGCCGAAGAAATTCATATACGTATCCTGCAATCCATCAACGCTTGCAAAGGATTTGAAAACATTAAGTCATGCATATGAAGTAGAGTACATCCAGCCTGTTGATATGTTTCCTCAGACTGCGCATGTTGAGAGTGTTGCGAAATTGGTATTAAAAGAAGCAGGTTCCCGATAGGGGAGTCTGCTTCTTTTAGTTTAAAGAAGAAAGCCAGAAGCCTTCATTTTTAATCTTCAACAAAGTCATTGCTAAATGGATGCTTGATAATTAAGTTCTTTTGCAGCACAGGAGACGCTTAACTATTCGTCTATCTTTTTTAAAAATGTAACTTTTTTCTGTTTGGAGAAATATACTAAAAATGAAGTTTAACAAGGCACTATGCAAGTAATGATTAGAGAGGAATGAGAAAGTGGCTAAACCAAACTGGCATGAAGACTTTATTCTGCATTTAGCAAGTGTTATTCGACCAAAGACGTATGTAGAGCTGGGATTATATAGATGCGAATTATTTAACAAAATGGCGGAATTCTCAGATCAATTAGTAGGAGTAGATATAAACGCTGGGGCGGGGAAATACATGCTGAATTCACCTAAGGCTCAATTTTTCCATGGAACGACTCAGGAGTTTGCCGAAAATTTAGAAGCGAACCCATTAAAGATTGATATGCTATTTATCGATGCAGACCATTCCAAAGAGGCAGTGCTGCAAGACTTTAGAAACTTCTTCCCGTATGTAGTACCGCATGGCCTGATTTTATTTCATGATTCACATCCTAGAGACAATCGGATGATACAGCCTTCTTTATGTGGGACAGCCTATCAAGCAATTGAGGAATTATCCAAGGAAAGGGAGCTATTTGAAATGGTGACGCTGCCTATTTCTCCTGGAGTGACCATATGCAGAAAACGGAAAAAACAATTATCCTGGCATGAATGAATAACTCCCTTTGATAAAAATATCAACTATCATACGCATTCACTGTGTATAAGGGCTGTCCCTACTGCACAGTGATGTATTTTATAAACATACTTATTCACATGAGAAACATTACTATTGTTAATATTCTGAAAGTTATCAACATTATCCACAATCTGTTGTGGATTACTATCAACAGGTTATTAACAAAAAATGGTTAAAAATGTGGAAAAAGATGGTCCGTTTTTCAGGACCATCTTCATTGTTAATTATCGTTTATTTCTATTTGCAACCTGCTGACGCTGATTTGCGGCATTCGAACGCGCTTGAGCTTCCATATCCGCTTGATCGGCAAGCTCGCGGGAAAACTCCTCGTCAACACCGTCAGTCTTCATGTTTTTAGGAACCTGAGGAAGTTTGTTTTTGTTTTTATCACGTGTTTTATGGCCATGTGCTCTGCCCATTCGAACCGTCCCCTTTCATGATGAGAAAGATAAAGGAGCGAAAACGGAAAATGTTTTCGCTCCTTTAGTATTAGCGGGAACCAGCTTTTTAAAAAGAGGTATTTCTTTCAAGATCACAGAATGCATAAAAGGATAAGTGGTTCAGCAGAACTTAATGCTTTTTCTGTGTGTAGCCGCCAGCTCTGTCTGCGCGCTTGAATTCACGGGAATAAGTGACTTCTTGCATAGAGGACAGGACGGATTTTGTTTTTTCTTTACGTTTTTTCTCCACAGCAATCATCCTTTCTCAAATGAATATATACCTATTTTTTCCTATCATTTGAGAATTCATACTCACTTGCGGTAAATCTCCTGCAGGGCTTCTTTAAGGTGGGGGTATTGAAACGTATAGCCGTTTTCGTGCAGCACTTCAGGGATGACTTTTTGACCCTCCAGGATAAGGGTGCTCATTTCTCCAAGGGCTGCCTTGATGGCAAAGCCGGGTGCCGGTATCCAATGAGGGCGGTTCAAGACATCGCCAAGTGTCTTGCCGAGTTCCTTCATCGTTACTGGTGTAGGAGAAGTGAGGTTGACCGGCCCTTCAATTGCCTTGTTTTCGATGACAAAGCGGATGGCTTTAGCAATATCCCCAATGTGTATCCACGACATCCACTGCTTTCCGGACCCCACTGTTCCTCCAGCAAAAAGCTTGTAGGGAAGCGCCATTTTAGGCAGTGCTCCCTCGTCTTTTCCAAGGATGATCCCGAAACGGGTGTAAGCTGTCCGAACACCAGAATCCTTTGCTTTACTTGCCTCTGATTCCCACTTTTTTACGGTTTCAGCCAGGAAGTTTGAGCTGGTATCCAGTGATTGCTCGGTGTGGGTCTTTGAGTCCGATGCTTCATAAAAGCCTATGGCACTGGCGTTGATAAAGACAGACGGTTTGTCCTTAAGGTTTTCCAGTATTCTCACCATCTCACGGGTAGCATCAATACGGCTTTTCAAAATCCTTTTCTTACGTTCTTCGGTCCAGCGGCCGCTGTTGATGGATTCTCCTGCAAGGTTGATGAAAATATCCACTTCATATATTTCCTCTTCCGGACGGGAACCCTCAGATAACCATTTAACATAAGAAACATTCTTCCTGCTTTCGTGTTTGTCAGGATTTCTTGTAAGAATGGAAACCTCGTACCCATTGTTAAGCAGTTCTTCGGTCAGGGCGCTGCCGACAAAGCCGGTTCCACCAGATATTACTGCTTTCATGACATGACCTCCTTTTTTATGCTTTGTTCTTATTTTACCCTTCCCACTGATAAAAAACATTTTGGGTGTGTTACATTAATAAGGAGGTGTTAATTATGGGAACTATCACTAAGATAACCAAACAAGTAAAAAATGACGAGAGATATAACATTTTCATCGACGGTGAATATTCGTTCAGTGTCGACGAAGAAATTCTTGCCCGGTTTCAAATGGGAAAAGGACAGGAAATCGATGAAGTTGCGATTGCTGAAATAGGATATGAAGATGACGTCCGCAAGTCCTTTAACCTCGCGATACATTACCTCTCATTTCGAATGAGGACGGAAAAGGAAGTATGGGATTACTTAATGAAAAAAGAGCTTGGACAAGCTGTTGCAGATGAGGCCATCCAAAAGTTGAAGAAATATAAGTACCTGAATGATCAAGAGTTTGCGCAAGCTTATGTGAATACTCAAATCAATACTTCGGATAAAGGGCCTGGTGCAGTTGAAAGGGAACTCGCCACTAAAGGAGTAGATAAGGCGTTGATTGATGAAGCCATGGCGGCGTTTACCCGGGAAATTCAGGTTGAAAAAGCCATGAGTCTTACGAACAAACTGTTTAAGAAGTATAAAAAAGATTCAAGTATCGTGGCCAAGCAAAAAACAGAGCAGAACCTGGCTCGTAAAGGATATCCTTTTTCTGTCATAAATCTTGCCTGGCAGGAAACGGATAACGAAAAGTCCGAGGATGAAAAATTGGAAGCGGTCCTTGTGCATGCGCGAAAAGCACATAACCGTCTTCATTCAAAATATACCGGATATGATTACGTGAATAAGATGAAACAGAATTTATACCGTAAAGGTTTCTCAATGGAAGAAATCGACGGAGCAATTGAAATTTTGAAAGAGGAAGAAGACTGAAGCGAGAGATCACTTCAGTTCTGTAAAGCGCGAAAAGGGACAGTCCCTTTTCGCGCTTTACAGTGTAAAAGGCCCCTGGATCAAATCAGGAGGCCTTTTGATTTCATTTCTTTGATTCAATGATAATATCTGAGGAAGTTTTGCTTTCTTCGTAGATGATTTCTGCAACTTCCCGCGGGGAACGTAATCTGCTCGGGTCCTGAACGTGCTGCGACTCATCCCAAAACGGCGTGTTCATTCCTCCCATATAGGCATTGATGATGCTGATTCCGCTCTCTTCAAATTCCTTTTGCAAGCTCTCGGCGAATCCTCTTAAAGCGAACTTGCTTGCGGCATAGTAGGATTCATTTTTTTTGCCGCGGAGCCCGGCTGTTGAAATGATATTAATGATGGAGCCTGAGTCCTTAGAAACCATGGAAGGCAGAAGTGCTTTTGTCAGATACACGGTACCGAGAAAATTAACGGACAGCATTTTTTCGATTTCCTCAAACCCTGCCTGTAAAAAAGGACCGAAAATCCCTACACCCGCATTGTTGATGAGAAGCTCCACATCATATTTCTCAGTGATTTGGCGGCTTGCTTTTTCAACCTCTTCAGCGGATGCGATATCGATGACCAGGATAGAAGCGGTTCCGCCGTCTGTAATTATCTCTTCTTTGACCGATTGAAGCTTTTCTTCTGTTCTTCCGAGAAGCAGGATATGATACCCCTCATTGCTGTAGACTTTGGCAAGCTCCCGGCCGAGGCCTGACCCTCCACCGGAAATAACGGCTGTTTTCATATGTAATCCCCCTAAAATGTATGGTATATCATGTAATTTTTCCTTATGATCTGGTTTTAAACCAAACTTTATTTATCATATCATTTTCCCTATAATATAGGTGAATGGAGTGAAAGCAGTGGAAAAAGAAACAAGATACAGTGAAATGAGCGAGCATGAATTAAGACAGGAGATCGCACAGCTCAGAGAAAAAGCCAGAAAAGCTGAGCAGCTGGGCATCCTTAATGAATTTGCCGTATTGGAAAGAAAATCCCTTATGGCTCAGGCGTACTTGATGGATCCTAAAGATTTCAAGCCCGGAGAAATCTACGGAATAGAAGGTGATCCAGGAGTGTTTTTCAAAATTGACTATATGAACGGTGTATTTGCCTGGGGATACCGCCTTGGAGGATCAGGCAAGGAAGAGGCTCTGCCGATATCCATGCTGAATAAAAAGAAATAAAGAAAAATGGAAACAAGGAATGCAGAGCTTCCCTGTTTCCATTTCTTATATTACGATCTTTTTCGGGTCTGTCTTTCCAGAATGATCAAGTCCTGAGTCTGAACAGTATGTCCATTAGCCTGTGAGTGCGCGTGTTTGGCATTATAAAAAGCCTGATTGAAAGGACTCACATAGTTTTTATCAAAACGATTTGAGTTGTTCTTTTTTCCCATACCCAAAACAACCGCCTCCTTTAAAATGGCTCACTCGAAAACTTAGATAGAATCACTTTCACGCTGGTTGGATGCAGCCATGCGTTCCTGGGGATGAGTGTTAATGGTACCGTCAGCCCGTTTGGAAGCATATTCCGGCTTCGCCCGCGGTTCACCTTCGAATTTATTGTTATTCTGGTTAGGAAAGCCTCTTTCTTTATTACGCATCGAATTCCTCCCGAGAATAATGATGGTCACCTCACAGCCAGCAAATCCGCCATAGGAACCTGCTGGCTGCGTACAATTAGTATGAGACTTAACAGCACCAGTTATCATAAAAAAATATTGGCAATGAAGGCAGCTTTAAGATTACTTGGATTAAGGGCGGAAGAGACTAACCAAGCTTTTTGAGGGCTGGGAGGCGGCTTCTAGATGCCCAATCTTCTCAGAAATCCCGGGAAAAGGTAACCAAGGAAGGGTCTAGGTGCCCAAATAACTCAGAAATCCCGGGAAAAGGTAACCAAGGAAGGGTCTAGGTGCCCAAATAACTCAGAAATCCCGGGAAAAGGTAACCAAGGAAGTGTCTAGCTGCCCAAACAACTCAGAAACCCAGGAAGAAGGTAACCAAGCGAGGGTCTAGCTGCCCCAACAACTCAGAAATCCCGGGAAAAGGTAACCAAGCGAGGGTTTAGCTGCCCAAACAACTCAGAAATCCAGGGAAAAAGTAACCAAGCGAGGGTCTAGCTGCCCAAACAACTCAGAAATCCAGGGAAAAGGTAACCAAGCGAGGGTCTAGGTGCCCGAAACGACCTGGTCAAAAGCAGGTTTACATCTCCCCGCTGAATACAAAAAAACTAAAGAACGGAGGAAATCATAAATGGACACTTTTCACGAAGAATTAACAAAAGACTTATTAGAGAAGAATGAAGAATTGACTTACGCAAGAGCCAGAACCTGGGTAGAGTTATTATGGGAAGATTTTGAGACAACCTATGCAAAAGCAAGAGGAAAATATCTTGGGAAAGAAATGACTAGCCGTTTGGTAAAACAGTGGATAGACAGCTATGGCAGCAGGCTGCATGAATTTGCTTCCCGAAACCCTAAGTATAGCCACATGCTGGAGGATGAGAAGGATATTAATCATTAGAAAAACGAAGGGTCCCTATTTGGCTGGTGAACACAAGTTGAATAGGAAACCAAAAGAAAAGGACGCGACCGCTTAACGGCCGCGTCCTCTTCTTACTTGACTATTGAAAAGATCCTTTAATCCGGTATAATCTCCAGCTTCTTCCGCAGCTTTTCCTCGCTGTAAATCCAGCCGGTATAGGAACTCTCAATATCCAATTCCTCGTTCAATTTCACCACTGCAACAAAAGGATAATGTCCATTGCTTCGGTACCTCAGATCAATAAATCTTACCTCATAGCCGTCATCTTCGAAATCCTCGATTTCCCATCTGTATACAGGAGAGAATGACAAGAATGCTGAAAGGTTTTTGTCCTTCTTGGCCGCATTGATTACAGGGTTATCCGGTACTGGAATTCTTTTATACTTTTCAAAAAAAGTGATGGAACTTCCATATGCACGGGCTACATAAAAGAATTCCTTCGAGACGATTGCCAGCCTCCACTGATAAAAATGAAGAGTGGACGAAACGATGATCTTTTCGGCATCCGGGATTTTTTTCTTAACAGCTGATTTTACAGCGTGCTGTACGAAAAACCTCAGAATATAGTACAGAATGATGATCATGTACATATAGAGGAAGGTCGGTCCTGGGTCAAAGCCAAGCCCCCAAAGAATTAAGCCGACTACATGTATACCGAAAATGATCGGATCAAAGGTGTTAATGACTCCTAAAGCGACCCATTTCGACGAAAATGGCCTTATTGCTTGGGTGCCATAAGCGTTGAAAATGTCGACAAATACATGAAGGAATACGGCAAGAAATGTCCAAATCCATAGATGAAGCAGGTTAGCCTCTGGGTAAAAGGGATAAAGGACAGCCAATATGAGCAGCGGCCATATCAGCACTGCGGGAATCGAATGGGTAATCCCGCGGTGGTTGCGGATATAGACGGCATTATTTCTCAGTTTTAAAACAGTATCGATATCAGGGATTTGAGAACCGATGATGGCACCAATCAAAACACTTTGAGAGGTCACGGCACTTTCGGCTACCACGGGGTCCAGCGTTGCCAGGCCGCCGATTGCAAATCCCATCACTACATGTGTTCCTGTATCCAAGGTTTATCCTCCTTTGCTAGGGGTTTTCCGGTAAGTTTTTAACAATGATTCCAAACAAATGCTCTTGTATTCATTCATCAAAATGATATGGTATAAAAGGAGATTAATTCAATGAATCATTCACTTCAAATGTATATTCAATACGAGGTCAAAGAGTCGTACATTGAGCAATATCAAAAATTAATGAAGGACATCTTTTCAACATTGTCGTTGTACGAAGCGGGCGATATTGAATGGATGTCTTCGCCAGGAAGCCCATCTTCTTTCACAGAGGTAATTACCCTGCCGACAGAATCTCATTACCATGCTTTGAAGAGACTCAGGACATCGGATGAGCATCCTCTCTTTGGCATGCTTGATGACTGCATCTTAGGTGGACTAGAGCAAATGGTATGCTTCGGATTAAAAAAGACCATATGAAAAAGGTGCTTTGATAAAGCTGCATTTGCTGCGATTACAATAATAATTATGGATTGTAAAAGTTGCTTTAGTATTATATATTCCCTCAATAAGGGAAGGTTTAACATCTTGGAGGTACAAAAGTGGAGAATAATCCTTTAACAAGTTTAGAAGAAATTGACATAGAAGCATTTAAGGAAGACCTGCTGAACTGGTTCACGGCCGAGCAAAGGCAGCTTCCCTGGAGAGAAAACCGCGATCCCTACAAAGTATGGGTATCTGAAATCATGCTTCAGCAGACAAGAGTAGATACTGTGATTCCTTATTTCCTTAATTTTATCAGCAAATTTCCAACAATTGAAGCGCTGGCCTCAGCAGACGAAGAAGAGGTGCTGAAAGCCTGGGAAGGGCTTGGTTATTATTCCCGCGCAAGAAACCTTCAATCCGCTGTTAAAGAAGTAAGGGATTCGTATGGAGGCATAGTGCCATCAGAACCGAAGGAAATTTCTAAGCTTAAGGGAGTTGGCCCATATACAGCGGGTGCCATCTTAAGTATTGCATACGGAAAGCCCGAGCCTGCAGTGGACGGAAACGTGATGAGGGTATTGTCGCGGATTTTGACCATCTGGGACGATATTGCTAAGCCGTCTTCCAGAAAAGTCTTTGAAGAGGCAGTGCGAAAACTTATCTCTCATGAAAATCCTTCTTACTTTAACCAGGCATTAATGGAGCTCGGAGCTCTCATCTGCACACCAACATCCCCTAAATGCCTGCTTTGTCCTGTCAGGGAACATTGCAGCGCCTTCCATGAAGGAGTTCAAGACACCCTTCCGGTCAAAACAAAAAAGAAAAGTGTCAAGAAGCTTCAAATGGCAGCGGTTGTCTTGAAAAATGATGATGGAAAATATTTAATTCATAAACGCTCTGGAAAAGGCCTCTTGGCTAATTTATGGGAATTCCCGAACTGTGAAGTGGATTCCTTCGGCTCACAGCGGAAACAGCTCGAAGATTTCCTGAAAGAAGAGTTTGGTGTGGAAGCAAACATAGAAAATGGCCTTCTCACTAAAATTCAACATATATTCTCTCACCTGGTGTGGGATATAGATGTCTATGTTGGTGTCATAAAGAACATCGGAGAAATTCCAGATGGATTGAGAGTGGTTGATGAAGAGGAATTAAGTAAGTTTGCCTTTCCTGTTTCACATCAGAAAATCTGGAAAAGTTACAAGGAAAACTGCCTTGAAGAGTGAGTTCAAAGCAGTTTGATTTTTGAAGCTGGTATTGGATAGTAAGAAGTGTCGAAAATAGTCGGAAAGTCGATAAATCGTCAGTTTCACTGATAAATCCAAAAAGCGCCGGGAAACTCAGCTAAGCCGTCGATAAATGAATAACTTCCGCCGAAATACATTAATCATAAGTAACTTTAGTCCCATGTGCCGCGTCGGCTTCATTACGATTAAGCCCGCCGCGGTTTTCTATTTCTTCTATGATTTCCCTGTGAATGGTTTGTCCTTCCGAGTTTAAATAGGGAACCATCTGCTGAAGGGAATGGTGAAAAAAGGCAAGCTCACTTTTATCCCACTCGGTTTTAGGCATCATAGAGAGCTCTGTCATATCTCTGCCAACATACATAATGATTTTCCTCCTTATTGTCAGTCATCATAGTTTCTCTGTAAACGTTGTCGATTATGCCAGTTAAGGATAAAATGAAATTTATCAGAAAGGGGATATGAAACATGAATAATAAAGTAGCGCTAGTAACAGGAAGCAGCAGGGGTGTCGGCAAAGCGCTGGCCCTGAAATTAGCCGGGGCGGGCTACGATATTGTCGTCAACTATGCACGCAGCAAGAAAGCGGCATTGGAAACAGCAGAAGAAATTGAGAAGCTTGGAAGAAAAGCACTGGTCGTGAGAGCGAATGTAGGTGATGTAGCAAAGATCAAAACAATGTTCGAGACCATTAATGAAGAATTCGGAAGGCTGGACGTTTTTATCAATAATGCGGCATCAGGTGTCCTGAGGCCCGCTATGGAGCTTGAAGAGTCTCATTGGGACTGGACGATGAATATCAACAGCAAAGCACTTCTGTTCTGTGCACAGGAAGCTGCAAAATTGATGAACAAGGAAACAGGAGGCAAAATCGTCAGCATTAGTTCATTGGGATCCATCCGTTATCTGGATAACTACACAACAGTCGGAGTGTCCAAAGCAGCAGTAGAAGCATTGACGCGCTACCTGGCAGTGGAACTTTCCAAGGAAAATATCGTGGTCAATGCAGTGTCAGGCGGTGCAGTCGATACAGACGCACTCACACATTTCCCTAATCGCGAAGAACTGCTTGAAGATGCACGAACCAAGACTCCAGCAGGCCGCATGGTCGAAATCGAGGATCTTGTAAATGCGGTAATGTTCCTTGTTTCAGAGGATGCATCCATGATCCGCGGGCAGACAATTATTGTAGATGGAGGCCGTTCTCTTTTAGTATAAGCTCTTTAGCGGGCTGCTGAAAAAAAAGCTTATTTTTTTGGAATAGTAATTCACCGGCTTGGTTACATTAACAAGCGTGGAGGTGATTACAAATGGCAAAACGTAACGAAACTCAATCAGGTACTAACGTACAACACGTTAAACAACAAAACGCTCAAGCTCAAGGACAAGCTGGCCAATACGGTGCTGAGTTTGCTTCTGAGACAGACGTACAACAAGTTAGACAACAAAATGCTCAATCTCAAGCTAAAAAAGGTCAAAACTAAGAACTTACTTAAGAAAAAGGCATCCTGTTCTTGTAACAGGGTGCCTTTTTCTTGTTTACTGTTTTCCAACTAAGAAACCGCCTGGTTGTGAGCTTCTGGGGTACATGGGTTTCGTGAAAAAAGTGGAGATGTGTACCCAGAGCCGGCATGTGGGTACATGGGTGACCGAGAAAGAGGGGAGGCGTGTACCCAGAGCGGGCGTGTGGGTACATGAGTGACCGTGAAAGAGGGGAGATATGTATCCAGAGTGGGCGTGTGGGTACATGAGTGAGTTGAAAAGAGGGGAGATATGTATCCAGAGCCGGGGAGTGGGTACATGAATGCTCGTAAAAGAAGGGAGATATGTATCCAGAGTTGGTTTGTGGGTACATAAGTGCTCGTGAAAGAGGGGAGCTATTGTATCCAGAGCGGGTGTGTGGGTACATGAGTGACCGTGAAAGAGGGGAGATATGTATCCAGAGCGGGCGTGTGGGTACATGAGTGAGGTGAAAAAAGGGGAGACGTGTACCCAGAGCGGGCATGTGGGTACATGAGTGAGGTGAAAAAAGGGGAGACGTGTACCCAGAGCGGGCGTGTGGGTACATGAGTGAGGTGAAAAAAGGGGAGACGTGTACCCAGAGCGGGCGTGTGGGTACATGAGTGAGGTGAAAAAAGGGGAGACGTGTACCCAGAGCGGGCGTGTGGGTACATGAGTGACCGTGAAAGAGGGGAGATATGTATCCAGAGCCGGCGTGTGGGTACATGAGTGCTCGTGAAAGAGGGGAGATATGTATCCAGAGCCGGCGTGTGGGTACATGAGTGACCTTGAAAGAGGGGAGATATGTATCCAGAGCCGGCATGTGGGTACATGAGTGACCTTGAAAGAGGGGAGATATGTATCCAGAGCCGGCATGTGGGTACATGAGTGACCGTGAAAGAGGGGAGATATGTATCCAGAGCCGGCGTGTGGATACATGAGTGCTCGTGAAAGAGGGGAGCTATGTACCCAGAGCGGGCGTGTGGGTACATGAGTGCACGAGAAAGAGGGAAGATATGTATCCAGAGCCGGACTGTGGGTACATGAGTGAGTTGAACAGAGGGGAGATATGTATCCAGAGCGGGCATGTGGGTACATGAGTGGCCGTGAAAGAGGGGAGATATGTATCCAGAGCGGGCGTGTGGGTACATGAGTGAGGTGAAAAAAGGGGAGACGTGTACCCAGAGCGGGCATGTGGGTACATGAGTGCTCAAAAAAGAGGGGAGACATGTATCCAATACAATTACCACATACATAAGTTGATTGGCCAATTAATAAGCGACAAAGAAACTCTTTTAGCGACAGAACTAGTCAAAGGAATTTACATATAAGAAGGGAATATTAATTAAGAAAGATTACTGTGAGGGCAGGTGCATGAAGTGTCACAATTTAACAAACTTATTACCGATCAGCTGAAGACGATGGATAAACTTCTTTTTCTCCAATCAGAGATAGAACGATGCCAGGAAATCGAAAAGGAACTGGCGGAGCTTCAGCAGCAATCGAAACTAGAATCAATTCATAAGGAAATCACGGAAATGAAAGAAGAGCTTAAGGGGATTCAGAAGGAATTTCAGGATCAAACGAATGAAGTGATTCAAATGTATTCTGAAGAAAAGGTCATGGTTTAATAACAAGAGTATTTCAAAGCCACTGTGATGCAGAGGCTTTTTTCTTTGCGGAAAATCGAGTAATCGGTGAACAGCATTCTTTCATTACCTCAGCGGCCCGATTTTACTTTTGCGCAAACATCATGGAATCATGAAACCGGAGAACCGATGTGTGAGAAAAAGCCCCGCATACAACGTAACAATCATGCGGAAAAATCAAAAAGCCTGCCTCCTCCGCCTGTCTTTTTCTCCACCAAGCCCAGTTAAAATAGCTCGTAAATCAATCTGTTAATAGGTGTTTTTAATCTCCATAACAAAACACTCTTCGCAAAAACATGGCTCTTTTGTTTTAAAATTATTCTCAAAACGTTATAATAATAAAATAGACCTAACAGATTAGCGGAATATTCTGCAGGAAGGCAGGGGAGACTGATGGCGGTTCCCAGTGAAGGGCAACCAATACAAATACATAGTTACAAGCATGATGGCAAGATTCATCGTGTATGGAATGAACTGACAGTACTTAAAGGGACGAGAAATCTTGTGATCGGGGGAAACGACCGGACGATGGTGACCGAATCGGACGGAAGGACATGGATTACTCGTGAACCGGCCATCTGTTATTTTCATGCAGAGCTTTGGTTCAACATTATTTGCATGATTCGTGAAGATGGAATTTATTATTACTGCAATCTGAGTTCACCTTTTGTTTATGACCATGAAGCGTTGAAATATATAGACTATGATCTGGATATAAAGGTTTTCCCGGATATGACTTATACTCTGCTTGATGAGGATGAGTATGAACAGCACAGGAAACAGATGGGATATCCAGATGTCATTGATCACATTTTAAAAAGAAATGTGGACAAGCTTGTCCGCTGGATCAGGCAGCGGAAAGGACCCTTTGCTCCCGATTTCATTGATGTCTGGTATGAAAGATTTCTTTATCACAGGAAATAAGAAAAAGTATATGGCCGGTTATATGACTGCATAATGCAGTAAACCTGTTGGGCTTGATTCAACAGGTTTTTTTTATTGTGTACAAGGGAAAAATACGGAAAGGAGGATGAATAAATGGATAGCATCAAACGTTTTATGCAATTTGTTAAACCTTATAAATTTCAAATTATCGGTACACTTCTAATAGGAATCATAAAATTTGCGATACCTTTACTCATACCGATATTAATACAGTATGTTATAGATGATATCGTCGGAAGCGATTCTATGTCTGCTGGAGAAAAAACGGATCAGCTGTTGATGATTATGGGGGTCATGGTTGTCATCTTTATCATTGTTCGTCCGCCTGTTGAATATTACAGACAATATTTTGCCCAGTGGACGGGAAGCAAGATCCTCTACGATCTGCGGGACAAGCTGTTCAGCCACACACAAAAGCTGAGTTTTAAATACTACTCTAACACAAGAGCGGGAGAGATTATTTCCAGAGTCATCAATGATGTGGAGCAGACGAAGAATTTTGTCATCACTGGTTTGATGAACTTATGGCTTGATGTAGCGACCATCATCATTGCTCTTGCGATTATGTTTACATATGATGTAGGACTGACATTGGTGTCACTGATCGCTTTTCCATTTTACGCCGTTTCAGTGAAGTATTTTTTCGGCAATCTGCGAAAGCTTACCAGAGACCGTTCCCAGGCACTTGCAGAAGTGCAAAGCTATCTCCATGAGAGGGTGCAGGGAATGTCGGTAATCAAAAGTTTTGCTCTCGAAGACCATGAACAGAACCATTTCAGGGGCCACAACAGCCACTTCCTGGATAAAGCATTGAAACAGACGAGCTGGAATGCCAAGGCATTTGCGGTCGTTAATACGATTACGGACATCGCTCCGTTAATTGTTATCGGTTATGCAGGGCTGCAAGTAATCAACGAAAACCTGACTATAGGTGTCATGGCAGCGTTTATTGCTTATGTCGACAGACTCTATAATCCGCTCAGAAGGCTTGTGAACTCTTCCACTACACTTACTCAATCTATCGCCTCAATGGACAGGGTCTTCGAGTTCATGGACGAAAAGTACGATATTCAGGATGAACCGGGTGCGGTGGAATGTAAAAATGTCAAAGGGGAAATTATCTTTGATAAAGTCCACTTTCAGTACAACGAAAAGGATGAAGAGGTCCTCCGGGACATTGATTTAACTATACCTGCTGGAGAAACGGTGGCGCTCGTTGGAATGAGCGGCGGAGGGAAATCTTCCCTTGTCAGCCTGATCCCGCGTTTCTATGATGTGACCCGCGGCCGAATCAAGCTGGATGGAAAAAATATAAAGGACTATCATGTGCAAAGCCTGCGTGAAAACATCGGAATGGTTCTTCAAGATAATATTCTATTCAGTGAGTCTGTTAAAGAAAACATCCTGTTTGGAAATCCTGACGCATCAGATGAAGAAGTTATCGCAGCTGCTAAAGCGGCGAATGCACATGACTTTATTATCAGCCTTCCAGAAGGCTATGACACCAAGGTTGGTGAACGGGGAGTAAAGCTTTCAGGAGGGCAGAAGCAGAGGGTGGCTATAGCGCGTGTATTCTTAAAAAATCCGCCAATCCTTATTTTGGATGAAGCGACTTCTGCTCTTGACTTGGAGAGTGAACATCTCATTCAGGAGGCAATGGAGAAGCTTGCGAAAGACAGGACGACCTTCATTGTCGCCCATAGGCTCTCAACTATCACTCATGCCGACAGAATCATTCACCTTGAGTATGGTGAGATAGCTGAGATGGGTACTCATTCAGAACTCATGAAGCGGAAAGGGCACTACTATAAGCTGTTTCAGGTGCAGCAGCTCGATCAATAACACTCCATTTCGGCAGTGTGGAATCTCTCAAGTACTATTTCGGTTGGCTTTGTATGCCGGCTGTCAGGTGAACTTTTCTGGATTTAAGACAAATTCAACAATTAATTCGAATGAACTAAATTTATACTTCCAAATTAAACTGCAAAATTGTAAAGAGATTCTAAAATTATAGATGATGTGAAAGCTGGATCCATAGAGATCCAGCTTTTTTGTCGTCTAAACATACAGCACTTGGCGAATTTTGTCTATTCATGTTTTATAAGCGGGAATGATGTCGAAAAAGAAGTTCATTTTGAAGAAGTCCATTCAAACAGGAGGTAATAGGTTTTAGGGAAATATACCCACTTATATTATATTAATATATATGAATAAATATTTACTATTGATTCTTTTTTTGGGCTATGTATAATAAGTTACAAGTATATGTCAGAAATATTATAAAATTCTAAATTGTTTTATTGGACAGGGGGTTATAGAGATGAGATCCGATACTCCTATTTTGAAAGTGGAAGAGCTTCAGACGACTTTTTTTACAGATGATGGAGAAATTCCAGCAGTGGATAATGTCGATTTTCACGTGAATGAAGGAGAAATCTTAGGGATAGTCGGAGAATCCGGCTGCGGAAAAAGTGTTACTTCTCTATCGGTAATGGGATTGGTGCCCAGCCCGCCGGGAAAAGTCACTGGCGGAAAGATCCTATTTAAAGGGGAGGATTTGGTTAAAGCATCGGAAAAAAGAATGAGAGAAATCCGCGGCAATGATATTGCGATGATCTTTCAGGAACCGATGACTTCTCTCAATCCGGTTTTTACAATTGGCAATCAGCTTACCGAAGCGATCCGGATACATAAGAAGAACAGCAAGGCTGAGGCCAGGAAGGATGCAGCCCGGATCATGACGCTGGTCGGCCTGCCGCGTGCGGAAGAGTTATTGAATGAGTATCCTCACCAACTGTCCGGGGGAATGAGGCAGAGGGTTATGATTGCCATGGCAATGGCCTGTGATCCGCAAGTTTTGATAGCCGATGAACCGACGACAGCACTTGATGTAACGATTCAGGCTCAAATACTGAAACTGATGAAACAGCTTAATAAAGAAATGAATACAGCGGTCATCCTGATCACCCATGATCTTGGAGTCGTGGCTGAGACTTGTGAACGTCTGATCGTCATGTACTCAGGGAAAGTGGTCGAAGAAGGCACTGTAGAAGAAATTTTCAAGGACCCCAAACACCCTTATACGAAGGGCTTGATCCAGTCGGTACCGGACATGCGGTATAAGAAGCAGAAGCTTTACTCTATACCGGGAAGTGTCCCTAAACCAGGATCCATTAAACATGGTTGCAGGTTCGCCGCACGCTGTGAGTATGCATTCGACCGCTGCTTGAGTGAAACGCCGGCTTTATATGAGACGGCACCCGGCCATACGAGCCGCTGCTTTTTATATGACAGCAAGGAGGAGATGGCTCATGACAGAACCGCTGTTAAAGGTTGAGGGGCTCAAGAAGCACTTTCCCATCACGGGCGGCATCCTTGGAAGACCTGTCAATCATGTAAAAGCAGTTGACGGCGTCTCGTTTCATGTTAAAAAAGGAGAAACGCTTGGAATCGTAGGGGAAAGCGGCTGTGGAAAATCGACTACTGGAAGAATGCTGATGAGGCTGATTGATCCTTCAGAAGGAACAGTGACGTTTGAAGATAAGGAGCTTACGAGTCTATCAAAAGCGGAAATGAGAAAAATCCGCAGGGATATCCAGATGGTCTTCCAGGACCCTTACGCATCATTGAACCCAAGGCATACAGTTGAAAAGATTCTCGAGGAACCTCTAATTGTCCACGGAATTGGTTCGGCTAAAGAGAGGAAGAAGAAGGTCCATGAATTACTGGAGATTGTGGGATTAAGCAGTTATCACGCCAAAAGGTACCCTCATCAGTTCAGCGGGGGACAGCGGCAGAGGATCGGCATTGCAAGGGCGCTGATGACCCAGCCTAAGCTGATCATAGCGGATGAACCGGTATCGGCCCTGGATGTTTCGATTCAGGCTCAAGTCCTTAACCTGATGAAGGAGCTTCAAGCGGAATTTGATCTGACCTATATATTTATCGCACATGATTTAGGGGTTGTCAGGCATATAAGTGATAGAGTCGGAGTTATGTATTTAGGCAGGATGG
Source organism: Rossellomorea vietnamensis (assembly GCF_008180615.1). Classification (GTDB taxonomy): domain Bacteria; phylum Bacillota; class Bacilli; order Bacillales; family Bacillaceae_B; genus Rossellomorea; species Rossellomorea vietnamensis_D. The sequence continues at coordinate 193,629 of NZ_VTEH01000005.1, forward strand.
CAGAACTGAGTGAAAGCGAGGTTCTCTATGAGAAGCCGCTTCATCCTTACACCCAGGCGCTGCTGTCAGCTGTGCCGATTCCTGATCCGGGATTTGAAAGGGATACGATTCTGCTGCAAGGCGATATACCGAGTCCTTCCAACCCGCCGGCAGGATGTGCTTTTCATACAAGATGTCCACATGCAATGGATGTTTGTAAAAGAGAGATACCAGAATTTAAAGAACATTTACCGGGGCATTATGTTGCCTGCCATCTCTATGAAGATAGCAAGTGACGTAAGCATATATAAAAAATAATGGAGGGGATTTATTTGAAGAGAAAGAGCTGGGCAGTACTATTAGTGCTACTTATGGCAGTTTCCACTGCGCTTTATGGCTGCGGGGGTGACGAGGGGTCAGAAGGTGGCGACTCTGCTTCAAACACATTGATTTTTGGACGCGGCGGTGACTCAGTTGGATTGGATCCAATCACTGTTACTGACGGGGAATCTTTTAAAGTTACTAAGAACATTTTTGAAACTCTTGTTGAATTCGGAGAACAGGATACAGAGATCCAAGCCGGTCTTGCGAAAGAATGGGACGTGGCTGAAGATGGCCTGACTTACACATTCACGCTTCAGGAAGGAGTCAAATTCCAGGATGGAACAGACTTCAATGCCGATGCGGTGGTGTTCAACTTCGAACGCTGGATGAATGGAACAGCTGATGAATTTCCATATTACGGCTCTATGTTTGGAGGATTTAAAGGGGATGAAGGTCATGTAATCCAGGAAGTTAACGCTGTCGATGAGAGTACAGTTGAATTCAAACTGAAACGTCCTCAAGCACCTTTCCTGAAAAACCTTGCGATGAGCATGTTCTCAATCGCGAGCCCGACAGCTGTGGAAGAACTTGGTGACAAATTTGCCAAGCAGCCTACAGATGCTGGTACCGGTCCATTTAAATTTGTTGAGTGGAAAGAAAATGACAGAATCGTTCTTGAGAAAAATGAAGATTACTGGCAGGAAGATCTGCCTAAGCTTGATCAAATCATCTTCAAGTCCATTCCTGAAAACTCTGCCCGCTTGAATGCATTGATGTCTGGAGAAATTGACTTGGCAGACGGCATCAACCCAAGTGATGCTGAAAAAATCACATCAGATGAAAACCTGCAATTGTATGAGCGTCCTTCCTTGAATGTTGGATACCTGGGATTGACAAACACAAGAGAACCATTCAACAATCCTAAAGTGCGCCAAGCATTGAATCACGCAGTGAACAAGCAAGCTATCATCGACGCATTCTTCGAAGGTAAAGCTGATCCGGCTAAAAATCCGATGCCGCCGGTTATCAATGGTTACAACGAAGATATTGAAGGGTATGAATTCGACCTTGATAAAGCGAAGGAGTTACTTGCAGAAGCAGGATATCCTGATGGTTTCGAAATGGAGCTTTGGGCTATGCCTGTTCCTCGTCCATACATGCCGGACGGCCAAAAAGTTGCAGAAGCAATTCAGGCAGACTTTGCCAAGATTGGTGTAGAAGCAGAAATCGTATCTTTTGAGTGGGCGACATACCTTGATAAAGCAAGTAAAGGTGAAGCAGATGCCTTCCTTCTTGGCTGGACAGGGGATAACGGAGATGCTGATAACTTCCTTTATACTCTTCTTGATAAAGACAATATCGGAAGCAATAACTACGCTTACTACAGCAATGATGAGCTTCATGATTTATTGATTGAAGCACAGACAGAAGTGGATGAAGATAAACGTGCTGAGCTGTATAAGCAGGCACAGGAAATTATCCATGAAGATGCTCCATGGATTCCGCTTGCACACTCTACACCACTTCTTGCAGGTAGTGCGAAAGTAAAGAACTTCCTTCCGCATCCAACTGGATCTGACTTATTGTCTGGTGTAAGTATCGAATAGAACAAAACAAAAGGGGGGATTTCTTTAGATTTCTCCCTTTTGTACATAATGAATAGCTTTGCTGAATAAAAGGCTGCCTTCCACGTATAAGAATCCATCCAGAGGCGTGGCATGGCATGGCAGTGGGTTTGATGCCAGGCATTACACAATAAGAGTTTACGAAAAGTGCCTAATTAAAAGAGGTGACATGATGTTTCAATATACAATCAGGAGACTGCTTCAGCTCATTCCTGTACTGCTCGGAATGACATTTATCGTATTTATGATCATTAGGGCCATCCCGGGTGATCCGGCACAAACAATTTTGGGGCAGCAGGCAACCAAGGAGGCCGTTGCGGCGTTAAGAGGCCAGCTTGGATTGGACAACCCTTGGTACATTCAATACTTTCAATATTTAGCCGGCCTTTTCCAAGGAGACCTTGGAGAATCGATCAGAACCAAATCAGCCGTTTCCAGTGAAATTTGGCCATACCTTGCCGCAACCTTTGAATTGGCTGTCGTAGCAATATTTATTGCTGTGGTTATAGGTGTGAATGCAGGAATCATCAGTGCCTGGTTCCAGAACTCCTGGTTTGATTATACGGCTATGATCCTTGCTTTAGTCGGAGTTTCTATACCGATTTTCTGGCTGGGGCTGATGGGCCAATGGATATTCGGCCTTCAGCTTGACATGCTGCCGACAACCGGACGGGAGAATATCCGAAACCCGGTCAATGCTATTACCAATTTGTATCTCCTTGATACTCTAATACAAGGCGACTTTCAAAAATTCGGAGAGGTTATCCGGCATTTGATTCTGCCAGGCTTGGCGCTTGCCACTATTCCAATGGCAATCATCGCAAGGATGACACGTTCCAGTATGCTTGAAGTCATGAAATCCGATTACATCAGAACAGCAAGAGCCAAAGGATTAAAGATGTTCCTGGTGGTATATAAGCATTCTCTGAAAAATGCAGTCATTCCTGTACTGACTGTTATCGGATTACAGATGGGCCTTCTCTTAGGCGGTGCCATCCTGACAGAAACGATCTTCGGCTGGCCGGGAATCGGGAGATATATTTATGACGCCATCGGCTATCGTGATTACCCGGTTATCCAATCAGGAATCCTGGTTGTGGCCGCTATATTCGTAACAATCAATCTCATTGTCGATCTTCTGTACGCAGCAGTCGATCCACGAATCAAATACAATTAAAGAGAGGTGTCCGATATGGCAGAACTGGCACCTAACACAGGTGAAATAAAACATAAAGAGGCAGAAGAGACAATCTCTCCATGGAAAGAAGCCTGGAAAAGCTTCCGGAAGAATAAAACAGCCCTTGTCGGGTCCTTGATAGTCCTATTCTTCGTTATTCTGGCAGTGACAGGTCCTCTTATCGCACCGCAGGGAATTAATGAGCAGGATATGGCCAAAAGGCTGCAGGCTCCTTCTGCGGAACATTGGCTTGGGACGGATGATTTTGGACGTGATATCCTCTCCAGGATCATCCATGGTGCAAGGATTTCACTGACGGTAGGTTTCTTCGCTGTAGTGGGGTCAGCCGTGGCGGGAAGTATATTGGGTATTGTGGCCGGTTACTATGGAAGATGGGTGGATACCATCATATCGAGGATATTTGATATCCTGCTGGCTTTCCCGAGTATCCTTCTTGCTATAGCAGTAGTCGCAGCATTGGGGCCATCACTAAGGAATGCCCTCATTGCCATTGCGATCATCAATATACCGAACTTTGGCCGGTTGATCCGCTCTCGGGTGCTGAGTGTAAAACAGGAGGAATACGTAATGGCTGCCAAAGCTATTGGGATGAGTGACAAAAGGATCCTTTTCAGCCACGTCCTTCCCAACAGTATGGCGCCGATAATTGTTCAAGGAACCCTGGCAATTGCAACAGCCATCCTGGAAGCCGCAGCTCTTGGCTTCCTCGGCCTAGGCGCACAGCCACCGGATCCCGAGTGGGGGAAAATGCTGTCAGATGCAAGAAGGTACATGCTTGACGCTCCTTGGACTATGATCTTCCCAGGGCTCGCCATTATGTTGACAGTACTAGGGTTCAACCTAATGGGAGACGGCCTGCGGGATGCGCTGGATCCTAAGATGAAGAACTAAAATTATTGAAGCAGCTGCTTTGCATTGAATCCCGCATAATCAAGAGAGACCAACTCTTATAGATTTGGTCTCTTTTTTTATTTTGAGGATGTGTATTCCTATGAGTGGTCGAGATGGACCCCTAGGTGCCCATTTTTTAAGGAATCCGGTAGTTTAGGTCGTTAAGAGCCAGTCTAGGTGCCCTTTTTGAAGGGGATTCCATAGTTTAAGTCGTTAAGAACCGGTCTAGGTGCCCTTTTGGACAGGAATCCCGTTGTTTAGGTCGTCAAGCCCTCCTGGATTATCCGAACCATCCTCTTATATTTCATTAAGTCTGTTAATTCTTTAAAATAATTAAATATGAAACGTTTTTGAACTGCTCCTGCTCTAATATATAGAAAGGAGGGGAAATAGACTTGAATTATATCGACAAAGTATCTAAAGCAAAAAAAGGAGATAAAAAGGCATTTCAAGATTTATTAGCAGAAGAGAAGACAAAGCTCTATAAAATAGCCTATATATATATGAAGAATGAAGATGAGGCATTAGAAGTATTTCAGGAAACAGTGTGTAAGGCTTTATCCTCGATCCATACGCTTCGGGAAAACAAATATTTCTACACTTGGATTACTAAAATACTTATAAACACAGCGATTAAGGAGCTTCAGAAAAAGAAAAAGGTCATTCCGATGGAACAAGAGGCTCTTTTAAGCAACACAAAAGCGGAATATCAGGCAGAAATAAATACTGATATTTTGGAAGCTATTAAACTGATGGAAGAAAGGTATAAAACGGTATTGATTCTTCGGTATTACAAAGATTATTCAATCAAGCAGATTGCAGAGATTCTGCAATATCCCGAGGGAACTGTCAAGACAAATATCCATCGTGGATTGGGGTTGCTGAGAGTCCAATTGGAGGAGGAATGTGTAAATGAGTAAAACATTTCCTGATTTTAAAAATGAAATGGAGAAAATTAATGTCCCTGTTGAAAAGCTGGATCAAATTATAGATAACGCTCTGAATAAGTCAACACCAATGAAGAGAAAAAGTGTAAAAAAACCAATTGTCGCAGCGGCAATTGCTTCTCTAGTGGTAATTGGAGGTTTGTCTATCCCTTCAATACAAGCTGGATTGGAAGGTATTTTTGAGGTATCCCAATATAGATATAGTGAACAAGAATCAAGCTCTTTTGGATACGGTTTCCTAGAAACAGGAGTAACAAGGGAGGAAGTATTTAATTCTCTAGTAAAGATGGAGGAAACATATAAGATGGATATTCCTTTCCCAACAAAGGTTTGGGATATTGAGTCTCGTTCAGAAAATGATGAGTTTAGAGCAGGTCTGAATGAAGAAGGAGAGTTTATTTCTTACAGTTTCGATCAAGAAATACATGAAAAATCTGAGGAGCCAAGATTTGCTGTAAGCGCAATTAAGGCATCTGACGCCAAAGTCAAATTCGATGCAGAGACATTGAATGGAACTGCGATTAATAAGGAAATAATCATTAACGATACTAAAGCTGTTTTGTATGGTGTTGATACCCTTTCTTATTCCGTTTATTTAGAAAAAGAGGGGTGGAAATTTATTATCAATATGACTGAGAAAAATGATAAGGTAAGAACCGGTTTGACCCCTGAAAAAGAAATGCAGTTGATAGAGGTTGCCGAGAGCATTCAGTAAGAAACAGTTACTCAATTAAAAGAAGAACACTTATCTCGAAATAAAAAAGGGTGAGTTTATCCAGCAGGATAACTCGCCTTTTTTGTTGAATTTCACATTATAAGTTCAAATCAAATAAGAGGTGATAGGATGGCAATAAAAGGACTTAATCATTTGTTGTTTTCAGTGTCTAATTTAGAGTGTTCTATCAAATTTTATAAAAATGTTTTTGATGCAAAGTTGTTGGTGAAGGGGAGAAGCACGGCCTACTTTGATTTAAATGGAATCTGGCTTGCCCTGAATGAGGAAAGCGGCATTCCTCGGAAAGAGATCAGCCAATCATACACTCACATAGCCTTTTCAATAGAAGAATCAGAGTATGAGAGGATGTACTTAAAATTAAAAGAATTGAACGTAAACATCTTGCCAGGACGCCCGAGAGACGAAAGGGATAAAAAGTCTATTTACTTTACCGATCCCGATGGGCATAAGTTTGAATTTCATACAGGGGCTTTACAAGACAGGCTAAACTTCTATAAAAAGGACAAAACCCATATGGAGTTTTACGATTAGTTAAATAAATCACTATTTTGTGGAGTGGTGAATATTGAAGAAATTATTGATAGCAGTGTTTTTGATTTTCTTCTTGTTTCTTGGCTTTGTTACCTTAAGATTTGGAAGTGCTTTGACTCAAGAAGGCAATCCTGTTCCTTACTTAGCTGCCATTGGACAATATGAGTTATCAAATAATGGGTATCATGAAGTACTAAGAACTACAAATAGAATAAGATACATTTCCGAGTTTGAGGATAAGTACCCGTTGGGGATGGCGATAGAATACATGGAATCGTTGGGCTGGGAATTTAAAGAGCAGATCGGCTCAGGCCTTATATTTGAAAAAGGTGGAGACACCATCACAATTGAAACCAGACAATATTCAAAGCATTATTTTATATGGGATATTCCGAAAGAGATATTGAACTAAAAGAGGCAGAACTTTTACATCAATCTAAGGAGTGTGTTATTTGGAAAATTTAAAGGATATAGCAGATCGTTTGGATGAAGAGTTTCAAATTAGAAGCTTTGGGAAAGACCCTGCTTTTAGCAGGTTCATCCCTCAGGTGTATGAGGGGAGGGTGAATTGGAGAGAGAAGTTCGAACCCGAGTTCAACGAGTTATTCAATGGATTAATGATAAAAGGGGACCAGGAAGTTAATAATGTTTTTTTAGCCGTTTTTCCTGCGAATGAAGTCTTAGAAAAGTTCATTGAAGATGGAGAAGCTGGTGACCTGTTGTTTATGCATCATCCTTTATTGATGGAGTGCGGAGATCCGAATGGTGACTGGGGAAGAGGTTTTGTACCTATTGAAGAGAGCTTAATGGACGTAATTAGAAGTAAAGGACTTTCTGTATATACATGTCACGCTCCAATGGATCATCATAAAACGTTAGGAACCAGCCAAGCGATTGCAGAGGCATTGAAAGTGGAAATAACGGAACGGTTTATACATAGTCCTGAACATGGCGACATTGGAATAATAGGTGATGTTGAACCAACACAATTAGAAGACTTCATAGAGCAGCTTAAAAGTATTTTTAATATACCTTATGTGGATTTTGAGGGACAGAGAAACGAAGTGGAAAGAGTAGCTATTGTCGCTGGCTGCGGGGATAAGACCCAATGGATGAGGCTGGCGGAGGACAAAGGAGTGGATACATACATTTCAGGAGAAATTCACTGCCATATTGACAATGATTATGGAAGAAAGAGATTTGAGGAAGTAAAAAAGTACGCAAATCACACAGAAATGTCATTAATCGGTGTTTCTCATTCTGCTTCTGAATATTTAGTTAAGAAAACGTTGATGTATTCTTGGTTCCAGAAGAACTTTGAATTGGATAATATTTATCTTTTACCGCAAAAAAGATGGTGGTTGTAATATAAAAACAGAGAGCTTGGATTAACAATATCCAAGCTCTCTGTCTATTAAGTTTGTATTGAATACTCACAAGTATGCTATTAATACTCCTCAGTCTCCCTGACAGTCACTTCATTCTCTTCCTTATGATAAGACTGGAAGCTTGTAATCAGTGTATCAAGATGTTCCAGTTGTTCATCATACTCAAAGATAGCAGAGAAGATATGAAGGATGTGGAAAGTGTTAATGTCACTTTCATTATAAGATTTATTGATTTCGTCCATAAACAGGTTCATCATTTCACGTCTGTTTAAGCAGACGGTATTGGTATGCTCATTATCCTGGATCGTGTGCATTTTACCTATAAACCGGAGCAGCTGCTGCTCGTGGTATGTCAACAGGCAGTCAAGCTGTTCTGTTATCGAAGCTCTCAGCTTCTCTGGGAGGTGATTGAGTTCATTTTCATAACGGTTCAGGCGTTTAAGGATTTCAAAACTTCTTCTTGCAGCTGAGATCATTTGCCTGTAAATGACGAGCTTCCGGCTTTTCGCTATATCACTTGATTTAAGATAGTTTCTTTCTTCTTTATATAGTAGATACAGCTGTTCACTCTTGGTTAATCGTTCTCTAATTTTCTCAAAGTCTTTCTTCAAAAGGTGGAAGTCGGATGAATGCCTGTTGCTCAAGCGGATCCATTTTAAAATCTCTTCTGTGATGTCTTCTATCTTATGGTAGAGCTTTGTTTCATATTTTGGTGGAATAAAAATCAAGTTGACCACAAAGGAAGCGAATACCCCTGTCATGATAGTTGAAAATCGAATAAGCGAGAATTGTATGAAATCATCCTGCGGTGCTTCCATGATGGCGATCAGAGTAACAAGTGCAAGTCCGATGGTGTTTTCAAGTTTCAGTTTTAAAATAATTAAGATTGCAATAATGGCAGCCAGTCCTACAACGAGTATATTGTGGCCAAATAAGAGCACAAGCAGGACGGCAAGAGCAGCACCGATTAAGTTCGCTTGTATTTGTTCAATAATAGTGAGGTATGACCGGTAAATGGTCGGCTGAATAGCAAACACCGCCGCAATCCCGGCAAAAACAGGGTTGGGGAAGTTAAGCATATCTGCCACAAGCAAAGCGAGTACAATTGCAACCCCGGTTTTGAAAATACGGGCACCTAGCTTCATTTTTTATATCCTTTCCAGTGTGTTTATTTTTGTGGGTAACACTGTAGCAACCTTTTAAAAATAGATGACTATATAGTAGATTTAACACAATGAGAGAATGCTAAACAGTTTTTCTTATCTGCAGGGCAATAAATACTTGTCTATTAGGGTGTTTTCTCTTTTAACTGAGCTCAGCCCTTAGAAGGGAAGACTCTTTACTCTTTAAAGTGTTTACTCTTTTAATAACATAGACCCTATTGTACTGATAAGGATGAAAAAAGGGAATAGGAATTTGTGTATTTTTCATAGACAGGGAATAAGTAAAAAGGCTGTGCAGGGGAGTGAACCATCCAGCATCAGCCTTTTTTTTATATTCTTATATCCAGCAAAGGGTCTTTCGTTAAGCACCGGCGAAGTACATTATCTTGGGAAGTTTCTGATTTGATGTACCTCGTTTCGCCAGCAAGGTACACGATCTTTGGATTTTTCTGATTTGATGCACCTCACTCCGCCGGCGAGGTACATGATCTTGTGATTTTTCTGATTTGATGTACCTCGCTCCGCCAGCGAGATACATTATCCAAGGATATTTCTGATTTGATGTACCTCGCTCCGCCAGCGAGATACATGATCCAGGGATATTTCTGTTTTGATGTATCTCGCTTCGCCAGCGAGATACATGATCCAAGGATATTTCTGTTTTGATGTACCTCGCTCCGCCAGCGAGGTACATGATCCAGGAATTTTTCTGTTTTGATGTACCTCGCTCCGCCAGCGAGGTACATGATCCAGGAATTTTTCTGTTTTGATGTATCTCGCTTCGCCAGCGAGGTACATGATCCAGGAATATTTCTGATTTGATGTACCTCGCTTCGCCAGCGAGGTACATTATCCAAGGATATTTCTTATTTGATGTACCTCGCTCCGCCAGCGAGATACATGATCCAGGGATATCTCTGATTTGATGTACCTCGCTCCGCCGGCGGGGTACATCATCTACAGATTTCTCACTATTGATGCACCACGCTTCCTAACAAATCACCAACAGCCAAACGCTGCTTACTCTGTAGATACAGATGGATCTGCTTGTTCTTTAGAAGGGATGACTTGAAGGAAATGTTTGCCCGGTGATTCCAGGAGTTTTCTTAAGCCTTCCGCTTCCTGGGGCTGTTCGGTCTCCAGTGTTTTAATGTACTTAGAAAGAAGTTCAGTGACATCTGCGACTCCTTGCTCATTCAACGACTGAAGCTGAACTTTGGCACCTTTGGCAATACGTCTGGTAATAGCTTCTTTTGTCAGCCCCATCTCAGGCTGGTGGCGAAGATAGACGACTCCGCCTGTCATACCTGCGCAGATCCATGGTCCAGGATCTCCAAGCACGAGACCGCGTCCATTTGTCATGTACTCAAAGGCAAATCCTTTAATGTTGGCATTTGCGCCCAGGTTTCCGTGTTCTCGAGCGGGTATCGGCTTTGTTACCTGGCCGCCGATGACCATGTCTGCTCCTGACAGTCTTATCCCGGCGCGTGCATCTGCATTGCCTTGCACCATCAATAAACCTTCCTGAGCTCCATAGCCAAAACCTTTTCCGGCAGAGCCATTGAAGAATAGATCATTTTTGGTTCTGCCTTTCGTGACGACAATGCTTCCGCCGTAGCTTGATTTACCTAGTCCATCCTGTGCTCCTCCGCTGACAGTGATATTGATGCCGTCAACATTGTAAGCACCCAGACCGTTTCCTGGGATAGAACAATCTTTGTAAGAAAGCTGGACCGGCTGTAAATCAGAATTGGCGTTCTTGAGCTTGGAACGCACACGGTGTCCGGAAGCTCGGCTGCCCAGTACACGCTGATTTGAAATTACGCCTGAGAATTCTCTTGAAAGGTGCAGTTCTTCCACACTGCTGTCAAGGTATTCACCTGATACAGCCTGAAGCAATCTTGGCTGTTCAAGAGAAGCGGCTGCTTCTTTATGAAGCTGTCCGATTTCAAGCGGCTGAAGAAGTGTGGACAGGTTCATGGATTCATTTCCTCTGACTTGTTCCAACAGGTCGGAACGCCCCACAGCATCCTGAAGGTTCTGTATACCGATGGATGCGGCAAGAGATTTCAATTCTTCTCCAAATGCAGTGAACAGGTTGGTAAGTCCGGAGACAGCCAAGTCAAGCTGCCTTGGTACGAAACGGCGTAAACCATGATCTTTCGCTTGTGCTTCCGATTCGATCTGTGTCGCGATACCGACATGGCAAGTGTCGAGATGACATCCGCGGCATGTTGTACAGCCTATCGCAATCATTGACAGAGTGCCGAATCCGATTCTGTTGGCACCAAGAAGCATCACCTTCATTACATCCTGCATGCTTTTGATTCCGCCGTCAGCCCAGATTTCGACAGTGTCTCTCAAACCGGCTTCAAGCAAAGCGTTGTGGGCTGCTTTCACCCCGATTTCTACCGGAAGTCCGACGTGCTGCAGTGCATGAATTCTTGCTGCACCGGTTCCGCCGTCAAAACCGCTCAATGTAACGATATCTGCCCCCGCTTTGGCAATTCCGACAGCGATGGTGCCAATATTAGGTACAACTGGTACTTTTACAGCCACTTTAGCCTGGTCATTGGCCGTTTTCAGTTCATGAATCATTTGAGCCAAGTCTTCTATCGAATAAATGTCATGGTTGTTGGAAGGCGAGATCAGGTCAGAGCCGATTGTTGCATTACGGGCCTGGGCGATTTTCGCCGTGACTTTTGAACCTGGAAGGTGTCCGCCTTCACCCGGTTTAGCTCCTTGGCCAATCTTGATTTCGAGCAGATTGGAAGAGTTCAGAAGCTCGGCGTTGACACCGAAGCGGCCGGAAGCAATTTGCTGTCCGCGTGAATTTGGATATTTGCCAATCATATCCTTGATCTCTCCGCCTTCTCCATTCAAGCTCACCATATTGAGGCGGTCCGCTGCTTCTGCATAAGCTCTGAACGCAATTTCGTTCTGGGAGCCGAATGACATGGAGGCAATGGCAAAAGGAAGACTGTGGCTGCCTACACTTATATCTACTTTTTCAGGATCAATTGGGTTATCGGACTTTTTAAGTGAAGTCAAATGCCTGATTGTTACAGGCTTTGTCTCTTCCTGCTCAGTAATTTTTTCTCTATACCCCGTATAATCACCGGTTCTGGCCACATCTCCAATTGCCTTCCAGATACGAGGGAACAGATGAAAGCTCTTGGAAATTCTTTGTTTTTCATCAAAGTAATCTGCTGCTCTTTGGATTGAATCCTTTTTCATTTCCTCGAAATTGAATGCAAGGCCTTCAGCACCGAAGAAGTTGACGATGTCCAGTGTCCTGGCAACTTCTTCACTCAAGCCTATGGAAGAGAAGAGTCTTCCGTAACCTCTAAGTTCATGAATGCCGATAGTGGAGATGACTTTTTCCAATCCTTTTTGCAAAGAAGTGTATAAGTTCAGCACTGGCTCGTTGGACTCTTCCTCCATTACAGTCAGGAACATATAGTAAGGGCTGATCGCGTCAGCTCCGAAGCCGTAAGCAACTATGACGTCATGAAGGGAGCGGATTGCTGCCGAACGAAGAAGCAGTGAACAGTCTCTCCTTAAAGAGTCGTTAGTCAGGCGCTGGTCGACTGCTGCTAAAGCAAGGTGGGGATCGAGCCACAGCTTGCCATCATGGTGTGAATCTCCATCATCCAATACGAGCAGTGTTTTGCCGGAAGATACTGCCTCTGCAGCTTCATCTGCCAATCTTTCTAATGCTGCTGGAATCGTCTCTTCCTCAGAAAAGGTAATCGAGATGAAATGACATAAATTGTCTGATTGGAACAGATGCACTAATCCATCATAGCTTGGCTGCTGTAAAGTTTCTGCAGCCTGCCAGCCGGCTTTGCCTTCAATGACAAGGGGAGTCAGCAATTCAACGGCAAGGGATTCTTCTGTCCTGCTGTTGTAGTGCGGTCGTTTCCCGATGATTGTCCTTGTGGAAAAATGCTCTGTTTCACGGTCTCTGTCGATGGCCGGATTGGTAACAACAGCAACGCTTTCCTTTATGAAGTCCGTCACGTTTTTTCGGTTAGGATTGATGGCTGCAAGGGGAGAGTCATGTCCGAGCGACCGGATCGGCTCCGCGCCTTTTTCTGCCATCTGCTCCAGCAGCTGAACCTGTTCACGTTCCCAGCCGAATGCATTATACTGCCCATTTTCAATGCTGGTGGGATAACTCATCATAATATTTTTTGGAAGATTAAGTGTTTCAAGCCTGCTCTTGTATCCCTTAAAAGCGATGCGGGTTTCAAAGCGGCTGTGGATTTCATTTTGGAAATCGGTATATTCATATTTTTTGATTGTATCATTATCCCAGGCAAAACCTATTTTCTCACCTGGAGAGAGTGGCTTTGGATCTGCGGTGAATTCCGAAGAATTGATTATGCCCGGCTCAGATGCGAAAACATATGCGCTTTCCACTTCCAGCATCCAGAGCGGGCGCAGTCCCAATGAATCCACACTAAAGACAGCTTCTTCTCCAAATCTTGACACAATACCGGCAGGACCTTGAGCAAAATGTCCCCACGTTTCTCTTAAATAAGCGTAGAGGTCCTGAAGATGATCGGGATATTGCTTGATTTCATTAATAATTGGAGGAAACACTAACTCCATGGCTTCAAAAAGGGAGTAGCCGTCTCTTCCAATAAGGGTTTCAATCGTTCTATTAAGGTCCTGCGAATCACTGCCGTTTTCCACAAGAGGTACATCAATTTTTTTTGCTTCAGCTCTAAGTTTGCTGATGGTATTGATTTCACCGTTGTGGCCAATGACGCTGAACGGCTGTACCCTGAAAAAGTTAGAGAGAGTGTTAGTTGAATAGCGGTTATGCCCAAGAGTCATAGTGGAAGCGATTTTCGGGTGTGTCAGATCCTTATAGTATTCCCGGAGTGAAGCACCGGCTCCCATAACTTTGTAGACAACATGATCAGGGCTTAAGGATGCCGCATGGACAGCGCTGTTTTCTTCAATGGAATTCTGCAGATCAAATAAGCTTTGATAGATTTCAGCTCTTTCCAGTTCTTCCGGTGCTAGAAGTGCCGTTTGAAGAAAATGCGGGTTTTCTTGTGCTGCAATGGGCCCTAGTGTTTCTGGTCTGGTTGAATCGAGAGTGGTTAATACAACCTGTAATCCTTGTTTTTCAAGTTTGGCGACAATTTCCTGTTTTCCTTGGTTTACTGGAATTCCTTTAATGAAAAAGTGGCCGATAATGAATCGGGGTGATAGTGCTAAAGAGGGATCGATAGAAGCGGCTTCGAGTTTTTCGGACCAGACGGCTCTTGGAATATCAATATGTATGCCAGCTCCGTCTCCTTCGCCGTTTATGAAACCTGCCCGGTGATCCATCGTAACCAAAGCATCGATGCAGCGTTCAATATTTTCCCTGGTGGGTAATTTGTTTTTTTCAATGGAAGCAACAATTCCGCAAGCATCATGAGCACCGTGATGAAAGTCTCTAAAGAGCTCCGGGCTCCAATTTTGTCGTAGTTCGTTCAATAAAAGCACCTCCGTAAAAAATGCAGAATACATACAAAATATTCTGAATACTAATTCAATGATATCACAAGAATTTTCAGAATTCAATTTTTTATTCAAAATAATGGATGGTTAGAGAGAGTGCTGAAAAGAAAAAGACGTCTGTAAACGCTTTCATTAAAAGAAATAGAAAAAAACAAGGAGGAAGCCCCCCTTGTATAAATGTGAATGTTTATGCGTTTTGTAATTGTTGAAATGCATAGTCGACAGCTTCGATGGTCTCTTCGATATCTTTCTCGGTGTGGGCAGTTGTGATGAACCAAGCTTCATATTTTGATGGTGCAAGGTTGATGCCCTGGCGAAGCATGAGGTTAAAGAATTTCGAGAACATTTCTCCATCTGTTGCTTCAGCCTGATCGTAATTTTCCACCTTTTCGGTTGTAAAGTATAAGGTAAGAGCGCCTTTCAATCGGTTGATTGAGATAGGTGCCTCATATTTTTGGGCTGCTTTTAGAATGCCTTCTTCTAAAATGGCGCCCAAACGGTCGAGTTCCTCATATACTCCTTCTTCTTTCAGTACTTCGAGGCAGGCGATTCCTGAAAGGATGGAAGCAGGATTTCCGGCCATAGTTCCTGCCTGATAAGCCGGTCCAAGAGGTGCGACTTTTTCCATGATTTCGGCTTTCCCGCCATAGGCCCCGATTGGAAGGCCGCCGCCGATGATTTTGCCCATTGCCGTTAAGTCAGGTTTGACGCCAAGCATATCCTGAGCTCCGCCATACATGAAGCGGAATGCTGTAATTACCTCATCATAAATGACAAGGGCGCCTGCTTCATGGGAAATGTCATTGACCTGCTGAAGGAATCCTTCTTTTGGTTCGACAATTCCGAAGTTGCCGACAATCGGCTCAACAAGGACTCCGGCGATTTGATCTCCCCATTTTTCCATAGCTTCCCTGAATGGCTCAATATCATTAAAAGGAACGGTGATGACCTCATTGGCGATGCTTTTCGGTACCCCTGCAGAGTCTGGTGTGCCTAAAGTTGCCGGCCCGGAACCTGCTGCCACAAGGACAAGGTCTGAATGGCCATGGTAGCAGCCTGCAAATTTGATGATTTTGTCTCTGCCGGTGTAAGCCCTGGCAACCCTGATAGTCGTCATAACTGCTTCTGTTCCAGAATTGACGAATCTGACTTTATCCAGGTTCGGCATAGCTTCTCTCAGCATTTCGGCAAACTTCACTTCGAAAGGTGTAGGTGTTCCGTATAAAATACCGTTCTCAGCAGCCTTGGTTATGGCTTCTGTTATATGAGGATGAGCATGGCCAGTGATGATGGGACCGTAAGCAGCAAGATAATCGATGTACTTGTTGCCATCCACATCCCAGAAATAAGCTCCGTTGGCCCGCTCCATGGCAACAGGGGAACCTCCGCCGACTGCTTTGTATGAACGTGAAGGGCTGTTCACCCCGCCCACGATGCTTTCTAATGCTTTTTTATGTAAACGTTCAGAGTTACTGAAGTTCATGGTATTCCTCCTTCTTTTTTCTGAATCTCTCACTCATTTTAGTATGATGTCAATTAATGCGCAAATGAATGGAATCATAATGGATCAAGGAAGATAGTGGGGATTAAGCATCTGCCGCTCTGAATCTGTGTGGACTGTGTTACACTATTTCATGGTTTGTATGGAAGGAGGAGCAGATATGAATGCAATAGAAGTCCAAAATCTTCGAAAAGATTTTAAAGCCTACTCCAGCCGTTCTGGTTTAAAGGGTGCTTTTCGTGATTTATTTACCCGCAATTATAAAGTCGTTTCGGCGGTTAATGATATAAGTTTTACAGTGAAACAAGGAGAGATGGTCGGTTATATCGGTGAAAATGGTGCCGGTAAATCGACCAGTATCAAAATGCTGACAGGTATCTTGACCCCGACGTCAGGTACGGTGACGGTCAATGGCATGAACCCTCATAAGGAGAGGGAAAAGTTTGTCAGCAGTATAGGTGTTGTGTTCGGCCAGAGATCTCAGCTTTGGTGGGATATCGCAGTCCAGGAATCTTTTCAGCTTTTGAAAAAGGTTTACAAGGTTCCGGATCAACAATATAAAGAGCACATGGATCATGTCATCGAGACGCTGGAAATAGCCCCTCTGCTGGACAAGCCTGTCAGAAAGCTTTCCTTAGGGCAGCGAATGAGATGCGAACTCGCTGCAGCTCTTGTGCACAATCCGAAGCTGTTATTTCTCGATGAGCCGACAATCGGGTTAGACGTGCTTGTGAAATTGAAGATCAGGCAGTTTTTGAAGGAAATCAATGAGAAATATAACACGACCATTCTGCTTACGACACATGACCTTACTGATATCGAGGCACTGTGTGAACGGGTAGTCATGCTCGATGAAGGACAGATCATCTATGACGGAGCCCTTCAGAATCTGAAAACAGAATGGGGAGAACAGAAAGAAATTGTATTCCAATTCATTGACCAGCCTGCAATAGAAGGCTTGAATACACTTACTGCTGAGCTGGGAGCACAATGGCATCTTGATGAAAAAGATATGAGTTTCTCAGCGCTTATCGAAGCAGATGATAATAAAATATCCGAATTGATCGGCCTCGTTGTTTCCGCCTATAAAGTCAGGGACATGAAGATCAAGGAGACGACAACAGAAGAGATCATCCGCAACATTTATGAACAGGGCGTTGTCGATATCAAACCAGCACAACGAGAAGCAGTGAAGGCATAGGGGGGATCGGCAATGGCAAAATATATTGAGATGATCCGCATCCGCTTTTTGATGATGCTTGCTTATCGAACGAATTATTACAGCGGTATCCTGATTTACAGCATCAATATCGGTGCCTATTACTTCCTGTGGCAGGCTATTTATGGAGGGAAAGAGGATATCGAAGGGTTGTCTGTTATTCAAATGACCACTTATATCGCGGTTGCCTGGATGGCGAGGGCGTTTTATTTCAATAACATCGATAGAGAGATAGCAACCGAAATAAAAGAGGGAAAAGTGGCTGTCGAATTGATCAGACCTTACAGCTACCTCGGAATGAAAACCATGCAGGGTCTGGGAGAGGGCATATTCAGGCTGCTGTTTTTCTCCGTTCCCGGTATGGTGATTGTAGCACTTGTATTTCCTATAGAAGTGTCAGCTAATGTTTCCACTTGGCTGATCTTTGCCGTCTCCATCATTTTCAGCTTCATGATTAATACACAAATCAATTTGCTGACTGGAATTACTACTTTTTTCTTATTTAACAATGATGGATTAATACGTGCTAAACGGGTCGTTATCGATCTGTTTTCAGGACTCCTGCTGCCAATTAGTTTCTTTCCTCTTTGGGCGCAGGAGACAATGAAGTTTCTGCCTTTTCAAAGCATCAGTTATGTTCCGAGCATGATTTTTACTGAAGGCTATAAAGGCTTTGAAGTATATGAGGCTCTCGGCATGCAGGCTGCTTGGGTACTCGTATTGATGGTGCCGATCTGGGCGCTGTGGCAGATTGCCAAAAAACAAATGACTATTCAAGGAGGGTGAGAAGTGTTTTACCTATCAATGTTCTTCCGGTATATTTCCCAATATATGAAAACAAGATTGCAGTACCGAACAGATCTTGTTGTTGAAATACTTTCTGACCTGCTCTTTCAAGCTGTCAATCTAGTCTTTATCCTGGTTGTTTTCGGCCACACCCAATTCTTAAGCGGCTGGACCCGGGACGAAATCATCTTCATCTATGGGTTCTTCCTTGTTCCGTTCGCCCTGTTTTCAACTTTCTTCAATATCTGGGATTTCAATGAAAGGTATATTGTGAAAGGCGAAATGGACAGGATCCTGACCCGCCCGATTCATAGTCTCTTCCAGGTCATTCTGGAGAGGATGGAGCTTGAATCACTGTTCGGAGTCGTGACGGGAATTGTCATCATGGTTTATGCAGGGAGGAACCTCGGCCTCACGATAGAATGGATGGACCCGATCCTGTTTGTGTTGTTTGTGGCAGGCGGGGCACTGGTTTACGCAGGGATCTTTATATGCCTTGCCAGCATCGGATTCTGGTCAGATGCGAAAACCTCCATAATGCCGATGATGTACAATATCGGAAATTACGGCAGATACCCGGTGGACATATACAATAACGTGATCCGGTTTGTCCTGACTTGGATCCTTCCTTTTGCATTCGTCGGTGTTTATCCGGCCGCCTATTTTCTCGGCAGGGAAGAGTGGTATGTCTTTTCCTACCTGACTCCGCTGATCGGCACAGCCTTCTTTGCGCTTTCCATTTTTCTTTGGAATGAAGGGGTCAAAAGGTATCGGGGAGCAGGGAACTAGAATGGATCCTAACGAACATCTTCTATTTATAGAAGGTGTTTTTTTGTTTGCTCAACATGATTCGTGATGTCTAAACGTAAGATGTAAGACAGGCATTTAAAAGCAATATCCAAAAGGGTTGAGGAATGATGGTTTATATATTGGTAACTGCTATAGTGTTTTGTATGGTGATGAGTTTAAGAACCCTCTTTTTTCCGTCAAAATGGAGAGAAAAGCATCTCTCCATTAAGAATTTTCTTTTGTTGGGCATTTCTTATCTTGTGCTGATGCTGGGTTTTGGACTGGTCTACGTCCTTCTGGAAGTGGAAGGAATCGACCTGCTGACAGAGGGAGGAGAAGTAATTCAAGGAGATTTTCTTGATCACTTGTTCACCTGTTTATATTTCAGCGGAGTCACCCTGTTTTCTGTTGGATATGGAGATGTGACGCCTATAGGAGTGGGAAGGGGAATTGCGCTCGTTGAATCATGGCTGGGGTATACCATTCCTGCCGCTTTTGTGATAAAAACATTTTTTGTCGATGAACAGAGAGGAAAGCCGCCTGGAAGGACAAACAGTTGAGCACTCCATTCATTTTGGGTAAGCTAAAAGTATTCAAATGATAGGAGGATCTTAAATGACACTTGAAACAGGGAAGAAGGCCCCGCAATTTGAACTTGAAGCCAGTAATGGTGAAACGGTAAAACTCTCTGATTACGAAGGGGAAAATATCGTGCTTTATTTTTATCCCAAAGATATGACTCCGGGTTGTACCACGGAGGCATGTGATTTCAGGGACCAGCATGATCAATTCGAGGATCTTGATGCAGTGATCCTTGGCGTAAGTCCTGATCCAAAGAATAAACATGAGAAGTTTGTTGAGAAACATGGACTGCCTTTCCTTTTGCTCGTAGATGAAAATCATGAAACGGCGGAAGATTATGGGGTCTGGAAGCTGAAGAAAAACTTCGGAAAAGAATACATGGGCATTGAGCGGTCAACCTTCATCATTGATAAAGAAGGAAATATCGCAAAAGAATGGAGAAAAGTGAAAGTGAAGGGCCATGTAGAAGAAGCGCTGAATTATATAAAAGAAAACCTTCAATAAGGCCTATTTTTAAAAAGAGGAGGCTTTTGTCCATTCACTTCCCTTCATATTACATAGATTAAAGTAGGGCATACCTCCTCAAATAAGTCTCGGATCTTTGACGGCTGCATAACGCGGCCGTTCTTTTTTTTATGGCTCTTTTCGTAAACTTTGTTGCTGTTTATTATGTCATTCGGAAAATAACACCGTAATTCCCCCGACATAGCAAGAAGGAAAAGAGTTACCACCTCTGTCCAAAGAGAAAATCCTCCGTATCCAGGGGAAATCCGGCTTTTGGGATTTTTTCCAAAGCAGCAATCTATGCGAAAACAACCTTATTCGTTCACTAAACACCCAGTTCTGCATACACTATCGCAAAAACAGGAGGTGCATTCAGGTGAAAGTGAATACAGCCGGAAGTTCCAATAATGCCCCTGAATCAGCGGAAATAACAAGCATTTTAAAAAACGAGAACGAGCTTTTGCAAAAACAAAACCTGAAGTTGATGGCGGAACTAGAGGAGTTAAGGGCTCAAAACCAGTTATTGCAGGAGCATCTGGAAGCTGTGGAGGAAACGGTGGATTCTCCGGTATCTTTAAACGAACTCGTCAGTGTTTTTCAAGACTTCCTGCCGTTTGATGCCAAATCATTCGGAGAAGTGAATACCGCAATTTTGGATTCGAATTTCGCGCAGCAGATATTTGCCATTGAAGATGTAGAAAGCGAGCATATCGGTGACTTCTTGGAGGGTATTCTGGAATTGGATAAAGCAATAAATGGAGTGGAAGGGGAAGCGCCTATACTTCAGCTCGAGATAATAGAGAATGACGAAGAAAAGGCATAGATGAAAAAAGTAAGCTATTAAGAATCAACGGTTTTACTTGTAAAGCTTAATACAGTAAACTTCAGAACAAACCGGATAAACAGTATTACACTCAAAAAGGCTTAGAGAGGCAATGATCTCTAAGTCTTTTTTTATGAAAATCTGTTATTTAGCGTAAATGGGAGTCGAAGTGTTCATCTACCCTCCACAGGCACTCCACTTCTAAACCATTTAATAGGAATTAGAAGATTGAAATGATAAAATAAACTTACAAAGCGCTGGAAATAGAGGTGCCATAATGAAAGTACTGTACACATTTCAAGCACCGGAGAAATTACTAAGAGAAATAGAAGAGGAGCATCCCGGGTGCCGGTTTGAGTATTTTGACTCAATGCAGCAAGCTTCAGATTGTTTGCCTGAAGCAGAAGTGATTGTCACTTTCGGAGAAGACATGACTGACGAACATATTAGGAAGGCTCGGAAGCTGCGCTGGATTATGGTCATGTCAGCCGGCTTGGAGTTAATGCCCTTAAAGCTTATTAAAGAAAAAGGCATTTTAGTGACCAATGTGAAGGGTATCCATGCTGTACCGATGGCTGAATATGCCTTGGGATCCATGCTCCAGCATGCCAAACAATTTCCCAGGGTCAGGGAAGATATCAGTCAGGGTCTGTGGGAGAGGGAGGCTCCAAGTTCTGAATTATTAGGGAAAACCTTGCTCATCCTGGGGGCTGGTGCGATTGGAAGAGAAATCGCCAGACTGGGTAAAGCTTTCAGAATGAAGGTTTTGGGTATAAATACTAATGGATTCCCAAAAGCGGACTTCGATGAAATGTATCCTCTTAAAGAGTTGAAGAACGTACTCGGAAAAGCGGATTATGTGATATCTATCCTTCCGAGTACATTAGAAACCAGATACTTATTAAAAAAAGAGCATTTTCAACGTATGAAGAAGTCCTCTGTATTCATAAATATAGGAAGAGGGGACTTGTTTGAAAGTTCCACTCTTATTGATGCGCTGCAGAATAACGAACTTTCACATGCTTATCTGGATGTCTTTGAAAGGGAGCCGCTGGAAAGGGATCACCCTTTCTGGAAGATGGATAAAGTGACAATCACTCCGCATCTGTCCAGCAGGACCGAATATTACCTTCCACGTTCTTTTGATATATTTAAAAAGAACCTCACAACTTATATTTATAATGGTAATGATTATATAAACAAAATTCAGGTGGAAAGAGGGTACTGAGTTATGAAGATTTATACTAAAACTGGTGATAAAGGGACGACTTCCCTTGTATACGGGCAGCGTGTTTCCAAAGCAGACCGCAGAGTGGAAGCCTACGGGACCTGTGATGAAGCGAATTCTTTAATTGGCCTTGGGTTAAGCTATATTAAGAATGAGTACTTTGAAGATCGCGGGGAGTTCGAAGCGGTCTTCCATAAGATTCAAACGACCTTGTTCCATGTAGGTGCAGAGCTCGCGACACCTTCTGGGAAAGAAGTAAAATGGAAGGTGACGGAAGAGGATGTGAAGAACCTTGAATCAACGATCGATAAGTGGGACTCCGCCTTGACTCCGTTATCCAACTTCATTCTTCCCGGCGGCCATCCTGCAGGAGCGGCATTACATACTGCAAGAACGGTTGTCCGCAGAGCGGAGAGAGAATCGGTCAGTATTGAAGATGAAGTTAATCCGCTCGTCTTGTCGTATTTAAATCGTCTCTCAGATTTCCTGTTTGTTGCAGCAAGATACATCAACAATCAGCTTGGAGAAAAGGAACAAAATCTTCATCAAGGGAATTAATGAGGAGTTTTATTGACAAAACCTTACCAACGTTAGTACACTAATTATAAACATTATAAAATAATAATCTTTATGGAATAGAGGTGCATGGCGATGTCAGAGGTCCAATTGAAAGAAGCGATCGACACGCTGAAGGAAACTGGAGTCCGTATTACTCCCCAACGTCATGCGATTTTGGAATTCTTGATACATTCTATGGCGCACCCAACTGCTGATGATATTTATAAAGCATTAGAAGGTAAGTTCCCGAATATGAGTGTAGCGACAGTCTATAACAACCTGAGAGTCTTCAGGGAAGTGGGATTAGTAAAAGAGTTGACTTATGGAGACGCATCCAGCCGTTTTGATTATGTGACAACCGATCATTATCATGTAATTTGCGACGAGTGCGGAAAGATCGTCGACTTTCACTACCCGGGACTGGACGAAGTGGAACATCTCGCTTCACACGTCACTGGTTTCAAAGTTCGCAATCATAGGATGGAGATATACGGAACCTGCGATGACTGCAGTACGAATAAAGAACATTAAAAAAGGAATTGCCGGATATTTCGGCGATTCCTTTTTCTTATCCTTTGAGTGCAACAGCACTGTTTCTGAAAAGGGTTACCCCTTTTTATTGTAACTTTCGTTGAAATCTTTTCCTTCAAGACCTTTGTCAAGAGTCAAAGGCTCATTGCAATACATGCACATATCGACTCGTCCGAGAATTTTGGTAGGTTTGCCGCAATTCGGGCAAACAACCTGTACCGCCTTGGTGGATAACATGCCGATCCAGAAGTAAACAACAGTACTTCCAACTATAGCGAGTAATCCGAGCAGCATAAAAATAGTCATGACGATAGGGTGTTCTCTAAAGAAAATTCCGCCATACATAATGATGAAGCCGATAAAAATCAAGCTCAGAGCAAACGTGCGGATTTTATTAATTTTACTTGAATATTTTTTGGCCATTATTGTCCCTCCTAAAAAAATACTATACCATATTTACTTGGTATTGAGTGCTGCGGACATGAGTTTGTCGAAATTTGACTGTGGAAGAGGGAGGATTTTTTATTTCCCCGTCGAAATAGTAATCCAATGAAAGTAAGTGGAGGAATCAATAGATGGAAGATATATTAAGACCCATATACCAAGAAAGAGCAAGCCACCCCGATACTTTAGGAGTACTGATGATTGACCAGCGGCAAAAAGCTAGCCCGCTGACAGATACTTTTGATATTGTTTTACTTATTATAGTGAAGGAAAGCGAAACTCCTGTTTTTATAAAGCATTATTCCTATGAACAGCAAAAAGCGGCCCTTCATATAATAAGTGAGGAAAAATTGAAAGAATGGATGCTTCTCGGGACAAACAGAAAGATCGTAGAATGGCTGTTTAACGGAAAGATCATTTTTGACAGAAATGAATATATAAGCAATTTAAAAATGGAACTAAGGGATTTCCCGTTCTATGGAAG
This sequence comes from Rossellomorea vietnamensis, assembly GCF_008180615.1. Taxonomy (GTDB): domain Bacteria; phylum Bacillota; class Bacilli; order Bacillales; family Bacillaceae_B; genus Rossellomorea; species Rossellomorea vietnamensis_D. The sequence continues at coordinate 217,383 of NZ_VTEH01000005.1, forward strand.
GAAAATAAAAATAGGATTGGAGTTTTCTAAACTTATCCGCAGGTACCTCGACGGAAAAGCATTTTTTGAAAACAAACATCATCTTGATGCTTATAACCATGTCGTTCATTCTTTGCAC
>NZ_VTEH01000006.1 GCF_008180615.1 Rossellomorea vietnamensis
TGTGACCGTCAAGTATGTGACCGTCAAGTAGAATGATACAATTTTTGCTGATTAATTTGAGACACTTTGTTCACCAAAAATTGTTTTTCGATGTTTCATTCTCCAACTATCATCATTTAAATGAACTATTTCCACTCGATGTAAGATCCGGTCCAATATAGCTGTCGTGATGGCTTGGTCGCCCAATAGCTCCCCCCATTCTTTAGGTCCTTTATTAGATGTAAGTATAATCGAGGATTGATTATAAAGGTTGTTAATGAGGTGGAAGAACATGTTAGCTTCCTGTTTATCCATTGCCATAAACATCAAATCATCAATGATAACCAAATCTGCCTCTCTAATTCGCTTCATTCTTGTTTTGGATTTCCTGGTTATTTCTTCTGTCTTTAATGCCTGAATTAGATCTCCCATAGTGGTAAAGATCACTTTATATCCCTGGTTTAAAGCTTCAATTCCAAGACCTATCGATAGATGGGTCTTACCGACACCTGGCGGTCCTAGAAAAATGATATTATATAGCTGTTCAATCCAAGTTAAGTCTTTTAACTGGTTCAACTTCTTACTGCTCAAAGACTTTTGCTCTTTCACGTTATACTCATCCACTGTTCTATGGAAGGGAAACGTTGCCCACTTTAATCGCCTTTCCAGCTGCTTTTCATCTCTTCGTTTTTGTTCATAGGTTGCTACATCTAGTAGAAACTGAGTAAAGGACAAATCCCTTATCTCAGCTTCTCTTATTAACTCTGGCAATCGATCTGCTGTTTCAGATAACCTAAGGGATCTAAATATATCTTGGACTTCCTGAAGCTGATTCAACTTAGATCACCTTCTTCCAATAAGGCAGTATAGGCATCGACATTTCTCTTTTGTGCTTCTGTTTCTATAATCCAACCGGATATGCTATTTAATGGTGAAACAGTCTCAGCTTTGTCGTTTGTTGTATCATGAACCTGGCGTTGTCGCTTGAGGTATAAAATGATATCGCTGAAATCCGTTGCACTATATAAGTTTCTCTTGATACATTCCGAGAGGGCTGCTKTTAGAAGTTGCTCGTTATTTTGTTTTGTTTCTTTTAGTATCATTTGTAACTGATCACGAATATACCGTGGGTACTTCTCACGAAGTTTATCCAAGTAATCGTAGGCCGTTTCTGTTTCTTGGAATCGGTTCGCCACAGTATCAATGAATGCATCAATTCCTTTTGTGCGATCTCTTGTATGCTTTCTGTCTTTAATTAATTGTCCTTTACCATCTGGAATCTGATGCTTGGCCAGAAGTTCTCCTGTCTCAGAGTGATAGATTAATAGTTCTCTGTCTTTTGTTTCTTTTATTGAGACAGTTTCATTCATATGAAAAGTTCCAAGTGGAAGGGAGTACCTATTGGATAAATACCGTATGGTATTGTCCTTATGGACGCTTCTTGTTATACTATTTTCATGATTGTTTAGGAAATTAATGTTTCCTGAGACTGGTCTTAAGTGTTGCTTTTCCAAGGAGAACACTTCGACCGGTCTTTTTTTTGTTGTGTTATGGATTTTTCTATTACCTGTACGGTTTAACCATTCCCATCCTTGCTCATTCCAGGAATCAATATTATTGAACACTCTATACTTGGCGAAATTGTACTTAATAAATCCTACAACGTTTTCTATTTTCCCTTTGCTTTCTGGATCGGCTTTCCTACAAACCCGAAGGTTTAATTTGCGAGTTTGTTTATAGTGCTGGAACTCTTTCGTTAAAATGAGATCACCGCCATTCTCGCTCACCACAATTAAGCTATCCTGATCATACACGAGTTCTCCTGGAATTCCACTAAACCATTGAAAGGCATTTTCATGAGCTTGAATGACATCTTGAGTTGTAAAGGGGCGATCTAACCACTCTTTATATTTGTATCTCGAGTTAGATAGCACAAAGGCAATAAAGTTCAGCTTTACTACTTTATTACCAGACGTTTTTTGCTTGGTGTGCCCAAAGTCAACTTGGACCTGTTCCCCCATTGGTGAATCCAGAATTGCTTCATAATCCCTTGGTGAAGATTCCTTAGCTATTTTATATTCAACTCTTAGCTCTCTTACGTAAGCACGGACTGTGCTTTCACCCACTTCAAGCTCTTTATACCTTTCCATCAACCAATCTTCTACTTGTGCTGCTGAAAGATCAGGATGTTCCCTTAACCAATTCAAGATTAACTCTTTATAAGGATCCAACTTTTTCTTTCTTGTTTGTAAGGATTCAACCCATTCTGCCGTCTCCGAAGGAGATCTCTTAAGGTGACGATATACAGTCGCCCTGGACACCCCCAGCTTATCTGCTACTTTGGTTTTACTGAACCCTTTCTTGAGTAACTGCTGTATTTCCATATACATTTCCCACTTATCCACCTTTTCTCAGCCCTCCAATGATTTACAAATCAAACCATCATCATACAATGGAAGGGCCATATATTTTACTGGTATATTAGGGTAAATAAGTGTTTCATCTTATCTAGCAAAAACTGTCTACTTTAGTTTAGCAGTCACAAAAGTTACTTCCTTATGAAAAGAGTGATGTTGGAACAATTCTTCTAGTTGTAAAAACATCACTCTTTTCATAAGGAAAGGCTGCTGAAAGATCAGGATGTGAAAGATCAGGATGTTCCCTTAACCAATTCAAGATTAACTCTTTATAAGGATCCAACTTTTTCTTTCTTGTTTGTAAGGATTCAACCCATTCTGCCGTCTCCGAAGGAGATCTCTTAAGGTGACGATATACAGTCGCCCTGGACACCCCCAGCTTATCTGCTACTTTGGTTTTACTGAACCCTTTCTTGAGTAACTGCTGTATTTCCATATACATTTCCCACTTATCCACCTTTTCTCAGCCCTCCAATGATTTACAAATCAAACCATCATCATACAATGGAAGGGCCATATATTTTACTGGTATATTAGGGTAAATAAGTGTTTCATCTTATCTAGCAAAAACTGTCTACTTTAGTTTAGCAGTCACAAAAGTTACTTCCTTATGAAAAGAGTGATGTTGGAACAATTCTTCTAGTTGTAAAAACGCAAGTTTCCTCAAAGAAGTTGTACCATATCCTCGGTTACTACCCCAATCCAGCAGTTCCATTTTAGCCTCAACAAATTCTTCACGAGCTTGCTTTCGTGTCTTTGTCTTATCTGTTTGACAGAGAAAATGATGAGCGTCTGAATGAATCATCTCTTTTGCGAAAACACGATTTATCGATGTGGTAATAGAAGAGTCCTCATCAGTTACAAATCGCCATTCAGAAGCTCTTACAAGCTGTTTGATGAGCCATAGGTGAGCAATAGTAGTATAAGTTGCTCCAACGTGGAACCCGTCCATATATTGAGCTCTACGATTAAACTTGGACATATCACTACGATACTTCACTTCGTCCTGCGTATCATTGTTTGTTGGTGGCTGCGGATAATGAGAATACTTCGGAAACCGAGCATTCTTTTTTGCGAATTCATTGAGGTGGTCCTCTTTTTGAAGTACCGTATCCAATGCTATGTCTCCAAGTGTAGAGGTCCAGTCGTAAGCTACATCTGAACGGAATACATACCTAGAGTGAACATCAGATGATACCACTACATTCGTTGGGAATTGACTGTCCTCAACATCACTGTAACGACTTCCACCCATTCCTTTTTGACGCACATTGTTGAGGAAGTAGGTCATCTTATCCGTGTTTACCCATATTTCTTTGAATGTCACCTTTTGAAGTGGTTTGGTCTCGTGACGTTCCAGGAATTCCAAGCATCTCCGATAAAGAAATTCCAACTTGTCATAGTAAGTTCCTCTACCTATTCCTAAAATTTCACAAGTTCTTGTTATGGGTGCTCGGCTTAACAGTAACTTCATAAACAGAGGCAATATATCGCTTCTTTGCTGGTGATAGGTGATGGCTTGTCTCCCTTTCGGTAAGACGTTAGTAAACTTCTTGCACGTTTTACATTGATACCGTTGCGATTTCGCCTTGCTTTTACCTCGTTTATGAAATTCTTTGGCGGCAGTAAAAGGTGTTGTCTCTCCAACGGAACAGCCGTCCTTATGAAACTCATAATCAGGCTGTTGTTCTTGAACAGTGTTGACACGAACCAAACGCTCGATTTCCTCAGCAATTGACCAATTTGATAGTGTATTTGTATAACACCCTAACACAGCTCCACCTTTAGGGTCAGGGTTGCATTTAATCGATTTTTCTGTACCAGAACCTGTTAAGCGATATCGACTCGGCTTTCTTTTAGTCTCGAATTTCAGTTGAGGTAATCCGTGCCAAAGGCAATATGGATTCGCACAATGGTTGTATTGAATTCGGTGCTCCGTTCCATTTAGCGTAAATCCAACTGGCTGAAACAATAACTGACTATATCTTGTCCCAAATTGCTTGGGAGTCAGGTGCTGATAATCCTTGTTCCGATTAGTAATCTCATCCATCGTAAGCGGAGAAAGGACGTTCACAACATTATCTTCTTTGGTAGCTAGTCGTTTAAGATTTGCCATCTACTTTGCCACAACCTTATCTTCGATTCCAAGTTGTTGAATGAGCCTGCGATTATTCCGTTTGTTATCTATCCAGTCTATGAAATCTTCATCGTCTAAGAGGTTTAGAAGAAATTGATTCACGATTTCACTTTCCGTGTGCTCCGAATATTCTGCATAGCTTTTTACGATTGTTCTAGCTCTTTCCGATACCAACCAATCAACGTTTTCTGCATTTAGGTTTTTTGGTTTAATAAATTTCATTTATCACCGCTCCTATTGAATTTACACTAGGATTAGTATAACCAATTCGCATACGTTTTAACACACCAATTCGCAGGAGTATGTTGGCTATCAGACTCTTGTGAAATAGGGTGCGATTTTTGTTGTGAATTAGTATGTTAAATTATTATAAATCCTTTAACAACAACAAAAATAAGAGTTCCAATTCATATGCGAATTGGAACTCTATTTTAATTGCTTTTTTAATGTTTGTACTCCAAAACCGAACCCGTTACGATAAACGCCTGTTTTTAAAATATGGATCAAGAAGAGATCTTGATACGGTAGGATAAGGAACGACGGTGAATTTCAGTTTCAATGAGGCGAATAAATTCTGGATTGAGTTTGAGATCTCTCGCTTTGTAATACGATTCAATCAATAGATCATCAGAAAGTTTGCGCACAGTGTTCACCTCCAAAAAGTTATCATTTTTTCAATGTTTATCTCATATAAATAGTAAGTTTTAACTTTGTATCATTACTCTACCAAATTTAAACAAACAGAACAAGCGTTCTTGTTATCCACAGCTACAGGTGGATAACTTGTGGTTAAGTTGTTCATAAAGGGTTTATATTCCATAAGTTCTAGGGGGATAATGTGTATAAAGTTATCCACAGACTGAATATCGCTTCATTTTGTCGAAAATTATTTAAGAAATTTATGGAATAACCTTTTGTGTTCACTTAATGTCACCATATATTAAAGAGTTTTCTAAATTAATCTTCTCTAAAGTAATGCCTTCAATCTTAAATGATGGTAGAATAATTCGTTGGCAATTATAAAAATGGTTAATTTTGAATCTAAAGGGAAAATTGGTTATGATTAAATCGGTAGAAACAGAAAGTTAGAGGTGTTAAAACGTGTTAAAATCTTTTTTGCCCAATGAGCAAGTTAAAGACGTTTTTCAAATAAAACCGGAAACGCTTAAGGAGCAGGGAATCAAAGCAATTATCACTGATCTTGATAACACTTTGGTTGAATGGGACAGAGCCCAGGCGACTCCGAAGCTGATTAAATGGTTCAAGTTAATGCAGGACAACGGGATTAAGGTAACGGTTGTTTCCAATAATAATGAAGACCGCGTGAAGCGATTTGCTGAGCCTTTGAACATACCTTTTATATTTCAGGCGAGAAAGCCTATGGGACGTGCCTTTAAAAGGGCAGTCAGGGAAATGGGAGTCAAGAAAGAAGAAGCTGTGGTTGTAGGCGACCAGCTGCTGACAGATGTGCTGGGCGGAAACCGCGGCGGCTTTTATACCATTCTTGTAGTGCCGGTTGCCCAGACTGACGGGTTCATTACAAAATTCAACCGGAAAGTGGAAAGAAGAATCATGAACTTTTTTAAACGTAAGGGCATGATTCAATGGGAGGAAGAAAAGTGACCAAAATTGTATGTACCGGATGCGGAGTCAGCATTCAAACTGAGGATAAGGAGAAGCTTGGCTATGCTCCTCCGTCCTCATTGGAGAAGGATGAAATTGTCTGTCAGAGATGTTTTCGGCTGAAACACTATAACGAAGTACAGGATGTTTCCTTGACAGATGATGACTTTTTAAAGATCTTGAATGAAATCGGCAGAGGCGAGGGGCTTATTGTAAAAGTAGTCGATATTTTCGACTTCAATGGCAGCTGGCTTCCAGGCCTTCACCGATTTGTAGGAAATAACCCGGTTCTCCTTATTGGAAACAAGGTAGATTTGCTTCCTAAATCTGTAAAGCCGGCTAAGTTGATTCATTGGATGAAGTTCCAGGCCAAACAGCTCGGATTGAAACCGGTGGATGTTAAGCTTATGAGCGCTGCAAAAGGGCAGTATATCGAAGAAGCGGTTGAAGCCATTGAACAGTATCGTGAAGGCAGAAGTGTCTACGTTGTGGGTTGTACAAACGTTGGTAAGTCCACGTTCATTAATCGTGTCATTCACCATGTATCAGGTGAAGAGGATATTATCACAACTTCCCATTTCCCTGGTACGACTCTTGATATGATTGAAATTCCCCTGGATGATGGTGAAGCCCTAATCGATACACCGGGCATCATCAACCATCACCAAATGGCCCATTATGTAGATAAGCGGGATTTAAAGTACATCACACCGAAAAAAGAGATCAAGCCTAAAGTGTTTCAGTTGAATGAAGGACAAACACTTTTCTTTGGCGGGCTGGCTCGGTTTGATTACCTTGCAGGAGGCAGGCGTTCATTTGTCTGCTATCTTTCCAACGAGCTGAACATCCACCGCACCAAGGTAGATAATGCTGATGAGCTTTATGCAAACCATGTGGGAGAGATGCTGCAGCCGCCAAGGAAAGATGATATGGACGGATTCCCTGAACTTGTGAGGCATGAATTCAAGATAAAAGAAGGAAAGACCGATGTTGTCTTTTCGGGACTAGGCTGGGTGACGATCAATGATGAGGGTGCCACCATTGCTGCTCATGTTCCGAAAGGCGTAAGTGTTTTCTTGAGGAAATCATTGATTTAGGTGGAGGGTGCCCGATGAAAACGTTATATGGTGTAATTGGAAATCCTATTGCCCATTCGATGTCCCCCATCATGCACAATGACGCTTTCCAGGAAAGGGACATTGATGCACATTATCAGCCGTTTCTGGTAGATAGCGAAGAACTTGGAGAAACTGTAAGGGCCTTGAAGGTTTTAGGGGTCAAAGGCTTTAATGTGACCATTCCCCATAAGCAGGCAATCATTCCGCTCCTGGATGAAGTGGATCCTCTCGCTAAGGCGATTGGAGCTGTCAATACAGTGGTGAGAAGAGATGGCCGCTTTGTCGGATATAATACGGATGGCATGGGGTTTTTAAGGTCACTGAAGGAGAACTGTCCTTTTCCTCTGGAAAATAAGAGAGTCCTGCTTATAGGTGCCGGGGGAGCGGCGAGGGCGATCTTTTATTCACTTGCTGCTTCAGGCTTTGAATATATTGATATTTGCAACCGCACACCGGAAAGAGGAGAAGTGATCATAGAAGAATGTCCATTTGTATGTACAGCCTCTTCTTTATCCTTGACACAGGCTGAACAAACCTTGGAGAACTATGATATTATCATCCAAACCACCTCTGTCGGCATGTTTCCTGAAGTAAATGACGTGCCGCTGAGGGTGGACAAGATCAAAAAGGGTGCATTTGTATCAGATATAATTTACAACCCTCCATTGACCAAGATTATCCGGAGATTCCGGGAACTTGGAGGTCATGGAGAAAATGGAATCGGCATGTTCGTTCATCAGGGAGCGCTTGCCTTCGAACTTTGGACAGGAGTCAAACCAGATTCCGAGCGAATGAAAAATATTGTCCAACAACATCTGGGAGGTTAATATGTTAACTGGCAAACAAAAGAGATATTTACGTTCAGAGGCTCACCATCTTAATCCGATATTTCAAGTCGGCAAAGGCGGAGTCAACGAAAATATGATTAAGCAAATCAGTGAAGCGCTGGAAGCGAGAGAGCTGATTAAAGTAAGCATTCTGCAAAACTGTGATGAAGATAAGGACACCGTGGCAGATGAACTGGCTTCTGGAACGAATGCGAATATCGTTCAAATCATCGGCTTGACAATTGTGCTGTACAAGGAATCAAAGGAAAACAAAAAAATCGAACTTCCTAGATAAAGGAGGTCCAAAATGGGTAAGCGTGTTGGTTTATTAGGGGGTACATTCAACCCCCCGCATATGGGGCATTTAATCATAGCGAACGAAGTTCTGGATCAGTTTGGTCTGGATGAAGTCAGATTCATGCCGGCGGGGATCCCCCCTCATAAACAAATAACAGGAGACACTTCTTCAGAACAGCGCAAAGAAATGGTCATCTGCGCTATAGAGAATCATCCGCGGTTTGTACTTGAACCAATCGAGCTGGAGAAGGAAGGTCCATCTTATACCTACGAGACGATAAAACTTCTTATTGAGAGGGAACCCGATTCAGAGTTTCATTTCATAATAGGCGGAGACATGATTGACTATCTGCCTAAATGGCATATGATCCAAGAATTGTCCCGGCTTATCCAATTCGTTGGCGTTCAGCGACCTGGATATGAGACGGATTCTCCTTATAATGTAATTATGGCTGATGTCCCCCAAATAGAAATCTCTTCGACAATGATCAGAGACAGAATCGCTGCAGGAAAGACTGTGAAGTACCTTATTCCTGAAGGGGTGTCAGATTATATACGAGAGGGGAAACTATATGGATAGAGATAAGGCATTAAATCTTGTCAGGGCTCAGCTGACAGAACACCGTTATCAGCATACACTTGGCGTTATGGAAACAGCGATAGAACTGGCGGAGCGATACAATGCAGATCGAGATAAAGCTGAAATGGCAGCAATCTTTCACGATTATGCAAAATTCCGCCCGAAAGAAGAAATGAAGGAAATTATTGAAACAGAAGAAATGGATAAACGCCTTTTGGAGTATAACGCTGAATTATGGCATGCCCCTGTGGGAGCTTATCTCGTGAGAAAAGAAGCGGGTGTAGAGGATGAGGAAATCCTGGACGCCATTCGTTTCCATACCTCTGGAAGGCCTGGAATGACAAACCTTGAAAAAGTTATATACCTTGCTGATTATATCGAGCCGGGCAGGCACTTTCCTGGGGTGGATGAAGTCAGGGAATTGGCAAAAGATAATCTTGAAGAGGCATTGATTGTTTCCATCAGAAACTCAATCACATTTTTGATGAAGAAGAATCAGGCGGTTTTTCCAGAGACCTTCTACACATTCAATGAATTAGTTCTAAAAAATAGGAGTTGATATGATGAACAGTAAAGACTTGCTTACAGTTGCATATAAAGCGGCGGATGATAAAAGGGCAGAAGATATTGTTGCTCTTGATATGAAAGGCATTTCGCTGATCGCGGACTACTTTGTGATCTGCCATGGTAATTCTGATAAACAGGTTCAGGCAATTGCAAGGGAACTGAAGGAAAAAGCTGAAGAGAATGGACATGATGTGAAGCGTATGGAAGGCTTCGATGAGGCTCGCTGGGTGCTTGTCGATATGGGCGATGTTGTAGCACATGTTTTCCATAAAGAAGAAAGAGGATATTATAAACTGGAAAGGCTCTGGGGAGATGCACCGCTTATTGACGTAAGCAGCGAGATCGAGCAATGAGTTATCAGCAGTTCGCCTACATTTATGATTACTTGATGAAGGATGTCCCTTATGATTCCTGGGTCGAATTCGTCCAAGCCCAGGCTGTTAAACACGCAGTCAGCGGCAGGGAACTTTTGGACTTGGGATGCGGGACGGGTGAGCTGTCTTTGAGGCTTTTGAAAGAAGGGTATTCAGTAACCGGCATCGACCTGTCTGAAGACATGCTCTTCATGGCCAGGGAAAAAGCAGAGAATGAAGGATTGCAGCTTCCGTTATATCAGCAGGATATGAGTGAACTCCAAGGGTTGGGCAGTTTTGATATCATTTCTATATTTTGTGATTCATTAAACTACTTGGAAACGGAAGAAAAAGTCATCAGTACATTTAAACAAGTAAGAGAACATCTGCGGGATGACGGCTTATTTTTATTTGATGTACACTCCATTTTCAAAATCACTCAGATATTTTTGAATGAGACCTTTACTTATAATGATGAAGAGGTATCTTATATATGGGACTGCTTTCCGGGTGAAGAGCCAAACAGTGTGGAACATGAGCTGACCTTCTTTGTCAGAGATGATGAAACAGGTCAGTACGAACGCATGGAGGAACTCCATCACCAACGGACGTTTCCCATTCTGACATTGGAAAACTGGCTGAAGGAAGCAGGATTCGAAGTGACGGACATTACAGCAGATTTCACGGATGCCCCGCCTGGCGATCTCAGTGAAAGAATTTTCTTCACTTGTAAACGAAAATAAGAATGCAGGACGAAATCGTATAGGATTTCGTTCTTTTTTGATAATTAAACAAGAACTAACTGCCTGTGGTCAAGAGCCGTTTAGTTCTTTCTTTATTTTTAATAAATAATTCCGCATCGTCTCTAAATCCAGCTCCAGAGCCCAAAGTCCCTACCAAGAGGAGCGGACTTAGCCTCTCGGGGGTCAAAAGAGCGATTGCGCTTTTTATAGAGGAATAAAGTTCCCTTAATTAGTAAATAGCACCTAAAACAGCTTAATTAGAGGAAAAATATTCCCTTATTCAACTCAAAACACTTAAAATAAGGTGCTTTTTTGCAAATAAGGGAAAAAACTTCCCCTATTCATCAACAAATTGAGGCCAAGCCTGCATTTAGCGGAAGAATATTCCCTTATTTTTAACGCTAGTTACTCAATGAAAGACATTCAAATTAGGTTTGTTGGATCTTACCTCGTGCTGGGGCAAGTGGACAATCATTCTCCAGGCTGTAGCCACAGGAACGGACGTGGCGTACCTCAGGGTCAAAAAAACCTTGAGAAAAAAAGAAAGCCCAATTTCTCTCCAGCTGCTATTTTCCTGCCGGAGCCAAAAGGGGCACTTGTGCATTATTTAAGTATATATCAAGCTTTGAAAGCCCTCTTTTTTCTCCAGGTATAATGTAATCTATTTTCTTTTCGAAAAATAAAGGATTTCCTATCCGGTTATAGAATTAAATAATAGTCAGATTCCAAATTGCTTCTTCGTCTCGGAAATATCTTCATCAAACTTTCTGTGAGTGGCTTTGAACAGTTCAGGAAACAGACTTCCTATTTGTCCTTCCATGGCAGATATGCCTTCTCCTGTAACTCCGCCTTTAACACATACCTTCTCCTGCAGGGCATCCAGTGTATATACCTCTTTCTTCAGCAATTCTCCTAATCCAATCAGCATTTCAGAAGCCAGTACAGTTGCGGTCGTTTCATCTATTTCCGTTTCGCTGACTGCACCTTGTATGAACTTTCTTGTTAAATAAGTGAAGAAAGCTGGTCCGCAGCTGACAATATCCGAAGAAACCCGGGTAATGTTTTCATCAATTTTCACGGGGGTGGAAACAGTACTGAACAGCTCCCATATAGATGTTTTCCATTCTTCCGTACAATTGGAGCCAAACGAAAATAGTGACACTCCGCTCAATGCGCGGTTAGTGATGCTCGGGATGACCCTCATGCATGAGCAGTCAACAAGAGACTCAATCTGCTCGACACTCACAGGACTTGTAATGGATACAATGCATTTTTCCTTAGTGAAATGGTGTTGATTATTTTTCAGAACCTCAAAAATATCCAGTGGTTTGACACAAATAAAGATCACATCAGAGTCTTGAATGAGCTTGGCCGGCTCATTATATATGGAAATATCACGATAGTTTTGCTGAAACTTTTCTGCTTTGCTTCTTGTGCGATTCACTACATTGAGGTCAGAAGGAGAAATTGCTCCTGACTCAATAAAAGCTTGGATTAATATGCCGCCCATATTGCCTGTTCCCACTATTCCTACCTTCATGTGCTGCCCTCCTTCTAAAATCCATTCTCATGCATGTTTAGCAGCTATCTTATATGCCTATTTTCTTCAGAACTGTGTTCTTACCATAGGCAGTAAAGGGTTACTAAAACGCAAAATTCCCCCAGTCAAAAGAGCTTTCCCTTATCATTCCTATGAGCAGCAAATCTCGAATATGCAATTTAAAGGAGAAGAATACATGTTACAGTCGCTTCTGGATAAGTATAAAATTCTGATCATTATCTTAATTGCAGTTCTAATGGTCCTATTCATTTTGTTGAATGGATCTGGTGGACAAAGTGCACCTGCAGATATTCAAAATGAGCCATTGCCGGTGGTGGATGATCAGGTTCCTTCTGCCCCTGAAGAAGAGGCTGCCCAGCCTTTGAATAAAGAGATTTTCGTTGATGTAAAAGGAGCCGTTCATAAGCCCGGGATCTATAAGGCTGTTCAAAGTGAAAGGGTGAACGATCTTATTATTCGGGCAGGGGGTTTTACTGCAGCTGCACAAGACACGAGCGTGAACCTGGCGCAGCGGGTTACTGATGAAATGGTGATCTATGTGCCGGAGGAAGGGGAACCTGGAGCAGTGCCAGCCTCTGTTGTTATTCCTGAAGGTGAAGAGATGCTGGATATCAACCAGGCGGAAGCGTTGGAGTTTGAGAGTCTGCCTGGGATAGGGCCTGCTAAAGCCAAAGCGATATTTGATTACCGTTCAGAAAATGGCCCTTTTCAAACAATTGAAGAGTTAATGGAGGTATCAGGGATTGGAGAGGGTACTTTTGATAAGCTCAAAGAAAATATCACTGTAAATTAACCTCTGAATTGAGAGGATTCCCTTTGCCCATTTTTTCATTTTCATTTACACTTATCCCTAAGAGAAATCGAATAAAGGAGTTTTATTTATGCCACGTATCTCATGGAACAACTATTTTATGGCTCAATCCCATTTACTTGCACTCCGAAGCACCTGTACCCGTCTGACAGTCGGTGCAACAATCGTCCGCGACAAACGAATCATTGCAGGAGGCTATAATGGCTCGATTGCAGGAGGAGTCCACTGTGTGGATGAAGGCTGCTATGTGATCGATAACCATTGTGTGAGAACGATTCATGCAGAAATGAATGCGATCATCCAATGTGCCAAATTCGGTGTGCCGACAGATAATGCAGAAATTTATGTTACCCATTTTCCATGTCTTCAATGCTGCAAAGGCATCATCCAAGCAGGAATAAAAAAGGTGTTCTTTGCGGAAAGTTATAAAAATCATCCCTATGCCTTAGAGCTTTTTGAACAGGCAGGAGTGCATGTAGAACAGGTCCCTTTTGAAGGAACCGTGAACAATGAACAGGAGAGGGACTTGAGCCGGAATATGTTGAGGAAGCTTGAGGAGCTGGGGTTAGACAGGGAAGAACTGAACAAATATAAAATTGACCATGAGAAAGTTTTCAAGGAGTAATTTTTCTTGAAAAAAGGACAACTTATATACCCGGCACTATCCTGCCTTGCCGGTACTTCACTTGCACTTCACTTTCAATGGGGTGCATTTTTTCTGGCTGTTTTCCTCTCGATCCTCATCATACGTTTACTCCCCGCGCTATCACTTGTGTTTACCTTGTTACTTCTTCCTGCTTCATATTTTCTCGCATCTATTCAAATAGATAAGAATGCCACAGAGCTTTCTCCCTATCAAACCAAGTACTCGATTACCTTCAAGGAGAAACCGGAAATTGACGGAGACAGGCTTATGGGACGGGCTGTGGTGAAAAATGGTGAATCGGTTATCCTTCGTTATAAGATTCCTGATGAAGTACAAAAGGATAAGTTGGAGGACATGACCTACACAGGATTGAAATGTGAGGTCTCCGGGGAACTCACAGAGCCAGCACGACCCAGAAACCTTAACAGTTTTGATTACCGCGATTACCTGAACGGAAAACAGATTCACTGGATTTTACAGGTTAACAGCCTTCATGATGATCAATGCTCATATCAAAAAACATCACTTCTTGAAGAAATGGGAAGATGGAGGGAGGAAGGGATTACATCCATTCATCACAAGTTTCCCGAAGCTGCTGCAGGTATATCTGCTGCATTGGTTTTTGGTGAAAGAGATTTGATTAAACAAGAAACGCTGGAAGCCTACCAGCGCCTTGGAGTCATCCACCTTCTTGCCATTTCAGGTCTGCATGTAGGGATGCTGTTTGCGGCCCTTTACTATATTTTATTAAGGATCGGCATTCCGAGGGAATATGGTCAACTGATTCTGCTTGTGATTCTTCCTTTATATGTTCTGTTGACGGGAGGCGCCCCGCCGGTAATAAGAGCTTCAGGTATCATGTGTGCTGTGATTCTTTCAGGTTTTTTTCGCTGGAAGCTGTCACCTTTGGATGCTGTCTCACTAGTCTTTGTGCTGTATTTATTCATCGATCCATTCGCTTTGAAAAATATCGGGTTTCAATTGTCCTTCCTAGTTAGTTTCTCCCTCGTCCTTTCGTCAAACCGCATCTTGGCAGCCTCAACCCAAAAATGGAAGCTTATCTTCTTAGTAACAGCCGTATGTCAGGTGTGTTCCATACCGGTCCTTCTATGGCACTTCTATGAGTTTTCGCTTATTGGATTTGCAGTGAACTCTTTTTATGTTCCTTATTTCACGATTATCCTGCTTCCTCTCTCTTTATTGTCCTTTCTTTTCATGATACTATTTTCGCCTGCTGCCAGTATTCTATTTCCTTTCTTGAATGGAGCCGTCATCATAGCAGATTCGGTGTCTCATCATTTAAACAGCCTGCCGCATATCACATTTTCTTCCGGAAAGCCCCCAATCCTTCTTGCCTTTCTGTATATCCTTGCATCTGGATTCTGTTTCGTTAAGGCTGAAAAAGCTGCCTGGGGACCAGCATTGATTCCATTGGTCCTTCTTTTGGTTTTGCATAAACTATCTATTTTAATGAATCCCTATGGAGAAGTCATCATGGTGGATGTAGGCCAAGGGGACTGCCTGATCATTGACCTGCCTTACAATGAAGGGGTTTATATGATTGATACAGGGGGAGCAATGATTTTTCGGGAAGAAGCCTGGCAGAAGCGGAGCCAAGAATATTCGATCAGTGCGGACGTGCTTCTGCCGTTATTGAAGAGCAAAGGCATCCAGAAAATCGATAAGTTGATACTGACACATAGTGACTTTGATCATGCAGGAGCAGCCGGAGAATTGATAGAATCGATAAATGTCGGGGAAATTCTCATTACTCCAGGATCTCAGCAAAGTACCGTGATTCAGGACCTTTCTGAAAAGGCAAAACAGTTGAATATTAATGTGAGGACTGCAGGTGCAGGGGAGGAATGGAGAACCAATAGCGCTGATTTTCTATTTCTTTACCCATTTGATGATCACTACGAGGGGAATGATGATTCACTCGTGCTGTTTGGAAAAATGGGAGGGAAAAAATGGCTGTTCACAGGGGATTTGGAAGAAAATGGAGAAGGGGAGTTGATCGAAAAATGGAAGGTGGAAGCCGATATCCTCAAAGTGGGCCACCATGGAAGCAAGACATCGACAAGCGATTCATTCCTGGAGACACTAAAGCCTGATATTGCACTCATATCAGCAGGAAAGGATAACAGGTATGGACATCCTGACCCTGAAGTCCTCAACAGACTTAAAAGCCAAGGGATAATGATTTATAACACTGCCGACTCCGGAGCGGTACATTATAAATATTTGGGCACCAAAGGAACGTTCAAGACAGTTATCCCATAAGATGTATTAAGTAAAAGAAAAGAACAAAAACGGACCGCCCCGCTTAATAAAAGGCGTTTTTCCTTTTCTTCACTTTCTGAGCCGAAGCACGATATGGAAAGAAAATTTAATCTCTAAAAGCAGGCTTTATGATTTGCTTAAAAACGAAAAAGGAGTTCGCAATCAGCGAACTCCGTGCATGTTCATTAAGAACCTATGTACTTAATGACAACTGCCATGACGAACAATGTGGCAAAGAAACCGAAAGATACGATGAAACCAACGCCAGAATCCACAGCATCATTTCTTTTTGATTGGACATTTTTTTCGAATTCGTTCATAAGTACCCCTCCTATTTCTATCTAAGTATAGATGATTCCCAAAAAAAAATCTATACTTGCACTTTACATTTTCCTTTACTGACAAGAGTTGTCACATATATGTTCACATTGTTGGGTGACACTAATAATTACAAGGGAGATACCGCCGGTCAAAAAAGGTTCCTAGGTCTTTTTTATCGGCGTTAAATATAGATTTAGGGGGTGTCCACATCCTGGGGCGTCCCCTTTCCACTTGTCAAAACTGCAAACCTTTTTTACGATAGTATTATCACATAAAAATGGAGAGTGCAATCTTGGTCATTGATATTTGGAAAAAAATTGAAAACAAACAATTTGCCAGCATATATTTATTATACGGCAAAGAAACATTTTTAATAAATGAAACAAAGCAAAAAATTGTCGGACATGCTGTATCCGAGGAAGAAATGGATTTCAATTTCTCCTCCTACGACCTGGAAGAAACTCCTGTGGAAACAGCAATAGAGGATGCTGAGACCTTTCCTTTCATGGGGGAACGGCGTGTTGTTGTATTACATAATCCCGTTTTTTTGACGGCAGAGAAAACAAAAGAAAAGGTAGAGCACAACATCAAAAAGTTCGAACAGTACCTTTCCTCTCCAGCTCCTTACACAATTCTTATCATTTCTGCTCCATATGAAAAGCTCGATGAACGTAAGAAAATCACCAAATCCTTAAAGAAAGATGCAGAAGTTCTCGAAGCTAAAAAATTGAACGAAAAAGAACTGAAGACCTGGGTGAGGGAACGCTGTGCAGCTAACATGGTCCAGATTGATGAAGGGGCCATCGATCTCCTGGTGGCTCTGGCTGGGACCAATTTAATGATGCTGACAAAAGAAATCGATAAACTCTCCCTGTATGCAAGTGATACAAACCGAATTGATGAAGCGGTCGTAGAAGCCTTGACTGCACGCTCCTTGGAACAGAACATTTTTGCGCTTGTCGAAAAAGTGGTTCAGCGTAAAACGGAAGAGGCTCTAAGGATCTATTATGATTTGTTAAAGCAAAATGAAGAACCCATCAAAATCCTGGCAGTCCTTTCCGGCCAGTTCAGGCTGATCTATCAAGTCAAAGAATTGGCTAGAAGAGGATACGGGCAGCAAAAGATAGCCGGTTTCCTGCGTGTCCATCCATTCAGGGTAAAATTGGCAGCCGGCCAGGCGAAACATTTTTCTGATGAGCAGTTGTCTGTCATCATAGAACTGCTTTCCCAAGGAGATTTCGAAATGAAAACCGGCCGCCAGAAGAAGGAAATGATCATAGAATTGTTCCTCTTTAAACTACATGAACAATCGTTGAGTAATGCGAGATAGGGATTGCAGGAGATGTTATTATTGGCAGTCTGAGTTCAAGCCTCACCTCACTGAATATTGAGCTGACATTTTAAAAAAGCGATATTTTTCTACCAAAAAGAAAAGCCTTTTACAGTAAAAATGCTCTTGAAGGGTAATGGAATTTCTATTCTGCCTTTATGGTTGTGTTGGTCATGGCGGAAAATCCGCAAAACCATCGGTTAAGGGGGACTTAAAGGGAAAAAGTCCCCTTAACTAATAAATATTCAGGAAAAGTAGCAATAATAGAGGGAAAACTTGCCCTTATTTAATACAAAAGTCTAAATATTAGGATCTTTTCTTTATATAAGGGGAAAAACTCCCCTTATTCAACAACAATATGTGCTCAGCTCAGCAATTAAGGGGAAAATCTTCCCTTATTTTTCTCGTCTAGTGATTTAAATAAAGACATTCCTTTTTATTTCGCTTTTTTCTAAAGGCTCTTTTCTAAGTGATTGTTTTTTTTGAATGTTTTTGTTCCTCCCCCCTTTTACTAAGCAGGATTGGAGCGGAAAGCGTGCAACCTCCTGCGGGACAGGTCAGACCCCGCAGGTAAATCTAGCTTCAGCGGCCAGGGACTAGCAGATTTCGGTCTCTCTCCTTGCTAATCTAGCTGCAAGGCCTAAGGCGGCGTACGGACTTCCCTGCCTCCTCCTTGCGATAAGTCAACATCAACTCACTACGTTCGTTGTGTTTCCTTTATCTCATGCGGAGTCAGTCCAGTCCGTACGCCGCTGAGCGGGGCCTTTCCACTTTATTAAGATAAGTCATCATCGAATGGCTTTCGCTCTTCGTGATTTTTTAATCTCATGCGAGAAGCCTAAAATCTGTACGTCGCTGAACGGCCGCTTCCGCTTTTTATGAAGCCGAGGAGGCCTGAACGCCCGCCTGCATCGGAAATTCATACGATTAGAGAAGCCACAATCTTTGCAAAAGAAGCCTTGCGAAAGAGCGTTATAAAAAGACAAAATAAAAAACGATCTCCCATAATGGGAGATCGTTTTTTAAAAGAAAGAAATTAGTTAACTTTTTTCATTAAGCGTGATTTTGAACGATCAGCAGCGTTTCTGTGGATAAGACCTTTTTGAGCTGCTTTATCTAAATGCTTAACTGCTTCGGAAACTAATGCTTTAGCGTTATCATCGTTGTTTTGTGCAGCAGCTTCCGCTTTTTTAACTGCAGTACGCATAGCTGACTTTACAGTTACGTTTTGTGCATTCTTTGCTTCGTTCGTTTTTACGCGTTTGATAGCAGATTTAATATTTGGCATTCCTGTCACCTCCTACAAAGCGATCGAGAATTATATTGTACTCGATTTTTACAATTCCTAAATTTAATCAGAACAAATGATATTTTATCAAATCGCCGTGTATATTGCAATACTCTTCGATTGAAAAAGATAATAGAATGAATGAAAGTTCCTCTATGGCGCAAGATAGTGATATGAAGAAAATTCAAGGGGGCTGTCAAGAATGGAAGAAAAACAAACAGTCGATCTAAGCAAATACGCTATTAGAACCGACCTTGCTGTAGAGGCGAGGGAGATGGTGCTTGCTGAGAAAAGCAAAGATGCAGAGAAAGCAGAACAGGTCTCTGAGTTAAAGGGGGTTATCGTCAATGAGAGAGAAATAGATGGAATCAATATATCACATGTAAAAATCACGGATGAAGGCGAAGAGCTGCTAGGAAAAAAAGCCGGAAACTATTTAACGATTGAAGCACATGGAATCAGGCAGAGCCAGGCAGACCTTCAACAGAGGGTGGAAGAAGTATTTGCCAAAGAATTCAGCGCGTTTCTGAAAGAAAAGGGAATTAGCCCTAATGCAAGCTGCCTGATCGTCGGACTGGGCAACTGGAATGTCACCCCCGACGCTCTCGGACCTTTAGTGTGTGAAAACCTTATAGTGACCCGCCATTTGTTTGAGCTTCAGCCAGAAGCAGTTGAAGAAGGATATCGTCCTGTATCAGCACTGGCACCAGGTGTCATGGGCCTTACCGGAATCGAGACGAGCGACATTATATTTGGTGTGGTGGAAAAGTCGAAACCGGATTTCGTCATAGCGGTTGACGCACTGGCTTCCCGTTCTATCGAAAGAGTTAACTCTACCATTCAGATTTCCGATACAGGAATCCATCCTGGCTCGGGTGTCGGAAATAAACGGAAAGGGCTGGATGAGAATACGCTGGGAGTTCCAGTCATAGCGATTGGGATACCAACCGTCGTCGATGCGGTTACTATTGCGAGTGACACCGTCGATTTCCTTCTTAAGCATTTCGGCAAAGAGTTAAAAGAAGGAGATAAACCCTCCCGTGCCCTTTCACCAGCCGGCATGACATTCGGCGAAAGAAGAAAACTGACAGAGGAAGACCTGCCTGAAGAACATCACAGAAAAACATTCCTTGGGATAGTCGGCACTCTTGAAGATGAAGAGAAAAGAAAGCTCATCCATGAAGTGCTTGCGCCGATCGGACATAACTTGATGGTGACCCCTAAAGAAGTGGATGTTTTCATAGAAGACATGGCCAACCTCGTCGCAAGCGGATTGAATGCGGCTTTACATCAAGCCGTGAACCAAGAGGATACAGGATTTAAAACTCATTGACCGTAGAAGCATAAGCCCTTTGGCTTGTGCTTTTTTAGTTGCTATTTAATCGATGAACCAACGGAGGAACCATTGGCCGGATCCGGTTGAACCAAATGAAAGTGATCCTTGCGGCAGCATTGTATATCAACAGGAGAGATGTCCCTTAATTAGTGGTGAAAATCAAAATTTTAGTCAATTTTCTCTTGGATCTATAGTCTTCAAGATCCTCCCCGAATCAAAATCTGCTTTTCTCCAGGCACCTATTTTCCGGTTCTACTTTTTCTATCTCTATCATATTTTGTACTAGAGTCGAGAAGGAAGGGTGGAATAATGAAGTCGTATAAGTCGTCCAATTATGTTGTAGCAGTGAATCTATCGACAATAGTTAAGGGAATCCTGGCGTTTGTTTTTGGCCTTCTTACGATTTTTTCTTTATCAGGCATACTCACATCGCTCAAGCCGGAATACAGGATCAGCTCAAATTCTGTGAATCATGCAGCTGAAAATGTTTCTGGAGCGATGTTATATACTCTTTTCACTATTGAAAACAGGGCATTCAAGACGG
This sequence comes from Rossellomorea vietnamensis, assembly GCF_008180615.1. GTDB lineage: Bacteria > Bacillota > Bacilli > Bacillales > Bacillaceae_B > Rossellomorea > Rossellomorea vietnamensis_D. The sequence continues at coordinate 20,762 of NZ_VTEH01000006.1, forward strand.
CCGACCCGGTGGAAGAAGAGCTCCCTTCCATGTCTAATCTGATTTTCAGGCTTGCAACCAATGTCAGTTTCGAGGACCCCCGCAGTTTTCTCGGAAGGGAACTTCCTGGCTTTTCAATATTTGACTCAGAAATTCTGGTTGCAGGGGAAGGTACTGATTTTACAAATATGCCTTATGAATCTGTCCCGCCGGCTGAAGCGCTTAATCCAGAAAATGATGCGCAGCTGCAGAACACGGAAAAAATAGAAAACCCTTCATCCGCTGATAATCCGGATAACAAGGGCCTGTCAACTGGCGATAAGAAAACAGTGTATCTCTACTTCACACACACAAGGGAATCCTATCTTCCTTACCTAAAAGATGTAACAAATCCCAATTTAGCTCACCATTCGCAAATAAATGTGACGAAAGTTGGAGATAAATTAAAAGAAGAACTGGAAAACAGGGGCATCGGCACAATGATTGACAAAACGGATGTTATAGCGAACCTGGATAAGAAAGGGCTCGATTATTGGTATGCCTATCAGGAATCCCGGCCGGTCGCACAAGCGGCAATGGCAGGAAATAAGGATTTGATTTATCTGATTGATATCCACAGAGATTCACAAAGAAAGGATATCACCACTGCCAGCATCAATGGCCAGCCATACGCAAAATTGGCTTTTGTAGTCGGAGCGGAACATCCGAATTATGAACAAAACCTGAAGATTGCAACTGAACTTCATAATCAGTTGAATACAAAGTATAAGGGGATTTCCCGAGGGGTTTTCGTTAAAAAAGGCAGCGGGACCAATGGAAAGTTCAATCAGGATCTTACCGGCAATTCCCTCCTGGTGGAGTTCGGCGGAGTCGATAATACCTTTGAGGAGCTGAACCGGTCGTCCGCGGCATTGGCTGATGTGTTCTCGGAATATTACTGGCAGGCAGATAAAGTCGGACATGTTATCTCAGCTCCTGCGGCCAGTCAATGATCAATTTTAGAAGAGGATGAACAAAATGAGACGATTCGTACTGAAAAGCATACTGCTGGTTTCCATATTATTCGTCGGAGTTCTAATCGGGATGCAGAAAGCAAATGACGGGATCAGGGATATGAAAGGGTATGACGAGGATGGGTTTGGTACACCACTGACAATTTCGGAAGACGAGACAGGGAATATCGAGGCCTCCCTCTTAGGGCAGGAAATGGGAAGTGCCTCCATTTCCGAGAAGAAAAAGAAGCTTGAGGAAATGAAAAGCTTTAATTTTTTTTCGGAAATAGGGAAATCTGTAGCTGGGGCTGTGAAAAGCATTGCTGAAAAGACAGTCGAATTGGTTTCATCGTTAATATGAAAAAATAGACGCTTCCGGCGGGCAGCGTCTATTATCTTGTTTAGATATAATTCTTTGACTTCAACGAATAGCAAGGAAACCTACACCAAGTGAGAGAAAATATAATGCGATCATTGAGGAAACCTGCCATCCAGTGAGGAATGATAAAGGCAATGTACGGTCAATGGGTTCATTGAGACCATTACGGCTGGAAATAACATCCGACAGGGTTTCAAGGAAGCACTCTAGAAACCAGTTCAAGCGAAAATAAGATCTGACAGGGTCTCAAGGAAGCTCCTAGAGACCGCTACAGCTGGAAATAAGCTCAGTCAGGGTCTCAAGGAAGCTTCTAGAGACCAGTTCAAGCGGAAATAAGATCTGACAGGGTCTCAAGGAAGCTTCTAGAGACCAGTTCAAGCGGAAATAAGCTCTGACAGGGTCTCAAGGAAGCTTCTAGAGACCAGTTCAAGCGGAAATAAGCTCTGACAGGGTCTCAAGGAAGCTCCTAGAGACCAGTTCAAGCGGAAATAAGCTCTGACAGGGTCTCAAGGAAGCTCCTAGAGACCAGTTCAAGCGGAAATAAGATCTAACAGGGTCTCAAGGAAGCACTCTAGAGACCACTTCAAGCGGAAATAAGCTCTGACATGGTCTCGAGGAAGCTTCTAGAAACCACTTCAAGCGGAAATAAGATCTGACAGGGTCTCGAGGAAGCTTCTAGAAACCACTTCAAGTGGAAATAAGCTCTGTAAGGGTCTCAAGGAAGCATTCTAGAAGCCGCTGAAGCTGAAAGCACCCGGCCGTCACACTGGGATTTGAGAAATTTCCATGCCGGTTACTAAAGCATATGACAGTCGCATTTCCAAGCACTGTCATGGTTATGATTGAATATTGCTATGTGTACTGATATAATTCAAAATAGTGTACATGCGTCGATTAACAGGAGTTGAAAGTAATGAACCGTGAGGAAAAATTAAAACGACAACAGAAAATACGTAACTTTTCTATCATTGCTCACATAGATCATGGAAAATCTACTTTGGCAGATAGAATTCTTGAGAAAACAAAGGCATTGACTGCCAGAGAAATGAAAGAGCAGCTGCTTGATTCAATGGACCTCGAAAGGGAACGTGGAATTACAATTAAGCTGAATTCTGTTCAACTAAAATATCAGGCAAAAGATGGGGAAGAATATATCTTCCATTTGATTGATACACCGGGTCACGTCGATTTCACCTATGAAGTTTCCCGAAGCTTGGCAGCATGCGAAGGTGCAGTTCTTGTCGTCGATGCGGCTCAAGGAATTGAAGCCCAGACGCTTGCCAATGTTTACCTGGCACTGGATAACAATCTTGAAATTCTTCCGGTCATCAATAAAATTGACCTTCCGGCAGCAGATCCGGAACGCGTAAGGCAGGAAGTGGAAGATGTCATCGGGTTGGATGCATCTGAAGCCGTCCTTGCTTCAGCAAAAGCGGGAATCGGCATTGAAGATATCCTTGAGCAGGTGGTTGAAAAGGTTCCTGCGCCAACAGGGGACCCAGATAAGCCTCTGCAGGCTCTGATTTTTGATTCCCTGTACGATTCTTATCGGGGAGTTATTGCTTATATCCGTGTCATGGAAGGTTCTGTGAAGGTCGGCGACAAAATCAAAATGATGGCGACCGGCAAGGAATTTGAAGTCAATGATGTGGGAGTGTTCACTCCAAAAGCGACTTCTGCTAAAGAATTGACAGTCGGAGATGTAGGCTACTTAACGGCTGCCATTAAGAATGTTGGGGACACTCGTGTCGGTGATACCATTACAGGAGCGAAGAATCCTGCGGACAAGGCTCTTCCTGGATACAGAAGGCTTAACCCAATGGTTTATTGCGGATTGTATCCGATTGATTCGGCAAAGTACAATGACCTCCGCGAAGCCTTGGAAAGACTGGAACTGAATGACTCAGCTCTTCAGTATGAGCCGGAAACATCTCAAGCACTTGGATTTGGTTTCAGATGTGGATTCCTTGGACTGCTTCATATGGAGATCATACAGGAACGTATTGAACGTGAATTCAAAATCGATCTGATTACAACAGCCCCAAGTGTTATTTACAATGTACTGCTGACAGATGGCGAAGAGCTTAAGGTCGATAATCCTTCCATGATGCCTGATCCGCAAAAGGTCGAGAGTGTTGAGGAACCTTATGTAAAAGCCACAATGATGGTGCCGAATGACTATGTTGGAGCCGTCATGGAATTATGCCAGGGCAAACGGGGGAATTTCATCGATATGCAGTATATGGATGAAACCCGCGTTAACATTGTGTATGAAATTCCTTTGGCTGAAATCGTCTATGATTTCTTTGATCAGTTGAAATCAGGTACTAAAGGATATGCTTCATTTGATTATGAACTCATAGGCTATAAAGAATCCAAACTTGTGAAAATGGATATTCTTTTGAATGCAGAGCAGGTTGATGCTTTAAGCTTCATCGTTCATAGAGACTTTGCGTATGATAGAGGAAAGATCATTGTCGATAAATTAAAGGAACTCATCCCAAGACAGCAGTTTGAGGTTCCTATTCAAGCAGCAATCGGCCAGAAAATCGTGGCTCGTTCCACAATCAAAGCCATCCGTAAGAACGTACTCGCTAAGTGTTATGGTGGAGACATTTCACGTAAACGTAAGCTTCTTGAAAAGCAAAAAGAAGGTAAGAAACGAATGAAGCAGGTTGGTTCTGTGGAAGTTCCGCAAGAGGCGTTCATGGCTGTCCTGAAAATGGATGACGACGGTGGCTCTAAGTAAGATTTTTAACTAAAAATTCAAGATCTCGATTATTAATAAGACAAATGGGGGGGATTGCTTGTGTTCAGAGCAGGCCCCCCTTTCTCTATCGGGATTTAATATAAAGGTAGTGAAAACATGATACGTTCAGCATATATTCATATCCCCTTCTGCCATCATATCTGCCATTATTGTGATTTTAACAAGGTGTTCATGAAGGGGCAGCCGGTGGACGACTATCTGGCTTCGTTGGATAAAGAAATGAAAATGGGAATAGAAAAATACCCATCCGAAAAATTGTCGACGATTTTTGTTGGAGGAGGGACACCGACAGCCTTAAATGCCTCCCAGCTCGAGGTTTTTTGTAAAAGCATCAATGCGTCCCTTCCATACTCAAAGGATGAGGTGGAGTTTACTTTCGAAGCTAACCCAGGTGATTTGACGAGCGATAAATTGGAAGTGCTGCATGATCATGGTGTGAATCGTTTAAGCTTTGGTGTTCAGTCCTTCAATGATGATCTGCTTGAAAGGATCGGCAGGAATCATAGAAGCAAGGATGTATACACCTCAATCGACGCAGCCAGAAAAGCAGGATTTGACAATATCAGCATTGATTTGATCTACGCCTTGCCTGGGCAGACTGTTGAGGACTTTAAGCACACCCTAAGGACGGCTTTAGAATTCGATCTTCCTCATTACTCAGGATATTCTCTCATTATTGAACCAAAAACGGTATTTTATAATTTGATGAGAAAAGGAAAACTGTCTTTGCCTCCACAGGAAGCGGAAGCAGAGATGTACAGTGTATTGATGGAAGAAATGCAGGCTGCAGGAATCAATCAATATGAAATCAGCAACTTTGCCAAAAAGGGATATGAAAGCAAGCATAATCTAGTTTACTGGGATAATGAAGAATACTATGGTTTTGGAGCGGGTGCTCATGGATATGCCGAGGGAAACCGGTATAGCAATTTTGGTCCCTTGAAAAAATATATGGAGCCCCTGGCTGACGGAAAGCTGCCGATCATTGAGAGCCATGAACAAACGACAGCTGAAAAGATGGAAGAAGAAATGTTTCTTGGGCTGCGCAAAACAGAAGGAGTATCTGTTGCCCGATTTACAGAAAAGTTCGGAGAGAGCCCGATGACAGTCTTCAAGGAAGCGGTCGAAGAAATGGTTGAGAAGGAATTATTGTCTGTAGAGGACGCACATATCCGATTGACCCAAAGAGGGAAGTTTCTTGGCAACGAAGTCTTTCAGGCTTTTCTGGGAGTGATATAAGGAAAATAATTTACATTATTATCCTATTTTCTACTTAAGCTAAAAAGAAAAGATCTAGACTTCCGGATTAGAGAGAAAACTATATAAGGAAAACCAGCCTTTTTTTCTTTGGAACATTTGCCTGTCGGGGCTGACCAAGGCGCTTCCGCTTTTGATGGTAAATATTACAGAAAAAATTGACGACGAAACGATTTGTTCTAATTGACATCTCTTAGCTGATTTGATAATTTATTATTAGATTTAGCACTCATTCAACGAGAGTGCTAACAGAGGTGATGAATGTTGTTAACAGATCGACAGTTGCTTATACTTCAAGTAATCATTGATGATTTCATCCGGTCTGCACAACCTGTAGGTTCGAGAAGCCTGTCTAAAAAGGAAGAGATATCCTTCAGTTCCGCTACAATCAGGAATGAGATGGCAGACTTGGAGGATTTCGGTTTTATCGAGAAGCCGCACACATCTTCCGGACGGATTCCATCAGAAAAAGGCTACAGATATTATGTGGACCATCTGCTTTCCCCTGTTCAGCTTGCGAAGAAGGATGTAAAAACAATTCGTTCCATTTTCGCTGAAAGGATCTACGAAATGGAAAAGGTTGTGGAGAGGTCAGCGAAGATACTTTCCGAACTTACCAATTATACGGCTATCGTTCTTGGACCCGGGGTAAAGGAAAACAAGCTTAAGAAAATACAGATCATCCCTATAAACGACGAGACAGCCGTGGCGATCATTGTAACCGATACGGGCCATGTCCAGAATCGCATGTTCACGATACCAAAGGCAGTCGACTCCAATGATTTGGAGAAGCTGGTCAACATTTTGAATGAACGTTTATCAGGAGTGCCGATGACAGAGCTTAATGATAAAATCTTCAAAGAGGTGGCACAGCTCCTTAAGCAGCACATTCATAATTATGATCTGATGCTTCATTCATTGGTGAATACTATGGATTTGCCGGCGAATGAGAAAATCTTCTTCGGCGGTAAAACAAATATGCTTAACCAACCAGAATTCAATGATATCCACAAGGTCCGCCTGCTGTTGAACATGATCGAGCAGGAGGAGGGCATCTATGATATGATCAAGCATCTTCCGAACGGCCTTCATGTAAAAATCGGCAAGGAAAACAATGTGTCTGCGATGGAAGACTGCAGTCTCATTACCGCTTCCTATTCTGTGGCAAATGAGAAGGTAGGCTCTATTGCCATACTTGGACCGACAAGGATGGAGTATTCGCGGGTGATCAGCTTATTGAACTATTTAAGCGAAGATATGTCCAAGGCGATGACGAAGCTGTATCAAAGCTGAGTCGTGTGGATATATTGATAAAGGATATCGGGGCCTAAACAAAGCGGTTTGCTGGGATGGTCCCCGATATAGAATTGGAAACACTTGGTGAAAGAGGGGTAATCCCTCAGCTTTTTAAGGAGGTGAAAGGAATGGCAGAAGAAACGAACAACAAAGTTGATCAGGAACTGAATGATCAGCAAGAAGAAAGAACCTCTGAAGGTATTGAAGAAGAAATCTTCGCTGAAAGCCTGGAAGGACAGGAAGGTGAGGAGAAAGGTCAATCTCCGGAGGAAACACAAATTATTGAACTGCAGTCAAAGTTGGATGAATCCGAAAGCCGTTACTTGAGATTGCGTGCCGATTTTGATAATTTCCGCCGCCGCGCCAACTTGGACCGTGAGGCGAATGAAAAATATAAAGCTCAAAGCATCGTAACGGAATTGCTTCCGGCAATCGACAATTTTGAGCGTGCATTGAATGTTGAGCCCGATAATGAACAGACAAAATCCTTGCTTCAAGGGATGGAAATGGTTTATCGTAGCTTAGTGGAAGCGCTGAAAAAAGAAGGTGTCGAGCCGATTGAAACTGTCGGGCAGGAGTTCGATCCTCATCTGCATCAAGCTGTTATGCAGGGAGAAGACGAAAACTTCGGTTCAAACATTGTGACTGAAGAGTTCCAAAAAGGTTACAAACTGAAGGACCGCATTATTCGACCTTCAATGGTAAAAGTGAATCAATAATCTTACATACAGTTTACAAGGAGGTTTTTCTCAATGAGCAAAATTATCGGTATTGACTTAGGGACAACAAACTCATGTGTGTCAGTCCTTGAAGGCGGAGAACCAAAAGTAATTCCTAATCCGGAAGGCAACCGTACAACTCCTTCCGTTGTAGCGTTTAAAAATGGAGAAATGCAGGTTGGTGAAGTGGCAAAACGCCAGGCGATCACTAACCCGAATACAGTTATCTCTATCAAGCGCCACATGGGAACAGATTACAAGGAAAAGATTGAAGACAAAGAGTATACGCCGCAGGAAATCTCTGCAATGATTCTTCAGCACTTAAAAGGGTATGCAGAAGATTATCTTGGCGAAAAAGTAGAAAAAGCGGTCATCACTGTACCGGCTTACTTCAACGATGCAGAGCGTCAAGCTACTAAAGATGCAGGTAAAATTGCAGGCCTTGAAGTAGAGCGTATCATCAATGAGCCAACAGCGGCTGCGCTTTCTTACGGTCTTGATAAAATGGAAGAAGATCAGACGATCCTTGTTTACGATCTTGGCGGCGGTACATTCGACGTATCCATTCTTGAACTTGGCGACGGAGTGTTCGAAGTACGTTCAACTGCCGGTGACAACAGACTTGGCGGAGATGACTTTGACCAAGTGATCATCGACTATCTTGTAGAGCAATTCAAGAAAGAAAACGGTATTGATTTGTCTAAAGATAAAATGGCGCTTCAACGCCTTAAAGATGCTGCTGAAAAAGCGAAAAAAGATCTTTCTGGTGTAACTTCCACTCAAATTTCACTTCCGTTCATCACGGCTGGTGAAAACGGACCTCTTCACTTGGAAGTGAACATGACTCGCGCTAAATTCGACGAGCTTTCAGCTGACCTTGTAGAACGCACTATGGGACCTACTCGTCAAGCAGTGAAAGACGCAGGCCTTTCTGCAAGTGAAATTGACAAAGTTATCCTTGTCGGCGGATCTACACGTATCCCTGCTGTTCAAGATGCAATCAAAAAAGAATTAGGAAAAGACCCGCATAAAGGCGTTAATCCTGATGAAGTAGTAGCTATGGGTGCAGCGATCCAAGGCGGAGTATTAACAGGGGATGTTAAAGATGTTGTCCTTCTGGATGTAACTCCATTATCACTTGGTATCGAAACAATGGGCGGAGTATCCACTAAGCTGATTGAGCGTAATACGACGATCCCTACATCTAAATCACAAGTGTTCTCTACTGCCGCAGATAACCAGAATGCTGTTGACATTCATATCCTTCAAGGTGAGAGACCAATGGCTGCCGATAACAAGACTCTTGGGCGCTTCCAATTGTCTGATATCCCGCCGGCGCCTCGCGGTGTACCTCAAATCGAAGTTAAATTCGATATTGACAAGAACGGTATTGTGAATGTTTCTGCAAAAGACCTTGGAACAGGCAAAGAGCAAAACATAACAATCAAGTCTTCAACTGGACTTTCTGATGACGAAATTGACCGTATGGTTAAAGAAGCTGAAGAAAATGCTGATGCAGATAAACAGCGTAAAGAAGAAGTTGAGCTTCGCAATGAAGCAGACCAATTAATCTTTACAACAGATAAAACGATTAAAGACCTTGGCGATAAAGTAGAAGAAGCTGAAGTCAAGAAAGCTGAAGAAGCAAGAGATGAGCTGAAAGAAGCTATCGAAAAGAATGAACTGGAAGAAATTCGTACGAAGAAAGATGCTCTTCAGGAAATCCTTCAAGGCCTTTCCATGAAGCTTTATGAAGAAGCTGCAAAAGCTCAGGAGCAGGCTCAGGGAGCTGAAGGCCAGGCAGGCGGAGACGACGATGTTGTCGATGCTGAATATGAAGAAGTAAAAGACGACAAGTAATTTTCAACTTCATATAAATGGCCAGGGAAAGTCAAAGTCAGGTCTATCTTGACTTTGGCTTTTTCTTTGGTCAATCGCAAAGAGTGAGTTCAATAGGATAAACCTGCTTTGTGAAGTCAGTGGTTAACACATGCTTTAATAGGATTGTGAAATACAATGGGGAATATAAACGTCAAAAAGAGACGCTGCCCTTGAGAGGCTCACTTCCTATAAAATTAGGTCAGCTCCAAAAGCAGCAATATGTTTATGGGCAGTTTATAATTTGAAATAGTTACAAATATTTAAGAGTTATAAATAAACATTTGTTGATTGGAGTCACGCGCCTGGAACGGAAATCACAGTTGTTTTTGTGAAACCTTTGAATTATACAATATATCAAGTATTTACGGGGTCATCCCCTCAATTTCTTAATTAATATTGTGAGGGGCCCCCTTTTAATGTTAAAATAACCTTTATGCATAAGGAATCGGGAGTGTTGTATTGATGAGTAAACGGGACTATTATGAAGTTCTCGGCGTGGAAAACGGCGCCTCAAAAGATGAAATCAAAAAAGCATACCGCAAACTCTCAAAAAAATATCATCCTGATATTAATAAAGAAGCGGATGCAAATGAAAAGTTTAAAGAGATTAGTGAAGCCTATGAGGTATTGAGCGACGAACAAAAACGCGCACAATATGATCGTTTTGGCCATACAGACCCGAACCAGGGCTTTGGCGGCGGCGGTGACTTCGGCGGCGGCTTCGGCGGTTTTGAAGATATCTTCAACACCTTCTTTGGCGGCGGCGGAGGAGGGCGCAGGCGTGACCCTAACGCACCAAGAGCAGGAGCTGACCTGCAATATACAATGAGCGTCACTTTTGAAGAAGCAGCATTTGGAAAAGAGACGGATATTGAAATACCGAAAGAAGAAGAGTGTGATACCTGCGATGGGTCCGGAGCAAAACCGGGAACTAAGCCGGAAACTTGTAAACACTGTCAAGGAACCGGCCAGCTGAATGTGGAGCAGAACACTCCGTTTGGCCGTATTGTGAACCGCCGGGTATGTCATCACTGTCATGGAACAGGTAAGTTCATTAAAGAGAAATGTAATACTTGCGGAGGAAATGGAAAAGTTCAGAAACGCCGCAAGATTCATGTGAAAATTCCTGCAGGCATCGATGAAGGCCAGCAGCTTAGAGTTTCCGGCCAAGGCGAGCCGGGAGTAAATGGAGGCCCTCCTGGAGACTTGTATGTGGTTTTCCATGTAAGGTCTCATGAATTCTTTGAACGTGACGGAGATGACATCTATTGTGAAATGCCGATTACTTTTGTACAATCTGCAATGGGCGATGAGATAGAAGTACCGACTCTGCATGGCAAGGTGAAATTGAAAGTTCCTGCCGGTACACAGACAGGTACAAAATTCAGGCTTCGCGGCAAAGGTGTTCCAAATGTAAGAGGTTATGGTACTGGAGACCAGCACATCCGTGTGAAAGTGGTCACACCGACCAAACTGACAGATAAGCAGAAAGAACTGCTTCGTGAATTTGCGGATATCACTGGTCAGGTCCCGGATGAACAGCACGAAAGCTTTTTTGATAAAGTAAAACGGGCCTTTAAGGGCGAATAAACAGGAACGGAGTTGGTAGATTCAATGAAATGGTCAGAAATCAGCATACACACAACAAATGAAGCGATCGAACCGATTTCAAATATTCTTCATGAAGCAGGAGCCAGCGGAGTGGTGATTGAAGATCCATTTGAATTAGAGAAAGAACGTGAAGACATTTTCGGAGAAATCTACCAACTCAACCCTGATGACTTTCCTGAAGAGGGAGTCATTGTGAAGGCCTATCTTCCTGTAAACAGCTTTTTGGGAGAAACAGTGGATGAAATTAAGCAAGCCGTCGATAATCTAGTGAAATATAATATCGATGTTGGAAGAAACCAAGTTGAAATATCTGAAGTGAACGAGGAAGAGTGGGCCACGGCTTGGAAGAAATACTATAATCCGGTCAAAATCTCTGCTCAATTCACGATTGTCCCTACTTGGGAGGAATATGAACCTGTCCATAGCGATGAGCTTATCATCGAGCTTGACCCTGGCATGGCTTTCGGTACAGGAACCCATCCGACAACCGTCATGTGCATACAGGCTCTCGAGAGGACAGTGAAACCTGGTAATCATGTTATCGATGTCGGCACTGGCTCCGGAGTGTTGAGTATAGCTTCAGCTATGCTTCAGGCTGAAAAAGTCGAAGCCTTTGATCTTGATGAAGTGGCTGTCAATTCTGCCCGGATTAATACAAAGCTGAATAAAGTTCACGACAGAGTCACAGTAAGCCAGAATAACCTGCTTGATGGTGTTTCTCCAGGAGCAGATGTCATCGTGGCAAACATCCTGGCAGAGGTGATACTCAAGTTTACGGATGAGGCTGCAAGACTGCTGAAGCCTGGCGGATATTTCATCACTTCCGGAATCATCGGACAGAAAAAGGAACTCGTCAAATCCGCAGTCCTTGAAGCTGGATTCCAAGTAGAAGAAGTCATGCTGATGGAAGACTGGGTTGCCATCATCGCCAAGAAACCCCAATAAACGTCTTATAAAGGATGAACACCTATGCAAAGGTATTTTATAGATCAGCAGTTTAAAGAAGGAAGTCCCATTATCATAGATGGAGAGAACTTTCATCATATTGTACGTGTGATGAGGATGACGGAAGACAGTATGTTTTACGTCGGCTTTCTCGACGGTGAATCGGCAAAAGTAAAAATAGAAACGATTTCCAATGACTGTCTTCAAGCAGGGATAGTACAATGGGAATCAGACGAAAAAGAAATGCCGGTGAAGATCACTATCGCGAGCGGACTGCCAAAAGGGGATAAGTTGGAGTTGATCATTCAAAAAGGGACTGAGCTTGGAGCAGTGGAATTTGTCCCTTTTACCGCAGATCGCTCAATTGTAAAATGGGATGAGAAGAAAGCGAAGAAGAAGGTGGAACGCTGGGGAAAAATCGCCAAGGAAGCAGCTGAACAGTCACATCGTCAGCAAGTCCCTATCGTACATTCCCCTGTTTCACTGAAAAAGCTGGTTTCCTTTGCAGGTGACTATGAATATAAAATCGTGGCATTTGAAGAAGATGCCAAACTAGGTGAGCAAAGTAATTTGGCCGGCGTCCTGAAAGCAGCCAAGCCCGGTGACCGTATATTGGCTGTTTTCGGTCCCGAAGGCGGTTTGACTGAAAAGGAAGTCGATACACTTAAAGAGAATGGATTCCTTTCCTGCGGGCTGGGTCCAAGAATCATGCGTGCAGAAACGGCTCCCTTTTACTTGCTGTCTGCCGCGTCCTATCAATTTGAACTAATGAGGTGAAAAATATGCCAACAGTAGCTTTTCATACCCTCGGTTGTAAAGTGAATCACTATGAAACAGAGGCTATTTGGCAATTATTTAAAGAACAGGGCTACGAGCGCCTGGAATATGAAAACACATCGGACGTGTATGTGATTAACACATGTACCGTTACCAATACGGGCGATAAGAAAAGCCGTCAGGTCATCCGCCGTGCCATCAGGAAGAACCCTGATGCCGTCATTTGTGTTACAGGGTGTTATGCACAGACGTCCCCTGCAGAAATCATGGCGATTCCCGGAGTAGACATTGTGGTTGGAACTCAGGACCGCAGAAAAATGCTGGAGTACATTGAGCAGTTCAAAGATGAAAGACAGCCGATCAACGGCGTAGGGAACATTATGAAAAATCGCGTGTATGAAGAACTTCAAGTTCCCGCTTTCACTGATCGAACTCGTGCTTCCCTGAAGATTCAGGAAGGGTGCAATAACTTTTGTACATTCTGCATAATCCCATGGGCAAGAGGGTTAATGCGCTCCCGTGATCCAGAGGAAGTTATACGTCAGGCTCAGCAGCTGGTTGATGCAGGCTACAAAGAGATCGTCCTGACTGGTATCCACACAGGCGGATACGGTGAGGATATGAAAGACTACAACCTGGCAATGCTTCTTCGCGATCTTGAAGAGAAGGTAGCAGGATTGAAGCGTATCAGAATTTCGTCCATTGAAGCCAGCCAATTGACAGATGAAGTCATCGAAGTCATCGACAACTCTAACATGGTTGTAAGACATCTTCATATTCCTCTACAGTCCGGTTCAAACACCGTGCTGAAAAGAATGAGAAGGAAATACACGATGGAATTCTTTGCTGAAAGAATCGGGAAACTGAAAAAAGCTCTGCCAGGTCTTGCTGTGACTTCTGATGTAATCGTAGGATTCCCAGGTGAAACGGAAGAAGAATTTATGGAAACATACAATTTTATCAAGGAGCATAAGTTCTCTGAATTGCATGTATTCCCCTATTCCAAGCGTACAGGAACACCTGCTGCAAGGATGACAGATCAAATAGATGAAGACATCAAGAATGAACGGGTCCATCGTTTAATACAACTGTCAAACCAGCTGGCTAAAGAATACGCATCCCGCTTTGAAGAAGAAGTTCTTGAGGTTATACCTGAAGAAGTTTATAAAGAAGATCCAGCAGGCGGGCTTTATGGTGGTTACACAGATAATTACCTCAAAGTAGTCTTTCCTGCATCCGAGGAAATGGTTGGCAAACTTGTGAAAGTAAAAATCACAAAGGCCGGCTATCCGTATAATGAAGGACAGTTCGTCAGAGTCCTGGAAGAAGAAAAGACAACAGCAGTAAGCTGATAAAACAAACCGGTTCATATAGTCGAACCGGTTTTTGTTTTGATGTGCAGCCATTCCAAACACACTTGAGATCACAGTGTGTTTTTTTACTTCTGCAAATTCTCGATTGGAACATCACAAATCTTTGAATCGGTTTAATTTTTGTTAAAAACCTTATTGATTAGTTTCCCATTTAGCTGTACACTAAGTAGGTATAAGAAAGCGCAAACATTCTTCATATTTTTTTGCATATTAGTGCAAACGGTTGCGCGTGAAATAATAAATTTAAAAATATTTTTGTATGAGGTGTTTTACATGAAGAAAATTTGGTGGAAAGAAGCCGTTGGCTATCAAATATATCCCCGCAGCTTTCAGGATTCGAATGGAGATGGAATCGGTGACTTGCAGGGAATGATTCAAAGACTTGATTATGTTAAGGATCTGGGTGTTGATGTCATTTGGATCTGCCCTATGTATAAGTCACCAAACGATGATAATGGCTACGATATCTCTGATTACCAGGATATCATGGAAGACTTCGGCTCAATGGAAGACTTTGACCTTCTTTTAAAGGAAGTACATGCAAGAGGAATGAAGTTGATCATCGATTTGGTCCTTAATCATACAAGTGATGAGCATCAATGGTTCATTGAATCCCGCTCCTCTAAGGAAAACGAAAAACGTGACTGGTATATTTGGCGTGATGGAAAAAAGGACAAAGAGCCGAACAACTGGGAAAGCATCTTCGGCGGTTCTGCATGGGAGTATGACGAGAAAACAAGTCAGTATTACCTGCACGTATTCTCTACTAAGCAGCCTGACCTGAACTGGGAGAATGAAGACGTTCGCGAAGCTCTCTATGATACAGTTAACTGGTGGCTTGATAAAGGGATTGATGGGTTCAGGATAGATGCCATCAGCCATATTAAAAAACGCCCTGGCATGCCGGATATGCCGAATCCTGATAATAAGAAATATGTATCTTCATTCGATATGCATATGAATCAAAAGGGTATTCATAAGTTCCTTCAGGAATTCAAGGATAAAACCTACGCCAATTACGATGTTATGTCTGTCGGGGAGGCAAATGGAGTTACAGCCGATGAAGCTGAACTTTGGGTAGGTGAGGAAAACGGAAAAATGGATATGATATTCCAATTCGAGCACCTTGGCTTATGGGATGCAGAAACAAATCCAGATCTTGATATCGTTGAATTGAAGAAAGTGCTGACCCGCTGGCAAAAAGGTTTGGAAGGTGATGGCTGGAACGCTTTATTCATTGAAAACCATGATAAACCGCGAGTTGTCTCCACTTGGGGCAATGATGAAGAGTTCTGGAAAGAAAGTGCAACAGCCATGGCAGCCATGTATTTCTTAATGCAGGGAACACCTTTTATCTATCAAGGACAAGAAATCGGCATGACGAATGTTCAGTTTCCTTCTATAGATGACTATGATGATGTAGCTGTTAAGAACCTTTACAAGCTGAAACTTGAAGAAGGTGTTTCTCATGAAGAAATCATGGAAATAATCTGGGCTTCTTCAAGAGATAACAGCCGTACACCGATGCAATGGTCAGGGGAAGTAAACGGAGGTTTCTCGGAAGGAAACCCTTGGATGAAAGTGAATCCTAACTATAAGAGCATCAATGTGGAGGCTCAGTTAAAAGACGAAGACTCTATCCTTTCTTTCTATAAAAAGATGATTGCTGTAAAGAAAGACAACGATATTTTCACTTATGGCATCTATGACTTGCTTCTTCCAAACCACGAGCAGATTTATGCCTATACACGGACATTAAAAAATGAAAAAGTTCTTGTGCTGACGAATCTCTCTACTGAGAAGGCTGAAGCTTCTCTGGGAGATTTAACTGTTGGATCAGAAGGATTAATGTTAAATAACTATTCTGTAGAACAGCACAGCGGTATATCAAAAGTGGCATTAAAACCTTATGAAGCAAGAGTTTATCGTCTGGCTTAATGAGTTTGTTTCCTCAACAGCTCTGCGCTCCGCTTCGAAGAGTGTGAACCTGCGGAGGAAATCAAATCATTTTATAATCTTCAACATAAAAGAAGAGAACGTGTAAAAAAGATCAGGCTACCACCTGATCTTTTTTTCTGCTTAGAAAAAATAAAAAATTTGGCTCTGAGTAAAGCTTTTAACTATGTTATCCACGCCTAGCTCCTCTGGGTCAAGTATCCCTCAGAGAATAAAAGGGAAGACCGGCTTTTTTTCTCTGAGGAACAGTTGTCTGTCGGAGCTGACCGAGGCGCTTGCGCTTTTGTTTTTTTGGGCACAATATAAGCAGACTTGGTTGAATTATTTACTTAAAAAGTTCGTATATTCCCCGAACCTTTGTTAGAATAAAGAGGTACGGACAACCTGTTGGAGGAGTGTTATTCATGGAAAAAAATATTGCAAAAATGATCGATCATACATTATTGAAAGCGGACTCAACTAAAGATCAAGTAACAAAAATCTGTGAAGAAGCTAAGGAATACCATTTTGCTTCTGTTTGTGTAAATCCAGGCTGGGTAAAGTATGCAGCTCAAATGTTACAAGGAACAGATGTGAAGGTATGTACAGTGATCGGTTTCCCGCTGGGAGCGACTACATCAGAAACAAAGGCATTCGAAACGAAGGATGCAATTGAAAAAGGCGCAACGGAAGTGGATATGGTTATCAATATCAGCGCCCTTAAAGACGGAAACGACGAATTGGTTAAAAAAGATATCCAAGCAGTGACAGCAGCAGCCAAAGGAAAGGCTCTGACTAAAGTCATCATCGAAACAAGCCTTCTGACGGATGAAGAGAAAGAAAGAGCATGCAGGCTTGCAGTTGAAGCAGGGACTGACTTCGTTAAGACATCCACAGGATTCTCTACTGGCGGAGCGACAATAGAAGATATCAAGTTAATGAGAAAAACGGTCGGACCGGATATCGGTGTGAAAGCATCCGGCGGTGTAAGAAGTGTTGAAGATGCGAAAAACATGATTGAAGCGGGAGCTACAAGAATCGGCGCCAGCTCCGGAGTTCAAATTGTTCAAGGATTAACTAGTGATTCTGACTACTAAGATGAAAAGGCAGCCCTCTTAACGGAAGGGCGCTGAAAATCTACTGAATTTTGTAATCTGCTTGGTTATTACCAAAGATAAAGTCAACTATCCTTCCTTAAATAGGAAGAAAAGTTGACTTTTTTCTTTGAAAGCCATGTATGTGCTGCTCTCTATACTAGATAAGCTTTAGAATTTTTTAATGATTTTAGGAACATTTGCCTGTCGAAGCTGGGAGGGTCTTTTTTCATCTAGCTGATAGAAAAGGTACTGATTCAATCCACTGACCGATAGCATTACAAAAGTTGTTTAGTATTTTAGATGGTAAATAGAGGAAAAAGTTTCCTTATTTACTAAAATACACTGACAAAAGCAAAAATAAGGGAATATAGTTCTCTTATTTATCTTAAAACAATAAAAAAATGTGCACTTTTATCATATAAGGGTAAAAAGTTCCGCTATTCACCCCAAAGTGAGCTTGAATTAGCGATTAAGGGAAAAAGTTCCCTTATTTAAACCGCTGCGTACCCAATTAATGAAAGGACACGCTTCTTTCGCTATAAAGCCCCTTCCATCAGGCACACAACCAAGTGGAGCTGGCTACTTGAACGGAATCAGCGGCCGCCTTTACCGGGCAGTATTTTTTTGCTGCTCAGGCTTAAGAGTTTAGTCTGATATCCGTGCAGCTCGTGATAAGAAAGAAAGCCACTGCTCTCCTGTATACGATTAGCCGAAACTTTAACAATAACAAGCATTCATCTACAATACTCACCTTAATTCGATAGCATGAAACTTTTCAATAAGACTTGCAAAATGACCTGAGAAAGGAAGGACAAGAACGGAACATATGACATTGAAGGCAAGGCTTGCATGAGCAAGCTGTAATTCAGGATTAGCTGAGGCCCATTTCACCATTTCACCCAGCTCCTCAATAAACGGAAAGAATATCATCACTCCGGCAACGTTAAGCCATATGTGTGCATAAACAGTCAGCTTCGTCGCTTTTCCGCTCCCGATTCCAGCTATATAGGAAGTTACACAAGTACCAATATTTGCACCGAGCATGATGGAAATGCCGGCAAAAATCGTTATTATGTCCACATCAACAAAACTCATGGCGATGCCTGTAATGACTGTGCTCGATTGCACCAATCCTGTTAAAATCGTCCCCAGCAAAACAGAAAAAAGTGCTGACGCATTAGAGCGCTCCATAAGTGAGTGAATAAAAGCCTGGCTCGATAATGGCCTTGCCAGTTCTTCAAATCCATTCATGCTCACAAAAATTAGCGAAAGTCCAAGGAATGTAAGAGCAAGTGCCCGGGCATTAGGATACGGGAGGATTAGAAGGAGCAGGGAACTAACAAGCAGAGGGAGACTCAAAAAGCCGATATCCAATGATATAATCTCCAGTGTTAAAGTAGTTCCTATGTTAGTGCCCAGGATAATCCCAATTGACTGCTTGAAGCTCAAAATACCCGCTGAGACAAAGCCTATCGTTAAAACCATTACGGCAGAACTGCTCTGCAGTACTCCAGTAACGGCAATGCCTATGAGGAATCCCTTCCAAGGTGCATCAGTCCACTTGGAAATCAATTTAGTCATTCTCTCTCCTGCCAGATTATATAATCCGCTTTTCAGCCAAAACATACCCAGCAAAAAGCTTCCAATTAATAGAAAAAAGATAAGTAAACTAAGCATGTCCTGTCCCCCCTTTCTTAACTGTATTAGGAATAAGGAGCATACATGTCTATTTATACAAGCAATTCGTCAGAAATTGTTGACCTTCTGAAGGGCTTATATTATAATTGCAAAGTGAATGGATTTAAATATCCATACAGAAAGATTACTTTCTGTAAAAGTCTGCACTTAACAGCAGAAAAGTGAAGGGCAGCCAGGTTTGTCGGATGTCCGCAGCGGCTTTGCGATTGCCAAGGTCTTTACTTTACATGTAAGTGCAGTGTTTCGGAGGGAGGGAAAGAGAGATGTCAAAAACAGTTGTTCGTAAAAACGAATCGCTTGAAGATGCTCTTCGTCGCTTCAAACGTACAGTTTCTAAAACAGGAACTTTGCAAGAGTACAGAAAGCGCGAATTCTATGAAAAGCCAAGCGTAAAGCGTAAGAAGAAATCTGAAGCAGCCAGAAAACGTAAGTTCTAAGAGAGGGTGTAGATATGAGTCTTCTCGATCGTTTAAATAATGATATGAAACAAGCTATGAGGAATAAAGAGAAAGAAAAACTCTCAGTGATCCGTATGTTGAAAGCAGCATTGCAAAATGAGGCGATTAAGCATGGAAAACAGGAGCTTTCTCAAGATGAAGAGTTGACTGTCCTTTCTCGAGAAGTCAAGCAACGCAAAGACTCCCTCCAGGAATTTCAAAACGCAGGCCGTGAGGATCTCGTTGAGAAAATTCAATCGGAACTGACTTACGTCGAAATATATATGCCTGAACAGCTGTCTGAAGATGAAGTATCGTCCATCATTAAGCAAGCCATCGATGAAACGAATGCAACGTCCAAGGCAGATATGGGTAAGGTGATGGGGGCTATCATGCCTAAAGTTAAAGGGAAAGCTGATGGAGCTCTCGTCAATAAACTTGTTCAAAATCATTTATCGTAAACATGAAAATGAGAAGCGGTCTTCCGCTTCTCATTTTTTTTGGAGTTAGACTTTGGGGACAGGGGTAATGAAGATTTGAAATTACTCTCTTATGCGTTGACGGCTAAGTAGTAAAAATCTTTTAGAATTTGCGAACCTGCCTCATGTCTTTCAAGTGCATCCCCTTTTTAAAAGGGTTGTATATCCTGCTTGAAATACATAAGTATATAAATAAAGAATGAAGAAGAGTTACTTAATAACGGCTGGCTGATTTTTTTTGCAAAAAATGAAACCTTTTTTTATCTCAATCGTACATAATATAGGATAAGTAATTATAATTTTTTCTTGATAGGCCGAAAGGGGTGAAATCTTGAAATTATTAAGAAAAATCTATATAGGCGGTTTGATGCTGCTTCTCGCTGTTTCCTTGATAGGTTCGATGCCTTTCAATACTGAAGCTCAAGGGGAAGGTGAAATTGTTTTTGTCATCCCGATTGAAAAAGAAGTGGAGAAAGGTTTGCATGCATTCTTGAGCAGGGGAATAGCTGATGCCCGGGAGGCGGGTGCCGATACGATTGTTTTCCAGATTGATACACCTGGAGGATTGGTCGATGCGGCAGGAAATATCGCAAAGCTTCTTGATAGTACTGAAATAAAGACGGTCGCTTTCGTCGATAATCGAGCCTTGTCAGCAGGAGCATTCATTGCTCTTCATGCTGATGAAATATACATGGTGCCCAATGGAACAATGGGGGCAGCTGCCGTCATTGACCAAGCCGGTAATTCTGCTGATGAAAAAGCTCAAAGCTATTGGCTTGCAGCCATGAGAAGTGCCGCTGAAACCAGCGGACGGGATCCGAAATATGCTCTCGCGATGGCTGATAAAAATGTCGACCTTCCTGAAGTTGGTGCAGCAAAAGGTGAACTGCTTACTCTTGATGCAAGAACAGCAGAGTCTGTAGAGTATTCCGAGGGAACCGTAAGTAACATGGATGAACTGCTGAAGGAAATAGGGCTTGAAGACGCAGAAGTTATTAGTGTCGAAGAAACGTTTGCAGAGAAATTGGCAAGGTTCATAACCAATCCGGTTGTGGTGCCGATCCTTCTTTCACTGGCCAGCCTCGGGCTGGTAATCGAACTCTATTCGCCCGGTTTTGGTGTGGCGGGTTCCATAGGTTTGGCGTCATTGCTGCTCTTCTTTTATGGACATTTGGTCGCCGGCCTGGCAGGATATGAAACGCTGATCCTATTCCTCATTGGAGCCGGATTGATAGTCGCTGAATTTTTCCTTCCCGGAGGCATTGCCGGGATACTGGGTATAGGTGCCATTATAGGAAGTATCCTGATGGCGGGAGGCGATGTTGTTGCTATGGGTACATCCCTTTTGATAGCAATGGCTGTCGCAATCATAGCAATGGTGGTGTTTGTAAAGGTGTTTGGTAAAAAGATGAAGCTTTTCAATAAGATAATCTTGAAGGATTCCACCAGCACAGAGGGTGGATATGTCTCTAATGTCAACCGCCTGGAACTGATCGGGGCAACAGGGGTAACGAAGACAGCTCTGCGCCCTTCAGGAACAATCGTAATCGAAGATGAAAGAATCGACGCTGTTTCAGAAGGCGGATTTATCGGTCTGAACAAGCCGGTAAGAGTCGTTAAAGTAGAAGGCTCGAGAACGGTAGTAAGAGAAATCGAATAATTCAAACATAACTGGTACAATTTGAAGGAGGAAAAGTAATGGTTCTAGATGCAAGTACAATATTAATTTTAGTAGCCGTCGTAGCCGGACTCATAATATTGGGTGTCCTGTTTACGTTCGTGCCGGTGATGCTGTGGATTTCAGCAATCGCTGCCGGAGTCAGAATTAGCATTTTCACATTAGTAGGGATGAGATTAAGAAGGGTTATTCCAAGCCGTATCATTAACCCTTTGATCAAAGCGCATAAAGCCGGGCTTACGGTAACCATAAACCAGCTGGAGAGCCATTATCTTGCAGGCGGTAATGTAGACCGGGTTGTGAATGCCTTGATTGCTGCTCATCGTGCGAACATTGAGTTAACATTCGAAAGAGCAGCTGCAATCGACCTTGCCGGCCGTGACGTACTTGAAGCGGTTCAGATGAGTGTTAATCCAAAAGTAATCGAGACACCATTCATTGCCGGTGTGGCGATGGACGGAATTGAAGTAAAAGCAAAAGCGCGTATTACAGTAAGAGCCAATATCGACCGCCTTGTCGGTGGTGCGGGTGAAGATACGATTGTTGCTCGTGTAGGGGAAGGGATTGTTTCAACAATTGGTTCTTCAACTAATCATAAAAAAGTCCTTGAGAACCCTGACATGATCTCTCAAACGGTCCTTACCAAGGGCCTTGATGCTGGAACTGCCTTTGAAATTCTATCGATCGATATTGCGGACGTGGATATCGGGAAAAATATCGGTGCCGAGCTGCAGACAGAGCAGGCGGAAGCTGATAAGAATATTGCCCAGGCCAAAGCAGAAGAGCGCAGAGCCATGGCGGTAGCGAATGAGCAGGAAATGATTGCGAAAGTCCAGGAAATGAGAGCAAAGGTAGTAGAAGCAGAAGCGGAAGTACCTCTTGCAATGGCAGAAGCTCTGAGATCTGGAAATATTGGTGTCATGGATTATATGAATTATAAGAATATCGATGCTGATACAGAAATGAGAGGTTCCATCGGCAAATTGACTGGTGATAAGAATGAAGAGGGCCAAGATGAATAGATCTTCTCTTCTGAGAAAGGGGATCTTTTTATGGAAAATCTGATATTTCTTGTTATAGCCGGGCTGGTCAGTATGCTTTTCAACAGGGTGAAACGGGACCCTTCCGACCAGGACCCGCGGTCTCCCCGGCCTCAGCGTCCTGAATCTGATGCCGGCCCCGTATGGGAAGAAGCCGCGAATGATCTCGAGACTGTCCTTGATAAAGGAGTCGAAACGATTCAAACACAAGGAAAGAACAAGTTCCTCGAGAAGCAGGAAGAGGCCAGGAAACGCATTTCAGACTTGAAGTCTCAAGAGCAAGTCTATAATCAGCGTGCCGAAAGTGTGCAAGTAAAAATACGTAAATCTTCCCCGAGAAAGAAGGCTGCCAGAGTAAATCTCAGAAACCTGGGAAGCGATGATCTTGTTAAAGGGATCGTTTTATCAGAAGTGCTGGGGCCTCCAAGGGCCAAAAAACGAAACTGGCGGGGCTGAAAATAAAATAACAGTGATGAAACCCCCTTTTATCTCATAAATATGAGATGAAAGGGGGTTCTTTTTGTATGGCGAAAAAATGGTTTCAAAAGGCGCGCCATTGGATGACCAAAACAATGGACCTTCCGGAAGATGTCATGATGGACCTTCCCCGCATCACCATGATTGGACAGATTCATATTTATATCGAAAACCACAGAGGGCTTTTGACCTTCACAGATGATGAAGTACGCCTGCTCCTTAAACAGGGACAGCTCCTGATAAAAGGCCAGTCTTTTGTTATAAAGATGATTCTCCCAGAGGAAATTCTGTTGGAAGGAAAAATCATGGAAGTCGTTTATCTCGAACAGTAACGGAACAGGAGGGTTTGACTTGAAGAACCAGTGGATTACGTTTTTTACAGGCAAAGTGCTTGTTAAGGTTGAAGGACAAGGCATTGAAAGATTTATTAACGAAATGACACGATCAAAAATAGCGGTTTGGCAAGTGAAGAGAATGGGCGAACAAACCTTCACCTTTTACCTATCCCTCAATGATCTACATAACTTTAGGCGTGCAGTCAGGAAGTTTGGCTGCCGTGTCACTTTTCTAAGAGGACAAGGGTCTCCTTTTCTGTGGAAAAGAGCATTGAAAAACAGTGGTTTCCTACTGGGCGGGATTTCATTTTTTGTCATGATCCTCCTTTTATCGAACATGGTCTGGGGCATAAGCATAAAAGGGGCAAGCCCTCAAACACAATATGAAATTGAAAAGCAGCTTCAAGAGATGGGGATCAAAAAGGGAAAGTTCCAATTTTCCATCCCTGATGTGGAGAGTATACAGCGTGAGCTTTCCAACCGCATGAACAACATTACATGGGTTGGTGTGGAGTTAAAAGGGACAACTTACCACTTTCAGGTGGTGGAAAAAAATGAGCCGGAAACTGCAGAAGAGATCGGCGCCAGAAATTTAGTGGCAGAACAGAAAGCGGTCATCAAGGAAGTTTTTGTAGAAGAAGGCATGCCTATGGTCGAAGTAAATGACCATGTACAGAAAGGCCAGCTGCTGGTTTCTGGTCTAATCGGAAAAGAGGACCAGGAAAAGAAAGAAGCCGTCTCCGCGAAAGGTGTCATTCGCGGAGAAGTGTGGTATATAACCAAAGTGGAATTGCCCCTGGAAACGGATTTCGAAGTTTTCAGCGGAGATGAAAAAGTAAAGCATTATATTTCCTTCGGTAAATTCCGGTTACCTATTTGGGGTTGGGGAAAGATAGACTATAAAAAGAGTATTGATGAACAAGATGAACACAAATTGAAGTTCCTTAAATGGGAGCTGCCACTTACCTATACTGAGAAAACCGTAAGAGAAAAGGAAGACGTTACGAGAAAATATTCGAGAAAAGAGGCCGTTATAACGGCAAAGGAATTGGCGCGGAATAATTTGAAAGCAGAACTTCCCGAAGACGCGGAAGTCACCGGTGAAAAAATTTTACATGAACAGATTGAAAATGGTAAAGTAAGGTTAAACGTACACTTTAAAGTAATAGAAGACATAGCTGTCGGACAACCAATTATTCAAGGAGACTGAGTAATGCCAGATGAATTGAAAACCACAAACATTCAACTTGATAATCCAAATGAAGCGATTGCTCTATTCGGCGTTTCGGATTCACATTTAAAATCAATGGAAAGTGAATTATCAATTTCCATAGTGACCAGGGGAGAGTCTGTTTATATCTCAGGGGAAGAGCAAGCTGTCTCGATGGCACAGGAAATCCTGAACAAGCTTCTTGTTGTCATCCGCAAAGGAATCAATATCAGCCAGCGAGATGTCACATATGCACTGCAGATGGCAAAGCAGGGGACACTGGAGTATTTCGAAGACTTATACAATGAAGAGATAACGAAAAATGCAAAAGGCAAACCGATACGTGTAAAAACACTGGGGCAGCGCCAATACATCCATGCCATTCGTAATAATGATCTTGTTTTTGGAATCGGTCCTGCAGGGACCGGAAAAACCTATTTAGCAGTCGTAATGGCCGTACATGCTTTAAAGAATGGCATGGTCAAAAGAATTATCCTTACAAGGCCGGCAGTCGAAGCAGGGGAAAGTCTCGGCTTTCTACCCGGCGACCTGAAAGAAAAGGTAGATCCTTATTTACGGCCGCTGTATGATGCCCTGAACGATGTCCTCGGTGCAGACCATACCCAGCGGCTGATTGAACGGGGAACGATTGAGATTGCTCCCCTGGCGTACATGAGGGGAAGAACACTGGATGATGCCTTTGTCATTCTGGACGAAGCGCAGAATACGACCCAGGCGCAGATGAAGATGTTTCTGACCAGGCTTGGGTTTGAGTCAAAAATGATCATCAATGGTGACCGGTCTCAAGTCGACTTGCCCAAGGGAGCGCAATCCGGCCTGGTGGCAGCGGAAAAAATTCTTAAAGAAATCAAAGGGCTCTCATTTGTTTATCTCGAGCAGACAGATGTTGTCCGCCATCCGCTGGTAGGAAAAATCATTAATGCCTATGAAAAAAATTCTATGTAAACACTGCTGTCTGCGGGGATTTCCTGCAGACAGTTTTTTTATAATGAGCAGCTGGGAAAGAAATACAGAAGCGAAAATAGAGGGTGCAATCCTCTACAAAAACTGTTATCATTTTACATAATTAATAGAAAAATTCACCTCTATACATAACTTGAAACCAGCCGGGAGGATTCTGATGAAGTTTCAGCCTTATATCAATAAGATTCGTTCGATATTGAGCTATAAAGTTTTTACACTTCTTATATTTGTCTTACTGGGTTTATTGCTTTACGGAGTTCTATATGGAAATGTCAAACCCGAGAAGTACGATGTTAACGTTTTTGAAATTGCCGATGTGACAATCAGATCTCCTAAATTGATCAAGGATGAAGAGCTGACACAGAAGAAAAGGGAAGAGGCGGCTGACGAAGTGCCCAATCAGTATACCCGCCAGCAGGATGTGGTGGAGAACCGGGTAGCCCTCATAGATTCGATTTTCGGGATCATTAAAGATGTGGGTAAGGAAACGGCCGCTTCACAGGCTGAGGAGCCGGCTGACGCCGCTGAAGAGACAGAGGCTGAACCTGCGGTCGAGGAAAAACTCGCTGATCTCAAAGTCCAGCTGACCAAGAACGCTAATGTAAGGGAAAATATTACCCAAAGCATTCCGGACAGCATTTTTCTCACTCTGCTGCAGCTTAGTGATGATGAACTGCAGCGTGTCAAAACGACGGTTGTTTCCCAAATTAAGACAACCATGAGTGACAAGATCTTTGAAGAAGATTTATATGCAGTCAATGAAAGAATGGATACAAGGATAAGGGCGCTTAATCTTCCTCCTGCCATGATTGAGGCGGCTGTATTCTTGAGCAGGTTTGCGGTTATCCCAACCGAGGTATTCAACCAGGAACTGACTCAGCAGAAGCAGCAGCAGGCGATGGAAGAAGTAGCACCTGAAGAAATCATCGAAGGGGAAGTCATTGTACAGCAAGGGAAGATGGTCACCCATGAGGATTACAGGCAGCTGGAGCTCCTGGGACTGCTTTCATCGGAAACTCCAATTAAGCCGTTTATCGGACTTGGGATTTTTGTTGTCCTGGCCATTGGAGCTATTTATTATCACTTCCATAATTGGGATCTCCCTGAAGAAAGAAAACAGAACAGGCTTATCCTTCTCAGCCTTGTTTTCGTCATCAGCCTCATCTTGATGAAAATCATTGCTTTGATGAAGGAGCTCGATTTGGACAGGGTTGGATTCCTGTTCCCGGCTGCACTGGCGGGGATGCTGATCAGAATCATGCTTAATGAAAGAATTGCCATGCTGATGGTCATGATCCTTGCAGCATGTGGAAGCATTGTATTTCATTACGAGATTTCAGGAGCAATCGATATAGAAATGGCCATCTACATCATGTTCAGCGGACTTGCGGGGGTTTTGTTTCTGTCAAGCCGGAAAAACCGCACGAATATTTTGCAGGCGGGGTTATTTGTATCACTTGTAAACGTCATGATTATCTTATTCCTTCTCTTTTTGCGCGGTGTCACTTACACCAGCCTGGAATACACTTATTTTGTGGTGTACGGGTTCGTTTCGGGAATCGGTTCTGCCGTGCTGGCAATAGGGTTCCTGCCATTTTTTGAAGCAGGCTTCGGGATCCTATCCGCAATGAGGCTGGTGGAGTTATCGAATCCGAATCACCCACTCCTGAAAAAGCTGCTTACTGAGGCGCCGGGAACTTATCATCATAGTGTAATGGTAGCCAACCTGGCTGAAACAGCCTGTGAAGCCATAGGGGCAAATGGCTTGCTTGCGAGGGTGGGATGCTATTATCATGATGTAGGCAAGACGGTCAGGCCCCACTATTTCATTGAGAATCAAATGAACACCGGCAATCCGCATGATCAGCTTCCTCCTGAAAGGAGCAGGGATATCATCATCCATCATGCGGCCGACGGAGCAGAGATGCTGCGGAAGTATAAGCTTCCTAAAGAATTCATAGATATAGCCGAGCAGCATCATGGAACGACTCTTCTAAAATTCTTTTACTACAAAGCTTTAAAAGAAAATGAAGATTTGGATGAGGACTCTTATAGATATCCGGGACCAAAGCCGCAGACAAAGGAAACAGCTGTCATCAGCATAGCGGACAGTGTGGAAGCTGCTGTGAGGTCGATGAAGGGCCCAACCAACGATGAAATTAAAAAACTTGTAGACAGCATTGTGAAGGACAGGCTTCAAGACGGCCAATTCAATGAATGTGATATAACTCTTAAGGAATTGGATATAGTAAAGAAAACATTGTGTGAAACGCTGAATGGAATTTTCCACTCAAGGATTGAATATCCGGAAGCAAACAGAAAGGAGCTTGCGCATGAATCTTGAAATAGATTTTCTTGATGAAACCGATCAATTAGTTGAATCAGACAGAGAACTTGTACAGAGTCTGCTGAATTATGCAGCCGGTCAGGAAAGTGTCGAGCCGGCAAGTGAATTGACGTTATCCTTCGTGACGAACGAGCGGATAAAAGAGATTAATAAAGAATATCGTGATAAGGACCAGGCAACTGACGTAATATCATTCGCCATGGAAGAGCTTGGGGAAGATGAGACGAAGATTATCGGAGATGGGATACCGCGTATCTTGGGAGATATCATCATCTCTGTGGAAAAAGCAAAAGAACAGGCAGAAGAATACGGCCATTCTTTTTCAAGGGAATTGGGCTTCCTTGCACTTCATGGCTTTCTCCATCTGCTTGGGTATGACCATATGAATGAGGAAGATGAAAAAAGGATGTTTGGAAGGCAAAAGGAAATCCTTGATGGATACGGACTTCAAAGATAAACCTTCAAGGAGAAGGAAATTCCTGCGCTCCTTTAAATTCGCTTTCAAGGGCATCAAGCTTGTTTTTGCAGAAGAGCTGAATTTTCGCGTGCATTTTACGGTCTCCATTGCAGTAGTGGCTGCAGGATTCGTGCTTTCAATTTCCTTGCCGGAATGGATTGCCATTATCCTCTTGATTACGGGGATGTTTGCCTTGGAAATGCTCAATACGGCTATTGAGCGGACCGTAGACCTGGTGACGAAGGAATACCATCCGCTGGCTGGGCAGGCCAAGGACATAGCCGCAGGAGCTGTTCTGTGCTACGCCCTGGGAGCCGTTGTGGTCGGTATCATGATATTCCTGCCAAAGCTGTGGGAAATCGTAAAATGAGATGAAAGATTGCAGAGGGTGACTCTGCAATCTTTTTTTGTGAAGCCGGAAAACGATATCAAGGTGTTACATTTAGAATCCGATTACTGCTTTTCAGTGTTAATGTGTGACCAGCTTAAAGTAAATTGTTTTCTCAGCGATGTCATAATACTATTTAGCAATAATATTCACTGAGGCACTCTTCAAGCGGCCGTCCAGGTCCAATAGCGGCTGCTCATGACCGGTCTCTCTTCACGCTTTAAATATGTCTTAGCAAATGGCCATCCTTCCATTTTGAAGTTACCCAGCTTTCATACTGCCTGTCCATTTGACCAGTTCGCTTCTTCTAGTATTTTCAGACACGGGATTAGGACTGAAGATTTTAAACACAATGAATACATTTTTTTAGGTAATTTTAGCGTTGAAGAGGGCAATCCAGTGAGATTGGATATCCAATTTTAAGGTATAATTAAGCAGCACGGAATATTCTCTCTCGTTGGTATGTTTGACAACACCTGGACGAAAGATCAACTATTCCTAGTAACACTGAGATATTTTGCGATATAAAGGTTCTATAACCGATTTCTTTGAAGGAAATTTGAATTCTAAGTGATAGTTGGATAAAATGGGTTAACACACATGGTAAGGGTGTCCATTTGTGAGAATTATCTAACTATTTTATAACAATACAGTAACAGCCCATTTTTTTTTACGTAAGATGTAGTAAAATAGAAAGTGGGTACCAAAGGAGATCAAATATGAAAAATGAACAATTAATCGCAGAAGCTAAAATAGCAAGAGATAGAGCTTATGTTCCGTACTCCAAGTTTGGAGTGGGTGCCGCACTTCTGACAGAAGATGGTAAAGTGTACCATGGCTGCAATATTGAAAATGCCGCATACAGCATGTGTAACTGTGCGGAGAGGACAGCGCTGTTCAAAGCTTATTCTGAAGGTGACAAGAAGTATACGAAAATGGCAGTGATTGCCGATACCAACCGCCCGGTACCGCCCTGCGGAGCATGCAGACAAGTGATATCAGAACTTTGTCCCCCTGACATGGTAGTGGTTTTAAGTAATTTAAAAGGGGATATACAGGAGTTAACAGTAGCAGAAATATTGCCAGGAGCATTTTCACCGGAGGATTTAAATGAGTAATAATGATCAACAAGTATACAAGTCAGGTTTTATATCCATCATCGGCAGACCAAATGTAGGGAAATCAACTTTTCTTAACCGGGTAATCGGACAGAAGATTGCCATCATGAGTGATAAGCCTCAAACAACACGCAATAAAGTCCAGGGAGTTTATACGACAAATGATTCGCAGATGATATTCATCGATACACCCGGCATTCATAAGCCAAAGCATAAGCTTGGGGATTTCATGATGAAGATCGCCCAGAATACTCTGCGTGAAGTGGATATTGTATTGTTCATGATTAATGCGGAAGAAGGGTATGGCCGCGGCGATGAATTCATTATCGAGAAACTGAAAGGTGTGAAAACACCCGTATTTCTTGTTCTGAACAAAATCGACCAGCTTCATCCGGACGACATCCTGCCGCTTATAGAACAATACAATGCTCTGCATGATTTCGCAGCCGTTGTCCCGATTTCCGCTCTTGAGGGGAATAACGTCGAGACCTTGGTTTCGGTAATCCGCAAAGAACTGCCGGAAGGTCCTCAATACTATCCTGCAGACCAGGTAACAGACCATCCTGAAAGGTTCATCGTCTCAGAATTAATCCGTGAAAAGGCTCTTCATCTAACACGGGAAGAGATTCCTCATTCACTTGCTGTCGTCATTGAAAAGATATCCACCAGAGACAATGGGAATGTCATTGATGTTATGGCCACAATTGTTGTGGAAAGAGATTCACAAAAAGGAATCATTATTGGAAAACAGGGTGGAATGTTAAAAGAAATCGGAAAACGGGCAAGAGTTGATATCGAAAACCTTCTTGGTTCAAAGGTCTATCTGGAACTTTGGGTGAAAGTTCAGAAAGACTGGCGCAATAAGTTGTCCAACCTTCGTGATTTTGGTTTCAATGATGATTATTAAAAAGTAAAATACTGTTAAATTAACAATATTTACGTCTCATGTTTTTCCTTCTGAAGGTCAATCTAATAACACAAGGCAAGTGGCTAGTTTAAAACATGAAAGGCGGGGTTTTTATGTTGGACTTTACCTGGAAAGTATTTTCGCAAACAGGTAGCATAGACACATATTTACTTTTCAAAGAACTTGAGTCAACGGATGACGAAGGAGTTCTGGAATTTGATGAAGAACTAGCGGAGTTGGATCATCCCATCTCTTAAGCCGTAATCTTCTGGCTGTCAACAAAGAGCAGCCAGTATGTTGTGTGTCCTATATTTAGAAGATATATGGATTGATCACCTGGGCTATCCCCCGATCCATCTAAATCACTCGGGAGGTGCCTGAATGCTGCAAAAATGTGAAGGCATTGTCATTAGAACGAATAACTATGGTGAATCCAATAAAATAGTAACGATCTATTCTAGAGAGAATGGGAAATTGGGGGTAATGGCCAGAGGTGCCAAAAAAACTAACAGCCGGTTATCTTCCGTTTCCCAACTTTTTACATATGGGTACTTTTTGTTCCAAAAGAGCAGCGGGCTGGGAACTCTTCAGCAGGCTGAGACCATTACCTCCATGCGCCATATCAGGGAGGATTTGTTCAAAACCGCCTATGCCACTTATGTAGTCGAACTTATTGATAAAGGTACAGAAGAGCGGAAGCCGAATCCTTATTTGTTTGAAATGCTATTTCAGACCCTTACTTATATAAATGAAGAATATGATCCGGACATCGTCACTCATATCTTTGAAATGAAAATGCTCCCTGTTTTAGGGTTGTATCCTTCTTTGGATAAGTGTGCAGTATGCGGAGAAACAGAAGGTGAGTTTTCTTTTTCGTTTAAAGAAAACGGAATCATATGCCATAGGTGTCTGGGAACTGATCCCCATCATTATAAGGTTTCGCCCCAAACCATCAAGCTGCTTAGACTGTTTTATCACTTTGACATGAATCGGTTGGGGAAGATTTCGTTGAAGGATTCTACTAAAGAGGAATTGAAAAAGATTATTCGCACCTATTATGACGAGAACTCTGGGCTCTTTCTAAAGTCAAGAAAATTTCTTGATCAGATGGACAGAATGAAGGATCTCATGTGACTAAGCTGACGGCAAACGCTGTCAGCTTTTTTATTTTTAGGGTTTTATTTTATAAGTATGCGAGGCTGCAACTGAGAGCTAAGGAACAAGATTTTTGCAGATCCTTGAGCGTATAGCATCATAATCAGGAACTCAGGATATGGTGTTCCTCTCAACGAGAGCGAGGTACATTAAAAGCGGAAAACTCAACTGTGATGTACCTCGGGCCAAGAACGAGGTACATTAAAAGCAGGAAACTCAACTGTGATGTACCTCGCCCTGAGAGCAAGGTACATTAAAAGCAGAAAACACAAAGATGATGTACCCCGCCCCGAGAGCGAGGTACATTAAAAGCAGGAAAATCAAAGATTATGTACCTCGGCCGGAGAGCGAGGTACATTAAAAGCAGGAAAATCTAAGATTATGTATCCCGCCCTGAGAGCGAGGTACATTAAAAGCAGAAAACACATAGATGATGTACCTCGCCCCCTAGAGCGAGGTACATTAAAAGCAAAAAACTTAAAGATGATGTATCTCGCCCCGAGAGCGAGGTACATTAAAAGTGGAAAACTTAAAGATGATGTACCTCGGCCGGAGAGCGAGGTACATTAAAAGTGGAAAAATCAAAGATAATGTACCTCGGCCGGAGAGCGAGGTACATTAAAAGCAGAAAACACAAAGATGATGTACCTCGCCCCGAGAGCGAGGTACATTAAAAGCAGAAAACTCAAAGATGATGTACCTCGGCCGGAGAGCGAGGTACATTAAAAGCAGGAAACTCAAAGATGATGTACCTCGGCCGGAGAACGAGGTACATTAAAAGCAGGAAACTCAAAGATGATGTACCCCGCCCGGAGAGCGAGGTACATTAAAAGCAGGAAAATCAAAGATGATGAACCCCCCCGCCGAGAGCGCGGCACACCAAAACAAGAAAACCCTGATTATAGCGTGACCAGCATTGCTCAAGCAGCAAGATGCATAGAAGTTTTTGACAAACAAAAAAAGCGAGCCGGCACGGTCTATCCAGACCATCCCGGCTCGCTTTTTTTCTATTTAAAATTTAACCTTTTCCTGCAGAAAGCCTTTAACTTCACTGATCGGCATACGTACTTGATCCATAGAGTCGCGGTCGCGAACTGTTACTTGTCCGTCCTCAACAGAGTCAAAGTCAAAAGTGATGCAGAACGGAGTACCGATTTCATCTTGTCTTCTGTAGCGTTTACCGATAGATGCGGTTTCATCGAAATCGATCATTAAGTCTTTAGATAACTCTTCATATACCTTAAAAGCATCATCAGAAAGCTTCTTAGAAAGAG
This sequence comes from Rossellomorea vietnamensis, assembly GCF_008180615.1. Taxonomy (GTDB): domain Bacteria; phylum Bacillota; class Bacilli; order Bacillales; family Bacillaceae_B; genus Rossellomorea; species Rossellomorea vietnamensis_D. Next base: position 53,757 of record NZ_VTEH01000006.1, read on the forward strand.
GAAGAACTGCTGCTTTGAATGGAGCAAGAGCAGGGTGGAAACGAAGAACCGTTCTTGTTTCCTTTTCTAGTTCTTCTTCCTCAAATGCATCACATAGATAAGCAAGCGTAACACGATCAGCCCCCAGTGATGGCTCAATGCAATATGGTACAAATTTTTCATTGGTTTGAGGATCCATGTAGTGGAAATCCTCATTTGAATGTTCCATATGGCGCTTAAGGTCAAAATCCGTACGGTCCGAAATTCCCCATAGTTCTCCCCAGCCAAATGGGAATTTATATTCAATATCCGTTGTCGCGTTACTGTAATGAGATAACTCATCATCATCATGGTCACGCAGTCTCATATTGTCTTCTTTCATGCCTAATGCGAGGAGCCAGTTTTTGCAGAATTCTCTCCAATAAGAGTGCCATTCAAGATCCTCGCCTGGTTTGCAGAAGAACTCTAATTCCATTTGTTCAAATTCACGCGTACGGAAGGTGAAGTTACCCGGTGTGATTTCATTTCGGAAGCTTTTTCCGATCTGCCCGATGCCGAATGGAACTTTTTTACGCATGGAACGCTGAACATTCTTGAAGTTGACGAAAATTCCCTGAGCTGTCTCAGGACGCAGGAAAATTTCATTTGTGGATGATTCCGTTACTCCCTGATGAGTTTTGAACATAAGGTTAAATTGGCGGATATCTGTAAAATCACGGCTGCCGCAGTCAGGGCAGGCAATTTCATATTCATCGATGATTTCTGCCATTCTTTCAAATGGAAGGCCGTCAACAATCATTTCAACCCCTTTTTCTTCAAGAGCATTTTCAATGATTTTGTCTGCACGATGGCGTGTTTTACAATTTTTACAGTCGATCATAGGATCATTGAAGTTTCCAACATGCCCTGAAGCTACCCAAGTTTGCGGGTTCATGAGAATGGAAGCATCCAGTCCGACATTATACGGAGATTCCTGAATGAATTTTTTCCACCATGCTTTTTTGATATTATTTTTCAGTTCGACACCAAGGGGACCGTAATCCCATGTGTTTGCAAGCCCTCCGTATATTTCAGAGCCTGGGAATACAAATCCTCTGTGTTTTGCTAAATTTACGATTTCTTCCATTGCCATTTGAAAAACAACTCCTTTAATTTTCAGCTCTAATTCAGGGATGTTGCTTTCTATAAGGGAAACAACAATCCGCCAAATAAGGCCGGGTTAAAAAATGAAATAAAAAAAGCACGTCTCCAGGCACTAATGCCTAGGGACGAGCTTTGGCCCGCGGTTCCACCCTAGTTGATATACGTAAGGTATATCCACTTTCGTTTGAAAATGCTCAAGACTGCCGTTTCCTTGTATACCGGGCTTACACCGTCCCCGGATCGCTTTTGCACAAGTACTTATAGTTCCGTCATTGCAAAATTAAGTATTAATTTAGGTTCCAAGTAAATAACCTTGGAAAGATGGAATAATTTTATCACTTTCTATAAGAATATACAACAGTTCATTAATAATACAAAATAATTGCAGTGTGGGGGTGAAAAAGCTACCCTATGGGAAGGAGTGCACATAAAAAAGTACTGCCAATATAGGATATGCTATAATGGATACTTTCATAAAGGCAGGGATGAAAATAATTATCCTGATCAATTTCTTTGACTGGTTCTTAGAAGAAGTCAATATTAATTTTCATGCAAACTAGGTTTATAAAAAGTCTTTCTTTTCTTTTTTTCTTAATAGTATATAATATTTAGTATAAAGTATAACACTTATTTTATACATTTGTCCGATAGGTGGTGAGCAAGATGGAACTAAATAAGCGGCAGGAGCATATTCTGCAGATTGTAAAGGATAATGGCCCGATAACCGGAGAACAGATTGCTGAGAGGCTGAATCTAACACGTGCAACTCTTCGGCCGGACTTGGCGATATTAACTATGGCAGGCTATCTGGATGCGAGACCTCGTGTGGGGTATTTTTACTCAGGCAAGACAGGCACACAGCTCTTAACAGAAAACCTTAAAAAAATATTAGTTAGAAATTATCAATCCATTCCAGTAGTTGTGAATGAGAATGTTTCAGTATATGATGCAATCGTGACTATGTTTCTAGAAGATGTCGGAACTTTGTTTGTTATAGATGAAAACACGCATTTGGTTGGAGTCTTATCCCGGAAGGATCTGTTGCGGGCGAGTATCGGCAAGCAGGAACTGACCTCGATTCCGGTGAATATCATCATGACGAGAATGCCGAATATCACCACATGTGGAAAGGAAGATCTGCTGATCGATGTAGCCAAAAGTCTTATCGATAAACAGATTGATGCAGTACCGGTAGTAAGTTTAACGGAGAATGGGGATTTGGAAGTGACTGGAAGGATTACGAAAACGAATATTACCAAGGCGTTTGTTGCTTTGGCTGAAGATATCTAAGTAAAAATACCAGGGTGGTGAGTATTTTGAAAGAACCTTATATTTATGTAGTTTCGGATTCAGTAGGAGAAACGGCGGAACTTGTTACCAAAGCTGCCATCAGTCAGTTTGACGGCTCCAACACAGTAATCAAGCGTTTTCCATATGTAGAAGATACTTCTCATCTTGATGAAGTTCTTTCCTTAGCCAAGTTGAATAATGGTTTGATTGTTTACACTTTGGTAAAGCCGGATATGAGAAGATATCTTAAGGAAGAAGCTGAAAGGGAGCAGTTATATGCTTTCGATATCATGGGTCCTTTAATGGATACTTATCAGCAAAAATATGATAAAGTTCCATCAAATGAACCGGGTGTTGTCCGAAAACTCGATGCTGATTATTTTAAAAAGGTCGAAGCAATTGAGTTTGCAGTGAAATATGACGATGGAAGAGATCCCAGAGGACTTTTGAGGGCTGATATTGTTTTGATTGGTGTATCAAGAACCTCCAAGACTCCTTTATCTCAATACCTGGCTCTTAAAAGGCTGAAGGTTGCGAACGTACCATTGGTGCCAGAAGTTGACCCGCCTGAAGAACTGTTTAAAGTGCATCCTTCTAAGTGCTTCGGGTTGAAAGCTGCACCAGAAAAACTGAACAGCATAAGAAGGGAAAGGTTAAAATCACTTGGACTGAACGACCAGGCCAGTTATGCAAACCTCGATAGAATCCAGCAGGAGATTGAGTACTTCGAAAAAATCGTAGACAAAATTGGCTGCCATGTTGTGGATGTCTCCAATAAAGCGGTTGAAGAAACAGCTAATATCATCATCAATGAAATTCAGAAATCGAACTAAGGATGCCATCAGGATGTCATCCTTTTTCTTTTTGTTCAGGATTTACTTTCTACAGGAAAAAATAAAGTGAACGATTGAGTAATATGGAGCCCGAAGAAAAAATATATTGTATACGGGGTTTTTAGTAGTCAAAAGCATGAAGATATACTATAATAAAAAATTGTGATAAAAATATATTCAAAAATAGGTTTAGACTCATGTATAAACGAATAAACTAATTATTGGGTTATGTCAAGTTACTGAAGAAGAAAAAAATCGACAAAATGTTTTCTTTATGAGGAGCGGCATGAAAGTTGTCAGATGAAGAAGGATATTTTGAGGTGATGTAGAATAGGTAATAGTAGCAAAAAGGAAGCTGCTGTTTATGTAGATGCAGACGCATGTCCTGTAAAAGAAGAAATTACAGGCATATGTGAAGACCGGGAAGTAAAAGTCATCTTCATCGCATCCAATGCGCACAGGAAGACCACTCCCGACAAAGGGGTGTGGGTCTATGTGGATTCCTCAAAAGAGGCAGCAGATCTTTATATCATGAATCAAATAAAAAGCGGGGATGTACTCGTCACCCAGGATATCGGTCTGGCGAGCATTGTATTGCCGAAAGGCGTTTATGCGATTTCTCCGAGGGGAAAAGAGTTTAGAGAAGAAACCATCTCAACGGCTTTGGATTTCCGGTATCTGTCCGCTAAAGAAAGGCGGAAAGGGAAGTATGGAAAAGGTCCCAAACCGTTTACATCTGAAGATAGAGAAAGGTTTGTCTCTGTGTTCAAGAAAATTTTGTCGAATTTTGCAGGAGATCAATGAGATTGATCGAATGCATTATTTAAGTAAAATAATAATCAGGTGATGTGTTTGTGACAGGGAGAATTCCTGAAGAAAAAATTAATGAGATTCGTCAGTCAGTTGATATAGTGGACGTTATAAGTGATTATGTGCAGCTGAAGAAACAGGGAAGAAATTACTTCGGCCTTTGCCCGTTTCATGGAGAAAGCACACCATCTTTTTCTGTTTCCCCTGATAAACAGATTTTTCACTGCTTTGGCTGCGGAGCTGGCGGTAATGCCTATACTTTCCTTATGGACATAGACGGTATTTCATTTCAAGAATCCGTAGTGAAGCTTGCAGGTAAGACAGGTCATGAGCTGACAGTTGATATCAGCCCTGCTGAAACGACAGCCAGTAAAGCTGAAGAAAAGATGATTGAAGCACATGAACTATTAAGTAAATTCTATCATCATTTACTCGTAAATACAAAAGAGGGCCAGGATGCCCTGGAATACCTTTTGGAGAGGGGATTCACCCGTGAAAGCATCGATAAATTCCAAATCGGCTGGAGCCTTCCAAGCTGGGAATTCACCGTCAATTTCCTTACCAAAAGGGGATTTACACCGGACTTGATGGCGGACGCGGGGCTTCTGGTCAAAAAAGAATCAGAAGAACAGTATTTTGACCGGTTCAGGGGAAGGATTATGTTTCCCATCCATGATCAGAGAGGCAAAACAATTGCTTTTTCCGGCAGGGCGATGGGCGGCGAGGAACCTAAGTACCTTAACAGTCCTGAAACGGTCATATTCAACAAAAGTTCTGTACTCTATAATTTTCACAATGCACGGCCTGTCATAAGAAGGAAAAGCCAGGCCATTTTGTTCGAAGGCTTCGCAGACGTAATTTCCGCTGACAGGGCAGGTGTGGAAAACGGTATTGCTTCAATGGGGACTTCATTGACTGCAAAGCATCTGCAAATGCTGAAGAGGGTAACAGACTCCATCGTGATCTGTTATGACGGTGACAAAGCTGGATTGGAAGCAGCTTTTCGCGCTGCCAAAATGCTCAATGAAGAACAATTCAATCTAAGGATAGCAATGATTCCTGAAAAGCTTGATCCCGATGACTACATCAAAAAGTACAATGCGGAGAAATTCCAAAATGATGTAATAGGGGCAAGCTTGACCTTCATGGCATTCAAACTTGTTTACTTCCGTCAAGGAAAAAAATTGAATGATGAAGGAGATAGGCTTCAGTATATAGAAGAAGTATTAAAGGAAATCAGTTCACTTCAGAATCATATTGAACGGGATTATTATCTAAGGCAGCTGGCAGATGAGTTTTCCTTATCTCTGCAGGCGCTGCAGCAGCAGCAAAAACAGGTTTATTTCGCTGACAGGAAATCAGACAAAAGGGAACAAAGAAAGCCTGATTATGTTCAGCCTTTGCAGCCTAAAGCGGAAACCAAGCTGTTCCCGGCATATCACACTGCTGAAAGGCGGCTGATTGCCCATATGATGAAAAATCCTGATATCTGCTTTAAAGTCCAGGACCTCTTGGGAGGCAGCTCATTCAACCTTGATGAGCATCAAGCAATCATCACCTATTTATTCGGTTATTATGAAGAGGGAAATGAGGCTGATTCCAGTGGATTCATACAGTTCCTGCCGGACAGCAGGCTCAGGAGGGTCGTATCTGAAATCGGAATGATGTCCATTTCGGACGAATGCAGTGAACAGGAATTAATTGATTATGTTAATCAGGTGTTAAAACATCAAAAGATGTTGACAATAAAAGAAAAACAAACAGCGCAAAAAGAAGCTGAAAGACAAAAAGATTATAACAAAGCTGCCATGATTGCAATGGAAATCGTGAGGCTTAGAAAATCGTTATAAAGCGGGATCAAATGTAAGGAAGTTGGAAGGAGGGGAACAAATGGCTGAAAAGTCAGCACGTTCCAAAGAGGTAGAGTCAGAAGTCACAGTAGACCAGGTGAAAGAACAGTTAATGGAGCTCGGAAAAAAACGTGGCGTATTAACATATGAAGATATAGCCGAGAAATTGGCTAATTTTGAACTTGAATCCGATACTATGGATGAGTTCTACGAACAGTTAGGAGAACAGGGAGTAGAAATCATCAATGAAAATGAAGAGGATGACGATCCGAATATCCAGCAGTTGAATAAGGCTGGTGACGAAGAGTTCGACCTTAATGATTTAAGTGTTCCTCCGGGAGTAAAGATTAATGATCCGGTCCGTATGTACTTGAAGGAAATCGGAAGAGTGGACCTATTGTCCGCGCAGGAAGAAATTTCTCTGGCTAACCGGATTGAAGAGGGTGACGAGGAAGCAAAACGCCGCCTTGCGGAAGCCAACTTACGGCTTGTAGTTAGTATTGCAAAAAGGTATGTAGGACGCGGTATGCTGTTCCTTGACCTGATTCAAGAAGGAAATATGGGCCTGATCAAAGCGGTTGAAAAGTTTGATTACCGAAAAGGGTTCAAATTCAGTACGTATGCCACATGGTGGATACGCCAGGCCATCACACGAGCAATCGCCGATCAGGCAAGGACCATCCGTATACCAGTTCACATGGTTGAGACGATTAATAAGCTGATCAGGGTTCAGCGCCAGCTGCTTCAGGATTTGGGACGTGAGCCGTCACCGGAAGAAATAGCTGAAGAAATGGATTTGACTCCTGAAAAAGTAAGGGAAATCCTGAAAATTGCCCAGGAACCAGTATCTCTTGAAACGCCTATCGGTGAAGAAGACGATTCTCACCTTGGTGACTTCATTGAGGATGCAGAAGCTCAGTCTCCTTCTGAACATGCTGCCTATGAACTCCTTAAAGAACAGCTGGAGGACGTGCTGGATACCCTGACAGACAGGGAAGAAAATGTACTAAGACTTCGCTTCGGCCTGGATGATGGGCGTACCAGGACTCTTGAGGAAGTTGGAAAAGTATTTGGTGTAACTAGAGAACGTATTCGTCAAATCGAAGCCAAAGCGTTGAGAAAGCTGCGCCACCCGAGCCGCAGCAAGCGCTTGAAAGATTTCTTGGAGTAGAAGATGATTTCCAGATAGATTACTTTCCTAAGGGAGAGTAATCTTTTTTTGTATTTCTTAGCGGATAACTTTAACAATCAAGTCCTCGTACAGCCAATTGTGAACAAATATTTAAAGGAGAATAAACTATTTGCCTGGCGAGCTAAAAGGACGTTTGCGAATTTGCTCTCTCTCTTTCCAACATAATTCTTAATAAAAAAAGGGTTCCCGGGTACCGATGGCGAAAAATACAGTACAGGATGTGGAACGATGAATAGTAATAATCAAAAAACAAACATAATAATAAACGAAATCCTTTTTTGGAAACATAATAAGATGCTTCCTGAGCAGTACTGTGACTATTTATTAGCGCTTTATAATCAGGGGAATGAGATAGAGGATATCGAGACAGGAAAATCAAGATTCTCTTCTGCTTCCTTAATTCCTTCTATCCTGATCTGTACTTTAATTCCAATTTCATTATTTGTCATTTATTTTACTGAATTGTCATTCGTTTTGCAAACAGCGATTTTGACAGGTTTTGTCGTCTCATTAATTTTTTCGGGGATTTATTATTCTAATAAAGAATTAATCCTTCCGGTCATCTACATAACCATTGCATTGCTCATTCTTTTGCAGACGGTTAGTTTTGCGGATGCCTTTTATAAGGGAGATAAACTCATTACATATGGACTCTTGTTTTTTAACTGTTTAATGTGGTTGCTGTGCGGTTTGTACAGGAAGCTTCTTTATTTTACTTTAGCCGGAGCTGTCGGGATTATCCTTTTGATTGTCTCTATCCTGATATAATAACGGAATTTTAAAAAGTTTTTAAAAGTTGAGAAAATTATGCCAAACCTTTTATAATGAAGAGTGTAAGCGCAAACAACACTTTTTTGGCAGCATGGACATTCTGGAATCATGGCGGAGGCTTGGGTATTTCAAGCAGCCAGGTTCTTAAAACGGATGTTTGCATAATAAGGGGGATGGACATGAATTTTGATTTGACTTCTGAACAAAAAATGATTCAAAAAACAATTCGGGATTTTGCCAGGGAGGAAGTTGCTCCGGGAGCAATTGAAAGAGATCGGACTAAGCAATTTCCAAAAGAGATATTTCAAAAGCTCGGCGACCTGGGGATGATGGGGCTGCCGTTTTCGGAAGAATATGGCGGAGCAGGCGGAGATACAGTAAGTTTTGCGATTGTGACACAGGAATTGAGCAAGGCGTGTGCTTCCACAGGAATTACTTATTCCGCGCATATTTCCCTAGGCGGTGCGCCAATCAGTATGTTTGGTACGGATGAACAAAAACATAAATACCTGACGCCTATTTGTACCGGGGAATCTTTTGGTGCCTTTGGATTAACCGAGCCAAATGCCGGATCTGATGCAGGGGGTACTCAGACTGCGGCTGTAAAAGAGGGAAATGAATATGTCATCAATGGCAATAAGAGTTTCATCACTAATGCAAGCTACGCAAAGAATCTTGCGCTTACGGCTATTACAAACCGCAGAGAGGACGGGAGCAAAGAAATCAGCGCCATCATTGTTCCAACAGATGCACCTGGATTCACAGTTGTAGACAATTATGAAAAGATGGGGCTTAATGCTTCCAATACAACTGAACTTGTCCTCGAAAACGTAAGGGTCCCTGAAGAGAACCTTCTTGGAAAAAAAGGGGAGGGCTTTAAGCAATTCCTTGCAACTCTTGATGGTGGACGTATTGGCATTGGGGCCATGGCGCTGGGAATAGCAGAAGCAGCTTTTGAAAAAGCCCTTCAGTATTCGCAAGAAAGAAAACAATTTGGAAGATCCCTATCCAAGTTCCAAGTAACTCAATTCAAACTTGCTGATATGGCTATGAAAATTGAGCTGGCGAAGAATATGATTTATAAAGCAGCCTGGCTGAAAGATCAAGGCAGGCCTTTCGCCAAGGAAGCTTCAATGTGCAAGCTGTATGCTTCCGAGATCGCGATGGAAGTCGCTGATGAAGCCATCCAAATTCATGGAGGCTACGGATATATGAAAGAGTATGAAGTGGAACGCTATATGCGTGATGCGAAACTTCTTGAAATCGGTGAAGGAACTTCTGAAGTACAGAGAATGGTCATCTCCCGATTGATCGGATGTTAATTCTTGATGAGATGGAGCCTGGAATTTTTATTCCGGGCTTTCTTTCTTAAAGGCTCTTTTCGCAAAGATTGTGGCTTTTCTAATTGTATGGATTTCCGCCCCAGTCGCGCGACTCCGCGGGGCGGGCGCCCGGCCTCCTCGAGAGGAAGGTTCCGTTCCAGTGGGTACGGAACCCGGGTATCACCTGTCCCGCTAGTCCCGCAGGAGGTCGCACGCCTTCCGCTCCAATCCTTCTACGTAAAAGGGGAGGAGGAAAAAATCATTCAAAAGGAACAATCTTTTAGAAAAGAGCCTTCTTAACAGATAAGTATAAAATTTAAGTTCGAATTTAGGGAGCGTTTATGAATCCGGCTTCACCGCCCAGCCCCTCGGAGTCAAATAACCCTTGGCGAATAAAAGGAAAGACCGCCTTTTTTTCTCCTGAGAACATTTGCCTGTCGGGGCTAAAAGGGTTGCTTGTACTTTTTTAAAAAGCCCTTAAAAAGCATCTTCATCTTAGGGTCTTCTGTGCATTTTGCCTTGAATAAGTAGAGAATTGCTCATTTGATTAAAGGATGTATGAGTAATGGGTTAAGGAGAGCCTGAAATTACATGCAGAGGCTGCTATCTGACATTGCATTTCTCAACTTGGAAATCGGATTAGTCAGAATTTGTATCGGGCAGCACTGAATCTCAAAGATAGAGGGATCGCTAGTCAGAAGGCATTCATTCGCATTTCGACATTTTCATTGAAAAGAGAAGAGTGGTACAGTACGTGCATTGTCGGCTTTACTGTGCGTTCAAAAGTGTCTAATTTGCGACAAACGTCGAAAAAGTACTGCTTAGGACTTTTACTTTCTTTCTATTTAAAGTAAAATAAATATTGTTTATAATAAACACAACCTATACTATCAACTGTTACATAAGGGAGGTTAATTTATGAATCGCAATCCGATTATTCCATTCGTTCTTATTATGGTTTTTGGAATCGGCCTTGTTTTCTTTATGTCTTTAGAAGGATTGAATAACTCTGAAGAGATGGCAGAAGGACATGGTGAAGGTACGGAAGAGACTGAAGAGGGCGGTACAGCTGAAGGCGGCGAGTTCGATCCTCAAGCTCATTATGAGAAAGCGTGTATCTCTTGTCACGGTGGAAACTATGAAGGTGGAGCAGGTCCGGCTCTTACTGGTCTTGGTGACCGTTATTCTCAGGAAGAAATCGTGGATATTCTTCAAAACGGTAAAGGCAGCGGAATGCCAGCCGGTCTTGTACCTGGAAACGAAGAAGCCATGGCAGAATGGTTACTGGAATTATAATTCTCTGAAAAAGTTCTTTGCTCATGCAAAGGACTTTTTTTTGTAATGAAACTTGGTTAGAATGAAAAGCGTAAAGGATACGCGTTCGATCTTATAACCGTTAAAAACCAAATACATACTAAAAGGTGAAAATATGAATTCAGAGAAATTATCGAAGAGGTTAGAAGTTGTTGTCTCATTTATCCCCCAGGGCTCCAGGATTGCCGACATCGGCTCCGATCATGCCTACCTGCCTTGCTATGCCGTGGACAAAGGTATCGCGGTTTCAGGGGTAGCAGGGGAAGTAGCGGAGGGCCCGTATCAATCCGCAGTCAAACAGGTGAAGTATTCGCAGCTGGAAGATTCCATATCTGTCCGTAAAGGAGATGGACTTCAAGTTATCCAGCCCCATGAAACGGACTGCATAACCATTGCCGGTATGGGAGGAGCCTTAATAGCCAGTATCCTGGAAAATGGTAAAAGTAAACTTGAGGGAGTCAGCCGTCTGGTTCTTCAGCCAAATGTGGGGGCATCCTCCATCAGAAAGTGGCTGTTGAAAAATGGCTGGGAATTGAAGGCCGAACAGATTTTGGAAGAAGATGATAAAATATATGAAGTCCTCGCCGCAGATAAAGGAAATCCAGAAGAGCCTTATACAGAGGCGGATAGGGACAGTGAACTGCTGCTTGGTCCTTTTTTAATGAAAGAGAATAGTTCTGTGTTTAAGCGAAAGTGGAAACACGAATTAAAGCAATGGAAGACGATCATAGACAAAATGGAAGCAGCTGAAGATTCTCCTCAATTGAGGGAGAGAAGAGCTGGAATCCAAAAGAAAATAGAGATTGTTGAGGAGGTATTGGATGAAAACCGTTAATGGCCATGAAATCATCTCGCTGTTCGAGGCCCTCGCACCAAAAGAGCTTGCTGAAGAAGGAGATAAGATCGGCCTGCAAATAGGAAGGCTTAACCAAAAGATAGAAAAAGTAATGATTACCCTGGATGTCCTTGAAGAAGTTGTGGATGAAGCCGTCGAAAAAGGCGTTAAATTGATCATTGCCCATCATCCTCCATTGTTCAGATCCTTAAAGTCCATTCGGACAGACACGGTTCAGGGAAGAATGATCGAAAAGCTGATTAAAAATGACATATCTGTTTATGCGGCACATACCAATCTGGATGTAGCGAAGGGCGGTGTAAATGATTTATTGGCAGAGGCTTTGGAATTGAAGGATACAAAGGTATTGCTTCCGACCTTCCGTGAGAAATTAAAGAAGCTGGCTGTATTCGTACCTGAAGAAGACGCTGATAAGGTCAGGAAAGCACTGGGAGATGCCGGTGCCGGACATATAGGAAATTACAGTCACTGTACTTTTTCAAGTCCGGGTACAGGCCGCTTCCTGCCCGGTGAAGGAACGGATCCGCATATTGGAGAAAGAGGCAAAATGGCAGAAGCTTCGGAAGTTAGAGTCGAAACCATTTATCCTGAAAAGTTGGAAAAGAAAGTGTTGAAAGCCTTGATTAAAAGCCACCCTTACGAAGAAGCTGCATATGACATCATGCCGGTGGATAACGAGGGAGAAACTTTAGGGCTGGGCAGAGTTGGAAAACTTTCATCACCGATGTCTCTGAAGGAGTTTGCATCTTATGTAAAAGAGAAGCTTGGTGTGGGAAATGTAAGGGTAACCGGTTCCTTATCAGACACAATTCAAAAAGTCGCTGTATTGGGCGGAGATGGAAATAAATTCATCCATAGTGCTAAGTACAGTGGTGCAGATGCCTTTGTGACTGGAGATTTATACTACCATACTGCTCATGATGCAATGATGCTTGGACTCAATGTAGTGGATGCAGGGCATCATATCGAAAAAGTGATGAAAGAAGGCGTTGCCCGGTGGATGACTCATAGATGCCGGGAAAAAGGAATGGAAGTGGAGTTTGTAGTTTCAAAGGTGAATACCGATCCATTTACATTTTTATAAGACATAAAAAAAACAGGAAAGCAGGCATTCGTTACGAATGCCTGCTTTTCTGTTAAAAAATGATAAATTATTATCCCTCTAAGGACAACTATTAACTATGTTATCCTCTTCCAGCCCCTCAGAGTTAAATAATTTGGGGCCGAAAAGGCAAATGAGCGTTTGTTCAAAGATAAGAAAGTATAAAAATTTTCAGATCGAAAATTAGGCAGCGTTTCTGAATCCAGCTCCAGCGCCTAGCCCCTCGGGGTCAAATAACCCCTGGAGAATAAAAGGAAAGCCCATCTTTTTTTCTCCAGGGAACATTTGCCTGTCGGGGCTAAAAGGGGCGCTTGCGCTTTTTTTATTATTCCACTGCCGTCTTCGGTTTTTTGACTTTGGGAAGAATTTTGTTCAAAGGCACTTTCTTCTCCCTTGTCCATGTTTCTTCATTTTCGGTGTCGAATTGGCTGATGAAGTTCATTACTTCCTTCACAATAGGAGTAGGTGTGGAAGCTCCTGCTGTCACGGCAACCAATTCTGCATCTTTGATCCATTCAATTTGAAGCTCGCTGATATCCGCAATGCGATAAGCTTTTGTGCCGGCAATTTCTTCTGAAACTTGAGCAAGGCGGTTGGAGTTATTGCTTTTAGGATCTCCGACTACAATGAGAACGTCTGCCTCGCCCGCTTGTTCGGCTACAGCTTCCTGACGTACTTGTGTAGCCAGGCAGATCTCCTTGTGCACTTCTACCTGCGGGTACTTCTCTCTTACTTTTTCCATTACATCGGAGACGTCCCATTGACTCATGGTGGTTTGGTTGGTGACGGTGATTTTTTCATTTGTAATGTTTAATTGTTCAACATCATCCATCGTTTCTACGAGATGGACAATTCCGGGAGCTACACCTACAGCCCCTTCAGGCTCTGGATGTCCTTTTTTGCCGATATAGATGACATCAAAGCCTTCTGCTTCCTTAGCCCTGATAAGGTCGTGCGTCCTTGTTACATCAGGACATGTAGCATCGAGTGTGACCAGCCCTTTATCTTTTGCCAGCTGTTTTACTTCCGGGGAAACACCATGAGCTGTAAAGATGACGGTGCCTTCTGTAACCTGATCTAAGATCTCTTTGCGGTTTTTGCCGTCCAATGTGATAATGCCTTCTTCTTCAAAAGCATCCGTTACATGCTTGTTGTGGACGATCATCCCAAGGATATAGATCGGCCTTGGCAGGGATTTATCTAAAGCGGCGTTACGTGCAATGACCATTGCATCAACGACGCCGTAACAATAGCCTCTCGGCGTGATTTTCTTAACATTCATATTTGAAATCCTCCTGTAAATGAAGTCGGACTGTTTATTTGTACCTACAGGGTTCATTATAAAGTAGATTCCTGTCGATGACAAAGAATCTTTTCTGAAGAAGGACCATATTAATATAACTGCTCTTTTAAGCTGTAGTTTATTTTACTCCAGGCGAGGACTTCGCGGGGCGTACAGCTGAAGCGGGAATTACTTTTAAAGCAGCATCAAGCTTTTCGAAAGGCTGTATCCGCATACCTTGTTGCTTTCATAATAATTCAAAGAGCCGGATTTCCCCCCGTATACTAAGGTTTTCTCTCAGACCTGAGAGAGCAGCTCTTTTCTTTTCCTGTTTACTAGGGTGCACCGGTGAATTATAGTTATTTTTTGGGAATTAGTCTGAAATAACAACAAAGCTTACGAAAAGAGCGAAAGAAAAAGCCCTCATCCCTTTTGGTGAGAGCGCTGGCTGGCTATACATATAACTTTGGTTTAGAATTTCCGGCTGTGGAAGCTTCTTTAGGTTTTCTTGCAGAATTTGATGATTTTCTTTTACTCTTTTTGCTGGATGAAGCTGTCTTTGCTTGAATTTCTTCCTTTTCTTCTATTTCATCTTCAATAACTTCAGCTGTATCTGTGGATTCTTCTTCTTCACTGGATTCAGCGGCACTCAGCCCCCGGTAAAGCTTCCACATGGCTGGGAGATTCTTGACAAGGGGACCATACTGCTGAACCTGTTGAATCATCGGTCCCATTTGCTGTGCACTCTTCAATACCTGCTGGGTGTTGTTGAGAAATCCGTTTAGTGAGCCTGGGTTCATAATGTTTTTTAAGAATGAGCCTCCCGTGGCTGGTGCGGACCGTTGAAATCCCGCAGCTCCTTGAAGAGGATTAAATTGGCTGGCTGCTGTTTGGGCAGAGCCGCCCCTGTTAAGAATTTTAGCTAAAAGCCCGCCTGATTTCTGTCCGGCACCTTGGGGAACCCTGCCCTGCATCCCGCCAGGTCTCATCATTCCGAATCCTGAAGGACCTGGTCCCCGCATCCCCCTTATTTGCTGAAAAGGCTGCTGTCTGAAGGAATTTGGATTAAAGGGCATTTGCTGTCTTGGCTGCATATTGGGCCTCCTTTCTGATTTCGCTCATAAAGTCTCTTAATACAATATGCTGAATGGGTGAAAACGTCTAAGGAAAGAGCACAAAAATAATAAATATGTGAATCTGCTAGAAGTTTTAAAAATTGTTTATTATAATGAAGAGATGGAATTTTGTCTGAGAAGAATTGATTTGTAAAATTATGCAGCTTTATTTTGAATCTGTGACAAAAAACGGTATTGTTATATAGAGGGACTGTTTTTTGCGTGGATGTTGTTTTCGTATCTGTAAATGACCCTAAGGCCTTCGTGCTTGTATCCTGTAAAGCGGAAAGTTTACGAAAGAACCTGTATGAATACCAAAGCGAGAAATCTAAGATAATCTCTTCACAATATAACATGTGACAATTTAAGGAGTGACGAAATGAAAAATCAATTTCAACAGTATGATTTTCAGCCGTTTATCAATGAGGCCATTGAACGCCTGAAATTTTATGAGCCAACAGAAATACAGAAAAAGATGATTCCTCTGATCAACAGAGGGGAAAGCGCAATTGGACAGTCGCAAACAGGAACAGGAAAGACACATTCTTATTTGCTGCCGATTTTGAACAAGCTGGATAAAGATTCTCAAGAGGTACAAGCCATTATTACGGCGCCGACACGGGAACTTGCTCAGCAGATTTATCAGGAGATATTAAAGATCACTGATGAAGAGGGAATCACTTCCCGCTGTTATATTGGCGGAACGGATAAACAGCGTATGATCGACAAACTTAAAACACAGCCGCAAATTGTAGTGGGTACCCCGGGAAGGATCAATGACCTTGTGAAAGAAGGTGCGCTGCATGTACATAAAGCAGCCACGCTGGTTGTGGATGAAGCCGACTTGATGCTTGATATGGGATTCATCTATGATGTCGACCAGATAGCGGGAAGAATGCCTGAAAAGCTTCAAATCCTTGTTTTTTCAGCGACAATTCCTGAAAAGCTAAAACCATTTTTAAAGAAATACATGGAGAACCCTCAGTATGCACATGTAGAGCCTGAGCATATTTCAGCTAAAAACATCAAGCATATTCTCCTTCCAAGAAAAAGCCGGAAGAAAGAGGAACTGCTCTTTAACGCGCTGACCTCATTTAATCCTTATTTGGCTATTGTGTTCACTAATACAAAGGCAAAGGCGGATGAAGTGGCGGACTTCCTGCTGGGCAAGGGAATGAAAGTTGGAAGGATCCACGGGGATCTTTCTCCGCGCGAAAGAAAGAAAGTGATGAAGCAGGTCCGTGCCCTGGAGTATCAGTATATTGTTGCAACAGATCTTGCAGCAAGAGGGATTGATATTGAAGGAGTCAGCCACATCATCAATTACGAAATACCCGGAGAGCTTGATTTTTATATCCACAGGACGGGAAGAACCGCAAGAGCGGGTTCTTCAGGTGTTGCTGTAACGATTTATGAGCCTTCGGACGAAGATGCTCTGAATCACTTGGAGAAAATGGGAATCACGTTTGAGAATCAAGACCTTATCCGCGGAGAGTGGGTAGAACTTGTAGACAGAAATAAACGTAAAAACCGCAAAAAAACAGAAGACAGCATCGATCAAAAGGCGAAATCACTTGTACGTAAGCCGGACAAGGTCAAACCTGGCTATAAAAAGAAAATGAAATATAAAATGGATCAAATCAAGAAACGGGAAAGAAGAGTCAAAAGACGTAATAATTCCTGATTGATCAAGTGAATGCAAGGGAGTTGGATACAGATGGTTAAATTAGGTTCACACGTTTCCATGAGCGGAAAGAAAATGCTGCTTGGTTCAAGTGAGGAGGCAGCTGCATATGGTGCCAATACCTTCATGGTGTATACAGGTGCCCCTCAAAATACCAGAAGAAAGAAAATTGAAGACCTGAACATCGAGAATGGGCTTCTTCACATGAAGGAAAATGGAATTACCGATATCATTGTTCATGCTCCTTATATCATCAACATAGGGAATACCACCAATCCTGCCACATTCGAACTGGGCGTAAATTTCCTGCGGTCGGAAATCGAGAGAACTGCAGCTATCGGAGCAGGGCAAATCGTCCTGCATCCGGGTGCCCACGTTGGTGCGGGTTCAGAAGCCGGCATTAAGAAAATCATAGAAGGTCTAAATGAGGTGCTGGTCAAGGATCAGGAAGTTCAGATTGCCCTTGAAACTATGGCAGGAAAAGGCTCTGAATGCGGCAGATCTTTTGAAGAGCTGGCCATGATCATAGAGGGAGTGGAACATAATGACAGGTTGTCCGTATGCTTTGATACCTGCCATACCCATGATGCGGGATATGATATCGTCAATGATTTTGACGGCGTCTTAAATGAGTTCGATCGTATCGTCGGCATCGACCGTTTAAAGGTTCTTCACATCAATGACAGCAAGAATCCAAGCGGAGCAGCGAAAGACCGCCATGAAAATATCGGTTTCGGGCATATCGGCTTCGATGCACTTTCAAAAATTGTCCATCATCCTCAATTGGCGGATGTCCCTAAGATACTCGAGACTCCTTTTGTAGGAGAAGACAAAAAAAATAAAAAAGCTCCATATAAATTTGAAATAGAAATGCTGAAAAGTAAAACCTGGGACGAGGAACTGCTTCTTAAAATTCAGGAATCATAAGAAAAATGGGGCTTCTCTAGTAGAGAGGCCCCGCTGATTTTCAGTTAACGAATTTGGTGAATATCTTGTTGACATCTTTGGCAGTGGACGGACCGGCAATCTTGGCTATTTCCTTAATTACTTTGCTTCGTTCAGCATTATCGAAAATATTAATGTTCTTGCCTCTGAGATAGGCAGCGATTTTTTCTGCCTGGACAGGACTGATATTCACATTGAATTGCTTCCCATAGCTTAATAAATCATCACCGGTTATGCTGTTGATCTTGTGATTAATAACATTTTGCAATAGTTTCATCGACCATCACCCCTCATAGGATACATATGAACGGGACGAGGTCTTTGTGACAACAAAAGTGTAGGAGGCTTGTTCTATTTTACTTGCTTAACGTTAAGCGGGAAGGGGAAAAGGATGGCACAGCGAATACATAAAAAAGAAAGTGTTTTCCATTTAATTTACCGGTTCTTCTTTATCATTTTAGGTGCCGGGCTTGCAGCAATTTCCATTGAGCTTTTTTTAGTTCCGAATAATATTATCGATGGTGGCGTTATCGGGGTATCCTTAATTCTTGACTATCTGCTGTCCGGCATACCATTCGTCAATTTTGCAACCCTGCTGGTAGTTCTCAACCTTCCATTCATGTACTCCGGCTATAAACAAATCGGTAAAACGTTCGTGATTTCTTCTTTGGCTGGTATTGTAGCTCTAGCTGTTATAGAGAGTTATCTTCATAATGTGGAACCATTTGTAACAGAAGAGATTCTCGCAACTGTATTTGGCGGACTGACCCTCGGTGTCGGGGTCGGCTTGGTCATTCGGCATGGAGGTTCACTGGATGGAACGGAAATCCTCGGAATTCTGTTGACGAAGAAGCTGCCGTTTTCAGTGGGAGAATTCGTCATGTTCATCAATATCTTCATATTTGGATGGGCAGCATTTGTGTTCGGAATCGAGGAAGCGATGTATTCTGTCATGACCTATTATATTGCTTTCAAAACGATTGATACGGTCATTCAGGGGATGGATGAAACCAAAGCCGTCATCATTGTGTCTGACTATTACACAGAGGTATCAGATGCCATTTTGCAAAGGCTTGGCAGAGGTACGACGATGCTTAAGGGCCGCGGCGGCTACACAGACAATGACAAAGAAGTGATTTATGTAGTAGTAACAAGGCTTGAAGTGATGAAGCTGAAGGGGATAGTGTCCGATGTGGATGCCAATGCCTTCATTACGATTATGAGTACCCAGGAAACCAAAGGGGCAAGGTTCAAATCAGCTATTCATTAAAGATTCTCTAGCAGAAAGAAGATCAATTGAATGGGATATTGCTGAGGAAGTAGTAAGAAAAGAGCTGTTCATGCGGGCAGCTCTTTTCTTTCTTGCTTACGGTTATTTCGACTCAATTATGGAGGTAGTTTCCAAATCTATATGGAATAGCCACAAAGTTTACGAAATGCGCCTTCTTGAATTGAAAACCGGAGCACCATCACTGATATTCCCAAGAATATCTCAGAAGAAAAGGGGCTGTTTCGGTTTACAATAAATTATTCATCCTGTATACTTCTTATATTAAATCGGAACGATTCTTATAGCCTCTTTCGTATCTTGTAGTTTTCCTCCTAATCTAATGAGGATGACGCTTGAAGGGAAGACGGTTTTTTTATGAAGGGGTTTTTCTCGTGGAGAATTACAAATCAGTTATAGATATAAATCATTTAAGCTTTCGCTATGATAAAGAAGTTGTATTAGAAGACATCAACCTGTCGATTCCTAAAGGAGCGTTTTTGGGTATTGTTGGACCAAACGGCTCTGGAAAGTCAACGCTGTTAAAGCTGATTCTTGGTCTGCTTAAACCAAAGGAGGGGGAAATCCGCTTATTTGGACAGTCTCAACAAAAATTCAAGGATCGGGACAGAATTGGATATGTCTCCCAAAAAGCAAACTCATTCAATACAGGCTTTCCTGCCACCGTCAAGGAAGTGGTGTCAAGCGGCCTAACTAAAAAGGTCGGTATGTTCCGCATGATTGGCAAGAAACATTCTTCACAAGTAGAAAAAGCTATTGAATCTGTTGGAATGACTCCATTTGCCAGCCGGAATATAGGTGAATTATCAGGCGGGCAGCAGCAAAGGGTATTCATCGCGAGGGCCCTGGTGAGCGAGCCGGAAGTTCTGATACTGGATGAACCGACTGTAGGTGTCGACAGCAGGAATGTAGCGGCTTTCTATGAGATGCTGGAGCATTTGAATAAAGACCTGGAGATTACATTGCTTCTGGTAACCCATGATATCGGAACGATTTCAAGTAAAGTCACGCATGTAGCCTGTTTGAATAAAAAACTTCATTTCCATGGAAATACTATGGAGTTTGAGAACCTTCAGGAAAGTGAACTTTCAGGCATTTACGGCCATGATGTTCAATTGCTTCATCATGATCACAGCCAAGAGGAGGCCGACAGATGATTGAAGCATTATTGAATTACGAATTCTTGCAAAATGCCTTTCTGACAGGCCTTCTGATCGGCATTATTGCACCATTGATCGGTGCATTCATCGTAGTAAGAAGATTATCCCTGATTGCGGATGCTCTAAGCCACGTAACACTTTCCGGGATAGCGGCCAGCCTATTTTTAAGCAAAAATATTCCTGCTATGGCTGGTTTAAATCCTCTGTATTTAGGGATGGCATTTTCTGTGACGGGATCCCTATTCATAGAACGGTTGAGAAGCCTTTACAAACACTACCAGGAATTGGCGATTCCAATCATTTTATCCGGCGGTATCGGCATTGGTGTCATTTTCATTTCATTGGCAGATGGATTCAATACTGACCTTTTCAGCTATCTTTTTGGAAGTGTCAGTGCAGTCAGCAGAACTGATTTATATTTAATCCTGATCGTTACAGTCATTGTGCTTGCCATAATTATATTTCTTTATAAAGAATTATTTTTGTTGTCTTTTGATGAGGAATTTGCCAAAGCCTCAGGAATTTCGGCCAAGACGATCCACTTTATATTCATGGTTATGGTCGCATTGGTCATTGCTGCTTCCATGAGAATAGTGGGAATTCTTCTGGTATCTTCTTTGATGACATTACCTGTTGCTGCGAGTATAAGGGTAGCACGCGGGTTTAAGCAGACAATCGGTTTTTCTCTATTATTCGGGGAATTAGCTGTCATTACAGGCCTGATATCAGCGTATTACCTTGACCTCGCTCCAGGAGGAACAATAGTCCTCTCAGCGATCCTCATTTTATTACTGACGATTTTGTATAAAAAAATCACTTCCAATCAGGCGGTGAAAAAGGACGGGGTGACGATATGAAATTGGATGAAGCCTTGGTGCTTATGAAGGAAAAGGGATATAAACATACAGGAAAGCGGGAGCAGATGCTTGAGCTTTTCTCGTTTTCAGACCGCTACTTGACTGCGAAAGATGTTCTTGAAAGTATGAAGGATGAGTACCCGGGATTAAGTTTTGATACAATCTACCGTAACTTATCTCTATTTGTGGAACTTGAAATTCTGGAAGAAACCGAACTTTCGGGAGAAAAGCATTTCCGGTTTACCTGTTCTAATCATCATCATCACCATCATTTTATCTGCATGGACTGTGGAAAAACAAAGGCCATTAATACCTGTCCAATGGAAATTCTGCAGGAAAGCTTGAATGGATATGATATTTCAGGACACAAATTTGAGATTTACGGTAAATGTCCTGAATGCAGCTGAATAAATGATGAAAACCCGGCAGTTGAGAACTGCCGGGTTTTCTAATGACCATAGGATTTATTCTTTCAGCCAACTATCCACCCAGCTGTGTGCTTCCTGCCAGTCATTGACCCTGATGACGCCATCCGGAATAGGATCCTGGTTATACGGCGTGTTAAAAAGAATGACCGGAATGTCCAGGTTTTCATGGATGGAGACAGCATTATCATGTTTGTCTTCGAAAAAAATATCTACATTATATTTATGGGCTGTCGATACTTTGTCATGTGAACCAATAAGTTCAATATGGTGAAATAAAAGATCCTGGTAATTAAACCAGTCTTTTGTCAGTTCTAAAAGATGTGAGGGACGCGCGCTGATAAAATAAAGCTCATGATTGTCCTTCCAGCCATCCAGCACAGATTTCGCACCTTTTGCCAATGGTGATTCCCTGTAGATGTCTCCCTCTGCCCTTTTAAACCACTCTCCGAAAACCTCTGGTGTAATATTCAGAACCTCTGTTAGTTCATATTGTGTAATGTCATTCAAAGTAAGCTGCAAATTGAATTCCTTGTTGATAGCAGGAAGAAGAGAGGTGGGACAAGTTACAGTGCCATCAATATCTATACCGAATCGTTTCTTCATATGTACATCTCCTTCATGGTCTGGTGCAGATCTGAGTCGATTTCTCTGATTGAAGCCAAATAGGTTTTCTTTTCATTAAGCACAATTGTATTTAATTTATAGCAGCAGGCATGTATTTGAAGATAGGCCTGAGATCTGAGCGGAGCAGTCTATAAAGCATGAACACAACCATGACAATAATACTCTGTAAGTAAAAAGGAACCTGAAACAAAGTGTACCATATTCTTGCTAATAATAGGAGATTCACCTAGAGGTTCTTCATTTTTGACAATCATTAGCATAGGTAAAAAACTGACTTTGACAAACAATAATAATGCTCCTGAATACGGAAAGCGAGGGATTGTAAAAATGGATAATGAGAGACGCAAAAATGACAGCGTTAATCAAGATCTTCAAAATATAGACATCTATCATGACTATATCAAAGTAAACAACAATCCGGAAGCTGAAGTGGTTCAAAACAAATACAACGAAGAAACAGCGGCAGAACTGACAACTCCTATGGCCCTTGGAAGTGATTTCGAAAGAGATACGGCAGAAGAAACCAATGCCTCAGGAAAAATTTTGGGATATTCAGCGCTTGCGCTTTCGATTTTGTCACTTTTCATTGTACCTGTTCTTTTTGGTGCAGCCGGAATCGTACTTGGCTTTGTTGCCAGGAGACGAGGAACAGATGCGCTTGGAACTTGGGCAATAGGCATAGGAGCCGTTTCCATCATTGTTGGAATTTTCGTCTTGCCGTTTTTCTAAAAGAGGATTAGCGGAATTGGGAGCATTCCGGTAATAAAGAAAAAGCTTGGCTGAAATATCAGCCAAGCTTTTCTTTATTGTTTAGGAAATTATAAATTCACTCTCTGTGGATAACTTATAGCTTATTATCCACATCCAGCTTCAGCGCCTAGCCCCTCGGGGTCAAATAACCCTCAGAGAATAAAAGGAAAGTGCGCCTTTTTTCTCTGAGGAACTTCTGCCTGTAGGGGCTGTTCGAGGCGCTTACGCTTTTGTTCCGTCCAGCTACAGCGCCTAGCCCCTCGGGGTCAAATAACCCCCAGAGAATAAAGGGAAAGTGCGCCTTTTTTTCTCTGAGGAACATTTGCCTGTCGGGGCTGATCGAGGCGCTTCCGCTTTTGTTCTTAAATCTCTTGTTTCTCTTCTTCTTCTCTTTGTTTTTTGTAGTGTGCTTCAGCAAGGATATCGATTTCTTTCTTCAATTCCTCGACCATTGTTTCTTCTGGAACTTTTCGGACAGTTTTCCCATGGCGGAATAGCAGTCCTTCTCCACGGGCACCGGCGATGCCGATGTCTGCCTCTCTAGCTTCACCTGGTCCATTTACAGCACAGCCGAGTACGGCAACCTTAATTGGAGCTTTGATGGTAGAGATGTACTCTTCGACTTCGTTGGCAATGCTGATTAGGTCAATTTCAATTCTTCCGCAAGTAGGGCAGGAAATCAGTGTTGCTGCATTTGCTGCAAGGCCGAATGACTTCAAGAGTTCTCTTGCGACTTTGACTTCTTCTACGGGGTCGGCACTCAATGAAATACGCAGCGTATTTCCGATTCCCTTACTCAATAAGGCTCCCAAACCTGCTGCACTTTTCACTGTGCCAGCGAATAGTGTACCGGATTCAGTTATGCCAAGGTGCAATGGGTAATCGAATGTCTGGGCTGCTTTTGTATATGCTTCAATAGCAAGGTTCACATCCGATGCTTTCATTGACACGATGATATCATGAAAATCAAGCTCTTCCAGAATTTTAATATGGTGCAGGGCACTTTCAACCATACCATCAGCTGTTGGATATCCGTATTTCTCGATGATTTTTCTTTCGAGACTTCCCGCATTCACTCCAATACGGATAGGGATACCTTTTTCTTTTGCCGCTTTAACAACTGCTTCCACTTTTTCGCGGCGGCCGATGTTGCCTGGGTTAATCCTGATTTTGTCAGCTCCGCCTTCTATTGCTTTCAAAGCAAGCTTGTAGTCAAAGTGGATATCGACTACTAAAGGAATATTGATTTGTTTTTTGATATCAGCAATGGCATTAGCCGCTCGCTCATCAGGGCAGGCGACACGGACAACCTGGCATCCTGCTTCTTCAAGACGGTGGATTTCTTTTACTGTAGCTTCCACATCATGTGTCTTTGTCGTTGTCATACTTTGTATAATAAGCTCGTCATTTCCGCCGATTGTTAAGTTCCCGACTTTGACTGGACGAGTTTTAGAACGATGGATTATTTCACTCAAGGCTTATTCGCTCCTTTTGGAAAATTCATTTATAGTGAAACAAAATAATAAGCGTACGAAAGTATTGTATCAATGTTTGATTGAAGTTGACAAGAAATAGATGGTTTCCGATTGTAAATACTGTTGTTAACAGTTAAGAATCACCAAGTTATAAAAAGATAATTTTTAGTTCGAAAATTAGGGAGCGTTTCTAAATTCAGCACCCGAGGGGCCGTACCCACCGGAACGGACTCAGCCCCTCGGGGTCAAATAACCCTTGGAGAATAAAAGGGAAGACCGCTTTATCTTCTCCAGGGAACATTTGCCTGTCAGGGCTAACATGGTGCTTGCGCTTTTTTTCACAAATATTGTTGTTTTCAGATGTTCCGATACTAAGATTTTCTTCTCTACCTGAGGGTGCAGCTCTTTTCTTACCATTATTTTCAGTGATATCTTACCCATTTCATGTTAAATAGCAGAAAAGTTTACAATAAGAGCCTTTAATAAAGAGGAAGCTTATAAACCTCTCCAGCTTGAATATCCTGAGGAGTCGCTCCTTCATTAAGAAATTGAAAATCCTCTATCAGCTGGTCGATGGAAACAGGAAGCGGCCCATCAAGGTTCTGCTCCATTAAAGACAGAATGGTATCACCTGATTTGATTTTCACCTCGACATATTCTATTTCTATTTCATCAGATATAATTTCTTTCGGTTCTTGTTCAGGTTCCATCACAGCAGCTGGTACAGCTGGTTCGGCTGCCCTGGGGAGTGTCCCGGCTTTTAAATCATAATATATGCTATATGAGACGATCATAACCATCAGAAAGATACCAAGCCTTTTCATGAGCTGCTCCTTTCCCTGGAAGGAAAAATTTATATTATATTTCTGAAAAATATCCTTGAAGGATTTCTACTAAATCACTATATGTAATTCTGCATTTCTCCCTTAGTTTCCTACCTGTTTTCGAACTTTTGGATAACGGGCATACTATTTTTAAAAATAAAGAACGCAACTTTCATACAAATATTACACCTGATTTACAATTCCTTAATATTTCTCTGTGAAAATAAAAATGGATACATTGTCGAATATAAACCTTATTTGTAATAGTATGCCGAATGCAGAAGAAATTGGGGGACTTAGGGTGAAGAAAAGGCTGAAGGATATCTTTGACACTACAATGAAAAGAACACGATTGAGAAAAGATACTTTGACCAAAATAGAGGAGGCAGGGTTCTTTGGCAGATTAAGTTCAAAACTCAGTCTTCAAAACAGACTGTTATTTTTGTTCGTCCTATTATTGACGGTTTCAATCGTGGTGGTGGGGGTCAGTTCATACATAAAAGCGAAGGAAGCCACTATTGATACTATTGAAAACAGGCTGGGAAGAGAAGCGGAACTAATATCCTATGTGGCTGAAAATCTCAAATTTCTATATGTCAGTGATGATGAGTACTTCTTTCAGCAGCTGGAAATCAGCATTAGAGATCAAAAGGAGCAGTTGGCCAAAGACGGAATAGAATCAGACATT
The DNA here is from genome assembly GCF_008180615.1 of Rossellomorea vietnamensis. GTDB lineage: Bacteria > Bacillota > Bacilli > Bacillales > Bacillaceae_B > Rossellomorea > Rossellomorea vietnamensis_D. Next base: position 79,339 of record NZ_VTEH01000006.1, read on the forward strand.
TTCTATATCTCGAATAATGAGGTGACCCCCTTTCAAGCTAGCTCGGGTTCAGAACTGAAATTCAATGAAACGCTTGTTTCCAAGATTACGAATGATTCGCGAACGCTTTTACATGAAACAATCAACGGAAAAGAATATACAATTTCCTCGATGAAGATAAAAGGGATTGATGGACATTATATCCTTGCGGTGCCTTCTGAATCATACCTTAATGCGGTAACGGACATGGCACAATTTACCCTTGCTGTTATATTAATCAGTTTAGCTGTGTCATCCATACTCATTCTCTTATTCGTAAGAAGCTTTACGAAACCTCTCATACAGCTGCAAAATATCATGAGGGAAGTTAGAAATGGCAACTTGAATAAAAGAGCAGAATTTAAAACGAATCTGCCGGAAATCCATTCACTGAAAAAAAGCTTCAATATGATGATTGAGCAAATGCGCGATGTTCTTTATGAGCTGAATGAAACTACAATGGAGCTTGAAACAACAGGCATCAGCCTCAGCAGCTCTTCTGAAGGGGCGCTTAATTTCAGCCGGGAATTAATTGAAGCCATTAATGTAGTACAGCATGGAGCGGAACAAACAGCTAGCAGCTCAGATAACAGCGTCAATGGATTTCAAATGATGAAGCAAAAAATTGAACAATTGATCAATAATATGGAAACGGTCCATAGAAGCGCAGTAGATATGAACAATTCAGCTGAAAAGGGAGAAAGAAATAACACTGAACTTATTGAAGCTATTCATTCCTTTGAAAATGATTTCGCCCATATGACTTCAACAATCCAACAGGTCAGAAACCATTCTTTATCCATTGCAAACCTGGTGGGCTTGATTAAAGGTGTGGCTGAACAAACTAAACTGTTGGCTTTGAATGCAGCCATTGAAGCAGCGCGGGCTGGTGAATCAGGAAAAGGTTTTGCGGTCGTTGCTGAAGAGGTGCGGAAGCTGGCAGATCAATCCACTAAAGCTGCAGAAGATATTACAGGCTCGATTGAAGGCATGGAAGGGGTCACAATAAGGGCAGCTAAGGAGTTTGATGAAATGCTCTTGAAGATAAAAGGCAACCTGGATACTGCAAGTGAATCAAAAGGATCCTTCGACGAACTAATGAAAGAAATAAAGAATGTCAGCGGAAACTTTGAAAAAATGCAATCTGCATTAGTGGAGCTGAAATTGGAACTTCCGCAGCTTGAACAAGCTACCGTAAGCTTTTCTTCCGTCTCCCAGGAAACTCTGGCAAGCACAGAACAGATGCTGGCCGCAAGCAGCTCACAAATAACAGAAATGGAAAATACACATGAAATTGGAATACATCTGAAGTCGCTGTCAAACTCACTTACCACATTATCAAAACGATTCTCTGCCAAATAAGCAAGAAAGAGGCTGGGACAAAACCATAATAAATGCTCTCTTCGCAAAGATTGTGGCTGAGTAAAAAGAATGGATTTCCGCTCCAGGTGCACGACTCCGCGGGGCGGGCGGTGAGCCTCCTCGGCTTTGCCTGTGGGGTCTCACCTATCCCGCTAGTCCCGCAGGAGGTCGCACACCTTCCACTCCAATCCGTCTACGTTCAGGAAAAATCGATAAATAACCTTTAAAGCAACATCTTTCAAATAGAGCCTATTAAAATGAAAGAACCGCATGAAATCAAGTATAAAACCTTGAACTCATGCGGTTTTATTTTTCTACTATCCCAACTTATGTCCCAGCCTCTTTTTTTTGACGGCGTTCGTATTAAGCTGTTTTCTTTTTAGGAATTTCCTTGATTGTTAAATAAAGGACAATAGAAGTAACAATCCAGTCAAGAAAGAAGCTGGCAGGAACAAAGGTGTTTAACATTTCCATTATAGTGAAAAAGATTGTTGAAAGCGTTATACTGTACGCAGTAATCCGCCATGCCTGTCTATATGGAAGCTTTCTGTGTAAGGCATTGGCGAAAAGCAGTGCAATTAGTGAAAAAATGCTGACCTTAATGAAGGTCATACCAGCTGAAAAAAGATACAGAATCAGTATGAAAAGAGAAAGGATAATGCCTTTCAGGGAATCCAGTGTCTCCAGGTAATTGGCGATTTCTTCATTGTCAGCCTCCAGTCCGTCAATCATGGAATAGGGATATGACTGGACTTGTCCGGCAATCACCAAAGCAAATTCATCCTCTAAGAGAGCAACAGCATCTTTTTGTCCGCTCAATTCAGAGAGTGACACGCTTCCGCTGCTGTCCATTATAAATGTCAAATGTTCTTTCCTGACGGTAACCGGTTCTTGTGAATCAGAGACGAGCACGCCGTCTTCGATTGAGAAGGCAGGAAGTTCTGATTCAACTGCTGCAATACTCTCGTCAATAGCTTTGTTGGATAAAATTGCAAGGTTATAAGCAGCAGGCAGGATAGAAACTAGTACCAGGAGAAATACGTACAAGATTGTTTTCCCTATGCCTTGAAATCGATAAGAAGCTATATCCTTGGGAGAATACAGACTTCTGTATAACTGTTTGAAAATATTCATCTTCTTTTAACACTCCCTAAATAGTTGTCCAATCCTCATTTTATGCCCGACAATGCCTTTACATCAAGCGGTAATTAGAATTTTATAATTAGCAGGCTAATATGGATGTCAGAGAGTATAGATGCTGCTTCAAAAAAAACTTAAAAAAGTCTTTACTTTATCTTCATAATGCATTAATAATTGAAAGGGGTTTTTGTTGTTTGATGTCGAAATCTTTAATTAGGGGTTGAAATCTTTGGAACTAAATTGGCAACAGATATTATTTGAGTTTTTTGGCGGGCTCGGTATTTTCCTTTTCGGAATTAAGTACTTGGGCGACGGCCTGCAGAAATCTGCTGGTGACCGTCTGAGAGATATTCTTGATAAATTTACAACCAATCCTTTTATGGGTGTTCTAGCCGGTATCTTTGTAACGGTATTATTACAGACAAGTACTGGTACGACAGTTTTGACTGTTGGATTGGTAAGTGCGGGCTTCATGACGCTTCGCCAGGCGATTGGCGTCATTATGGGTGCGAATATCGGTACTACTGTGACAGCCTTTATTATCGGTATTGACATCGGTGCATATGCACTGCCGATCATCGCCGCAGGTGCGGTATTAATTTTCTTCTTCAAGCATAAAAAGATTCAGTACTTTGGACAAATTACATTCGGTTTTGGTGCACTATTCCACGGATTAGAATTAATGAGTGGCGGAATGAAGCCGCTTCGTTCATTGGAGGCTTTTACTGACTTGACTGTCAGCATGAGTTCGAATCCGATTCTGGGGGTTGTTATCGGAACAGTGTTCACTGTGATAGTACAAAGTTCTTCAGCGACGATTGGAGTTCTGCAAGGCTTGTATGCAGAAAACTTAATATCAATCGATGCAGCTCTCCCTGTGTTATTCGGAGATAATATTGGGACAACAATTACTGCTGTTCTGGCTGCTATCGGAGCCTCTGTTGCTGCAAGAAGAGCCGCAGCTACACATGTGCTCTTTAACTTGATTGGGACAACGATTTTCTTAATTGTGCTTCCGTTATACGAACGACTGATTTTGTTCTTTAAGAGTTCACTCGATTTGAACCCTGAAATGACTATTGCCTTTGCACATGGTACGTTCAACTTGACAAATACCATTATTCAATTTCCTTTTATCGCTTTGCTTGCAGTGATTGTGACAAAGCTTATACCGGGAGAGGATGCATTAGTTGAATACAAGCCAAGGCACCTGGACCCATTATTTATTGAACAATCTCCTTCAATTGCACTTGGACAGGCTAAGGAAGAAGTTATCCGAATGGGAGAATTGTCGGTAAAGGGACTAGAGGAATCCCATAAGTTCCTTGAAAATAAAAATAACAAGCATTCTGAAGTTGCATATCAAATCGAAGATGCCATAAATAATATGGATAAAAAAATAACGAATTATTTGGTTGATATTTCTGCTGCTTCTCTTACAGATGAAGAATCTGAAAGACATTCGATCTTGATGGATACTGTAAGAGATATCGAGCGGATTGGCGATCACTTTGAAAATATCCTGGAACTGGTGGAATACCAGCAGGCAAATAAAGTGAAAATCACAGAAGATGCAATGACAGATTTAAATGTAATGTTCAATTTGACAGTTGAAACGGTGAAGAAGGCAGTTTCTTCTCTTGATACAAATGATCATAGTCTTGCCCGTGAAGTGGCTGAAAAAGAAGACCTCATTGATAAAATGGAACGGAAACTTCGAAAACAGCATATCCTTCGCCTTAATGAAGGGTTATGTTCCGGCCAGGCAGGGATCGTTTACGTGGATATAATCAGTAACCTTGAGCGTATCGGCGATCATGCTGTCAATATTGCTGAAGCGGTATTGGGAGAAAACGAGTAATTTAGAGTGTATAATAGGACTGACCAGAGGTGTACTGCCTCTTGGCCAGTCCTTTTGTTTTAGGAGGAAATAAATTTGGAGATTATTTACTGGGCTATAATTATTCTGTTGATTGCGGCATCATTCATTGGATTAGTCTATCCGATTATTCCGAGTGTATTGGTTCTGCTTGGAGCCTTTCTTCTTTATGGAGTGCTATTCAGCTTTGAACCATTCAGTTTATTATTTTGGATTATTCAAGGTTTGTTCGTTGTGCTGCTATTCGGGGCCGACTATGCAGCAAATATGCTTGGAATAAAAAGGTATGGAGGGACCAAAGCGGGCATCTGGGGAAGCACGATTGGATTGATCATAGGTCCATTTGTCATCCCGGTAGTGGGTATTATTGCCGGACCATTCCTTGGAGCGGTGCTGGGTGAAATGCTTGTGAATCGCACAGGTTTTAAACAGGCCCTGAAAGTTGGGACTGGGTCTCTGATCGGGTTCATCTCAAGTGTTTTTACCAAAGGGATCATACAGACCATCATGGTTATCTATTTTGTAATAGTCGTATAAGCAGGGGTTGTTAAGGAGATATGTCCCTCGCGCTTCCAAGATAAATAGCACTGTGTAATTGGGAGAAAAAGAGGAAGTTCATTATTCACCCATGCACATGATCAGCTTTTGGGGGAACAGAGGAAATTAGAAAAACTTTGAGGACCATCAGGAATAGAAAGGATTGTTTTGGCTATGATAAACATGTCATCAAACCTATTATCTATTCCAATTTTAATAATCCGAGCATTTCGTTTGATGGAATAAGCTAAATTTGGTAATCTAAAAATGAACAAGGCGGAATCAATAAGGATTCCAAATATTACATAGGGAGGAATATATCATGGCATTTGAATTACCGCAATTACCGTATGCTTACGATGCACTAGAACCTCATATCGACAAGGAAACAATGAACATCCACCATACGAAGCACCACAATGCTTATGTAACTAAATTGAACGATGCACTTCAAGGAAACGACGAACTTCTAAGCAAATCAGTAGAAGAAGTTGTTGCAAACCTTGATGCTGTTCCAGAAGGTGCACGCACTGCAGTCCGCAATAACGGCGGCGGCCATGCAAACCACTCTTTATTCTGGACGATTCTGACTCCAAACGGCGGCGGAAACCCTGAAGGTGAATTGGCGAGCGCAATTGAAAGCAAGTTCGGCAGCTTTGAGAAGTTCAAAGAAGAATTTGCTGCAGCAGGTGCAGGCCGTTTCGGTTCTGGCTGGGCTTGGCTGGTAGTAAACAATGGCGAGCTTGAAGTTACAAGCACGTTAAACCAGGATTCTCCTTTAATGGATGGCAAGACACCGGTTCTTGGATTAGATGTTTGGGAGCATGCATACTACCTTAACTACCAAAACCGTCGTCCTGACTACATCAATGCATTCTGGAATGTAGTGAACTGGGAAGAGGTTTCTAAACGATACAGCGCAGCAAAATAATATGCAAAAAAGAGGGTCCTTACGGGATCCTCTTTTTTTATGTCTGTGATAAAAATCGATAATACTGATCGTTCTTCTATTCTGACTGCAGCCTTATGACCCTTCTTTTTTTAATGGGTATAAGTTAGGTCCCTTTTTCAAAAAATAAGATTACGAAAAAGGGGAGTAATGCAAATGACCAGGTTTAAAAAGCTTTTAGGTGATATTGAATTAAAAAGGGATATTATGTTTTTACTGTTGATAGGCGGCTTGTATTCCATGAGCGTGGCATTGTCCAACACATTTGTGAACATTTATTTATGGAAACAGTCAGGAGAATTTATAGACCTCGGAATTTATAACTTGACGGTTGTCATTTTCCAGCCGTTAACCTTTATATTGGCTGGCAGATGGGCCAAAAAGATTGACAGGGTGATTGTGCTGAGAATTGGCGTCATTTTTTTGGCTGCTTTCTATTTATCTGTGCTGTTTTTTGGGGAAAATGCAGGTGAAAATCTGGTGATTCTGGGTGCACTCCTTGGAATTGGTTATGGCTTTTACTGGCTGGCTTTCAATGTTCTTACTTTCGAAATCACCGAACCGGAAACACGTGATTTTTTTAACGGTTTTTTAGGAACATTGACTTCGGCAGGCGGTATGGTAGGGCCTATACTTGCAGGATATATCATATCAAGGTTTACATCATTTCAAGGATACACAATTGTCTTTGGAATCTCTTTAGGGCTTTTCTCCCTGGCTGTCATTTTGAGCTTCTTCTTAAAAAGGCGCCCGGCACATGGAAGGTATTGTTTTACGAGGATTCTTAAAGAAAGAAAAAATAATGAGAACTGGAAACTGATAACAAACGCTCATTTCTTTCAAGGATTGAGGGAAGGGACGTTTATATTTGTTATTTCGGTGTTTGTTTTTATCAGCACCGGAAGTGAGTTTGCAATAGGTACTTTTGGCTTGATTAATTCAGGGATTGCTTTTGTAGGTTATTATTTGACTTCAAGGCTGATCAAAAAAAGATATCGAAAAAAGTCGATCTTGGCAGGCGGTTTGATTCTATATGCAGCCATCTTCTTGATCGTGTTTGACTTAACCTATGCCAAGCTCCTTCTATATGCAGGAATCATAGCCGTAGCATACCCATTACTGCTAGTTCCATATATTTCCATGACCTATGATGTCATCGGAAAAGGCTGGAAAGCTGCTGAGATGAGGATTGAATACATTGTGGTAAGAGAAATTTTCCTTAACTTAGGAAGAATAGTTTCCATATTGGCATTTATCTTTGCCATTACATTCTTCAATGAGGATAAAAGCATACCAATCCTGCTGCTCATACTGGGGTCGGGACACAGCCTCATCTATCTATTCATCCGGAAAATTAATTTGTCCATAACTTAGTGATTCAAGCAGGAAGGGCGCCCTTTCTGCTTGTTGTGCTTCAGAGGGAGCATTGAATCTTTTAATAGCCAAAGCCATGCTGTCAGCAGTTGCAGACGCCCTATGACTCCAATAAAAGTGATAATGACTAGTCAAAAACGGTGGCAGGCAGCTCAATGTTCAGAAATGTGCGCAGGCTGCATCGAATCCTCAAAAAGCGAAATCGGTTCAGTCTGACAGTATGAAATCCTCAAAAGTGAAATTGATGCCCTCAGAAGCAGCTTAAAAAGCATTGAAAAACTAAAATTGAAGCAGTCAACAGTATTTGCAGGTCCGCCGGCACAATTATGCTATTACTGAATCAGTTAATCCTCCATTTTGTAGCAGCAAGTCTTCCGATAACAAAATAACATTAGCCTCGCTTTAATGCCTGCTTTTAATAATTATCCAAGGAATTTAAATAAAAAATAAACTAGAGCAGAATTGGAAAAATTTTATTATATATCCATCAGTTGTTATGGGTGGAAAAGGTCCTTTTTTTTCTATACTATAGAGTATATGAGAATGGATATGAATTTTTGGAATTAATATAGAGGAAGGACTGGAAAAGCTTGAAAAACACTAAGAAAAAGAAAAAGACACATGTGCCTGCTCGTATGAACCTCTTGTTTTTTGCGGTCTTTTTATTATTTTCTTTACTGATCCTGCGGCTTGGACTGGTGCAGATCGTGTCAGGGGAAGAGTATAAGCGGGAAGTGGAAAGAACAGAAGATGTATTAGTCAATAACAGCGTGCCAAGAGGGAAGATTTACGACCGCGTTGGTAATGTTATTGTTGATAACACACCGATGAACGCCATAACTTATACAAGGACCCAATCTACAAAATCCCAAGATATGATCAAGGTGGCCCGCAGTCTTGCCCAATTGATTGAAATGGATACAGAGGCTGTGAGGGACCGGGATAAGAAAGATTACTGGATGCTGATCAACAAAGAGGAAGCCGATGAAAAAGTTTCAGCAGAAGAGAAAGCGGAGATCGGCAGCGATGACGAACTATCTCAGGATGAGATCAATGCAAAAATTTATCAGCTGACTTTAGACAGAATCACAGAAGCGGATCTGAACTCTCTGTCTGAGCAAGACCTTGAGGATCTCGCCATCTTCCGTGAAATGAACAGTGGATATGCTCTTTCTCCACAGATGGTCAAGAATAAAGGGGTCACCCAAGAAGAATTTGCAAGAGTGAGTGAGCATCTTTCCGAGCTTCCAGGCGTGAATACGACCACAGACTGGGAAAGGACTTATGTATTTGATAAGACCCTGAGATCCATCCTTGGAAATGTGTCTTCTTCCAGAGAAGGACTTCCAAGGGAAATGGTAGATTACTATTTAGCAAGAGACTACACACGTAATGACCGGGTGGGGCAAACTTACCTGGAGCTTCAATATGAAGATGTATTAAAAGGGCAAAAAGAAAAAATTAAAAATATCACTAAAGACGGAAGTGTCCTGGAATCTGTACTGATGCAGGAAGGTCAGCGCGGAAAAGATGTTGTGCTGACAATCGATATGGAATTGCAGCAGGAAGTGGAAAAAATCGTCACAGAAGAGCTGCTGAAAAATGTTAGCAACCCGCAGTCGTCCCATCTTGACCGGGCATTTGTAGTCTTAATGGATCCGAATACAGGTGAAGTACTGGCAATGGTCGGAAAGAGATATGCCAAGGATCCTAAAACAGGAGAGTATGGGATTCAGGATTATGCACTCGGCACATATACGAGTTTTTATGAGGTTGGATCAGTTGTAAAGGGTGCAACAGTATTGACTGGTTATATGACTGGTGTGCTCCAGCCTGGAGAAACCATCCTCGATGAACCAATTAAGCTTAAAGGCACCAAGGTTAAGAAGTCTTGGTACGGAGGCTCTCGGTCCTTGACTGACCAGCAAGCCCTTGAGGTTTCTTCCAATGGCTACATGTGGAAGGTTGCGATGAGGATAGGAGGCAACCCTAATTACGTTCGTGATGCAGCCATCAGCGGGGATGCAAAGGACCTTGATAACATGAGGAACCATTTTGCCCAGTTCGGCCTTGGTGTCAATACTGGTATTGATTTGCCCGGTGAAGTGAACGGATATAAGGGAAGTTTTTATACACCTGGGAACATGATGGACTTTGCTATTGGTCAGTTCGATACGTATACACCGATGCAGCTTGCTCAATATGTCTCTACTATTGCCAATGACGGCTACCGAGTAAAGCCGCACATCCTTAAGGAGATTCGAAAGCCGACGGGCGATAAAGAAAACATGGGACCGATCGAAACGGTCAAACAGCCCGAGATTATGAACAAAGTCAATGTTTCGCAAGCCCAGATAGAACACGTACAACAGGGTTTTTACCGTGTTTACAACAATCAGGATGGTACTGCCTACAGAGAATTCAACGATGCCCCTTATGTAGCAGCAGGGAAATCGGGTACCGCTGAAGCCCGGTATAGAGATCCTGCAACAGGAAACTATTATGACACGTATAATACAACACTGATAGGCTATGCTCCTTATGATCAGCCGGAAGTCGCTTTTTCTACAGTGGTGCCGTGGTCTCATAATGGCCAGCAAGATCCATACATTAATAAGAACATTTCAAGAAAAGTTATGGATAAATATTTTGACTTGAAGAAAGAACGTGAAGAAGAGGGATTGAACTCTTTAGAAGTAGAAAGAAAAGTGGAGAATGTTGATGAAGCAGAAGAACTGCAAGAGGAAACAAGAGAAGAAAACGCAGCAGGTGAAAGTACAACTGAAGAAGAGTAAGCGATAAGAGACCTTCCTTAAATGGAGGGTTTCTTTTTTTTTATGAATAAATACCCGGGATATTCAAATAATATCTATAATTCGATAAAATTTTCCGAAATTCAATGGAATTAAGCAAGAAATAAGTCGAATTTACAAAAGCTTTACAATCGATTAAAACCGGATTAACACTTCTCTATTATTCTATTACTCGTAGGACAAAAACAAAAATTTCTTTAGGGGGAATTTAGGAATGAAGAACTTCAAAGGACTACTTCTTCTAGTAGTAATGGCAGCACTAGTAATGTTCACAGCTGCTTGTGGATCTAACAATGGAAACAATGCTGGAAACAATGCTGCTAACAATGGCGGTAACACGGACACAGGAAATAACGGCGGCAGCGCTGACAGCGAAGAAACAGCTTCACTTGAAGGAAGCGTTGTAATTGATGGTTCTGGTACTGTATATCCGTTCATGGCTCAAATGGCTGAAAACTATATGGGTGAAAATGGAGATGTTTCTGTAGAAGTCAGCCGTGCTGGTACATCTGCAGGGTTCAAAAAGTTCTTAGTTGAAGAAGGCGGAACAGACTTCAACGATGCTTCCCGTGAAATTAAAGACGAAGAAAAAACTACAGCTGAAGATCTTGGTATGGAAGTAATGGAATTACAAGTTGCGCTTGATGGTTTGACTTTCGTAATCAACCCTGAAAATGACTGGGCAACTGAAATGACTCAAGAAGACGTTGTAAACATCTTCCTTGCTGAAGGTGGAGTAACAAAATGGTCTGATATCAACCCTGAATGGCCGGATGAAGAAATCAAGCCAATGGGTCCAAACGAAAACCATGGTACGAATGAATTCATGTTTGAAACAATCATGGAAGAAAAAGATTTTGTTGACGGTGTAAACCTGCAACAAGAATACTCAACTCTTGTTGACCTTGTTTCTAAAGACAAAAATGCAATCGCGTTCTTCGGATTTGGTTACTATGACAACAACAAAGATAAAATCAATGCTGTAAATGTTGACTTTGGCGATGGTCCTGTAGAGCCTAACCTTGACACAATCGGATTAAGCGAAGATTTTGCATACAGCCCATTTACACGTCCAGTATTTACTTACCTGAATGTGAATATGGCTAAAGAAAAGCCACAAGTTCTTGACTATGCAAAATACACAATGAACAATGCTCAAGACGTAGCTACTGCAACAGGTTTTGCTCCTCTAGCAGATGAGACTATCGAAGAAAGCCTAGCTAAATTAGAAGAAATTCAATAATAATTTGAGTCGAACTGTACGCTGAGAAGATGAGAAGATAATTCCTTCTCATCTTCTTGTGTGTTATTAAAATAAGAGTAATTTTCTTCCTCAAGGGATGAAGGATGAAAGGGGTTATCAACCATGAAGGATTCTGGAACAAATGGCAAAATAAATGTTCGGGAAATGATTGAAGAAAAGAAAAGTACACTGAACATTAATTCTGTCATGGAAAAATTCATTCCGAAATTCTTATTTGCCATTGCGGCGATATCGATTTTCACGACTATTGGAATTGTTTTCACCTTATTAGCAGAAACAGTTAACTTTTTTAGGAATGTTCCCTTCTTGGACTTTTTCACAGGAACAGAATTGAATCCAATCGGAAGAGAACCGCAGTTTGGGGTACTGCCGTTGCTCACTGGTACGATTATCTCTTCTGTCATTGCTATGTTTGTAGCGATTCCAGTTGGATTAATGTCTGCTGTATATTTAAGTGAATATGCTTCAGATAGAGTAAGAAAAACACTGAAACCGATATTGGAAATCCTTGCTGGAATTCCAACAATAGTCTATGGATTCTTTGCATTTACATTTGTGACTCCTCTAATAAGATCATTTATTCCTGCAGTAGAGCCTACGAATATCCTCAGTCCAGGAATAGTAATGGGAATTATGATCATCCCGATGGTAGCATCTCTTTCTGAGGACGCGATGAGTTCTGTGCCCAACTCAATGAGAGAAGGAGCACTTGCACTTGGTGCAACAAAACTCGAAGTAACCTGGAAAGTAGTTATTCCTGCTGCTATTTCTGGAATAATATCTTCCTTTGTACTTGGTATATCCCGTGCGATTGGAGAAACGATGATTGTTACGATTGCTTCTGGAAGCAATAAGAATTTCACGTTTGACATCACCCAGTCCATGCAGACTATGACTGCTTATATAGTAGAAGTAACCGGTGGAGAAGCAGCAGCCGGAACAACGATTTACTACAGCTTATACGCTGTGGCGATGACTTTGTTTGTGTTCACTTTGATCATGAACTTGATTGCACAATATATTTCTCGTAGATTCAGGGAGGAATATTAATTATGAAGTATGTAAACGCAGAACAAGTACAAAAGCACATGGGCTTGCGCTTATTTAAAAATAAGCTGGCAAAAACTTTATTCTTATTATCTATCCTGTTCGGACTGGTCGTATTGGTAACATTGATATACCGTGTTGCTTCTGACAGTATCGGCTGGATTGACTTTGAATTTCTATCAGGAAAGCTTTCAGTTAACCCTGATAAGGCAGGAATCCTGGGAGCCATTCTTGGAACGGTCTGGCTAATGATCGTCGTGGCGCCAGTCACTATGTTCCTTGGTGTTGGTACAGCAATCTACCTTGAAGAATATGCAAAAGAAGGAAAGCTAAAGAGTATTATTCAAACAAACATCAGTAATCTTGCTGGAGTACCATCTGTTGTATTCGGTATCCTGGGATTGACTGTATTTGTCCGGATGGCTGATTTAGGTAACATAATCCTTGCCGGGGGCTTGACAATGTCCTTGCTCGTTCTTCCAATTGTTGTTGTGGCAAGCCAGGAAGCGCTTAGAGCAGTGCCGCAATTTTTAAGGGAAGCATCATATGGAATGGGTGCAACCAAATGGCAGACTGTCAAAAATATTGTTTTGCCTACAGCGATACCGGGTATTTTAACAGGTGTAATACTAGCTCTATCACGTGCAATTGGTGAAACAGCACCTCTTGTCGTTATCGGTATACCTGCATTATTGATTCCACTGCCAGAAGGCGTTTTTGACAAATTTACCGTAATGCCAATGCAAATTTATTATTGGACAGTTGACTCTGCTTTGACTGATGAATATGCCTATTTAGCAGCGGCTACGATTGTTGTGTTATTGATTGTACTGTTCGCGATGAACTCTATTGCAATCATTATCAGAAACAAGTTTCAAAAGAGATTCTAATTTTTGGAGGTTTTTTCAATGGCAGTACTATCTGGTAACGAAAAGAAGAGCAATGTCACTTTAAAAGAAGATACAACGGTAAGCCCAAAGAAAAGCGTTGTTTATGAAACAAAAGACCTTAATCTTTGGTACGGAGAAGACAAAGCACTGAAAAACATTAACCTTGCGATAAACCAAAATGAAGTAACAGCAATTATCGGACCGTCCGGGTGTGGTAAATCCACTTTTATTAAAACATTGAACAGAATGGTAGAACTGATCCCCGTAGTGAAAATTTCTGGTGATATCAGCTACAGAGGAAAAAGCATCTTGGATAAATCCTTTACAGTTGAGGATCTGAGAACAAGAGTTGGAATGGTGTTTCAAAAACCAAATCCGTTTCCTAAATCAATCTACGACAATGTCGCTTATGGACCAAGAATTCATGGTATCAAAAATAAAAAGGTATTAGACGAAATTGTTGAAAAGAGTCTGCGAGGTGCGGCGATCTGGGATGAAGTCAAAGACCGCCTGAAGGAAAACGCCTATGGACTTTCCGGCGGACAGCAGCAGCGTCTATGTATTGCCCGCTGCCTCGCCATTGAACCAGATGTCATCCTGATGGATGAACCAACTTCAGCACTTGATCCTATTTCTACCCTGAAAGTGGAAGAACTTGTGCAGGACTTAAAAAAAGATTACAGTATTATCATTGTCACGCATAATATGCAGCAGGCTGCACGTATCTCTGATAAGACAGCTTTCTTCTTGAATGGAGAGGTCATTGAATTCGATAAAACTGATACTATTTTCTCTACTCCAAGTGATAAGAGAACAGAGGATTATATTTCAGGCAGATTCGGTTGATCATGGAAATATCCTTAGTTTATCAGCTAAGGATATTTTCATATGGGTTGCGAGGGTGAGACTAATCAGAAGAACAGTGACAGAATCATAATGGATTGATCATTTAATACTTAAAGTGGAGGGGTATGTATGGCCAGAGGACAGTTTGATGAAAGCTTGCAAGACCTGCAGGCAAAGTTAATGGAGCTGGGAAGACTTGCGAACACTGCTCTTGATATGAGTGTCAAAGCTCTTGAAGAACAGGATATTGAAAAAGCTTTGGAAATCATTGAAGATGACACCCATGCAGATTTGCTGGAAGAGGAGATCAATGATATTGCCATTCTGCTTATCGCCAAACAGCAGCCTGTGGCAACTGACCTGCGCAGGATCATTGTCATAATAAAAGTGGCATCTGACATTGAAAGGATTGCCGATTTTGCCGTTAATATTGCAAAATCTACAATCAGAATCGGCAAGGAACCGCTGATTAAGCCAATTAAAAATATTAAACAAATGTATACTCTTACTTCTAACATGATTAACTTGACACTTGAATCTTTTGTTGAAGAAGATGTAGTCAAAGCGAAGAAAATTGCTGATTTAGATGATGAAATTGATGATCTTTACGGAGAGACTATCAGGGAGCTGCTTACATTAAATAAACAGCAGCCTGAGTTCACCGACCAGATTACACAGTTATCCTTTATCTGCCGTTATCTTGAGCGCTCAGCAGATCATGCTACAAACGTGGCGGAAGGTGTATTCTATCTCGTAAAAGGAAGACGCTTCGATTTAAATTCCTGATTATAGAAAAAGGCAGCCCATTTGCGGCTGCCTTTTTACTTTGTTAATAAAGTTGATATTTCCTCAAGTGTCATTTCCGAATGAAGCTGATAGTCACCTATCTGAATTTTATCGGCACGTCCACTTTTCACCAAGTAGCTGTTAAAGTCACTTGCATTTTTTATTATTCCTTTGCTTTCGAGCTCATCGCCGATTTCGATGGGAGTCATTCCTGAAGAAACGGTCAGTGTTATTTCAGTTCTTGCATCTTCTTCAACTTCGGATTCTTGTTCTCCAGATACACTGTCTTTAGACAGTTTATCTATCTGCTCTTCAAGATTTCCGATTTTTTCTCGCTGATTCCTTGCTTCTTCCTCAGTCAAAACAACATAACCCTGCTCTTCCAGCGTCTCCCTGGAATCAGCTTTGTCCTCAGTACTATAAGAGAATATGATCAAGAGGATGGCAGAAAGCAAAAGACCTGCTGCGAAAGACCTTGAGTTTTGTTTATTCATGGTGACTCCTTTCAGACGCCGCGATTACGGATGATTTCTTGTACATCCATTAGCGGCAATGCAGATTGTTTGGCAATTTGCTCTATGTTCATTCCTTGAGCATGAAGTGCCAGTACCTGATTTTTCACGATCTCATGTACCTTCTTTTTAGGACGCTGGGGCGGGGGTGCTTGGAAGAGGGGACCTTCATCCATTAGCAGCTCTTCTTCAAGAACTTTCAGCCTCTTTTTCAGTGTGTAATTTTCCTGAAGGAAGTTCATAGAAAGCTCTTCCACATCTTTTTCCAAAGTTTTGTATCGGTCTCTTTGAAAAAAAGAGAGGATAAAAAGCAGAGAGGAAAGAGAGAGAAGGCTGATGATTACGATTGTCATAAGTTCACCTCGTATGAGTTTGCTACCTATTATTTATAGCACAGTTTTCCGTATTTCTCTATACCATTTACTAGACTTTAATTTTCAAGATCTATGGCTATTACCTTAAGAGACGCGGGGTGAAATAACTTTGGTTCTTCGCTCGTAAATATGAATAAAGCGATTGTATAACTGCATATCGGGCTAGCAAATATGAATGAAGCCCTCGTATATAAGTATATCCCTCTCGCAAGGGGCTATAAATTTGGTAACCCGCTCGTATTCTCATAATTTCGCTCGCATTTATGTATAACTCGTTCGTATAACTGTATATCCCGCTCGCAGCTATGAATGAAGCGCTCGTATATAGGCATATTCCGATCGCAAGTTGCTATAAGTCTGGATGTCGCTGGTATATATGTATATCCAGCTCACGCCTGGATTAAAAAATAGCAGTTACCGCTCCTATCGCTCGCCTTAATCTATAATAGATCATGGCGAAATTCGCAGGTATATAGGATTTGGCAGGTAGTCCTCTGATTAGCTTTTGAAATTTATATGGAATAGCAACAAAATTTACGGGCCTATTAATAGAAGAAACTTGTCGTTTTCCGCTGTTTAATTGGATTAAAAACCATTTAAACAGCTGTAAACGAATTTTTTTTGCCCTTTTTTCATTGTCTTGATGCAGGGAGGCAGAATGCGACAAAATGCGTTTATTGTAGGTTTTTGCCCTTGGTGATACCATTAAATGGACGAATAAACATTGTACTCAATGCATATAACCACAAATTGATATCAGAGGTGAAAAGAATGCTGCAGCAAATTATTGAATACCGTAATCAGGGAATGTCTTTTAGAAAGATTGCAAAAGAAATGAATACAACAGTCGGAAAAGTACAGTATCAATGGGTGAAATTTCAAAAGGCCCTTGGAGATTCCCAAGCGGCTGTTGCGGCAGCCTCAGAAAATACTGAGATAGTGTCCAAGCCTAAAAGGCAGGGGAAATATAAAGCGAGAATCTCTAATAAAGGCACAAAAGCTAAGCCGTTGAAATCTGAACTGACCGCAGTATTCTCAGACAGCACAAGAATTCTATGTTATTGGAACATCCCAAGGGCGATTATTAAGCAAGTGAAGGAGTTTCATGGGGTTAAGGAAAACCAATCTCTATATTGTCTCAGAGTATTTGATATCACGTCCATTGTCTTTAACGGACACAATCACCATAGCTATACTGATATTATTATACAACCACACACAGGACACTGGTTTATTAACAGCCTCAAACCAAACAGGTCTTACTGTGTTGAATATGGGATAGTAGACCAGGGAGGCAGGTTCACGGGAATAACACGCTCTAATGTTATACAAACCCCTCGGACTGGCCATGAACAGGACTATCACCCGCTTAATGCACTTAAGGATTTTGAAGCGGGCAAAGCACAGACCCCTCAATGGGTGGAACATGTAAGTACCTATTCGTATTACGTGAAAAACTAGGAGGAAGCCATGGAAAAGAAACCTATATCCTTTATGCTCTTATCTAATACAGTATCCCTGTTCCCATCAGATATTAAAAAAAATTTTGAACTGATCCAACAACTATTAAAAGAATGTATCGTGCTTTTCGATAAGACGGACAAAAAAGGAAAGAGTTTACTTTATATTATCAACCCGCTGATTGTCGACTGGCTATCCACAAACGAAGCTAAGGAACATATAGAAAAATATTTCCTGTCGGCATTACAAATTCAGAGGAACCACGAAGGTGAAAGTATGGAGGAACTGTACTCTCTGTGGGTAAGAATGAATCGGGATATCCCTTCTGGACTAAACATGCTTCAAGAAGAGAAGAGGATTACGATTATTCCTTCAGCTTTAACCAACTTTCCGGTTACCCACCTTGTGACAGGATGGGGAATAAGGATGATGGTGCAGCAAGCTTTACTGCTTCATAGAAAGCACTTCACTAAACGCCCTAAAGGTTTCTGGCTGCCTGATTGTGCTTATACTCCGGGGATTGACCTTTACTTGATCGAACTCGGCATCGAGTATTCCTTCATATCTGAAACCACTTTCATTTTCAGTGAGAAAGGGGATGAAGATGCAGGTATGCTAAGGACCCCTCGAGGACTTAAACTCCTTCCTGTCAGTTTAGATGAGAACAATCGCCACTTGACAGCAGTTGATGGCAGCGGGGAGATTAAGGGACGTGTCGAAGAGCTCTGTGAATGCTGCGAAATGGAGTACAATGAAAATTCACTTTTAGATGAAAAGAGCACTCTGACAAGGGCAAGCTTTGGTTACCTTGGGATGGATCAAGGAAAGGCGATTCTCTCTGACGAAGTACTCACAGGATTGCTAGAGCTTCATGAAATGGAAAGAAAGCTGAAGGAGATTACCCAGTCTGACTGTCCAAGCGGCAGGGTTGTAAAGCAAATGACCAGGGAATGGATATCCTGTTTGCACCATCTGCTTAAAGAAGAAAAGGTGGAGGAATCTTATCTGCAGGCATTCAGAGAGCTTGAAGAGCAGCAGAAAGGAAAAAAGGAAGACAGCAGCTTACTGGAATATCGAGAGAGTGTTGAATACCTGCCAATAGAGATAGATAATTCGATTGTTGAGGAAGTGATATCTGTTCCTGGACAACGCACTGTCTTGCTTCTTTCCTGGGAGTATCCTCCCAACATCGTAGGCGGCTTATCAAGGCATGTTCATGACTTGACCAAATCCCTTGTAAAAAAAGGGTGTAAAGTCATCTTGTTGACCGCATCAACGGATGGTGCTCCGCCGTTTGAAGTAGATGAGGGGGTACATGTTTACAGAACAGGCCCGCTCCATCCTATGGAAGATGATTTTCTTCATTGGGTGTTTCAGCTTAATCTTTCTTTTTTTGAGAAAGCCGGTGAAATTTTTCAAAAAGAAGAAATTGATCTGATCCACGCCCATGACTGGATTGTTGGAAAGGCTGCATGCATGTTGAAACTTCATTATGGAGTGCCTCTTCTGACGACTATTCATGCCACTGAACATGGCAGAAATCAAGGGATATACACTAATTTACAGCAGCAGATCCATGAGGAAGAGAAAAAGCTCGTCGGCTCTTCTGATAAAGTGATTATCTGCAGTGAACATATGAAGGAAGAACTCTCTGAATTAGAGCCGAGAAAGGACCTGCCAGTGTCTGTCATTCCAAATGGTGTAGATCTCTATAATGTAAATCAAGAAGAAGGGTATCTTAAGGATCAATTCAAAAACGTAAAATACTACTTTTCAATTGGAAGAATAGTGCACGAAAAAGGGTTCGAAACCATTATCGAAACAGCGGGAATGATCAGCAGGGAAAAAGGGATACACTTTGTCATCGCCGGCAAGGGGCCTCTTTTGGAGTCGTACCGAAATAGAGTAAGGGAGAATGGGCTGGAAGAATTCGTGCATTTTCTGGGTTATATCAGCGATAAGGAAAGGAATGCCTTTCTTTTCAATAGTGAGGCCGTAATTTTTCCAAGCTTTTATGAGCCTTTCGGAATTGTTGCCTTGGAGGCAATGGCGGCGAAAAGGGCTGTAATAGCATCTAAGACAGGCGGGCTTAAGTCACTGGTGGAACATGGGCATGCAGGACTGTTGTTCGATCCAGGAGACGCCTGCAGTTTAGGTGCATGCATCTTGCATCTCGAAGAAGAGAAAGAGCAGAAGAGACAAATGGGGGAAAATGGGTATAAGATGGCCGAAACCATGTTCAGCTGGGAGCGTATTTCAAAACAGACGCTGGAGTTGTATGATGAATTGACATTGCAGCACAAGGTGGAGGGCTCGGTGTCATGAAGGGTGTCATTTTGGCAGGCGGCAGAGGGACACGCTTAAAACCTTATACACTTTCCATCCCTAAACCGATGGTGACAATTATGAATAAGCCCATTCTGGAATACAATATCGATTTATTGAAGGATAATGGAATATCTTCCATTATGGTCACGACTTGTTATAAGGCAGAGAAGATTTTAGAGTACTTTGGGGATGGAAGTAAATTAGGAGTAAGCATCACTTACTTACAGGAAGAACTTCCCCTTGGAACGGCAGGAGGGGTTTTTGGCTCAAGTGATTTTCTGGATGAGGCGTTTGTGGTAATCAGTGGAGATGCTTTTACAAGTTTGTCCCTGCAAGAGGCAATCCAATTTCACCAGCAAAACGACTCTTTGTTGACGATCGTGGGGAAAGAGCTTGATTCTCCTCAAGGGTATGGGATATGCAAAACGGATAGCAAGGGAAGGTTGACAGAGTTCATCGAAAAACCCCGCTTAGGTCAGATCGACAGTAATTTGGTCAATACCGGAATCTATATTGTACAACCAGAATTGTTGAGGAAGTACCGCTTTGAGGGCAGAACGGATTTCAGCAGGGACGTATTTCCGCTTATGCTGGCAGAACAGGAAGACATCTTCGTGTTCCGGACCAAAGATTATTGGCGTGATATCGGCAGCCCTGAAGAATATAAACTGGCAAGAGAAGAGTTCCTTACCGGTCAAATGAAAGATATTAAAGAAAGGGTCGGCGCAGGCATTATGGATGAATTCGTAACAGTGAGGGATGGATTTGAGAATACCCTTAAGTATCTGACACGGATGATGGTTGCCTGTCCGGACCACCAAAAGCAGAAGGTTATCACTAAATTGGTGGAAGAACAAAGAGATGAACCGGTCTTGAACCTTGATGGAATCTTAATTTCACATAGTATGGGAGGCTGGACCAGAATTGTCGATCAGCCAAGCAATGGTTTTATCATCTACTCAAAAGCAGAAAGAAGAAATCTGGCCAAGGAATTTGCTGGCTACTATTTCAATAAAATCAAACAATGGCAAAAGGTGTAGAGGAAGATGAAAATGAAAATGAATGTATCTCATGCAAAGGTATGTAAGGAGCCTAAGGAAAACATCACAAACTTTCATTACGAGATATTCGCCTCTTGTGAAGAAAGCGGCAGAAATGAATCTCAGCAGCTTGCTAATTTTGCGAATTGGAAGGACTTCAATTGTGTTGTTCAGGAAGACAGCAGCACTGAAGGCAGTATTTTGACATTTTCAGTTGAAAACAAAAAAAGGATCCATCGCAGGCTTAAGTTATTCTTACTTTTGGACTGGAGAACAGCGGGCACTGAAAGACTGAGCTTCATTTCGCCTGATGACCATCTTGTCCACCATTATTCATCAAACAGGTCATCCTTGGTCGACTATCAAGTGGATAACAGCAACGGAATGGTCCGGAGATCACTATATCCGCTGACCGCCCGCGGAATTTCCCATTGGAAGCAAACATTGAAAACCGGCTCTATTCCTTATCAGCCTCTACTTAAGGGACCTGCTTTGACTGTGGCATCTTTCGACCTGTTGTTTTCGCCTTTACAGAAAATCCAGGGTCATGTAATTGGTGCTGAGGCGGCTTCGAGGGAAGATCTGAGAAAATTCCACAAACACTTGAAAAACAGACTAGCATTTCATTTGAAAAAGTGATATTATAGAAAAGTCGTATGAACAGATGAAGATAGCTAAGTTTGGAGGGAAATAAAAATGCGTGTAAACATCACTTTAGCTTGCACAGAAACTGGTGAGCGTAACTATATTACTACAAAAAACAAGCGTAACAACCCAGACCGTTTAGAGCTAAAAAAATATTGCCCTAGATTAAAGCGTGTAACATTGCACCGTGAAACAAAGTAAGCAGCCGGGATTTTTCCTGCTGCTTTTTTTTGTTGGATAAGAAATTATAAAGATAGTATAAAATCAACCTTTGTGGATTGCTTTAACCGGTTTGATCCTTGCCAGGCTTTAGTGCATAAGAGTTCGATGCTGCTGGAACTGAAACAGCCTCTCAAAGGCATAACCCAGAGAGTATAAAAGGAAAGGCCGGGTCCGCCTCATTTTTCTCCGGGAAATTTGCCTATGGGGGCTGGCCAAGGCGCTTACGCTTTTGTTCTGCACAAAAACAGACTATAAGGGGTGACTCACAAGTGGATAAAAAGGATCTTCGAAAAAAGCAAAAAGAACTGCTTTCTTCTTTTGACAGACCTGTATATGAACACAAATCCTTTCTTGTTGCCCGTGAATTGTATAAAACGGAAGAGTGGGATACATCTCAGACGATTGCTTTAACTGTATCGAATTTCCCTGAAGTGGATACTTGGCAGATTATTCGAAAAGCCTGGGAAGATGATAAAAGGGTTCTTGTGCCAAAGTGCTCTCCTAAAGACAGAAGGCTTGATTTTTATCAGTTGGATTCATTTGCCCACTTGGAAAAAGTATACTTCGGGCTATTGGAACCGAATCCGGCTGAATGTACCTTCGTTGAAAAGGATGTTATTGACTTGGTCATCGTTCCAGGATTGGCATTTATGAGGAGCGGGTATAGATTGGGATTTGGTGGAGGCTATTATGATCGCTTTTTGGAAAACTATCAGGGCCGGACATTGTCCCTTGCTTTTCATGAACAAGTGATGGAGGAAGTGCCTGTTGAACATTTTGATGTTCCGGTTGGCAGAATCATTACAGAGGGAGCAGTCCTGAATTGTGAATGAGGCAGTCCTCTTACTGATTTTAGCCGTCAGCTTTTTAGGCTGGAAGACGAAGAACCTAAGTGGCAGCGGAGCTATTGCCGCCTTTTTTACCGGGATAACAGTCGTGTCTGCGTTTGGCTGGAGGGGGCTCGTTGTCCTGGGGGCGTTCTTTGGGACGAGCAGTTTATGGTCGAAATTCCGAAGCAGTGCCAAAGCAGAAATTGAGAAAAAACTCGCCAAGACGTCTGAAAGGGATTGGCAGCAGGTATTGGCTAATGGAGGAAGTGCGTTGATCTTTTCACTTCTTTATATCATAACGGATGATGCCATTTACATGCTGGGGGCCATTTCATCACTTGCCGCTGCCAATGCTGATACTTGGGCTTCTGAGATAGGGCCTTTGAGCAAAAGCGATCCTATTTCTATCAGAAATCTGGCAAGAGTGGAGAAGGGATCTTCGGGGGCGGTTTCTTTACTTGGAACGCTTGCAAGCCTTGCTGGTTCTTTGTTGATAGCTCTCGTCTCTATACTGCTGTTCAAGGAGATCTCAATCATATCAGCGATTCTTATTACCTGTGCCGGCTTTTTCGGCAGTCTGGCTGATACCATGCTGGGAGCTTATCTGCAAATAGAGTATCGCTGCCATCGTTGCGGGCTGGTAACAGAATCACCGGAGCATTGCGGAGTTAAAGCAGAAGGACTGAAAGGATTCTCCTTTATAAACAATGAGTTCGTCAATTTTTCTGCCAGTTTTCTTGCCGGTTTTCTGACTATCATGATTTCCAATGTGATTCGCTGAATTCTAAAGGTTGATATTTTTTATGTTTTTAATCCATCCAAGGATAAAATGCAAAAAAGGTACACAACATAGAACGAGGAGGCTGATTACTATGAACGGAATTATTAAGTGGATCATCATTGCGTGCTTTGTATCTGTGTTCTATCAATACCGTTACAAACTTCTGAATGGGCTGTTGAGTAATTTTACAGTCAGGAGGATGGTAGTCCGGGCAGCCATGAGTCTTCCATGGCTCCGCAGTAAGTTTCTTGGAGCAGCATTTCGTTAGTTCTGCATTAGCTTGTAAAAGTGAAAGGTGTTCATCAATAGGCAGCGGAGAGAATCGCCGACAGACAAGACTGTGGGGATGATTACCTGCTATTATTGAGGGCATCTTTTTTATTATGTGATATTTTAAATTTTGCGGCTGTCAGGCAATGAACACCGCTTCAGCACAAAAATTTCTGGAAAGCCCTTAGAATCCTTTGGGATTTTTTATTTGCCTGCCACCGCTGGAAAGATAGAAGGGTGCTAATTAAAGGCATTGACCGGTGGTGCTTAACTATGTAGTTCAGTGTTATGGATAGTAAATAGAGGAAAGAGATTCCCTTATTTCTTACAAAACTCTAAGAAAACTAAATAGGGGAATGAATTTCCCTTAATTAGCTTAATACGGTAGAAAAATTGTGCTTTTAACCATATAAGGGAATATAGTTCCTCTATTTTCCCCGTAATAAGCTTGAAATTGCAGATAAGGGAAAAACATTCCCTTATTTACGGGTGAGTACCCAATTAAGGGAATGACTGGACAATTTCTCTCTAAAGCCCATTACATTATTCACCCAACCAAGCGGAGTGGGCCTCCTCAAGAAAAAACCAGCACTCTTTCATAAACTTTTATGAATAAGGCAGAATCGTTCTTGGAAGTGAGCGATTCTGCCTTTAAACTAATTTTGGGACTTTTTTAGCGGACTCGAACCTCCCCGGCATAATAAAAGCGTAAGCGCTGTTCAGCGGTGTAAGGATTTCAGCTGAACATGGCGCTTGCGCTTTTGTTCTTTGGATGTGGAGATGCTGCGGGCAGAGCATCGAGTGAGTATGCTGAAATCATATGCCTTTACTTTTTTCTTTGGTGGTGATTAAGTAGAATAAAGTCAAAATTACCTAAAAAGGCAGAGGATAATTTTTGAATACGAATCTTAATTATTTGTTCTGGAGAACGATAGATTACTTAATAGTAGAAAAAGGGTATCGGATAATAAATATGTCTCAAGATCAGCTGCAGGTTTGGCTGGAGAATTCCTCATACAAACAGGCGCCGGTCATCAGGGTGGTTCGAGAGGATTTGGATTGGGGCAATAGGCTGAAGCGCGATGTTCACCTGACAGCTTTAAATAGTGAAAAAATCAGGAAAGCCCTTAAGAAAAATAAATTGATTGTAAAAAATTTTTATATAAGCGCCTATCACCCTGTTGATGACTATGAAGCAGTGATAGCACAGGACTATGTCCTGCCTCAGGCAGCCAAGACGTCTGTTCAGAGTTCGATCATCACTTTGGACAGTCTGGATAATGATATTTATAAAGTTTCAAGCCTTTTCAATGAGGAAGTGCAGTGGAAAATCAAAGAAGATCCTGAAGAGATGGAAGTGCATCTGCTAAAGGAGAATGTCCTGGCATTTGCTTCTAATAAGGCAAAAGAAGAGGAGTCGCTTTTCTCTATGGGCAGACCGTTCTTTACCTATATGTTCATTGCGTTGCAGCTTGCCGTGTTCTTCATTATGGAAATGGCAGGAGGCAGCCAGAACACAGAGAATCTTATTCGGTATGGAGCTAAGTACAATCCATTGATAGTAGAAGGGGAATGGTGGAGATTCTTTACGCCGATTGTCATTCACATAGGATTTCTTCATTTATTGATGAATACGTTTGCTCTTTATTTTTTAGGGATGGCTGTTGAAAGGATTTTTGGAAGTTCCAGGTTTTTGTTTATCTACATCTTTGCCGGATTCACTGGAACACTGGCCAGTTTTGTTTTTACTAATTCCATATCAGCAGGAGCCAGCGGTGCAATCTTCGGCTGCTTTGGAGCTCTTTTGTATTTTGGCACAGTCCATCCGAAAATTTTTTTCCGGACGATGGGAACCAACATCCTGCTTGTTATCGGTATCAACCTTGCGCTGGGATTTACTCTGCCTGGGATAGATAATGCCGGGCATATCGGCGGACTGGCAGGGGGAGCGCTCTCAGCTGCCGTTGTTCACCTTCCCCGCGGAAAAAGATGGGGAGTGCAGTTATCTGCTGTCCTTCTGTCCGCGGCTGCCATCCCGGCGCTGCTCTGGTACGGATATCAACACGGACCGGTTCTGTTTGACCCTTCTATCAGCAATGCTGAGGCCCAGGAGAAGCTCAATGACGGTGATATCGAGGGAGCTTCTGCTATCCTTGAGGATGTCATGGAGAAGAATGAAGCTGATAAACACAGTTACTTTTTGTATTCCATCGTCATGATTAAAGATGAGCAGTATATGGAAGCTGAAACCCTCCTTAACCAAGCTTTGGAGCGTGACAGGGATTTTCCGGAAGCTCATTATAATCTGGCTATTCTCCTTCTTGATAGAGGAGAAGAAACTGAAGCCAGGGAACATGCTGAGAAAGCATATAATTTACAGAAGGATAACAGTCAGTTCAAGGAACTTCATGAAAGGCTGCAGGCCGATGAGCCATCGTAAGGTTCTTTTCTTAAACTTTGTTTGCAGAAATATCCCTGTTAAGCAATTAAATATGAAGAATCGTATTTCAAGTGACTGCTAATTAATAGGTACAGGCATATAAAACATATATGAAAACGCACTTGAATTCTCTTGGAATTCACAGTGCGTTTATTGTTAACTCAATATATTGGCGAATTTCAATCGCTTGTTTTTTTATTCCGCTTAGTCAGCCCCAGCTTTTGAATAGGCTGCTATGGCAGCGGGACAGGGAACTTTTGCTGAAGAAGTACGTACTCTCCCTCTTTTGTTGTAAGAAGGACGAGCAGGTCACCAGTTTCAATGCTAATCAGAATTAATGGCATCAAGCTGTCTATTGGGTCCACGGTCTTGCCGGAATCTGTCTTGATTCCTAGAAAATAATTTTTATATAACCCCTCCCATAAGTTTCCCACAAGTTCGTTCCACTGCAGCGTTGAAAATCCTTTGGGGGGATCTGAATTATATTCCGGTAAACGGATTAACGGGATCTGCAAGTAATCCTTGCCGCTGATATTATATTTCTTCATTGCATTCTCCCAATTGTATTGAAGCTGCTGAGTTGTTACTTTGTCCAGAATCATCTTCCATTCTTTTTCAGCAGGGCTGTCCGGCTTTCTGAATGAACTCAATGGACTGAAATTTGAATCAATAACATAAAGCTGATCCTCTGACATGCTTTGTGCACTTGTGTAGTTTTCCTCGTTCTCATGTATTTCAGAATAGTGAAATGAGACAGCCTGCAGAAGGCTGCTTTCCTTTCCCGCTGCAGTATCCTCTTCGACTATCCTGTCTGTATTCTGCTCCCATTCACTCATTTTGGATGTTAATCTTCCATTGAAAAAGAGAAACCCGATATCCTGTCTCAAATAGGCATCCTGATCAAGCACGGAAGTTATTTTCCAATTCACTTCATATAAGTCATTCACTTTTTTCTCATTTAATGTTAACAGCGTGTCGGCTGATTGGTAGCTGGCCTTTTCGTTTAAGGGAAAGAATATGATGCTTTCCCTTGCAGCGGGGTTAAACAGCATGAACAACCACCATGTGATCAATATCCCTGCTGCTCCTGCTATGATAATCAAAGAATGTTTTCCTCTCATAATGCCCACCCACTTAATCAGGTTTGTCCCTTTTAGTGACATTGTATGTGCCTGGCAAAAAGATTATGTTCCCTATGTATGATTTCAGCCGCAGATGTCTAGTATGGTAGATATGGTTTATACATGAAAATATTGTAAATTTATTCAATTAGACCGGGAACGGGTTTTGCTATATAAAAGAGGTGAATTTTCGTGTCAGATAATAAAAAACCGGTTTCAGCTTCCCTTCAGGAGAATACTGATTATTTGAAAGATCTCCTTGCGGTTGATAAGAGCTTTGATGTCATTCAACTCGACTTGTTCTATGCCGGCAGAAAGATGGCCATGTACCTTGTTGATGGATTTGTAAAAGATGATATTATGCACTTTTTGATGAAGCTGCTTGCTGATCTTGACGAGGAGCAGCTTGATGGCGATACCTTGCAGAAGCTGATGAAGACTTATATCCCTTATGTGGAAGTAGAGGAAACCGATGACTTGAATAATGTAGCTGACATGGTGCTGGCCGGTCCAACAGCCTTGGTGGTAGATGGAGTAGACAAGGTCATTTTGATCGATGCCAGGACGTACCCTGTCAGAGGCCCGCAGGAACCTGATATGGAAAGGGTGGTACGGGGAGCGAGAGACGGCTTTGTAGAGACACTGGTTTTCAATACTGCTCTGACCAGAAGAAGAATCCGGGACCGCTCATTAAGGATGGAGTATCTGCAAATTGGCAGAAGGTCCAAGACGGATATCGTTGTCTGTTATTTAGAGGATATTGCCGATCCGGCACTCGTCAACCGCATAAAAGAATCACTATCAAAAATAGATACTGACGGTCTGCCGATGGGAGAAAAGACATTGGAAGAATTCATATCCGGGAGGCATTGGAATCCCTATCCGATGGTAAGATACACGGAAAGACCGGATACCGCTGCGGCCCATTTGTATGAGGGGCACGTCTGCATCATGGTGGATGGATCGCCAAGCGTATTGATTACCCCGACTACCTTTTGGCATCATTTGCAGCATGCAGAGGAATATCGTAATAAACCGATGGTCGGAGCCTATCTGAAGTTCGTTCGTTTCATCGCCGTATGGGCGTCTATTTTTCTTTTGCCGCTTTACTATCTTTTTGCCTCTCAGCCTGATTTGCTTCCTGCTGCTTTGGACTATGTAGGTCCTGATGATACAGGTGAGGTACCGCTTATATTTCAGTTCCTGATAGTGGAAATCGGTATTGATATGCTGAGGATGGCCGCTATACATACACCGACCTCACTTGCGACAGCTCTAGGCCTTGTAGCTGCCTTGATGATTGGGCAAGTGGCAGTTGAAGTTGGCTTGTTCATCAATGAAGTGATCCTGTATCTTGCAGTCGCCGCCATAGGAACATTTTCAACACCAAGCTATGAATTAAGCCTGGCAAACCGGATTATCCGGATTGTACTGTTGATTTTGACCGCCTTGTTTGGAGTTTACGGACTTGTGATAGGCATTACGGTATGGATTGTCCTTCTGTCAAGAATCAAATCTTTCGGTGTCCCTTACATGTGGCCGTTCATCCCATTCAACTTCAGAGCAATGAGGGATGTGCTGTTTAGATCGCCGATGCCATTGAAAAACAGGAGACCGAGGTTTCTTAATCCTCAAGACCCTGACCGTTGATAGAAAGCAGTGCTCTTATGGGTACTGCTTTTTTCTTTTCTATTACAACGTCCCCAAAAAGAATATCATCAATTGCAGCAAGACAAGGCTGGTCAGTTTTCATAAAGAATTTCTTTGGAATAATTATGTACAGCACCTTCTAAATCATTATTACGGAAGAAATAAGGGATTTTCTTGAGAAGAGAAAGACTTTATTTTATACTAAAAGGGTTAGCGAAGCTTGAAAGACGGTGCGGAAATTGAAAAACATGTATGATGTTCAGCAATTGTTAAAAAAGTATGGAATCTTCATTTACCTGGGCGACCGAATGGCAGATTTGGAAATGATGCAGGAAGAAGTGAGAGAACTGTATAACACAGGCTTGCTCAGTCCCGCTGACTTCCAAAAGTCCATGCTGGTTCTGCGGAGTGAGCTCTCGAAGGAAAACAAAAACTAGAAACAGGGTGAAATAATTGATGTCAGATAAATGGCTTGTTGGTGTAGATTTAGGCGGAACTACAACGAAAATAGCATTCGTTAGTTTTTACGGTGAAATTGTACATAAATGGGAGATTCCCACAGACACCTCTGAAAATGGAAAAAACATAATAGTCGATATCGCAAAGTCAATCGACCATCATCTGGATGAACTTGGAGAAACCAAAGCAAAGCTGAAAGGTGTTGGGATGGGAGCTCCGGGACCGGTCGACATGGATAATGGCATTATTTATGAAGCGGTCAACTTGGGCTGGGAAAAGAATACCCCTTTGAAGGACCTTCTTGAAGTAGAGACAGGACTGCCATGTGTTATCGACAATGATGCAAACTGTGCTGCTCTCGGTGAAATGTGGAAGGGTGCAGGAAATGGTGCGAAGGATATTGTAGCCGTAACATTAGGAACCGGAGTAGGGGGAGGAGTCATCACTAATGGTGATATCGTCCATGGAAGCAAAGGTGCAGCCGGCGAAATCGGGCACATTACTGTAATGCCTGAAGGAGGTTTTCAATGCAACTGTGGAAAAACCGGCTGCCTGGAAACAGTCGCATCTGCAACGGGTGTTGTGCGTTTAGCCCTTCAAGCCCTTGAAGAAAGCAGTGAGGACTCTGTTCTCCGTTCAGGTTTGCAGACGGAAGGAGTACTCAGTGCAAAAGAAATCTTTGATGCCGCACGTGAAGGAGATACTCTTGCGGTTTCAATCGTGGATAAACTAGCTTTCTATTTAGGATTGGCAATTGCCAACCTGGGTAACGCTTTGAATCCGGACAGAATAGTATTGGGCGGAGGAGTGTCTAAAGCAGGGGAAGTATTATTGAGCCCGGTTGATAAGTATTTTAATTCATTCGCATTCCCTACAGTTGCATCTTCAACGGCCATATCCATTGCTAAGCTTGGCAATGATGCGGGCGTGATAGGCGGGGCCTGGCTTGTGAAAAACAAACTCGATTGAACAAGTATAGAGTAATTATCCTAGGTTCTTTTTGTAATCTTTGCTGCTGTTTAGTTTGAAAATAGTGAAAAAGGTGCTGATCGTTTGTGATCAGCACCTTTTTTTGTTGTATAGAAATTTTAACCTCAGCTCTGTGGAAACCTTTATAGCTATTATTTCCATACCGTGTTTCAGCTCCACAGGATCCATACTCTCTGGTGCGGACTCCCCCCTTGCGGTCAAAAAACCTCAAGGGGCTGAGCAGGCGCTTGCGCTTTTGTTCAGAATCGGGCAGCTGGCTATTAACGAGCAGCACCCAGGATAATTGGTGAAATTTAACGCTGGTTTATTTTTAAAGCCAGGAGTATGATGATGAACAATGAATCAACTTCCGATTCATGAAAACTGGAATAAAGTTGCCGAAAGTGTTATTATAAAAGGATGGTTTCAAAAAATGACTATAAAAAAGCATAATATTTCCAGTGGGAATCATAGCATTACAAATACGTCCTGAAAAGGACAAGTTTGTTTATCCAGCTTAATAAGGATGCGCTCACAGAGGCCGGGACGAAAGGATGGACCTTTAGAATGATGTGTTTAAAGGGACTGGGTATATGGTAGGGTTTATAAAAATATAACCTAAATTTGAAACTTTTACCGGTTTGGCTCGTCTTATATAAGGGAATTGAAAATCACCCTAATACATTAGTTTAAACTGTTTAAATTAACTTACAATTGACGGAATGTAAAAAAAGTATTAAGATATTGAATGATTATCAGATGGTATCACCTGATAATGTAAAAATAAGTCAATATCTTCCATTAGAAAGTTGCTGCGCACTCAATCGCAGCAAGGAGGTAAAAAATGAAAAACCTAAAAATGCCAAAAATATCACTGGTTATCATTGCTTCGGTGTTACTCTGGCTCAAAACGTATATTGTCTATCAAACTAGTTTTGATATCAAAATTGAAAATGTCATGCAGGAATTCATCCTGCTGATCAACCCGTTAAGCTTTTTACTGTTTGTATTCGGGGTAAGCTTATTTATGAAGAATGAGAAGTCGAGAGTAAGGTATATTTTGATTACCAGCTTTGTGCTTTCCTTTATTCTCTATGGAAATGTCGCTTTCTATAGATTCTTTGATGATTTCCTGACACTGCCGGTACTAATGCAGACCAGCAATTTTGCTGATTTGGGTACCAGTGCAGGGGAAATTGTCAGCTGGGCAGATTCCCTATATTTTATCGATACTGTAATTCTTGCCTTGTTCGTCAAATTTAAACCATCAATGCTGGAAGTGAACACATTCAGCAGGGTGAATAGAAGGGCTTACTTTTTTGTTGCAATAGCTCTTACTTTTTTCAACCTTGGTCTTGCTGAAGCTGAAAGACCACAGTTGTTGACACGTACTTTTGACAGGGAAATACTTGTAAAAAACATTGGAACATATAACTACCACATTTATGATGCGTTTCTTCAGTCTAAATCATCAGCACAGCGTGCACTTGCTGATGGCAGTGAACTTGCAGACATCGATAACTATGTCCGTGCAAGTCATACCAAGCCGGATAATGAATTGTTTGGAGCCGCAAAAGGAAAGAACCTGATTGTCATTTCTTTGGAATCCCTTCAGTCATTCCCGATCAACAACACGATGAATGGAGAAGAAGTAACCCCTTTCCTAAATGATTTTATTAAAGATAGTTACTACTTTGATAATTTCTATCATCAAACGCAGCAGGGGAAAACATCTGATTCAGAATTCATCCTGGATAACTCTCTTTATCCATTGAACCGTGGAGCGGTATTCTTCACTCATTCCGGGAATGAATATCAATCAATGACAGACAGGCTGAATGATGAAGGGTATTTTACTTCAACAATGCATGCTAACAATAAGAGTTTCTGGAACCGTGACATCATGTACGATTCTCTTGGTTACGATAAGTTTTATTCAATGACAGAGTATGAAATTGATGATGAAAACTCCGTTAACTGGGGAATGAAGGATACCCCATTCTTCCTGCAGTCAGTTGAACACATGAAACAAATGGAAAAACCATTCTATACAAAAATGATTACATTGACCAATCATTATCCTTTCTACCTTGATGAAGAGGATAAGTATATTAATGAGTTTGATTCAAATTCCGGTACGTTGAATCGTTACTTCCAAACTGTACGTTACATGGATGAAGCAGTAAAAGAATTCATCCAGGAATTGAAAGACAGTGGTGTGTATGATGATTCAGTCATCGTCATGTACGGTGACCATTATGGTATCTCAGAAAACCATAATGTTGCAATGAGCAAATACCTTGGAAAAGAAGTGGATCCTTTTGTAAGCACCCAGCTTCAGCGAGTACCGCTGATCATCCACATTCCGGGTATGGAAGATGGAAAGACGATTTCCAAAGTCGGAGGCCAAGTCGACCTTCGTCCAACACTTCTTAATCTTCTTGGAATCGATTCAAAAGGAGATATCCAGTTCGGTTCAGATCTTTTCTCTAAAGAACATGAAGACTTAACTATCCTGCGTGACGGACGCTTCATTACTAAGGATCATGTTTATGCCGGCGGAGAATGTTACAACAAAGACACTGAAC
This sequence comes from Rossellomorea vietnamensis, assembly GCF_008180615.1. Lineage (GTDB taxonomy): Bacteria > Bacillota > Bacilli > Bacillales > Bacillaceae_B > Rossellomorea > Rossellomorea vietnamensis_D. Next base: position 111,934 of record NZ_VTEH01000006.1, read on the forward strand.
AGCCTGATGACATGAAATTCTGTGAGCCTTTGATTGAAAGTACTCAGCAAGAGTTGAACTACTCTGATCAAATCATATATGGAGACCTGCTTCGATTCTACGAACAAAAAAATGAAGCTCTTTCTCCTATAGAAGAGTAACAAAAATCCTGCGGATGCTATCCGCAGGATTTTTTGCTGCTAAAAGTGTTTATCATATTCTGTTAAAACTTAGACGGCGGTTTTGAAACTGCTTCAAAGCGTTTGAGCTCACCCTTGCCCGCTAAACGGACTCAGCACCTCTAGAACATTTGCCTGGCGGGGCTGAACAGGGCGCTTCCGCTTTTTTTCTTGTCATCAAACTTCTTTTGCAACATACATGTAGTAAGAGAGTGTGATTACAGGGGGTATGAACATTGGAAGTACAAGTCAGAAGAGGCGACACTTTTTACTATTACAGTCAGCTGTTTTATCTTCCTCTACAGCTGATTATTGATTCTAACTCTGACATGGCCGGCAATAGTCTCCAAATCGGTCAAACCGTAAGCATTCCCGGTTTCTATATCGGAAATTATACAATTAGGCAAGGGGATACCTTTTGGGGAATAGCCAGGAGAAGAAACCTGTCAGTTGATGCGCTGCTCCTGCTCAATCAAAGTCTGAATCCAAGTGCCTTGCAGGTTGGAGCGGAAATCAGTATCCCGCTGCGGATTACACAGCCGGTTGTCATGGGGCAGCAGGCTTATTCTTTTGGGATTTTGGATCGGGATATCAAAAGTTTAAAGAATGCCTTTCCTTTTATAAAAGTCAGCCAGATCGGTGAATCTGTCCTTGGAAAGCCTCTCTATGAAATACTGATTGGTAATGGAGAGAAAAAGGTTCATATTAATGCATCCTTTCATGCTAACGAGTGGATTACGACCCCGATATTAATGCGGTTCATGAATGACTACTTATTATCTCTGACCAATCGAGGGGCTATCAGAGGGGTAGTTATGGAGCCTCTGTATTCAAGTGTTACCCTTTCTCTTGTTCCGATGGTGAATCCCGATGGAGTGGATCTTGTAATAGAGGGGCCGCCGCCAGCCCTCAGAGAGGAACTGATTGAGTTTAATAAGGGAAATACTAATTTTTCCGGGTGGAAGGCTAATATTAATGGAGTTGATCTGAATAATCAATATCCTGCAAAATGGGAATTGGAGAAGGAAAGAAAAGAGGAGAAAAATCCTGCTCCCCGTGATTTCCCGGGCTATAAGCCATTATCGGAACCTGAAGCAATTGCGATGGCTGAATTGGCAAGGAGCGGAGATCTCGACAGGGTCCTCGCCCTGCATACCCAAGGGGAAGAATTTTATTGGGGCTTTGAGGGAATGGAACCTCCTGAATCCGAGATGCTCGCAGAGGAATTCGAAAGAGTAAGCGGGTACCGGTCGGTTAGATATATAGACAGTTTTGCAGGATACAAAGATTGGTTCATCCAAGAGTTTCAGCGTCCGGGTTTTACTGTTGAACTTGGAATGGGCATCAACCCGCTGCCTCTATCTCAGTTTGACCGGATATATGAGTCGGTTCTTGGGATTTTCCTTGTATCAATCTATCGATAAGCTGTATTGCAGATTGTTATATTAGTAAATGCGAGGTAAAATGTACTATAGTCTTTTTCAAATGTAAAAGGTTGTTCAGAGGTCTATACCCTGACAGCCTTTTTTTAAGGGCTGGACAATAAGAGAACGTTCATCTAAAGTGACGCGCAAAGATAGAAGGGTTCAATCTCACTTGTCACCTCGTGGAGGGGATGAGTAACATGTTTAAAATAAGTTATCTAATTCTTTGAAAAAATTGAAACATTTTTAGTGAAATTACGTACTAATTAGTATGAAGAAATATGGAGGAGGGAATAAACATGAATAAAATACATAGGCTTCTTTTTCTTTTGTCATGCTTATTTCTCTTAGCCTCCTGCAATGGAGATCCTCCTAATAATGAGCCGGAGAAACAACCTGTTTCAAAGAAAGAGCAAGTGGATGAGCAAGAGGCTGCCGCAAAAGAATTGATACCTCTTGCATTGGAAGAGAATTCATTTCAGAGAGTTATTGATTGGATTGATAATGACAGGGTCATAATTTTATCTAAATCTGATAATGAGAACCAGTTAATAGATTATAATATATTCAGCGGTGAACAAAAGCAGTTGTTTTCAGATGAGGAAGTCATTGTGGATGCCAAGATAAGTCCTGACAGACAAAGGATTTTAGTTCACAGTGCCCCTCTTACTTATTCGGCATCCATGACGGTAATTGACCTGGAAGGAAATGTGATTTTTCAAGAAGAGATCGACTCGTATGAATTGGCTTTTGAGTGGAATGAAGACAATACTGATTGGCTTTTCGTAACGAGCTTTGCAGAAGATTGGAGCTTTGAGACTTTGCTGGCAGATTTATCACAAGGAACAGTATCGGCCGTGGAATCTCCACAGCCATTTATTAAGTGGCATACAGAGAACAGTTTTCTCTTCCAGGATTGGCCTGAGGATAGCATTAGTCTGACAGCTCCATTATATTCCCGGAACTTATACTCAAAAGATAAAGTGCTTGTTGAAGAAGAAACGATTCACTTTAATAGAATTTCCCCCTATATATTATCCATTTCAATGGACGATGTAACAGAAGGGAATGCTGTTTATCAATTTATAACAGAAGAAGGAACGATAGCTTCTTCTACTGAACAGCCCCTGCTGAGCAGCTATTCTAACTGGATGATTCCTTATTATGATAAGATAGATTCTGAACATGCACTCGTCTCTTTCACTGCCGGTGAATCGATGCCGGAAGACACCTATCAGGGGACCTTCACTTTGGAAAAGTGGGATTTGAAAACGGGTCAGCGGGAAGTGATCCTGTCCGGCCTTTCAAATGAACCTCTCCAGTGTTCTCCATCAGGTGACTATTGTTTAACAGGATATGATTTAAAGCAGGCGGTTGATTTGAAGAATAAAGAGACAGCAGACTTAATTACCGTTAAATAGAAAGGATGATACTTTTTGGCTATAGTGGATGTTACCGTGATCCCGATTGGGACCGCCACACCAAGCGTAAGTGATTATGTTGCCCAATTGCAAAAAATACTGAAGAAACATGAAGAACAAGGAACTATTTCATTTAAACTTACTCCGATGAGCACTTTGATAGAAGGTGAGCTGTCAGATTTGTTCCGTGTGGTGCAAGAAATTCATGAGGCACCTTTCAATGAGGGAATTCAAAGGGTTGCAACGAATATCCGGATTGATGACCGCAGGGATAAAAAAAGGAAAATGGAAGATAAGCTGGCTTCAGTGGAAAGCAAGATGTAAGGAAGCCGGCATCTTGCTTTAGAATAAAAAAAATGGAGCCGAAGGGCTCCATTTTTTAGTGTCCGCCAGGATAACCTGAGTGAAGGACGGTCATGATCGTGAACCAGCCAAAAACGCCGAGTGTTCCTAATCCGAAAAGAATGCCTAAAGCATTTTTGTTTTTCAACGCACTTATGCTGCCGAATAGAGCAAGCAAAGTCACTAGAGCTGTAATAATAACAAAACCCATCGGTCAAAACTCCTTTCAAATTAATCCCCTTTTACCATAAGTCCCAAAAGTGAGATAATATAATTAGCATATGTAATAATGTGCACTTACATATATTTTATATTTTTTTTATGCATTTGTACAGTTCAAATGTTTGACACTTCTTTGTCCAAAATTCATTCTCTTTGTCCTCTTTCAATCAATAGCAAATACCCTGTCATATCAGGGAGATAGAAAAAGTGAGGAGAATCGGCCTTCTTTAGACATCTCTCCAAATTTATTTTAATACTAAAGCAGGTTTGATACAATAAATTAAAATATATATAGGAGGCGGAGCTGGTGAAATGGAAGAGATTACCTTTAGGTCCTTTGCAAACAAACTGTTATTGTTTATGGAATGAGAAGAAAGAATGTGTGATTTTTGATCCCGGCGAAGAAGCGGGAAAATTGAACAACTGGCTGAGGGACAATCAATTGAAGCCTCTTGCCATTCTGCTGACCCATGCACATTTTGATCATATCGGTGCAGTAGATAAGGTCAGAGAGAAGTACGATATCCCTGTTTATGTTCATGAAAAAGAGGCAAAGTGGCTCATGGACCCATACTTGAATGGTTCTCAGCACTTCGCCATGAGCAGTTTGTTAAAAATCAAACCTGCAGAGTACATATTAACCAATGAAAAGACACTATCCATAGGGGATATCACATTACAGTTATTCTTAACACCCGGACATTCCCCAGGAAGCATCTCCTATTATTTTGAGGAGGAGGGGGTTGTGTTTGCCGGTGATACTCTGTTCAAGGGAAGCGTGGGAAGAACGGACCTGCCTGGCGGAAACTCTGGGGAGTTATTAAAAAGCATCCATGATCACCTGCTGACTTTGCCAGAGGATACAATCGTTTTATCAGGCCACGGACCTGAAACTACTATAGCGGATGAAATGGATACCAACCCATTTCTAAACGGCTTTTAAAGGGTCTTATCACCAAAAGAACTTTTTAAAAAAATCTATCGGTTCAGGCTGCATGGACATGAATGTGCCCAGTTCTACTAAAGGAATTTAAGGTGAACATAAAAAAATCCTTAAAGCTAAAAGCTTTAAGGGTTTTTTTATTAGTGCGCTGCGCCTGGCGTCATCATAAAAACAGTCCAATATGTGAAGCCGGCAAAAAATACAGTTAAGTATCCGAAGAAAATATAAATATACATACGCTCAGATAATTTCAAGTAACCCAGCAGAATGAAGAATCCTGTTTGTCCTAAAAAGATCAGTGAAGTCGTTTTCATATCTCCAAGGAAAAACATGACTGCAAATATTCCAGTCCAAAATCCCAATACTCTGTACATACGATCCATATGTATCCCTCCTTTGCACCCTCAGTCCATCAATAAACATTATAAAGGAAAAATCCATCAAAAGTAAATAATCTTTGTTGCCAGTTTGTGACGATTACGTAAATAGGCTGAAGAACGCTTCTGATTTTATATTAATATACCCTTCCTGATCGCTGCTTTACTATAAAATATCATTTTTTCAATAGTTTTTTAACAAAAATATAAGGATATATGGATTCGGCTGCCTAACACATCAGTTAAATCCAAAAGAGGTCTTTCCAGTAATCAGGCTGTGTTTAACAATGAACGCTGGCCATAAATAAGGAGCAGCCTTTTGGAAGTTGTCTCTTAAATAATGCTGATTTTGGTATATAAACTCAGCGGATAAAATCTGAAAAAAAATAAAAACATCAAAACAGGATATTATGGTGTACATTAGTTATACATGTGGTATACAATTAACATATAAATTGTATAAGCTTAATTCAGGGAGGGTGTAAGGATGAACAAATTGACGTTTTTTACGTATCCCAGTTGTACATCGTGCAGAAAAGCAAAGAAATGGCTGACTTCAAATGCAGTAGACTTTGAAGAAAGACACATTTTCAGGGAAACTCCAACTACACAGGAGATTATAGATTTACTTTCAATGACAACAAATGGTGTGGATGAAATTCTCGCGACCCGCAGTCAAAAATATAAAGCACTGGGCGTTGAGTTGGAAGACCTCAGTCTCTCTGAAGTTGTACAACTGATTTCGGAAGAGCCCAAGTTGTTGAGAAGGCCTCTGCTAACGGATGGAAAGAAACTTGTCGTAGGATACGATCCCGAAGGACTTAGAAGTTTGACTAATAAAAGATCAGTATATGAGCTGACTGTTTAGAAAAAACTTCTCCCTTGGAATCTTTCCTCAATCCTGTTTTGGATAGCCGCCAGCACATCTCTTCAATATCTTGTCCCTTATCTTAAAAGAGAGGAAGGTTCCTTTGCGGGAACCTTCCTCTCTTTATTTTGGCTCTACTCATAAACTTCAGCCATAATTGTAAGAAAATAACCTATTAGCAAGAAAGGAAGGAGATCCTCTTCCTATCTAGAGAGAAAAACTCCGGTTCAAGGTTTTTCCGAAACGCCGCAATTTATGTAGGAGAAAACAGTCTTTGTTATTGAATACTGGGCTAGCTGGATTCGAACCAACGCATGTCGCAGTCAAAGTGCGATGCCTTACCGCTTGGCTATAGCCCATTGATTGGTGCTGCTTACAGTACTAGTATGAAAAAAAATAAAAAAAATATACTAAAAAAAGAAGGGGAAATTAAAATCTTGTCGAATTTCTGTACTTGAATAAATGAAAGGTGGTGCAGCCAATATACTATTCCATTGAAGCCCTGGCTGATTCTATGTTGAAAAAAGCTGTTACAAAGAACGTCACGGACATCCACTTGTTTCCACGAAAAGATGATTACCTCATGCAGCACAGAAGCAATGGGATCCTCACTCCCAATATCAGCATTCCGATTCCTGAAGGAGAACGATTGATTTCCCACTTTAAATTCATGGCTTCCATGGATATAGGTGAAAAAAGAAAACCTCAAAGCGGATCTTTCACCTTCCGAATGATGGGAGGACCGCTCGACCTCCGTGTTTCCACACTTCCTACTACCGGCTTAAAAGAAAGTCTTGTCATTCGAATCCTTCCTCAGCAGTTGAACGTGCCACTTGAACGATTAGCCCTGTTTCCTTCTTCAGCACGAAAGCTTCTGGCTTTATTAATGAACTCCCATGGCCTCTTAATTTTCACCGGACCGACTGGCAGCGGCAAGACCACAACCTTATATTCCCTTGTAGAACATTGCTCGTCCGCTTTACAAAGAAATGTCGTCACATTGGAAGATCCCGTTGAAAAATTCAATGATTCTCTTGTCCAGGTCCAGGTCAATGAAAAAGCAGGTGTCACATACTCCGCGGGGCTTCGCGCCATTCTACGGCATGATCCGGATATTATCATGGTAGGGGAGATCCGGGATGAAGAAACCGCAGAGGTCGCTATCAGGGCCTCTCTGACAGGACACCCGGTCGATACAAAAGACACCTAACGATTATTGAAACTTTATATCCATGATCTTCAGTGATTCCGGGCTTCTTTTGGTGCTTATTTTATCCACCCACAATTCCTTTACAGATAACTGTACAAATTGCCTTTTATCCTCTACACTTAAATTAGGCCAGAGATTTGTCATATCTTTGATGATTTCGGATATATCTATAGTATCAGGTGAATAACTTTTCTGAAATGCTTCTAATTCCACTAGGAGCATTTTTTCTTTTTCTGATTCCTCTTTCATCCCTCTATCTGCTTAATCTCACCTTCGATTCTTTCTATATCCTCTGTATGGTCCTTCTCTGCATCTGTAGAGAGCATCTTGGACTCTTTATCGAAGTTAATGGATTCCAGCCACTTCAAGAACTGAATTTCTAAGAAGTTCTGTGAAATGTTAGGCATATCGCATATTCCTTGTTTCTTCCCGATGCACATATACTGCCTGGATACATAAGTGGTACCCTTTCTCTTTGTTTGGCTGAACCTAGAACTGAACCGGGATCGGCAACGCTGACACCTTAATGCTGTACTGAATATATAAGGGCTTGTGGCATGGCGAGGATGCAATACAGCTCTTTGATCCACTAACGCTTGAACCCTTTCGAAATCCTCTTTATCTATTATAGGGGGGGCAGCATTCTCCACTTCAAAATAATTCTCTGTATTTACTCTGTAGTTATACCGCAATGTGCCGATGTAAATGGGATTCGTCAGAATGTATTTCAACCTTGCTGCAGTGAACAAAGAATTGCTGTTGGTACGATAACCGGCTTGTGTAAGTTCCATCGCTATTTTACTCATACCTTTACTTCCTTCAAGGTAAGTGCGGTAGATCCTCCTGACGAGGGCAGCTTCCGATTCGTTGATTACTAATTCTTCCCCTTCTTTGCTATATCCGAATGGGGGAGTAGATACCGTCCATTTCCCTTGTTTGGCTTTTTCCTCCATACCGAAGCTCACACGCTCACCTAAGTTCTGTCTTTCCCACTCTGCGAGGGAAGCTATTAGAGTAAGAAATAACCTGCCTGTCGCTGTTGTGGTGTCGTATACTTCTGTGGCCGATTTAAACTTAACGTTATGTTGTTCGAATTCTTGAAGTAATTGGTACATATCCAGCACCGAACGAGTGAGACGGTCCAAACGATAAACCAGGACCACATCAAACACTTTCTTCCTTACTCCATTTAACATACTCTGTAGTTCCGGTCTTTTCGTGTCTTTCGCTGATATCCCTTCATCTATATACCACCGCACAATATCCCATCCCTGGGAAGTGCAGAACGCTTCTAAGCGATTCTTTTGCGCGGCTATACTGTACCCTTCATCTGCCTGTTCGGATGTCGATACACGCAGATAACACGCTATTCTCATGATGTATTTCCTCCTAAACAAAAAGAGAGCCTATTCGCCCTCTTCCCCTTTTTTCGTACCTATAATTATTGTGTGTTCATCGACAATAATAACATCCCCATCATGCAACAGATCACTATAAACTTTTTCCAACACGAGACCCCCTCGAAGAGACCGAACAAAACACGAACGCCTGTTCTTATAGTTGTTATCTTCAGTATATCAATATATTGTCGAATGAGGAAGGGTGTTTTATTGTCGTTTTTTGTCTATTTTGAACAATGTAAACAATATGCTAAATATCTGTATAAGTATTATTTATCCTTTTTACGTATATTTTCCACTAATTTTATAATCTCTCTTAATTCATCTGGACTATATCCTTTATCCTCTGATTCATCTATAAGTGTCATCCATTTAATTTTTCTTTCTTCTATATCATCTTCCAAAGCAAACATCTCCTCTGATAAGGTTTTTCTTTCTCTAAAAAAGTCAGCCATAGGAACTCCGTATAGATCGGATAGAGATTCCAGTAATTCAAAAGTAGGTTTCCTTTCTCCTCTTTCTATCTTAGATAAGTTGCTGTAATTAAAATCAATCTTTTCTCCAAGTTCAATTAATGTTAGTTTATTTTTCTTTCTTAAATCCCTAAGAATACTCCCTATATTTTGCAATCTTTCTCACCTCCACCCTGTAGTTATAATAGCAAGGTTTGTGCTGTTTGAACACAGGGAAACACTCGATTCTATTCTTTTCTAGGATGGGCAAAAATACCCTTGGTAAACAATTTTTCAAAAAGAACAATTTACTTGTTGACATTGTTCATGAGGAACAATATACTAAGAGTAAGAAATGTTCTTGAAGAACAAATTGGAGGTGAACATATGACGAAAAGCGAACGCAATAATAAGCTTAGAGAAATACGAACTGAACGCAAAATGACACAAAAAGAAATGGCTGATTTTCTAGGGTATTCACTTGAGCATTACAACAAAGTGGAAAATGGAACTTTCGATAAGGTACTTCCGTTTTCTAAAGCAGCTAAATTGGCGAAGGAGTACGATCTTACATTTAATGAAATTTTTTTAAACAATAATTAGTCAAATTGAACAAAAGGAGAAGAAACGATGAACAAATTACCAGAACCACCATCTAAAACAAAACTCGCCATGCTGGAATTCATGAAGAAACACGCTTTACCGAAGTTGTTGGAAGCTAAGAAGACAGAGAAAGCATCGTAAAAGACTCAAAGAGCGAAATAGAAAGGGTTGAGGAAGTGCAAACAAATATTAAAGAGTTATTAAGGCATAAGCATTATGAAATAACGGGTGCATTTGTTTATCCTACAATGAAATTTGAGGTTTTTAGGCTGTTATTATAGTTCGCAATACGAAGATGTAACCCAATAAAAGGAGGAACCAAAATGACAAAAGAACAATTCTTGAAACTTGCTGCAGAAGCCTATGACAAGGGTGCAAACTTCTCCATCACATTCCATGACCACAGAGCAGAAGAAATGGCAGCCGATTTAGCCGAGGATCTAACCAAAGGATATGGTATCGCTTTTAAAGACCACAAATACCGTGACACAGAGTCTTGCTGGAAGAAATATCAGTCGGAAGATTGTCAAGTCGAGTGCATCATCTTTTATAACAAGGAGGATGAACAGCTTGCCGTATGATATCCAACACCCAGCCATCACCCAAATTAACCGCAGCGGCTACCCATTGGAATATAAAGAGGAATACATTCAAGACCACAAGGAGGAAGAGGAAGAATGAAATTATATGAGCTTTCTAATAACTATGCAGCACTAATGGAAATGGCAGAGGAAATGGATCCTACAACATTACAGGACACTCTCGAATCTATCCAGGAAGAAATTGAAGATAAAGCTGAGAATATCGCTAAGCTAATCAAGAATTTAAACGCTGATGTGGATGCACTCAAAGCAGAAGAGAAACGTCTTGCTGATCGTCGTAGAGGGTTAGAAGGAAAGGTTTCAAACTTGAAGGAGTATTTACAGAATCAGCTAGAGGTTGCCGGATTGGATAAAGTAAAACGCCCCACGTTGACCGTATCCATCCAGAACAATCCTCCATCTGTAAAAGTAATCGACGAAAAATTACTTTCTGACTACATGATACCAGTGGACCCTAAGTTAGACAAGAAGGCTATTCTCGAAGCGTTGAAAGATGGCCGGGAAGTTAACGGTGCCGAGCTTATGAGAACAAGAGGGGTGCGTATCAGATAATGCCTAGACCGGTAGTAGATATTTCAGGTGCACGGTACAGTCGGCTAAAGGTTATTAAGTTGCATGAAAAAGTTAAAGATCGTGGTGCGAGATGGTTGTGTAAATGTGATTGTGGTACCGAAACAATCTCTTGGGCCTGGGAGCTTAAAAACGGAAAGAAGAAAAGTTGCGGATGCTTCAACAAAGAGATAGTGAAGCAACAGAAAACAAGGTTAAGTCACGGACTATCCAAGACACGATTTTATAGAATATGGTTCGCAATGAAAAGACGTTGTACTGAAAGCAAAAATGAACTTTTCAAAAAGTATTACATCGACAGAGGAATAACCGTATGCGAAGAATGGCTAACATTTGAGAACTTCAAAAGGGATATGTATTCATGCTATTTGGAACATATTGAAAAACACAGCGAAAAAAACACTTCAATAGACAGAATTAATAACGACTTGGGATACACAAAAGAAAATTGCAGATGGGCTACCAATGAAGTTCAGAACCAAAACAGAAGAAACAGGGAAGGAAATTGAGAATCAGATGAAGCTAGAGAACGTTGAAATTAATGCAGCCAAAAGGCTGAATCTTATACCGTCCGACTGGCAAGAAAATGTGTGGCTTATCACAGGAAAAGATGAAGGGTGTGTAGCGGAAGGTGATTGGAAAGAGTTAGTAGATTTAGCTGAATCAATACTTGATCACCCGAATACCAAGATTGTTAAGGAGGAATCAGAATGACAATCATCTGGATACACGGTAAACCGTTTGTCGAGCATGAAGGTGAATATAGAGAAGCTACTCCATATGAATTAGAACAGGAGGGATACCATGACTGATATCGCCAAACAGCTACAGCGCCCTTTCCCACCAGAAGAGATTGAGTTCAGAGTCCAGAGTTGCGGCATATCAAACGGAAGACCCTGGGCAATGGTATTAGCCTATGTGCAAGCAAGAGCCATCCAAAGGAGACTAGATGAAGTCTTTGGCTGGGATGGATGGACAGATGAATATCGCTCACAGAACAATAACATGATATGCCGGCTGGGAGTTAAGACAGACAGCGGCTGGATCTATAAAGAAAACGGAGCAAGCGAAACGCAGGTAGAAGCCTTCAAAGGCGGTATATCAGCAGCATTCAAGCGTGTGGCAGCCAGCGGATATGGAATAGGGCGTTACCTTTATGACTTAACAGAATCATTCGCTGAGTGCCAACTTGATAAGCCTAAGAATATGAGTGGATGGAGTAAGGCTTACGACAAGAAAGAGAAAAAGAATATCTATTGGAAAATCCCTCAGTTGCCAGAATGGGCATTACCACCATTACCGATAGAGGATGTGATCGAACGATGGAAGAGCATGGGCGGAACAGAAGAACAATTCGACAGCACCATTCAGAAGAATTGGGGCATCAACAGAGATCAGTTAAAAGCGCATCACATAGTCGCGCTTCAAAAGTTAATGGATGGGAAAGAGAAGAAAGCCGTATAGAGAGCAGCATCGCCACTTTAGAAGCTAACGTATCATTCATACAAAAATTATTGCGGCAGGGAGCCAAATAAGGCTCTCTCGCTACCAGGAGGATAAACCATGAGAAAAGTTAAACTCACTCAAGCTCAGGCGGATGCTATAGAAAAAATCATTGATCGTAATAAAGCCGAAATGGTCACTTGTCACATCGAAGATCCAAGCGGTTGGTTTTATGAGGAGTTAAAAACAATGGGTGTTGATACTTTCATAAGGGCCATGTACATCGGATACGAAGTAGAAAAGACTCCGGGGGAAAAAATACTCGACATATGGAACACATGGGACCCAGAACGCTCCAACGATGAAGGAGACAGAGGAATAAGAGAAGGTATCAAGATGGTGTTGAAAGCCTTGGATATGAAAGTGGATGGTATCAACTAATGGGCATCCCATTCTTCTTCATCCTATTTATAGCTGCTGTCATCACCGGAGGACTGACACATACACATTGGCCGAAGTCATGGAAACGATTCTTTGAACTGGAGGACGCATCATGATAGACCGCCGCAAGAACCTTTGTTACATCGTCACTGTTCATTATCTTATTAAGAATGGTGAAGGAGTATTGAAATCGAAAAGTCATCAATTCATCAGTTTGCACAGCATAAACACAGAAAAATGCAGAACGTTCGCTAAAAATAAAGCAAGGTCCGATAAACAGTTTCATCAATTAGAAGAAGAGTGGTTATCACAATATACCGTACCTAATTCGGATTACTGCAAATAATGAACTGGAGGGGAACTGAAAATGAGAGAAATTAAGATGCGTGGATATTCTGTTGAAAGATTATGTGCTGACAGTCAGTGGGTTGAAGGTTTTGGTGTTATGACCACTGAATATGCAGACGGCAAAAAGGATTACACAATGTTTACTGATTTCGGAAATTATCAGGTTTATGGAAAATCAGTTGGTGAGTTTACCGGTTTAAAGGATAAAAACGGAACACCAATTTATGAAGGGGATATCGTTGCTCATAATGATGATTCTCCTAATTGCAAAGTTGTTTTTGAGGATGGATGTTTCATCATTAAAGAACTATCCCAAAGCAATAATGAATGGTATCTGTACACGGAAGCTGAGTTAGTTAAAATTGTTGGGAACATTTATGAAGGTGAATCCCAATGACACCATTCCGCACCATCATCAAAAACTACATTCTCCAATACAAGCACGCCACCATCACAGAACTCACCGACCACATGACAGCGAGTGGTCTACATACATCAGAGAATCATGTCAGAGTGCTTGTGAATTACTTAGCGACTATGGAGCCGATCACCGTATGCGGAGACAACGTGAAGATGGAATTATCCCGCAGGGTGAAGGAACTTGTTACATGAAAACGTCCACTATCCGCGTGAAACGATTACGAAAGATTGAATGTTACCGTGCCATTAAGGAGCTGGAGGAAAGGGGCTTTGAATGTATAAAGCCCATCACCAGCTACAGTGTTATCAAAAAGGATTACAAATATAAAAACGATGCCAGGTATGATGGTAAATACTTCTTTGACGGTTACAACGAGATTAAGGGTTTCTATGCCATTATGAGAAAAATAGATTAGGAGGATAAGCGATGAATAGAGTAAAAGACAAAGCCCACATCCTAACAGAATCTGATATCAAAATCGCTGAACAAAATGGGATCAACCGGAAAGCTGCCATGAAACGCTTTTATGAGTTGTACTGGGACAAAGAGGACTGCATCACTAAGCCTATCCAAAAACGTGAACCTAATCCATGGAGAAAGAAATGCCAGGAGCTTGGGATCGTCCCGGTCACTATATACGATGCACGGATTAAATACGGATGGGACCCGGAAAAGGCCGCAACCACCAAGAGACTCACCAGAGAAGAAATCGCCGCCATGAATAAAGAATCACAGCGTAAATATCCATCTTGGGTGTATGAAGCAATAGAGAAAAACAAAATTAGTTATGGAACCTTCAACTCCAGAGTCAACAAACTGAAGTGGACCATAGAAGAGGCGTGCACCATTCCTTCGGATATGCGGCTCATAGAATACTACCGTGAAAAGGTAAAGGAACTGGAGGAGAAGATCCATGCGTGAATATAAGGATATCTACATTGATACAGATGAAATTGAAAGGTATTTGTATAAGTCCTTAATAAGTAAAGGGTTTGTTCCGGGTGACGTGGAGTTAAAGGAGATTGCTGATTCGGTATTTGATTTCCTAGCCGAAAAGGAAGTTATTGAAGAAGGATAGACAAAAAATACGCAATAAGGAAATGGAGAGATTAACATGAAGAGTGTTGAAATGTTAGATAAGGAAATTGCCTTGAAAAGTATTATAAATCACGCACTACAAGTGTTCCCTAAGTCTTTTATCAATAACAGTAATGAGATTATTTTAGAGCCAAAGAACAACGTTTATTTCCGTTTGGAAGGTGTGGAATCAGAATTAGATTTCAAATGTAAATTGTTCGCTTGGGTATCAAGACCAATAGCTAAAGGGCTTAATAAGTATTGGTCGCCAAAGGTATTAAAGAGTCTTAACAGATTGCTAAACACCAATTTCACTAAAGATGATATGCATACAATCTATGACCGTTTAGGAAATGATGTAAATACTCAACTGACAATAAAATTCATTGAATCAAAGTATGATTTGTCATTGTTGGAACGTGACTAGGTGCTGCACATTTCGAAGATTGTGCGACATCTCCAGGACACTGGACATAAAAAAGAGAGGATGAAGTGATATGAAAATCACAAGGGAAGTTGAAGTATTTCACACAGGGGTTTTAACGCCTGGATCTAAAGTGAAAGTGTCGGGTTACTCATGTATGGCAGAAAAAACATTCGATGAGGATATTGTCGAAGTGGTGGCTTGCACCCGAGAAGAACTTACCATCAAGCACAAGCGAAGAAAATACATCTTATTCGATTGGGAATACACGCTCGGTGGTCAATTAGAAATAGAAATGGTGGAGCATAAACCACTACCGACTCAATCCATTCCATTTTAAAAAGAGAGGATGCTTACTCCTCTCTTGATTCTTTATCCACCATAGCTTTCAAGATTAATTGTCTGATAGCTTCGGAACGGTTCTTGATACGATTTTCAAACTGGAAGTCCTCGACTTTCTTCAATAGATCATCGTCAATCGTAATGTTAATAATCGGTTTAGCGTTCGGGGTTTTCTTATGACCACTCATGAGATCCACTCCTTTTATTTTTATAGCAGCTCAGGAAATATCCTCAAACTACATTATATACAATAAACAGTATGTTATACCACTAGACCAATAAAAATAAGACCTAAGACCTATACACTACCACTAGACCACTAGACTTGTCTATGGTAAGATTAGGTTGTAAGTCCAACAGACCACTAGACTTGGAAGGAGGTGGAGAGATTGAAACCATGTATCAACTTAACAATAGATAAGGACTTACTGGATAAATTAGAGCAGGATCGCTTCAAACGTATCCAGAAGGAGCAGAAAGATATTTCTCGCTCGTCTTACATCAGTGAATTGATTAGAAAAGGTTTAAACAAATAAGGGGTGTTGATCGTGACGGAATTTGAAAAGAATCTCCAAGCCGTCAGAGAAGTTTTCGTTGATTACCCCAAGAGATACGAAAATAACGAAACTCAACTAAAACGGATTGACCAGGAGATACAAGACATTCTCCATGTTATTGAATTGAACAACTTTAATGCTGCTATAGGGTACAAGTTATCCAAAGAGTTACAGAAGGCTCGGCAAGAAAGAAGAAGGATAAAGGATGAATTGGAAATGATGGACCCGATCAAGGAGCTTCTGGCGTTTCCAAAGCCCACAGAAAAGAACATTTCTAAGACAATCGGAAGTGTACGCCAAGTCATCACGAAACACGGTGCTAGGACTTACAGAATGAGAATAAGAGAAGACTTACAGGAGATGATTTAATGAGCGAATTGCAGAAGGTATTTGATTACTCAGGTCAAGAAGTCAGAACGATTGTGAAAGATGAGGAAGTTTGGTTTGTTGCGAAAGATGTTTGTGAGGTTTTGGAAATCCGCAATAGTCATGACGCTTTGAGCAGGTTGGATGAAGAAGAAAAAGCTACCTCGGTATTACCGACCCAGTTCGGAAATAAGGGAATGAATCTCATTAACGAATCTGGTTTATACAACTTGATTTTCAGTAGCCGCAAAGAAGAAGCTAAGAGGTTCAAAAAATGGGTAACAAATGAAGTTTTACCCTCCGTAAGGAAGCATGGGGCTTACATGACAGACGATATTCTGGAGAAAACAATTAACGATCCAGACTTCATGATTGAGCTGCTTACCACTCTCAAGGAAGAGAAGTTGAAACGACTTGAAGCTGAAACCACAGTAAGCATCCTAACCCACGTTAACAAGACATACACAGCCACAGAGATTGCCAAGGAACTAGGTTTCAAGTCTGCTATTGCTCTTAACAAAGACCTGGCACAAAAGAAAATTCAATTCCAGCAAAATGGAACATGGGTATTCTACAGCAAATATGCTGATAAAGGTTATGTAGAAATCAAACAGGATGTTCTGGACAACGGCAAAGTGATTTATCACCGCAGATTTACACAGATGGGGAGAGAGTTCCTTAACAAGCTGTATAAAAAAGAAGCCTAGGTGCTACCAACACCATAAGGCTCAAAGAAAAACATTGTTACTAACAGTATATCAGATTTCGGACAAGTTATACCAACGAGGTGAACAAAATGGAGAAAAACTACTATGCAATCATCCCAGCCAATGTCCGTTATGACAAAGACCTCACACCGAATGCCAAGCTGCTTTACGGAGAGATAACAGCCTTATGCAACGAGAAAGGGTATTGCTGGGCGGGAAACAGCTATTTTTCAGAACTGTACAAAGTAAGCAAGAAATCAATATCAACCTGGATCAATCAGTTATCCAGTAAAGGTTATATCACATCGGAGATTAAGTACAAAGAGGGTACTAAAGAAATCCTCCATAGGTATTTACGAATTGTTCATGGGGGTGTGGAAGAAAACGTTAATACCCCTATGGAAGAAAAGGTTAAAGATAATATTACAGTTATTAATAATACATCTAATAATACAAGTAATATATCTATACCCTATTCCGAGATTATTGATTATCTGAATCAGAAAGCTAAAACGAAATATCGTGCTTCATCTAAGAAAACGAAAGAATTAATAAAAGCACGTTGGAATGAAGAATTCACCTTGGAAGATTTTAAAACAGTTATAGATAAGAAAACAAAAGAATGGCTTACCGATACCAAGATGAAAAACTATTTAAGGCCCGAAACATTATTCGGCACTAAATTTGAAAGTTATCTAAACCAGAAGGGCAGTGGTAAGAGTGGATTCGATTGGGATGCATTTGAAGAAGAGGATGCAAGCAACATCGATTTCGGCTTCTGATAACCGTTGTCCTACATGCAGCAGAAAACTTCTCCTGGAGGATGGTAAAGAAACATGCTTCTATTGTCAGTCAGTCGCTAAAGAAGATAAACAGATCAGCAACGAAGTAACAGAATGGGTGCGTAACCGGGAAGTGAATGAGTTGCTGAACACCTTCAAAGAAAAGAGTCTCATGAATCGGGATTTAGAGAACGCCACCCTAGACAATTATCAGCCGCAGAACGAATCACAGGCACAAGCCTTACAGCTTACCAGAGACTATATCGAATCCTTTGATGGTACAACCGGATTAATCTACACAGGCAGACCGGGATTAGGCAAGAGTCACTTAGTCGCTGGCATGACAAAGGAAATCATGCAGAAGAAACACACTTGTATCTTTATCTCCTTACCGCGGCTTTTTTCCGAGCTCAAAGATACATACAACAAGAACAGCAGCAAAACGGAATTAAGCATACTGAACGCCTTGCAGAAAGTGGATTTATTGGTACTGGATGATTTAGGGGCAGAGCGTGAGGAAGATAAAGAAGCGACTACCTGGGCGAGAACAAAGATATTTGAAATCGTGGACAGCCGAATAGGAAAGTCAACGGTGTACACCACAAACCATGCCGGGGGAGTATTACTGAAAATGTACGGTGAACGAGATTTCAGCCGTATGATCCAGAACTGCAAGCCGGTGAAGATGGATGGCGAGAATTATAGATTACAAGCTTTTAAATAAAAGGAGGGCATTTTGAATGTCATATTGGGAACCAGAAGAAGATTACTTTGAGGTGGATGAAAATTTCGAATTCAATACAGGAATCAACAAACTGCTGGATGGCGAAGTTGAAAAACGCCTTGCTGAAAGAGTGGAAGGGTACGAGTTAGCCTTGGAGCGGGACAAGAAATCACAGGAAGAAATTCGAAATTTAAAATCTAATATTCGCGAATTAGAAAATCAATTATCTCGTTCGGAAAAAGCATTTAAATCAGAAGGCAAAGACGAAGCGTTGAGGGAATTACTTGGCGGTTTCAAGCTAGGTGATGAAGTTTGGTTCGTGAAAAGTCATTACAAAAGCGAAAAATGTTCAGTCTGTTCGGGTGATAAAAACGTTATTGTCGAATTCAAGGGCGAGGAAATGAAAGTGAATTGTCCAGAGTGCAAAGGTTACGGAAGCAATGGAAATACCACTAAGACAGTTGAAAGAGGATTTATAAAGGAGATAGAAATTCATACTTGGGCATCTGGAAAGCAATTTAACTTAAGTATGTATGTAGATCCGACTTCTTATAAAAGCAATGACAGTATGAGTTTGAGGAAAGACAACATCTTCAGAACAAAAGAAGAGTGTGAAGCATCGTTATGACCTGTCAAAGACACACCCAGGAACAGGGGATATACACCTTCTCCCCTTGCTCCTGTAACCAGTGTATGAGGACAAGCGATAAAAGAGAACAGGACTATCAAAAATTCAAGGAAAGGTTTGCTGTAGCGTATGAACGAGAATTCGGAATTACTCCTAATGAGAAGAGAAGAACGCAGCATAGAGAAGCGATTCGGTGAAAACTTTCATATAGCCTTAGCGGACTTCAACTTTGACTGGACATGTGAAGATAAAGAGGACTTTGAACAGATGTATTGGCGAGGATATTCGTTAGAAGAAATGATGGAGCGATTCAACCGGCCGAGGGAAGAGATCATCGTCATGGGGATGGATTGCAAGAGAAGAGGGAGGACATTCAAGCTATGAATAGCAACTTCGAGATTAACGGAATACACGAAGCAACAGAGCGTTCTATAAGCCGTTTAGAGAAGGTTATGAGGAAACAGGACATATACGGCTATGAGAAGTATGGAAAGGCTCTATCAAGCGATATGCCTTACTCCTGGATGGATATGTTCATGGAAGAGATGGCAGACGGATTAAAGTATCTGGAAATGGAACAGGAACGGAAACAGGAAGTGGTCAGGCTGCTGAAAATGGCATTGATCAGTGAGCATTCGAAAACGTTGGTGAGTCAGGCTATACATTTACTTGAAATGGGAGGGACAGCGAAGTAATGGATGTTATTAAGAAGATAGAAAAGTTGTCCAAGAGACTTGAGTATCTAAAACGAAAAAGACTATCTGAACTGAGCGAGTCGGAAATCCTTGAATATTTAGGAAAGAAGCAGGAATTCAATCAAATCACACACGACATATTAGATGCGATGAGGAAGGTGTATCAATGAACCTAAAAACCATAAAAGCAGAGATGAACAGCGGCAGAATGTCATTGGAAGCGATGGAGTGGTTGGTGAAGAGAGTGGAACGGTATGAGGAAGCGTTGATATGGGTGAAAGATTGCTCGGTTGATTATCAGTCCATTAACAAAGCAAGAGACGTATTGAAGGAGTATCGAGAGAAGAGAGGGGAGTAAAGGAGCACCATCAAAAACGTTGATATAACAAGGTTTATCTGTAAATTAGGGCGAATCGGAGCACCATTGAAAATTAATGAATCGAGGGGAGCAAGGTGAACCGAACAGATACCATCCACCGATTGGAAAGACTCGTCATGCACCTTGATGCAAAGTGTGAAGGATGTGAAACGTGTGACGAGATACGGAGATTAAGAGACAGGTTAGAAAACAACAACGCCAATAACCCGAAAGTGCAAAGGATATTAGCCAAGGGCAGAGATATGACGAAGAGTGATATCGAGTATCTGATCAGCAAAGACGTTGAAAGAAATTATATACGAAAAACTCTCAAAATGCACAACAACGAATTTATAGAAATGATGGTCGGATGGGGATTCAGTAAAAAGAGGGGAGATAGCGAAATGGCGAAGTTAAAGGAATTTACCGTTGAAGAATACCAGAACTTGAAAGCACAGGGATTATCCGATTCCAAGATAGCGAAACGAAAAGGGGTAACACCTCCTTCTATAGCTCAGTGGAAAAAAGATAACGGACAAGTAAAAGATGGAGCATTCGGAAGACCTAAATTAAAAGCCGTATCAGGCGATTCAACACCCACCGAGACCAAGAACCCTCCACAAGAGAAACAACAGCCAAATAACGAACTCCAGGAGCTTGTAGGCACATTGAAAAGGAAATTGGAAGTCAGGGAGATGGCGCTCAAGCAGAAGGAAGAGGAATTGGAGTTGCTGAAAGAAAACACTGTCCCTTTATCCAAATACACCGAGTTGAAAACAAACTACCAAGAATCAGAAACAGATCGGATTATGAACTTCGAGAGATACCAAGAAGTAAATGAGAAATACCACCACGAACACAGTTTAGTCATTAACTTTGACAGGGAGCTCCAAAATACACAAGAGCAGCTAAGAAAGGTAAGAGACTACAATGCGAGATGCACGAAGGAGAATGAGCATCTGAAAGCGTTGTTGGTGATGTATATGGGGGAGGGGAAAGAGTGAAGAAAACCACCTATTACTGTGATACATGCGAAAAAGAAGTTGGAGGAGAATACGAACTTTATCAAGCTGGACTAGCAATCCATAAAGGTAGTAAAAACCCGGTTACATGTTGGCTCCACGTTTGCGAAGAGTGCATAAAAGAGACAGGGTTTGACCCAGACGGAAGGGATAGTTCTAACAGCAGTAACATGGGTAAAAGTTATAAAAATTGGTTTAAGTGGATTAAGGATTTCTTAAAGTCGGGGGAGGGGAAGGCAGAGTGAACAAGCGACAAAGGAAAAAGTCAGATAAAAGATTATACAAGGCAATTAAGGAATTAAACGAAGAAGTAGTAAAAGACCTTGGTGAAGAAATAGAAATAACGGAAAAGAGTTTATTAGAAGCATTTTACTTTGTGAAGCAACACAATTCAGCTAATCAGGTTTTTGAGCAACACAGGAGATTTGTGAAGGGGTGAATACAAATTGCTAGGCAAAGAAGTAAATAGTTACTCCAAAGCACAGCAGTTAGGGAATAAGCCAAAGGCAGCACCTAAGATTAAGACAAAGAAGCCCAAGAAGAAAAAGAAACCATATGTACACCGCGGCCGGATCATCCCAAAGAAAAAGGAACGAACCAAGATAGAAGCAGCTGACTACAACAGGATGATTGACCGGTACGGCAACTACTGCCAGGAATGCGGACATACACCGATAGCGGCACATCACTTGGTTTTCCGTTCGAGTATCGGCACCGGTAACTGGCGTAACCTTTGCCCCTTATGTGACAAGTGCCATAGAAGGGCGCACACAAGCTTCGAGTTTGCAGAGTATCTAAGAAATAAACGAGCGGCAGAGTTGGGACCACACTTCGGAAAGGACAAATATACCTTATTCAAAGAAAGGCTGATACCCAACACAGAAGATTCTTCCTATGAGCGATTCATGAAAGGGGAAGAAGAACATGCTGCACATTCACGTAAAGGAAACAACTGAACAGACAGTGGATGGAGAGAAATTACAGATTTTCGAGGTGCTGCAGACCATCTCCAGCAAACCGGATTGTAAAGAGACTTTTCTAGTCTATAACCAGAAATGAGCATATAAAAACCCATAATAAATTGTATGTCAAGAAAGGGGCGAACATCAAGCGAACATGAAAAGAAAAGTCTTATCTGATTCTCAGGTCAAGGAGATTATTAGGCTTTACCAAGAAGGGAAATTCATGAGAGAACTTTCGCGGATGTTTAATGTGTCAAATACTACGATTAAAAATCGACTGAAACAAAATGGTATTCCTTTGAGGGATCCCAACCAGGAAATGTCTAGGTTTGGAAAGACGAGGACATTAGAAAATAACTCTTTCTGGAAGGGTGGGAGGGTTAGGCGACCTGATGGATATATATATCTAAACTTAGGAAACAAAAGGGTTCTTGAACACAGGTACGTTGCTGAAAAGAAAATCGGCAGAAAATTAAAACGTGGAGAAGTTGTTCACCACATTAATGGAATCAAGGATGATAATAGACCAGAAAATTTATTGGTTATGTCTCATTCGGACCACTCGACATTGCATGGGCTGGAGAGAGAAAGTCTGAATGATTATATATCGAAAGAAGATTTGAAAGTAATGATTGATAAAGGTTTGAGTTATAAACCTATCTCCGAACATTACGGAATATCATATCGGTCATTTTATAACTTACTGGAAAGATACGAATTAAAAAAACATTATGAAGGGTTGATGAAAAATGTTAAATAGAGTTGTTTTGGTTGGGAGACTTACTAAAGATCCGGAATTGAAGTATACGCCAAATGGAGTGCCAGTAGCGAATTTCGTGCTTGCGGTTAATCGTAACTTTACCAATCAGCAGGGAGAAAGAGAAGCTGATTTCATTAATTGCCAGGTGTGGAGAAAGCCGGCTGAGAACGTTGCGAACTTCTTGAAAAAAGGTTCACTCGCAGGGGTAGACGGCAGAATCCAGACACGGAATTTCGAGGGGCAGGATGGTAAGCGTGTGTTCATGACTGAGGTTGTGGCAGAATCCGTGCAGTTCCTAGAGCCTAAGAGCCAATCAAACAATCAATCTGGCAATCAAGGAAACACTCAGCAGCAGAAACCACAGAATGATGATAACCGAGATCCGTTTGCGAACGATGGCCAGCCGATTGACATTTCAGATGACGATTTACCATTTTAAGGAAATGGAGTGTCGCTCATGAGATACCATACAGCAACTAATCAACAGCTGAGAGTCATCATCTCTTCTGATCACACAATCCCCACTGATTTATTGGTGGGTGTTGTGGAAGAGGTGCTAAACCGTGGGCAGCTTGATAAGTTGATAGCCGACTCTATTTACTCAGTCATAGGACGAAGGCAGAAGACAGGGCGGTATGAATTCGAGGATCTTATGCAGATAGGACGAAGAGAAGCATTCCTGGCATCAAAAAAGTATCGGCCAGACAGAGGGAAGACATTCACAAGCTTCGCATTCAGTGTAATTAAGCATGAAATCATTAAATATATCGTCACACAAGAAGCGCAAAAGCGTGATGACAGTAAAACATTCAGATATGAACAGTTAGAAGAACCTATAGAGTTACCGGACTACCGTACAAACATTGAGAGGTATGTCGTGAACAAATTGTATTATCAGCAGATGGTGAATCATCCTCACCTATCGGATATTCAGAAGAAAGTGATTGTCATGAGATTGCATGATAAGAGCCTTCAAGAGATAGCAGATGTTTTGCATATTAAGGACTGCCGCAATGTAAGTCAGATATACCTAAGAGGGATAAAAAAGCTAAGGAGAGTGGGAGCATGAACTTAGAAAAGCTATTCGAAGCACAAAAGGTATTAAGAGACCGAATCAATTACAACGGTGAAGATCGTTTCAATAAATTAGTGTTAGCGCTGCTGGTGGAGATTGGCGAGTGTGCGAATGAGTGGAGAGGGTTTAAGTTCTGGAGTCAGAATCAGAAGCCTAATATTTTAGCAACGCATAGCGACCCAACAGCAGGAATGTACAGAGAATGGAATCCACTCCTTGAAGAATACGTGGACGGATTACATTTTATTTTAGAACTAGGTATCGAATTAAATGTCACGAGTATAAAAATCGATTCGGATTATACGAAAGACAATATAACAGATAGTTTTATTGAGTTGTACTCGTGGGTTTCTCAGCTTGTAAATGACAAAAAACTATTTCCTGATTTAGTAAACGATACTTATGAAATGATTTTTAATTTGTTTATCGGTATCGGAAGACAGTTAGGATTCACATGGGAAGAAATTGAGGTTGCTTACTTCGATAAAAACCAGGTGAACCATGCTAGACAGGAGTCAGGATATTGAATAAGCAGGAGAGAGAAAACCTCATTGAATGGTTAGTCACTGCAACAGGCTACAACAGAAGCTATTTCGACAGCATGAAAGATGAATCCATTGAAAAGATGTATGAAGAAATTGTGGTGAGGGGATGACAAAATACAACGCCAGGAAGAAAACAGTGGACGGCATCACATTCGATAGCATCCAGGAATCACAATATTACTTACACCTTAAAGAAAAGCAGGAGAAGGGCGAAATACTCGCCTTTAACCTGCAGCCTAAATTCACCCTTCAAGAATCATTTAAGAAGCATGGCAAGACTCACAGGAAGATTGAGTATGTCGCTGACTTTGAAATACTACATCATGATGAATCCATCGAGATAATTGATGTAAAAGGATTCGAAACGGCAGATTTCAAGATTAAGAGGAAGCTGTTTGAGAAGAAATATCCCTTTAAACTCACATTAGTAAAGCATGTGAAGAAGTATGGCGGCTGGATCAGTACGGATGAATGGAGAAAGAGGAAGAAAGAAGAGAAGAAGGTGAAAAAGTGAAACTTCAATATCATTCACCCTGTATTAATAAAGAATGTAGAAACGTCAATGTTCTCCAAGAATATAAAAGGCAAATTGTCCAGTGTGAGGGATGTGGGCAGGAATACGAATTTATTCCAACAAAGACCGTCAAGTTATCTGCATATTACAGAGCAGCAGGTAATCTGAATGAAGAAAACCCAAAAGACTTAATCGACAAACTCTCCATATACGGAAAGATACTTGAATTGATCGGTGGCATATATGGTGATGCTTTCAATGATTGGGGAATGGCAGAAGCTGAGAGAAGGGAAATCATCGCTAATGGGATATACCACAGACCTTCTGTAGATGGAGGGGAAACACCGTCCTCAGATAAAAAAGGTGAAGCTGCAGGCGAATTGTTAGCGAAGGAAGCCAGGAGGAAAGAAAAGAAGTTCGAAGCTGAAAAAGAACGCTGGAGAAAAGCATATGATTCCACCTCAGAGCAAATAAACATCATGAAGAAGCGATATGACCACTTAGTAAATGTAGCAAAGGGCGGTGTGTAATGTTCACGGTTATATCCTATATCGTCATGCTCAGTGCCATATTATTTTATGTAATTTCGATTAAGGGGGAGTGAAGGTGGAGCAGCTTCAATTTTTAAACACGGATCTATCCAAAGATGTGAAGAGGAAGACACAGAAACTCATGAGTAACTACCGCACCCTGGAATCCATCATAGAATCAAGAAGAATGAAAAGCCAAACCATGACGGTCAATTATGATGCCAGCGAATCACAAAGGGGCAATCAATTCCACAGTCAGACAGAAGAACTCGCCATGAACGCTATCCAGCTAGAAGAATACATCCTCACCAAGAAGAAGCTAGATATCATATTCGATTCACTGAAACCGGACCAACAAAAGATATGGGAACAACGCTACATGCTGGGTATGCCTGATGCTGATGTGTACTATGGTTGCAACATACCACATAGGACATATTACAGGCTGAAGAGGGAAATGATTGCGATTGTAGCAGATGGCATGGGGTTTATTTGACTCAAATAGCGAAGGAGTGAAAGATTTGAATATCGAGAATAAAGATAAAATCATTGAAGGCTTAGAGGAAACGGTTAAAGCTCAAAAAAGCGAGATAGAACGTCTTACAAAAGCAGAGAAAGAAAAATACAGAGAAGGCTTTGAGGATGGAAAACAGGATATGTGGGCAAGCATTTATGACCCATCATACAAGAAAAAGTAATGCACTATACGAAGAAACATCTAATCGACAAATGTAACGACACAAGAAAGGGTGGAAATGGTGGATAAAAAAGAATTGTTTTTGAAGGAACTAAGCGAGTTGTCAAAGAAACATAAGATTTACATTGGTGGTTGTGGTTGTTGTGGCTCTCCTTATGCCATCGACGGAAATGACGATGATGTATTTGAAAATTTAAAATGGAATTTTGACAAAGAAACATACGAAGCTTAATGAACTATCCGAAGAAACACCGTAACTTTGGCACTATTACGCACTAAAAAGGACATGAATTTCCCGGATTTCCGTAATATAATGGTATTATAGGAAATTGACAATAGGTTGTTAAACTTAATAGCATTTTCTATATTGAATGGTGCATTCGGGTGACAAGTCTGGAAAACTTCCACCTATTCGACAAAATGTTAAGGCGGCTCTCCTGCGAGCTGCCTATTTTTTATGGGTTCATTGTAAAACGAAGCGCTGTATTCATCATGAGAGGATGGATGTTCCGGCAGTGCTCCGTTTTAGAGGGAATCCTCTATAGTTGTCTCCATCGGATTGAGGATGGCTCAATCGCTGTGTCACGATTATTTGTGGGATAGTCAAGTGGAGGGGGCTTATTAGCTGATGTGCCAAGTTGTACAGTCAGACCGCCGGATTAGGTAATGCCTTAACCGGCTTTTTATGCGAGCATAAGCGCAGGGTTTAACATCCAGCCGAACTGACGGCAACTTATGCAGTTGGTATAAGGGAAACTGCAATCCTCAACAAATAGTACGCTGGGGTGGGAGCGTCGAGGATTTACATATTAAACTAAGAGAGGTGAAGTCAATGGAAGGTCACGCATGGACAGAGGAAGAACATGAATACTTAATGCGGTTAAAAGCCGAGAAGCTAAGTTATGCTCAGATGGCCGAGAGAATGACCTTTCACTTTGACAGGCAATTCACCCACGGTGCGGTAAGGGGCAGAGTCAGGCGAACTGAGAAACAAGGTAAGCTGGAAGCTGCTGCTGAATTACCGGACATAAAACATAACTATCAAGAGGACTTCAAAATAAATAAAGATGGTTCCCGGTCAAGCAATAAATTGATTGAGATGGATGAAGCACAGGAGAAGGATGAAACATTCCTTTTACATGCTCATGGATTTAATGATTCATGGGAAATCATAGAAGCCGTATCATCCAAGTGGAATCAACATAATAAGCAAGACGGGACAGTCACTCTCTATTCAAGTCGTATAAAGGCGAAAAAGAAACAGAGTGGCATATCTAAGAAAGAATTAATGGAGTTAATACAAGAGCTGCCGTCAGTCACCTACAAAGTAATCAAACAGGAATTGAAAGATAAACGCCTGTTAGAGATACCGATATATGATCCACACTTTGGAATATCGACATTAGAAGAGTATGAGGACACTGTGAGGGATATACATACTGTTCTTTCTGCTAAACGGTGGGAAGAGGTAGTATTTGTGATTGGACAAGATTTGCTGCATCACGATAATTTCCGCAATAGTACAGCAAGTGGCACGGTGATTGAGCAGGTGGACATTAAACAAGCGTGGATGGATGCTTATTCCTTTTACCTTGTATTGATTGAAACAGCGATAAAACAATCAAACCGAGTGAAGCTTATTTATAGTAAAGGTAATCACGATGAGAGCATGTCATGGTGTTTTGTCCAGACATTAAAAGTGAGATTTCCCCAACTGGAGGTAGACGACGACATCCAGGAGAGAAAATCCCACACATTTCACAATATCTTTTTAGGTTATACCCATGGCGACAAGGCACGAAACAAATTACACAATCTTTTCCCAGTTGAATTTCCAGAACAATGGGCCAAAGCGAAGACGAGGGAAATCAAAATAGGCCATCTACACACAGAGGATGCGAAAGATGTATTCGGGATGATGATCAGAACATTATCCACCAGGAATAAAACAGATCAGTGGCATAAGGACAATGGCTTTGTGGGGAATCATAAACGCTTCATGCTATTTGAATACAACGAGGATGAGTTGAAACACATTCATTATGTATAAATACATCTGCCTAACATGTGGAGAGATGAGGGAAGCAGAGGGGCATTCAGAGGAATATAAGGGATGTACGTGTGAAAAGTGTCGAAATTGACCAAGTATAAAAGAAGGAAATGAATCCTAAGTATAGAATATAAACTTTATACAAGGGAGGAATAAACATGAGCGAAGAAAATAAACAATGGCAAAACCCGATAAGAACAGAGAAGGATAAGAAGATAGTCAAAGGAATGCTATATGGTGGGATAACAATTACGGTTGCGATTGCGGCTGCGTTCGTTGTCCTCTTTGTCTGGATGTTCACATAAACACGAAGTCACTCTGATCGGAGTGGCTTTTTTATTTGGGTGATAACTATGAAGGAATACAAAACGATTGAACAAAAGAGAAAGTTCTATGATGGCCAAGAGTGGAAGAAGCTAAGAGAACACATCAAGAAGAGAGACAATCACGAGTGCCAGGAGTGTAAGAGACAGGGACGAGTCAAGATAGATATGAATGAGTACAGTGAGAAGGCGAAGAGGAAGAAGATTGCTTTGGTTGTCCATCACATTAAAGAGCTTGAGCATCATCCTGAGTTAGCGTTAGATGAAGATAATCTTGAAACGGTATGCGTTGACTGCCACAATCACGAACACGGTAGAGTATTTGAGAAGAAGGAAAACAAATGGGAAGACGAAAGGTGGTAAACATAATGAATAGTTATGTAAAGCAAATGGTTAATAGCAGGGTTGAGTATTTGGAAATGGAAGAACGTGAAGTGAAGGAACGAATTGAACACACAAAGGCCGATATGAAGACCTATGAAGAAAAGCTAAAAGGGATTCGTGAAGAGATAAAAGAGTTAAAACGAACAGATAAATAAGAGGTGGTAACTATGAAGAATAAACTTATCACAATTGAGTTAGATTCATTCAACGATATTCCAGTAGTGTATTACAAAGGTAAGAGGCTTACTAACATCATAGACATTAACTTCTCGTGGCATACAGATACAGAGGAACAAGGTGAGAAGAAGCTTGACATTTCTTACGCTGATACAGAAGAAGGAGTTATCAGAGGAATCAAAGAAGTGAAAATCTAATCGGAGGAACACCCCCCACCCAAAAATTTTGGACTTTTTCGGAATTGTGGGCACCGGGGATGGGATTCGTTCGTCCAGATTTACGCTTAAAATTATTCACGATAGGGGGTGGGGGTATATGGTGGTAGTTATTAAGAAGTTGAAAGAGCAATTAATGAGCAGGATTGACGAAGAGGATCTGGTGCAAGTGGAGAAAGTCGAACGTTATATAGGGTTGGTTGAATCATTCAGGCGTGTAAGCAAGACAATCGAAAAAGAAGGCGAATCCATTGTAACGGAAAATGGAGCGCAACGATTCACAAAGGCCCATCCTCTAATCGGTGAACGTAATAAAATCAACGCTTCATTACTGAATATCGAAAAGTCATTCGGATTCGGGATAGAAGAACCGGAAGAAATTAAGCGCTCAGTCAATGATCTAATATGATTAGCAATAAGCACGTTGAGGAATATATTCGCCAATATAAAACAGGTAAGATTAAGCTGAATAAAGAGCGCATAATGCTTATTGATTACCTGGAGAGATATATATTGGTGAGAGATGATTTATATTTTGATGAAGAGATGCACGAAAACTATATAAAGTTCACAGAGAAGTGGTATTTCAAGTTAGAATCATTTCAAAAATTTTTCACGGCTTTTGTATTCTTGTTCCATAAGGATGACTCGGTATTCTACGAACAGTTCTTAGATACAATGGCAAGGGGTGGCGGTAAAAACGGATTAATCTCCTCTTTAGCCCACTTCTTTATTAGCCCCTTACATGGTATTCCTGGATATAATGTTTCGATCGTGGCAAACAGCGAACTACAAGCAAAGACTTCTTTCAAAGAGGTTTATGATGTAATTGGAAATCATGCAGTTTTGGAAGAAATGTTCTACAGGACGAAAGTTGAAATCAAGGGTAATGACACCAAAAGTATTATGCAATACCACACTTCGAATGCCAGTACGAAAGATGGACTGCGTGACGGCTGTGTTATATATGACGAGATTCACCAATATGAAAATTCAGATACAGTCAATGTATTCTCTAGCGGCCTTGGAAAAGTGCCGAATGCTAGGGAATTTTTTATTGGTACAGATGGATTCGTTAGAGAAGGTTTCCTTGACAAGATGAAGGAAAGAGCAATGAATATTCTTCAAGGTAAAGACCTAGATGATCCTTTGTTCCCTTTTATCTGCAAAATAGATGATGTAAAGGAAATAGATGAACCTGAAATGTGGGAAAAGGCTAATCCGATGTTTAGTGAGCCTAAAAGCTCCTATGCAAAAGGGCTATTCAAAAAGGTTCTTGCTCAATACAAACAGCTAGTCAACAATCCTTCAAACCGCGAAGAGTTTATGACTAAGAGGATGAACTATCCAGAGGTGGATTTAAACAAGACTGTAGCAGCTTGGGAAGACATTTTAGCGACTAATAGGCCGTTTCCTGAGTTGAAACATCGTACAGCTGTAGGCGGCTTAGACTTTGCAAGCATAAAAGACTTTGCTGCGGTTGGTTTGCTATTTAAAGTCGGTGATGATTACATTTGGAAAACCCACTCCTTTGTGCGGCAGGGATTTCTGGACAATGTGAAACTTAAAATCGACTCTAAGGTAAAAGAATGGGAACGAGATGGACACCTTACAATCCTCGATGAACCAGTTATAAACATACAGCACATAGTTAATTGGTTTGTAGAAATGAGGGAGATATACGGTGTTAATACGATTGTGGCTGATACATTCCGTTTGGATTTAGTGAAAGTAGCATTAGAAGCGGAAGGTTTTAATCTTCTATATATCCGTAATCCCAAGGCAATCCATTCCCTGTTAGCGCCTAGAGTGGAAACGCTGTTTGCTAACCATAATATTATTTTTGATGATAACCCCCTCATGAGGTGGTACACCAACAATGTATATGTCCACATAAAGAAGGATGGGAATAAGGAGTATTTGAAGAAGGATGAAGTCAGAAGGAAAACGGATGGCTTTCAGGCCTTTATTCACGCATTGTGGCAGGCCGATAACTACCTGGACGAAGAAATAGACTTCTTTGTAGGTGATATTCAGTTTTAAAGGGGGTGAGATATATTGGGATTTTTGGACGCTATATTAAAACGGAATAGCGAATTAGAATTTATGTTCGATGGGGAATTGGTTTCGGAACAATCTCAGCGGATCCATATGAAACGATTAGCGATTGAAATATGCGCTAATTTCTTAGGTCGGACCATCAGCCAATCAGAGTTTAGGGTCAAGAATAATAAAGCATTCGAAAAAGAAGAGCTTTATTACCGTCTGAATGTGCGCCCAAACAAGAACATGACAGCCAGCACCTTTTGGTCCTTGTTCGCATCAAAACTCATATATGACGGTGAATGTTTAATCATTCAAGCTGATGACGATGATCTTTTAATTGCTGATAACTTTGAACATAACTCTTATGCAGTCTTAGAAGATACCTTTTCTAAGGTTAAAGTAAAAGAGTATGAATTCAAACGATCATTCAAACAAAGCGAAGTTCTTCATATTCGATATGCCAACGAGAAATTGGAACCTTTAATTAACAGTTTGTTTACTGACTATGGTGATTTGTTCGGTCGCATCCTTAATTCACAAAAGCGGAAAAATCAAATCC
This sequence comes from Rossellomorea vietnamensis, assembly GCF_008180615.1. Lineage (GTDB taxonomy): Bacteria > Bacillota > Bacilli > Bacillales > Bacillaceae_B > Rossellomorea > Rossellomorea vietnamensis_D. Next base: position 143,698 of record NZ_VTEH01000006.1, read on the forward strand.
GGGGAACGGTGGATATAGATGCACAGTTTGCCAAAAACAGAGACAACGTTTCGAAGTTGCAAGAATTCATTAGAAACATGTATAAAGCTTTCGAGGAAAAGGATGTAGCTATCGTTCCGCAACAACCAGGAATGACTTACACAGAAGCGAGCGGCAACGCTGGATCAGGAACAAGTCAAAGTGTGGATGAGATTAATAAGGTGACAAATGGTTTCTTGGACCAAGTGGCGATGGCTTTGGGAATTCCTAAAAGCTTGCTATATGGTGATATGGCTGATGTGGAGAAGCAAACAAAAAACTTCATGTTATTCACTGTGGGAGCCTTGCTCAAGAAAATTAAAGATGAGGGAAACTACAAATTTTTCACCATGAATGAATACTTAGCCGGCAAAAGGTTGGAAATCAAGCCTATTTCTTATAACAGTTTATTTGATATTGCAGATAAGGTTGACAAGTTGGTGTCATCTGGTGCCTTTACTGGTAATGAAATACGACTGGAAGCGGGGTATGAACCATCTGATGATGAAAAACTGGACAAGCATTACATCACAAAGAACTATACAGAAATGGATTCCATTGAAGGAGGTGAGGAATAAGTGAAGCATAAGATCAAAGGCGATATCATTAGTTGGAACTCAAGTATTTGGGAATTTACCAACTTAATGAAAAATGTTAAAGAAGATGAGGACATTGAATTAGAAATCAATAGTTATGGCGGCGATGTATTTTTAGGAATCGACCTTTGTAACACTCTAAGAGGGCATAAAGGGGATGTAACTGTAACCATTACAGGCATTGCCGCAAGTGCTGCTTCTGTCATTGCTATGGGTGCTGATAAAATCAAAATTTATAATAATGCACAAATGATGGTTCATAACGCTTGGACGATTGCGATGGGTAACTCTAAGGAACTACGTAAAGTTGCAGAGGATTTGGAAAGCATCAATGAATCCGTATTAGCTTCCTACACTTCAAGACTGGACGCAGACACCGCCCAAAAGCTGTTGGATGATGAAACATACCTATCTGCTACAAAAGCCAAGGAACACGGCTTAGTGGATGAGATCATCGGTGATGCAGAAGTGGAAAAGGTTGAATCTAAAATCTTCGAAAATAAAGCTAAAGAGTTCAATAACAAAATTGAAGGTAACAAGCAACCGATTGTGGCTGCTAGTTCAAAGCTAAATTTTGAAGAAATTCAAGCCGAACTAAAAGAACTTCGTGTTGAGCTAGGACAATTGAAATATCAAAATAAACCAAAAGAGTCTTCTCCTGAACCTGTTAAAAACAGCGGACTGAGCAAGCTCTTTTTAAATTTAAACTAATTGGAGGAAACAAATAATGACTATTAAATTCAATAAATCAGAGGTATTTAACGAAGCGAAAACGAAGCTAACTGCAGCTATGGCTAGCGGTGACGAAGCGCAACAAACAGAAGCATTCCAGAACTATTTCGATGCCCTTCAAGGCGAAGTGGTTAATGCAGTACGTTCCCAGGTAAATGATGAAATGCTGGACCGTTCTATCCTCCAGCAACGCGGCCAGAATGTCTTGACTTCCGAAGAAATGAAATTCTTTAATGCAGCAATCGAAGAAGGTGGATTCACTGATGATTCAATTCTTCCTGTATCTACTCAGGAACGTATTTTTGAAGATTTAACAACTGAACACCCTCTATTGGCTGCTATTGGTTTGCAGGACCTCGGAGCGGTTACTCGCTTTATAACTTCTGACCCAACAAAGGCATATGCGTGGGGTAAATTGTTTGGTGATATCAAAGGGCAAGTTAATGCTGCTTTTGACGAAGAAGAAATTACTCAATTGAAATTAACTGCATTTGCAGTCATTCCTAGCGATATGGAAGACCTTGGTCCTGTTTGGGTTGAGCGTTATGTAAGGACTTTACTAGTCGAAAGTTACTCAGTCGGTTTGGAGTACGGATTCGTAAACGGTAAGGGGCCATCTGCGACAGAACCAGTAGGACTCATGAAAGACGTTGGGTCTGATGGCGCAGTAACGGATAAATCTTCATCTGGAACTTTAACGTTTGCTCCATCTGAAAAAGGCGAATTGATCGCAGGTGAACTTTATGGTGTAATTAGTAATCTTTCTGTGGCAGAACCAAAAGAAGGAGAGACAGAAGGAAAGTCCCTTAAAGTCTTAAATAAAGTTGTTATGGTGGTCAATCCTATTGATGCTATTGGTGTTCAAGCTCGAAATACTATCCAAACAGCTAACGGCCAATGGGTAATGGCGCTACCTTATAACATTCAAGTGGTTGAGTCTGAGGAAGTTCCTGTTGGTAAAGCGGTGTTCTTTGTTAAAGGACGTTACCGTGCTGCTCTTGCGGGTGGATATAAATTGAAAAAATTCGATCAGACACTAGCTATTGAGGATGCATTACTTTACACAATCAAACAATTCGCTAATGGTAGACCGAAAGATAATAAAGCAGCTCTTGTTTATGACTTGGATATCGACTTTACGCCAGAAGTCTAATACTATAGGAGGTTATTAAATTGGTATATAAAGTGATTAACGCGTTCACCGATACACAAGATAACAATCGTCGATACAAAGTGGGGGATGAGTTTCTGCAGGGTAATTCTAAACCCACAAAAAAACGTCTTGAGGAATTATCGAACAAACACCCTAAATATAAGCGTGCATTCATCGAAGAGGTAAAAGAAAAGTCATCCGGTAGAGCGAAGAATTCAGAGAAGGAGTGATGTAAATGAGCATCACTCCTGATATTTTAAATCAGTTTAAGGACCGAATGAAATTGGATGATGGAGAGGACGACAACCTTATCCATATCCTCTCAGCTTCTAACCAGGAGTTAGTGAGGGTTTGCGGGGCTTATGATATTAATACCGATGAAACGTTCAGGGAGCTTGTCCTTGAGCGTTCTCGGTATGTCTATAATGATGCCATGGAATATTTTAATGGACACTTCCTGAGCCAAATAAACAGTTTAGGGATTGAAAAGGCATTGGAAGAAATCGTTTTAGAGGATGATACCAATGCAACCATTTAAATACACTCCTAACCTAAATTCAGGGCAGCTAAGACACAAAATCAGATTTCAGAAGCTTGAAGGAGTCGAAGATGAACTTGGTCAGTACCGCGAATCGTGGGTAGATGGTGAGTCTGCCTGGTGTATGATCAAAACGATGCAAGGCCGGGAATATTTTGCGGCTGCAGCTTCTCAGAGTGAAAACACCTATCGTTTCGTTATACGGTATCGACCTGGTATAGATTCCAGCATGAGGGTTATTTACAATGGTAGGACATTCAACATTGAGAGCGCTATTAATGATGATGAGATGAACAAGACATTAACCCTTATCGCAAAAGAAAAAGGTGTTAGCAATGATTGATTTATCTAAAGAAATTGCTAAAACATTGTCAATATACACCAAAGAGGTAACTAAGGGGCTTGAAAGAGAAAAGTTAAGAACAGCTAAAGATACTGTTGAAATTTTAATGCACACAAGTCCTATAGGTCATACAGGAGAATATCTTGAAGGTTGGGATAAAAAGAAGGTTGGTACTGCTCAAGTGGTTTATAATCGTACAGATTACCACCTGACACACCTTTTGGAGAAAGGTCACGCCAAACGTGGCGGTGGAAGAGTAGCTGCGCAAGTTCACATCGCTCCAGCAGAACAACAGGCTATTGATGATTATGTTAAAAGAGTGGAGAAGGTGATTAAGGGATGACACTAATTGAATTGAAACGAATCTTAGATGCTGCAGGTTATCCTGTGGCTTATTCTCATTTCACTGAATCAACAAACAGACCGATCCCTGATCCACCTTTTATTGTGTATCTGTCTCCATCGACTTCTAACTTTTTCGCAGATGACACTGTATTGAAGAAAATAAATGATCTTACTGTTGAACTTTACACTTCTTATAAAGATTTATCAGCAGAACAAGCACTAGAAGATGTACTTGAAGATAACGAAATCCCTTGGGAAGCAAATGAAGTTTGGATTGAGTCAGAAAAGATGTTTAAAAAAACTTATGAAATTGGAGTGATATAAATGGGTAACAAAGTAACTTTTGGTTTGAAAAATGTACATTATGCAACATTCACGGAGAGCGCTGGATCTATAACTTATGATGAGCCGGTTAAAGTGCCAGGTGCGGTTGAATTATCCCTAGAACCACGAGGGGAAATGGTTGAATTTTATGCTGATGACATGATTTTCTATTCTGCAGCAAACAACCAGGGTTATGATGGAACAATTTCTTTAGCTAATATACCTGAACAATTCGCGGTTGATGCTTTGGGCGAAACTAAAGATGAAACAGACATGGTTCTTACAGAAAACTCAAACGCCAAGGGTAAAAAATTCGCGCTGCTATTTGAGTTTGACGGAGACGTTAAAGCGGTTCGCCATGTGTTGTATAGCTGCTCAGCAAACAGACCTACAGTGGGATCTTCTACAAGAACAGATTCTGTAGAACCAAACACGAATGAATTAAGCTTCATCGCAGGCCCACGCGAAACGGATTATGCAGTTAAAACAAAAACAACAACAGAAACACCTGTTGAAGTGTACGATTCTTGGTATTCAGCCGTTTACGAAAAAAGTCCAGCAGTTTAAGAGGTGATTAGATGGAAAAGACATTAACAATTGATGATAAACAAGTAAAATTTAAATCAAGGGGTTCAACTCCTTTGAGATACAAAGCTCAATTCCACCGGGATTTCCTGGTGGATATCATGAGTATGGAAGGTTTAGCTAAATTAGGTAAAAACCCTTCCCTTGAGAAAATGAAGAGTCTTGACACCGAAGTGTTTTATAATATTTGCTGGGTGTTAGCGAAAACAGCAGATAAGGAAATCCCTGAACCGATGGAATGGTTAGATGAATTTGATTCATTTCCACTAATGGAAATCATCCCGGAACTTCAGGATCTTATTACAAGCTCCCTTACCTCTAAAAAAAAATAAAAAATGAACAAGAAGAGTCAGATGGTGACCCCCTCACCACTGACTCTTTTTTAGTACTTATCAAACAAGCGGGACTTACTCTCCAAGACTTGGAAGAGATGACTATCGCTATGTGCTTTGATTTCATTAGCGAGTACATCGACTACAATAACCCGAAAAAAACAAAGACCAAAAGAGCAAAACAATCTGATTTTGACTCCTTCTAGGAGGTGAGAGAATGTCAAAGAATATAAAAGGTATCACGATAGAATTAGATGGCGATACCAAAGGGTTAAATAAGGCACTGAGTAGTGTCAATAGCCGAAGTAAGGAACTACAGACAGAACTTAGGGACGTAGACCGTCTCTTGAAGTTCAGCCCTGGCAACACAGAGTTAATTGCTCAGAAACAAAAACTTCTTGCCGACCAAGTTGATAACACTTCAACCAAGTTAAAGCAACTTAAAAGCGCGGAACAAGAAGTGCAACAGCAGTTTGCTAAGGGTCAGATTAAAGAAGAACAATACAGAGCCTTCCAAAGAGAAATCGTTGAAACCGAAAGCAAGCTTAAAACCTTCGGAAATAAATTAGCATCCACTAAACAACAAGCGAAATCCTTCGGTGATAGTTTAAAAGATGTTGGTGAAAAGGCTAAAACAGTGGGTAACAACCTAAAGGAAACTGGAGAAAACATGAAGGGTGCAGGAGCCAACATGGTGGCCGGAGTGACTTTGCCTTTAGCTGCATTAGGAACGTTTGCGGGTAAAGCTGCAAGCGATGTAGAAAGTTCTCAAGGTAGGATGCAAGCTCAGTTAGGTCTTACTTCCGAAGAAGCCGAAAAGTTAAATGGCATAGCTCAAAGCCTATGGCAAAACGCATTCGGAGAAAGTATGGCAGAAGCTGCAGATGGTGTGGCGATAGTTTCAAAGAACATGAAATTAATTGATCCCTCTCAACTTGAATCTGCTTCAGAAAAAGCTTTCATATTGCGGGATGCCTTTGGTGCAGAATTAACCGAATCGACTAAGACGGCCAATAATATGATGATTAACTTTGGCATTTCTGCAAATGAAGCTTTCGACCTTATGACTCGTGGTTTTCAAGAAGGCGGCGATTATTCAGGGGAATTATTAGACACTCTTAATGAGTATTCTCCACAATTCGCTACGATGGGGCACAGCGCAAGAGATATGATGAATATTCTAATCTCTGGTGCGGAAGCAGGGGCATTTAACCTCGATAAAGTCGGGGATGCCATGAAAGAATTTAACATCAGGGCAAAAGACGGCTCGGATGCGACCGCTGAAGGGTTTCAAATAATTGGATTAAACGCGGAACAAATGGGAAACGCGATTGCCGCAGGTGGCGAGAAAGGTGAACAAGCATTTCAAGCGACTGTTGCAGCATTAGCAGCAATCGAGGATCCAGTAAAACGAAATCAAGCAGGGGTGGCCCTTTTCGGCACTCAGTTTGAAGATTTAGAAGCGGACGTAATCAGCGCTATGGGTACGACAACAAACCAATTAGGAACTGTTGAAGGGGCTACACAGAGAGCTGGAGACTCCCTATATGATAACTTTGGCACTCGATTAACTGAAGCTTGGCGTGAAATGCAAGCGGAACTTATACCGTTAGGCAATACATTGTTATCTTTGGCAGAGCAGTGGCTGCCTAAAGTTTCAGCAGCTGTACAAAAACTAGCAGATTGGTTTAATGAGCTAGGTCCTACAGGACAAACAATGGTTTTGGTTCTGGGTGGTGTTGCTGCCGCGATAGGACCGTTAATCATTGTAATAGGCTCATTGATTAGTGGGATTGGCGGCTTAATTACCATAGCAGGTGCTTTAAATATTAGCATCGCTGCCATAGCAGGACCGATTGCAATAGCTGTAGCGGCAATAGCTGGACTTGTAACAGCCGGGGTACTTCTATACAAAAATTGGGACCAAGTAAAGGCTTATTCCTATGCTATATGGGGTTCTATAGAGAAAATGTTTTCTCTGTTTTTCTCTACAGTAAAGGGTATTTTTAATGCAGGTTTAAGCTTTATTGATGCTCAAACCAAAGGGAGATTTTCTTCTATCACCAATGCTATCCGTTCTTATATGAAGATGGTTTCTGGTATTGTGAGTTCAATATTCTCTTTTGTGAAAAGCACATTTTCTAATTCTCTATCTTTCTTGAAATCTCTAGTCACAGGTGATTTTCGAGGAATGTGGAAAGCTGTAAAAGATCAGATGGGAAATATTAGCGGTACCATCTCTTCGATTTGGGGAGACGTAATGGAGTTTTTTCAAGGAATTGATTTGAAAGAAATCGGAAAAGACATAATTCGTGGGTTAGTGAAAGGAATCGGAAGCATGGCTGGTTCAATTATGGAAAAGGTTGAAGAATTAGCTTCAAATATTCCTAAGTGGGCTAAGAAAATCCTCGGCATTCATTCACCTTCTCGTGTAATGAGGGATGAAGTCGGTAAAGAAATTGGCGCAGGTTTAGCACAAGGGATGGATGATTCTCAAAAAGAAGTAGAAAAGTCAGCCGAAGAACTTGCGAAATCTGCGTTTGAAGCTTCAAAAAAATTCGTTGATGAGAGAAAGTATTATAACGAAATGTCACTTGAGGGTGAGTTAAAAGCTTGGCAACGTGTACAAAAACAATATAAAAAAGGTACGGATCAGAGGAAAGAAGCTGACCGCGAAGTGTACAGGTTGAAAAAAGAAATAATCAAAAAACAAGAAGAATTGGAATTGCAAGCTTTTAATAAATCGAAAGAATACATTTCTGACAAAAAACATTACAACAAACTTTCACTTCAGGAAGAGTTATCGACTTGGGAAAGGGTTATGGTTCGTTATGAAGAAGGAACAGAGATTCGTAAACAAGCAGAAAAAGAAGTTTATCGTGTAAAGAAAGAAATCAATGATAAATTGATTGCGATTAACCAAGAGTATTCCAATAAAGTCAAAGATACAAATGATAAGATGATTCAACAAGAGAAAGCACTTACAGAAGAGTATCAAAAGACCTTAAACAGTAGGGCGGGTTCTCTTTATTCTTTTGCTGGGATATTTGACGAAGTGAAAATTGATATGGAAGTAACCGGTCAAGACTTGATAAATAATCTTAAAGGTCAGGTTGTAACTTTTGAAGAATGGGCTACTAATATCGAGAGTCTGGCCAAAAGAGGAATTGGAGAAGGGTTGCTATCTGAACTTCGTGAATTAGGACCAAAAGCTGCAGCGGAAATAAAAGCTCTTACTACATTATCCGATGAAGAGTTAGCTGCTTATGAAGAAATATGGGCTAAGAAGCACAAACTCGCTAACGAACAAGCAACCAAAGAGCTTGAAGGAATGAGAAAAGAGACAGCTATTCAAATTAAGGAACTTCGTTCTGATTCTGAAAAACAACTTGAAGCTTTAAAAGTTGAGTGGATAGATAAAATCAAAGGAATAAAAGAAGGCACAAAAGACGAATTCACAGATATGAAAAGTATTGGTAAAAACGCTGTTGAAGGTTTGATTGATGGTATGGGTTCTATGATGGGTGAACTTGTTGGCCAGTCAAAAGCAATAGCAGAGACAGTTCAAAAAGCCATTAAAGAAGCGTTGGATATTAATTCTCCATCAAGAGTAACAACATGGATGGGTGAAATGATCGGTGAAGGTCTACAGACAGGTATGAATAACTCTTTAAGGGGAATTCAAAACATGTCTGAAAAATTGGCTTTAGCCACAATTCCATCTAAAACGTCTTTAACTCATCAAATGAACGAAATACAGTCTTCGAGTACGATGAAACCCGAACAGCCTATTATTATTCAATCGGTACTTGATGGGAAAATAGTCGCGGAGTCAACTTATACTCACAATAAACGTAAGTTGCACCGTGATATGACAATTGCTAACAGAACCGGCGGGGACTGGAAATAGGGAGGTGAATAGATGACACAGTATATTTACGAAAAGTATAACTCGCAATCTGTATACGCAAGTGAAGCTGAGTCGTTGCAAGGAACGTATTCAACATCGTCCTATCAATCGTATCCAAACCACTACCTTAACGAAAACACCGGACAATATAATGTAAGTGGGGCACTTAAAACGATTTACCCAACATCGGGAACTTTCTCCTCTGATAGTGTATATGAAACGGTCAGCGGTGGTACTACTCTTTTCAGGTCATATTTCCAAGGTTCGACACTCTACACCTATCAACGCTCATCGTATTTGAGTCGCTACGTGAGAGGAAGTTATATCGGAACGGTAAAAGCAGAGGAAGATGAGTATCCGGCAGACGGACGGCACACAGACGGTTATTGGTATACCCGAACGATTATAGCTGATGCGCCCACTCTAACCACTCCGAATGGGGGCGAGGCTATATCCTCCGAGTATTTAATCGCATGGACAGCGCCAACAACCGGATTGCAGTTTCAAATAGACCTATCGACAGATGGCGGCTCCTCCTGGGAAACGATTGTTAGTGAAACGGAAATAGATGCGGATACCTACTCATATAATTTTTCCAATGAATCGGAGTCCTCCGTGGCGAAGATAAGAATACGTGGAAAAAACGGAAGTTCTTACACTGACTACGATATGTCGGATGGGGTTTTTACGATTCAACATAACTTACCTCCAAATAAACCGACTAATTTATCGCCAAGTGGTACGGCTGTAGACCGGACAATTGTACAACGGTTGTCTTGGAAGCATAACGACCCTAACATAAACGACACACAGAGTCGTGCGGATATCCAATGGCGTAAACAAGGGAACTCCACATGGAACACAGCGACGGTAAGAAGCAACAAGGAGTATTATGACTTTTCGTCCAACGTATTTCCAGAGGGTCAGATTGAGTGGCGAGTGAAAACGTCTGACCAAGTAGGGATCGAAAGTCCTTATTCTGACATTCGAGTATTTACCGCAGCCGAAGCGACTGATGCTCCTACCATTTCATCGCCAGGTACAACAATATCCGTATCACGTCCGAATATCCAATGGTCTTCTACCGAACAAACTGCGTATCAAATTGTGATTGATAACACGTTAGGTGATACGTTGTGGAACACCGGAACGATTAGCACAACGTGGATTCGAGCGAGAACCATCGGCATTGACTTGGTAAATGGCGGGCAATACGTTATTAAGTTGCGTACCAAGAACAACGCGGGTTTGTGGTCTGAATATGCGATTCTAAACGCAACTGTATCCTACACACCGCCACCGAATCCGATTATCAACGTGGATTCAGCGACAGGACATTTAGTCATCAGCAATAATAACCCAACGCCTAACGATACTCAGCCCGAAGTGACTCGCAACGATTTGTATAAACACATTGACGGAGAATGGGTTCTGATATCCGAAGACGTTAGTTTCATTTACCGTGATTATGCGGTGGCTAATGGGGAGACGTATAAATATAAAATTCGGGCGATAGGGGAAAACGGTACTTTCTCGGATAGTGAGATCAGCGAAGGGTCAACAACATTCCGGGGCGTTTGGCTTCACGACATCACCAGTCCCGAAGCAACGGTTTATAACTTCCGGTTTGATGGCGGTGGTCGTTCCTCTCAATGGGAAGTCGAATCGGCGGTAATGCGATTTAAAGGGCGCAGAAGCCCGGTGGTGGAGACAGGCGAGATGCAGGACGATATCGTGTCGTTTTCCCTCACGTTGCTTGATACAGCGCAGAGAGAAGCGCTGGAAAGACTCGTGTATAGTCGCAACATCCTCTGTTATCGAGACGGAAGAGGGCGGTTGGTGTTCGGTGTTATCACTCGCTTACCGTTAGCAGACGAAATATGGGGCGGGCAGACAACGAGCCTGGAAATTATGCGAATAGATTACAAGGAGGGCGTCTGATGACGTTCTCTTTTTTATGGAGGTGCTACGATGGCATTTAACGATAAGTCAATTATAACCGATAAAGACAGGCGCCCATCACCGCAGTATTTCAACCCGGACACGAATCAGTACGAAGTCATCACCGGGCGAAATGGCGCTAACGCATTCATTCAACTTGGTACGGTGGCGATGGAGTCATGGGAAGGTAGCGCAAACATCACGAAAACATTTCCGAGTGAGCGCTTTGGGTTTGCGATAATGAACGATGGTGATGCTGACTTGAGTTTCACGATTAACGGAAATGCCCGAACGGTTAAGCCGGGCGAAGGGTACAGCGCATTATTTGAAGCGTTTACGAGCGTACAGATAGTCGCTGATAGTTCGTTTAGAGCGGAGGTGCTCCGATAAAATGCCTTGGCAAACGAAGAAGCCAGATTTAAAGAATGATCCGCGATATTTGGAGCCGAAGATTAATGACGTTGCTGCACATTTGGCACAAAATGCGGAGATAATTAGTTTAGGTAATTACACAAATACACTAAAGAATCTACTTGAACAGGGCGTTCCTGTTGCTTTCACACAAGCTCTAACAATAACCGAAACAATCGAAATTCCCCTAGATGTACCTCTTTATCTGGACGGTAGAGGAAAGGGAAAATTAATCTTCCAAGGTACGGGAGCGTGCATCAAAGTCAACAGGAGTAGGAGAGCGACATTAAAGGACTTCGAAATAGAAGGAACAGGGCAGTTCGATGGTCAAATAGGAATATTATTTAGTAGCCCTAATGATTCTAACTTGTCAGAAGGCAGTAACACCGTTGAAATAGGTGGGATCATTGGGACTAAATTAGATACTCATATGATTTTAAACACTGTTTATAATTCCGTAATTTATAAAAACCGTGGAAGATTAATCCGAAATGGAATTATTATTCGAGGAAAATGTATGGAAAATGAATTTGATGGCAATGTTATGCTTGCTTCTTACAGAGCGCTAAGTCTTGAGAAATCAACGAATACTTCCTATACTGCGAATGGATTCTTCCCAGAAGGACAGTATTTCAGCGGTGCGAACACTTTTGATCTTTACAATGATGATTTAGAAACGGAAAAGGCAACTGCTTCTACTATTTTTATTGAAAGTGGTTATGACATACGATTCACAGGAAATTACATTGCAAATTTGAACGTAGATTATGGTTCACTAGTTCTTATAAAGTTGGATGAAACAGAATATAATCAATGTTTCTATATCTCTTTTGCTGATAACGGTTTACATGGTAGGGATATAAAAGTTTTAGATGCGAAAGCTAATGCGTTATATCCGTATGTAATATCTTTCTCGGATAACCAGATTAACTTTAATACTGGAAAATTTGTATTCACTAATGCTAACTTTGTTAAGGTTGTGGGCAATGAGTTAAAAGTTGACCATGATAAGAGAATAGCCGATATATTAGGCTCTAATAATATAGACCTCACTTCAAATACAATTTATTATGGGAATACCTCCAATCCAACAAACTTAGCGGATACATGTGTTAACATTGATACTTCCAATGATATAAGCGTAAATGATAACGATATTATCTATGCGTTTAAAACTGTTTCAAATCCTGTTATTACTGAGACTGCAAGTCAAAGAGTAAGAAACCTTAACAATAAATACAAGGATAAAATTAACTACAAAGAAGTAGCGTTAGCTAATGGTGGTTTTGTTTATTTCTGGAGACAAGGCGATATGGTTATGGGTTCAATACACACTAACACAGAGGTTTTAGTTAATGACACTGAAATAATCCCATATCCGTCTGAATTTAAACCAACAAACGGAATGAACTGGAAAGCTGAGTTCCCAATGGCAACAGGTGCTAATAATCGTATAGCACTAACTAATACAGGTATTCGATTTTTTGGAACGTCTGCTAACTATATGAGAGCTACATTTTTCTATGTTTCACAATAGGACATTAATACGCAACAACGAAGAGTCGGAATCCCCGGCTCTTTTTTATATGTAAAGGAGGTGCGACATGCTCTCATTAGAACGTGACGGATTCACAGCGGCACAGGTTAAACTCGCTTTGCACCATCCACATCGACGAATCGACTTCCGATATGAACTACTCGACAAAGCCGGCAACAAGAAAGCCGACCTATACAACGTTCTCAGCGGTGAAATCACTCAGCAAGCGTTGGCGGTCATCAAGCGTACTGCCCGATTCACCTTGCGAGACGATGGCGAAATCAACTATCTGTCCGACCGCATTCGCCCGATTGTTCGGATTTATGTACCCGACCCGATAAACTACGGCTCCTATTACGCTTTCTTCTCGCAACAGTTTGCGCCACTTATCGAAGAAGCGAAGCGGGGAACGAAAGGCGGCTGGGTTGAATTTCCGATGGGCGAGTTTCTTCTGTCATCGCCAATACGCTATGAGGAAGGCGGTCAGGTGTTCCGGGAAGTGGATGCTTATGACGGTCTGACGATACTCAACGATGATAAATTCGTGGAGCCTTACGTTATCCCTGCTGGCACGAACTATGTGGATGCGGTGATAACGATTCTGAAAGGCGCTGGCATCACGAAATATAACATCGAATCGAGCGACAAAGTGACATCGAAGGACATCACGTTTGCAATCGGCAAGGAAAAACTGTTCGCCATTAACGAGTTGTTACGTGGTATTAACTACGAGTCCATACACGTTGATGTGAACGGTTATTTTACCTCGGCTTATTACCGCAGCCCAACGGATCGAGCGAGCGAATATGACTACTTCACGGACTCGGAATCGGTGGTTGCCGGTGGATATTCGGAGGAATTGGATGTATTCGGGCTGCCGAACGTGTGGGTCGTGGTGGTGAAAGCAGAGGAAGAAGAGGCACCGATGGAATTTACGGCCAATTACACAAACGATGATCCTGACAATATCCTCTCTACCGTCAACAGAGGAAGGAACATAGTGGATTATCGGGAAATAGACAACACAGCGGACCAGGCGAGTCTTGATGCTTATACAGAACGCTTGGCATATGAAGCTAACCAAACATTCGGGAAAGTGGAGTTTGAGACAGCACTGATGCCGATGCACGACTACTTTGATGTATTCAATGTTCATTTCAGTGACTTAGATATCAGCGGCAAATACTCGGAAACAGCGTGGACGATGCCGTTAGTGGTGGGTGGCAGGATGAAGCATGAGATAAGAAGAACAGAGTTTATATAAAACATAAAAAGAGACTGCCACTCCAATGCCGGGAGACAGTCTCTTTAAGGTGTCGCTGCTGACGACAAATTCAATATACCATATTTTTCTATAATGTAGCTAGAGAAAGTTTTGTGGGATTTATAGGGGGTGTTTCTAAAAATGAATGGAGATGACAACATGGATAAGATTGTTCAGGACCATGAGCAACGGTTAATCCAGAATGAACATGAGATTAAAGAACTCAAAGCCAATCAAACGGAGTTCACTAATCAAATGAGGGACTTGAAATATAACCAGGAGCATACCCAAAACAGCGTGATAAAACTAGAAAATAGCGTGCTTAAAGCCAATGGTGAACAAAAGGAATTACTGAATAAGCTAATCGACAACATGATTGATACGAATAAAGAAAACCGAGTGAATGAATTCGATTTGCAAAAAAGCGAACATGAATTAAAGAAGGAAGCTCAAAAAAATAGATGGGATCTCACACTTAAAATCGTTCAAAGTGGCGGGATTCTATTTTTATTAGTTGAGTATTTCATAAGATAGGGGGAAATAAAATGAATTCTCGTTTTAAGAATTATGCTCTATGGGTGGCTTTAGCTTCATTAATCGGATTGTTTGTGCAGGATGCTGGGTTGCTGGCTCCTGAGAAGTACGATGAATATGTCAATGCTGTGTTAGCTGTCTTGATTGCTGCAGGAGTCATTGTTAATCCGTCACTTGGTAAAGGGTTAAAAGACGAGGGGGTAAAATAATGATATATGTAGTCTTACGAGATGGCGGTCATGGTAAGGGGCAACCAGGTAAAGAAACTCCTTACATCAAATCTCTAGGTCGCAGGATTCAAGAAGAAGAATTTAATGAGCCTGTGAGTGAACTGTTTGGGGAAGAGATAAAAAGACATGGCGTGATAGTACATGATATTTCAGCAGGTACTCACAATGTTCCGTTAAAAGAGAGAACCGATGAAGCTAACCGCCTGTTGAATTATTACGTCAGGAAATATGGTGCAGCTAATGTAAGGGTAGTTTTAGTCAGCTTCCACTTCAACGCATTTGACGGAACCTTTGAAGGTGCTAACCCTAGCGGCATATCAGTCCATATACAGCCCGGAAGTACCCATGCACGACGTTTAGCGGAGTGTGTAGGCAAATACCTTCGACAAGGTACTAAACAGGTGTACAGGGGCATTGTGGAGCAGAATCTTCACATCACCAGAGAGTTTGATGGAGTGGGGATCCTAACCGAGAATGGATTCATGGACCATCAAGGCGAAGCGGAGTTAATGCTTGATAAGGATTTCCAGAAGGAAGTAGCCAGGGAAACAGCGCAAGGCGTGTTGGAATACTTCGGTCTATCTTACAAGGAAGTAAAAAAGGAGGAAGTTAAAGTGGCTAAGATAGAAGCGGATAAAGTGAATGTATCAGGTCGTGATGTGAATGTGGTTAGTGAGTGGGCTGAAAAGGATTGGAAAGAAGTTACAGACAATGGATATTTTGATGGCAAGCGGCCGGGAGATAACCTCACAAGGGAAGAAGCAGCTATCGTTATTAACAGATTGAGACGAAACTTCCTGGAGTTGCTGCAAGATTATAAGTAACAGATAAGCCCCTGCTTATATGCGGGGGCCTTTTTCTATTTCTATAACCTCTTCCGTGATATCCTCATCGTCTGCCGTCACCTTGATAATCTCCAACGGCCGATTCCCGGTCTCTCGCCTTATCCTCCGTATCAACCTATGCCCGGATTCCACTTTATCCTTATAGCCGTAATCATTCCAGCGTGCTTTTACTCCGGCTATCTCCACTATGGCTTCTATGTTGTATTTCAAAATTTATAAATCTTCCTTACAACGTCGATAGCTTCTTTTTCAGTGCATTGATACTCTTCCATATGGTGATATACATCCGCCCAAAAGTTATTTATCTCCTCGGTTTCGTAAAGATATTGGTCTGCCATCGCTAAATTCCCATCCATTTTTATTCCTCCTTCATTACATCTTCGAATTGTTGTCTTGACGTTCAATTTTTATTTCATCAATGTTTATCGTTTGTCCTTCATTTAATGTGGCTACTGTCATATCCATGTCATGCTTTAGTAATTCCTGTATTAATTCTCTCACTGTCATTTCTTGCGCACCCTTCCATATGTTGCATTTTTTGTGTCGATTATCAGTCCAGATTCAGACCACTATCAGTCCATATCATCGAATAGTGCATTTACTTATGCTTAATTTGAGATTGTTTTAACCATATTTCTGTTGTGCCAATCTTTACTTTCACATCATCTAAATCATCGTCAACTTCAACGATTTTCACCTCTGTAAAAACAACTTCCCCAACTCGATAAGCAGGATATTTTTTATACATATCTCCAATCTCGTGTTTTTCAGACACTTGAATTCCCTCCATTTCTTACACAGGTTGTGTCTACTGTTCGATTTCCACTTCTTCAAACATCTCTTCAACACTTACACCCAACACTCTCTGGAGCTTCAAAATATAAACAACATTCGGTGTTGAGTTAGCATAACCCTTTTCATTCTTACACCAGTTAGTCACTTGTGATTGAGTCGCTTCGATCTGTTCAGCTACCCACTTCATCTTCAATCCTTTTGCTTCGATAATTTCTCCTAATCGGCTGCGAACTTTACTTTTCAATTCAGTACAACTCCTAAGTATATGACTTCCTCCTTTCTATTATGTCCTTTATTTAATTATAATTCAACTGATAAAAAAGTACAAGTAAAATTATAAAAATTTATAATCATTTTCATTCATTCCCCATACAATGACGTATACAAAGCGAAAGGGAGTGAACAACATCATGGATCCATTTACATTCGGGATAGTTGCCACTGGATCATTGGGAGGGGGATTACTGCTGCTTGCCGCACTGGATAAAGGGGGTTTTTCCATTAATGAGGACTTACTCGTAATTGTCGTTGAAGTCATCAAAGCTGGTGCGATACTCAAGTTCTTATCATACATCAGTCAATTATTCATCTAGTGTCTATTTCAATGACTGCTGCCATGTGCTTTAGGTCGGTTATGTTTGCCTGTCCTGGCATTTCATTTCAAAACCGGCTGATATATTATCATATATCTTTTTCCGATGCTTCTTATCGTAAAAACAGGAGGGGATTTTGTTGAACATTTTAGGCACAGTATTTCATACCATCGCTAACAGTAAGGTTAATCGAGAAAGGCTCAGAGACAACGAATATAAGGAGTTAGACTATTCACCTTATCTATTCTCTTCAAGCCACCTAAACAGCCTTATGGAGGATTCTGAGGACAAAGAAGAACACGATTCCATCCTAGACCACATGTACCGTTTCGATGCTTGTGAGGTGGACTCATACAGGAGTATTGAAAGTAAAATCATTAAGAGGTATTGGTGATGCTTGAACTTCTCGCCATTCCCGCGGTCATTGTAGGGGCTGCCCTCATTCCCAGGAAGAAAAATGATAAGCGAACCATTCAGCAAGTGTTAATTAATCGGAAAATATGCTTCAAGAAAGGTGATAACCTTATCTATCCTAAACTGAAATCGAAGCACGACAGAGGAACGCATACCACATACATCTATACGCTTCCTAGAGGGATGCCAAGTGAGATATTCGAGGATTTACTCCCAGCATTAAAAGAAGCGCTTAACAGGGAAGTGGAGTACGAATATGAAGGAGTGTTGAAGTTGAGAGTGTTTAATGAGAAGTTACCGGAGCGATGGGATTACGATGAAAGTCTAGTCCGGCCGAACACCTGGGAAGTACCGATTGGGAGGAATCATCAAGGGGTTTTGTATCACGACTTTGAAAAGTACCCTCATCTCCTTAATGGTGGAGTCACCCGATTTGGGAAAACGGTATTCATGAAAGAAGTATTTCACACGTTGATGATGAATCAACCGGAGAATGTGGAGTTTTATATCCTGGATTTAAAGGCCGGCTTGGAGTTTTACAAGTACAAAGTATTTCCACAGGTGAAGGAAGTGGCCTGTGATGTGTACGAAGCAGCAGAAGTATTAATGACGATAACCGAGGATCTAAAGAAAAAGGAATTGATGTTCCGAGACAAAGGCTACACCAACATTATCGACTCGCCTATCAAAAAGAGAACATTCATTATTGTGGATGAAGGAGCTGAACTATCACCGAATGTTATCAAGGATAAAAAGGCCAAGAAATACGCTGAGTTTTGTCAGGCTGCCCTTAGTGAGATTGCCCGAATAGGTGGAGCTGTTGGAATGCGCCTGATCTACGCCACTCAATACCCGACCAAGGAAGCTGTACCGATGCAAGTGAAAATGAACATTGTCGCTCGTATCTCATTTGTTTGCGCTTCGCGAATTGCAAGTCAGGTTCTTCTGGATGAAGTAGGAGCAGAGGATTTACCATCTATTCCAGGCAGAGCCATATACATGGTGGAGAAGAAAAGAGAAGTCCAAGTGCCGTATATTGACGATAAAATGATGTTTAAAATGATGGAGGGAAGGGCGGATGAATTCACGACACGAAGAACTGTTAATGACGATAGACCGATTGGGGATAGTGAAAATCAAACACCTGTTAAGCATCCATAATTTAAGCAGCTACCGGAATGCGTGCCGGGTGGTGAATCAATTATCTGAATATACCCATCAAATTTATTATGAAAAGGAAAAGGTGATATACCTCAACAAAGCCGGCCGGGAATACATCGGGTCCGATAAAGAAGTCACCAAGTCCATGCAGATAGGTCACTACCTACTAAGGAATGATGTCTATATTCATTTCGACTGCCCTTATGACTGGAAGAATGAATACACCTTAGAAGTGGAGGAAGCACCCAGCAGGAAGGTGGATGGGATTATCTTTGGGGATCAGATGAAGGTGAACAATAAAAAGAAAGTGGTGGCCGATGCTTTATTCACGCGAAACGGATATACCCACATTATCGAGATTGACAATCAGCTCAACATGACAGACAACCGGAAGAAGGTGCAAAGCTATGCAGAGATTATCCCATTGGTACGAAAGAATTTCGAGAGTACACCCATTATCTATTTTTTTACCACAACCGAAGCGAGGAAGACGAAGCTATCAGCGTGGTTAAGGGAACGGAGTTTGCGGGCAGAGGTGAAGTTATATGATGAAATTAAATGAGGTGTCTTCTATAAAGACCAAACACCTCAGTGGCATGAAATCCAGCAATGCCTTATCGGCGTTTCAGCTCAACGGCTGATCACCCTGACTTGTCCAGTCTGTGGAGAGACATGCCTTGAGACATGTACAAGGAATCCTCGTGATAAAAGAGCAGCAATCTATGAGATTCTAAGCGGGAAGGCTTTGAATGAAGTGCTGAAGGAAGCGAAAGGAGAACTTGCTCATTACCACTATCCCACTCTGACAAATTTGCTGCGTAAAGGATGTGCCCTTGGGTACATACCTGAGCGTGAGCTGAACAGGTGGAGAATAGAGTGAAAAGAAAAAATGGGAACATTAAAGATCATGGATCCTTTTTAAAGCGCCTCGGTGAACTTTTATCCAACGGTTATTCTTTAACAGATGCCATCGAATTTGTATTCATCGGACACTATCAGGGACAAGATGCCATTAAACAAAAGATGCTGTCTCAGTTACAAAATGGGTCATCCCTCTCTGCAGTCCTTCAATCTGCCGGTTTGCCGCTTCATGTGTGTACGCAGATTTATTTTGCAGAGATGCATGGAAGAATTGCTGAAACACTTATCCAGGCAGGTGAGTATTTGCATGCCAGGCAAAGGGATAGAGAGGCATTAATGAAAGTGCTGACCTATCCCCTCGCATTAATTTTCATTCTAATCGGTGTAATGATCCTGCTTAAAAGTGTGCTTTTCCCTCAATTTCAAATCCTTTATTCTTCCATGGGATACAGTCCGGAAAATAACTTGCGTATATTCCTCGTTATCGTCGAACGTCTTCCAGCTCTATTCCTGGTGCTCCTGGTCCTTTCAGTGTTTGGGGGGGCAGTGTTTTACCAGCGTTTTCAGTCGCGGACTCCTTTAAAAAGGGCAGAGATGCTCCTGCGCATTCCGCTTATTTCAAAGTACTTAAGACTGCTTTACACTCAGTTCTTTTCCCGTGAAGTGAGCTTTTTATTAAACAGCGGGATGTCGATCAATCAGGCTTTGAATGAATTGGGGAGCCAGACATACAGGCCGCTGTTCAAAGAAGCAGCAGGCCGGATGATTCAGGATTTAAGAATCGGAAAGAGTTTCCCTGAAACAGTCGAATTCTTCGGTTTGTTCACTGATGGATTTTTGGAAGTAATCAGACATGGTGAAAGAAGAGGACAATTACCCCAGGAGCTTTTCATATACAGCCAGTTCTGTATGGAAACCCTTGAGGACAGCGGCAAAAAATTGCTGACTGTCATCCAGCCAGTTGTATTCTTGTTCATAGGTGTGTTTATCCTTCTCATTTATTTCTCCATTATGGTGCCGATGTTCCAAGTGATGCAGTCACTAGGGTGATTATTTTGTGCTAAGGGAAATTTTCACTTGGTTTATGAATTGTTTCTAAGAATCAGGCATAGGTACATGAACTCTACCAATCTCACAAAAACATGTCTCCAAGAAGCCAACGTGGGTACATGAACTCCGCCAATCACCCGAGAACATGTCTCCAAGAAGCCAGATTGGGTACATGAACTCCGCCAATCATCCAAGAACATGCCCCCAAGAAGCCAGCATAGGTACATGAACTCCGCTAATTTCCAAAGAACATGTCTCCAAGAAGCCAGATTGGGTACATGAACTCTGCCAATCACCCAAGAACATGTCTCCAAGAAGCCAGCTAGGGTACATGAACTCCGCCAATCACCCAAGAACATGTCCCCAAGAAGCGAGCATGGGTACATGAACTCCGCTTATTTCCAAAGAACATGTCCCCAAGAAGCCAGCTTGGGAGCATGAACTCTGCCAATCACCCAAGAACATGTCTCCAAGAAGCGAGCATGGGTACATGAATCCGCTAATTTCCCAAGAACATGTCTCCAAGAAGCGAGCGTGGGTACATGAATCCGCTAATTTCCCAAGAACATGTCCCCAAGAAGCCAGCATGGGTACATGAACTCCGCCAATTACCCAAGAACGTGTCCCCAAGCAGCCAGCTAGGGTACATGAACTCTGCCAATCACCCAAGAACATGTCTCCAAGAAGCCAGATTGGGTACATGAACTCTGCCAATCACCCAAGAACATGTCTCCAAGAAGCCAGCTAGGGTACATGAACTCCGCCAATCAACCAAAAACATGTCCCCAAGCAGCCGGAATGGGTAAGAATTCCGCCAGCTAATCAAAAAAACGCCGAATAATCAAGATAGCTAATATCAGAATATCTAACCACTAAAAACTATTTTAAATGAAGGAGCTAATGAATATGTTGAAGAACCAAAAAGGCTTTACGCTGATTGAAATGATGATTGTCCTCCTGGTGATTTCGGTCCTCCTCCTCATCACAATACCGAATGTGACAAAGCAGGGGACATCCATAAACAGCAAAGGCTGTGAGGCATTCCAGAACATGGTGGCTGGACAGGTGGAAGCCTATCGCATGGAAGAAAAAAGTCTGCCGGACGATCTGCAGGCTCTGGTAGATAAGAAGTATCTGAAAGAGGAGAGTACCAAGTGCCCTGATGGAAGGACAATTACAATCAATACTGAGGGAGAGGTCCTCGTTGGAGAATAAAGGGAAGGGAAAGCCGAACGGATATACCATGCTTGAAATGCTGTTGGTTCTATCGATATCCATTACCCTTCTCTTTTTCACCTCATTGAGTTTCCTCCCATTTCGCGATGCTCTTATTAAGAAGAACTTTGTTTCTATGCTGAAAGCAGACCTTTACTATTTACAAAGTTATGCTCTCAATAAGAAAGAAAAAGTCGTTCTGCAGTTTTATCCTATTCAAGGTAAATATACCGGTAAAGACTTCAGAGGCAAAAGTCTGCTGGAGAGAGCTCTCCCAGAAGGTATTTCGCAATTGCCTAATACCTCTATAGATAGAATCTTCATATATGAGAACGGTAATACAGATAAATTTGGAAGTCTTTATTATATGGCAGGTGAAGACCAGATCAAGCTGACTTTTCAGATTGGGCAAGGAAGGTTCAATGTTGAAGAGTGAGAGTGGTTATGGTACTGCGGAAGCTCTGGTGGCCATTTCTTCCATCTTCATGGTTATGCTGATTTTCATCCCGTTTGTTATTAGTCTGGTTGTTGATCTTGAAAAAAAGGAAAGTGATTTCAGAGCTTCAAGGATACTTTATGAACATTTGGAAGAAGACCTTTTCTCAGGAGCAGCAGAAAATCACATATACAGAAGGGAAGGACAGGTGTTTAAAATTATTGAGAATAAGGAAGAGGGAGGAATTTGTATCCATTACAAGGATCATACGGGCAAAGACCAACGCTTCTGCTTATCGAAGGAGGTGAGAGGTTGAGAGGCCAAAATGGATATACCCTCCTTCACGCTGTTTTTACGCTTTCTATCTTTTTACTGGCCGCGGCCTGTGTGCCTGTGATCATGAATGGGGTACTATTTGTGGAGGCTGAGCTGGCCCCTTCCAAAGAATATGAATGGAACCTGTTCAGCCAGCAATTCAGACAGGAATTCCGGGGAGCAGAGAATATTAAGGTGACGGATACCTCTATTACATTTACTAAAAGTGGTGAAGAGGTTTTATATGAAAGATATGGTGATTTTCTAAGGAGGAGGGTGAACAAGAGAGGGCATGAATTGGTCCTTGGCCCACTCCAGGAAATCAAGCTATCTTCCTCTTCCAATGGATTGGAGATTGCTGTGACCTATGAAGGAGAACTTGAATGGGCAGGGAGGTTCTTTACTTATGGTGAGTGAAAAAGGCTATATACTGCCTTTTGCCATGCTGCTGACAGCGGCGATTTTAGTTTTTTCTGTAAGCTCAGCCTCTATATTCATCTCCAGATACTCTTACCTGGATGTGATGGAATCTGGTTATAAAAGAGAGAGTTTGCTGCTTTACACCGTGGAAAAGCTTTTAGATGAAGAGCACTCAATGGATGGTTTTTTTGTATATCAGGATGGTATAGTACGGTATAAGGCAGTAGAAGAAGGTAGTGTGGGCACAATCACGCTTACCCTTGAAACGGATGAAAAGATAGATAAACCGGTTATGGTGACTTACCGGAGTGATACTAAAGAAATTCTTGATTGGGAGCAGGGATGAGATGATTTTTTTGATAGGATTTATGGGTTCAGGCAAATCCACAATAGGGATAGAACTGGCAAAAGAATTAAATAGTGACTGTCTGGATAGTGATCAGTTGATTGAAGAGAAGTATAACATGACCATTGGAGAGATTTTCGCCCGGTACGGCGAGAATAGATTCAGAGAGATGGAGACGGAAATTCTCAATGAGCTGCAGGGTGGAAAATGGAGTATAGTCATGACCGGGGGAGGGATGGCAGAAAGAAAAGTCAACCGTGATCTGATGAAGAACAAAGGAAAGGTCATTTGGCTGAATTGCAGTTTCGAAGAGACAGTGAAGCGCATTGCCGGCGACAATACACGGCCGCTTGTCAAGGAGAAGGGAAAGGATGGATTGAAGGCTCTCTATGAAAAAAGAGTTCCAATCTATCAAGCCTCCTCTGATTTTGAAATAAAGACAACTGGATTAACGATTGAAGAAACTGTAAAAAAAATACTGGCTGGTTTAAAGAATTAATCTCGTGGTGACACTATTGATGAAGCCTGAAGGATGGTGGAATCAATGTCAATCAATGACTACGTGAAATTTATGACCCAAACAGCAGTAAGGCACTTTGAGAAAACACCGCAGGAAAGAAAATCCATCAAGGAGCTGCGGAAAACAGAAAAGCAATCCTTTTTGTTCCGCTGGTTTGGTGTCATTCCCTACGCTTTAATGTTTTTCTTTAAGAAGAAGTGAAAAAACGGGATCAGAAACTTAACGTTTCAATCCCGTTTTTTTGTTGTATAGGAAATTATAAAATCACTCTCTGTTGATAACTTATAGCTATATTATTCACGTCCAGCTTCAGCGCCTGATGGTCCGTACCCACTGGAACGGACTTAGCCCCTCGGGGTCAAATGTTCCTCAGAGAATAAAAGGATAGTGCACCTTTTTTTCTCTGAGGAACATTTGCCTGTCGGGGCTGACCTAGGCGCTTGCGCTTTTGATCCGTCCAGCTTCAGCGCCTGATGGTCCGTACCCACTGGAACGGACTTAGCCCCTCGGGGTCAAATAACCCTCAGAGAATAAAAGGAAAGCCCGCCTTTTTTTCTCTGAGGAACATTTGCCTGTCGGGGCTGATCTAGGCGCTTGCGCTTTTGTATTTTATTGGTGAAGGTAAAACAGTCCCCCGTTAATAATCTGCACATTTATTTTAGGTTCATATTGTTCAGAAAGTGCCTGCTTTTCAACAAAATAGGACTCTGGTTTTTCTTCCAGCCCATCATAGAATTGATCCAGCAAATCTAAATCTTCCTGCCAGCGTTTTCTTGCTGATTCCGCCCAGTCTGTCGGCTGCGAGAGAAGTTCTCTCTGGATCTGAGAACGGATCCTCGCAATTCCGCTGGATGGTTTGATAATCGGCGTCAGGGTGAAGGAGAAATCAGGTATTTTAGGAGTCAGGTTTTTTTTCATGAGTTCTCTGTGGAAATTCTCCTGCATCGCTCCGTTGATCAGATTTAACCCTATTGATTTCAGGAGGTCTTTTTTGAGATCGCATTGATAGGAAATTTTGATATTTAAACCCAGCCAAGGATGCAAGGGTGTTTGTTTTCCCGGAACAGCGGCCCTGCTTTCGTAAAGGCGGGTATAGCTCGCCAGCTGCCGGGCCGAGCGGAAAATTTGGTGAAGGCGGGGAGAGCCGAAATGGAGCACCTCGCCTTTGATCGTCTCTGGTGCCCTGTCCTTGTTGGTAATCAAGCAAAGTCTCATCGGGTTGGGAACCCCGCCGGTCTTCTCCAGGTAATGCCAATAAAACGGGCGGTTCATCAACTCTTTGTCCATATCAATCGTAAGTTGAACGTTCATATAGCCTGGATGGTTTTCAACTATCTGGCATTCATTGGCTGTGAAGTATCTCTCAAGAAATTGATGAATTTCGTTTTGCTGCATTTTCCTGCTCCTCCTTCATCGTTTCCGCGAATTGAATCATTGCCGACAAATTATCCATCTTGATTTTCATTTCTCCTTGTGATCGGGACTTGGTGAAGATATCCTCCATGTGCTCCTCAAATTTCCCGAAATCAAGTTTTGTCAGGATGTCATCGAGCTGACCGATAACTTTTTCAAAAAGAGTAATTTTTTCATAGAGCAGCTTCAAGATATGCTCCTCGACTGTATTCTTCGTTGCAAAATTATAAATATGGACATCTTCTGTCTGGCCGAGCCTGTGGACCCTGCCGATTCTTTGTTCCAGCCTCATCGGATTCCAGGGAAGGTCAAAGTTGATGATATGGTGGCAGAATTGAAGGTTGATTCCTTCTCCGCCGGCTTCTGTTGCTATCAATACTTGAGCATGGTTTTTAAACAGCTCCCGCATCCAGTCTTTCTTTCCTCTTTTAAAACCGCCCCTGAATGGAACCGAGGTAATGCCGTGCTGCTTGAGGAACCATTGCAGATACAGTTGTGTGGCACGATATTCTGTAAAGATGATGACCTTATCGTTAACAGACTTTATGATTTTTAGCGCCTCTTGTGCCTTGGAATTGGTTTGAACCTGTTCGACCTTTTTCATCAGCTCATTGACCCTTTGAGTGAGAACGGGGGAGGGCTGCTCTTGGCGTTCAAGCATATTTTTCAGTGTATAGAAAACCGCTTCCCGGCTGCTGCACGCCTCTCTTTGCAGAGTCAGCAGGGAAAAGGAACTTGATACCCATTCATCATATGGCCCTTTAAGAACATTGAAACTGTCATAAAGATCTCTTTCCTGCTCAGTGAAATCAATAAGGACGGTTTTGACATGCCGTTTGGTCCATTCAATGCCGGTATCGCTTCTGCGGTTACGGATCATTACCTTATTGACCAATTCCTTCAGATGAGCATCATTCCCCACAGATCTGGAGCCTTTTTTGTATTTCTCAGAAAAACCGGATTCATTTCCCAGGTGCCCGGGCTTTAATAGAGAGACAAGATGGAAAATTTCTTCTACCCGATTCTGAATAGGTGTAGCCGTCAAAAGAAGACAGAACTTCTTTTTGAGATTTTGAACAAATTCGTAGTTCTTCGTTTTATGGTTTTTTAGTTTATGTGCCTCATCGATGATCACAAGGTCGTAGTCCTGATCATAAACCTTCTCTCTATGCGGACTCCTTTTGGCTGTGTCGATGGAAGAGATGACAATATCACATTGATCCCAGACATAACTTTTCTTCTGAGCCACAGCCGGAATGTGAAATTTTGAATTCAGTTCAATAGCCCATTGAGAAACAAGTGACGCCGGAACGAGGATCAATACTTTCTTCACCAGTCCCCGAATCATGTACTCTTTTAAAATAAGTCCCGCTTCTATGGTTTTTCCGAGTCCCACTTCATCTGCTAATATCGCTTTTCCATTCATGGACTCTACAACTTGTCTGGCAACTTCAAGCTGATGGGGAAGAGGAGTAAGGTTAGACAAATGTTTTGGTGCCTGCAGCCCTTCAAAGTTCGGAATGACCGTATGTTCCTCGACCTCTACCGCCAGCTTGAACAGGTCCCAGTCTGACCACGGGCCGTCCTTCTCGATGCGGGAATCGAATTCCATACTCCAGCTGTCATCAAATAGTACTTCTACGTCCATAAAAACAACTCCTTATTTTAATCATAAAAATGATTGCCGAAAATGCTTCGTTAATGATAGGATGTAAGTAGATTTTTAAAGTTTAGAAATTTGAAAAAAACCGAACATTCTATTTCGAGCAGAATTCTTTATATTGTTAGTATGACCAATTTATTCAATGAATATTGGCGAATGAAAGCAAGAGGAGAGACTGTTGGATGACAGCGCCGAAGGAGCAAGCAAGTTTCTTGTGAATCTCTCAGGCAAAAAGACTCTTGCCGGACGCATCTCTGGAGAGTGTTTCAGTTTTACGAAGCCACCCACGAAGAAAGCCATCAAGATGGTAAACTTTCAGGTGAAAGGACAGAGGATCTCTTAACAGGGGGTTTTCTGTCCTTTTTTGTGTATTTGAATGACATCTCTTGTTAACCGGTCGGGACTAGTAAAGAAGGTTCGTAGAATGAAGATATCAGGCAAAGGGGGAAATATAATGGCAGAATTGAAACGAACGCCTTTATTTCAGGTCTACAAAGAAAATGGCGGGAAGTGCATCGATTTTGGCGGATGGGAGCTGCCTGTCCAATTCTCAAGCATTAAAGAAGAACATGAAGCGGTGCGCACCAAAGCCGGCTTGTTTGATGTATCTCATAT
Source organism: Rossellomorea vietnamensis (assembly GCF_008180615.1). Classification (GTDB taxonomy): domain Bacteria; phylum Bacillota; class Bacilli; order Bacillales; family Bacillaceae_B; genus Rossellomorea; species Rossellomorea vietnamensis_D. The sequence continues at coordinate 171,153 of NZ_VTEH01000006.1, forward strand.
GGGAGAGATTGAAGTCAAAGGCAGCGGTTCACTTGATTATCTTCAAAAAATGATGACAAATGATATTTCACGCATCAAAAACGGCGGTGCACAGTATACAGCCATGTGCTATGAAAACGGGGGAACCGTTGATGATCTGCTGGTTTATAAAATCGAGGATCACCATTATCTCCTGGTTGTCAATGCCTCCAATATTGAAAAAGACTATAAGTGGCTTCAGGATCATGCTGAAGAAAATGCCGAGCTGAAAAATTTATCTGAAGAATATGCCCAGTTGGCAATTCAAGGACCGCTGGCAGAACAAATTCTTCAAAAGCTGGCCAAAGACACGGCCTTAAGTGATATCGGATTTTTTAAATTCCAGAATGAAGTAGAATTAAACGGCGTCAAAGCACTTGTTTCAAGAACAGGTTATACAGGTGAAGATGGTTTTGAAATCTATTGTGCAGCAGGAAGCGCTTCAGATCTTTGGAAAGCGATCTTAGAAGCAGGCGAGCCTGAAGGTATCCTTCCATGCGGCCTCGGTGCCCGTGATACTCTTCGTTTTGAAGCGAACCTTGCCCTTTATGGACAAGAGCTTTCTGCGGATATCACTCCGATAGAAGCAGGCATCGGTTTCGCTGTAAAAGTTGATAAAGAAGCCGATTTCTTTGGAAAAGAAACATTGGTTCAACATAAAAAAGAGGGAGCTCCCCGAAAACTTGCCGGGATTGAAATGCTTGAGCGCGGAATTCCCCGCCATGGTTATAAAGTCTACGCCAATGACGAAGAGATCGGCGAAGTTACGACAGGTACACAGTCTCCTACACTTAAAAAGAATATCGGGCTTGCTCTCATTAAGTCCGAATACAGCGGCCTTGATACAGAGGTATATGTTGAGATCCGCAATAAGAAGCTTAAAGCTAAAGTAGTGCCTACACCATTCTATAAAAGACCAAAGAAGTAGCAGGGAGGGGATTCCTTATGAAACATCGTTATTTGCCGATGACAGAACAAGATCAAAAGGAAATGCTGGACACGATTGGAGTCAGCTCGGTTGATGAGCTGTTCCAAGATATTCCTGAAAAAGTAAGATTTAAAGGGGAATATAACATTAAGAAAGCGGAACCTGAGACGACATTGATGAAAGAGCTAAGCGAGATGGCTTCAAAGAATGCGGATTTGCGTTCTCATACTTCTTTCATTGGTGCAGGGGTTTATGACCATTACATGCCTGTTATTGTGGATCATGTGTTGTCACGTTCGGAATTCTACACTGCATATACACCATATCAGCCGGAAATCTCTCAAGGGGAACTGCAGGCAATCTTTGAATTCCAGACAATGATTTGTGAATTGACTGGAATGGACGTGGCTAACTCCTCCATGTATGACGGCGGTACGGCGCTTGCTGAAGCGGCGATGCTGAGCGCCGGCCAGACAAAGCGGAAGAAGGTTCTTGTTTCAAGTACAGTCCATCCTGAATCAAGAGATGTTCTGCGTGCTTATGCGAAAGGACAATATATTGAAGTAGTCGAAATCCCTCATAAAGATGGTGTGACGGACGCGGCAGCTTTAGAGGAAATGATGTCTGATGAAATCGCAGCTGTCATTGTCCAATATCCTAACTTCTTTGGAAGAATTGAAGAATTAGCGAAGCTTGAGGGCATCGTACATGACAAGAAAGCGATGTTTGTTGTGTCTTCTAATCCATTGGCGCTTGGCGTATTAACGCCTCCTGGAAAATTGGGAGCTGATATTGTGATTGGTGATGCACAGCCGTTTGGAATTCCGACAGCGTTCGGCGGACCGCACTGCGGATATTTTGCTGTAACAAAGAAACTGATGCGTAAGGTCCCTGGCCGCCTGGTCGGACAGACCGTTGATGAGGATGGCCAGCGAGGATTCGTCTTGACTCTTCAGGCTCGTGAGCAGCATATCCGCCGTGATAAAGCGACTTCCAATATTTGTTCGAACCAGGCCCTTAATGCCCTTGCTGCTTCCGTTGCAATGACGGCCCTAGGAAAGAACGGCGTTAAAGAAATGGCAGTCCAGAACATCCAAAAGGCACATTATGCTAAGGAAGCCCTTAAACAAAATGGTGTGGAGGCTGCATTCGAAGGTCCTTCCTTCAATGAATTCGTCATCAAAACCAGCCGCCCTGTAAAAGAAATTAATTCAGCTCTGCTTCAAAAAGGAATCATCGGAGGATACGACCTTGGTCTTGTGAATTCCGATCTAAATCAGCATATGCTTGTAGCGGTTACAGAACTTCGCACAAAAGAAGAAATCGATACATTTGCTAAAGAATTGGGGGATTATCATGAATAAGAACGATCAGCCTCTCATTTTTGAATTATCAAAAGAAGGACGTACCGGCTTCAGCCTTCCTGAAATGGATGTTCCGCAAGTAGACTTGTCCCAACTGATTCCTGCAGGATACACTCGTGAAGAAGCACCGGAACTTCCGGAGGTTTCTGAACTGGATATCATGCGCCACTACACTGCCTTGTCCAAGCGCAATCATGGGGTGGACTCCGGTTTTTACCCGTTAGGTTCATGTACCATGAAGTACAATCCGAAAATCAATGAAAATGTGGCCAGATTCAACGGCTTCGCCCATCTTCATCCTCTACAGGAGACAGAAGGTGTTCAAGGAGCATTGGAATTGATGTTCGATCTACAGGAACATTTAAAAGAAATCACTGGAATGGATGAAGTGACTCTTCAGCCTGCGGCAGGTGCTCATGGAGAATGGACGGGATTGATGATGATCCGTGCCTACCACGAAGCAAATGGAGATACCAAACGTACGAAGGTCATCGTTCCTGATTCTGCGCATGGAACGAACCCTGCTTCCGCAACCGTCGCAGGATTTGAAACAGTTACGGTGAAATCCGACGATAACGGATTGGTTGATATGGAAGACCTTAAACGTGTTGTTGGTGATGATACAGCCGCTCTAATGCTTACGAACCCTAATACATTGGGCTTGTTTGAAGAAAATATTTTGGAAATGGCTGCAATTGTCCATAAGGCAGGCGGAAAGCTGTATTATGATGGCGCCAATCTTAATGCGGTTATGTCGAAAGCACGTCCTGGTGACATGGGCTTTGATGTTGTCCACCTTAATCTTCATAAAACATTTACTGGACCACATGGAGGAGGCGGACCTGGAAGCGGACCTGTTGGAGTCAAATCCGATTTGATTCCATATCTTCCTAAGCCTATCCTGGTTAAGCGCGAAGACGGATACGCATTTGAATACGACCGTCCTCAGTCAATCGGACGTGTGAAGCCTTACTATGGCAACTTCGGGATTAATGTCCGTGCCTATACGTATATCCGTACAATGGGTCCTGACGGGTTAAAGGCAGTAACGGAAAATGCGGTCATCAATGCCAACTATATGATGAGAAGGCTGGCTCCACACTTCGACCTGCCGTATGACCGTCATTGCAAACATGAATTTGTCATCAGCGGAAAGCGTCAGAAGAAATTGGGAGTCCGCACCCTGGATATCGCCAAGCGCCTGCTTGATTTCGGATATCATCCGCCAACCATCTACTTCCCATTGAATGTAGAGGAATGTATGATGATTGAGCCGACCGAAACAGAGTCCAAAGAAACAATCGATGATTTTATCGATGCCATGATCCAAATTGCAAAAGAATCAGAAGAAAATCCAGAGATAGTACAGGAAGCACCGCATACGACAGTCATCAAGCGTCTTGATGAAACGCTTGCGGCCCGTAAACCTGTGCTGCGTTATACAAGGGAAGGTTAAATAGATGAAGGATGTCCTTTTGCAGGGCATCCTTTTTGCAATCCCGAACGGAAATCTAATTATAAAAATAATAAAAATGGGTATTGCTAAATATTAGTAAGTTTGATAAATTAAACTTAACCGGTAAAATTAATTTAACCGAGTTAAAAAATGAAACAGTGGTGAGAAGAATTGGAATCTATGATGATCATCAGGGACTACAATCAATTGAAAGCTTTAAGTGACCCATTCAGAGTGAAGTTGATGTTAAGGCTGGTGGAAAGCCCGTTTACTGGGCAGCAGCTATCAGAGATATTCGATCTTTCACGGGCAAGAATTCATTATCACCTTCGTGAGCTGGAAAAGCTGGGATTGATTGAAATCGTTAAGACAGAAGAAAAGAATGGAATCATTCAAAAGTTCTATCAGTCTGTAGCCAGCGGATTTTACCCGGATGCCAGCCTTATGCCCCATAAAGAGGAAATCAGCAATACAAAAAGGCAGATGCTTTATGGGATGCTGGATAGGACCATGACCAGGCTTCTGGAGGCTCCAAACGACGCGTTTGAAGAAGCGGGCCCTAATGATCCCGGAGACTGGAATATTCTTGCGACTTCATGGGAAACAAAGGTGACAGAAGAGAATTTCAGATGGTATACGAAAAAATATTTTGAGCTCTTGGAAGAGTTGCAGAGTCGAGCAGAGAAGGATGCCAATAATCCGGATGCCAAGCATTATTATATGTCAGGTTATGGTTTCCAGGTAACTGAATCTAACTTTGAGAAAAGGGTTTCCAATACAGATGAAAATGAATAATTAGGAGATTCAGTATGAATCTCCATTCTTAGACCTTTCGGTAAAATAATTTTAACCGGTAAGTTTATTTTGTAGAACAACATCTTAATTTTTTTTGGCTGAACGGTAAAAAAAATTTACCCGTATAGAAAGGAGTTTTAATGATGAAAGAACTGTTGATGAGAAATCGAAATTTTGCTGCTTTATTCTTCGGAAGAATGGTAACGAATATGGGTGACAGTCTTTATTATGTAGCAGCTATGTGGCTTGTATTTGAATTAGGTGGAAGTGCCTTTTACACTGGCTTAGCAGGATTTCTGACCCTTCTGCCTGGAACTTTGCAATTTTTGACGGGACCGGTCATCGATAAATTGCAGATTCAGAAACTACTTGTATGGACGCAGATATTGCAGGCGATACTGGTGCTGCTTATTCCTATAGCCCACTATGCAGGGTTTCTCAGTGTGTCCTTTATACTTGTGATCATGCCGGTTATATCTGCTATTGAACAATTTGCTTATCCAGGGCAATCGGCACTCTTGCCGAGGCTTATCCGGAAAGACCAGCTTGTGAAGGGCAACTCGCTTTTTTCTTTTGCTTATCAAGGTGTCGACCTGGCTTTTAACGCCATTGCGGGGATTTTGGTCGCTTTGGTGGGGGCAATCACTCTTTATATGATCGATGCCGTCACATTCATCATTGCGGCTATTCTCTTCAGATTGATTAATGTAAAGGGGGAGAAGCAAGTAACTGGGCAAAATGGAACTTCGGTAAAAGAAAAAGCTGTTTCGTATAAGAAAGATTTAGCTGAAGGATTTGGCATCGTCTTCCGATCAAAGCTGGCGAAATTCTTACTAGGTTCCGTTGTTGCAAATTTTGCTATCGGTTCAACATACGCGGTGCTGCCTGCCTTCGCGGAACTCAGAGGAGGTTCTGAAGCCTATGGGCTTTATTTAGCAGCCATATCGGGAGGGGCATTGATCGGCGCTCTGTCGGCTTCTTTCTTTGAAAAGTACTCACTAGGAAGACTTGTGATCATATTATTCTTTCTCGGAGGCAGCTGCTGGATGATATCAGGATTTATTTCATCTACCACTGTCAGTATTCTTTTCTTCGGAATATCGTGGATCCCGATTGGAGCAACTAATGTCATCATGGGAGCAGCGATTCAATCGGTTGTTCCTCAACATTTAATGGGAAGAATTTTTTCGGTCACTGCTTCTCTTGGGGCGGCTGCTATGCCATTTGGCTCTTTGCTGGGAGGATACCTGGCCGATGCAGTCAATCCGGTGGCGGTGTTTGCCGGCTCAGCTGCAGGGGTGATCTTTGTTTCGATCGTTTGGTTATTGGACCGGGCTTTGCGTACGCTGCCCAGCTCAGTGGACATAAACCCGGAAGAGCTTGGGCTGTCCACTGATGTGAAGCTGACTTCTTGAATGAAGATTAGATCCTGGGGGCATGCGCCACCCATAATTATAGTGGAGGGTATGCTTGGTTTTAAGCCAATAATAAAAAAGCCGATTTCAACTGAAATCGGCTTTTGTTAATCACCCTACTATAATCTTAATTACTCTTTTTAGTATAGTGTTTACGCTCTAATCACCATACTATAATCTTGGTTGCTCTTTTTAGTATAGTGTTTACACTCTAATCACCATATTATTATCTTGATTACTCTTTTTAGTATAGTGTTTACGCTCTATTCACCATACTATAATCATGGTTGCTCTTTTTAGTATAGTGTTTACACTCTAATCACCATATTATTATCTTGATTACTCTTTTTAGTATAGTGTTTACGCTTTAAACACCATATTATAATCTTGATTACTCTTTTTAGTATGGTGTTTACGCTCTAATCACCATATTATAATCTTTGATTACTCTTTTTAGTATTGTGTCTCTTGCTCATATAAGAAAAATATTCTTATCGTAAATCGGGAAGCGTTCCTAAATCCAGCTTCAGCGCCCAGCCCCTCGGGATCAAATAACCCCCGGAGAATAAAAGTTATTCTCCAGGGAACAATTGCCTGTCGGGGGTAAACTGGGGGCATCCGCTTTTTTTATTATTTCTTCTTTTTTATCTTTCCTGTCCACTTCTTGAACCCGCCCTGTAATTGGTGAAGGTCCCTGTAGCCATTGCGGCGAAGCATTTGTGCTGCCCTGCCGCTGCGCATGCCGCTCTGGCAGTATAGATATACCGGCTGGTCATTGCGGACTTCCTGCTTCCTTTGTTTCAACTGGGAGAGCGGAATATTCCTTGCGCCGAGGATGTGGCCGTTTTCGTACTCATTCGGTTCCCTGACATCAATCAACTGGGCTTTACGGTATCCTGCACGGAACTCTTCTTCCGTTAGGTTATTTACAATACGCTTTTGCATAAAAAACGTAATTATTGAATAGACGATGATCGCCCCTAAAACGACTAGTAAAAAATATAAACCTGACAAAATTCCTGACCCCTTTCACAATTCACTATTCTCTATTATATTCTCTCTTTTGCGAAGATACAAAAGAAATCTATTTCTATTATATTATTGTCTATTAGGGAGAACAAGAATTCTTTTTGAAAGGTATGTGACTTTTAAAGGGCAGGGTGTTTTGCACGCTCTTTTTGCGAAGATTCTATTATCCTGACTTAACTGTGCGTTTTCAGGTTAATCATACCAATAACTCTTGGTCTATCTGACTTAATGGTGTGATTCCAGGCTAAACATGCCGTTAACTTTTTGTTACCCTGACTTAATGGTGCGTTTTGAGGTTAATCACACCATTAACTTTTTGTTACCCTGACTTAATGGTGCGTTTCCCGGCTAATCATGCCATTATCTTCTGAACTCCAAGACTTAACGGTAAGTTTCCAAGCTATTTATACCGTTATCTTCTAGTCTCCCTTACTTAATGGTACGTTTTTCTACATTAACTCATCTACACCGGCATACCCCTTATCTTTAAAAAAGAGTAAATAGAAATCGAACCTTTTGCTGGATTGACATATGCTAAAATTCTTCTTCTGCCGACCTACTGTCTTATCCAGTGTCCATTCAACCAGGCCGGTCTTTTCTTCTTTGTTTTTTTCTTATACTTTGATAGACTAGAAATCGACTTTAATAAGAGTAAAAGAGGTATAAGGTTATGAGCAAAGAAGTATGGCGGTATATCGACTCGGGGAATTGTTCCCCGTCCTATAACATGGCATTGGATGAAGCGCTGCTCGATTGGCATAGTGAAGGGAAAATCCCTCCTGTTATCCGCTTTTACGGGTGGGACCCCGCGACTCTGTCGGTAGGCTATTTCCAGAAGGTTGAAAAAGAAATCAATATGGAGGCTGTGAAAGAACACGGCCTGGGCTTTGTCCGCCGTCCGACAGGCGGAAGGGGCGTCCTTCATGAACATGAACTTACATATAGCGTGATTGTAACGGAAGAGCATCCGGAAATGCCTAAGACAGTCACAGAGGCTTACCGGGTCATATCAGAAGGAATTCTCAGGGGATTCAGAGCTTTGGGGCTGGAAGCTTATTTTGCAGTGCCAAGGACGGAAGAAGAAAAACAGGGTTTGAAAAGTCCGCGGTCGGCTGTCTGTTTTGATGCGCCAAGCTGGTATGAACTTGTGGTAGAAGGCAGAAAGGTAGCCGGCAGTGCCCAGACCCGCCAAAAAGGCGTCATCCTCCAGCACGGTTCTATTTTGCTTGATCTTGATGAAGACAAATTATTCAGCTTGTTCAAGTATCCGAATGACCGGGTGAAGGAACGTATGCAGCGTGCTTTTAAGAGCAAGGCTGTGGCTGTCAATGAAGTCAGCAGTGAAACCGTTACCCTCGACATGGCGAAGGCCGCTTTCAAAGAAGGGTTTGAGCAAGGATTGGGAATAGAGCTCGAGCCGTATGTACTTTCACCGGAAGAAACACAATATGTAGAGGACCTTGCTAAAAGAAGATACGAATCAGATGAATGGAATTTTAAAAGGTAGACCTTTTGTTCAAGATGAAAGAATTGTATAAACTTTTTTCGAATCTCAAAAAGCGATGAAAATCGCTTTTTTCCTTTTCATAAAAGGGTTAGAAGAAGGCCGTTATTTTTCAACCTTGAAAATTGTCGGGTTTTGTTGATTTGTGCTGGCTAATCTATGATTCCCTTCCGATCTCTTCTCTTTCCAGCCTATTTTCAGTTTGACAAAAAAGTTTTACCATGAACCTAACACTATATATAGTGTGTCGAAAAATATTTTACACACTATATATAGTGTGTATTGGTTGATTTTCATTACCGGCTGTGATAGATTTATTTTTGAATTTAACAACTAAGATAGAAACAAAAACCATTCAATATAGTAGTTTAAGGAGTTGTATTTATGTCTGTCGTATCCAAACAAGAAATGATAGTTAACAGAGAGAGTCTGAATAAAGCGATCGGTATGTTTCCGCAAGTCCATCCTATTACCCCGGATATGAACATTACGCATAAGGGTGTATCCCGCCTCGTAATGATTGACCGCTACTCATTTAAAGACACTGAAAAGATCACCCTTACTGAAGGAGATTTCGTTGTTTTAACAATCAAGGAAGATCCAAAATTCCCTGCAAGAGGGCTTGGTTTCATAAAGAGCCTTGACCGGGAGAACAAGCAGGCTGAAGTCTTGATCATTGAGGAGTACAGAAGTTCCATCGATAACCCACTGGAAGCTGAAAACGGTGTTGTTAAACGCTCTTTGGATGTGATTGAGAAACCGCTCGAGATCTTCTATGAGCAAATCGCAAAGAGAAACGCAACAGGGCTTGCCAGTGTCGAGACGACAGAAGAAAAAAGACAGGAATGGTTCGAGAAATTCTACCACGAACTCGTCAATATGAATTTTGTGCCGGCTGGCCGTGTATTGTACGGAGCAGGTGCTGATACGGACGTCACTTATTTCAACTGTTATGTTATGCCTTTCGTGAAAGATTCCAGGGACGGCATTTCTGACCACCGCAAACAAGTGATGGAAATCATGAGCCGCGGCGGCGGAGTCGGAACGAACGGATCAACTTTAAGGCCAAGAAACGCACTGGCACGCGGTGTGAACGGAAAATCATCTGGATCTGTATCGTGGCTGGATGATATTGCGAAGCTGACTCATCTTGTTGAACAGGGTGGATCAAGACGTGGTAAATAAGTGCCTCGTCTATAAATAAACCTCGTGAATTGCTGGAAACTCTTTAATAGTAATCATGTAAATGTCATCCGAAAATGAAAATAGAGGAGACAATCATGAAACTATATGACGCGAATATTTTACTAATATAAAAATTAGCGTATAAATGACTTACTGGCTACAACGCAGCTGGAAACGGCAAACGTGAATGCTAAAAAACAGTAAGTGGAAAAAGACAATCAGCAGCCAAGCTCCTTTAAAATGGAGAAGGTTCAACGACCATCGAAAGCACGCTGTAACAGCGGAAGCGAGTAGAGTAGGAATCAAGCGGTTCCCAAGTGCGAGGACACTCAAAAGAGTGTAAGATATGGTCTGAACTCTAAGGTGACTTAGAGAGTTGAAGTAGCGTATCAACGTAACGTATTGGCCCAAATGATCATGTTGTCAGACTGGCACCCGGACATCATTGAATTCATCATTTCAAAGATGCAAAACCCGCGTATTCTGCGCTATCTTCTTGAAAATACAGAAGATGAGCAGATCAAAAAAGCTGCACAGGATAAATTGAAATTCACTCCTCTTACAGCACAGGAACAAGATATGTATCAAGGAATCATTAACTACAAACAGATTCCCGGGCTGGGAGGATTTTCGGACAAGATCATCAAGGAAGCTGAAGAGAAGCTCAGAACTGGCGGTACTTACTCTGTCCATAATTCTGAATTCCTTACAGGCGCGAATATTTCAGTTTGTCTGACAAGCGATTTCATGGAAGCCGTCGAAAATGACGAAGAATACAGCCTGCGATTCCCTGATGTAGAGAAATATGATGAAGAAGAGATGAAGTTCTATAATGAAAACTGGCATGAAATCGGTGACGTTAGAGAGTGGGAACAGATGGGCTACAAAGTCCGTACCTACAGAAAGATGAGAGCCAAAGAATTATGGAATCTGATCAATGTATGTGCGACTTATTCTGCTGAACCAGGTATCTTCTTTATCGATAACGCCAACGACATGACAAATGCAAAAGCATATGGACAAAAAGTTGTGGCGACAAATCCGTGTGGTGAATAGTTTGCCTCACGTTAAAAATCGCGGGATAAAGCGGGAAGGCTGAGATGCTAATCCGAACCGAAGGCTGGATCTAACGCTTCAGTCAGGGGCAACGCATAGGCAGTGAAACTCATTTTTGAGAATATAATCTGCCCACGAGACCGCGACATCACAAAAAATAGTAACACTGAAGGGTGATTGCTCATGAATAGAGGCTATGCGGGATTTTATAAGGACCATTACTTAAGAAGTTCTTATGAGTATGCCTATGCTAGATATCTTGATCATCATTCGATGCAGTGGAGCTATGAAGACGATATTTTTGACTTAGGATATCGAAAATATAAACCTGATTTCTTTTTCTATAACAAAAACGGTGAGCTTGTAAAAATAGTGGAGGTAAAATCAAGAAACGAACAAGAAAAGAAAAGAGCCTTATTGATCCTAAACTCAATTGAAAAATTGTATAATGTTAGATGCGAATTAGTATCCTATGAAGACTTGTTGGAACTATATCAAGAGTTACCATTCTCATTGAATTCTGTAATTACAGAATGGATTAATTCAAAAGATACAACAATTAACAAAGCGGCATTTGGAAAATTAAATGGTCACTACAATCTGAGACATAGCGCTAAGGCAAAGAAGGCAATTGGCCGCAATACAAAGAAGTTATGGGCATCCAATAGCATTTCAAAACAGAGGATGATTGATGGGTTGAGAAACTCAGGACTAGCACAAAAAGGAAAACACAAAAAGCCTAGGGAAACCAGGTGCTGTAAAAAATGTGGTAGACCTTTTCTAGTAATAGTAACTTCTTCTAAAAAATATTGTGGCCGGTCATGTTCAGGTAATATAGCAATAGTGATAGCAACAAATGCCAGTATGGTTAAGAGACAACAAGTTCATAAGGAAATACAAAATTATATAATTCAGTGGTCTAAGGATAATAAGGATCTTGTTCAAAGTACTCCTTTTAACAAGATTAAATCTTCTATTAACCCGTTAATTGATCAAATCCACTATAGGTTTGGAGTAAAGGATTTTCGTGTAATCTCTAAATCGGTTTTTGGAGAAGATCGAGGAAGAAAAGAGTTACTCAGGTTTATGAAAAACATTTGTGATGAAAATGTATGCTGAACTTACAGGAATTCAACTGTAAGAACTATCGGATAAAAAGCCGGTAGGATAACAAAATTGGAACAACCACTTGCACCATTTTCCGTCTGCAACCTCGCAGCTGTGAATCTTGCACAATTTGCGGACAAAGAAAATAAAACAGTCGATTTTGAAAAACTGAAGCAGACAGTAGAAGTTGGCGTACGTATGCAGGATAACGTAATTGATGCCACTCCTTACTTCCTTGAGCAGAACAAAAAGCAGGCACTCGGAGAACGCCGAGTCGGCTTAGGTGTCATGGGGCTTGCTGATTTACTGATCTACTGTGAAAAAAAATATGGATCAGAGGAAGGCAACAGGCTTGTGGATGAAGTATTCGAGACCATTGCCGTGACAGCTTATCGTGCATCTGTTGAATTATCGAAGGAAAAAGGCAGCTTCCCATTCCTTCAAGGTGAGACAGAAGGCGAAACGAACCGCCTGAGAGAGGCATTCATCAATACAGGCTATATGAGCAAAATGCCTGAGGATGTCCGCCAGTCTATCAAGGAAAACGGCATACGAAACTCCCATCTTCTTACTGTTGCCCCAACTGGCAGCACAGGAACGATGGTAGGTGTGGCGACAGGGCTTGAACCTTACTTCTCCTTCACTTATTACCGAAGCGGACGTCTGGGGAAATTCATCGAAGTGAAGGCTGAAATTGTACAAGAGTATCTTGACCGCAATCCTGAAATAGATTCGGATACACTTCCGGAATGGTTCGTCTCTTCGATGGAGCTGGCTCCTGAAGCCCATGCAGATGTCCAGTGTGTTATCCAGCGCTGGATTGACAGCTCTATCTCAAAGACAGTCAACGCGCCAAGAGGCTATACGGTTGATCAGGTTCAAGGAGTGTACGAAAGATTGTATAAGGGCGGAGCGAAAGGCGGGACAGTCTACGTGGATGGAAGCCGTGATTCACAGGTTCTGACTCTGAAAGCGGAAGAGAACAGCTTTGATGAAGAAGAAACAGCACCACAGGCACCACAAGGCAAAAAGCCGGTGGTACTGGTTGATACCATCCAGGATGTCAGGTCAACAGATGTGACAATTGGATCTGAAGTAGGAAATACTTGTCCGGTCTGCCGGAAAGGTACCGTCAAAGATATGGGCGGATGCAACACATGTACCAACTGTGGAGCACAATTGAAATGCGGATTATAATCTAAGTAGAAGGGGGATTTGTTCCTCCTTCTTTTTTGTATACTCTTTGTATGAAAACTCCTTTGGCCAGAAGGCAACACTAAGCTAAGCCCTCCATCTTCTCATTTTTTTGGGGGCCAAGGATCATCTGTTAGCTAATTTATTACTTATTGATTATTAGGCAGACTTATCTTCTCTCAATTCTATGTTGTAGCCTTTCTTCTTTAGATATTGAATTATTTTTTGGTCTTTGTTTTGTTCTTTCTGCTGATAATAATCAGGGCCTAGTTCCTGATAGGGTTCTTTTGTTTTTAGAATGTTATAAGCAATTGTTAAAAGTAAATGAGCAGATGCGATACGAGCTTTGGCTTTCCCTTGTCGTTTCATAATTCTTTTTCGATGTGCAGAAATGCGGTTAACCTGTCTGTCTGTAGCGAATGAACACTCTACGGCAACCGTTCGGAGAGCTTTGTTTCCATTGGTCGTTTTACTTTTTTTTTAATCCCAGCACTCTCATAGTTTCCTGGACTTACACCAGCCCAAGACGCCAAACGCTTTGCTGATCCAAAAACCGACATGTCCACTCCCATTTCGGCTATAAAAATCGCGGCTGAGTCTTTATTCACGCCAGGTATCGTATCTAACAGTTCGCATTCCTCTCGATACGGAATGAGTACCTGATCA
>NZ_VTEH01000007.1 GCF_008180615.1 Rossellomorea vietnamensis
GCTTTAGATACGCATAATAACCACTGGTTGATACCCCAAGCACACGGCATAAAAGAATCACTGGATAGTCCTTTCTCAATAAAGAAACAGCTTCGAATATTTTGCTTATTCGTTCTCTTTGAGAAAGGCCTGGAACTTTTTTAAGATTTCATTCTCCTGTTCTTTTTCTTTAAGTTTTTTCTCTAGTTCTCGAATACGCTTAATTTCTTGGGTAGTACCCGAGTTAGTAATAGAACGGGAGTTCATTAACCCTTCTTTCCCGTTTGCTTTAAACTGGTTAACCCATCTATTTACGGTATCTCGATGTAACCCCAATTCTTTTGCCACAGCAGCAACAGGTTGATGATTCTCTAGTACCTTTTTGACAGCTTCTAGTTTATTTTCGACACTTGTATGTGAATGTTGTTTTTTAGCCATTTAAATTCTCCCCCATAAATGCATATTTGTCGTATCTTCATCATAACTTATATGTCCATTATAAGGGGGTCGAGCACAGTCACCACCCGAAAAATGTCGAATCATTTATGCACGAAAAGAAGACCCGGCAGGCGCCGGGTCTTCTAGATTTATCCTAACTACTTGTTGGATACAGCTGTATTTCTCTGCATTTGAGCGTACACCCCTGAGAATGATTCGACAAAACTCGGGGCGTGACTGTCACTCTTTTACTGCTGTAAGAATAGTGAAAGGACTTTTGCTGCTTCTGCTCTTGTGGAAGAGTTTAATGGCTTAAATGTAGTTTCATTATAGCCATGGATGATTCCCATTTTGTATGTTGCGTTGATGGCTTCATAGGCTTCTTCTGTTAGGGCATCGATATCTTCAAAGCTTGATACTTGATCAGATACAAGTTCTTCACCCGTTGCCACTTCAAAAGCTCTGACAATCATGGTAACCATTTGCTCTCTAGTAATTTCTTTGTGCGGGCTGAATGTTGTATCAGAAGTACCATAGGTGATTCCTGCTTCGTAAGCGGCATTCAGTTCTGCATTCATAATACTAGATACATTTCCAAGGTCCTTGAAAGGTGTTGCTTCATCAGAAGAAAGACCTAACGCGCGGACAAGCATGGAAGTGAACTGGATTCTTGTTAATTTTTCATCCGGTGAAAATGTTGTTGCCGTTGTTCCTTTTACAATTTCCTGATTATACAGGTCTGTTACATAAGGGTTTTCCCAATCTTTTACACTGACATCTGTAAAGATATCCTTTACTTCCTGGAATCTTCCTTCTGCATAATATTCAATTTCTCCATCCAAGGATTGAACGTAGTCATATGTCGCTTCGACATCAACATCGCCGTATTCCTCTTCGCCTTTGAAAAACTCAGTAATGCGGTATTGTTCTCTATCAAACATGAAGTGGTTGACAACGATGGAGTACTCTTTCGTTTCGTCTAAAATTTCCCCGCTCGGCGTGAACATTTCTTCGACTTTGTTTGTGTCCGCATTCCACGTGTAAGTGAATCCGGAAATAGAGAAATCCGGGCCGTATTTAGGATTGATCTGAGTATTCATTACTTCTCTCAATTCAGAACCTTTCAGAGTAAACTTCGTGAGGACATTTCCAAATGGCTGAACTGCGAACAAGTCACCATATGTGATTTCTCCTGCTTCAACATCGTTACGGATTCCGCCGCCGTTCATCAAAGCGATATCAGCATCCATAGACCAAGCCATTCCATCCGCAATCAGGTTGCCCATTGCGTTATCGCCAAGCGGTCCTTTTGTGCCGTAACCGCCTTCCAATGTGAACGCAGCAGTTCCTGCAACACGGTCTGCAATTTCTTCAACCTGTTTATCATAACTGTCAATAATTGACTTGATTTCAGGATCTGGAGTTACTCCCTCCTGCACATTTACTACAAGCTCAGCTTCTTTGGATACAATATCCCCTGTGGCAGGATCGATTTCCAAATCCACATCAGAAAAAGCTTTTCCGTAATCAGAAGCTTGTACAATCAACTTACCATCTACAGTACGATCAACCATTTCATGATTGTGCGCTGCAAAAATAACATCCACTTCGTCATCGACGTTATTAGCGATAAAGTCTGCATTAGAAGGATTCGTGCTGTTTCCTTCTTGATTAACCGGATTATGGGCCAGTACTACTACTGCTTTTACCCCTTGGTCTTTCAATTCTTGCGTATATTTGTTGATAGCATCCACTTCGTTAGTGACTTTCAGATTTTCGTTTCCTTTTTTTACAACCATGGATGGTGTTTCCGTTGTGGCAACACCGATAAACCCGATTTCTGCTCCACCGATTTCCACTACTTTATAAGGATCAAGAAGAAGTTCACCTGTTTGGGCATCTTCTACGTTCGCAGCTATCATGGAGAAATCCATTCCATCATAGTTTTCTGTTCCATTAGCATGCTCTCCGCCGTTCACCATTCGAAGAAGTTCATCTGTTCCTTCATCAAATTCATGGTTTCCAACTGTTCCTATATCAAATCCCATTGCTTCAAGGATTTCCACGACATTCTCATCTTGGAAGGCCGCTGCATAAAGAGGGCTTCCACCAATCATGTCACCAGAGTGAACATAAAGTGTGTTTGCATTCTCCGCTTCCCGTTCTTTCATGTATGTAGTGATGTAATCAAGACCGCCGACTGTTTCTTCTACTTTGTCGCCGTCTACATCTTCTGTGTAGGTTTCATTATAAAATCCGTGCAAATCGTTCAATCCCAGTAACTGTACCTTAATGTTTTCTGTCTCTGCTTTAACAAAATCCGTACTGAACGGAGTTGCAAAGGCACCTGCAGCCATCGCAGAAACCAACGCAAAACTCACAACTCTTTTCCCAACTTTTCTTAGCATTTCATTACCTCCAGTAAACTTAATAGTTACTCATATACTAAATTAGCACTCTACTGTAAAAAATCCTTTACTAAATTGTAAATATTTTTGTTTTTTTCAAAGTTTTTGTAGTAATTGAGTAAAAAGCACTAGATTTTGGTGACAGTCACCACCCGATATTTGTCAATTCTTGTCGATCAGTTTGTTGGGTGACGGTGTACGGATCTCCACTTTTTTCGTACGAGGGAGTAAGTACATAGTTCAATAGTGTAAGCTCCCTGTTATACCCCAACTAGAAACTGTCACCAGACGGTATTTGCTTTTATTCTTAAAAGGGCTTTTGCAGCAGAGGCGGACCCTCGGGTGCTGAATTTGGTTGTGGATAATAGAGTTAATAGTTATCTGCTTTTCTGCACAAATGAAAAAAGCAGGCCGCGGCCTGCTTTTTAAATAGGGAAATCTTTAATTTTTTTATTAATGAAGTTTATATATTTGTCATCTTCCTGAAGTTCAAATACAGTGAGCGCCTTTTGCATATATTTCCTTGCCGATTCCCGGTCTTCTTGAAGCTCGCAATTATATCCAATATGATAATGCAGCTCGCCAAGAAGGTACATATTATCTTTATCTATGCACCAGTGGATAGCCTCTTTACAGTATTCATTGGATTCTTGATATTCAAGGAGCCTGGTTAGAACCCTAGCTATGTTGTAGAAAAGTCTTGTTTTAATGGTATAATCATTGAGGTGCGGCAGTGCTTCTATATGGGTTTTCACTTCTTTATAGTTGGCAAGTGCATGTTCGAGAAAACCCGATTCAAAATACATTACGCCGATGTTCAAAAGAATCTCAATCTCCCGCTCAGTCCAAATTTTATTGGTGGTATGAGTGAGTTTAATTGCTTCCCTCAATGTTTGTTCAGCCTTTTCAAGATCTTTATCAAGTTCGTATTGATATATACCCTTATGCCATAGTAAAATCTGCTGATTTCTTTTATTATTAAAGAAGAGAGGGTTTTCTTCCTCCGTCGTGACTATCGACTTCATTTCTTTATAGTCCAGGTTTCTCCGTGCCATTTTTAGCTGGCGTCCTACTTCAAGAACATAGTCAAGCCTTGGAGTCATCCCTATATCAAAGAAATAGTTGACATCTACTCCAAGTTTCCTGGAAATTAAGTAAAGCGTAGAGGCGTAAGGATAAACGTCCCCCTTTTCAATCTTGCTGATTTGCGCTTGGGTGCAGATCCCTTCAGAAAGCTCTTCCTGAGATAAACCAATGTTTTTTCGCAACTCCCTAATTTTCTGACCGACGATCCCAAAATCCATAGTTATCTCCCCTAAAAAATATTCCTAAAGTTATATTTTATCAGAAATCCAGCGAATTCTTTATAAATCTCTGATAAATTTGATCTATAGGGCGCTAGACTGCAATTATATCCTTTTAAGAAATATGTTTTAATATAGTTAACAGCTTATTACTAATCATACCGAAAAACAAATGAATCGAACCAGGGAGGAATTACCTATGAAAAAGAAGATTATGGCTATGGCAACCGTTTCACTACTTGTTATCGGAGCATTCGGATTTGTTAACAGCGCAGCAGCAGCACCAGCTGATGGCGGAGCACAAAAAACAGAACTTCCTTCAGTATATTAATACTTAAAAGATTTCTCTTAGCAGGCCTATCTGGTCTGCTTTTTTTTTCGACAAATTCCGGGGCGTGACTGTCACTCCTCCCGAACCCCACCTTATCCTCTTTATTAGATTAACATGCTTTCTTTGTTCCCCAGTTATTCTTTTAGGAATATGCCCGAAGTTATATTAATTGAATAAATCAATCATTTCCATACTATATCTTCTAAAAATCAAGCATTTTCAACCTTGAGAAGAAATTCATATTAAGCTGGAATTTGATACGATATGGGTACGATATAATCAGGGAGGTAAAAAAATGAGTGAGATCAATATGAAAGTCATTCCGTCCTATGTTGATGATGAATTGGCCATTCTATTTCACTTTGAATTCAAGTTTTCTCAAATGAAAGTTGGAGAAGCAACCGTCTGCACCTATAAACTCACCGACTCCCAGAATGACAGTCAAGCAACCGGGCCTAAAGGCTTCCGCAAGAATAAATACGCTATACTGACAGAATTGGATGTCATGGAGGAATATAAACTTACCGCATTAAAGAAAATTTCACACTTTCTAAAGGTCATCGGGATATCCTCACTTGCCCAGGATTTGAGCGCTTGATTCATAGGTGACTGTCACGCCCCGAGATTTGTCGAATACTTATGGTGTGCGTCTGGGTGAGTGGCAAAGAAAAACCGGGGCGTGACAGTCACGCCTCGAGATTTGTCGAATTTCATTTAGAAGATGGAAAACCCTCAGGGAATGAGGGTTTTTTATAATGGTCCTTATCTTGTTGGGTATGTATTCTAAAAGATTGTAATTGGACAAATTATGAATTAACCTATATTTGAACTATATTTTTATTGCTAATCTTTCTATTACTGTGTAGCAGGAACTGGTTATAACTTCTGTTTTTGATGAGAAAGACTTCTTAGGAATTCCTTTTTAAGGCAGTTGCTTAAGGAAAGACAGTCAGAGGAGGAAAGTGAATTGCAAAATCAGTCTGTTAGAATAATAGCAACTTACCTGCCGCTCATAGGTTGGTTCACTAGCCTGGCATTATTTTTTTATAATTTTTTCGTTAAAACCGGCTATTGGGCCAATCCTTTATATTGGTCCCTTTTCTTCTATATTGCAGCTATAATAGTGATACTGACACTAAAAAGGGACAAGATTAAGTACCTCTTATATATGGGGGCTGTATACTTTGCCATTTTTATCATGATTATTCTTTACTTTTTAACTTTTTTTGGTCGTATTTCAGGGGTTTAAGACTTGAAAATGAACAACCATTCTATTAAGCCCCTCGATTTTCCTGTGGTCTAAGAAGCAGAAGCTATGCTGCTCTGGTGTATTACCGTCTTCAATATGAAGACTTCCAATATTGGTCCTGCGAGGACTGGAAAGCGTCCCCGGCCGAAGTGCAAAGTGAACTGGTGAGCACCATCGTTACTATATGGGCCCAAGACTGGAGCGGTTTCATCCTATTGAAAGAGGAATCAGTAGTCCAATACAACCTCCATCACTATCTAAGTGGGTTGGATAGCTCTTCGGAGTTTCTTCGTTATATTCTTGAGGAGTATGCTTTAGAGAATGGTTTAACCTTAGACTAGTGACAGTCACGCCCCGAGATTTGTCGAATACTTTTGGAGTGTTTCTGGACTAGTTCTAAAGAAAAACCGGGGCGTGACTGTCACGCCCCGAAATATGTCGAAAACCCGCTTTTCTCTCCCCATAGGCAGAGAAAGGCGGGTTTTCATTTAGATTAATTAAGTTTTACTTAGGAATTTTTCATTGTAGTGATCGAGGCTTTCCAGATACTTCATCTGCTTCTCTGCGAGGGTTCCGCCGTAGCAATTCAGTATATGGAGCGGACTGAAGAATGTTGGGTAGGTTAGGGCTAAGTTGTGGAAATACTGATAGGAGCTCCAACTGTATTCTGCGGGATCGCTCACCATGTTCGCCCTCAACGGATTCATGTGGATATAGTGGCTTAAATGGATATTGTTAATGACTCCAGGTACCTTATCGGAATAAAATCTTTCTTCATAGGCGTGTCCAGTTAGATTATACCTGGTATTGTAGTAGCTGGAATATCTTCGGTTAATCATAGCCATTACGCTGGACATATCGGTTTTTGATGATCGCATGTGTAAATGGTAGTGGTTGTTCATCAAGCAGAAGGAGGCTATTTCAAATGAAGTCTTTTCGTGGACTTTCGTGAGGATGGATAAGAAAGCCTTGACATCCCTCTCATCTTGGAACAAGGGATCTCTCCGATTGCCCCGGGTTACAATATGGTAAAAATGATCAGGAGACCATTCTTCCCTTCGTTTTCTCGGCATTATTTCACCTGCCTTTCATATGAGTTATTACTATTATTCTTCGTCGTCCTTGAAATTCCTTCAAAGTCATCGACATTTTTCGGGTGGTGACTGTCACCACCCGAAAAATCTTTATCTTACTTGTAACAAGCTATCACTTTATTCCAATTATTCATTTCGACAAATTCCGGGTGGTGACTGTCACTAAAGAGACATCCTCCTTTTATCTTTTTTCTCTTTTCTGTTTGTTTAAATAGGCCTCTTCTTCTTGCAAGGATAGAATTCCTTCGGCTGCTCAGACCGTTCCTCCTTGCAGACTCCAGACTTCGTTGTGTTCATGCTCCACTTTAGTAAAGTTCCCTTCCTGCCATTTTTCGAGGATGTCAACCTAAGCCCCTTTATGCCAAAATTTGGTGTGAGGGTTTTTCCAATGCATGAAATCCAGAACCGCTTTTTATGCTATCCTTAAAGGTGGAAGTTTCCAGGAAAGGCGGGTGTATTTATGAACCAGGAAAATTTAAATAACCAGGAAACCCTGACATTGAGCGGCACGATTTCGAAGCAGGATTTCATCAACCATAACCGTTACCACATCAAGAAGTTCAACCGGATTGTCTTACTATCGGTCTTCGTCACTTTCCTAGCCATTTTTATAATAGGCACCTGGAGTATCAATGAAGATCTTTGGGATTGGACGTTCTCTATCATACTGGGCTTGATATTCGCTTTGATCATCACTTCCGTGTTATTAGTGTTTGCAAAAGTGTTCACCAAATAACGGGCAGCCAAGGAGTATAAGAGCGATCAGCTTCTGAAGAATGAAATCACCTACATATTCTCTTCAGATGAAATTCAGCAAAAGATCAGGAAGTCGACCAACTATCTTGAATGGAACGACATACTCAAAGTACGCGAGCATCCCGATATGTTCCAATTGTATATTTCAAGAAATAAGGCGATTTTACTTCCCAATTCCTATTTCAATTCCAAAGCTGACAAGGAGAAGTTTAAACAGCTAATTTATAAGAATGTCAGCAAGGAGAAAGTAAAATTTCTTTAAATTGTAAGGAGCCTTCAGTAGAATGCTCTTTTTTAAAAGAAAAAAACAGGCGCCGCCTTCCTGCACCTGTTATCTCTCTACCGTTTTTCACTTCTCTGTTTTCGTAAATAAGCCTGTTCTTCTTCAGATGACAAGATTCCCTTTGCTGCTCCAACAGTTCCTCCTCGCAGAGTCCAGACTTCATTGTGGTCATGGTCCACTTCAGAAAAGTTTCCTTCCTGCCATTTTACGAGGATGTCTCTATAGACTTGCTCGTGCTCGTAATCTCCTTTATCAAGCTCTCCTAATAAATATAGAATTCTCTCGTCGGTCATTTCGTAAAAAGACCACTTTTGCTTTGCTTCTACCTTTTGGTGGCTCATTGCATGGATATACTGCTGCATCACCTTTTCATTGATAGGCGACAGGAATGGTTCACCGAACGGATTTTTTGTGCTTGTTTCCTGCTCAGTAGTTTTTTCCCTGTACCCCCCGTCTTCGGCATTGGTCATCTCCTGGTTTCCCTGTTCACTGAAATAAAAGTAGATTGAGCCGGCTGACACGGTTCCTAATAATAGAATGATTAGTATAAATAGTGCTGTTTTCTTGGACTTAGACATTTTGGGCATGGCTGCATATTCCTCCCTTTAGAATTAGACGACGTATGGAGGTTGGGCGTCTCATATTTCCTCAAAGAATAATTCCCGGCTTTTGTTTGTGGTTATTCGACAAAAACCGGGTGGTGACTGTCACGCCCCGAATAATCTTAGTCTTAACTTATGAAAAGCTATCCTTTCATTCCCTGTATTCCTGTCGACAAATTTCGGGGCGTGACTGTCACCAGCTTTCATAGAATTTCTTGGTGACCTCGACGGTATGCGTACTGCCGCCCCGATCTTCTACGTTTTCAAGCAGCATCGCCAGGACAAAGTCAGGGTTGTTCTGGTCATAGCTGACAAACAAACCGTTTTCCGTTCCCGTTGTGCCTTGTTCGGATTTGATTTCGGCTGTACCGGTTTTTCCGGCGATTGCTTTATCTTCCACTGCGGCTTTTCCGGCAATTCCTTCTGTCACTACTTTTCTTAGATCCGTTTTAAGCAGTTCAGCATTTTCTTTTGATAGAAGGTCATTTTTCCATACTTCCTTTTCGGCTCCATTCAACAGTAGAGGCTTCATCATAATTCCCTCATTTATGATGGCACCGTAAGAATTGGCAAGATGAAGGACACTCATTAAAATCTGTCCCTGCCCATAAGCTGAGTCAGCCAGCAGGATTTCTTCAGAGATTTCACCCTCATTGGCTATTTGCGATGGTGTGATTGGGTATTCGAAAGGAATGTCCTCGCCGAATCCGAAGTTCTTCAGGCCCTGCTGGAAGTTAGCGGCTCCCATATCAAGTCCTGCACGTGCAAAGTAGATATTGTCTGAGTACTTAAGGGCGCTTTCCAGATCTACGTTTGTATCGTTGTCAAACACTCTTGTAATCTTGTATCCTCCCCATGACTTATCTTTTTGCCATTGCTCCCCTTCTATTGTATAGGTTTTTGAGGGATCCAGCTTTCCAGAATTCAGCCCGATTGCAGCTGTTATACCCTTCATAGTTGATCCCGGAGAATAAGCATTGACTATTCGGTTTGTCAGAGGATTACCCGGGTTGTCCTGAAGAGCTTTATAATCCTTTGATGAGATGCCCAGCACAAATTGATTCGGATCAAACGAAGGGACACTGACCAATGATAGTACTTCACCCGTGTTTGGATTCACTGCGGCCGACGTGCCTGCTTCATCCTTCATTTGTTCGTACAACTTCTTTTGGACCTCGGCATCGATGGTTAAAGTGATTTTTTCACCGTGTTTCACTTCTGATGCCGCTACGTCAATTACTGCGCCATTTTCTTTTTCAATATAAATTACTCTGCCGTCCCGGCCTTTTAGCTTTTCTTCATACAATTCCTCAAGCCCTCTTTTTCCAATGACAGCCTGGTCGGAATAGCCTTGCCCTTTCAGCTCTTCATATTCTTCGGCTGTGATTTTCCCGGTGTACCCGATTAAGTGGGCGGCAGCTTCTGCATAAGGATATTCTCTCGCTTCCACTTTTTGATTAAATACGCCTTCTATGGATGTCAGTTCCACTGCCAGATCACGGCTGGACATCGGGATTTTTTTCAGAGGAACAAAGTGCTCCGGCTGGACCCAGCTTTGATTCATTTGTTCTTCTATATATTGCGGCGTGATATCGAGCAGTTCGGCCGTTTTCCGGGCATTTTCTTCATTGAATTTCGCGGGAACTACTCCTATTTCGTATGCTTGTCCGTTGATTGCCAGCGCCATATCGTTGCGGTCATAGATTTCCCCGCGATTGGCCGGCACTGTTTGTATCCTTACTTTATCATTCTGTTCCAGGTTTGGAAGGATTAATGCAGGAGTCCAGTTCAGATACCAGTTTTCCTGGTCGTCCTTGGATTCTCTTATAAGTTCTACTTCTTTTTCATACTGGATATCTCCTGCCAGCGTGGTCATTTTTATTAAAACTGGAAACTTTGCTGACTCCTGGTCTTCCCACTTCTGATTTTCTTCAGGCTTCTGATAGGTTACTTGGAGATTATTCACCTCAAGGTCTTCATACAGTTTTTGATATCTTTCAGTAAAATTTTCCGTTGAGTAGGTTTTCTTGGTGCTTTCGCTTAGGTAGCCACTGTACATTTTTCCATATTCCTGATCGTTCCAGAGCTCGATATAAGCGTCAAGGCGATCATCCGGCTGGGGCTTTTCCTGGCATCCCCCAATAAAAACCAGTGACATAAGGACGGATAAAAATACGAGTTTCTTCAATAGTAATTCCCCCTTCATATGCTACTTCATTATTGTATGTAGGATATTGACTATTATTTTACAAGTAAGTACATCCAATATCGAAAGTTTAGACTTTTTTAAAAAAATATTTAAAAAGTGGTTTATCTTGTTTCACAGGGGGTAGTTATTGAATAAATAGAAAAAACCCTTCCTGGCGGGGAAGGGTTTGAATCGGATATTAGTAGCGAGTGTAACCAGTGATTTTAGGATTCCAGTAGCTGTTGCTCAAGGAAGTGATTTCAACGCCTCTGTTTCCAGAGTGAATGAATTCATTGTTTCCTAAGTAGATTCCTACGTGAGAAATGCCTGGCTTATAAGTATTGCTGAAGAACACAAGGTCTCCCGGCTGTGGATTGCTTACTTTCGTCGTTTCATTCCATAGCCCAATTGCATTTGTTCTGCTTACATTCATGCCTGCTTGCTTATAAACATAGTAAATGAAACCACTGCAGTCAAAGCCTGATGGTACAGCTCCGCCCCATACATAAGGTGTTCCCAAATGTCTCTTCGCTTCATTTATTACGCCTACAGTGTCGTTTGACGAGCTTGCTACTTTCGTTGTAACTTGCTTGGCAGGTGCTGCTGTTGCGGTTGTTGATTTGCCTGAGATTGATAATTTTTGACCTACACGGATAAGGTCGCTGCTCAAACCGTTGTTTGATTTAATTTGCTGTACGGATACACCGTGTTTTTTGGCGATATGGCTAAGCGTGTCACCAGATACTACTGTGTATGTGCCGCCATTTGAAGATGCAGACTTAACTGCTTTGGCTGGTGCAGCTGCCGGAGCTGATCCGCTCGCACTTACTTTAAGTTTTTGCCCAGGGAAGATCAAGTCGCTGCTCAAACCATTCCAGCTTTTCAGGCTGCTGACAGAAACGCCGTGAGCTTTACCAATCTTAGATAAGTAGTCTCCGCTTTTTACTACATACGTTTTGGCACTTGCGCTCGCTTTTGCTGGTGAAGCTGATTTTCCGCCCACTTCCAAGCTTTGATTTACATAGATAAGATCTGAATTCAAGTTGTTCCAGTTTTTAAGGTCTTTGACGGATACGCTATATCTTTTAGCCAGATGAGATAATGTATCTCCTGACTGTACTGTATGACTTGCTGCTTGTGTATATGTGGAAAAGCCCGTTGATAACATTGCGGCAGTTGACAAAGCAATAATTGTTTTTTTCATAGAATATTTCTCCTTTGTTTCTCTGCAAGATTTTTGCTACCAGATTTGCTTGAAAGCTGATAACAAAATCTATTGTAACTTAGGAAAAATAGAATTTTAGTGGAAAAATATCCCGGTGCTGTTTCCAAGATAACCCTCTGAGCGGGTTAAAATCTATGAGCCTTAGAAACTGCTGGAGTTTGAGAGATTTTAGTAATTAATATTATTCAGAAAGTTATACTTTTTGGTTAATTTTACTAATATTTTTAGGGTTGAAAGTGTAAATATACACTTAAAAACGTTGATTTGGCGGGTTTTTGAGGGGTTTTTTATATTTCAGGTGAGATAATAGTGTTACTATACTGTGATAGCTTTGTTACAAATATTACAGTAGTTTCAGCGAGATTTCAATAGTAAATAGAGTCCCCTGTTTAATTGGTCAGAGGTTTTTTGTGCTTGTGGAGTCTATTGAGTTTTGAAGCATACTGGTAAAGGTTTCTTTTTTTGCAGATTAAAATTCTTTCCTCTTCTATATTAATAGTTTCGTAAGTGCTGTTTGGACGTGTGCTGGGTTTTGGTCGTAGATTTGGATATATGTATGTCCCTCTTCGGGGAGGATAAGTACTCATGTTGCGCTTCTGGATACATGAGTGACTCCTTTTTGGCTTAGATATGTACTCACGCTGCGGCTCTGGATACATGAGTGGCTCCTTTCCGGCTTAGATATGTACTCACACTGTGCTTCTGGGTACATGAGTGATGCCTTTTTGGCTTAGATATGTACTCACGCTGGGGCTCTGGATACATGAGTGGCCTCTTTTTGGCTTAGATATGTCCTCATGTTGCGCTTCTGGGTACATGAGTGACCCCTTTTCRGCTTAGATATGTACTCATGAGGCGGATCTGGATACATGAGTGACCCCTTTTTGGCTTAGATATGTCCTCACACTGCGCTTCTGGGTACATGAGTGGCTCCTTTTTGGCTTAGATATGTCCTCACATTGCGCTTCTGGGTATATGAGTGACGCCTTTTCGGCTTAGATATGTACTCACACTGCGCTTCTGGGTACATGAGTGACGCCTTTTTGGCTTAGATATGTACTCACGCTGTTGCTCTGGGTACATGAGTTGGTGGACCCGGGTTAAGATATGTCCTCACACTGTGCTTCTGGGTACACGAGTGACGCCTTTTTGGCTTAGATATGTCCCCACGCTGCGCTTCCGAATACATGAGTGACCCGTTTTCGGCTTAGATATGTCCTCATGTTTACGCTCGGCAGCACTGGTCTTCATTAGAAGAGTTAGATACCGGTTAACAGCTTATTAGTAGGAAGGCAAAACCCTGTTCCATTAACTCCAAACAGGGTTTTGCTTCAGTTGATATTTTAATCCTTTAAAGCACGAAGAGAAATTATTTGATGATGTCTATCCACTTTATTTTCGGGTTTCCGTCTTCGTCATATCGGTCTTCGTTATGCTGCAGGGATGATTCTGTGTAAGCTTTCCGGTAAGCCTTCTCAGCTTTAGGAAGGTAAAAGTTGATTTCGAAATCGACGTACTGTGCTATCGGGGATTCATTATTATTCTGCAAAGCCACTGCTATTTTCTGGGCTGTTTGTTCTTCTTCTGTTTCACTAATTTTTCTATTTAATTTTACATTCACATTAATTGGGGCCACTTCATTGGAAGCCTCTAGGCCAATTGAGCTTATGGCATTCTTCCACACATCGTTCTCATTAGACAGCAATTCTTTCAGGATTGGGGTAAGGATTCTTTCTGTACTCATTTCATACTGAATATACATTTGGTTAGAATCACTGATTCCTAAAGACTCTTCATTATAGTAGAATTTCCTGTCCTCCCATTCTATCGTTTTCTCTCCTTTTTGATTCTTCCCTTCGAAACTGAGCAGGATGCCGGTCTCTGGATGGATTTTTGCCGAAAACTCCTTCAAGCTGAGTTTCTTGTTATCTGTAAGTCCATTTACTAGTATCCCGTGTTCTCCCTCTTCGCTAATTTTCCAAGTGTATTGATTACTCGCAATATCCTCTGGAAGCTTCGCGGGATAATAAGGGTAAGACAGGATTTCAGAGTTATGATCTGCCTTCAGATAGTCTGTTGGATCAAGAATAGCTGTAACCGTTGCAGGCTTGTCGATTTCTTTATAATATAAAAGATTGTCTTCCAGTATGACACGGGAGTCATTGTGAATGTTTTGCTGATTGATACTGGGGTTTCCGTCGGTTCTGTATTCAAACCCTGTATCGATGATATATTCCTTTCCGTCTATCTTATAGTCCGCAAGTAAATACATCGCTCGAAAGTTCAGCTTTTCTTGATCCCATAATGAGGAATAAAGTTTTTTGATCTCGCTGGCTTTAGGTGTTTCCTCAATCTTTTTCTTTGAGGGTTCCGTCACTTCATCAGGGTTTGTGTCCGATAGCTGTGGGAATTGCTCTAGAAGCATAGGCCCCATCAACAAAAACCCGATCACCGGAATGGCCAGTGCTGCAATAACAGGAGCCCACCTTGGACTTTTTTTCTGAGAATTTGTCATTCCTTCACGTGCTTCTTTTAAAATGGCATCTTTCCTGCTTTTTAACTTCTGCTTGTGAAATACTTCTTCATCCAATTCAGTTTTTAAATCTTTCAGCGGGTCTCTGTTCAACCTGATCCCTCCTTTTGCTTAGCGATTGGAGTTTTTGGCGGGCCCTTGCCAGCCGTGTCCTGATGGTGGATGAACCGATATCCAGCAATTCACCGATTTCCTCTGTTGTCAGTTCCTCATAATAATAAAGAATGATGATTTCCCTGTATTTTTCCGGCAGCGAAAAGACATCTCTCGAAATCCCCTTCATCTCTTCCATCCGAATGACCTTGTCGGCCGTGTCCCCTTCACTTCCCTTAAAGATCCGCGCCACTGATTCTGTTAAAATATTTCTTCTGAAGTAGGCAGACCCGAGCATATCCTTACATTTATTGACGGTGATTCTATAAATCCAGGTTTTATAGGCTGATTGATGTTGGAAGGTATCCAGCGCATTGAACACGCTGATAAATACTTCCTGTGCAATGTCTTGAGCGGTTGACCAATCTTTTACATAGGTAAAAGCCAGCTTCGTGACTGCTGCTTCATGTTCATCGATCAAGTCCTCCAAGACTTTAATTCTATCTTCCAAACCCGCTGATCCCCCCTTTTTCTGTGATGTGGTTTATGTATTCATGGTTTAGACGGTGCTGGTGGTGGGTGTGTCTCAAAAATTCCATATGAGTGTGTGATTCTGACTTCATGAAAGAGACCGAAGTCTTCTTGCAGTTAAGTCCGTTCTTATGGTTATGGGCTGCTGTGTTCCAAAAGTCAATGTCCTTAATTACGGCTCTTTCCGAAAAAATAAGGGGATTTTTTCCCGCTATTTTCAAATCCATGCTTATTTTTGTAGTGAATAGAGGGAGTTTTTCCCCTTATCTTAAGAAAAAGCACCTGTTTTCCAGTATTTTGAGTGATTAAGGGGAGTTTCTCCCTCTATTTAAGCTACTTTCAGGGTAATTTAGGTGAATAGGGGGAATTTTTCCCTCTATTTACTATCCGAGGTACTGGGCCAGCCCCTGACCGCTAAGTGCGTCATCAGCTAGCTTAAAAGGGACCTTTCCAGTCCGACAGGCAAGAGTGGCTTTTCGACGAGGATTATATGACCCCCAATGGCTAGCAGCTGGAACTAAATCACTGGTAATTTTGCAGGAGGTCGTATGTCTGCAGCGAAAGCCTCAAAACTGAGGAGGGAAAATGGCATTAAAAAGGGAACAATCTTTTAGAAAATATGATTTAAAAAGTTATTCCCTTAATTAAATATCTTTCAGGAAAAAATAGGAGAAGATTTTTCCGTTATTTTCAGTTTCAAGCTCATACTGGAGTGAATAGAGGAAGTTATTTCTCTTATTTAAGGAAAAGGTGCTATATCTTAGGGTTTTTATGCAAATAAAGGAACTTTCTTCCTCTATTTAAGCTGTTTCCGTTGCTATTCAGGAAATAAGGGAAATTCATTCCTCTATTTGCAGGAAAGAGCCATATCAAAAAATGGAGGACCATCCACTTGGATGATCCTTCATGTTAAGCAGTATAGCGGCACTTGGGATAGTTAGAACATCCTTTAAAACGGCCATGCTTCCCTCTTCTTTCAAGAAGGTTCCCATCACACTTTGGACAGACATTATTATGTACCTTAAGTTTGACTTGTTTTCTGTCTGATTTTATCTGGGTGACATGGCTTTTGACTGCCCCTTTGCCTGCAATTGCTGCTGACTTCAAACGGTCATGGACTGCTTTTGCGTAGGGTATGGAATTTCTTTTATCTCCGTAAGACTCTATTGTTTTCTTTATTCTAGTGTCATAGGTGACATGAGTGTCTGGCGAAGTGATGTTGATCTTTTTCAGGTCCGCTTTAGTATTAAAGGCGATGATGGAGACATAGGGCAGCTTTACCTGCTCGCCTAAGATATGTTTAATTGCTTCGATATGGCCGTAGTTCTGATGAATCGGATTCTGGAATTGCTGCTTGTTTTTATAAATCTGCTGTGTCCATTTTTTGCTCTTTTCGCTGCCAAAGATCCAGCCCTTATAATTCTTGGTTTCTATCACAAAAATTCCATACGGTGAGACGACTATATGGTCGACCTGAGTTGTTTTTCCGTTCTGGCCCGGCAGCAGAATATCATGCAGAATGAAATAGCGTTCGGGATCGAGCTTGCTTAAGAAATATTTCACCCAGCCTTCTCCAATTCTCCCCTTCACTTGCGGCAGGCCGAGGACAGCGGCGCCGATCACTAACAAACTAAAAAGAATGAGCACGTGGTTACCTCCGAATAGATGATCTTTCTACTAGAGTACCATAAAATGACAAAAGTTGACTTGTTTTTTTTGTAGAATATGGTCGCTTTAGCCCTTTAAAGCACAAAGAGGGACAGTCCCCTCTGCTGCGGTGAAGCAGCAAAGGGGACTGTCCCTTTTAGCGCGTTAGTGTGGTGATGTGCGGTCTTTCAATGTATTGAGCAGCAGGTGTGCGGCAATCCGGCTGGTCATGTCGCGGATGTCTAAGGTAGGGTCGATTTCGACAATATCCATGGCGGCTGTTTTTTTATGCCGGCAGCCGATACTGACGGCTTCCATTAAGGTGCTGCTATCCATCCCGCCTGGACCGATGGCCGGACAGCCGGGTGCAAAGGCCTGATCGAGCACGTCCATGTCCACGGAGAGGTAGATTGTGTCGACTTTTTCAGCCAACATTTTTAGGGACTCTTGCATGATATCACTGATGTTCCTCTCGCGGACTTCCTTCATTGTATACACCCTCACGTCGTTTTTCATGGCGTATTGATAATAGGCTCCGGCATTGGAGTAGTTGCGGATCCCGATTTGCACCAGATCTTCTCCTTTAAGGATGCCTCTCTCCAGCAGCCTGCGGAATGGCGTTCCGTTCGTGGGACCCCCGTCCTCGACATTCCGCAGGTCATGGTGCGCGTCGAACTGGATGACCCCGATTCTTCCTTTATGTTCTGTGAATGCTTCTATGGAAGAAGTGGTGATAGAGTGGTCTCCGCCCAGAATAATGGTAAAGGGTGCGGCGTCCTCTCCCCAAACTTGCGTAAGAGATTCATAGATTCTGTTTTGTGACTCGACAATGGAGGTCGGGTGCATCAGAATATCGCCGAAATCGACAAACCCGTAGTCTGCGAGCTCTCGTTCTTCCTCGATGGCAAAGGTTGAATAGGAACTGAGGCAGCGGCGGATGGCTTCTGGAGCAAAGCCAGCACCTGAATGGCTGATCGAAGACTTGGAAAGGGGTGCGCCGACGAGGGCGATATCCCCTTTCTTACCTTCCGTCCAGGGCATGAGCAGTTCTTGGGCTTTTTTTGTAAAGCGGTCCTGGAACTGCGCCTTGCCTGCTTCCCTAAGATGTGTAAACCTGTTCATCCTCCCGCTCCTTTCCATAGACTAGCTTGCCTGCCTTCCACACCGTGTTCACATGATTCACACCATAGTGGTACGGTACATAATGATAGTTGGGAACGTCCCATAAAACAATATCCGCTTGGCGGCCAGGCGCGATCTTACCCGCACTTTCTCCTCTGTTGATCGCATAAGCGGCATTGACCGTCACGCTATTCCAGATTTCTTCCGGCGTCATCTTCATTTTCAGCGCGGCCAGATTCATGATGAGCTGAAGGTTTTCCGTCGGTGAACTGCCGGGATTGAAGTCTGTCGAGAGAGCAACCGCAGCACCTGCCCCGATCATTTCCCTTGCCTTCGCATAGCTGTCTTTGTTGAGGTAAAAACAAGTGCCGGGAAGCAGAACTGCAATGGTTTCCGATGTGCCGAGCATTCCTATCCCTTTATCCGAGGCACCAACCAAGTGCTCCCCGCTAATCGCTCCCACTTCGACTGCCATTTCCGTGCCGCCCAGCGGATCGATTTCATCAGCATGAATCTTCACATCGAAGCCCATTTCCTTTGCTTTTAAAAGATAGGTCCGTGCCTGCTCGACAGTAAAGACGCCTGTTTCACTGAAAATGTCGACGAATTCCGCGAGCCCCTCTTTTTCTATTTGAGGAAGCAGGTTCAGCATTTCCTGTAAAAAAGCTTCCGGGGTTTCTTTATGTTCCGGCGGTATCGCATGGGCTCCTAAAAAGGTGGAAACTAAATCGACCGGATGCTGCTCGTTTAATTTTTTCACAACTCTTAACTGCTTTAGTTCTGTTTCTTTTTCCAGCCCGTAGCCGCTTTTTGCTTCCATGGTGGTGACTCCGTAGGAAAGGATGCGGTCGAGGTGGAAGCTCGCTTTTTCTAAAAGCTGTTCCTCCGTTGCTTCCCTGGTTGCCTTCACCGTCGACAGGATCCCGCCTCCCCTCTTGAGAATTTCCAGATACGGGACCCCCTGCTGTTTCAAGGCCATTTCGTGCTCGCGTGATCCACCAAAAACGAGGTGTGTGTGCGGGTCAACGAGCCCCGGTGTCACCAATTTGCCTTCCGCATCAATCGTTTTGTCTGCTGTTAGAGAGACCGCTTCTATGGTTTTTCCCACCCAGGCAATCTTTCCGTCTTTGATCGCCAAGGCAGCCTTTTCGATCATTGGCGCTTGTGCCATCTTTTCACCTCTGATGGGCCCGTCTCCATGATCCATCGTCAGCAGCTGTCCAATATTTTTTATCAGTATATCGTATTGTCCGGTCATTATTTGTCTCCTTTCATTGGAACTTTAATTCCCCATTTATCAGCGGTTTCTTCCGCTTTTTCATAGCCCGCATCCACGTGGCGGATCACGCCCATTCCCGGATCGGTCGTCAGGACGCGTTGCAGGCGCTCATGCGCAAGGTCCGAACCGTCTGCGACAACGACCATTCCTGCATGGAGCGAGTAGCCCATTCCCACTCCGCCTCCGTGATGGAAGCTGATCCAGGATCCTCCCGCCGCTGTATTAATCAGTGCATTCAGGATTGCCCAGTCGCCAACGGCATCGCTTCCGTCCTTCATGGATTCTGTTTCACGGTTTGGCGATGAGACAGATCCGCAGTCGAGATGGTCACGGCCGATGACGATCGGTGCTTTTAACTCGCCATTTTTGACAAGCTCATTGATGGCAAGACCCATTTTCACCCTCTCGCCATATCCCAGCCAGCAGATCCTTGACGGCAGCCCTTGGAACGCGACTTTTTCCTGAGCCATGTCAATCCATCTCAGCAGTTCCATGTTTTCCGGGAACAGTTCTTTGATGAGCCGGTCTGTGCGGTGAATATCCTCCGGGTCACCGGATAGAGCTGCCCATCGGAAAGGACCTTTTCCTTCGCAGAACAGCGGCCGGATATATGCAGGGACAAATCCCGGAAAGCCGAACGCTTCCTCCACCCCTTCATCCTTGGCGACTTGGCGGATGTTGTTTCCATAATCGAATACGATGCTGCCCCTTCGCTGGAATTCGAGCATTGCCTCGACGTGATTGGCCATGCTGTTTTTCGAAAGCTTTGTGTACAGACTTGGATTTTCTTTTCTTAAGGCATCTGCTTCTTTCAAGGTATATTGTTCCGGAATATAGCCGTTCAGCGGGTCATGGGCCGATGTCTGGTCAGTCACAATGTCTATTTTGGCAGAGATTTTTAACAGATCATGATGAACTTCCGCCGCATTTCCCAAGAGGCCGATGGAAAGAGGCTTGCCGGTTTCCTTTGCTTCGTATGCCATCATTAACGCTTCCTCTAGGGAATCGGTTTGAACATCGAGGTATTTTGTGTCGATGCGTTTTTGAATTCTCTCCGGATCGACGTCGACCGCTATGCACACACCGCCATTCATAGTGACCGCTAACGGCTGCGCCCCGCCCATGCCTCCGAGGCCCGCCGTCAATGTAATCGTGCCTTTCAGTGAGCCGTTAAAATGTTTCCGGCCTACTGCGGCAAACGTTTCATAGGTTCCTTGTAAAATCCCCTGCGTTCCGATGTAGATCCAGCTTCCCGCTGTCATCTGGCCGTACATCATCAAGCCTTTCTGGTCGAGCTCGTGGAAATGCTCCCAGTCTGCCCACTTCGGCACAAGAACTGAGTTGGACAGGAGGACGCGCGGTGCCGCTTCATGGGTTTTAAAAACCCCGACCGGCTTGCCGGACTGCACCAGCATCGTTTCATTGTTTTCAAGGGTTCTCAGCGTGTTGACAATCGCATCAAAGGATTCCCAGTTCCGGGCCGCTTTTCCGATGCCTCCATACACGACGAGGTCCTCCGGCTTTTCCGCCACCTCCGGATCAAGGTTGTTATAAAGCATCCTCAAGACCGCTTCCTGCTCCCAGCCTTTGCATTCGATTTCCAGCCCTTTTTTGGCTCTGACTATCCGTGTTTTTTCCATTAATAGTTCCTCCCTTATTGGGTGATTTTTTTGGTTGAGTTGAAGTCCTGCCAGTTCATGTCCTGCAGCCAGAGCTGTGTTTTCTCTATATCCTTTGAAAAGACGCGGTCCTTCGTGATGGATGGAACCTGCTTTCTTGCTGCCGTGTAAAACCGGTGCGTAGCTCTTGCCATTTTTTCAGGGCCACGGAACTCCACCGCCTGCAAGCCGCAGATGAGTTCGACCGCCAGGACCCTTCTTGCGTTTTGTAAAATTTGATACGCGTGACGCGCCCCGATGGTTCCCATACTGACATGGTCTTCCTGGTTCGCCGAAGATGGGATAGAATCCACGCTTGCCGGGTGCGCAAGGGTTTTATTTTCCGAGACAAGTGACGCTGCACAGTATTGCATGATCATGGCTCCTGATTGGAGGCCAGGTTCCGGACTCAGGAATGGCGGCAGGTCATTGAGCTGCGGGTTGACGAGTCTTTCCACTCTTCGCTCTGAGATGTTCGCCAGTTCGGCAATGGCTATTTTCATAAAATCCATTGCGATGGCGATCGGCTGTCCATGAAAATTGCCTCCGGAAATCACTTTTTTTCCATTGTCAAAGATGAGCGGGTTGTCTGTTGCAGCATTCATTTCGATTTCCAGTTTTTCTTTTACATAATCGAGCGCCTGCCAGGATGCACCGTGAACCTGCGGGATGCACCTTAGTGAGTAGGCATCCTGAACCCGCAGCTCGCCTTGGGAGGTGGTGAGGAGGCTTCCGTCGAGATGATTCCGTATTCTTTCTGCCGTTGCAATCTGCTGAGGGTAGCCCCGGGCGATATGAATATCTTCGTCAAACGCGTCCGTGATTCCCTGGAGACCTTCGATGGTGATGGCGGCAATCATTTCAGACTGATAGGCAAGCTGTTCGGCTTCGATGTAATTGATAAGACCCATAGCCGTCATCGCCTGCGTCCCGTTGATAAGCGCAAGGCCTTCCTTCGCCTGCAAGGTGATCGGCATGATGTCTTCCTTTGAAAGAGCTGGCAGCGTCGGCTGGATTTCACCTTTGTAAAAAACCTCACCTTCTCCCATCAGCGCAAGGGCCAGATGGGAAAGCGGCGCGAGGTCTCCGCTGGCTCCGAGTGACCCCTGCTGCGGGATGACCGGGTGGATGCCTTTGTTGAGGAGTAAGATGAGTGTTTCTATTACGGCCGGTCTCACCCCTGAATAGCCCTTAAGGAGCGCGTTCGCCCTGAGGAGAAGCATCGCCCGGGATACTTTTTCCGGGAAGGGATCACCGACTCCGCAGGCATGTGAATGGATGAGGTTCAGCTGCAGCTCCTCTACATGTTCCTGGTCGATGAGAACGTCGCTGAACTTGCCGAAGCCGGTGTTGATTCCGTAAACGATTCTTTCGTCGCGGACAATCCTCTCCACCGCTTCCCTGCTTTTGTTGACCTTGACCAAACTCACCGGCGATAACGTCACCTTTTCCTTGTAATAAATAACCTTCTTCGCTTCTTCCACTGTCAATGTATGTCCTGTCAGTTCAATCATTCATGTTCACCCTTTGAATTTTTATTAGATGGTGTTTGGTGGCGCTTTAGTGGTTTAAAGCACTGAAAGGGACAGTCCCTTTTCGTGCTTTAAAGTGTTAAAGAATCTAATATCTGTATTCAGAAAAACAAAAAGAGGCTCGACGACAAATAAGCTTTGTCGTCGAGCCTCCTGATTTCTAATCACTATAGGCTCTTCCTTATTAAATATGGTTGATTCCAAGGCCGATGGTTTCGTGCTCCAGGCCTTTGATGGGTGCACCTATGGTTCCGTACAGCGCTACGGCGATCCATTCGCCTTCTTCGGCATTTTTATAGGGTTTGCCTCTGACAACAGCGAATCTCAGGCCGACCGTTCTGAGGATTTCTCCCAGCTGGGTCTGCCCGCGGGTGACTCCTGAGATGGCTTCCATGGTCGCATGGTACAGCGAGTGCATCTCCCTGTAGAGATCCTCCCTGACAATCTCATTCCGCTTCGCTGCGGTTTCAATCGCAGCCACAATCTTCTGGACGTTCATCGAACCGACTTTGCCTGTGCAATACTGCCAGTTTAACTGTTTGAATTGCTCGCTGTATACTTCTTCCGTCTCGTCCATTAGGAGAAGGAGAAGCGCACTCTTGCCTATGCGGTGTTGATCAACTATTTTCATGGCTTCCGCACCTTTTGATTTCTGAATTTACTAATAACTTAGTTTCATTGTATGGGTTTTTCTATAAGTGGTCAACGCATTATAGGAAGATTTTAGAAACTTAGATTGGTAACGCGTTAAAGCGTTGAGAGGGACTGTCCCTTTTAGTACTTTAACGTGTTGAAAGGGACTGTCCCTCTTCGCACTTTAAAGCGGTAAAGGATTTATGGTCTTAGGTAGGTGGCGGCTTCTTCCTGCTCTTGGTAGGTGAGCTTTCTAAGAATGAATTCGTTGTATGAAGATGCGGGTGAGTCGGGAAAGAAGGATAACACTTTTTCTGTGTGGACGAGGGGATCGTATTTTTGCTGATAAAAGGCGGGGTAGCTGCTCCAAGGGTAGTGTTCTGGTTTTTTCACAAGATTGGCCTCGACGGGGTTGAGATGAATATACTTGCTGACACCAAGCAGGTAGGAGGTGGTATCGACGAGTTTGGCCTTGAACCTCCCTTGGAAGAGATGGCCTACAGCATTATATTTGTGGTTATAGTACATCGCATAGCAGGTATTGACCGGTCTGAAAATATTCGTCGGTGTGTGTTTAAGGGTTTGCAGAAGCAGATGGATGTGATTGTTCATCAGACAGTGGGAGTGGAGCAGAAATGGGGCATTCCTGGAGGACCGCTGGAGTAGGTTCAAGTAGTTTTGGTAATCCTTTGGCTCGTGAAAAATTTGCGACTTTCGGTTCCCCCGCATCATGATATGGTAGGTTGCTCCGAGGGACCAGTTTCGGGCTTGTCTTGGCATTAATAATCTCCTTTCAAGTTGTATGGTGGGTGGTACGACTATTTATTTCTTCATATAGGGGCTTAGTTCCTTCTAGCTTAGAAGAATAAGTGTTGGCTTTAATGCTTTAAAGTATTGCAAGGGACTGTCCCTTTTCGCGGATTAACGTATTAACGCGGTGTATCACTAAGAGGGACTGTCCCTTTTAGTGGTTCAGCTCGATAAAACGCTTACAAAAACAACCAAAAAAAGCACCTTTGACTTTATTCAGTCTAAAGAGCTTTTTCTTTTACGAATGTATATTCACTTTGAAGTTCCTTTTGAAGCCATGATACCATTTTGGAAGCATCCATATTTCCATGTTTTGCTTTGTCAAAGGCTTTTTGCATGAGAGTGAGTAACTGCTGCTGTTCATTGGTTGAATCTTGTTGCAAAAGATTACCTCCTAAAATACTTATCTATATATTGTATTTACCTGTCTGGCGAAATGTTAAACGTTATGAATATACATACTCTACCAGAAAACTACAAGTTTCGTAAATACAATTTTTGGATATATTGTGAAGGTTTTAAGAGAGAAAGCCTTTTTTTGCAATTTTGACAGGCTGAAGGTCAGGCTTTACGGGATGTTTGCTGGTTTTGACTTGTGTATCTTTGTGGGGATGTAACAAAAAAGATAAATATGTATCTTTTCTTTTCAATGTGAAACATTGGACAATGTGATTGAACATTTCTTCTGTCAGCTCATCAAAAGGGGTAAAGGGTACTATCTGGAGGTTTTTGTCATTTACCGTTAACACCAGGATGCTCTTGATTCCATTAACATCAGCTCTTAACAGAAATTTTGTTGACCTCGTCAACGGGATAGGCAGGAAACTCAAGAATCTTTTCTCTTTAGTCAGGTCACTTTCATTTAAACTCTTCATGGCCAGTGTGCAATTTCCTATAGAAGTAAGAAGAAAGGATTCCTCTGAATACTTACCCCTGAATACCAAATAAAAATCCTTTAAACTCTTAAGTCCCCCAGCATCCATACAAGTCAGCAGCAACACCTTATTTTTCATTGTTTCCTCCCATTATTCTATTTTCACCAACAAAATAGGACTTTTTTCCCCTACATTCTTATACTAAAGGGAAAATATGTATATTGACAACAGTTTTTCTAAAGTAAACATATTTTTTACGTATATAAGTAAACGATATATTAACTTCCAAACCCTTCTTTCTTCTAGGAGTTATGTTAATAACATCTAATGAAGACTGCGGGTGAAAGTATGATTTTTTCTGAAGCAATGAAGAGATATAGAGAAGAAATTGTTCAGTTGAGCCAGGTAGAGGTGGCTAAACGTTTAAATATCAGCAAACAATTGCTGAATAAGTATGAAAATGGAAGAAGCCAATTCCCTGATGACATTTTAAGAAAGCTGGTTCATTTATATCAGCTTTCTCCCCTGGATTTATATAACATTATCTCGGGTTCCGCCTACCCTAGTGAAAACCCGGAGCATGCTATGGTTCTCAGGGAAAAATTTGAGGATGAAGAGCTGGAGCGTGCAGTGAATATGCTTAAAGAACATCCTCACCTTAAAAGGTTGATAACTTCCGCTTCCTATTTTGATCAGAAAAAGCAGGAAAAGTTCTTTCAAAAACTAACTACCCTTGCTAAAACACTGGAAGACTGAACTTCGACAAAATCCGACTATATACCTATTAATTTCTCGAAGGAAATACCGATAGAAGAATAGTCCGCAAGAAAAGGCAAAGTTATTGAAAGATAATGACGCAAAGCTAAAGGGACTAAAATGAGAGTTTTCATCATGTCAGCCAGCTGCCGCAAAGGAGGATTATTACATTGAAATTCCTGACTCCAGAGGAAATGAAGATTAAAAAAGATCGGCAAAAGAAAATTACGTATGCTATGATCTTCGTCATCATGGTCTCTATGTTTACCGGAATCACCTTCCTGACTTATTCTTTATAAGAAGTAGAAAAGGACCTCCTCTTTAAGGAGGTTTTTTTTGTAATCCATCTACAATTTATGGAAAAGTTCGAGGATTTCCGATAAAATGATTGAAGGGTCAGAAACCACTGGAGGAATACATTCATGAATGAAATTAAACTGTTAAAAGGACTGCTTCATCCTTCTATATATTTTTATCAATTAAGAGAATCAGAGATTTTAAAAGGCTACAGTAAAACAATTATCACCCTTTTTCTGGTCTCCATGCTGATTTTCGGCTTGAACGCCAGCTTTGGCTGGGGAACCGTGCCCTTGTCTAAAGAACTTACTTCCCTATCCCCTTTGGATTTTGAAGTACATAAATTTTACTTTTTACTGGGCAGGATCTTATTGGGCCTTTTATACGCAGCAGTGATCCTATTCATCCCTTCCCTGCTGTTTTGGACTCTTTCGGAAGCCGAATTCAAAAAAATCGTTGTGGTCCAGGGTATCACCCTGCTGATCCTGCTTCTTGAAAAATTTACTTACCTGCCGTTCCTGACTTTTATGTCGCTGAACTGGTACTCTTCCCCCTTCGCCCTTGGAATCATCGGCCAGGCCCTGACAGAAAATGACTGGCTGAAGTATTTCCTAGGAAGCATTTCACTGTTTAAAATCTGGGCTGCCTTTATTCAATTTAAAGGGCTTAAGTGGCTCACCGGCAAGAAAAACGGGGTGCTCTTACTTTGGGTGGCAGTCATCAACCTTCTGTTCTGGAGCATTACGGCATTTTTAGCTTATATAGACTTTTCGATTTTAGTATAAAGGCGGTGAATTCACTTGAGTAAAAAAATAATCTACCCGGCTATCATCCTTTGCCTTGTTTTCTTGGCTGTCAATGTGTTTTTAATCGAGAAAGCGGACAGCAAGGTGGACCGCAATTCGTTTGTGAACGACTGGAAATCTATTACTACCGGAAACTTGCAGAATTCACTGGAAAAAGTGGCATCCCTTGCTTCTGCTCAGGAAAGTTATGTTTATTTTGACGAGAGCTTTGGCACGTTCCAAGAGTTCCTCGTTAAAGAAGGCGATGAAGTGTCGGCAGGTTCTGACTTGTTCACTTTTGAAGCAGAAAATACATTAAGCCAGCAGCAGCTGCTGGAATCGGAAATCCAGCAGCTTGAGGATGAGATTGACAGCATTGAAGATCACATCACTGACCTGCGAACGCTCAGGCCATCTGCAAGCGACACCAGGGTACCTACCTCCTCTGCTCTGGATGAGTTCCCGCCGGATGAAAGCATGGAAGCAAGCTCACTCGAAATCGATTATTATGTTGAGCAGGAAATCGCGGCTAAAGAGCTCGAAATGGAGCGCCTGGAAAACAAGGCAGACAACTTTGAGCGGCAGCTGAGCGACCTGCAGTCGTATGAAACGACCCTGACAGTCCAGAGCGAATTGGACGGGGTTGTGAAAAAGGTTTCCCGCGAGGTTGACAATCCCGTTATAGTCATTGCATCCACCTCGCCTGTCGTTGAAGGGGAATTAAATGAGCAGGAAGTTCTTGAGGTCATGGAAGGCCAGGAGGCTGTAGTTCGTTCAACAGCTGTAAAAGCAGAGCTGAACGGCTTTGTAACCGATGTTTCCCCCCTTCCTTCTGAAAATGATGCCGAGGACGGCGGTAGCTCTTATCCATTTCAAGTAGAGTTCAGCGAAGATCAGGAATTGGAAAATCTGCGTCCCGGCTTTCACGTCTCCCTTTCCATCGTAACGGAAGAAGCGAAGGATGTACTGACCGTTTCTGAAGACAGCCTGGTGATGGATGGGGCAAAGAAATACCTGCTTGTTGTCACAGAAGACGGAAAGCTGGAAAGAAGGAAAGTATCTGTCGGCATGAAATCAGGCGATAGAGTCGAAATCCAAAAGGGCATGGAAAAAGATGAAATCTATGTTAAGGACCCTGACTCTATGGATTTACCAGGCTCCACTTTTGTGACGCCTGTACAATTTGACAGACTGACCAATTCAGCTATTAAAAATGCTGACAGACACACCATTTTAGAAAATCTCCTTCTCGGAATCCTTGAAAGAAAATAACATGAAGCGCCGTACCTGACACAGGTTCGGCGCTTTTTTGGGTATAGAAAAGGTATGCTCCCTCATACTAACCATGAATAGAATCCGAAAAGGAGGATTTCATGAAAAAATATAAATTAGCCATCATTCCCATCCTGATATTTTCTATTATATTTATAGCCATCCCTCCCTCCTGCCTGTTCGCTGAGACCCCTGAGAAGAAGGTGATTTTCCTGGTGATGGACGGGACAAATTCAGATGTCGTGACTCTTGCCCGCTGGTATAAGGGCTCCCCTCTTCACTTGGACAGCATTTTAACAGGCGGTGTCCGGACGTATTCAGCTCAATCAGCCATCACCGATTCTGCAGCAGGCGGGACAGCGATGGCCACCGGCTTCAAAACAAAGGCCGATTACATTGGCATGATTCCCGATGGAGAAGGTTCCAAGCCAGCAGTCAGCCTGCTTGAAGCGGCCCGGATACAGGGATATGGCACAGGCATTATCTCCACTTCTCCTGTTCAGCACGCAACCCCCGCTGCTTTTTCCGCTCATGTGAAAAACCGCGATGAGTTCAGCGACATTGCCGAACAGCAGGTATATCAAGGAATGGATGTTGTATTGGGCGGCGGTCTTGCCTGGCTTCATTCTGGTGGGGATAAAAGACGTGCGAATGATGACGCTATGTTAAAAACGAAAGAGGCGGCCCGGAAAGATAAAGAGAATCTCCTTGAAATCATTGAGGAGAAGGACTATCAGATTTTAGAGAACAAAGCAGACCTGGACGAGCGTTCTCCTGGAAGGCTATGGGGCAGTTTTGCCGATGAGGATATGGCTTATGACTTTGACCGTGCGGCACTTTTGCCGGAGCAACCTTCTTTGGCCGATATGACTTCTTCTGCGATTGAGCGGCTGAACCAGTCCAGAAATGGATTTTTCCTTTTTATTGAAGGCAGCAAGGTTGATTGGGCAGCCCATAAAAACGATCCTGTCGGAATGATCAGCGAGGTGCTCGCGTTTGATGAGGCGGTCGGTGAAGCACTCGAGTTCGCAAAGCGTGACGGACATACAATGGTCATCGCGGTGACAGACCACGGAAACAGCGGCCTGACAATCGGAAATGGTTCCACTGATAAAGACTATTTTGACCAGCCGGTGAAGCAGATCATTGAGCCTTTGAAAAAAGCGCGATTAACAGTGAAAGGGGCATCCTCTCAGTTAGAGAACGACCGCTCCAATTTAAAAGAAGTGCTCGCCTCCTATGGGCTCGAGGACCATACGGAAGATGAGTTCTGCAGAGTGGAAAAAGCCGGGTCGATTACAGAACTGGAGAGTGAAATGGCCGCGATGCTCAGCAAGCGGGCTTCCCTCGGCTTTACAACACACGGCCATACCGGTGAAGACGTCTTCCTCTATGCCTATGGACCGGAAAAACCAGTGGGACTGCACGAAAACACGGACCTTGCCACTACTGTATCCGACTTCCTCGGGTTGAATTTAGCGGGCTTAAGTGACTGGTATGTTGATGCACGTGAGTATTATGAAGTGCGGGGGTATGAGACAAAAATCGACATGAGTGACAGTCACAACCCGAAATTTGTCGCACGAAATGAACAGGAGGAATTGGTGTTTCCGGAAAACAAGAATATCATGATTCGCAATGGTGCTGAGATCCAGCTTCAGGCGGTCAATGTTTATAATGGGGAGACTTTTTTTGTTCATGTTGAGTAGGTGTTGGTGGGTGCTTTAGTGCTTTAAACCACTAAGAGGGACTGTCCCTGGTCGTGCGTTAAAGCACTAAAGGGGCACTTTCTTGCTGCTTTCGAGTTGAAATTCCTATTTGCGGGCCGTTAACTCTTCCTTTTTACCTTCTCATTGGTCCGTATTTCTTGCTTGCGGGCCGTTACCTCCTGCCTTCCCATCTCTCATTGGCCCGTATTCTTGGTTTGCGGGCCCTTATCTTCTGCTTTCCCCTTTCTCATTGGCCTGTATTCCAAGTTTGCGGGCCGTTATCTCCTGCTTTCTCCTCTCTCATTGGCCCGTATTCCAAGTTTACGGGCTCTTACATCATGCTTCCCCCTCTCTCACCAGCCCTTATTAAACACACACTCCACACGGTTTTTCTTTTAGATGTCTCCCCCGCTCCATTTTCTTACTGATTTGCGTTATAATAAAAGAATGGTTAATTTTGATCGGAATCAGTCAGGAGGCGGCAAATCCTTATGAATGCACAAGAATTACAGGAAAAGTTGAAACCTTTGAGCAATTATCTGCTGGAAGAACTTCCGTATGGCAGCGAGAGACAAAGCATCGTCCAGAAGGGATTGCTGCTGTACCGGCAGAATCTTGTTGGCAATATAAAGTTCCACGATGACAGCATCACCGCGGATGTCCAGGACGTCACGCCTGTTAAGGTGACTCTTGAATTGGAATTTCCACGTATAAGCAAGTGCTCCTGCCCTTCTGATGAATGGTGCCGCCACCGCATGGCTGCTTTTTTTGCCGTATTCAGCAAAGCTGCCCCTGTGACCAATTGGATTCACAAATGGCGCACGACCCGGCCTGAGCAAGCTGCGAATACATCTCCTGAAAAAAAGGTGGATCTGCAGGATATATTAAAGAAGCATGAAGGCAGCATCAAAAAGGCCAGTGATCTTTTAAAAGACCGCAAACAGCGCGGAGACTCACCGGAAGAATGGTGGGACTATCTTCAGTATCAGTTCAGGGAGTGGGACAAAGAGGCCTTTCACCGCCAGTCGCACCTGCTGGACCTGCATATACAGAATTTTTTCCGTAAGCTGATGAAGGATGCTCCGTACGAGCGGGAATGGAAGCCGCTGTATCAGCTTTATGTTTCCTTTTTTCTGTTCCAGAACTTCGACCGGATGATGGTCTTTTTTAGAGGCAAGACGGCGGAGACTTCACACTACGAATTTTTGGTTGACGAAATGTTCGACAGCGTGAAGCAGTTATCCGTCCATGCCATGCCGTTCCGGTTCGATCCTTTCATTGAATTTTTAAAAGAAAAGACGGAGGAGCTGACGGGTTCTAACGAAAACAGTACGTTGGCAAAGGCAGAAATCTACCGCTTCCTATGGTACTTTCTTTTTAAGAAAAAAGCTTGGCGCCAGGCGGAGGTTCAACGACTGCAGGAAGAGCGTGCCCCTGAAGACCTCTTTTACGCCCTTGCCCTGCTGCATCAATACATTCTGCTTGAAGAACATGAGTTGGCAGCGACAGAAATTGAGAAGCTGGGCACTGAGATTGTTCCGTACTCCGATTTCTGGCTGGAGCAGCTTTTTCAAAATAAAAAATATGAACAAGGTGTCGCTTTCCTGAAGAGCATCATGCCGAAGGTCCCGTCATACGTCAATTCCCTTCCTCCTTATGACAGCGCAGCTTTTTCACGCTGGTTTTTGCGGACACTGCCGATTGACTGGATGACAGAAAATGAGCATGGTCTTCTCCGGAAACTGCTTGTCGCCCTTTTACCCTACAGTTACTCCTGG
Source organism: Rossellomorea vietnamensis (assembly GCF_008180615.1). GTDB lineage: Bacteria > Bacillota > Bacilli > Bacillales > Bacillaceae_B > Rossellomorea > Rossellomorea vietnamensis_D. The sequence continues at coordinate 31,168 of NZ_VTEH01000007.1, forward strand.
TACAACGAATTCCTGCTAAGTTCGAAGTCCTTCCGGGATTGGGTGGAGCTGCAGCGTTTTGTCGGATATGAGCTCAGGGAGATGGATAACATGGGCCTCCGGGATGCAGCTAAAGAAGCGCCTCAGCTCGTCCTGCCCCTTTATCATGAAGGAATCGAATTCTATTTGGCCGGCCGGAACCGTGATAATTATAAACAGGCGGTCAAATACCTGAAAAGATTGCGTACTCTATATAAAAAACTGAAGAAAACGGATCAGTGGGATATCTATTTGGATTTTATGTTAGAAAAAACCAAGCGTCTTCGTGCGTTCCATGAAGAATGCAGAAAGGGGAAGCTGATCGATGCTTAAAACACGTTTGCTGCATGTGTACATAGAGCCTCTGGAGAACGGCCGCTTCTTCCTTTACTGTGAAAACGACAGCGGCTATGATATCGGACCGGATGACTGGAAGGGCCAGTTGTTTCTTTGGCATGAAGCCAGTTTTTACGGTACGACGCTGCATCCCAAAGAGCTCGGGACCAGAAAAGGAATCGAGGTCAACAGCTGGGATCTGCTTTTGCTATTTGCCGATGAATCCTTCAGCGGCATGATTGACTGGCATTGGGATGAACTCGGGCAGAAGTGCCTTGCCGTTGCCCCGATCATGTACGATTCCATCCAGGAAGGAAAATGGATTCCCCGCTTCGAAGACATGGCGGAAAACGGCCTTTCCTTCCAGGTCCCGGATGAGCTGTGGGACAACTTTCCCGAAGAATTCTGGCAGGAGGATATCGGCGAAGAATCGGCTGAGGAGTTCGTTTCCGATTGGTACCAGCGCTCTGTCCGCCAGTCACTCTCTGCCGGGAGCAGTGATCAAATTTTTACCCGCCTGAAAAAACTCGAGGAGAGCACGCTCACTCCGGAAGAACTTCATGCTTATTTTGATGAAGAAAAATGGAGCGAATGGGTCGGCCTGACGGAAGATGAGACTCCCTTCACGCTGGGGCTGCGCCTGACGGAACCATTGGAGGAGCATGATCCCTGGGAGCTCGAAACCATCCTCCGGGATAAAAAGCGCAATGACAAAGTCTACTCGTTGGAGGAAGACCGGCTGCCTCCTTCTTATAAAAAACACCTCGATACGGTAAAAGAAGAACAGAACCGCTGGATGAAAATGCTTCCGCTTCTCGACCAGGGCGGCGAAATCCGTAATTCACTGGATGAGCACGACGCTTGGGATTTCCTGACCGTACTCAGCGAAAAATTTCTTGATCTCGACATCGAAATCCTGCTTCCTGCTTGGTGGCAGGCGATGAAGGATGCCCAGATGACGGTCAAAGCCAAAGTAAAAAACACGGACAGCTCTTATCGTCCTTCTTTTGTCGGGCTGAATGCCATGCTCGATTTTGACTGGCGCCTTTCAATGAATGGCGTGGACCTGTCGGAAGAAGATTTTCAAAATCTCGTGAACGACCAGCGCCGATTGATCAAAATCCGCGGACAGTGGATGAAGCTGGATCCAGCAATGATTCGGCGCATTCAAGACTTGATGAGCAAGGCAAAAGCGGAAGGAATTTCGATCCAGGATATGCTGGAGCAGCAGCTTGTTCCGCGTGATGAGGAAGAAGAACTTCTCCAAGAAGACGATTATGATCCTTACGAGTTCGCCAAAATCCAAATCGACCTCAACCGTTCGATGAAAAAAATGATCGACACGCTGAACAACTCTGCCGAAGTGCCGATCGTTTCGACGCCGGACACTTTCCAGGGAGAACTGCGCCCTTACCAGCAGCAAGGAATGAGCTGGCTGCTGTTCCTGCGCAGATACGGGTTTGGCGCCTGTCTTGCCGATGACATGGGACTTGGAAAAACGGTACAGCTGATTACGTACCTGCAAGAAGTGAAAAAGGTTGAAACCCCGAAGGCACCGGCGTTGATCATCGCGCCGACATCTGTGCTTGGAAACTGGCAGCGTGAGCTAGAAAAATTCGCACCTGACTTAAAAGTAAAGCTTCACTATGGAGCGAACCGTGACAAAGGAATTGAATTCGGACGCGGCATCCTCGATATGGATGTTGTTCTGACTTCCTACGGCTTGTCTCATCTTGATTTTGAAGAGCTGGAGACCGTCGAATGGAATGCGATCGCTCTCGATGAAGCGCAGAACATCAAGAATGCCAATACGAAGCAGTCACGGGCGATCCGTAAATTAGAAGGAAAGCATCATATCGCGTTGACCGGAACTCCGATGGAAAACCGCTTGTCAGAGCTTTGGGCGATTTTCGACTTCTTGAACCACGGCTATCTTGGCGGCTTCACGCAATTTCAAAAGAAGTTCATCGTGCCAATTGAAAAAGAAGAAAATGAATCACGGGTCAAAGAACTTCAGGCGAAAATCAGGCCGTTCCTGCTTCGCCGGACGAAGAAAGATCCAGAAGTCGAGCTGAATCTGCCGGATAAAATTGAGCAGAAAGAGTACTGTGCGCTGACCACTGAGCAGGCATCCTTATATGAGCAGCTCATTAAAGATACCTTCGCACAGCTGGAAGCCCTTAGCGGTTTTGAGCGAAAAGGACTTGTCCTGCAAATGCTGAACCGCCTGAAACAGCTCTGCAATCACCCTGCTCTTTATCTCAAAGAACCGCAGCCGGAGAACATTGAAAAGCGTTCTGAGAAAATGCGGAAGCTCGTTGATATTGTGGAAAATGTGCTCGATTCAGGTGAAGCTTGCTTGATCTTTACCCAGTACATCTCCATGGGGGAGATGATCCAAAACGTCATGAAAGAAAAGTTCGGCGTCGACGTGCCATTCTTGAATGGCAGCATGGCTAAAACCCAGCGTGACAACCTCGTGGAAAGATTCCAAAACGGTGAATTCCCTGTGTTCCTGCTGTCTCTGAAAGCCGGAGGAACCGGTCTGAACCTCACCGCCGCCAACCACGTCGTCCACTACGACCGCTGGTGGAACCCGGCCGTCGAAAACCAGGCCACCGACCGCGCGTATCGTATAGGACAGAACCGCTTCGTTCATGTTCATAAAATGATCGCATCTGGAACGCTTGAGGAAAAGATTGATATGATGCTTGAGAAGAAGCAGGCATTGAATGACGAGATTATTCAGAGTGACCAGTGGATGACTGAGTTGTCTGATCAGGATCTGCATAGTTTGTTGTCTTTGGAGTAGGTATCTATATATGTATAGTAGAACCCCCCTGCCGCTTTTTGCGGTGGGGGACTCTTTTTACTTTACCACTTTAAAGCACTAAGAGGGACTGTCCACGGGTGTTGATTAGCTATATTTTTCCAGTAGATACACACAGACTCCCCCATTTTCCAAACAGTGATTTAATGGCACACCTCACCTCCATTGGTAAGGTGTGCGCTATATAGCGACGTGTGAATTCTATAAAAGTGTATGAATGCAGGATTTCCCATTCTTCTTTTGTTTCATTGTAAATCCAGCGTAATAAAAAGTAGCTGATAAGAGTCCCGTAAACCTGGCTATAGACAGCGTTCGGAGAATTTCCAAAAAGGTTAGAGAGGTCCAGGTTTCCTTTTACCCAGCGGAAGAACAACTCGATTTGCCAGCGAAGCTTATAAATATAAGCGATGTCTTCCGGTGACATCATCATTAGATTTGTCGCTACTCTTATTTCATTGCCTTCGTTGTCTGTGAACGTTACCAATCGGAATCGACTCTTTGTTTTCCTTGTACCTTTCCCGATAAAAGCTGTTTGATCCACTTTTACCTTGCCTCCCGCATCAAGAGGGACACTGTGTTCCAACTCTTCAGGAAGAGAAAAGAATTTAGCAACTCGTATGACAAAAAACTGGTTACGTTCATGTAAATACTGAAAGTCACTGGTCCTTGCATATCCTCTGTCTCCCGTAATAATGGATAGAGATTCTAGGTCTTTATAAAGTCTTGGGGCCACCATGACATCGTGATCCCGGCCAGTTGTCGAGACCACCTGAGTAGGCTGCCCTTCCTCAACATCAAATTTGGTGTGCAGACGAATAGCGTGGCGGGTACGGGTGTAACCTGCCCAGCTCATATCCGGGTGTTGAAATGTAATCGTTGTGGAATCAACCGCGAACAGCTTGTAGGGTTTAAGGAGCGCACGACGAGCACCACGTCCCAAGCGTTCTACTAATCGAGAGAATAATTCTTGGAGAATCTGATAAGGAACATTTTGAGCTTTCTTAGCGAGGGTAGAGTGATCAACGGAAGGCAGACTTTTTTCCTTTGGCAATTTGGTCTCCGAATCTCGAAAACTTTCCCATTTTTTCGCAGAGGATATAACAAAAAAACGTATCAAATCGTGGGCTGATAACTTCCTAGCTGTGTCTTCATACCCCCACTTCTCACAAAGGTCGGCTACTTCCTCATCCGTAATGAAAGTTTGAAGAATCTCAGAAAGTTTGTTAAAGTTAGTCAATGAAACCACTCTCCTTTTTGTGTTGTTAGCGGTAACAATCATTCTAAAGGAGAGTGGTTTTTTTTGTCTAACGATACCGTTTATTTTACATATTGTGGTTAATCAACACCCGTGGACTGTCCCTTTCAACACTTTAAAGCGCTAAATTACACAAATATGAAAAAACCGGCTCTCATGAGAACCGGCAACAGTGGGGGTATTAGAAGTATTTTATTGAGTTTTTTATCTATGAGGTGAGGTGGAAGTTTGATGCGTGGTTGTTCCTAGGTTATGAAATAAAACAAGTCATTGAAAATTTAATTTTGTTTGGTGGTCATAAAAGAGATGCGATTATTTGCAGCAGCTTGAGGCTTGTCTTCGGAAGCTTTTTTCTCGAGGAGTGCGACTCGCTGTGTCAGGTAGTATAATTCCACATTTGCCCTTGCCAACTTTCTTATCAGATCTTCAATCAATTTTTCCATGGATTCGCTATTGTTCATAAAGGGAACTTCCTCCAGTTTTAGTCATAAACCAAATTGCTATCTCTTAAAATACCGGCAGAGCCTTTTCTACCTCCGGATTCCTCGGCTGCGGTTTGGCCGGCTGTGTCGGCTTTCCATCCAGGAATCTCACCTGTTCTGCGACAACCTCCGTGACATAAATCCGCTTGCCGTGTTCATTATCGTAATTCCTCGTCTGGATGCGTCCTACCACGCCCAGCACAGAGCCTTTATTACAATACTTCGCCGTGTTCTCTGCAGCCTTCCTCCACATCGTACACAGCACAAAGTCAGCTTCATAATCACCGCCCTGACTCTTAAACTGACGATTGACCGCAAGAGTAACATTCAACACCGCCTTCCCTTCGGATGTGTAACGCATCTCTGGATCCTTCGTCAATCTGCCTACCAACGTAACCTGATTTATCATTTTGTCTCACCTCTTTTCTTTCGTTGGTAAGTATAGGATATAGGGATTTTGGGAGAGTGTAAAATGGGAAAAAGGTATTTTTCAACGAGCCATAAATAAGCAAAAATCCATTTTGATTAAAGTGAAATGGATTTTTCAGTAAAGGAACTTATTTAAAATGGCTTTTTTGAAGAAATGAAATTTTTTTAAAGTATTTGCCCCATCCTAATCTCTATTTTGCTAACACATTATAAACCCACGTTCCATGAAGTAAGAAAATCAGTGAATATAGCGTAACTGCTGTGTAAGTGATAGAGGAGAACCATTTTTTCGAGGGGATTTTATCAAAGAATATTAATGTATATACCATTAGAGATAATAAAATTTTCAACGCAATAAAGAATACGGGGTGAGTGGTATAAAGCAAGTCCATGAGAGGATTAGCTTCTTGAATATAGGCGTTTTCAATTCCTATTGCTGTCACAATCGCATCAATAATATTTAGAGCTGCTAATATATGAAGTGCAACTTTCATGAAATCACCTAATTTTCATTATTATTTGATCAAGGCCTGAAGACATAAATTTTAGTATAAGAATGTCTTCAGCTCCTTTTTAGATCTAACCTTTTCTTGCTTTGCAGACGAAATAGAATCATTCCTGTCCCGGCCATTATTGCTCCTACCAAAAGAATTTGAAAAACATCTGTTGCAGTATTGGGCAACTTTGGTCCGTCAACAGGGAACACGCCTCCCATTGTTCCTTCTACATAAAACTTAAATTCAAAATCACTTGTCAATCCTTGATATTCATTTCCTAATTCATATGGCATTTCAATAGTGAGGGTTAGCTTTTCCTGCTTCGAACTTGCCAGCAATCTAGGCTCAAGTTTGTGAAAATTACCAAGACTTCCATTATAAAGCTCTTTTTTCTCATCCTTTACTGTTAAAATTAAAGCATTGTATAGCATTTCTGATCCACTAATGAACTTAGCCGACGAAAGATATTTAAAATCCTGTGTTCCACTGTTCAGTATGTCTATTTCTCTACTTGCCCAATCACCTGGCACTAATTTACTGACGTTAAAAGATACACTGGCAGGACTTAAAGCAATATCGATCTCATTATTTTCTTCAGCTTCAGCTTCAGCGTTTTGGCTTAAAATCATTATGATTGTTACAATAAAGACTTTTAATACTGCTTTTAGGTTCACCATCTTGTCCCCCCTAGCCTTCCATATATATGTATGAAGGCTTTTCGTTAATCATTTTCTCTAGATTCACCCTTATACTGGGTTGCCTCCAAATTAAAGATAACTTTCATTCCATGTCCTTGAAATTTATTTTGCTTGTAAAGCCCTGTTTGAGAATCTTTTTGTTTTTTGTCAAGGAATTCAACTGACATGATAATATGATCAGTGTCATTAACTGGTAGATCTGATTTAAATTGGTGGCCTAACAATTCTTTTATATACGTAGTTATATCAGGTGATTCCCCTTTTTTTGTTAGTTGCTCTAAATCAGCTAGAGTGGCTTTGTGGAAAGGGGTAATGATTGGTTGAAAGTCGCTAGTCAGCCATTGAACTTTAAACTGAGATCCAAAATCTTTTTTACTTGGGTTACCATCTTTGTCAGTTACAATTAACTCTGTATGCATTAAGACCTGATTAATATCCAGATTACCTACATTTTCAACTTTAAACAGACGGTGCATTGTATCTCCAGGTACTAGTTTAGAAACATCAAATACGACTGTTGGATCTACTTTAAGGTCTAATACCCCTGCTTCCATGGAGTTACTCATGGCTTCAACATCATTAAACGCTGCCCATGTACCCCCGCCTACTAATGACAAACCTAGTGCAGCAGACATTACACCGTAGCTTATTTTCTTTTTTAGTGTCATTTGTTATCTTCCCATCTTTTAAAAATTAATAGGAGTGGAGTAAAAATCTCCACTCCTATCTTTCAAGATTTATTCGACATCGTTAGATCTAGGCCCACCAGTTTTTTGAGTTGCTTCAAATGTGAAGTCTAGAGTTACACTATTACCCATAAATTTATTTTGATTATATTCACCATTCGTTTTGGTACCATCATTAACAAATTCTAGTTCCATAGTGATAGTATCAGTATCATAGTTATCGAAGTCAGCCGCAGGTTTACCAGGAACCGATTTAATATTATCTAAGCCATCTCCAGAGGCAATATCAAAGTCATCATCATCTTCTGTTGCATTCACGAAATCATAAAGAGTGACATAAGAACGACCTTCGGAAGGATTAATTTCGTCAAGCAAATTGGTGCTATCAGAATCGTAAACATCAATCTTGAATTGTTTTAAATAATCCTCTTTTGATTCATTTCCTGGAAGTGCTCCGTCAGCTCCGTTAGTCCCTCTAGCAAAAGTAGCATTTGTAGAAAGCAGTACTTGAGCAATATCAATGTTTCCATCATTCTGAATTTCGAAAGATCTTTCAATAGTTTCTCCTGGTACTAGCTTAGATACGTCGATTTTACCAGTTGCAGCACTATCTAATACTAAATCCAGTGTTCCTGCAGAAAGACTATTAGTCATTGTTTCAATATCATTAAACGCTGCCCAAGTTCCGCCACCTACTAAAGATAATCCTAGTGCTGCTGATGCTACTCCTAAACCTAACTTTTTCTTAATACCCATTCTTTTCTTCCTCCTCGTTTTGCCCCAATTTAGGGGTATGTAATTTATATTGAATCCCTATGTTTTCATAAGGAATACAACCAAGATTAAGCAGTCTTCTCAGTTTCATCTGATCTTCCAGATGATTTTGTGGTTATTTCAATTTCTTTGATAGCTTTAAAGATTGTGACTCCTGAGTAAAGCAACAATAATAGACCTGGTGTAATGAGCAATGCAGCGGTTCCTTTTTGCGACTTAGCAAAATCTATTAAATATCCTAAGTAAGGAATAGTAAAACCGGTATACTTTGCAACAATATTATCTGGTAACAAAAGGTTGCCATCGGGATCTTTGTTGTTATCTCCCTTGGTTTCATACATAACCCCTTCACCTTTTTCAACTACATTAATGATTCTGTGGGTTACAACATTTTGTTCATCTATCATAAAAGTGACGATGTCGCCCTCTTTTAACTTGGTATAATCTTCTTGAGGCTTGACCGAAATGACAGACCCTGTTTGGAAGGTGGGCTCCATCGACCCCGAGAGAACTGTTTTCAGCTGGTATCCTAGGAAGCTTGGTTCCCCACCGGATGCCTTGGAAGATATTACAACAAATACCATGAATAGTAGAGTTAAGAATAATAGGCTAGTAATAACGTTACTGATTATCTTTCTTGCCATTTTCACTGGTATCACCCTTTTCCTTGTTTTCTTTTTCCAGAGCAGTAGCTTGCTCTTCTTCTTGAACAACTTCATCAACTGGTTCTTGATTGTCTTTAGGTTCTTCACTTATTTTTAATTCATCAATGTCGGCTTCTTCTAATAACTCCTCTTCTACTAGAGATTCCTCTACTGCTTCTTCTTTAGTTTCTTGACCTTCAGGGTTTTGCTCTTTGTTTTCTTCTTCATTGTTCTCTGTGGTTGGATTCTCAGGAATAGTTTCCTCTGATACCTCCACTTGAGTTTCATCAGAGCCTTCTGTTACCTCTTGCTCTGTTTCTGTTTCCCAACAGGAATCAATATCTTCTTGCTTTATTAGAATTTCTTCACCCCAGATTATCAATTGGCCGCCTTCTACACCTTCACTCTCACTCAGCTGGGTAGGCTGTAGAGCAGCGAATTTATATTTACCTAATGCAGGAGGAGATTCTGGTTCGTATTTTAATAGTACATTACCATCCTCACTAGCAAGAGGTTCAATGTCTTCTAAGTTAACAGTAGTGCCTCGGTTATCATCATGTGGACCTTCTTGCTCACTCGGAACATAATATAGCTCAAATGTATGTCCACTTAATGACTCGTCTTCTCCGTTAGTAATTAGTGAGTAGAAACCTTTTATATCCCTTTCACAAAAACCAGACTGTGAACTATCAAATGAAAGTAAACTTTCTTCCAATACTTCTTCTTCTTCAGGTATTGCCCACTGGCCCGCCTGCAGAGCAAAGGAAGTTCTTTCGACATCATTTAGAGCTGCATTCGTGGATGAAAATTGAATGAGTGCAATGAGTAAGGCATACCATATCACCACCAATTTAGTAGCTGCTATAACCCCTTTATTTCTTTTTTTAAACTTTTTGGTTCTAAGATATCTAATATGAACCCCTCCCTCATTCGTTTTCTCTAGCGAACTCTTGATTCTATGTAGGGTGCCAAGAACGAAGTTGGTGAAATGATTTTTCATATTACTCAACTTCCTTTTATTTAATTATTCCGTTCGCTCTTTTGTTCTCATTAGCGAACCGTTAATGTAAGTATATGACAGAAGCTACAGGTTGAAAAACCCGAAAAATGGCCAAATACTCGCAAATACAAACTTAAAACATGAATTTTCTGGTAATACCTCTCGTTTTCTTACTATTTTGTATTTTATAATGAACTTTATTTACTTTATAAAGAACAATAAACTTTAGCTACCCATCTGTAAATTTCTTTTTAAATACAGCCTTAAAGCAATGACAAATTCTCACAACTAAGAGAAAATAGAATTAACATACCAACTTAGGAGGTATCCTCTTGTTTAACAAATTAATCAAGTATGTAAGCATCTTCACGCTGACCGCCGGTGTCGGATTGATCGGCTATGCCGGATATCATATTTTCAAGCAAAAAGTGGAGCAGGATGGTGCTCTCCAGGAAGCTAAAGCTCAAATAGTCACGAAAGAACCTCATACAAAAGAGGAACTCTCCTCCTACTCATTTGAAAAAGGAGACGTAGTCGGCATCCTTGATATCCCCGCTCTCGATAGAGAATTACCTATTATAGAAGGAACTGACGAAGAAGAACTGGAAAAAGGCGTCGGCCACTACTCTTCCACCAAGCTTCCGAATCAGCAGGACCGCATCTTCCTCGCTGGCCATCGTGATACGGTATTTAAAAAAATGGGCGAACTCAAAGAAGGCGACCAGTTAAACGTTGAAATGAGCAACGGAACCTACACCTATGAAATATACGAAATGTTCATCGTAAAAGAAGACGACATGTCCGTAGTCCAATCAACAAACCCTGATGAGATTCTGACATTATCTACATGCTACCCCTTTGAATATCTATCAAGCACAGAAGAAAGATATATCATAAATGCAAAACGAGTGGACTAATAGCCAGCACCTAGCTGGCTCTTTTCTGTGCTGGACAAAACTAAATATGGAACGCTTCCCTTAAAATTAATAATAATTTTGAATGGAATACAAACCACGTTGATTGTAGCGGAAGGGGTACGAGCTCCTGCGGGACTAGCGGGACAGATGAGACTCCAAATCCAGTTGCAGCGCCCAGCGATTAGCAGATTTCGGTCTCTCTTCTTGCTAATCTAGCTGCAAGGCCCCAACGGCTAGCGTACTTCCCTGCCTCCTCCTTGCGATAAGTCAACATCAACTCACTACGATAGTTGTGTTTCCTTTATCTCATGCGGAGTCAGTCCAGTCCGTACGTCGCTGAACGGCCGCATACACTTTTGCTTCACCGCACGCCCCGCGGAGTCGTACCCCAGGAGCGGAAATCATTACACTAGTTTTAATATCACCCATTATGTTTTGAATCTTCAATATGTTATAATTTGTACAAACTATGAGATGGAGGATCGTTCATGAAAACCTTTAAAGTAATCACTCTTCAAGTTGTTGAAAACGATGATCTTAAAGACATTGAAATTGTGGACGGTTTAATTATTAATAAAGAAGATCAAAAAGGTACCTGGCTGATTGAGGGCTGCATGAGGAAGGAGTTTTATGATTTTTTCCGTGATGCCCAGCAGAGTGCCGAGGATATTGAGGTTCAGGTGGTCATTTCCCATCCTGAGAATGATCCTGCTGCTTTTATGACGAGGATCAGCTGCATTAAAACGATGGATCTTCATTTGAGTGTTCTTTTTGAAGGAAAATTGAAGAAGATGCGCAATGAGTATGCCGAGCTGCTGCTTGATGATTTGGTGGAAAAAGGCTTTGAAGGTTCCGGGCTTGTACAGGAATTCAAGGACAAGATGCGTTCCAAACCTAGGTTGGCAGCCACCTCTAAGACAACAAATTAAATTTTTAGACAAAATATGACATGTAATTATAAAGTTTGAGTTTGCTTTGTGGTATAATAACACCATGATAAGGATGATTATGCGTACAGGATGTGAACGGTAATGATCGGGGAAAGAGTCAAGAAGCTTAGACAAGAAAGAAAAATGTCAATGACCGAGCTTGCGGATAGAGCTGGAGTCGCAAAGTCTTACTTGAGTTCGATTGAGAGAAATTTGCAGAAGAATCCGTCGGTTCAGTTTTTGGAGAAAGTTTCAAAGGCATTAGATGTACCGGTTGATTCTCTACTATATGATACGGTGGAAGATAAGCATATTGATTCAGACTGGGTCAGTATCGTTGAGCAGGCGATGGATTCCGGTATCAGCAAAGAGCAGTTCCGGGAGTTTATCGAGTTCAACAAATGGAAATTGAATCAAAAGTAAAAAAGAGGCTGGGACATAACTAGCCAAAAATCATGAAAAAAGGGCTTCAATCATCATTTCGGATGATTGAAGCCCTTTTCTTTCATTACTCTGGTGGATTAGGTTGCGTTCCTGGCAGTCAACTTTCTCAAGTTAACCGCCATCAGCGCGAAGCCCATTTCATTTTGCACGCGCTCCTGGCCTCTGACCGATAATCTTGTGAAACCTAAATTAGCCTTCAGAAATCCAAAAACTGGTTCTACGTCGATTTTACGTCGGCCGTAGATTTCACCCGTTTTCTCGTCTGAAAGCAGTGTTCTTATCTTCTCTTTTTGTTGTTCCCATTTTTCATTTAATAATAGTTTTCGATGATTTCCTTCCTTGGCTTTCGTGCACTCAGAACGGAAAGGACATCCCGTACAGCTTTCGCACTCATACACCTTAAACTCCCGAGAAAAGCCGTTTCGGTCTGTCTTGTTTGACAGGTGGCGGAATGTGAGTTGTTGATTATTCGGACAAGTAAATGAATCGGTTTCTTCATCGTACTTCCAATTGGCTGTATTGAATTCACTCTTTTGAGCCCTTTTCGTTTTCTCTTTGCGGTACATGTTGTAGGTAATCAGTGGCGTAGCGGTTCGATTTTCAAAGACATCCTCATAATTTTCCTCACTCCCATAACCAGCGTCAGCCACTATGTATTTTGGGAGTGTAAAGAAGTGATTTTCGATCGTATTCAGAAATGGAATGAACGTCCGTGTATCGGTGGGATTAGGGAAAACATCATAGGCAAGAGCGTACTGCCCTTCGCTCGCAATTTGAACATTGTAGCCAGCTTTTAGTTGTCCATTCTTCATGTAATCGTCCTTCATCCGCATAAAGGTGGCGTCGCGATCTGTCTTAGAATAACTGTTGCGCGTCCCGAAAGTGGCCATGGCCTGTTCATACTTTTGTTTGCGTGCGACAAAATCCTTAAACTGTTTGAGGAGCTGCTTGGGCATTTTACGTGCTGAGCGAAGCTGTTTTCGTTCGCTTACGTCCTTACTGGATTCGATGGTTGTAGTGAGTTCATTAACGGTGTCTTCGAGTTTCCCCACGACTTTAGCCAACTCTTTTGTAGAAAGCACCTCCGGACTTTCTCGTTCTATTTCGGGTATGATTTCCTTTTCCACTAGTTCATCATAGAGTTGATTCGATCTTTCAATGAGACCAGCACTGTAGTTCTCAACCGTTTTCCGCCAAACGAACGTGAACTTATTGGCATTAGCTTCAAGTTTGGTTCCGTCAATGAAGATCGCTTCATCATCAATATGCTTTTCCTTAACGAGATGGCAGCGAAATTGAACAAAGCACTCACGAAGAAGCGCTTTTACTTCTGGGCAGACACGAAACCGGTTAATCGTGCGGTAGCTCGGTTCATGCCCTTGGGCAAGCCACATCATCCGGACACTGTCGCCGAGGAGAGCTTCAATTTTCCTTCCTGAGAAAACGGATTGGGTATAAGCACATAAAATAATCTTCATCATCATACGTGGATGGTAAGCAGGACAGCCTGTGCTTCGTATGAACGAATCGAAGGCTTCGTGTGGTATTTGCTCAACGAGGTCGTGCACGGAGAAGGCAATATCATTTTTTTGAAGTTTGATTTCTAAATCCAGGGGCAAAACCACTTGATTCATGATATAATTTTTAAACATAAGGACCCTTCTTTCAGATGGAATTTTGTGTGGTAACTTTATTTTATCAGAAGAGGTCCTTATTTTAATTCAAAAATAATCAAAGCCGGAGAAATTTTACTCGTCGTAAAATTTCTCCGGCTTTTTCATCTTAGAGGAGGGTTTTGTCCCAGCCTCTTTTATTATTTAATTATTTAACCAGTACTTTTCTCTCTTCTCTATTCGTATGTAGGTATTCTAGGATTTCATCTTTGGTGACTCCTACTGACATTGCTTCTTTAATTAACGTTATCCACTCTAGATCCAATTCTTTTTCAACCACTTCAAAATCTCCTCCTAAAATACGCTTAGTATTTCAGGCAATCCAGCCATCCTAGCAAGACCTGCTACCCTGCCTTAGATCTGTGACTTTGCGTCCCCATCTTTCAATGGGTTTGCCTTTGTCTGACTATCCGTTGGCTAACCAGTTATATATCTATAACCATTATACTAATTAGGAAAACCTACTTTGTGTAAAATTTTGCTGTGATTAACAACTTTTTTCCTAGTTTATTTTACAAATTTTGTAACGATGTATGAATTTTCAGTTACTTAACCGTATATCGTGGGTCATTTTGTCGAATTAAGGGGTCTTGATAGGAGAAGCTCTTCGTGTAACTGCTCAATTTCTTTTCTAAAGGAACAACAGTCTTGCTGATTTGCCGGAAGCTTGATGCAGTGAAGAATGGAGAGTCTGTGAGGTCATTTCCGCAGGATGGGCATGTCCAGTGTCCGGTTTCCGTAGAGCTGAATGAGGATCTGCTGCAGCGCTGGCAATTTTTCTTATACATGGTACACCTCACTTTGTTCGTTATTAAGACCTTATAGTCCTAGTATATAAGACTCACCCTTAAAAACTAAGTCCCAAATTTCTTCAATTATTCTCTATAAAGAACGTTTTTCTCTGTTTATCTTGCTATATGTCTCTATAACTTAAAAATGCTTATTTTATAAAAAACATTTTGTTCTTTATAATGAATATTAAAACTGTTGAAGTAGGTGTTCAGCAATGGTTGGAGAAAGGATAAAACTACTCCGAGAACGAAGAGGGATCACCATCAATGAGTTAGCCCTCATGGCCAATATATCCAAGTCTTATATAAGCTCCATTGAAAGAGGGTTACAGAAAAATCCGTCCATCAATATTTTGGAGAAAATCGCTTTGGCGCTGGATGTATCTCTAGATATGATTATATTAGAGGAATCTGAAGATATGTCTGTAACTGAGGATTGGATGCATTTAATAAAGGAGGCCATTGAGCAGGGGCTGACCAAAGAAGAATTCATTCATTTTACAACCTTGATGGAAATCAAACGGAGGAATCTTCCAGCTAAATATGAAAAAAGAACTTGAAACAATTCGTTTCAAGTTCTTTTTTCATTCTGCTTTGTTTTTCAGGAAGTTTAACACATATCTTGCTTCCGCTTTGCAGGAATACTCGTAGTCTGTTTTTAGCTCTTTCTGAAGTGCATCTATTTCTTCTATTTGGCTGCTTGTTGGAGGCTCAGCAAACGTCTTTTCTATAATTTCATTAATTTTCTTTGCGAGATCTTCATGAAGTTCCGGGTCATTTTTTTGTTCAACTGAAAGCTGTTTATACCAGGAAGCACTGTTTGTAATGTAGTCTCTCCAAATCTCAACAAATTGCGGCAAATTGAATTTATCTTCTTTCCACTCGATCTTCTCCATATACTTTTCGAAAGAAGTAGTAATTGAACGGGAAATGCTGATTTTGATTCCTTGTGGTAAATTTTTAATCATGCAGGAAAAGTACCTCCTATAAAATGCTCTCTTTCCTACTATACCATAACCTCGGCAATTTGTCGGAGATACTGCCATGCAAATTTTTGGTATTATCTGTTAATTGCAAACGGTTCATTCGACATATTCCGGGTGGTGACTGTCACCAAAAAAAAGCCGGCAATTCACCGGCTCCCTGGGTATTACTCGTTATTATTTTCTTCGTCTGTCATTTCATCTTCCATTTCATCAACTGGGCCTTCACCATTTTCGTCACCCATGCCGCCGTTTTCGTTATCGTCAATGTCTCCATTGTCGTCTTCAGAGATGTTTCCATTCTCCTCATCCATATCCATGTCCATATCGCCGTTTTCTCCGCCTTCGTTCATTCCATCGTTATCTCCTGGAACCTCTTCCTCAACCGGAGCTTCGTTATCTTCCGGTGGCGGCTCCTGGTCTGCGTTACAACCTGCAAGAAGCATTGCGGATAGTGCTGATCCACCTAGGATAGCTAAAAGTTTCTTATTCATTGTGTATGACTCCTTTCCTTAAACAGAATTTTTGAGACCTATCTTTTTGGTCTTTTGATAGCATTCCCCATCTTTTTGGAAACTTGCATGGTGAATGAAAATTAATTAGGAGTGATATGACCGGGGAAGCTTTAATGCTTTAAAGAATCAAAAGGGACTGTCCCTTTTAGCGTGGTAAAGCGTTTAAAACCCCGAGCTGCAGTGGCAGCTCGGGGTTTTTTGATATCGGTTATTCTTGTTTATCACCCAGGGCAAACATCATTTCGGTTTCGCAGACGACTTCTCCGTCTACAGTAGCAACTGCTTTTCCTTTTCCGATTGGGCCGCGGAAACGTACCATTTCAACTTCAAGGCGAAGCTGGTCACCTGGTTTCACCTGGCGTTTGAAGCGGCAGTTGTCGATTCCCGTAAAGAAGGCGAGTCGTCCACGGTTCTCTTCTTTTTTCAGCATGGCGACTGCTCCTACTTGAGCAAGAGCTTCCACGATCAATACTCCCGGCATCACCGGATAGCCCGGGAAGTGGCCGTTAAAGTACTCTTCGTTCGCTGTTACATTTTTGATTCCAACTGCTTTTTTCCCCTCTTCTACTTTTAAAATTCTATCCACTAGCAAAAATGGATAGCGGTGGGGAATTATTTCTTTGATTTGATCAATATTAAGCATGAGTATGCCTCCCTATCTTAAAGTACGTTCTTCTTCTATTTATTCTACCTGAATTCCTCTATTATCAAAAGTTGTTTTGGTGGTGGGTTATTTGGCGGGTGAGGACATTAGTAGGCCTTGTTAGCTCGACTAGTGTATCTAGGCTCGGCTTGTAAGGACATGAGACGGGGTTTTTTGCTGGGCGTTGTGTTATCGGTTCAGGAGTGACTCCTTTTTCTTTAACTAATGTATCCACCCTGGTCTTGTGGGTACACATGTTATTCTTTCTCACTCCACTCATGTATCCAAGTGAAGCATGTGGGTACATGAGTGACCCCTTTTTCTTCAACATATGTACCTACTCTGCTCTTGTGGATACATATGTCACTCTTTTTCACTTCACTCATGTATCCAAGTGGAGCGTGTGGGTACACGAGTACACGCTTTTTCTTCAACTCATCTATCCTCTCTGTTCTTGTGGATACATATGTCACTCTTGTTCGCCCAACTCATGTATCCAAGTGGAGCGTGTGGGTACATAAGTGACCCCTTTTTCTTCAACTCATGTATCCAAGCGGAGCGTGTGGATACATATGTCTCTCTTTTTCGCTCCACTCATGTAACCAGGTGATGCGTGCGGAGACAAAAGTGACCGCTTCTTCTTCTATTCATGTACTCACTCTGCTACTTTGGATACATATGTCTCTCTTTTTCACTCCACTCATGTATCCAAGCGGAGCGTGTGGGGACATGAGTGACCACTTTTTCTTCAACATATGTATCCACTCTGCTCTTGTGGGTACATATGTTACGCTTTTTCTTCAACATATGTACCTACTCTGCTCTTGTGGATACATATGTCATCCTTTTTCGGTCCACTCATGTATCCAAGCAGAGCGTATGAGTACATGAGTGCTCTCTTTTGCTTCAACATATGTATCCACTCTGCTCTTGTAGATACATATGTCTCTCTTTTTCGCTCCACTCATGTAACCAAGCGAAGCGTGTGAGTACATGAGTGACCGCTTTTTCTTCAACATATGTATCCACTCTGCTCTTGTGCGTACATATGTCACTCTTTTTCACTCAACTCATGTATCCAAGCGAAGCGTGTGGCTACATGAGTGCCTGCTTTTTCTTCAACATATGTACCTACTCTGCTCTTGTAGATACATATGTCACTCTTTTTTCCCAACTCATGTATCCAGACGGAATGCAAGAGGGCAAGTGCCAGACATTTTATTTCCACTATCCACAAACAAACAGCAAGATGAGCAATCACAAAACAAAAAACCGGCCCTCCCTTAAATGGGAAGCCCGGTCAAATGATCATTTTTCTTTCATGACAATATCAATGATATGCTGCCAAGTCGATTTCTCGAGTACATCCATCGGCTTGCCGTCTCCGATGATAGCATAGCCAACCATGGCTCCTCCAATGAGACTTCCGGCAAGGAGAATGATGAAGAGAAGGACTCGCAGCCAGATTGGAAGAAGGCGTATCCGGATCCATTTGCCCGGTTTTTCTTCGCCGCTGTTTTTCTTTTTATTCTTTTTTTCGGCTTTGATTTCTTCTCTTGTTTGTCCTTCTTGCAGAATGTCTTTTTCAGTCATTGTCGATTACTCCTTTTAACGGATTCCGTTCACAAGTCCCATCATTTGGTCTGCCATGGAGATGGAACGGCTTTGGAATTGATACGCCCGCTGCACGTTCATCATATCGGTCATTTCTTTTCCTATATCCACATTCGAGCCTTCCAAACTGCTTTGAGCAAGCCCGATGTTATTTCGCAGCGCACCATTCATATTGGTAAGGATTTCGTCCTGGTTAACTCCCAGGTCTTCAAGGTTCTGCGGAAGCCCCAAAAGATTTTGTCCGATCTGCTCCATGAATTGAGGTTTTTCCAGAGATACTACCCCAAGATTAAAGGGCACACCGCCAATAGTCAACTGGCCGCTGTCGCGCAGAACGATGTCTTCTCCCTTAGCATTCTCATTAAATGTAATGAAGTTGTCATTCTCGTCGAGTACGGCATGTCCCTGGCCATTGACCAGCATCACTTCTCCATTGCCGATTGGATTGGCATAGAAAGCGCCATCCCTAGTGTAACGGACATCTGCACCGTCTTCTCCCTGGACCAGCACTTTAAAGAATTGATTCCCTGCTGTCAAAGCAAAGTCGAGGTTTCTGCCTGTTGATTTTAAAGCACCTTGTGTCAGGTTGATTTCAGACTGGCCCAATTTGGCTCCTGCACCTTGGCGGATTCCCGCAGGTGTCAGGCGGCCATTGAGGTCCCGTTCGTCCCTTTGATTGTTCACTGACTGCACCAGCAGCTCAGAGAACATGGCTTCTCTCCGTTTATATCCATTTGTCTCACTGTTCGCGAGGTTGTGGCCGATTACATCCATTTGTTTTTGAAGCTGATTCAGTGTATTGGTAGCGCCTATCATTGTGCGATTCATCGGTCAGTCCCCTCTCTTTTTAAATCATTAACCATTGACCCGGCCTATTTCGTTTACCGCTTTTTCCATACTTCTATCATAAGCCTGCAGAACTTTTTGATTCGCTTCAAAGGACCTGTAAGCTGTCATCATATCCGTCATGGTTCTCGAGGTATCCACGTTGGACCGCTCAATAAAACCCTGCTGCAAATTAAAAGTGGCCTCACTGTCATAAGCATCCGGCAGGGGTTCGTTGTTTTCTGTTGTGAAAAGGCCGTCCCCTTCTTTGGTGAGCCTGTTTGAATTCACTGAAAAGCCGATTCCGAGACGGGCTGTTTCCTCTTCATCAACCAGGACACGCCCATCTTCAGTGACCTTAAAATTGTCTGCCGGCAGCTGAATCCGCTGTCCTTCCTGATCAAGCACGTATAAACCGCTTGCTGATGTAAGATAGCCCTGCCCATCAAGCGTGAAGTTGCCATTTCGGGTATACCGGGTGTTTCCGTCGCCGCCTTGAAGAGTGAAAAACACTCCGCCTCTTTGGCCAGTCTCAGGATCGACCGGGATATTTCCATCCATTAAAGCGATATCTGTTTTTCTTTCCGTTTCCTGCAGGTCTCCCTGTAGAAATGCGGGCATGGTTTCCTGCATGTATACACCTGTGTTCAAAGCGCCCACACGGCGGGACATGGAACCGTTTTGCGGGTTCTGGCCCTGCAGGGAGAGCATCATTTCAGGAAAAGATTTCATGGACGAGCGATCCTCTTTATATCCAGGAGTATTTGCATTGGACAGGTTATTGGACAGCATTTCCGTTTTCCGCTGCTGTGACAGCATTCCGGAAGCAACAGTATAAAATCCGCGCAGCATGTTAGGCACCTCTTTTTACATTCAGTTTATCTTACGTTCATTATATCGGAACATTTTTTAGAATGTTATGCGTTTCTTTTAATTGGCTGTTATTGGCATTCAGCCGATTTTTCTTCTGCTGATCTTATCGATGTTTTCAAGCATGATTCCCGTACCGATGGCCACACAGTCCATTGGGTTTTCCGCAACAAGTACCGGCACTTTCAGCTCTTCTGCCAGCAGCTGGTCGATTCCGTGTAAAAGTGCTCCGCCGCCTGTCAGGATGACGCCTCTGTCGATGATATCGGCAGAAAGCTCAGGAGGTGTTCTTTCAAGGACATTTTTCGCAGCCTGGACGATGACGGCTACAGATTCACGCAGTGCACCTTCGATTTCAGCAGACTTGACCGTGATGGTCCTAGGAAGCCCCGAAACCATGTCTCGGCCGCGGATTTCCATCGATTCATCACGAGAACCAGGGAAAACGGTACCGATATTGATTTTGATGTCTTCGGCTGTGCGTTCACCGATCAGAAGCTTGTATTCTTTTTTAATATAGCTGAGGATTTCAGCGTCAAATTTATCTCCTGCCATTTTGATGGAGGAAGCCGTAACAATGTCTCCCATGGAAAGAACAGCGACATCTGTTGTTCCGCCCCCGATATCGACGACCATGTTTCCGTAAGGCTGGAAGATGTCCATCCCGGCACCGATAGCCGCAACTTTTGGCTCTTCTTCAAGATAAACTTTCTTACCTCCGCTTTTCTCTGCCGCTTCTCTGATGGCCTTCTGCTCTACGCTTGTGATATTCGTCGGACAGCAGATCAAGATGCGTGGCTTGGAAAGGAAGCCCTTCACGTTCAACTTGTTGATAAAATGCTTCAGCATGGACTCGGTTACATCGAAATCTGCGATGACTCCGTCTTTAAGCGGGCGCATAGCCGCGATGTTCCCCGGTGTACGTCCAACCATGCGTCTTGCTTCTTCTCCGACAGCCAGGACTTTGTTGTTATTTCGGTCGATTGCCACGACTGAAGGCTCGTTCAAGACAATCCCCTTTCCTTTTACATGAATCAATACATTCGCCGTTCCTAGGTCAATTCCTATATCTTTCGCAAACATCTGTTTTCGTTTCTCCCTTCTTCATTTCAACGCTTTCATTTCGTCATATCATTTATTTTCAAAGGTGTATCGTTGTCAGTTTAATAAGTAAAAATCAGGGTATAGAAAAAACTTCACCTAATTTAATATTTTACCATATACGTGTCGAAAATAGGTACTAATTGTCTAAAAAATGTCAAGAAAACACATTAATAAAAGCTTATTTTAAAAATATTTCTTCGATGAATAGTTTGTTGATTTCCGCCCCAGGTGTGCGGACTCCCCGGGGAGAATGGAAATCCCAACAACTTCTGCTTCAATCAACCCCGTCATAAGGACATGTAATCCCGCAACCGCCGCGCACTTTAACACATTAAAGCACTAAGAGGGACTGTCCCTTTTGGTGCTTTAAAACAATAAAAAGTACCAGGTATCATATGCCTCTTGATACCTGGTACTTTTTAATTGATTTCGAGTTCATCTTTTTTGTATTTCTTCTTGGTTGCTTCGCCTCCGCGGAGATGGCGGATTGATTTATGGTAATCGAGTATATCTTTTACTTCGTTGGCTAAGTCGGGGTTGATTTCCGGCAATCGCTCTGTCAGGTCTTTATGGACTGTACTTTTCGATACGCCAAACTCCTTCGCGATGACGCGAACGGTTTTCTTTGTCTCCACGATATATTTCCCAATCTTTACTGTTCTCTCTTTGATGTAATCGTGCACACCACTCTACCTCCCTAAATTGGATGGAGAAGTGTGAAATGAGACTCGCTTTTGATTTTTTGACTACTGGATAACCGCACTGGCAGGTTATTTGCGGTAGAAAGCTTTTATTTGTTGCTCTTCGGCTTTCTATATCTTGGCACAACTGAACATGATGGTGGCATTTCCTCTGTATGGATTAACGACTCTTCACCTCAAACACTCTCTTTTTTGTCAGGTTTGTATCATTTTATTAAGCGTGGTCAAGATATATGCACGAAAAAGTGAATAAGGACAAGGGTTCAGTCTTTATTTTCAGAATTTTCATGAAGAAGAGACTTCACTGAGGTCTCCCCAGGTGGATATTCCTCTGTCTTTCATTAAGGTCAGCAGCTCTGAAAATAGATAGGCGGTTGTCATTGCATCATTAACCGCCCTGTGCCGGGGATAGATTCTTGTTCCAAAGTCCTCGGCATACCGTTCAAGGTCCTTCATCATTCGTGAAGGTGCCAGGTAACCGATCAGGTCCAAAGTATCAATGGTTTTAGGCCTTTGGAGGGCAAGGTTATTTCGTTTATATTCACTTTTAAGGACCTGGATATCAAACGAAACATAATGGCCTGCAAGGCAAACAGGATCTGCTTCCTTTACATAGTCGATGAATGTTTGAATGGCCTGCCCGGCAGATGGTGAATCCTTTGTGTCCTCTTCTGAAATTCCAGTAAGCTCCATTATTTCCCAAGAAATTTGTCGATGAGGATTGACCAATGTTTGAAAAATATCTTCCTTTACTACTTTATATCCTTTTACTTTAACGGCTCCAATTTCCAGCAGCCGGTCTGGCCCATTGACATGGAAGCCGGTCGTTTCTGTATCAAATACTACAAAGTTCAAGTTTTCAATTGGAGTTGATAAAGGGATGGTATGACTGAGCAGCGGTATTTCAGCCTTTTTTCGAATTTGAAAGAAAATAATCACCTTCCAATCTCTTTATTTATGGCTCTTGTCGTAACTTATTTAACATTAAATGTGCAGATATCAATGAAAGTAATGGTAAGAAAGAAAAGAGCCAAAACTTTAGTATCTGGAGGAAAAGTCCGGCTCTAAGGATTTTTCTAAGCAACAATAAAACAGCCTTATTATTAAATAGAAAAATGAGACTGCACCATTTTCTGAAATTCCTTCATCTTTTTGACAGCATAGTATAACTTCTCCTTTTGTATGGTCGATAGGGCATGGAGGGACATCTCCTTGGAGTCAGGGTGTGTATATTTATAGTGAATCAGAAGTTTGAATAAATAGCCTGCTGCCTGCAGAAGTTCTTCTTGGAAATCCTTTGAAATCACCTGTTCCTCTCGGAGATATTCGATTTTTTCAGTAACTGAACCGCTTTTCCCTCCATGAACAAGATGAAGTACTTGAAGGCTGTGGTGAAAAGGGAATAGTATTTCTTTTTTCAGGTTGATGTCCTTCCTGCTCATTCCAAGGAAAGAGCGTATCGAACCTTGCAGTTCAGGGACCGGGGATATACTTTGAGAGAGTCTGTATAAAAAAATCCTTCCTTTTTCAAGATGGTTCTCTATCATCCTCTCAAAAGAGTTGTGAAGAGCCGGGGTGCCTTTTAACAGCCGATAGGAAAAGAAGTTATGGGCCATCAGCAGAGTATCTTCATCTGCATGGACAGCCCATTTCCTCAATCTTTCCTCCCACTGCCCCAGGTCACCTCGCCATTGTTCATTGGAGGCCATCATGTTTCCCTCACACTTTTTGAATCCCGCTTTCTCCAGAAGGTCTGCGGCCCGTTGCGCAAAAGCGGAATAATAGTGTCTGTCTTCCTTTTTTTCAAAGAGGAGAAAGTGATCCTGATCAGACAGGAAGTACTGCTCGCGTCGTCCAGCTGAACCCATTAAATAAAAGCAATAGCCCCCGGCAGGTTTCTCTTTCGCCTCTGTCTCTGCTTGTCTCAGAACCCTTTTATAGATCCGGTCGTGGAGGCTGGTCATCAGTTCCAGTGATTGAATGACAGGTGTGCCCGACCTCCATAGAAAAGTGGAAAGCCTCCTCGAAAGTTCACTTATTTTTTCTAAAGGGTATGAGAAATCTTCCACTTCGCTGAAAGAGAGCAGAGCTCCTTCATTACTGTGTCTCATGCAATCCTGCAATGTAATGACTCCGGAAACATTGCCGCGGTGAAGGACCGGCATATACTTGCTGCTTCCGGAAAGGAGCTGGGCCAGCCCTTCATAATAATATGCTTCCGAATTGATTGTCGGCGGTTTTGGATTCATAACAGAGGAGACTTCACTGTGGAGTTTAAGAGGCTCCTCAGCCACAAACCTCACCAGATCCCTTTCCGTTAACAGCCCGGCCAGCCGTTCTCCATCCACCACGACGAGTGCCCCTACTTTTTCCCGGGCCAGCCTCTGTGCCGCTTCTGAAATCGAACTGCTCACATCAATGGTGACTGCTGGACGCTGTATTAGATCTCCCACTCTCTCAAATATCGTGATTGTGCCAGGAAACCGTTCCCCCAGCTTGAGCTGGTGAGACAACGAATGATATACATCCTGCAAGCGCCTGGCAGTGATTTTCAGCAGATAATCCTTCAGTTGGGGCAGATGAGGCTTCAAATTCTGAAATTCTATGAAAAAAAGCCAGCAAGTCTCTGCTGCTTTGACCTCCACAATGGACGGCACTTCTTTTTCCGAAAGCAGCTGATCGATACTTGAAAGGCCGACTACCTCACCTGATTCGATCAATTCAAGGACTTCCTGCCTGCCGCTCTCCCTCTCTACGTATACTTCTGCTTTGCCTTCTATGACCAGATGTATGCCGCGGCGCTTTTCTCCACTTTTTAAAAACGTTTCTCCCTTCTTGGCCTCTAATAAATTCCCCGTTTTAATAAGCGAAAGGGCTGCCCCCCTCTCCATCCCGGCAAGTAGGGGGTGAAGGAGTACAGCCTGCTGCCGCATTTCATTATTTATTAAAGGTTGCATCTTCATTGATCCAGACTTCGCCGTCCTTGAACGTCATCTGCTCAGGGTAGCGGAGATCGATCACTTCTTCCTGGATTTTTTGCGATGGTGCTTTAGTAGATAGAGAGACGATAATGTTCGTCAGGAATCCGGCAAGTGCACCGAATACACCTGCTCCCGTGTCGATGATGCCAAACAAAGTCATTCCTTCTCTTGCTAAGAAGATATAAGTCAGTGTGACTCCAAGACCGACCAGCAGCCCTGAGATGACCCCTGCTGCATTCGAACGCTTCCACCAGACTCCAAGAACAAGCGCCGGAAAGAAGGTTCCTGAAGCGAGCGCAAAGGCCCAGGCAACTATCTGCGTGATGACTCCCGGCGGGTTCAATGCCACCAAGCCGGCGAGGACAGTAGCGATGACAATCGTCCAGCGCGCAACCGCCAGCCTGTTCTTGTCTGTTGATTGAGGCTTGAAAACTCTGTAATAAATATCATGAGCAAACGATGAAGAAATCGCCATCATCAATCCGCCTGCTGTCGATAATGCGGCAGCCATGGCACCAGCAGCTACAAGTCCAATGACAAAGACACCAAGATTCGCAATTTCAGGAGTAGCCATTACAACAATATCGTTGGAAATCACAAGTTCCGACCACTGAAGGATTCCATCTCCGTTACCATCGGCAATCTGGAGTTTACCCGTATCCACCCATGATGTTGTCCAGGCCGGAAGCTCACTAATTCTCTGTCCGGCTACCTTGGTCATCAAAATGAACCGTGAGAACGCCGCATACGCTGGAGCTGAAAGATAAAGAAGGCCGATGAACAATAGAGCCCATGCCCCGGACCAGCGAGCCGCTTTCATCGTGGATACCGTGTAGAATCGGACGATGACATGCGGAAGCCCCGCTGTACCAGCCATCAATGTGAACATAAGGGCCATGAACTGCCACTTGGTTCCATTCGTAAACGGAGCAAAATATTCGGAAATACCGAGTTCCCTGTCAAGCTCCCCCATTTTTCCGATTAGCTCTCCGTAAGAAATCCAAGGAAGCGGATTATTCGTCAGCTGCAAGCTCATGAAGATAACTGGCACCAGGTAGGCGATGATCAGAATGATATATTGAGCAACCTGTGTCCACGTGATCCCCTTCATCCCGCCAAAGGCCGCGTAAAAGGCAATCAAAACAACCCCGATCATGGTTCCAACCTTGGCATCGATCTCAAACAGCCTCCCAATGACAACTCCAGATCCTGATAATTGGCCGATCGAATACGTGAAGGAAATAATGATGGTACAAAGGGCGGCAATGACACGCGCTGTATGGCTGTTGTACCGGTCCCCGATAAACTCCGGAACCGTATAGCGCCCGTATTTACGGAGCTGCGGTGCCAGCAGGAATGTCAGTAAAAGGTATCCTCCTGTCCATCCCATGATGTAAGCGAGACCGTCATATCCAAGAATCATGACCGTTCCAGCCAAACCAATGAAGGAAGCGGCGCTCATCCAATCGGCGCCGATGGCCATTCCGTTAAAGACTGGCGGAACCCCGCGGCCGGCAACATAAAAATCTGAGGTTACCTTAGCTTTGTTATACACCGCAATACCGATATAAAGAGCAAAAGTAGCGATAATAATGGCTGTAGACACAATAAACTGCAGATCCATTTTGGTCCCCCTTATCTTTCTTTAAAATTTCACGTATCGGGTTAAGCGTTTACATTTATTTGTTTTTTCAAAGAGAGCCGGCACCCGTCGTGTGCATGTGCTCCTATAGCCTGTGACCCTTTCTCAAAGTTTGGCCGGCGAATAACCTTGACTGCCTTCCCTTAATCAAAAAATAGAACAGGAACCTGCCTGTACAACTATGAATTCAATGATCCAGAGTTTTCCCATAACTCAGGCTCTCATTTTTGCTTTCGTCAATGCCATACCTTCTATCGATAGAATCGCTGACCCTTGCATTTACGAAGAGCAGGATAATAAAGATGACGATGGCGCCTTGTGCCCCCATAAAGTAATGGAAGGGATAGCCGTTGATCGTCAGGTCCGTCAGGCTGTCAGCAAATAGCACAACCCCGAATGACGAGAGTAACCCAATAATAAAATAAATGGCGGTATACCGGTTTTTTTCTTTGAAATATTGATCTGCTGTGGCCTTTTCAATTTTCTTCATGTTCCATCCTCCTTAGGATAAGCTGAAAATGAATTTAACCGTATCGATGAATGGCATTGGAACGAGAATCACTTGGGCAGCTCCATATCCAAACAGTGAGAGAAACGGAATGGCTAGGAAAACAACCTTTCTTTTTCTTAGAGCCAGCACCAGGCAGACTCCGGTTATAAGAATGAAACCAAAATATAAAAGCAACTCATACCCTCCTTTCTCTCTTAAAAATCCACTTAAGCATTATTAAATTTTCAGAATATTTATTCATAGAGTCATTATTAACAGTTTATGTCCTTTGGTCAAGAAGATTTATTAGACATGAATTGCTGTATAGCTGCTATGGGGAGGATTCGTTATTTTTCTGATATATCTTTTTTCAGACCTAATAATTATTCATAGTGGACAAAACATTTTATTCAGAAAGTATTTATGAAGTCGAATTTCCCCGGAAATTTTTTAGATATAGCTGATTAACCTGCCTTCTGAAGGAAGAATGATCAACACAAAAAAAAGGATTGCCCATATCGGACAACCCTTTGTTATTTTATTCTTCTTCAGAACCGCTATCTTCTGTTCCTTCGTCAGTGCCTTGGTCAGCGTTTTCTTCAGTGTCAGTGTCTTCAGTTCCATTTTCTTCTTCAGCGGAATCTGAACCTTCTTCACTTTGAGTACTTTCTGAACCTTCTTCTTCAGCACCTTCATCACTTTGACTGTCGGCAGCATCCGGAACGTCTGTTTCTGCTTGATCATCTGCTTGTGCATCAACATCTGATTGCTTCTCATCAAAAGATACTTCTTGAAGTGTAGCTAGTGACTTATTAACATATTCTTGTGGATTAACAGCAACTTCATCTTTACGGATTTCAAAGTGTACGTGTACTCCAGCTTTTTCATTAAACAAACTTTGGGAAGCTGCTGCAAGTTTTTGTCCTTGCTCTACAGTATCGCCTACTTCAACCGCGAAGTCCTTGACTGATTGGTAACGAGTAACAATTCCTTTGTCATGCTCTACTTCGATCATGTTTCCTAGCAGAGAATCTTCTTGGACTTTTGTGACTGTGCCGCTCATTGCCGCAAGTACATCAAAGTCTTTTCCGCCAAGTGAAATGTCGATACCTTGGTTTGGATGATACTGATTGTCATACACAATTAAAGCTGCTTCTTGCTCTTGTTCTGAAGCGTTAGCATCGTAGAATCCTTTTTCGATGACCACTTCATTTTCATCAGCTACTGGCATTACGAAATTTTCCATTGTCCGGTTGACTTCGACTGCTGGACGGTCAAACTCGTTACCAGTTTGAACATCCTCTTCATAACCAAGTTCTTGATCTTCTGCAACATCATTTCCAGCTGCTTGATACCAAAGGATTGCTGTAATAATGATTGCTGCACTTGCCAAATACATTGCCGGGTATGCCCAGCGTTTACTAAAGAATTTCTGAGAAGGTCGTTTCTTTTCTTCCTCTCTCATTTCCATCACCTCAGCAATCATTCTGAACACTTTGAAAGTAATATATACATTCTCTTGAAAAAAATTTTTACTTCTTATCATTCGACAAAGCATTTATAAATATGTATGTTTTATCACATTTTCTTTTTTGATATGGAAGAAAGCTGGGTTAATGGTAAAATAACAAGAAGAATATTTTCTACAGGAAGGATTTAATCATGTTAAGAATCGTTAAGTGGGCACTTACTGCTGCCCCATTTATATATATGGCTTTGATTTGGTATATGTCGAGCAACCCTGCGGATATGATAATCAAAATGGAGGATGAGTGGTTAGACCGTACATTCAAAGAATCTCTTCATCTGGTGGAATTTGCGATCCTGTATGTCTTATTCATCCTTGCCTTATTGGCACATGACCGACTGACATATGCCGCAAGCTTTGCTGCTGCCCTGGCAGCCGGCTTCTATGGCCTTACAGACGAAATCCATCAATCCTTTGTCCCTTATCGTTCCGCTACCCTGATTGATGCCGCCAAGGACCTTTTCGGAGTAGCTGTTTGTTTGGTGATTGTGAATCGGACTTATTTCGGAAATAAGAATCATGCTATAGCACGGGGGATGGAGAAAGTACGGGTAAAATTAAATGGTTAGCAGATAGATAAATAAAAAAGCGTGCCGGCAAAATTTTGCTGGCACGCTTTTTTTATTTAATTATCCTTAACAGGTCGCTGCTGTTATATTCTTAACTTTTATTCCTCTATTCATACAACATCAATTACCAGGAAATGTTATCTGTTTTATCAAAGTAACAGGTACCATAAAAGTGAGTGAGTGACCCCTTATCGTCTTTTTTAAAGGTGAAGAACAAAAAAAGATTTTCTTCGCATGACTATGCCCATAATTAATGTGAATAAAGCGTAAACAGAAGAAAAATTAAAGGACAAAATCGTGATGAGTTCGTCCTCTTAATGAGTTATATTTATTTATGTGAGATTAGGTAGAGTTTTTCAGGTACACATCGAATTTCTAAGAATAGCTAAATTACATACTTTGCAGGATTGAAGCGGAAGGTGTGCGACCTCCTGCGGGACTAGCGGTCGTCTAGTTCCAGCGCCTAGCCCCTCGGGGTCAAAAAACCCGAAGAGAATAAAAGGAAAGTTCGCCTTTTTTTCTCTTCGGAACATTTGCCTGTCGGGCCTGATCGGGGCGCTTCCACTTTATATACAGGCGAAGCCGAGGAGGCTCAACGCCCGCCCCGCGGAGTCGCACATCTGGAGCGGAAATCCTAACTCCGGATACAAGTTGAAAATGCAAAGTTATTTCTTGCTTACTTTTTAGCCGTAAACTGCTTTAAGATGGTATCCGAAGAACTTACTTTCACATCTTTATAATAATGAGTGACAATTTCCTCAAAGCTTTTGCCTTCTTTTGCCATCCCATTTGCTCCATATTGGCTCATGCCGACCCCGTGCCCATATCCTTTGGTTGTGATGACAATATGATCACCTTTTCGATACCAGGTAAAGTCAGAAGAACGCAAATCCAGCTTTTCACGAATTTCCCGTCCGGTGAATTCCTTGCCGTTGATCACAACACCCCCAACTCGCTGACCGGGTGTTCTATCAGTTATAGTGCCCACAGATCCGTCTCCTGCAAGGCTGATGCCTAGCTTTTCCTGAAATTCAGTGACCGGTACAACCTTCTGGGAGTTGAATTTAGGTGATTCTGCATCCCATGGACTTTCTACGCTTTTTAAATAAGGTACAGCATTTGGCCAGTAGGCTTCGGAATTCTCTGTGAAGCCATTGCTTGTAGAAAAGAAAGCCGCATCAATCGGATTACCTTCATATGTCAGGATCTTTCCTTTGGTCTCCAGTACAGCTTTCGCGATTTTTTCCATCTTCCATTGATAGTCGGCTCCCCAGTGCTTCTTAAGCTCTTCATTATTACTAAAAACTTGATGGGTAACCGTATCGGTAACATCTGCACCTTCTGGGACATTTCCGCTTTTGTTCATCAATTGATTTACAATAAATGTCCTGGCTGCGAGTGCTTGTGCCTTCAAGGCCTCTATTTCAAAATCGGCAGGCATTTCTCCCGCCACGACTCCAACGACATATTCCTCTAATGGAAGCTTTTCAATGATCTCTTTGCTGGACCTGTAGACAGCGACCTCTACTGAATCTTCCAATAGAGTGGTCTCTTTCGGCTTCTTGCTTTCCTCGTCCAGCTGGCTGCTTGCTTCATTATCTGAGAAGGGAAGCACTACGAGTGTGGGTACTAGAAAAGTGACGGCCATTAGGATTGCGACTGTAATGATTACTGGTTTGAACTGCTTCATGTCCGATGCCTCCATAACAATGATTAAAGCGAAGAAGCCTGAACTTCTTCACCTCACTTCATATCTATGGCAGTGGACAAGCAATTATAACTACGAAATGCAGAAAAAATTAAAGAAGTGGACGCTCGCTTTATCACTTTAAAGCATAAAGAGGGACAGTCCCTTTTGGCGCTTTAGAGCACTGAAGCAGGCAAGTTATTTTATTCCAGCGGGTATGTATGTTAGTCTGATAATTGAAAAAAGCTCTGCAGATGCAGAGCTTTTGAAAGATATCTATTTACGCATTAAGGTCAGATATGATCTGCTCATCAGAAGTAAGGTTCACTTCGTCTTCCATTTCTTTCACACGCTCGATGTCCGCACCGATTCCTGCCAGTTTTTTATGGAAATCAACATAACCGCGGTCAAGATGCTGCAGTTCTGTTACACGAGTGTATCCTTCTGCAACAAGACCGGCAATAGTCAATGCTGCTGCTGCACGCAAATCGGTTGCTCCAACTTCCGCACCTTGCAGTGATACAGGTCCGTTAATGATAACAGAACGGCCTTCAATTTTAATATCTGCATTCATACGACGAAATTCTTCTACGTGCATGAAGCGGTTTTCGAAAACTGTTTCTGAAATGACGCTTGTTCCTTCTGCACAAAGCAATAGAGCCATCATTTGTGACTGCATATCAGTTGGGAAGCCAGGGTGAGGCATGGTTTTGATATCAACAGGCTTTAATTTTTCCGGCCCGATGACTCTTAAACCATCTTCCTCTTCAATAATTGTAACGCCCATTTCTTCCATTTTAGCAACTAAAGAGGACATATGCTCTGCGATAGCACCTTTAACGAGCACGTTTCCTTTTGTGATTGCCGCAGCAACCATAAACGTTCCAGCTTCGATCCGGTCAGGGATGATGCTATGCTCAACACCATACAGGCGTTCAACCCCTTCGATACGGATTGTTCCGGTACCGGCACCTTTGACGTTTCCTCCCATTTTGTTAAGGAAGTTGGCAAGGTCTACAATCTCAGGTTCTTTAGCAACGTTTTCAAGGATAGTCGTACCTTCCGCAAGTACAGCAGCCATCATGATGTTTTCCGTTGCTCCTACACTTGGAAAGTCCAAATAAACTTTCGCGCCTTTTAATCTTCCGCCGTCGACTTCAGCTTCAATGAAACCATTACCGACTTTCACTTTTGCACCCATTGCTTCAAAGCCCTTAAGATGCTGGTCGATCGGCCTTGAACCGATTGCACAGCCTCCAGGCAATGCTACACGCGCCCGGCCAGTTCTGCCAAGCAAAGATCCCATTACCAGAACAGAAGCCCGCATCTTGCGCACGTATTCGAATGGTGCTTCCACTAATAACTCTCTGGATGCATCTACTGTGATTTCGTTATTAGAAAATGAAACATCTGTATTTAAATGACGTAAAACTTCATTGATCGTATATACATCGGATAGAGTAGGTACATCCTTGATGACACTCTTTCCTTCACTAGCTAATAATGTAGCAGCGATCACAGGCAAAACAGCATTTTTAGCACCTTCTGCTTTTACAGTACCGTTAAGACTCTGGCCGCCGCGGACGATAATTTTTTCCAAGAGTATTCCCCTCCGCGTCCAATTTCTCTATATTAATATTCAACCATAAGGATGGGTGTGCCAATGACAAAGGTTGTCTGTGTGCCCAATCCTTTTTTCCGCAGGCCTAGTTGCAAGTTCATGTTTTGATTATCAGTCGGCACAAATTGTTCGAATTTATTTGAGAAAGCTGATATTGAATAAAAATCGTTCTCTTTTAATGACTCCAACTCATTTGCCTCTAAAATAGAAAGTAACTTGTTTGATTGCTTTGATAAAACACCGTCAAGTGTATCACTGAATTCGCCTTTGATACAAGAGAAAATAAAGGGTTCCCCTGCAAAATGATTTTTCAATTTAGGAAGATAATGGTTTTGAATAGACTGTTTCGTAAGATGATTCCATTTGTTTCCGCGGAATTCGTATATCACATACGATTGGTGGTTGTCATCTTTTGTCGTTACTACTTTAATCATCTCTACCCCGGATGCATGCTCGATTAAACCTTTAAATTCTAGACTTTCATTATTTTGGGTATACTCCCAGCGAAAGTCCGGATTTTCTCTTTGCATACTTTCTACATAAGTTGTAAAACCTTTATCCGTGGAGAAATTTAAGTTTTCTCTTGCATATAGAGACCATTCAGTAATACGTCCATCCGATTCAGTAACCGCATCTGCAAGCCGTTCTATATCTAAAGGATGAGTGGATGCAATAGTGTATTTACCACTAATTACGATCGTAAAACAAATCCCCATTAAAAATACCAAAAGTACAAATGTATATTTCTTCATAGTCTCTCCCCCTTATTCACAGTGTTTCCTGTGAGGGGAGGAACATACTTGGGAATTGTCGTCATCTTTTTACATATTTCAAAGGCTCACTATATTTTTAGCTCTTTATATTTTAGACTCATCTATGGAGTTTGTGACTGTTTCATCCACTCTGCTGTCAATGTAATATTGGAACCCGCTTTGTGAAAAGAAACACACAATAGAAAGCATACTCAATCCCGCTGTATTTGAACACATGTACAACGACCTATTTTTTTACAAATTGGTGACAGTTTAAAAAATAAAAGGCAGCTGCTGTGACCACATTAAATAATCGAGAAAGAAATTCCCCACTATGGATCCCAAAGCAATCGACATCAGAATGAATAAAAGCCTTGCCTGAAAAATCCGGTTCGCCCTCAAGAACTTGTCAAAGTTCAAAGCTTGCAATGCCCAAAAGCTGACGGCAATAAATGTTAAATGAACAAGCATGTTTGTGATGGCTTGTTGTCCAAAACCTTCTAACATATCCATTACTCCTCACATAGATCTATGTAAAAATTCGACACCAAAATATCGCAACTTTCGACATATACCCTATTGTAGCACACCTAAACTTATCAGAAACAAATTTTACAAATATTTCAGTACTCTTTAACACTGTAAAGAAATTCAGGGAAAGTCCCCATCACGATTCACCGCTTTTAAGCACTTGCAGTACTGTTCCTTAAGTACATGACATTATTCTGCATGATGAGGAGCTGTCCATTTTAGTTGTTTAACTCAAAAAAACAAAAGCGGAAGCGCCTTGGTCAGCCCCGACAGGCAAATGTTCTCAAGAGAAAAAAGGCGTTCTTTCTTTCATTCTCTTGAGGTTATTTGATCCCGAGGGGCTAGGCGATTGAGCTGGATGTGGATCACACAGCTAAAAATCCTAGGTGAATTTTATCTTCACTTATACAATAAAAAAACGCCTTTCCGGTCAGGAGAGGCGTTTTTTTTAGGGTTTGTTGTTTTATTAGAAATTACGATTGTGCACGTCGATACGGTTCATTGCACGACGAAGGGCAAGTTCAGCGCGGCGGAAGTCGATTTCTTCCTTGCTCGCATTCAAGCGGCTTTCTGCACGATTTTTTGCTTCCTGGGCACGTTCAACATCAATCGCTGTAGATCTTTCTGCTGATTGCGCCAGAATTGTCACTTGATCAGGGCGGACTTCCAAGAAGCCGCCGCTGACAGCTACAAGCTCAGTGTCGTTGCCATTTTTCAAACGGACGGCACCGATTTGCAATGGAGCAACCATTGGAATATGTCCTGGAAGGATTCCAAGCTCACCGCTTTGAGCTTTGGTGCTTACCATTTCCACTTCAGATTCGTACACTGGGCCATCGGGAGTGACAATATTGACCTTTAATGTCTGCATTTTATTCCCTCCTGGTCCCTGATTATACTTCTACACCCATCTCTTTTGCTGCTTTCAGTACGTCGCTCATTGGACCTACAAGACGGAATGCATCTTCTGGAATGTGGTCATACTTACCTTCAAGAATCTGTTTGAAGTCTTGAACAGTATCTTTAACTTCAACATATGAACCTTTTTGGCCGGTGAACTGCTCAGCAACGTGGAAGTTCTGAGACAGGAAGAATTGAACACGGCGTGCGCGTGATACAATCAATTTGTCTTCATCTGAAAGCTCATCCATACCAAGGATTGCAATGATATCTTGAAGTTCTTTATAACGCTGTAATGTCTGCTGAACCTGACGTGCCACACTGTAGTGTTCTTCTCCAACAATTTCAGGAGAAAGCGCACGAGAAGTCGAAGCAAGTGGATCTACCGCTGGGTAAATACCCATCTCGGAAAGTTTACGCTCAAGGTTTGTTGTAGCGTCAAGGTGAGCGAAAGTTGTTGCAGGAGCTGGATCCGTGTAATCATCGGCTGGTACATAAATCGCTTGGATTGAAGTAACAGAACCAACGTTTGTGGACGTGATACGTTCCTGTAATTGACCCATGTCCGTTGCAAGTGTCGGCTGGTAACCAACCGCTGAAGGCATACGGCCTAGAAGGGCGGAAACCTCGGAACCTGCTTGTGTAAAACGGAAGATGTTGTCAACGAACAGAAGAACGTCCTGCCCTTGCTCATCTCGGAAATATTCAGCCATTGTAAGACCAGTCAAGGCAACACGCATACGTGCTCCTGGCGGTTCGTTCATCTGGCCGAATACCATTGCTGTTTTCTTGATAACTCCAGAGTCGCTCATCTCATGGAAAAGGTCATTTCCTTCACGAGTACGCTCACCTACACCGGCGAATACAGAAAGACCGCCATGCTCTTGAGCGATGTTATTGATAAGCTCCTGGATTAGAACAGTTTTACCTACACCGGCACCACCGAATAGTCCAATCTTACCACCTTTAATATAAGGAGCAAGAAGGTCTACTACTTTAATGCCTGTTTCAAGGATTTCTACCTCTGTTGAAAGTTCATCGAATTTAGGCGCTTCTCTGTGAATTGGATCACGGCGTGCACTGCTGTCGATATTTTCATCAAGGTCAATAGTTTCACCAAGTACGTTGAATACGCGTCCTAGAGTGACATCACCAACTGGAACGGAGATAGGAGCCCCAGTGTCTGCCACTTCGATTCCGCGAGTTAATCCATCAGTGGAGTCCATCGCAATCGTGCGGACCGTATCATCGCCTAGGTGAAGGGCAACTTCTAATGTTAAATCGATGCTTTTTGCATCTGCTTTCGCTTCTTGTTTGATAACAAGAGCGTTAAAGATATCAGGCAGTTGACCGCTTTCGAACTTAACGTCAACAACCGGACCCATTACTTGAAGAACGTGTCCTTTGTTCATCTTTTTCCCTCCTATCTAGCTTTTGACGACAAATGTAATAAGAAAAAGCTGGGCAGGATATGCTCCAGCCGTTATGAGTTTTATTCTAATGCTGCTGCTCCACCGACAATTTCGGTGATTTCCTGAGTGATGGCAGCCTGACGGGCACGGTTGTAAGAAAGAGACAAGCTGTTGATCAAGTCTTTCGCATTATCCGTTGCAGACTTCATCGCTGACATACGGGCAGCATGCTCACTGGCTTTACCATCAAGCAATGCACCGTAGATCAGACTCTCAGCATATTGAGGAAGCAGGACTTCTAAGATAGCCTCTGCAGATGGATCAAATTCATAAGATGTTTGCATCGATGAAGTTTCAAGATCTGTCAATGGCAGAACTTTCGCTTCCGTAACATCCTGCTGAATGGCACTGACATAATGGTTGTAGTATAAATACAACTCATCATAAGCACCATCCGAGAACATGCCCACTGCTTTATTAGCGATATCTTTTATATCTGAAAAGCTCGGCTGATCCGGGATTCCAGTGATGCCTTCAATGATATTGAATCCGCGTTTCTGGAAGTAGTCCCTGCCGATACGGCCGATTGCGATAATAGCAAATTCATCATTGGATGAATGGCGTTCTTTAATTTTGTTATGGACAAGTCGTATAACATTACTGTTATATGCTCCCGCTAAACCGCGGTCAGAAGTGATGACCAAGTAGCCGGTTTTTTTAACGGGGCGGGAGACTAGCATCGGATGGGATGCGTCTGTGCTTCCAGCAATCGAGGAAACGACTTCCTGGATTTTCCCCATATAAGGAACGAAGGCTTTCGCATTCGATTCAGCACGGGCCATCTTTGATGCAGAAACCATTTGCATAGCTTTTGTTATTTGACTCGTCTTTTTCGTAGAAGTTATACGAGATTTAATGTCGCGTAACGATGCCACTGGTTCTCACCACCCTTTTTATTGTTCGGACCTTACCTTAAAAACACGCGACAGGGCAAGCGGATTTCCCCGCCGTCCTGCCGTTGTCATTACGGTTTGAATTATTCAGACTTGGCAAAAGTTTTCTTGAATTCGTTGATAGCGGCTGCCATAGCATTGTCTTCAGGAAGACCTTTTGTCGTTCTGATATGGTCTAACAAATCAGTATGGTTGCGATCTAACCAGCTAAGGAATTCTTCTTCGAAACGGCGGATATCTCCAACCGGAATGTCATCAAGGAATCCTTTAGTCAAGGAATAAAGAATCATAACTTGTTTTTCAACTTTTATCGGCTTGTTAAGATCCTGCTTCAGTACTTCTACTGTACGCGCACCGCGGTTAAGCTTCGCTTGTGTCGCTTTATCAAGATCAGAACCGAACTGGGCAAATGCTTCCAGCTCACGGTATGCCGCCAAGTCAAGGCGAAGCGTACCAGATACCTTTTTCATTGCTTTGATCTGGGCAGAACCACCAACACGTGATACTGAAAGACCAGCATTGATTGCTGGACGTACGCCAGAGAAGAACAGGTCAGACTGAAGGAAAATCTGCCCATCAGTGATGGAAATTACGTTTGTAGGAATGTAAGCAGAAATATCGCCTGCTTGCGTTTCAACGAACGGAAGTGCAGTGATTGAACCGGCACCTTTCGCATCACTCAATTTAGCTGCACGCTCGAGTAAACGGCTGTGCAAGTAGAATACGTCACCAGGGAATGCTTCACGGCCTGGAGGACGGCGTAATAGTAGTGAAAGTTCACGATATGCAGCAGCTTGCTTGGAAAGATCATCATAAACAACAAGAACGTGCTTGCCGTTAAACATGAATTCTTCACCCATTGTTACACCAGCGTATGGAGCCAGGAATAACATTGGAGCAGGCTGTGATGCAGATGCAGTCACGACGATTGTGTAGTCAAGTGCACCATGCTTACGGAGAGTTTCTACTGCGTTACGAACAGTAGATTCTTTTTGTCCGATAGCTACATAGATACATACCATGTCTTGATCTCTTTGGTTAAGGATAGTATCGATCGCAACAGATGTTTTACCTGTTTGGCGGTCACCGATGATCAATTCACGCTGTCCGCGTCCGATTGGCACAAGAGCGTCGATCGCTTTGATACCAGTTTGAAGCGGCTCATGAACAGATTTACGATCCATAACACCAGTTGCTTTACTTTCGATTGGACGAGTTTTTGTAGAATTGATTGGGCCAAGACCATCAACTGGTTGTCCAAGTGAGTTTACAACGCGGCCAATAAGTTCTTCACCTACAGGAACTTCCATGATACGGCCTGTACGGCGAACTTCATCGCCTTCCTTGATATCACGGTAAGGTCCTAAGATTACGATACCTACGTTGTTTTCTTCAAGGTTCTGTGCCATACCCATGACACCGTTTGAAAACTCAACAAGCTCTCCAGCCATGACGTTGTCGAGGCCATGAGCACGTGCGATACCGTCCCCGATTTGGATTACCGTACCTACGTCGCTTACTTTCATTTCTGACTGATAGTTTTCAATTTGCTTTTTTATCAGCGCACTGATTTCTTCAGCTTTAATGCTCATGAATTTCACCCCTCTATGGTTACATTGGATTTTGTCAGGGTAACTCTAAAGTAGAGACTCACCCTTATGCTAATGCAGGGTCCAGAATAGGACTGCCCGGCTTAATTACGAATTAACTCACGCTCTAAGCGCTCCAGCTTGCCTTTAAGGCTTCCGTCAAAGATGCGGTTGCCGATTCTCAGCTTCAAGCCGCCTAGAATGCCTGGGTCTGTTATATTTTCAATACGCAATGAACTTTTTCCGACTTTTTTCGCAAAAGATGCAGACAGAGCTGCTTTTTCTGCTTCATCCAGAGGACGTACAGAGTATACTTTTGCTTCAGCTATTCCGCGTTCAGCATTTGCAAGCTCGATATAAGCATCAACCAGCGCTGTTACCTGGTTTGCACGGTGGCGGTCCACGAGAAGCATCAGTGTGTTCATTACATATGGCGAAGCCGATGAAAAGGCTTCTTTCACGATGTCCTTTTTCTTCTCAACGGAGATACGTGGAGATTGAAGAAGGATACCTAATTCTTTGTTCTCTTCGAATACAGTTTTGACTATGCGAAGCTCCACTTCAACTGATTCTAACTGATTATGTTCTTTGGCAATCTCGAAAAGAGCTATCGCATAGCGTTTTGCTACTGCAATATTACTCATCGCTCTTCTCCTGCCTCTTGAATATAATCAGAGATCAATTTCTGCTGATCTGCTGCACTTAGTTCTTTCTCAATAACTTTTGATGCAATCAGAACAGATAGTGATGAAACCTGTTCACGCAAAGTGGAAACCGCTTTATCTTTTTCGATTTCAATTTCTTTCTTCGCTGATTCTTTCATACGGTCAGCTTCTGCGCGCGCTGAAGCAATGATCTGAGCACGTTCTTCTTCACCGTGCTTTTTAGAATTCTCAATCATCGTTTGAGCTTCCTGGCGGGCTTCTTTTAATAATTGACGCTGTTCTTCCAATGACTTGCCGGCTTCTTCCCTGCTGCGTTCTGCTGCAGATATCTCGCTGGCAATATGGTTTTCACGTTCTTTCATGATTCCCATCAATGGACCCCAGGCAAATTTTTTCAGCAATGCCATCAGGATGGCGAACATGGCCAGTTGGAAAAGGATATCACCGCCGTTAAATTCGGCTGCTCCTAGAACAAATGAAGTTGTTTGCACGAGATTTCACTCCCTTCAAGAGACGATAGTTTCACAATGACATAAACTGAATTGAAACTCCTACATATATCGTTATTCCATCATTTCGATTGAATTATAGACATAAAGGAATGGCGAAGGTTCTCTGAGAGTGTCTTCGCCATTTTACTGTTAGAGATTATTCTCCACCCATTACGATGAACGCGATAACAACTGCGATGATTGGAATCGCCTCAACAAGGGCTACACCGATGAACATTGTTGTTTGAAGCATTCCGCGTGCTTCTGGCTGGCGGGCAATACCTTCTACTGTCTTTGAAACGATCATTCCGTTACCGATAGATGCTCCGAATGCTGCTAAACCTACTGCGATTGCTGCTGCTAATAAACCCATTATTAATTTCCTCCTTCAATGTATGAAAATAAAGATTATTTCTGTTCAATTGGGTTGAACATATATATTATTAATGGTCGTGGCTGACTTTGTGAGCCAAATAAACCATTGTTAACATAACGAATACAAATGCTTGAATTGATCCAATGAAAATTGAGAAACCTTGCCAGATAATTGTTGGGATGATGGCTGCTATCATGCCGCCCACACCTGCCATTGCCAGACTTCCGACAAGCAGTGTCAGCAGGATTTCACCTGCGTAGATATTACCGTAAAGACGCAGACCAAGCGTCAGCGTATTGGCAAATTCCTCGATGATTTTAATCGGGAACATGAACCAGTACGGCCTTACATACTCTTTACCATATTCAGCAAATCCTTTATTCCTGATTCCGTAGTAATGTGACAATACGACAACCATGACTGCAAGGGTCAAGGTCAGGACGGGATCAGCTGTCGGGGATTTCCACCAAAGCTCATGATCAAAGATGACGGCAAGCGGCAGACCCAGCATGTTAGAAACGAATACATACATAAGCAGCGTTATGCCGAGAATGTGAAAGGGCGCCCCCGTTTTCCAGTCCATGTTGCTTTTGACAATATTTTTGACGAAGTCCATGATCCATTCCATAAAATTCTGTAACCCGGTCGGATTCATGGCCAGTTTCCTTGTTGACACGAAGGCAATGAGGAAAACAATCAAACTTGCTACCGTAATCATTAAAATATTACTTAAGTTAAAGGTTAACCCTAAAAACTCAGCGGTAGGATTTTCATGATGCAATGAATTTCACCTCTCTTCCAAGCTATGTATGTTGTTTGAGCTGTTGAATCAAATAATCTATCATAATGACAAGATAGGATGTCATTAATCCAAAAATGACACTCGGGAGATGCAATAGTTCAGGAAATCTAACAGCTATGATTGCTGCAAAAATAGCGCTTGCCATCCTGGATGTCGTCCCTAAAGACCTGATCTTCTCACCCGCAAGGATTTTGTCACCGAAATTAACCGTTTTCCTGACCAGAAGCCAGTGGTTAAACAAGCTGATGGCCGTGCCGAGGGCAAGTCCCAGAAAAACAGCCTGATAGTCAGTAAATCCCCATCCGAGGACATAGATGGACAGCAAATAAAAAATATACTTGCGGTGCCTGTTGTACATCTGTTGAATTTCCGTCATAAAGCATTAATCTCCTGAAAAGTAAGTCCGGACTGTACGGAACATTGCATAAATTCCTGTTGCTAGCCCAAGGAAGAGTCCGATTACTAAGAAAAGTGGTGCGGTATCCAAGAAGCCGTCCAGCCATCTTCCACCGAAGATACCGACGAGCATGGATCCCACAAGTTGCGAGAGAATGGCCGAATATAGTGCCATGGCTTGGAACGGGCGTCTATCATCATGACGCATAGGCATCCCTACATTTCTGGGGAATTGCGGCAGAACTTTTACATTTCTTTGAAAAAATGCAAGATATATTTATGTAAGATAATCTAGTGAAAACCCTATCATTTCATATCCTTTGTAAGCATACAATAGGGTACTATTGATGTCAATGAGTTACAGTGAAAAAGTTCACAACCTTGCCACGTGTTTCAGGTTTGTTCACAATTTCATCAAATTTGCAAAAAATCAAGCATAGCGTCACTTTTATTATATATTAGCAGACTGTCAGTTTTAAGAGCCTTATAATAGAAGATAATACCAATACCAGTGAGGGGCTGCTTGCTTGACTACTGGTATGGTGAGTTCGCCAAGAGCATAGTGCAAACTTCTGCCCCCTTTTAAACAAGAACCCGCCGATTAAGTCAGTTCCAGCAGGGACGGTCCTCTTCTGTTGAAACGGACGCGGGCCTATAGAGATTATCGAGATGTTTGTACTAGACTCTTTCCGTAAACTTTGTTGCTGCTCTATATGCAATTCGAAAAATAACGCCGTAATTTCATCTGAAATATCCTGGTAAGCAAGAAAGAAAAGAGCTGCACCCTCTGTTTATAAAGGAAATCCTTCGTATCCGGGGAAAAATCTGGCTATTGGGATATTTCCTAAAAAATATGCGAAAACACCTATACTAAAAAGGAAGCAGTCTTCACTGCTCCCTCACCTGTACCATTCAATCAGACTTTCCTGATAATCCTCATCTCCCCTGACCTTCGCAAAAGCCACTGCATAAAACGTCTTCCCTTTGATAGGAGAGGGAAGCGCTACCTGATTGCCTATCATCCCGGCCGCCTGCTGTTTTTGATCCAGGACGGCGAGCAGCTGCAGCGTTTCCTGATCGAATAAGGCGAGTGCAAACTCTTCAGCACCTCCAGGCAGGTAGGCTTCATATCTAAGTGTATCGGGCTCGTCGCCCGGTACAGCAGCGAAGCCCATGATCCGCGGGTAGTCAGGAGTCCCTGCAGCAATCAAATAAGGAAGAGAATATTCATTGGTTCCTTCTTCTAGAAGGAGCCTTCCCTCCCACAGGACATGTTTCTCGGGGAACTTCTTGATGATAGCTCGTACAGTCACTGATTTTTCTTCCCCTGGCTTTAATTTAAAGCTCAGTGGCAATTCCCATCTTAGGTCGTGCTTGGAGTCGGCCGGCTGGAAGGAATACGTTTTTGCTTCTCTTCCCTCATTTCTTATAACAATCTTTTTTTCCAGGTGTTTTTTCTTTTGGTCCTGCAGTCCGCCCATCGAGATGGAAGAAGGAAACACAAGCGTATCAAGCTTCAGCGCTCTGTCGACCCTGATTCTTCCCGCTCCTTGTTCATAAACTTTATATGGAATCCCTTCCTCATCTGATATCTCTTTTGCCGAAAGCATCAAGGCTGCCTTCAGTTCAGCTCCCTTCCACTCAGGATGAGCCTGTTTTAAAATGGCTGCCGCTCCGCTTACATGAGGTGCTGCCATACTTGTTCCCTGCAGGGACATGTATCCATCCGGTATTGTGCTGTTGATATCTACCCCGGGCGCCGTCACGTCCGGCTTGATCATCCAGTTCACCGTTACGGGTCCTTTTGAACTGAAGGGAGCGAGTCTGTCTTGTTCATTGATCAAAGTAATGGAAGCCCTGCTTTTGGATTTTAAAAGTTTTTTTCCAGCTTCCATTGAAATGACTGCTGCCGGGATATCCTTTTCTGCTGAAATCATCGCCGCAAAAAGTCCTTTCGTGTTGTTATAAAGAAGCACTCCTTTGGCACCGGCTTTTTCGGCATTCTTAATTTTTTCTTCAAAAGTGTACTTCCCTCTTTGAATTAAAGCGATTTTTCCAAAGCTCCCCTTCAGTTCTTCAGGAGAACCCAGGCCTCCATCAAACAAATCCGTATATCTGGTTTCCTTCCATTGTTCAGTCTTATCAATAGAAAGAAGACGGATTCTTTCGTTGTTTACGCTGAGATATGGAACATCAGTCGGCGGGGTGGAAGCTCCTACTGCAAGTGACTTGGCGGAAGTTGCCGGCGTCCCGATGGTCCAGTCTCCCGGACCGGAATTTCCACTCGCAACGACAGGAAGGATGCCTTTTTCCGCAACCTTATCCAGCGCCTTGCTTAATGGAAGATCCGGTCCATTTACCTCGCTCCCGAGAGAAAGGTTGATGATGTCGACTTTGTCTTTGACAGCTGCTTCTATAGCGGCCAGCACCTGGTCGGTCGTTCCCCTTCCTCCCGGACCAAGCGCCCGGTAGATAAAGAGGTCCGCGTTAGGTGCCATCCCCTGCAGAGTGCCATTGGCTGCGATGATTCCAGCCACATGAGTTCCATGGATGGTAGAATAGCCGTTTCCCGGCAGAGTCTCCATCGGTTCTTTGTCTCCGTCGACGACATCTCTCCCTCCTTTAAA
This sequence comes from Rossellomorea vietnamensis, assembly GCF_008180615.1. Lineage (GTDB taxonomy): Bacteria > Bacillota > Bacilli > Bacillales > Bacillaceae_B > Rossellomorea > Rossellomorea vietnamensis_D. Next base: position 74,838 of record NZ_VTEH01000007.1, read on the forward strand.
GTTCCGCTCCAGGTCCCTGTGATGAAGGTCCATTCCGGTATCGATGATCCCCACCTTGACTCCCTCGCCGGTTAATCTGTTTCCATTCTGGTCGAAGTACCCCCTTGTCTTCTCAGCCCCGACGAATGGGATCGTACTGTCCCGTTTTATTGTGTAAGTTTGTGCTTTAGCGGTGGTCAGTTGCGTTGATTGCGGGTGGGCTGCCAGGAATTCTGTGATGTCCGATTGTTTTCCTTTGATAGAGTAGCCGTACAGGACCTCTGTAAAAACATGCCGAAGCTTTACCGAGGTATAGGGTTTGAGCTCTTCCCGGATTCTCGTTGAGTCGACAGGCTGAGGAGTTTCGATGATAAGGATTTCTTCCTGGTCAGGCTGCCCCTTGAGCGGCGGCATTTTAAACTCATTTGCTGCTGCCGGCTGAGGTTCCAGGGGTATCAGGAGGGTATTTAGAAAGAATATGAATATAAGTGCACTAATTTTTCGCATACGGTGTGGTTCCTCCTTTTCTCGTTAGCTTTTGTTGAAGGAGGCGGGAGTATGCATAATGGAAAGTTTGTCGGGGGGGGAGGAGTTGGGGCTTTATTGCTTTAAAGCACTAAGAGGGACTGTCCCTTTTGTCGCTTTAAAGCAGTGAAGCCCGCCTCTTGTAGTAGAGAGGCGGGCTTCAGGTTGGTTATTGCGGTTTGAATGATTCTGGTCTTTCTTCGAGATCGTTGAAATAGTAGCGGATAGCTTCGGTGATTCTTAAGGAAGCATAGCCGTCTCCATAAGGATTGGCGGCCTTGGACATCTTTTCATAAGCCGCCTGGTCCGTAATCAGTTCTTTGGCCAGAGTGTAGATGTTTTCCTCTTCAATACCTGCAAGCTTAAGCGTTCCCGCTTCGATACCCTCTGGTCTTTCGGTTGTATCGCGGAGGACAAGAACCGGCACTCCTAGTGATGGCGCTTCTTCCTGGACGCCGCCCGAATCAGTCAGGATCAGGTAGGCACGGGAAGCGAAGTTGTGAAAATCAATGACATCCAGCGGCTCAATCAAATGAATCCTTGGGTCATTTCCAAGCACCTCATCCGCCACTTCGCGCACAGCAGGGTTAAGGTGTACAGGGTAGACCACCTGGATATCATCATGTTCTTCTACAAGCCTTTTGATGGCACGGAACATGTTTCTCATCGGCTGGCCAAGGTTTTCGCGTCGGTGGGCTGTCAACAGAACAAGCCTGTCCTCTCCGACTTTTTCAAGAACTTCGTGAGAATACTCATCTTTTACAGTAGTTTTAAGCGCATCAATCGCCGTGTTTCCTGTAATGAAGATGCTGTCTTCTTTCTTGTTTTCGGTCAACAGGTTTTGAGCAGACTTCTCTGTTGGTGAAAAATGAAGGTCCGCCATAATTCCGGTCAGCTGACGGTTCATCTCTTCAGGGAAAGGCGAGTATTTATTCCATGTTCGGAGACCCGCTTCCACATGGCCGACAGCAATCTGGTTGTAAAAAGCGGCCAAACTTGCGATAAAGGTAGTCGTCGTATCACCATGAACCAGTACGATATCCGGTTTGACTTCCTTCATGACCTTATCAAGACCTTCAAGTCCCCGCGTCGTGACATCGATCAAAGTCTGCCGGTCTTTCATTATGTTAAGATCATGGTCTGGTTTAACATCAAAGATTGCCAGCACTTGATCCAGCATTTCACGGTGTTGTGCAGTAACAGCTACAACCGTCTCAAAATGATCTGGATACTTTTTCAATTCCAATACCAATGGAGCCATTTTAATCGCCTCTGGCCTGGTACCGAAAATCGTCATTACTTTGATAGGCTTTTCCATTGTTTCACCTGCTTCTTATTATTTTGTGCCGTACAAACGATCGCCAGCATCGCCAAGTCCAGGAACGATATATCCTTTTTCGTTCAGTTTCTCATCAAGGGCAGCGATGTAGATGTCCACATCCGGGTGGGCACTCTTAATGGCGTCTACCCCTTCAGGACATGCTACTAAACACATGAACTTAATGTTTTTGGCTCCGCGCTTTTTCAGTGAATTGATCGCTTCGACAGCCGACCCGCCGGTAGCCAGCATTGGATCAACGACGATGAAATCACGCTCTTCGACATCACTTGGAAGTTTTACATAGTACTCAACAGGCTGAAGTGTCTCCGGGTCGCGGTACAAACCTACATGTCCCACTTTCGCAGCAGGGATCAGTTTCAGGATTCCTTCTACCATCCCAAGGCCAGCGCGCAGGATCGGTACGATTCCAAGCTTTTTACCGGCAAGCGTTTTGGTTGTTGCCTTGCTTACAGGTGTTTCAATTTCAATTTCCTCTAAAGGCATATCACGAGTGATTTCAAAGGCCATCAATGAAGCCACCTCGTCTACAAGCTCACGGAATTCTTTCGTTCCCGTTTCTTTCTGTCTAATGAACGTCAGCTTATGCTGGATTAATGGATGGTCGAATACATATACTTTTCCCACTGAAATCTCTCCTTTTATGTAAAAATAACGTTGCTTTTCATATTTATACTCCGTCCTATTTTACATAAAAGTATAGTGAGTGGCAACGTTTGTGGAAAGATGTCATTTTCTCGTAAAAAAGGGAGATGTTCTTTCAGATATTGAGATAGTCGGACATCTTGGACAGCAGTGTTAAAAGCTGCTGCCGGGAAGGGATACAGGGTGATAAAAAGTTTTCGGGAAATAAGGGGAGAGCTTCCACTTATTTAAGAAACAGCATCAAAAACAACTAAAATAAGCGGATCCCTTATCCTCTTAAAAAGATGCTGAAAAGGTAGGGTTTACTGTGCTTAAGCGGAAAATGTACGCTTATCTTCCCCAAATCGATTCCTATTCTACAGCTTAACCGGAAATGTCCGCTTATATATAACTTGTTACTCAACTCTCTTGAACCCCCGGCTTAGAGGTTCAATACCATTAGAAAAAACCGCCAACTAAGCTGGCGGTTTTGACTTACATCTTATTTATTTTCATATAAAGGGAATTTTGCAGTCAATGCCTCTACACGATTTCGTGCTTCTTCCAGTTTCTCTTCATATTCATGGTTTTTAAGCGTGAAGGCAATGATCGAAGCAATTTCGTCCATCTCTTCCAATCCAAATCCGCGGGAAGTAACCGCAGCTGTTCCAATACGGATGCCGCTTGTTACAAATGGACTTTCCGGGTCGAATGGAATCGTGTTTTTGTTTGTCGTAATTCCGATATCATCAAGGACTTTTTCAGCCACTTTTCCTGTCATGCCTAACGAACGCAGGTCCAATAGAAGTAAGTGATTATCGGTTCCGCCCGACACAAGCTCCATGCCTTCTTTTACAAGGCCTTCACCCAGGCGTTTCGCATTGTCGATGATGTTCTGTGCATATGTTTTAAAATCGTCTTGAAGGGCTTCACCGAATGCCAATGCTTTCGCTGCGATGACATGCATCAGCGGGCCGCCCTGAATTCCAGGAAAGATGGATTTATCAATCTTTTTCGCAAACTCTTCACGGCAAAGAATCATGCCGCCGCGAGGTCCGCGAAGGGTTTTATGAGTCGTTGTCGTTACAAAATCAGCATGCGGTACCGGATTTGGATGCAGACCAGCCGCAACAAGCCCTGCGATGTGAGCCATGTCCACCATGAGATACGCCCCTACTTCATCCGCAATTTCACGGAACTTGCTGAAGTCGATTTCCCTAGGGTATGCAGATGCACCCGCAACAATCATCTTCGGCTTATGTTCAATTGCCTTCTGGCGGACATCATCATAGTCAATCACATGCTTGTCCTTATCCACACCGTATTCGACGAAATTGTACTGGATTCCGCTGAAGTTTACGTGGCTTCCGTGAGTCAAGTGTCCGCCATGGGACAAGTTCATCCCCAAGACTGTGTCTCCCTGCTCCAAAACAGTGAAATAAACCGCCATGTTGGCCTGAGCGCCGGAATGCGGCTGAACATTCGCATGCTCTGCACCGAAGATTTCCTTTGCACGGTCACGCGCGAGGTTCTCGGCAACATCGACATATTCACATCCGCCATAGTAGCGGCGTCCAGGATAGCCTTCTGCATACTTATTCGTTAAAACCGACCCCTGTGCTTCCATTACGGCTTCGCTGACGAAGTTTTCTGAAGCAATCAGTTCAATTTTCGTTTGCTGGCGATGCAGCTCATCTTGAATCGCTTTATAAAGCTCTTGATCTTGCACTGCAATCTTGCTCATACGGATCCCCCTTCAATTTACGGAAACGTTTACATACCGTTTCTATCAATCTCGAAAAATTCAAATTCCTTTTATATTCTAACATGATTCTCCCGGAGAATAAACTTGTAAAAAGGAGCCGTGCAGGGAGCGCTTCATTGCTTTAAAGCACTAAGAGGGACTGTCCCTTTTAGTTGTTTAGCGTGTTAAAGCACAATTAATAGCGATCCCAGTTCCAGTATTCCATGCCGCCGACCTGCACTCCGTGAATCCCCTCGATTTCTTTAAGTTTCAGCAGCTCTTTAACAGGACCTGTCACAACGGCTCCATAGACGCTGAATCCTTCTTTTTTCAGATAATCATATCTCTTTTGCAGGTGGTCGAGGCCAAGGAAGTTCTCATAATAATCTTCATCCTCTTCTTTTAATAATGTTTCCATACTGTCCAGCATCGCTTGCTGTAATTCATCCAGATGTCTCGAGTCCAGTAGCATTTGTGATTGAGACATATAGTCTTCATCATGAGTACGGCCGCTCGATAACCCGTACACTCCCATCAGCTGCATATCATTGCCGCCGGAACTAAAGCCGGCATTAAACTCTTTCATTTCCCCTGTATACAGCGGCATCCAGAGCACTTGCAAATCATACTTTTCCAAGGTTTTTTGAAGATCGTCCGCAACCATAAATTCGGTTGTCGAGAAAGCAAGCTCTGAAACAGTCCCCTCGTGGACCTTTTCTAAAGTGGACCACGCAGATTCAGAAGTCTCGGGTGCATATTTATCGCCCGTCTTAGGATTCTCCGGCAGATAAAATCTAAAATGTTCAGCGGGCTGGTCATTATTCCACTCGTATCGAAGTTGAGAACTCCATGGAAGAAGTCCCTTTTTCATATGAATGGTCCCTGCCGAGAAGTCTTCCTTCCCAATTTGCTCGAAAAGCGGCACCTCCATTCTTTGTGTCCAGAGTCCATTGGTTTCACTTATGGGATGTGACATCGTGGATTTCACATTTGGAAACTTCCAATCAAGCATGAGATTGATGTTGTAGAGATGTTTATGATTCCATTTCAAAGAATCCGCTACTATATTTACGCCCATGATATAGAAAGAATAGAGCAAAAAGACCGCTATGATAACCTGAACGATGCGGGCAGTAAATTTAAAACGATACTTCCTCATGATTTTGTTTTCCAGCTTATTATCCCAATCCGTCATTGGCCCTCACTCCTTTCTGCTTTTTCATAAATTTCCTTTAACTTTTTCCTTGCTCTGAATAGCTCCGTTTTTACCTGTGCCTCTGATAACTCTAAAGATGATTGCAGCTCTTTATATGAAAATCCCTCGTATTCCCTTAGATAAAGGATCGTCCTGTACTTTTCCGGCAAATGCATGAGCAGCTCCTTTATTTCGTGAATCCCAGCCTGCCTGACCACTTCTTCTTCAGGAATTCCATAGGGACTGACCATCTCTTTTTCTTTCATCAACCTTGAAAGAAACGGGATCCTCTCCCTTCTCTTACGTTTACGCCATTCATCCAGATATACGTTCCTGGCCACTTTGAAAAGCCATGCCTTTGCATTTTCCGCTTCTGAAAATTCCAGGGAGACCGTTGCACGGATGAACGTTTCCTGGACGAGGTCCTCTGCCAATTCCTTGCTGCCTGACAGCTTTACCAGGTAGTAAAATAACTGCTCTGCATACTTTCGATATAATGACTCCAGACTATGCCTCTGTTCATCATGCACCAGCTCCCCCCCTTTTCTATCTACTTAGTCAACGTTTGAGCGATGAGAATGTTACAAAATAAATGAAATATTTTCGCTTTAGCACTTTAAAGCGCGAAGAGGGACTGTCCCTGATGGCGCTTTAAAGTGCTAAAGCATGAGGGCACTCCATCCCATAAAAAAATGACGGAACGATTGTCCGCCATTCTCTACTGCCCTGTTAGCATGATTTATTTTCTAGTGTTGGTTCATAGACAGCACGGGTCCCTCCGATAAGCTTTGGCCTTGTTTTGGCAAGTGAGACATGTGCTTCTCCCAGCATCTTCTGCGAAACACGGATCGGGACAGCCACGTGCTTCATGTGCATGCCGATGAACGTCTGGCCAATGTCGATTCCAGCATCGGCCTTGATAAATTCCACTACTACTGGATCTTCAAATTTTTCATAGGCGAAAGTCGCCATGGCTCCCCCAGCTGTTCGAACCGGAATCACCGACACTTCTTCATAGCCTCTTTTGTCAGCCCATTCCCTCTCCATGACCAGGGCGCGGTTGAGGTGTTCGCAGCATTGAAAGGCTAAGCCTGCCCCATGTTCCCAGGCGAACGCTTTTACCCTATCAAAAATGACTTCAGCCGCTTCCGAGGTTCCTGCCGTTCCGATTTTCTGCCCAATCACTTCTGAGGTCGAGCAGCCTATGACCAGCAGATTTCCTTGTTTTAAAGGCGACTGCTCTTTGAACTCTGTCAATATGGAATTCAGTTGGTTTTTGAGAACTTCGACATCCATCTTCACTGCCTCCTTCTCTCCACTTACAGACTGTAGTAACTTATTTGACTCTCTCTTCATACTCAGCAATCTTGCCGATACGGCGCTCATGGCGTCCGCCTTCATATTCAGTCTCCAGCCATACCTTTGCGATTTCTCTGGCAAGACCCGGTCCGATGACTCTTTCACCCATAGCGAGAACATTACTGTTATTGTGCTCGCGGGTTGCTTTTGCGCTGAATAAATCGTGCACAAGCGCACAGCGGATCCCTTTTACCTTATTGGCTGAAATGCTCATCCCAATTCCGGTCCCGCAAATCAGGATGCCCCGGTCATATTCCCCGCTCGCCACTTTTTCGGCAACAGGCTGGGCATAGTCTGGATAATCGACGGATGTATCACATTCACAGCCAAAATCATCAAACTCGATTCCTAGTTCATTCAGCAAATCTTTTATCTCTTCCCGAATATTCATACCGCCATGATCTGATGCAATTGCCACTTTCATGCCGTATTCCTCCTGCCATAATGAGTTATAGTTTAATTTTTACATACCCATTGAAAATTATAAAGAATAATTGGTTTTGAACTGAAATTACTGAAGAATATCGCTAATCAAAAGCATTCGACAAACAAAGACAAAATCCGGGTGGTGACTGTCACCACCCGGATTTTAAATAGACCCGTCAACCAATATCTGACGGGTCTATATCTAGCTTATAACCGAAAACGGGTAATGGTGCTTTTCAGGCTCTCCGCCTGTTTTTGCAGGTCAAGAGCAAGCTGCTCGACATTTTCCATGACGGAAGCCTGGTCTTTTGTGGCAGCCGCTACTTCAACTGCCCCTGCAGAAGTTTCCTCCGCTATGGCCGCTACTTCCTGGGACTGCCTCGAGGTTAATTGAATATAGTCCATCTGCTCGTCCACAAGACCTGAGATTTGCTGCACGGATTGAGCCATGTCGTTGATGGTCATAGTCATTTCCTCAATTACCACATTTGTTTGATTGCCTTTTTGTACTTCATTATTGGCATTCTCCACCTGGGTCGTGATCCTGCCCACTACGTTGCTGACTTCAGACTGGATATTTTTAATTAGGTCTGAGATTCCTTGTACTGCCTTACCGCTTTCATCCGCAAGTTTCCTTACTTCCTCTGCAACCACCGCAAAGCCTTTGCCGTGTTCCCCTGCTCTTGCCGCTTCAATGGAAGCATTGAGGGCGAGCAGGTTCGTTTGAGCTGCAATATCCCCGACAAGCTGGATGATCTGCTCCACTTTTTTAGCGTTATCCTCCAAGCGTCGAACAGCCTCAAGGGAATCTTCATTTCCTTTCGCCAGAGCAGCAATTCCTTCAACAAGGGAGTTAATCACTTTTTTGCTTTCCTGAAGATCCTTCAGCATTTCTGTTGAAATCGTTTCGGAGGATTTTGAACGGTTTTGGACTTCCTGTGCAATTCTTATGACATCATCAACCGATTCAGCCGTCGATTGAATCGATACAGCAGAACTTTCAGCACCTGCCGAGATTTCGCTTATGGTTACAGCGATTCCTTCCGCCTGTGTGGATGCCTTTGATGACGCACTTGATATATTGACCACTGTGTTATTCGTTTTATTGAAATTTTCATCAATGTTTTGAACCATTTCTCTTAGGTTGGCCAGCATGTCGTTAAAAGCTGTGCCCAGAGAACGAATTTCGTCATCGGATTTCGGCAGTTGTACGTCATCATGGATATTCCCGCGGGAAGCCTCAATTGCAGCTTTTTCCAAGTTTTGGAGCGGCTTAGTGATAAAACCTGCCACGAAAAATGCCAGGACACCCGACCAGAAGATTCCCATTGCCAATGTCGCCGTCGTAAAGACCGCTTCGTTCATTCCGGCCGCAAAAGTCGGGCGGATATAATAAATAAAAAGTGCACTGGTGGAGTATGTAATGACAGCCAGCAGCGTAATGAATAAGACCAATTTCTTCCTCAACCCAAATTTGTAGTTTTTCTTCTCATCCGTTTTCACACCAAAGTTCCCCTTCCGTACTCCTCAAGATTTCTTAAGTTTCTCTATCAACCTGTCGATCAAAGCATCCAGTTCTTTATAGGTGGTCCGGTAAACCTCCACACTGCGGCCGAAAGGATCCGAAACATCACGATCCACTGCGGATTCTGTAATGAATTCTTTAAGGGTAAACATTTTGTCTGCCGCCTGGGGATGCATGGCAGCAATTTTTTGCTTATGGCCCTCTGTCATCGTAAAAATATAGTCTGCCCACTGAATGTGTTCAGGGGTCAAAGAACTGGATTGGTGTTCATGTATTATATCGTTCTCTTTTAAAACTTCTTGAGTCTGAAAGGACGCTTTTTGTCCATCTGCTGCAAAAACTCCTGCAGATTTGACGTGGAATCCATCTTTCCCTTTAAGCCTTAGCAGCGCTTCCGCCATCGGGCTGCGGCACGTATTTCCTGTACACACAAATAAAATATTCATCCTGACCATCTCCTTACCCCTATTATAAGCCAATGTCCAACAACTCTATAGCACTCTAAAAAAAATTATATTACAAAATAAAAAACTCCCCATCAGCACTTTAACGTACTGAAAGGGACAGTCCCTATTTGTGCATTAACGCATTAAAGCGCTAAGAGGGACTGTCCCTCTTAGCGCGTTAGTGGACTAAAGCAAATCTAAAATGGCAGCAGAAGTTTAACTCCAAAGGCGAAGAGTATGAAGCCTCCAAGCGCTTCGCTGTAAGAGCCAAGCCACCCTTGGACCCGCCGGCCGACCAGCAGTCCTGCCCAAGTCAGGATTGTGGCAGCCGCGCCAAAACAAATTACCGCAGCGGCAGTCCTTGCCCCGAATATTCCCAACGTCAAGCCGACTGAAAAGCTGTCCAAGCTCACACTCAGCGCGAACAGCAATAGGCCGAAGCCCACCGGAGTCATCACTGAACTTTCATCATCTTTAAAACTCGCCAAAACCATTTGGATTCCCAGCACGATCAGCAGCACACCGCCGGCATAGGCAGCAAACGCTCCGAATTTTTCAGAAAGAAATTTTCCTGTCATCATCCCAAGCAGCGGCATCCATACATGAAAAAGCCCTACCGTAATTCCTATGTAAAATATCTGTCGTAAGCGAAGCTGTATCATTCCCATTCCTATACCTATCGAAAAGGCATCCATCCCTAGTGCAAATGCCATCAACATCAACGTAAACAATTCAGCTAGAACGGTCGTCATTTCTTATCCCCCTTTGGACGTGCCTACATCACACTCTATGCACGTCCAAAGGAATTTATTTCTTAAAAATACAAAAGCTGCGAGAAGTGTCTTGTGTCCCAGAAAAGAAATGAATAAAAAATTTAAAAAGGCAGCCCCCTCATTTAATAGAGGAGCTGCCTTTTTTCTTATAACTCTTTTTAACCTCGCCAATGCGTTGTACCACTCTACGCTACTTCTCTTTCAATAACTGGTACCCCGCCGCTTTTTGCAGCCTGTTCATAATCGCCATTCCAACGCCCTCCTGGGGAAATGTCTCAGAAAAAATGATATCCACATCACTTTCATTAAAGGACCTCAATATGTCATACAGTGAATGAGCCACTGAGCTCAAATCTGACCGGCTTCCGCAGACAAGGATATGTTCCGCTTGGAAGGAATCTTTATTTTCCTCCGTAGTCAGCATCCCGACCTTCAATCCTTCATTTCTTTTTTCATCTATGAGCGATTGTATCCATTCCACAGATCCGTCCAGCAGCACCAATGGCGCGTCGGGAGCATAATGAGTATATTTCATTCCAGGTGATTTTGGGGCACCCTCCCCTTTTTTCAGTGAGGGGTCCACGTGGACTGGTCCGGACACCTCTTCCAGCTGCTCTTTTGTGACTCCGCCCGGTCTCAAAATCACAGGAATCTCTGATGTGCAGTCAACGACAGTGGATTCTACTCCAACACCTGTTTCCCCGCCGTTAATGACGCCGCTGATTTTGCCGGCCAAATCTTTGATAACGTGTTGTGCAGTTGTCGGGCTTGGCCTGCCTGATACATTTGCGCTCGGTGCGGCTATCGGCAGGTCCGCCGCCTCTATCAATGCCAGCGCCACTTGGTGATCAGGCATCCTGATGGCTACCGTATCCAATCCGGCCGTTACCCTTTCCGAAAGGACTCCCTCTTTTTTCTTGAAAATAATCGTCAATGCCCCAGGCCAAAACTTTTTCATAAAGGTCTCAGCTGCAGGAGGAATCTCTTCGACCAGCTCGGCTAACTGTTCCTTATTGGATATGTGGACAATCAGGGGATTATCGCTCGGTCTGCCCTTGGCTGAAAAAATTTTTCCCACCGCCTCATCCGATTTCGCGTTCGCCCCAAGTCCATAAACCGTTTCAGTTGGAAAGGCAATGACCTCATTATTCTTTAAAAATTGAGAGGCTTCCACAATTTGTGGACAACTTTTATTACTATCCACATTGTTCTCCACAATCCAGTAATTCGTCTTCATCATTATCACCTTTATCTTTTCAAACATAATAGTGCAGGAAAAAGCTTATTTCCATGTGAATTTTAACTATCCTATATCATTTCTACTTTTGCAAGTATATAAGAATCGACACAGTTATTCAAATCTTATCCACAAAATGTGCATAACCTCCAAAAAATTGTGTATAACTATGTGAACATCCGGAATTCACCTTTAACGCACTAAAGCAGTGAAAGGGACAGTCCCTCTCACTGCTTTAAAGCGTTAACATACTAAATACTCAGAATTGAAAGCACATGATTGTACAGTTATCCACTGTGGATAACGCTTTGGCGTGTGTGAACTGCTGTAATTCTTCTGAGCAATGAGACTTATCCACTTGTTGAAAACCTAATAAGTGAAAAAATTGAACAGATGCCTGCTTATTGGACACCAGATATAAGGAAGATAACTGTTTTTCCCTTCCCAACTGAAGAATCTCCTGAAATAAAGCGAATAAATCTTCGCCATCCATTGTCGGCTTGACCACCAGTGATCTCAGCAGCCCTGTCCTTTCCAGAATTTCCAGACCCAGAGTTCCTTCAATCCCGCATTCTTCATTCTCTACGATTAAAAAATTATCAATGCTGCCTTCTACTCCCACGGTACTCAATTCTGCTCTCTCCAGGAATCCCTTTATTGGTTCAATATCCCTCTCCAATGCTCTCCGGATTGTTTTCAACATATTTGTGCCCCTCTCTCATTTTATCTTTATAGTTAATAGATATGTAATGAGAGAGAGAATAGAACAAGAAAGAGATTCTTTTGATAAGAATCTCTCTATCACTTTAATTCATAAGCCCTTTTAAAAGGTCTATCACGAAGAACCTTACCTCGACTTCACTTTCTTCTTCCTCTACAAAAAGTTGTTTTTCTGTCGGTGCCTCATCTTCCGTACCCTTTTCCTCTGCTGGATTATCCACAACTTGTCCACTTGCTGCCACAACATCCGTCTCTTCGATGATAACCGCCTCGCTGACTGTCCGCGTTTCGCTTGCACTTGAAGCTTCCGGCTGCTGCTCTTCATCCGAAGCACCTGCTGACACATCGGACTCCTCCGTTACAGGCAAATCAACTTCCTGCTCCAATTCACTGGCTTCAGCCGTTGATTCAAACCCAGGGCTTCTTACAGCCGTTCCACTTGAAAAATCGAGGAAGCAAAGCGGAGGATAAAGGACGCACCACCAGTTGGCTCCTTGGCCGCTTCCCAACGTAATCAAGATCGCTTCATACTCACCGGCAGGGTATAAAAACTGCCCATAAAGCTTTGTAGGAAAATCGACTTTCCCGAATTTCACTTTGACCGTCTGTGATACCCCTTCCTCTTCCATCACTTGTTCGGCTATTTCTTGTAGTTCAGGAAGACCTGCCTTGATGGTAGAGCGCGCCTCTTCTAGTGAAGCAAGGCTTTCCACCCATTCTGTAATCTCTTCATTGACTCTATCACGGATCAAGCGTTTGACTGCCTGATCTTCTTCCTTGTCGCTGTCGGCCAGGATCCTCAATCGAATCGCTTCATTCGGAATGACCTGAACCTCCTGCTGCGCGGAAATTGACTCCTGTTTCGGTATATATAAACTTAAGATTGTTCCAATACTTAAAGTGATTATGTACATCCAGGCTAATTTAGTTGATTTCATTTCCTCCACCGTCCCTTCAGTAAAACAGTGTGGACAGAAATCACAATTCTTAAACTAGCAAAATCGAAAAACTTCAAAAAAAGAATTCTGCTAGAATCATAGGATTTTGCTTCTTTGCTTTAAAGCAGCAGAAGGGACAGTCCCTTATAGCAAAGCAACGCGTTGATGCGCTGCCAGGCTAAAAGGGACTGTCCCTATTAGTGCTTTAATGGACTAAAGTTCAATTGAATCCTTTAGCCTCTTGTACAGAAAACCATCCGGTCTTTGCCATTGATGTCATGGATAATTTCCGTGCGGGCATCAGGGAATGCGCCTCTGAGCATTCCAGCAACCGCTTCACCCTGTCCAACCCCAATTTCAAATCCGATTAGATACCTGCTTTTCATGACTTTTGGAAGTTCTTCCATAAAACGCTGGTAGAAATCCAAGCCGCTTTCGCCTCCAAAAAGTGCCGAGTGCGGCTCATGGTCCTTCACCACTTCCGATAAAGAATCCAGGTCGCTCAAGGGGATATAAGGCGGATTCGAAACAAGCACATCCAGCTTCTCCTCAGCCGAAATTAACGGCTGCAGCAAATCGCCTTCCAAAAACGAAACCTGCGCCCCCAATGCCTCGGCATTTTTCTCCGCCACCGTCAACGCTTCCGAGGAAATATCCACTGCCGATACAGCCAGCTCCGGTTCCTCCAATTTCAGCGTAACCGCAATCGCACCGCTCCCTGTTCCGATATCGGCCAGTTTCAATTGATCCTGCCCGGCAAAATGCTTCTTGATTTTATCTAAAGTATGATACACCAGTTCCTCGGTTTCAGGACGTGGAATCAGCACATGCTCACTGACGCGAAATCTCCGGCCGTAAAACTCCTCATGGCCGATGATATGCTGAATCGGTGTTCCCTGGATATGACTGGTGATTCCACGAACAAACTCAAGCTTCACCTTGTCGCTTAATACCATTCTTTGATTAGCCAGCAGCTGGGACCTGTCCATCTCTAAAAGATGCTTTATTAATAGTTCTCCCGCATTTTCGTCCCGCTTATTTTCTATCAAAAAAGAAGAAGCCCATTTAAGGGCTTCAAAAACGTTATTGCAATTACTCATTATTCTTCCAGTCTTTCAAGCAGTTTAGATTGGTCTTCAAGGATGAGTGCGTCAATGACGTCATCCATTTTACCTTCTAAAATCTGATCGAGTTTTTGGATTGTCAAACCAATGCGGTGATCCGTTACGCGGTTTTGCGGGAAATTATACGTACGGATACGCTCGGAGCGGTCGCCGGTACCGACAGCAGACTTACGGTTGGCATCGTATTCTGCCTGTACTTCTCTTTGAAACTTGTCGTAGACACGGGCACGAAGGACTTTCATCGCCTTTTCTTTATTCTTGATCTGGGATTTTTCATCCTGACATGAAACGACGACTCCAGTAGGCATATGTGTCAAACGAACAGCTGACATCGTGGTGTTAACACTCTGTCCGCCCGGTCCGCTGGATGCGAATGTGTCGACACGGATATCTTTTTCATGGATATCGATCTCCACTTCTTCCGCTTCAGGAAGACACGCAACAGTTGCCGTTGACGTATGAATCCGGCCGCCTGATTCTGTTTCAGGAACACGCTGTACGCGGTGTGCACCATTTTCATATTTCATTTTGGAATAGGCGCCATTTCCGGTAATCATGAAAATGATTTCCTTGTAACCGCCGACACCAGTAGAGTTCGCTTCCATGACTTCGGTCTTCCAGCCTTGCGCTTCCGCAAAACGGCTGTACATACGGTAAAGATCACCGGCAAACAGGGCAGCCTCATCTCCGCCTGCTGCTCCTCGGACCTCCATGATTACGTTCTTGTCATCATTCGGGTCTTTAGGAATAAGAAGAATCTTCATTCTCCCTTCCAGCTTCTCAATTTGTTCTTCCAATTCGGAAACTTCCTCTTTAACCATTTCACGCATTTCTGAATCAAGCTTTTCTTCAAGCATTGATTTGGCGTCTTTGAACTGGGACGTAGCTTCCTTATATTCACGATATGCTTCAACAGTTTCCTGGATGTTAGATTGTTCCTTAGAATATTCTCTTAGCTTCTTTGGGTCATTCACAATTTCCGGATCGCTCAAAAGCTCATTCAGCTTTTCATAACGATCTTCCACTGCCTGTAAACGATCGAACACAGCTATTCACCTCAATTTTAATCCATAACAGTACAATTATATTATATGCCGGCCTCAAACACAAGAAACGGTAAAAGGGCAAGTCTCCCTTTTACCGTTCTTGAATCTGTACATTTACATTATACCTCGGAAAAGCTCTGGTTAAACGCTTGCGGAGATCTGCTTCCTCTTTATTACGTTTGTCCTGTGCCATTTCATCATGAGTATAAGCTGTGACCCACATTTGCTGGCCGTTTAACCAGACCTGGCCTGGTTCATAGTCTGTGTATACTTCAATGACCTCTCTTGCCTTGTTGACATCTGTACCTTTATTTGGCTGCGTTTCCGCTAAATCAATAAAATTGGGGTTCTGATTCGTCTCCATAGGCTGATCGACTTTTTGATTCGTGTCCACATCATTTAAATCATTATTAACGAACCGTCTGCCGCCCTGATCTTCATCCTGCACGTAAAGATTATCATTCTGTGCTCCACATGCTGTCAGTAAGATGGTAAGAGCCGCTAAACTTAAGACCTTTCTCATCTGAAACACCTCCTGAGCATAGGTTGTCCCAGGACATAGAGGTTATACCGTTTGAAATTTGGAAGGAACAAAAGCATTGAAGCTAATAGTTGCGGCTGTTAAAGTCATGAATTTCCGCTTCAGCCACACGACGCCACTGGACCGGGCGCTTAGGCTGGCGGTAAAAATAAGAGAAGTTTTTACCGCTAATTGTAGATGAGAGCACATTTCGAGGATAAATAAGGGAAGGTTTTTCCCTTATTAACAGCAGATGAACCTTTTTTCAGTATTTCAAGTCAATTAAGAGAATTTTCTTCCTCTATTTATGCTGTTTTCCCTGCTATTTAGTAATTAAGGGAAATCCTTTCCTCTATTTTTAAGATTGTAGTACCTGCATTGACCCCGAGGAGATAATGAACACCAGTCCCGCAGGCTGTTTCAAGCTTATAAAAAAGGTAAAGCAGCATTTTTTAAGAAAAAGCTTATGTGAATGATAAAACTCAGTCTCCCCGCAATAAAATCTTCCCAAACAATAAAAAACCGGGAGCTTGTGGGCTCCCGGTAAAAATTATATTTCTTTAACGATCGATTCCTGGCTGACACTGATACCCTTAGGTACCTGGTGATGATGCCGGCACCTTGGTTCATACGCTTCCGAAGCTCCGACAAGGATAATCGGATCATCGTATCCGGCAGGTCGGCCATCGATCAGGCGCTGTGTACGGCTTGCGGGTGATCCGCAGACAGAACATACAGCCTGAAGCTTGGTCACTTGTTCAGCAGCAGCCATGAGGCGGGGCATCGGACCAAATGGTTCTCCGCGGAAATCCTGATCCAGTCCTGCAGTGACGACTCGATGACCTGCATCCGCAAGCTTCTGCACGACTTCCACAATACCTTCATCAAAAAACTGGACTTCATCAATAGCGACTATATCGACACTGGCTGTCACCTCTCCGAGAATCTCCAATGAAGACTCAACAGGTTTGGCGATCACAGATGTTCCATTATGGGAAACAACAGCTTCCTCACTATAGCGGTTATCTAATTTCGGTTTGAAGACCATGATTTCCTGCTTGGCAAATTGTGCTCTTCTGACACGTCTGATCAACTCTTCAGATTTTCCAGAGAACATGCTTCCGCAAATTACTTCCAACCATCCGGTCTGTTTCATGAGATACATGAAATTAGCCCTCTCCTTCCTCGATCGATGAATTTATGAAATGCATCCTATGTATTCCGCTGCACCTCTATAAAAGAAATAATAAAGGCAATAACAGCTGGTGCAGCCGGAGAAGAATGTCTAAAAAGGTCCATTTCAGAAAAAAAGGGGTGCAGTCCGATTACTGCCTCCACCTGATTCTTCCTTATTTTCTCATAAAAGAGAAATAAAAAACAGGCAAGCATAATTCCTTGCCTGTTTTCTTTAAAGTTTAGAAAGGGAGGACTCCAAGGAAGCTGTTAAGCACAAGTGCTTACAGGGACCCGGAATCGCTCCGCTGTTTTTCTAAAATTATTGTTCTTGGTTTTTAAGGCCGTATTTCTTGTTGAAACGATCAACACGTCCGCCGGCATCAGCGAATTTTTGACGACCAGTGTAGAAAGGATGGCACTCAGAGCAAACCTCTACTTTAACTTCGTTCTCAACAGAACCTGTTTCGAACTCGTTACCGCAAGCACATGTAACCATCACTTTTTTGTAATCTGGATGAATTCCTTGTTTCATTCTTTTTCATCTCCTTCCGCCCTGAATCATCTGAGACAGAGTTATATATTCCAAAATATGCGATATGAGCATAAGCCGTTTGACCAGCCCCTTACCGCATCCACTTTAAAAACACACTGACAATATTATAACAAGTACAGCCCTGAAATGCAACCTGGTTTTCAAGCTGGAAAAATTTTTACTTTTTCTCTCGACGCCGCTAAAAGGACTTGCCCCTTTCAGTGATGTAACGCTTTAAAGCACGACAAAGGAATATCCTTAACAGGAGATACCCGCTTAGGAGCGCCTGCCTTTGGATTCTTCATGTAGAATGTCGAAGAATTCTTCGTTGGTCTTGGTTTTTTTCAGCTTGCGCAGGAATTTTTCTGCAAAATCCGGCGCGTCGGACATCGCTTTTCGGATGGCCCACAGCTTATCAAGGTTTTCCGCTGGAATAAGAAGCTCCTCTTTTCGTGTTCCGGAACGGCGGATATCGATCGCAGGGAAGATTCTTCTTTCTGCAAGTGCACGGTCAAGATGAAGTTCCATGTTTCCAGTTCCTTTGAATTCTTCATAGATCACATCATCCATACGGGAGCCGGTATCAACAAGAGCCGTCGCCAGTACAGTCAAGCTTCCACCCTCTTCTATGTTACGGGCAGCACCGAAGAAACGCTTTGGACGGTGGAAGGCAGCAGGATCGATACCGCCGGAAAGTGTTCTTCCGCTTGGCGGGATGACCAGGTTATAAGCACGCGCCAGACGTGTAATACTATCCATTAGAATGATCACGTCGCGTTTATGCTCAACAAGACGCATGGCTCGCTCCAAAACAAGCTCAGCCACTTTGATATGGTTTTCCGGCACCTCGTCGAATGTCGAACTCACTACTTCCGCCTCAACAGAGCGCTCAATATCCGTTACTTCCTCAGGTCGCTCATCGATTAGAAGAATGATCAATTCAGCTTCAGGATTATTGGTCGTGATTGAATTGGCAATCTCTTTTAAGAGCATTGTTTTACCTGCTTTTGGAGGAGCGACAATCAATCCACGCTGGCCGAAGCCGACAGGGGAGATCAAATCCATGATGCGTGTTGAAATTTTACTTGTTGTCGTTTCAAGCATAATCTGACGGTCAGGATATAAAGGAGTAAGAGCTGGGAAATGGACACGGTCCTTGGAAGCTTCCGGTTCCACTCCATTGACCATTTCTACATGAAGCAACCCAAAATAGCGTTCATTCTCTTTAGGAGGACGCACTTTCCCGGAAACCTTGTCTCCATTCCTCAAATCAAAACGGCGGATTTGGGACGCGGAAATATAAATATCCTCCGCACTCGGCGAGTAATTGATCGGGCGCAGGAATCCGAAACCTTCCGACTGGATGATTTCCAATACACCTTCCATAAAAAAGAAGCCTTCTTTTTCAGCTCTCACTTTTAGGATGGCAAATATGAGTTCTTTTTTTGTCAGCTTGCTATAGTAGGAAATCTTGTACTCTCTTGCTAGTTCATAAAGTTCTTTTAATTTCATGTTTTCTAAGCTTTTAATTGTTAATTCCATAATGACACCACTCTTTAATTATTTGAAATCTACCATATGGAGATCGTTATGATAGGAAAAATTACCGGATAATGAATAAGAAGAAATAGTAGAAGCAATTTCTTGTGAAGTATTTTTTATGGCTCTTTCCACAAAGATTTTGGCTGGTTCACAGCAAAATTTCCGCTCCAGGCGCGCGACTCCGCGGGGCGGGCGGTGAGCCTCCTCGGCTTCAATCCTAATACGTAAAAGGTAGAGGATAAAACAGCCTCAATCTTTTAGAAAAGAGCCTTTCTTAAAAATTGTTACTAATTGAATTTAAAAAATATCGCCATGATTCACTGAAATATCAGGTGCATGGGTTTCGAAAGCAAAAATATAACCAAACACAGCATTATATATAGGAAAATAAAACAACTACTATCTAATCATATTTTTCGGTTGAAATCAACAATGGAATAGAAAAGGAAGGAAAAAGTCATGATGGGCAGAGGAATACCCTCATCTTTCTCTTTATATAGGAAATGTCAGCTTCAATGGGAGCTCTCCATCAAAGCTGACTGTCATTCAGGTTCACCAGGATGTTGGATGACTGGTGGCTGTATGAAAATTAATGCGTCTTAACTTACTTCATCACCAGATTCGGTTTCTTTTGCAAGCTGTGACGGCCGTCAATAAAACGCACCGTACCGGATTTTGCTCTCATGACAACAGAATGCGTCAAGCCATGGGTCCCTTTTAATTGTACACCGCGCAAAAGCTCTCCATCTGTAACACCGGTTGCGGCAAAGATGGCATCGTCGCCTGTCACCAGGTCTTCCATACGAAGGATTTTGCTGCAATCCAGACCCATTCTTACACAGCGGTCCGCTTCAGCATCATTCTGCGGCAGAAGCTTTCCTTGGATTTCCCCGCCAAGGCATTTCAACGCAACCGCAGCCAAAACTCCTTCAGGTGCACCGCCAGAACCAAACAGGATATCTACACCAGTATGATCGAAAGCAGTATTCATGGCACCCGCTACATCACCGTCATTGATCAGCTTGATTCTCGCTCCCGCTTCTCTCAATTGAGCGATGATGTGAGAATGTCGGTCGCGGTTAAGGACTGTCGCCACGACGTCTTCGATATCTTTATTTTTCGCACGTGCAACAGCCTTCAGGTTATCCAGTACCGAAGCATTGATATCAATCTGTCCGACCGCTTCCGGACCGACTGCTATCTTGTCCATATACATATCTGGAGCATTCAACAGGTTGCCATGATCAGCGACAGCCAGGACAGCCAGGGCATTCCATCCTCCAGAAGCCACGATGTTAGTACCTTCCAGCGGATCCACCGCTACGTCAACTCGAGGGCCATAACCTGTCCCTAGTTTTTCACCGATATAGAGCATCGGGGCTTCATCCATTTCCCCTTCCCCGATTACAACTGTCCCTTTCATCGGTACAGTATCAAAAACATCTCTCATAGCGGAAGTTGCTGCATCATCCGCCTCATCCTTCTTTCCTCTTCCCATCCAGCGGGCTGAAGCAAGCGCTGCCCCTTCTGTTACGCGTACAAGTTCCATCGATAAACTTCTTTCCATCTGTTTCTCCCCCTGTGTCATAAATATATTTTTATATGCAAATTGTATAACATAATAATATATATATTGTAACACATTAAAAGGAAGGGGAAAGGGTTTTTTTAGAACGCTGATTTCGTAAAATTTCCGCTCCAGCCGCTCCAATCCTTCAATATATAAGGATAGAGGAAGGGTCATAAGCATTAAGAGCCACAATCTCTTAGATAAGAGTCTTAAAAAAAGACATTTTCCACTGCAGACTTGCGAATCCCCTAGGCGAATACTAATCAGGAACTTTTCAGCTGCTCCAGCTCTTCCGGCGACATCTTTTCACGCCAAATAGTTGCTCCAAGTCCTTCCAGCTTCTCGACCAGGCTGCTGTAGCCGCGGTCAATGTGCTCTAGGCCTGTCACTTCTGTTATACCCTCAGCCATCAGGCCCGCAACAACAAGTGCAGCACCTGCCCTTAGGTCACTGGCTTTCACTTTTGCTCCTTGAAGCTGGACAGGCCCGTTCACGATGGCGGAACGCCCTTCGACTTTGATATTGGCATTCATTCTCCGCAGCTCATCAATATGCTTGAAGCGGGCAGAATAAATGGTATCCGTTACGACTGCCGAACCCTTGGCTCTTGTTAAAAGAGAGGTGAACGGCTGCTGAAGATCCGTCGGGAATCCCGGGTACACAAGAGTCTTGATATCGACGGCATTTAAATTTTCCGCCTTGCCAATGAAGATTTGCTCATCGCTTGTCTCAATAGGCACACCCATTTCACGCATCTTTGCGATCAAGGATTCCATATGAAGAGGGATGACGTTATCAATCAGTACACCATCACCTGCTGCGGCACCTAAAATCATGAACGTGCCCGCTTCTATACGGTCGGGAATGATCGTATGTCGGCATCCGCTCAGGTTATCGACTCCATCAATACGGATGACATCTGTGCCTGCACCTTTGATTCTGGCTCCCATATTGGTTAGTAAAGTAGCCACATCAATGATTTCAGGCTCTTTTGCTGCGTTTTCTATGATTGTCTGGCCTTTTGCCCTTACGGCTGCCAGCATAATATTAATGGTTGCTCCGACACTGACCACATCAAGATAGATCCGGGCACCGCGCAGTTCCTCTGCTCTTAGGTAAATGGCGCCTTGTTCGTTCGTCACTTCAGCACCCAAAGCTTCAAATCCTTTAATATGCTGATCTATTGGACGCGGTCCAAGATGGCACCCGCCCGGCAGTCCAATTGCCGCTTTTTTGAAGCGCCCAAGCATGGCACCCATTAAGTAATAGGATGCTCTCAGCTTTTTCACTTTTCCACTAGGCAGAGGCATCGAAATCATTCGGGATGGATCTACTCTCATCTCACCATCGCCAAAAGAAACTTCTCCTCCGATTTCTTCAAGCAAAGCCTTCAGTGTCTGGACATCTGAAATCTCGGGTAAACCTTCAATTGTTACTGGAGAGTCGGCAAGGATAGTTGCCGGAATTAGGGCCACAGCGCTGTTTTTCGCTCCACTTACCTTAATAGTCCCTTTCAGTGGATAACCGCCTGCTATTTTAAGCTTTTCCATTTTAGACTCCCTTCCAAATTCCTTGATGAATTTTCCATAAACTAAGCAACGATTTATATTGAGTATTTTAATGGTTATATTTACCAATAAAAATAATTCTAAGAAGTATTGTCTACTAGTTTATACATAATTCGTCAAAACATGTATAGAAGAATAGATTTTTTTATAAATTATACCTTTTTTACTATAGTTCTGTATTGAGTGTGTCGACTGCCGCCGAAAAATCAATCCAGGGAATATCTAGCTTCTGTTATTCCAATCATCCAGGAATGCCTGGATTCCCTTGTCTGTAAGCGGGTGTTTGAACAACTGCCCAAGAACTTTATAAGGGGTAGTCGCAATGTGCGCCCCTCTTAAAGCAGCGTCAGTGATATGTTGAGGATGTCTGATAGAAGCAGCGATGATTTCTGTGTCGATAGCATGGATCGCAAAGATTTCAGCGATTTTCTCAATCAGCTCCATTCCGTCATGGCCGATATCATCCAGCCTTCCGAGGAAAGGAGAGACGTATGTCGCACCTGCTCTTGCTGCAAGTAATGCCTGATTGGCGCTGAAAATAAGGGTTACATTCGTTTTGATACCTTCTTTAGAGAAAACAGACACCGCTTTCAGACCATCTGGAGTCATTGGTACTTTTACGGTGATATTAGGTGCGATAGCCGCAAGTTCACGGCCTTCTTTAATCATGCCTTCTGCATCAAGAGCGATGACTTCACCCGACACCGATCCAGGTACCAGGTCTGCTATTTCCTTTAAGCGGTCATGAAAAGATACCCCTTCTTCTTTAGCCACTAGTGAAGGGTTTGTTGTCACCCCAGAGATGATTCCCCATTCAAAAACTTCGCGAATTTCTTCCATATTTGCCGTATCAATAAAAAATTTCATTTCCCCATCCCTCTTCCTTCGACTAAATTTTCAAAACTTTTAAAATGAACGGAAACCGCCTTATGATGTAAGGCGGTTTCTATAAGGGTTGTTTATGTGATTCTGCAAGGTCTATAGATTTTTATAAAATTATGCTTGGTTGGAAGAACCAAATTCACGCATTTTGCCGATAACTGTCTGCTTGATGGCTTCGCGTGCAGGTCCAAGATATTTACGTGGATCGTATACTTCAGCATCTTCAGCAAGCACTTCACGAACCTTTTTCGCAGAAGCGATTTGGTTTTCAGTGTTTACGTTGATTTTAGCTGTACCGTAAGATACCGCTCTTTGGATATCTTTCGTTGGAATTCCCGTACCGCCGTGAAGTACCAGTGGTACTCCTGTAGCCGCGCCGATTTCTTCCATTTCCTTGAATCCTAAGTTAGGCTCACCTTTGTATGGTCCGTGAACAGAACCTAGGGCAGGTGCCAATGTGTCGATACCAGTACGCTCAACAAGCTCCTGGCACTCTTTAGGGTCAGCGTAGATAACTCCGTCAGCTACAACGTCGTCCTCTTGGCCGCCGACAACTCCAAGTTCAGCTTCTACAGAAACGCCTTTAGAGTGTGCATATTCAACCACTTTGGAAGTGGTTTCGACGTTTTCCTCGAAAGGACCGTGAGACGCATCGATCATGACAGAAGTGAAGCCTGCATCGATCGCTTCTTTACACTTATCGTAGCTTGAGCCATGATCAAGGTGAATAGCTACAGGTACTGTAATGCTGTAGTCTTCCATCAGACCTTCCACCATTTTGACAACTGTCTTGAATCCGCCCATGTAGCGTGCTGCACCTTCGGAAACCCCAAGGATTACCGGTGATTTTTCTTCTTCCGCAGCTTGAAGGATCGCTTGAGTGAACTCAAGGTTATTTAAGTTGAACTGTCCTACAGCATAACTGTTATCTTTTGCTTTGATAAGCATTTCTTTCATTGAAACTAAAGGCATGAAATTTTTCCTCCTTTTATTGAGTCAGTATGTAAACTGTTACCCGTTTCTCAGTGTTTGCAATTTCATCTGTATAATACCAAAAAGGTCAACAATTTACCAACGGACTGCCCTATTTTTATAAAAAGAAGTATTATTCACTATTTTCAATTTTTTGGAAGGGGTTACATCGTGGCGTACTGCTTCACTGCCTGCCTGATATCGTCAATATCAAACGGCTTGGCGAAGTGAGTAATCGCCCCAAGGTCCTTGGCTTCCTGGATCATATCAAGTTCACCATAAGCCGTCATGATGATGACGCGGATATCAGGATCCTTTTCCTTCATCCTTTTTAAAATTTCAATCCCATCCATTCCCGGGATCTTCATGTCAAGCAGGACCAGATCAGGGGAATGTTTATCAACTATGTCAAGAGCCTGAAGACCGTTGGCCGCTTGAAAAGTGTTGTAGCCTTCTTTTTGCAATACTTCATTCAATAAGATTCGGATACCAAATTGATCATCTACAATGAGGATGTTCTCCTTCATCTAATCCACCTCTTCCCCTCTTAATAACAACTGAAACGTGGTAAAAGCTTCCGTCTTTAGTTCCATTCCGGATGCCTCATATTATAATTATAGTCTTCAACATTGCTGCTTCCAGCGGCAGTATACTATTGTGATCAGCATGTGAATCCAGGTCACTGCCATCTCAGGCGGATTTAATCGCCTTTTCAGAGAACAGCATCTATTAAAAATGATAAGTATAATGTATATTAACCCTCAAGTATACTTCTACAAAAGACAAGCAGAATCCTTCTTCTCCTGATAATTTTACATCCAGGTCCTCCGCTTTTATAATTTAGTACATATGAAGCGGATTAATCCGCTTACCAGACAGTAAAAATCAATTCATTTAAAGGAGCACATGGCATGATTAAAATGTTTACCACACAGCTATCGGGACTTTTCAACCGGATAGCCGATAAAGAAGAATTTTCGATTGAAGACGGCGCGCGCCTTCTTGCACAAGCCTCTGTCGGCGAAGGAAGCATCTTCATCAAAGGGTTTGCCGAGATGGAAAGTGTCACTCTTGAAGCGGTTTACGGCCGTGAACCTCTTCAGGGAGCTAAAGCCCTGGCCGCTGTGGATGATATTTCTGAAGCGGACAGGGTGCTGCTCATTTCCCGTTTTTCCAACGATGAAGAGGCAGTTTCCCTTGCAAAACAGCTTATAGAAAAAGGTATTCCCTTTGCTGCAGTATCCGGTGTAGTTTCCTCAGAGAGTGACAGTCTAGCAGTACTGGCCGATATTCATATTGACACCAAATTGATCAAGGGAATGCTTCCTGGAGAGGAATTAGGCGAGCGCGTTGGATTCCCATCCAGCATGGCCGCACTTTATATCTATTTCCTGATTAAATTTTCGCTCGATGAAATGCTGGAGGAGTATTGATACCAACCATTTCCTTAGTAAAAAATAGTTTTCATAAAATCGGTAAACCACCAGTGTGAACTGGTGGTTTGTTCTGCGACCGGAAGCCTATTTTACCGGACTCTGCCAATAAGACCCACTGAAGGGTATTCTCCAGCAACTTATTCCCTGTAAAAAAGCTAGAGAAATAAGGGGAGAAATTCCGCTTATTTACTTATAAGATGCGAAAATGGTTCATTTCGGTGTGCTTAAGCGGAAAAATTCCGCTTATATAGACCAAATTGAATTCTATTCAGCAGCTTAACCGGAAAATTTCCGCTTATTTAGATAAAGTTATCTATGTCCGCCACGGGCATACATCCTGCTAGAATGAAACGAAATGATAGGGAAATCTGCTTATCCTATCATGAGGAAGGTTTTTCACACCACCCTATAACCTCTCTGAAACCTCGGCATGGTCCGGGGTTTTCAGGACTATGAAACAAAAGAGCCGGCCCCCGCAGGGAACCGGCTCTTTCTCATCTGCACAATTATTATTCAGCATTCTCCAAAGCCGCATTGATGAAATCACGGAATAACGGCTGCGGACGGGTTGGGCGGGAAGTGAATTCCGGATGGAATTGTGACGCCACAAACCATGGGTGATCCGCAAGCTCGATGATTTCCACCAATCTGCCATCAGGGCTTGTCCCTGAAAAGATGAAGCCTGCCTTTTCCATTTCTTCTCTGAAATGATTGTTGAACTCATAACGGTGGCGGTGGCGCTCGTATACTACCTCGCCTGCATAAGCCTCATATGCTTTTGTTCCCGGAATGAGTTTACATGGATACAACCCAAGACGAAGAGTTCCGCCAAGGTCCTCGATATCCTTTTGCTCAGGAAGCAAATCGATAATCGGATATGGCGTTTCAGCGTTTAATTCTGCTGAGTGGGCTGTTTCATACCCCAGAACATTTCGGGCGTACTCAACAGATGCCAGCTGCATTCCCAAACAGATGCCAAGGAAAGGCACTTTGTTCTCACGCGCATATTTAGTCACGGTGATTTTCCCTTCGACACCACGGTCACCGAATCCGCCCGGTACCAGGATGCCGTCAACATCGCTCATCAGTTCGGCGACATTCTCAGAATCCACCAGCTCCGAGTTCAGCCATTTGACTTCTACATCCGTATCGAAGTTATAACCCGCATGCTTCAGTGCTTCTACTACGGAAATATAAGCATCTTGAAGCTCGACATATTTACCGACAAGGGCAATTCTTGTTTTCTTGCTTAAATTGCGGACTCTGTGAAGAAGTTCATTCCACTCAGTCATATCCGCTTCACCGCAGTCGAGCTTCAAATGATCACAAGTAAGCTGATCAAGTTTTTGTTCCTGAAGGGCAATCGGAACAGCATATAGAGTATCCGCATCCATCGCTTCAATAACGGCACGTTCATCAATGTCACAGAACAAGGCAATTTTATCTTTCATATCCTGAGTCATCGGCATTTCCGTACGCACGACGATGACGTTTGGCTGGATACCAAGGCTTCTCAGTTCTTTCACACTGTGCTGCGTCGGTTTTGTTTTCATTTCACCGGCAGCCTTGATGTAAGGAACAAGTGTACAGTGGATGTACATAACATTATCGCGGCCTACATCATTTTTGATCTGGCGGATGGCTTCCAGGAATGGCAGGGATTCGATGTCCCCTACTGTTCCGCCGATTTCCGTGATAACGATATCTGCATTGGTTTCATTGCCGGCACGGAAAACTCTCTCTTTGATTTCATTTGTAATATGTGGAATAACCTGAACGGTTCCGCCCAAATAGTCTCCGCGGCGTTCTTTTTTCAATACAGTTGAGTAGATTTTCCCCGTTGTCACAGAGCTGTATTTATTCAGGTTAATATCGATGAAACGCTCGTAATGTCCTAAGTCAAGGTCCGTTTCGGCACCATCATCTGTCACGAAAACTTCTCCATGCTGATAAGGACTCATTGTACCAGGGTCCACGTTGATATAAGGATCAAACTTTTGGGTCGTCACTTTCAACCCGCGGTTTTTTAATAGTCTTCCAAGTGATGCGGCTGTAATTCCTTTTCCTAGCGATGAAACTACACCGCCTGTTACAAAAATATACTTTGTCATGCAAAGTACCCCCTTCTTCAAGTTAGTGTCTAAAAAAAGTATGTTCAGCATGGCTGAACATTAATCTCTTACGATGAAATTAATCCAAGGACTGTTTCATTATGGAGGTGTACATTCTAAAAAAGATAGTTGATTTTCGCTCCAGGGACTAGTAGCAGAGCTGAAAAAAACATCAATCTCTTAAAAAATCCTTACTAAAAATACTCATACATCCTGCCCGGCGGCCTTCATCCAAGATCAACCAGGGAACGTTGGAGCATTCTCATTATGAAACAGTATGAAAGGGGTGCAAAAAACAAAAAACGCCCCCGCTTACCGTAGTAAGGGGAGCGTTGAGTTAATAGTCTGATCCTTTTAAAAGGAGCCCAAATAACATACTACCTTCCTCGACATGAGATGTCAAGAACTGATTATTTGTCTTCTTCTGTTTCACTTTCTTCTTCGGGATCTTCATCCTCTTCGTCATCTTCAAGATCATACTCATCTTCATCGATCAATTCTTCGTCGATTTCCTCATCATCCGCGTCCAGATCTTCATCGTCGTCGAGGTCATCATCGTCGTCATCATCATCAACAGCTGTCAGATCTTCTTCATCCAGGTCATCCAGGTCGTCGAAATCAAGATCTTCTTCTTCAAAGTCCTCATCAAGATCTTCAACATCAGCCTTCTTAGCTTTTTTCTTACGGGTTTTCATTGTCGGAACCGTTTCTTCTTCAATCTGGTCAACAGGATACCATGCCCTGATTCCCCAGCGGTTCTCGCCCATTGCAATAAAACGGCCGTCAACATTAAGGTCAGTGTAAAACTGAACCATGCGGGAACGGACTTCCTCTTGTGATAATTCCTGCAATTTCCCCATTTCTTTCAGCAAATCATTAAATGTCACAGCCTGCTTTTTTTCTGTAAGCAGTTCAAATGCTAATTCTATGAAGGATTTTTGACGCAATTCTTCAGTCGATAATTGCTTTAATTTCATATGACGCACTTCCTTTCTCTATTTCACATTCTATTAAAAGGGTATTCTGGTTATCGCTGCATCTGCTTTTTTCCATGGACAGCATAAAAAGCAATCTGGATATTCACAGCAGCAGCTTTGCGAAAAGAGCCTGATAGAATGAATAAAAGGGCATAATTCACGAATTTGCCTGAAACCATATTATTCATTATAAACAATATGAATGGGTTTATGCTAGATTTATGCCATTTTTCTTTTATTTTTTTCCATGTTTCATCATAAGGGAAATCAAGTGTTCAGGTGGATAGTATGGGTGGGGGAAAGATAGGGGTTATGAAAAGGGAATTACCTTTAAAAACTCCGGGGGTTCCGGGCTTTAGGGCGTTTCCCCTTTTTCTAGTTCAGTATTACGCTGTTTCATTGCGTTGGCGTATATTTCGCTGAAAGCTTCGTAAAAGAAGTAGAAAGCCAGCAGCAGCAACGGAATTGCTCCCAAGAGATGTTGATATAAATAAAATGAAAGGCCGCACCCTGCCAAGAACAGGCCGTATCTAAGCAAATATTTCACAATTTCACTCCCTGCCATATGTCCTGTGCCTCAAAACATTACTCTTCTCCTATTATAGTAGAAAATTTCCCTCCGTAATGTTAAATCTGTGTTAAAAAATAGGAATTACTCCGCACTTTAGTCCTTTAAAGCGTAAAGAGGGACTGTCCCTCTTTACGCTTTAAAGTGCTAAAGTTTCCAGATAAGAGGAAAACTGATCCAATGGATGCCTCCATTGGATCAGTTTGATGATGAGGGTTACATGTTTCTTCTGTATTGGCCGCCCACTTCATACAGGGCCCTTGTAATCTGGCCGAGGCTGGCGACTTTGACGGTTTCCATCAGTTCAGCGAAGATGTTTCCATCATTGACTGCCGCTTCCTTCAGCTTCTTCAGTGATTCTTCTGTCGTGTCCTGATTGCGCCCCTGGAAGCTTCTCAAGTTCGTAATCTGTGTTTCTTTTTCTTCTTTCGTAGCACGCGCAAGTTCCATGCTGTCCATCTGATCTTCTGACGGCGGGTTCGGATTCAGATAGGTGTTCACCCCGACAATCGGAAGTTCGCCGCTATGTTTTTTCATTTCATAGAACATGGACTCTTCCTGTATCTTGCCGCGCTGATATTGCGTCTCCATGGCGCCAAGTACGCCGCCGCGGTCGTTGATGCGTTCAAACTCGGTAAGCACCATCTCTTCAACAAGATCTGTCAGTTCTTCCACAATGAAGGATCCTTGCAGCGGATTTTCATTTTTTGATAATCCATGCTCTTTCGTAATGATCATCTGGATTGCCATCGCTCTGCGGACCGATTCCTCTGTAGGGGTCGTGATTGCTTCGTCATATGCGTTCGTATGAAGAGAGTTACAGTTATCCTGCAGAGCCATCAATGCCTGAAGAGTCGTCCGGATATCATTGAAGTCGATCTCCTGAGCATGCAGGGAGCGTCCGGAAGTCTGAATATGATACTTCAGTTTCTGGCTTCGTTCATTTGCACCATACTTATCTCTCATAACGGTCGACCAGATGCGGCGAGCGACCCTTCCGATG
Organism: Rossellomorea vietnamensis; assembly: GCF_008180615.1. Classification (GTDB taxonomy): domain Bacteria; phylum Bacillota; class Bacilli; order Bacillales; family Bacillaceae_B; genus Rossellomorea; species Rossellomorea vietnamensis_D. The sequence goes on from NZ_VTEH01000007.1 coordinate 104,695, forward strand.
ACAGTATACTCTGGATCCAGTCCATTCGAGAAGAAGAAGGATAGATTCGGAGCGAAGTCATTGATGTCCATGCCTCTGCTCAAATAGTACTCTACGTAAGTAAATCCATTGGCGAGTGTGAAAGCCAGCTGTGAAATCGGATTGGCTCCCGCTTCTGCAATATGGTAGCCCGAAATCGAAACAGAGTAATAGTTTCTTACTTTATGATCGATGAAGTACTGCTGGATGTCTCCCATCATTCTTAAAGCGAATTCTGTTGAGAAGATACACGTATTCTGTCCCTGGTCCTCTTTTAAAATATCTGCCTGAACCGTTCCGCGCACTACGTTCAGTGTCGCTTCCTTTACCTCAGTGAATTCTTCCAGGTTCAGCGTTCTGCCCAGCTCTTCTTCCTTCTTCTTCACCTGCTGGTCGATGGCTGTATTCATGAACATGGCCAAAATAATCGGCGCAGGGCCATTGATTGTCATCGATACAGAGGTGGAAGGCGCGCATAGGTCGAAACCATCGTACAGCTTCTTCATGTCATCAAGTGTACAGATGCTCACACCGCTTTCCCCGACTTTACCATAAATATCAGGACGGTGATCCGGGTCTTCTCCATACAGCGTTACCGAGTCAAAAGCCGTACTTAAGCGCTTGGCATCATCATCTTTGGAGAGATAATGAAAGCGGCGGTTCGTTCTTTCCGGCGTCCCTTCACCGGCGAATTGGCGTTTCGGATCTTCACCTTTGCGTTTGAACGGGAATACCCCTCCTGTGTAAGGAAATGCCCCAGGAACATTTTCTTTATAAACCCAGCCTAGGATTTCACCAAGGTCCTTATATCTTGGTAGAGCAACCTTTGGAATATCCAGCCCCGAAAGGCTCTTTGTCTTCAATTCAGTGATGATTTCTTTATCCCTTATTTTGGTTACATACTGGTCTGCACCATATTTCTCTTTGAATTCTTCCCAGCCATCCAGGATCCTTTTAGATTCAGGAGTCAGCTTCTCTTCCACATTTTTTCTAAGGTTTTCAAGGGAAGTCAGCACTTCTTCATTTACTTCCTGCTCCTTCACTGCTTCGATTGCTCCCTGAAGCTGGAACATTTTGCGTGCGAAGCCTACCTGCTCTTCTGCTTTTCTATGATAATTTCTCACCGTTTCGGATATCTCTCTTAAGTAATAACGGCGGTCATTCGGAATGATGACATTTTGCTTTTCAACATCGACATCTTTAGAAAATGGCGTTGACCATCCCAGATCCAGTTTGCTGTTGATTTTTTCAACCAATGCAGCAAACAACGCGTTTGTGCCGGGATCATTGAACTGGCTCGCAATAGTTCCGTATACAGGCATTGCATCCAAATCCTTGTCAAACAGCATGTGGCTGCGCTGATACTGCTTCTGCACTTGTCTTCTTGCATCCTCTGAACCTTTTCTTTCAAATTTGTTGATGACAATCAAGTCGGCAAAATCAATCATATCGATTTTTTCCAGCTGCGAAGGCGCACCAAATTCGCTTGTCATAACATACATGGACAGGTCACAGATTTCCGCGATTTCCGCATCTCCCTGCCCGATACCGGACGTCTCGACAATTACAAGATCATAGCCTGCCGCCTTCACGACATTGATAGAATCCTTGATCGCCAAGGAAAGCTCTGTCTTTGACCCGCGGGTCGCCAGGCTTCTCATGAAAACACGTTTATTGAAAATGGCATTCATACGGATACGGTCGCCAAGAAGGGCTCCGCCTGTTTTTTGCTTTGTCGGATCGATAGAAAGAATCGCAACCTTTTTCTCCGGAATTTCATTCAAGAAGCGGCGGATCAATTCATCTGTAAGTGAACTTTTCCCTGCGCCTCCTGTCCCTGTAATCCCAACAACAGGAACGGATGCTGCCAGCGACTTCACTTCACTGAGTACGGATTGTGCCGTCGCGGCTGCTTCTTCATTGGAGTTGATCTGGTATTCTGCCAGTGAAATCAACTTTGAAACGGTATTGACATCTCCCGCCTGCAATTTTTCCAGCTGCTCACCAGCAGAAGAAGTGACCGTTGGGAAATCACACTCTTCTATCATTCCGTTGATCATCCCTTGAAGCCCTTTGGTTCTTCCGTCTTCAGGAGAGAAGATCCTCGCGATTCCATAAGCATGAAGCTCCTTAATTTCCCGCGGGATGATAACACCGCCTCCTCCTCCATAAATCCGGATATGGGAAGCGCCTCTTTCCTGTAAAAGATCGTACATATACTTGAAGTATTCAACATGGCCGCCCTGATAAGATGAAATCGCAATCCCTTGGACATCTTCCTGGATTGCCGCATTCACCACCTCTTCAACGGAACGGTTATGGCCAAGGTGAATCACCTCTGCCCCGCTCGCCTGAATAATCCTTCGCATGATATTGATGGATGCGTCATGTCCGTCAAACAAACTGGATGCCGTAACGAAACGGACATGATGATTTGGTTTATAAATTTCAACAGTGCTCATATTTCTCCCCCTGTTCGCATTTCTATTCTAAAAAGCCATTGATGCCTGAAAACAGCAAATCAGTCTGAAGCTCGATATACTCTTCCAATGAATATTTTTTCTGAAGCGCCCAGCGGCGGAATCCCCACATCTGCCCCTGGACGAAAATATTCTGTGCCAGCAGGTGAATCCTGTCTTCATCCAGTGCCAGCTCGCCATTTTCACAGCATTTTTTGATCAGCGCCTCAAACATCCCGACCATTTCGAGCTCTTTTTGCAGCACATACGGAAGGGCGTCCTTAGACAGCGATTTTGCCTCCTGGTACATGACCAGCACTTCATCCTGAAGACTGTCCATGACCCGGAAATAGTGGTCGATGCCAAGCTTCAAGCTGACAAGGGTCCCCTGTTCTGTATCCATCCCCTGCAGCTGTGACCGAACCTGCTCATATATGCTGTCACAAACCAGGTAAAGGACGTCTTCCTTGGTTCTGATGTATTCGTAAAGTGTACCGATACTGAAACCGGCTGCTTTGGCAATCTCTCTGGTTGTTGTTCGGTGAAACCCCTTTAGTTTAAAAAGCGAGACTGCCCCGCGGATCATTTCGTCCCGCCTTTTTTCGACAAGCCGTTCATCTTTCACAGAAGCATGAACTTCCCTCTTCTTATTCACATTAACCGACCGCCTTTGTTGACCACCTTTTCTCCCTTAAAATACACTTTGAAATTAAAAGCTTGGTTAATTTCCGCTCCAGGTGTACGACTCCGCGGGGCGGACGGTGAGCCTCCTCGGCTTCGCCTGCGGGGTCTCACCTGCCCGCTAATCCCGCAGGAGGTCGTTCACCTTCCACTCCAATTAACACATATTAATAAAAAGTTAAAAAATCCTGATTGATCCATATAGAACTTCCCCAAATTCTTACAAATCATAAATAATTACTTCGTCACCATACGTGAGATGACCAGACGCTGGATTTCCTGTGTTCCCTCATAAATCTGCGTGATTTTCGCATCGCGCATATAACGCTCAACTGGGTAATCCTTTGTATATCCGTAGCCTCCGAAAATCTGTACTGCTTCTGTTGTCACCTTCATCGCCGTGTCTCCGGCCATCAACTTGGACATCGCAGATTCTTTTCCATAAGGAAGGCCTTCTGACTCAAGCCATGCTGCCTGGTATGTCAGCAGGCGTGACGCCTCGATGCTTGTGGCCATATCTGCAATCTTGAACGAGATTCCCTGGTTGGCAGCGATAGGCTTCCCGAACTGTTCACGTTCTTTTGCATAGTCGATGGAAGCGTCGAGAGCACCCTGTGCAATGCCGACTGCCTGCGCAGCAATTCCGTTACGTCCGCCATCAAGTGTCATCATGGCAATCTTGAACCCTTCCCCTTCTTGCCCAAGGAGGTTCTCTTTTGGCACGCGGCAGTTATCGAACACAATTTCCGTTGTTGGTGATGAACGGATTCCTAGTTTCTTTTCTTTCTTGCCTACTGAGAAACCTTCGAAGCTGCTTTCAACGATGAATGCTGATGTTCCTCTTTGTTTTTGAGAAGGATCTGTCAATGCAAATACCACATAAATATCCGCGATGCCTCCATTAGTAATGAAGATTTTTGATCCGTTTAAAATATAATCGTCACCGTCAAGCTTGGCAGTCGTTTTCATTCCTCCTGCATCGGAGCCTGATGCTGGTTCAGTCAGACCATAGCCGCCGATTTTTTCACCCTGCGCCATAGGTTTAAGGTACTTCTGCTTCTGCTCCTCATTACCGAATTTAAAGATCGGCCATCCAGCCAAGGAAGTATGAGCTGATAAGGTTACGCCTGTAGAAGCACATACTCTGGAAAGCTCCTCAACCGCGATGCAATAAGCAAGATAGTCACTGCCGATTCCGCCGTACTCTTCCGGCCAGGGAATCCCTGTCAGGCCAAGCTCCGCCATCTTATCGAAAAGCTCTCTGTCAAAGCACTCCTCCTCGTCACGTTCTGCAGCAGTCGGTTCCACTTCATTCTTCGCGAAGTCACGCACCATTTTGCGGATCATTTCATGTTCTTCTGATAGTTTGAAATTCATTTCTCTTCCCCCGTTTGTCTCATTAGTAGGTTGTTTGATTGCTTTAAGTCACTTTTGTGCTTTAAAGCGTGATAAGGGACAGTCCCTCTTAGCGCTTTAGAGTATTAAAGCACATTTCCTTTATTTTAAGAGATGTTTGCTGATGACGACTCGTTGGATTTCGCTTGTTCCCTCGTAGATTTCAGTTACTTTGGCATCGCGGAAGAGCCTTTCCACCGGATACTCTTCTGTGTAGCCATATCCGCCGTACACCTGGATGGCTTCGGTTGTTACATCTACAGCTGCTTTAGAGGCGAAAAGCTTTGCGACCGATGCTTCCCTTCCGCAGCTCAAGCCTTCACTTCTCATATTGGCGGCCCGGTAAACCAGCAGTTTGGCCGCTTCCACGCTCGTTGCCATATCTGCCAGCTTGAACCCGATTCCTTGCTGTGCAGCAATCGGTTTTCCAAATTGAACTCGTTCTTTCGCATAGGAGGTTGAATGTTCCAGGGCTGCCTCAGCAATTCCCAACGCTTGTGCAGCGATGCCGATACGGCCTACATCAAGGTTGGCCATCGCAATCTTGAACCCTCGCCCTTCTTCTCCTAAAAGGTTTTCTGCCGGAACTTTCATATCTTCAAAAGTAAGCTGCACCGTTCTGGAACCGTGAAGCCCCATCTTTTTTTCATCTTTCCCGATGATGAGTCCAGGTGTATCTTTTTCAACAATAAAGGCTGAAACCCCGCGCCCGCCTTTATCCGGATCAGTCGAAGCAAAAACTATGTATACGTCCGCCTCGCCTCCGTTTGTGATAAAAACCTTGGAGCCATTGATGACATAATGATCGTCTTTTTTCACTGCCCGTGACTTCAGGCTTCCTGCATCAGAACCCGCACTAGGTTCTGTCAGGCAGAAAGCTCCGAGGTACTCGCCGGAGGCAAGCTTTGTCACATACTTCTGTTTTTGCTCCTCTGTCCCGAAGTAAAGGATCGGGTTAGTTCCGACCGACGTGTGCACTGACAGGATAACCCCGACCGTTGCACTTACCTTCGACAACTCATGGATGGCGCTGATATAAGAAGTGAAATCCATTTCCGAACCGCCGTATTTCTCAGGAATCGTGATTCCCATCAAGCCGAGATCGGCCATTTTTTTGAGAATCTCCCTGGGGAACTCTCCCTCTTCCATTTTTTCAACAAATGGTGCGATTTCTGTCTGCGCGAAATCGCGGACCATCCTTCTCATCATCTGTTGTTCTTCTGTGAACCGTAGATCCATCCTGTTTTCCTCCCCGATGTTTGTATGAATACTGCCGGGTTTTAGCCCCTCTTTTTTTGTAAAGAACTGTTTAGTACGCATTGCTGCTATATAAGACGGACAAGCCCTCAAGTTCAAAAGTTACTCGTAACTGTAGAAGCCTCTTCCTGTCTTCCTGCCAAGCCAGCCTGCTTTTACATATTTGCGCAGAAGCGGACACGGACGGTATTTATCATCTCCAAACCCTTCATGCAGGGTTTCCATGATGTACAGGCAAGTATCAAGGCCGATGAAATCTGCCAATGTGATTGGTCCCATAGGATGGTTCATTCCCAGCTTCATCACTTCATCGATTGCCTCTTTCGTCGCCACACCTTCATAAAGTGTGTAGATTGCTTCATTGATCATCGGCATCAATACCCGGTTAGAAACAAACCCAGGGAAATCTTCCACTTCGACGCCTACTTTATTTAACGTTTTCGTCATATCCTCGATTTCCTGATACACCTCATCGGATGTAGCAAGGCCGCGGATAATTTCCACCAACTTCATCACAGGTACCGGATTCATGAAATGCATCCCGATTACTTTTTGAGGCCTGTTTGTTGCCGCTGCCACTTCTGTAATGGGAAGTGAAGAAGTGTTAGTCGCAAGGATGGCATGTTCCGGAGCAATTTCATCAAGCTGTTTAAAAATCTTTGTCTTGATTTCCATGTTTTCAACAGCTGCTTCTATTACAAGGTCGACATCGCCTGCGTCATTAAGATCGGTTGACTGAGTGAGGTTGGCCAGCACCTTATTCTTATCGTCTTCTGTCATTCTTCCTTTTTCTACAGAACGGGAAAGGTTCTTAGTGATGACACCCATCCCTCTCTGTACATAATCCTCTTTCAAGTCGTTCAGTTTTACATTGAATCCAGCCTGGGCACAGACTTGGGCAATCCCTGAGCCCATTTGTCCAGCTCCCACTACCATTACTTTTTTGATACTCATGTATTTGTTCTCCCCTTTGTTTGGACCTTGAGTGGTGATTTTGTTGTTTATATCAGCATTTTTGAATGTTTATCGGCGATTATGGGCTGTTTATCGGCGATTTTTTTATCCTTATCGGCGAAAATCAGACAGTTATTGGCGATTTTTAGAATTTATCGGCCAAGCGACAAAATCGACACCGACATCCGCCGACCATCTACCCATCCAGCACACCGCTATGCTTACTTCTTCGGCACTTCGATCATGATGGCATCTCCCTGGCCGCCGCCGGAGCAGATGGAAGCGATCCCGATTCCGCCGCCGCGTCTTTTTAGTTCGTAGGCAAGTGTCAAAATGATCCGGGCACCACTGGCTCCGATTGGGTGGCCGATAGCAACGGCACCTCCGTTGACATTCACTTTATTTTCATCAAGGTTGGCGATTTTCCCGCTTGTTAAGGCAACTGCGGCAAAGGCTTCATTTATCTCGAATAAATCAATTTCTTCAAGTTGTTTTCCTGTTTTTTTCAAAAGTTCATTGATGACTAATCCTGGAGTCTGCGGGAAATCTTCGGCTTCCAGCGCTATAGCCGTATGGCCGAGGATGTAAGCTAACGGTTCCTTCCCTTCTTTAGAGGCACGTTCTTCACTCATCAGGACCATAGCGGCAGCTCCATCATTCACTCCTGGTGCATTGCCGGCTGTAATCGTTCCATCTGAGCCAAAAACAGGGGACAGTTTTGATAGTTTTTCTGTAGATGTATCTTTTCGCGGTGCTTCGTCCTGGTCCACTGTAACCGGCTCGCCCTTGCGCTGAGGCACTTCAACTGAAATTATTTCTTCGGAAAGCCTTCCCTCATCAGCAGCCTGTACCGCGAGTTCGTGGCTTCGCTTAGCCCAGCGGTCCTGTTCTTCACGGGAAATATCAAATTCTTTTGCCGTGCTGTTTCCGTAGGTGCCCATGTGAACATTATTGAAACTGCAAGTCAGTCCGTCATGCACCATCATATCCTTCACTTGAGAATCGCCCATGCGCATTCCCCAGCGGGCTTTCGGTAAAATGTATGGAGCATTGGACATGGATTCCATTCCTCCGGCTACAATCACTTCGCCATCTCCTGCACGGATGATTTGATCCGCCATTGTCACACTTCTCATGCCGGAAGCACACACTTTATTGATCGTTTCGGTCCGAACATTCCAAGGAAGATCTGCATGGCGTGCAGCCTGGCGGGAAGGGAGCTGTCCTTGTCCGCCTTGAAGAACCGACCCAAGGATGAGTTCTTCTACTTCATTTCCTTCGACACCAGCTCGTTTCAATGCTTCTTTTACAGCAAATCCTCCCAGCTCGGATGCTGTAAAAGAACTCAAGCTTCCACCAAACTTACCAAAAGGTGTACGAGCACCATCAAGAATGACTGTTTTTCCCATTTCAATCTCTCCTTTTCTATTAAAATCTTATTTCCTCACAATTGATACCGCTTTCAAAAATTTCGACTGAACGCTCGCTCAAAGCCTGCAAGTAAAGAAAGGGCCTGGCAGCCATAACATCGAATCGATACTATCCGGGACCAGACCCTTTTTATTCTAAATTCTAAAATCCTTTTGTAAGCCTTTACCATTCTATTCTAAAATAAAAATAGTATGAATGGAACAACTAACCTGAAAATTATTACTATTTGCTTATCAGGAAGCAATTGTTGTATCACTCGGATTGCCGCAGACCGCTTTTTCAAGAAGTTCGGCAACATCCAGTGTGGATACATTATCTTCTACTTCTTTGGCTTTCGTACCATCCGAAAGCATGGTCAGGCAGTAAGGACAACCTGAACTGATGACGGAAGGGTTGGTTTCAAGCGCCTGTTCAGTCCTTGCAACATTGACACGGTGGCCCTTATCTTCTTCCATCCACATCAAGCCTCCGCCGGCACCGCAGCACATTCCGTTTTGTCTGTTGCGTTCCATCTCAACGAGGCTGACACCTGAAATCGCTTTAAGGATTTCACGCGGCGGATCATAGACTTCGTTGTATCTGCCAAGGTAGCAGGAATCATGGAACGTGATCGTTTCATTGACTTCATATTTAGGCTTCAAGCGTCCTTCTCTCACAAGCTCGGCCAGCACCTCGGTGTGATGGTAAACTTCTGCTTCAAGGCCAAAGTCCGGATACTCATTTTTGAAAATGTTATAAGCATGCGGGTCAATCGTAATGATCTTCTTCACTTCGTTCTTTTCGAATTCCGCAATGTTGCTTGTGGCAAGTTCCTGGAATAAGAATTCGTTACCCAATCGGCGCGGTGTATCACCGGAGTTTTTCTCTTTGTTTCCAAGGATTGCGAATTTCACATCCGCTTCGTTTAAAAGTTTTGCAAATGAAAGGGCGATTTTCTGGCTTCGGTTATCGAAAGAGCCCATTGAACCCACCCAGAACAAGTACTCAAACTCTTCTCCGGCTTTCTTCATTTCCTTCACTGTCGGGATGTGAACATCTTCACGTCCCTCACGCCAGTTTTCACGCTCTTTGCGGTTAAGTCCCCAAGGATTTCCCTGGCGTTCGATATTCTGCATCGCACGCTGGGCGTCCGCATCCATTTTACCTTCAGTCAGTACAAGATAACGGCGGAGGTCAATGATTTTATCAACATGTTCGTTCATTACCGGACATTGATCTTCACAGTTTCGGCAAGTAGTACAAGCCCAGATTTCTTCTTCTGTGATAACATCCCCGATAAGGCTCGGGCTGTACTCAAGAGAAGCTGCTGCTTCTTCAGCACCCTGCCCGGCAGAAGCTATGGCCAGCTGGTTTCCTTTTGTATGATTGAATGCCATCGTTGGCACCCAAGGTTTTTTCGATGTAACTGCCGCGCCATGATTCGTTAAATGGTCGCGGAGCTTAACGATCAAATCCATCGGTGACAGCATTTTGCCTGTGCCGGTAGCCGGACACATATTCGTACAGCGGCCGCACTCCACACACGCATAGAAATCAATCATTTGAAGCTGATTGAATTCTTCAATTTTTCCTACACCGAAGCTTTCAGCAGATTCATCTTCAAAATCGATCGGACGCAGTCTTCCCGGATTGTCCAAACGCTGAAAATAAGTATTAGCCGGACCGGCAATCAAGTGAGCATGCTTGGACTGCGGAACATACACAAGGAATGCGAGCAGGAACAGCAAGTGAATCCACCAGGATACATAGAAAATGACGATGGAAGCTGTTTCACCAATCCAGCCAAGTCCTCCTGCAATTAACGACGCTATAGGTTCAGACCAACCCAGTTCATGCTCGTGCCAGATCAGCCCCATACCGTTTCCGACAAGTACAGAAAGCATCAATCCGCCGATGAACAGCAGGACAAGACCGGATTTGAATCCTCTCTTCAATCTGACAAGCTTCTCTACGTAACGGCGGTGGAAAGCCCACACAACCGCAACGAGAATCATCAATGTAACGATTTCCTGAAAGAACGTGAATCCTGGATACAGCGGCCCTAATGGCAGATGAGATCCTGGAGCCAGTCCCTTCCAAATGAAATCGATTGCCCCGAACTGCACCAGGATAAAGCCATAGAAAAACATGACGTGGATAATTCCGCTCTTTTTATCCTTTAAGAGCTTTTTCTGTCCAAAAACGTTAACAGCAATATTCTTCATTCTTTCTTTCACATTATTGTCGAACTCAGTCTTTTTCCCCAGCTTAATAAACTCGATCCTTGTCTTGACAACATATACAAACAAACCGACAGCGTAAGCGGTTACAAGAATGAATGCAATCCAGTTAATCCATAACAAAACATCCATCTTTCAGACTCCCCCTCTTCTTCGTGATTTCTTATCCCTTTGCTGCAAAATTTTAAAAGGAATTAATATTCAGAATGTTCCCTACTCCCATTATATACTGAATGAGCATTCAGTCAATGATTTTCCTCCTATTTTTTTGTCATTAATTTACGAGATGAGTACAGTAATCTTTGTTATTTAGAGGATATGAAAGTTGATTTCCGCTACAGGTGTGCGACTCCGCGGGGCGGGCGGTGAGCCTCCTCGGCTTCGCCTGCGGGGTCTCACCTGTCCCGCTAGTCCCGCAGGAGGTCGCACACCTTCCGCTCCAATCAACACAGCGTACATAAGTTCAAAATAATTAGTCCAAAACAAGCTTTTGTAAGTTAGCTTATTTCCTCAGGACAGATGAGCATTACTTCTACAGCTTGGTGGTGTAGCTCCCTAGAACCAGATCTGTGATTTAACACCTGACCTTATGAATGTCTACTATTTTTATTAATACGGCACGGCACCTCTTCGTTCATACCTCCACCCAATCTTCCCCAAGAAAGCTGCAGAACTCCTAGCCATGTTTCTCAATTCTGAAACGAGCTCTTATCTTACATACGGAGCCAACGAAATTTTTTTCGCCTTTATCGTTGCTTTCAAGTCCACTTACGTTTGCAACAAGCTTTTAAAGGGGAAACGATGAATAAAGGATAATTGGACATACTAATCCTTATCAGTAATGAAAGAGTGATAATATGTGGATTTTGACCATTTTTATTATATTGGCGGCCATTATACTGTGGTGCATACTGGACTTTCACTTTGGAAGGAAAGCTTTTGTGCGGACGGCCTACAGGCGTGATTACCAAAAGAGGCAAAGTGATATGGAGCTTATATCCACTGGGCCTGCTTTTTTTGAAAGGCTGTTTGCTGATATAAAAGAAGCAACTTCCTCCATTCACTGCCTCTTCTATATCGTCGAGAATGACCATTTGGGACGGCAGTTTCTGGAGCTGCTAAAGCAGAAAGCCAAAGAAGGTGTGGAAGTACGCCTTCTTATGGACAAGATCGGAAGTTTCAAAATCAAAAAGAAAATGGTAAAGGAATTGCAGGATAATGGCATAGTTGTTTACTTTGCCGAAAAGCCAAAGCTTCCCTACCTCTTCTTCTCCACCCAGCAGAGGAACCACCGGAAAATCACCGTTTTAGATGGGAAAATTGGATACCTTGGCGGTTACAATGTCGGAAAGGCCTATATTGATGAGGATCCGAAGCTTTCACCTTGGAGAGATTACCACATGCGGATTGTTGGAGAAGGGACGTCTGATCTGCAAAGGGAATTTGGAGTGGATTGGAAAAGGGCGACCGGCGAGGACATCATCAATAAGCCCGCTTACTTTCCTTCAGATTTAAAGAAAGGGGCTATGGAGCACCGCTTCTTTCCTTCAGAAGGATTCAAGATTGAAAGCCAGTTTGTTGAATTCATCAGCACAGCCAAAAAATCGATCTTCATCGGCACTCCCTATTTCATTCCTTCAGAAGAAGTGCTGGATGCTTTAGTCAAGGCATTGAAACGGGGTATAAAAGTGACCATAGTCAGCCCCGAGAAGCCTGACCATCCCCTTGTCAAAGAGGCTGCTTTTAAACATTTTCGTAAATTGATTCCTTTGGGAGCTGAAGTTTATCACTATCAGACAGGCTTTTATCATTCAAAATTAATTATTCTCGATGATGAGTTTTGCGACATTGGAACCGCAAACTTTGACTTAAGGAGTTTCTATGTGAACTTGGAGCTGAATAATTTCACCTACACTCAATCCTTTGTGGACGAAGTGCGTAAAGAAGTCCAGAAAGACATTGAAGGCTCAAAAAAGGTTTCATTGGATGAGCTTAATTCTGTCAGCATATTCACCAGATTTAAAGAAGGACTCGCTTCTCTGGTTTCGATATTATTATAATAACCCTCTAACAGTGAGGGTGAATTTTTTTTCGGGAGTGAAACGATGCAACTACGACTTGGATTTGTTGCCAATGCCCTGTCCCTATGGGATGCAAGCCCCTCCAAGACGATGACATTCAAGAGATACGGTGAGCTTTCAGAAGAGGAACGGGATCGGAAGCTGCTTGAGGTGACATCTGCCAACTTGGAACACACGAAAAGGATTCTTTATTATCTGGCTTCACATGAAATCCCCCTTTACCGGATGTCCAGCTCCATGGTCCCGCTGGCCACGCATCCTGAGGTCAAATGGGATTTCGTTTCTCCTTTTAAAGAAGAGTGGAAGGAACTTGGCCGCTTAATCAAGAAGTTCAATATACGGACCAGCTACCATCCGAACCAGTTTACCTTGTTTACAAGCCCAAAGGAATCTGTAACGGATAATGCGGTCGAGGATATGGTCTTTCACTACAAAATGCTTGAAGCCATGGACGTTCACGAGCAGTCGCTGATCAACATACATATCGGCGGAACCTATGGAAATAAGGAAGAAGCCTTGGCCCGGTTTCATCAAAACCTGCAAAAGCTTCCTTCTCATGTTAAAGAAATCATGACCCTTGAGAATGATGATAAAACCTATACTGTCGAGGAAACCCTCGAAGTTTGTGAAAAGGAAAGGATTCCTATGATCCTCGATGTCCATCATCATCAAGCAAACCAAAGTTCTGAGCCGCTGCAAACGTATTTACCTAGAATTTTCGACACATGGAAACACCGGAATCTGCGCCCGAAAATCCATATGTCCTCACCTAAATCTGAAAAAGCTTTCCGTTCCCATGCGGATAATGTGGATATCGACTTCGTTCTGCCTTACTTGAAGATGTTGAAAGAGCTGGATGAGGACACCGATATCATGATTGAAGCGAAGAATAAAGATATCGCCATGTTGAAATTGACCGAAGATATCGCAAAAATCCGCGGAGTGAAAAGAGTAGGCGGCGGCACCTTGAATTGGTAACAGAAAGGATACGATATGAAAAAGAATATTTGCTTATCGTGGAGCGGCGGACGCGACAGCATGGTCATGCTCGACCGTCTCCACTACTCCCCAGAATGGAACCCTGCCAGGCTGTTGACCACACTGGCAGAAGAAGAACAACGGGTCATGATGCACGATATCCCGCTTTCCCTCCTGAAAAAACAGGCAGAAGCTCTGAACCTTCCCCTTCTTCCGGTATTAATGAAACAGGGGGCAGGCAATGAAGAGTACGAAGCCGGCATGAGCTCCGCATTGGGATCTCTTAGTGCCCAGGAAATTCAAGCAGTGGCTTTCGGCGATATCTATCTAAAAGATATTAAAGCCTACCGGGAAAGTCAGATGAGTCAAACTCAGCTGGAACCCGTTTTTCCTCTATGGGGAGATACGACCTCAAGCTTAAGCAGGGAGTTCATCGATAAAGGCTACAAAGCCATTTTAGTCTGTGTGGACGAATCCCAGCTTGACCCCTCCTTCCTCGGCCGGGAATACGATGATAACCTGCTGCGTGACCTGCCAAGCAGTGTCGATCCCTGCGGAGAAAACGGCGAATTCCATACATTCGTCTATGACGGCCCGCTGTTTAAGCAACCAGTCGAATTCAACAAGCTGGAAACCATCAAGAAGTTTGAGAGATTCCATTATTTACATGTTGAATAAAAAGCGGAAGCGGCCGTTCAGCGCCGTACAGATTTATGGGATCTCGCATGAGATAAAGGAAACACGACGAACGTAGTGAGTCGATGTTGACTTATCGCAAGGAGAGAGACCAAAATCTGCTAGGCGCTGGCCGCTGGAGCTGGATTGAATAAAAAGCGGAAAGGCCCCGCTCAGCGGCGTACGGACTGTACCGGCCCCGCATGAGATAAAGGAATCACGAAGAACGAAGTGATTCGATGATGACTTATCGCAAGGAGGGGATGGGCAGTACGCTAGCCGCTGGGGCCTTGGAGCTGGATTGATAAAAAGCGGAAGCGGCCCGTTCAGCGGCGTACGGACTGTACCGGCCCCGTATGAGATAAGGGAATCACGAAGATCGGCGATTCGATGATGACTTCGCAATTTTGTTCCAATCTCTGTCACTGTGTTTATATTAAACCCGCGACAAAGCATGCCAATCAATTTTAGGGAGAAATAAGGGGAGAAATTCCGCTTATTTATGAAAATAGCAGTAAAAAAGCTAAATTAAGCGGAGAAATTTCCCTTATATACATAAAAGATGAGAAAAGAGGCTACTTTTCTGTGCTTAAGCGGAAAAACTCCGCTTATATACGCCAAATCTGATTCTATTCCACTGCTTAACCGGAGAATTTCCGCTTATTTCTTTCCAATCTTTATACAGGCATAGTTAAAACCCCGGCGGACTGTCTGCCGGGGTTTTCTGTGGATTTTATAAGCTTCTCTTAAACAAAACCATTATGCCTGATTTAAAATCTATCTGTTTAAATATTGCCTGTCTGCCCCATGTACCTGCAGCCACTTATTTCATCATCGACTCAATCATTGGCTGTGCCCAGGCATACACTTTGAAGCCAAGGTAGATGCCGATGATTCCCGCCACACCTGCAAAAGCCGGAGGTGCAGGAATAGGCAGTTTAAAAAGAGCAAATAAAAAGCCAACAATAAAGCCTGTCAATACAGCTAATAATACTGTTTTCATCATGTAACCTCCATTATTGTCTATGTTCCTAGGTTACCCAGTGTAGAACAAACTATTTTTCATAAATGGACTCATATCGTAGTGTGATTTCATGATGTAAAAAGAGACGGCGAAGCACTGTCCTTCAGCCGTCTTTTTACTATTTTCAACGTGCTTTTAATTACATTTTATCCGGAGCAGAGACCCCGATTAACTTCAATGCGTTTTTCATCGTGATACGCACTGCTTTAATCAATGACAAGCGGGCTTTCGTCAATTCAGGATTCTCCATATCCAATACCTTCTCTGCGTTGTAGAAACTGTGGAATGTAGATGCCAGCTCATTGATATAGTTAGCGATACGGTGCGGTGTCCGCTTTTCAGCAGCATCTGCAACGATTCCCGGGAAATCTCCCAGTTTTTTCAGCAGTTCGATTGTTTTTTCAGCTTTCAGAAGTGAGTGATCTGCACCCTCTTCAAAGCTGATTCCCTGTTCTTCCGCTTGGCGCAGAATACTGCAAATGCGGGCATGAGCATATTGCGCATAATACACAGGATTTTCATTCGATTGAGACACAGCAAGGTCAAGGTCGAAATCCATATGAGTATCGGCGCTTCTCATCGCAAAGAAGTAACGCACTGCATCAAGGCCGACTTCTTCCACCAGGTCACGCATCGTCACAGCTTTTCCTGTCCGTTTGCTCATCTTCATTTTTTCACCGTTTTTAAACAAGTGGACCAGCTGAATCACTTCAACCTCCAATTGATCGCGGTTATAGCCAAGCGCCTCAATAGCCGCCTTCATCCGCGGAATGTATCCGTGATGGTCAGCTCCCCAGATATTGATCAAAATATCATGACCGCGCTCAAACTTGTCACGATGATAAGAAATATCCGGTGTTAAATAAGTGTACGTGCCATCATTTTTAATTAGTACACGATCCTTATCATCACCCAATTCTGTGGAACGGAACCAGGTCGCCCCGCCTTCTTCAAAAACATGATTGTTATCTTTGAGTGCTTTTAAAGCATCGTCGATTTTGCCATTTTCATAAAGAGATGTTTCAGAGTACCAGACATCAAACGGCACACGAAAATCTTCTAGATCTTTTTTCAATTTCTCCATTTCATATTTCAAGCCGTACTCACGGAAAAATGTATAGCGCTCTTCTTCAGGAGATTCGATATATTTATCACCGAATTCTTCCGCCAGCTTTTTCCCGATGCCGATAATATCAGCACCCTGGTAGCCGTCTTCAGGAACAGCCTTGTCATGGCCCAGTGCCTGAAAATAACGCGCTTCAACAGATAGTGCCAGATTGTGAATCTGATTACCGGCATCATTGATATAGTACTCACGGGTTACTTTATAGCCTGCCTTATCAAGCACATTGCACAGGGAGTCACCAACAGAAGCACCGCGGGCATGTCCAAGATGCAAATCGCCAGTCGGGTTCGCTGAAACAAACTCGACGTTGATTCTTTCTCCTTTTCCTGCCTCTGACCGGCCGTATTCATCTCCGGCTTGTAGTACGTTTGCTACAAGTTCTGTCAGGTACTCATTTTTCATGAAAAAGTTGATGAATCCAGGGCCTGCGATATCGATTTTCTCAACCGATGCTTCTCCCTGATCAATATTCGCCGCAATCTCATCCGCAATCATTCTCGGCGCTTTTTTCGCCACACGTGCGAGCTGCATCGCCATGTTAGTAGAGTAGTCACCATGTGACTTTTCCTTAGGTGTTTCCAAAATAACATCAGGCAGTTGATCTTCCGTCGCCAGTCCAGCTCTCAGGACCGCCGCTCTGATTTCTGATTTTAATTTTTCTTGTACTTTTTGTGCGATATTCATTGCTCTCTTCCTTCCTCCTTGTACGAAATGTTCATCTCATACTTTCCAACCGGGTTTCCCTGCATAAATAACTGATAAGCCAATCTTATTTCACCGTGGTTCCGGGTTCTATCCCCAGTGTGTGCCAATTTAGTTGTTTTCGTTGTGATCATCAATGTTCCGAGCTGGCTTTCATAAGAGCCGGCCAGCTCCTCGTCCTCCTTGAAAACCATCCTCATCTTCACTGCTCCGCTGCGCAGGATCAAAGCTTCTTCGTCTTGTTTCATCTTGACGATTGTATGTATCGTTCCTTCTTCTTGAACTTCATCATATTTCAGGAAAAATGAATCTCCTTTTTCATAGTATCTGCCATCCGAGAACAATTCAAAAGAGTCTTTTTCCTCACCATGCTGTATGCGGGTTTTCAAGTGAATTTTGACCTCAGTCTGTTCAATTCCTCCACCTTTCAAACCTCTCACATCCTTTGTAAAATTTGGCTCGCCATAAACGTACGTCCTTAACCCATTAAGTATATGAACAATCGGATAAAATTGCAATGAAACGGGCGGAATTCGGTTATTTCTATACTTTTCTGGGGCTGTTCTTCTGAACCTAGTCTGTCTGCTAACAAAGTGATTGCTGCTTCTTTGACCCGGTTTAGAGTTTTATCAGCCACTTGGGCGCTCTATCGACGAAATCAGGGGCTCTATCAACGAAAATGGGCCTTCTATCAACGAATTCTGCTTTCCTATCGACGAATTATGTACTTCTATCAACGAAAAACAGCATTCTTTCAACGAATAGCCTCTTTTCAACCACCTGCTTGGACAGGCGACAATCAACCGACCGGCTCTCCTTCCGGCTCAATCGACAATTTCTGACAAATTCCGGGTGGTGACTGTCACCCAAACAAAAAAACCGCCCCATTGAATCCATGACTCTCCAGGGCAGTTACAACTTTAAATACTATTTCACCCAGCCCAGCATCATTTCGCGGATGAGCTTGCTGGCTGTGTTGGCTGTTTGTTCGGATGCGTCATAAATCGGGGCCACTTCAACGAGGTCGGCTCCGACTACGTTCACTTCTGAACGGGCAATTTCATGGATGGAGGCCAGAAGTTCACGGGAGGTGATTCCACCTGCATCAACCGTGCCTGTTCCTGGCGCATGCGCAGGATCAAGGACATCGATGTCAATCGTTACATATACCGGACGTCCTGCGAGCGTTGGCAAGATTTCTTTTAACGGCTCCAGCACTTCAAACTTTGATATATGCATTCCGTTCTCCTTCGCCCATTGAAATTCTTCTTTCATGCCGGAACGGATTCCGAAAGAGTATACATTTTCGGGTCCGATATGCTCGGCGATTTTCCTGATCGGCGTAGAGTGTGACAGTGGCTCGCCTTCATAATTCTCACGAAGGTCTGTATGGGCATCGAAATGAATGATGGCCAAATCTTTGTGTTTTTTATAAACAGCTTTCATGACTGGCCATGAAACCAGATGTTCGCCGCCCATGCCAAACGGAATTTTGTTATCCTTCATCAGGCCGTCGATGTAATCTTCAATGATATCGATGCTTTTCTGCGGGTTCCCAAAAGGAAGCGGGATGTCCCCGGCATCGTAATACTTGATTTCTTTCAGTTCCCTGTCCAGATACGGGCTGTATTCTTCAAGGCCGATCGAAACTTCGCGGATACGGGCAGGGCCGAAACGTGACCCAGGACGGTAACTGACCGTCCAATCCATTGGCATTCCGTACAGCACAATTTGGCTGTCTTCATAGGAAGGGTGGCTGCCGATAAACACATTACCAGAGTAAGCTTCATCAAAGCGCATTTTTCAACACTCCTTTTAAAATTAATGCTACGTAACAATATTCAATAGGATAAGCGCCAAATACGCTCTATCACTGTAAAGCACTAAGAGGGACAGTCCCTTTTAGTGCTTTACTGCATTAAAGAATCTTCTCACTCCGTTAAGTCTTTTACAAACTTAGGCAGTGCAAAGCTGGCTTTATGAAGCTCTTTTGTATAGTATTTCGTTTCGATTTCATGGAAACGGTCATCGCTTACTTCCAGAGGATCATGTTTCTTGGAGCCGACTGTGAATGCCCACAGGCCGCTTGGATAAGTCGGGATGTTTGCCGTGTACAGACGCGTAATCGGGAAAATCTCTTTTACATCGCTTTGTACCTGGCGAATCAAATCTGCCTTGAACCAAGGGTTGTCACATTGAGCAACAAAGATTCCGTCTTCTTTCAATGCTTTAGAGATTCCTGCGTAGAATCCTTTTGTGAACAAGTTCACGGCCGGGCCAACAGGCTCAGTAGAGTCCACCATGATGACGTCATATTCATTTTCACTTTTCGCGATGTGCATGAAGCCGTCGCCTACCTGTACTTCCACTCTTTCGTTTTCAAGCTCGCCCGCAATCTCAGGAAGGTACTTTTTCGAGTACTCGATGACTTTACCGTCGATTTCCGCAAGAACTGCTTTTTTAACAGACGGGTGCTTCAACACTTCACGGATAACGCCTCCGTCTCCACCGCCGACAACAAGCACGGTTTCCGGGTTGGGATGTGTGAACAATGGTACATGTGCGACCATTTCATGGTAAACGAACTCATCTTTTTGAGAAGTCATGACCATGTCATCAAGAAGCAGCATGTTCCCCCACTCTTCTGTTTCGACCATATCAAGCTTTTGAAATTCCGTTTGCTCTGTATGTAAAGTTTTCTTGATTTTCATTGTAATTCCGAAGTTTTCCGTTTGTTTCTCTGTGAACCAGAATCCACCCATTTTACTTCATTCCTTTTCTAATTAATTCTCGCGGCCGGGGACAAGCATCATCATAAATATCCTTCCCCAACTGCATAAATACAAACATGAGAAAAAGTATAGTCTAATTTGGCGAAAATACAAGAATAATTATTAATTTTCTTCCTATATGTTTAAAAAAAGCTCCTGCTTTCCATAATGAATACTAATAAAACGGCAGATTCATAGGAAATGAGGGATTCACTTGGAAATCATCACAAGTTCCCGTTTACAAAAAACCAAAAAATATTTGCGCGCCGCAATCATTCTGGGCCTGCTCTCCACCCTGTTAATCCTGGCTGGACTAGCGGGTTTATTGACATACGCCAAAATCCAGGGGCCTCCCCCTCTTGCTGTTCCCCAGTCCACCCTTTTCTATGGTGCTGATGGATCGATCATCGGCGAAAGCAACAGCGGAGAGAAGAGATACTGGGTGCACCTCGAGAACATTTCACCCGATTTAATCGATGCCACACTGGCTATTGAAGATAAAGGATTTTTCTCGCACCACGGGTTCGATTTTAAACGAATCACGGCGGCCGGGTTAGCCGACTTGAAGGCAATGGCCAAAGTCCAGGGAGCTTCGACGATTTCGCAGCAGTATGCCCGGAACCTCTTTCTGACTCATGATAAAACATGGAAAAGGAAGATTTCAGAAGCTCTTTATACTTTGCGTCTGGAGATGAATTATTCCAAGGATGAGATTCTTGAAGGATACTTGAACACGATTTATTATGGCCACGGCGCTTACGGGATCGAGGCCGCCAGCCAATTTTATTTTGGAAAGGCTGCAGAAGCTTTGACAGTTGCCGAAGCCGCAATGCTTGCCGGAATCCCAAAAGGGCCGAGCCTTTATTCTCCGCTTGACTCTTTCGAAAAAGCAAAAGAACGCCAGGGCCTCATCCTCAATGCCATGAAGGAAGATAAAATGATTACAGATGAGGTTGCCGCTCAGGCTAAGGCGAAAACGTTGGCAATTGTCGGAAAATATCCGCATGAGTCAGTGGAAACCGCTCCTTATTTCCAGGATGTTGTTAAAAATATTCTCAGGAACCAACTGGGCATTGATGAGCGTACCGTCGAGCTTGGCGGCCTGAAAGTATACACAACACTAAATCCGCAGCATCAGCAAGCAGCGGAAGACGTAATTGAAAGAGAGATCGGCCCGGAATCTGATATCCAGGTTGGATTCACGGCCATCAATCCGAAAAACGGGCATGTCACCGCCATGGTCGGGGGCAGGAATTATGAGGAAAGTCCCTTCAACCGAGCCGTCCAGGCAGTAAGGCAGCCGGGATCAACCATCAAGCCGCTCCTTTATTATGCGGCGGTCGAGAAAGGGTTCACCCCTTCTACAACGATGAGGAGCGAACTGACTACGTTCAAATTCGATGACGGACAAAGTGAATACACCCCGCATAATTTTAACAATAAGTATGCAGGAGATGACATTACATTGGCTCAGGCGATTGCCATTTCGGATAATGTCTATGCCGTCAAGACCCACCTCTTCCTTGGTGAAGAAACGCTCACCGATACAGCCAAAAAATTCGGCCTTTCAACACCTGTTAAAAAGGTGCCGTCCTCCGCCCTTGGAACTTCCGGCGCAAGAGTCATCGATATGGTCAATGCTTATGGGATGTTTGCCAATGGCGGGTATAAAATCCGTCCCGTCTTCATTACAAAGGTGGAAGGCTTCAGCGGGGAAACCATCTATGAAAACAAATGGGAAAAGGAACAGGTTCTCGACAGGGATGCCGCATATGTCATGACACACATGCTCAGCGGCATCTTTGACCCCAAGCTGAACGACTATTCAACTGTGACAGGGATCACCATCCGTAAAGATGCGACAAGACCTTATGCCGGGAAATCAGGCACAACCAATTCAGATAACTGGATGATCGGGTTTGCTCCCCAGCTCACGGCCGGCGTGTGGACCGGGTATGATAAAGGAAAAGAAATTTCACTAGTAGAGGATAAATACTATGCCAAAAACATTTGGGTCCACTTCATGGAAGAGGCTTTAAAAGGCGAACCTGTCAAAGCATTCAAGCCAACCAAAAATGTCAAAGGCTATCTCGTCAATCCGCATAACGGAAAGCTCGCAACCAAAGGGTGTCCGGTCCAGCGCTTCACGTACTTTGTAAAAGGAACTGAACCGACTGAATACTGCGATGAGCATCTTCATGAAGAGACTCCGGCTAAACCGCCGGCGGCCGAGCCGAAAGAGGAGAAAACACCGTGGTATAAAAAATGGACAGAGTGGTTCTAAACTGGTTTCCTGGACGGGACGCAGTATGAGATTGTAACCGGTATCAGAGGCTGTCGAACCGCCCGCCAACAATTATCCGGCGCGATTCTTCATCAAGTGCACCGGGCTGTCCAAGAGGCCGGGTGACAGCGGAGCCGCGCAGCTGAAGCGTAAACAATAAGCATAAGACCATCTAAAAAAGCATAAGAAAAACCCCGGGTTTGTGCGAACCCGGGGTCTTTCATGTCCTAGTTTGATTTGTGCAAACTGTGATTTAAGTTTACTTTTTTTCTCGCCAATGAGCAAGATGTGAACGATTTTTTCTTACAACTGTCACATTTCGTTCAAACTATTGTCATAATTTGTAAGAACATTTCAGACAGAGAGTCCTTCTTTCAGTTTATCTTCAGATCTCTCCCACATTCCTTTATCATGGTTGATGAGGTAGTCTTTTAAGATGCCTTTTGAACGGTCATCCATGTCATCGACAATGATATGGCGCTTGATTGATTTATCCATCCGGTTCACGTGTTCAGGCAGGGATTTATAGCCTCTGCGTTTTTCCGTATTGACGACCATTTCACAGGCTGTCACGCCGGCATAATAAGGGCCGTCCGCTTTCCGGTCGATGGTCACCCAGACAAGCCAGTAAGGTTTACCGCCTTCCGAATCTTCACGATTAGTCGTGAATTTGATTCTTTTTTCCACGGAACTGCGGGCATGCATCGCACCTATGTCAACAAAAGCTTCTCCTTCCTGCACATCAACGAATACAGGGGATACATTATCCAGGCTCAAAGAACCGATTCCGAAGCCGCCGTGCCCGTCTGTCGGGTCATTTTTGATAATATTAAAGCCTACTTTGCTCTTCTTTTTTTCATCCATCTATATCGCTCCTTCTGCTTTATGAAAATCTTTTCGTAAACTTTGTTGCTATTTGATACTTATTCTGAGAAATATCTATCTCAAAAAGGAAAAAATATGGTAATACCGAAAGAAAAAGAGCTGCTCTTCCTCGATAAGAGATAAAACTCTTAGTATCCGGGGAAAAATCCGGATTTTAGGATTTTTCTAAAAGCAACAATATATCCGAAAACAGCCTTATGAAAATAATGAAAATACCGCATAGTAAATCGTATTGAACGTCTGTCCCACAGCACTCATCCCGCCGTTGATCACCGGCCAGATCGTGTAACGGTCAAGAGGGGTAATGACCAAAATCAAAAACAGCAGAACGCCATATTGTTCATACTGCGACATCTTTGAGCGCAGGCGGGGCGAAACAAGGTCCTCGATAATCCGGTAGCCGTCCAAGGGAGGAAACGGCAATAGATTAAATATGAACAAAAGGATGTTCAGGTATACAATCATATTGAAAAGGTCGATGAAAAACTGGGGAACGACCGTGCCGAAACCAAAAGTGATGATAAAATAAAAAATTCCGTAAGCGATGAACGCTATGAGGAAGTTGCTCAGCGGTCCCGCCACCGACACAAGCACCCCTGCCAGCTTCGGCTTCTTGAAGTTGAAGCGGTTCACAGGAACAGGCCTTGCCCAGCCGAAGCCGGCAATCAAGATAAAGAGGGTCCCGATTGGATCTAAGTGCTGAATCGGATTAAGGGTAAGCCTTCCTTGATCCTTCGCGGTATCATCCCCGAATTTGTGTGCTACATAAGCGTGTGCATATTCGTGAAACGTGAATGCCAGGATCAAGGCAATGATCACGAAAGGAAGCTCTTCTAAATTAAAGGCTAAAAAGTCCAATGTCTGTTCTCCTTCATATACATAAATGATTTTAAAAATAGGTAATATCTCTATCTAAATATTCTCTATCATCCAGACTTGCTCCTTCTGGAAAATACGATAAACTTTTAACTGGAAGATATTTTTCTCAATATCCCCATAATGATTGTAACAAAATTATAGAACAGGAGCGAAGCCCATGCCTTATGTAACCGTTAAAATGATCGAAGGACGCAGTGAGGACCAAAAGAAAGCCCTGGTCGAAAAGGTAACTGCAGCTGTCAGCGAAACAACAGGTGCCCCTGAAGAGAAAGTCGTCGTATTCATAGAGGAAATGAGCAAGAATCATTATGCCGTGGGTGGAAAACGTCTAAGTGACGAAGAATAGTCATTTTGTTTTCCCGTCTCAGCAGAAAAGCCGCCGGTCCAATGTGACTGGCGGCTTTTTTTGAGCTTCGCCTCCATTTCACTCTATCTGCTCTTGTGTAACTGTGAGCTCCCTTGAGACCTCCCACCAGTATTGGGACCCCTAGAAGTTCTCTTGGTTACCTTTTCTTGCTTTACCACTACCATTTGGGCACCTAGAAGCTTTCTTGGTTACCTTTTTCATGCTTTCCCACTACCATTTGGGCACTTAGAAGCTCCCTTGGTTACCTTTTCTTGCTTTCCCACCAGTGTTTGGGCACCTAGAAGCTCCCTTGGTTACCTTTTCTTGCTTTCCCACTACCATTTGGGCACCTAGAAGCTCCCTTGGTTACCTTTTCTCGCTTTCCCACCACCATTTGGACCCCTAGAAGCTCCCTTGGTTACCTTTTCTTGCTTTCCCACCACCATTTAGGCACCTAGAAGCTCCCTTGGTTACCTTCCCTTGCTTATCCACTACCATTTGGGCACCTAGAAGCTTTTTGGTTACTCTTCCTCACTTTCCCACCAGCACTTGGGCGTCTAAAAGCCTCCTTGACACCGCTTCCCAGAAAATTTCACTGACCATGGGTCTCTAAAAACCTCCTTGACACCTTTCCCCTGCTAACCTTACTCTTTCCAGGTCTCTAAAACCCAGACTCCCACCCGAAAATCCATACCGCCCGATCCTTCCTCACCAAAGGGTCTCCGCATAACAAAAAAACCCGCCACATCAGTGACAGGCTCCGAGATTATTGCACAATCTTCTCTTTCAGTGATTCGATATATTCATAGGCAGTATCGATTTCTTCTACCGTATACTTCTGCTTGCTCTTCAGGGTAAAGATCTTTTCTTCCACTTCTTCACGAGGCAGGTTATCGAAATATAACACTGTTGATACGAGTTCCAGGAAACGGGAAGGCTGCTCGTTCATGGCCTCCAGGCAGTCCTTCAGGAACGGCATGTCCGTTTCATACATGTTCAAAAAGCCCTGTCCTTCTTCTGTCACGGTGTAACGGTATTGGTAGTAGCCGCCTTTTTTCTCTTTGAGCTCGCTGATGAAGCCCATGTTACATAGTTCTTCCACTCGAAGGGTCAGCTCCTCAGAGTAAGGACCGTAGAAATGAAACTGGAATTTTTCTTGAAAAGGGAACGATAATTTCTTGGCAATATATATCATTTTCTGCAGTTTTTTTCTGCCGGTAATTTCCCCGGAAGCCAAAAATGCACTCATTAATTTCGTGTGATCCTTTAACACTTTTACTTCATCTCCTACTTCAAAAATTACTCGGTGTTCCGCCATTAGGTGCACGGAGGCCGTCTCAGAAGTTTCCGGACCCAATTCTGCAACCGCGGTTCCGGCTATGGCTTATGAGACAGCCTCACTATGAATCAATCGAGTTCCAAAATGGAACGGATTTGTCTTTTGATGGTTTTCTTGGATGTTTCATCATATAAAAAATCGGCAGGGTAATAGAGTTTGTGGTCTGTTCGTCTTTTACCTGAGATCGCGTCCACGATATCAGACTGCCTGGACAATTCCTTCAAGTCGTTGCCCGGCATCAGTAAATGAATCGGCAGACGCTCCTCTTCTTCCCCCGGCCGGTAAAAATCATACGGAAGATCCGATGATGAATCGACGACCAGATAGTACTCCGGATCGATTCCGGCTTTTTTGAATAGCGTTTCCAGCTCACTATGTTTCTTGTATTCCTTCGCTGGATCGAATTCAACGTATTTGAAAAGGTTTCTGTTCATAAAGCGGCGGCAGAGGTCGCTCAGCACAGGATCATCCTCCTCTTCCCATGTCTGGAAGTAGAACATGATCACCGCTTCATCCAGCTTTAAATAATCCTCAAGTGATACGTCCTCTTCAAAGAGGGAATAAAAATGGAGAGGATCATATTTGAAAGCATACGAATCTTGATAAAGGTCTTTTGCACGATGAAGGATTTTAGTCAGAATTACTTCCGCACTCCGCGTAACAGGATGGAAATACACCTGCCAGTACATCTGATAACGGCTCATTATGTAATCCTCCACTGCATGCATCCCGCTCGACTTAATGACGACCTGGTCTTCCCTCGGCCTCATCACGCGCAGGATCCGCTCCATATCGAAGTGGCCGTAGCTGACCCCTGTAAAATAGGCATCGCGCTGCAAATAGTCCATCCTGTCAGCATCGATCTGGCTGGAAATCAGGCTGACGACCTGCTTGTTGGCATAGGTTTTCGCTATGACCTCAGCAACATGCTTGGGAAACTCACTGCCTACTCTTGAAAGGACCTGGTTAACTTCAGTATTTCCCAGAATAATTTCCTGTGTGAAATGCTCATGATCGAGATGGAAGACCTTTTCGAAAGAATGGGAAAAAGGTCCATGACCTAAATCATGAAGCAATGCAGCACATAAACTTAAAAGTCTCTCATCCTGGCTCCATTCCGGCCGGCCCTGAAAGACATCGTCTACAATCCGGCGGACAATCTCATAGACACCGAGGGAATGATTCAAACGGCTGTGTTCTGCGCCATGGAACGTCAAATAAGTGGTTCCGAGCTGTCTGATCCGCCTCAGCCTCTGGAACTCCTTTGTCCCGATTAAATCCCAAATGACCTGATCTTTCACGTGTACATAACGATGAACAGGGTCTTTAAAAACTTTTTCCTCATGCAACTTCAATTTGGAATATTCCATCCTTTACCCTCTTCCTGTCTAACATATATCCATTATAGACGGTTTTTTTTATAAAAACATCTCGAAGCCTGTCGAAAAATAAATAGAATTGCTGAAAATTGTTTATATCTCAAGGATTAAATGCCCTAAAAATTTTTTGCTCCAGAAACGGCTCTTGACAGACTCAAAGTACCCTTCCCGGGCAGAAGAACAACGAAACTATTAGAAAAAATTAATTTTAACATATTCGTATAGATTCTATTTATTTTGTACAAACTTCTAGTAAGAAAAGTTACTAAAATAAGGGAGTTGGAATAAATGAAATCTAGACAGGATGCCTGGACAGAAGAAGATGATCTGTTATTAGCCGAAACGGTTTTACGCCATGTAAGAGAAGGCAGCACACAGCTGAACGCGTTTGAAGAGGTAGGGGACAAATTGAACCGCACTTCCGCCGCATGCGGTTTTCGCTGGAATGCTGTAGTCCGCCACCAATATGAAAAAGCATTGAGCCTGGCGAAGAAACAGCGCAAACAGAGACAGCGCCTGCTCGGCAAAGACCAGGGCGGCAAGAAGAAGTTGTTATATCAGCCCCCGGCACCTTCATATGATGAAATCGACGCAATGTCTCTATCAATGTCTTCTGAAATGAGCGAAGAAGAACAAGAGTATACTAGTCCGGTTATGGAAACCATGGAAGCCGATACAGAATTTGCAGAAGAAACAGTCCAAGTTGATGAAGTGAATCCTTCTGCGGGAGCACCGGTCTACACTGCACCAGCTGCCAAGCGCGAACCGGTTCAAGGCAGAATGGAAATGTCTCTTGAAAAAGTCATTATGTATTTGCAAAACCTGGCACATTCGAATTTCCACTCAGATATTTTAAAAAGTGAGAATCAGAGATTGAAACATGAAAATGCTGAAATCAGACGCGAGAATGCCGATCTGCAAAAGAAAATCGGCGAACTTGAAAAGAATACAGTGACCATGCAGGAAGATTACGAAACCATGATGCAGATCATGAACCGTGCAAGAAAGCTTGTACTATTTGAGGATGAAGAAGGAAAAGCTCCAAGATTCAAAATGGACCGAAACGGCAACCTTGAAAAAGTAGCTGAATAAAAAAGCGCAAGCGCCTTGATCAGCCCCGACAGGCAAATGTTCCAAAGAGAAAAAAAGGCGGTTTTTCCTTGAGGCCACTGAAAAAGTCCAAAATTTGTTTAAAGGCAGAATCGCTCACTTCCAAGAGCGATTCTGCCTTTCTCATAAAAGTTTATGAAAGAGTGCTGGTTTTTTGTTGAGGAAGCCCACTCCGCCTGGTTGGGTGAATAATGTAATGGGCTTTAGAGAGAAAAAATCGTCCAGTCACTCTCTTAATTAGGTGCTCAGCCGTAAACAAGGGAATTTTTTTCCCTTATCTCCAATTTCAAACTTATTACGGGGAAAATAGAGGAACTATTTTCCCTTATATGATAAAAAGCACAATTTTACTAGCAGATTAAGCTAATTAAGGGAACTTTATTCCTCTATTTTAGCTTTTCTTAGAGTTTTGTAAGAAATAAGGGAATCTCTTTCCTCTATTTTCTATCCAAAACACTGAACTACATAGTTAAGCACCACCGGCCAGTGCCTTTAATTAGCACCCTTCTATCTTTCCACCGGTGGCAGGCAAATAAAAAACTCCCAAGGATTCTAAAGTTGATGAAGGATAGTTGACTTTATCTTAGATTAAAGCAAATAGATTATAAAATTCGATAGATTTTCAGTCCCCTCCTTCCCTTTTATTCTCTTTGGGTTATTTGCCCCTGAGGGACTAGGCGCTGGATTCAGAAACGCTGCCTAATTTTCAATTTAAAAATTTTATACGTTCTTATCTTTTAAAATAAACAGCACTCGCGGCGGCCAGTGCTGTTTTGTTTGAAGTGATAATTTAAACCTTGGATCAAAAGGATACCTCTAAGCGATGAAGATAAAATCGGCAGCCCAATGGACCACCGATTTCTATCTCTCTAATACTTTCTCATTTCTCTGATGGACTCTATCTAAATAGCCTTCATATAAAGAGATTTCATCGCCCTCCAGCTGGCTTGCGTAGATTTTCCCGCTGAACCCTTTCAGGGACTGAAAAAATCGGAGCATTGTATCTTGAATCGTTAATTCCACACCAAGAAGTTCTGAAAGGGAGGCCATGACCTCGGGCTGGATTTCAGGAAAGATGAATTTGCTGCTTTCTTCCCTTTTTCCAGCTGAATAAAAATCCCTGATGACTTTAGCCCGTTCCGACCCGCTTCCGCTTACACAAAGATAAATTTGCACCGCTACGCCATTTCGGATCCTTCTTTGCGAGATGCCTGCGAACTTTCTGCCGCTTATACTGAGGTCATAGCTGCCTGGACAATAAGAGTTCACGATTTCCTTTGCTTCAATGTGGACCGCGAAATCCTTGAACATATCCTCTGTCAACTGCAGCATGGCATCGTACCCGCGATTGATATCAATCCCTTTTTCAGAATCGGGAAACACAAGTGAGAGGTTGAGGACCCCTTCGTCCAAAACGACCGCCAACCCACCCGAGTTACGGACAATATACCGGTATCCGCGGTCTTCCAGCAGTTTCAAGCCATCTTCCAGTGCGGGGAGTTTAGTATCCTGAATTCCAAGCACGATCGTGTCATGATGAACCCAAGATCTCGCTGTGGCTGGTGATGTTTTCGCTCCTACTGAAGTGCACAGGGTATCATCGATTGCAAATGACTGCAGGGCATCAAATATCGGTCCCAGGCTGGATTGATCGATGATCCTCCATTCCGGCTGTAATAACAATGAGTGATTTTTCTGCATATCCATCGTTTCGTTCTCCTTCGAATATCATGGGGATTATTATATCATATCCCCTTTAACAGGTTGAATCCTCATTAAAAAACGGCCCCCAATGATGGAGACCGTTAACTTGCTGTTATAGCGCTTGCGCTGCCGTAATCAGTGCTAACTTATACACATCTTCTTCATTACAGCCGCGGGAAAGATCGTTGACCGGAGCATTCAACCCTTGAAGGATCGGGCCCACTGCTTCAAAGTTTCCAAGACGCTGTGCGATCTTGTATCCAATATTCCCTGCTTCCAGGCTTGGGAAGATGAATACATTGGCGTCACCTTTAATGACCGAATCAGGTGCTTTTTTCTCTGCAACAGAAGGAACAAAGGCCGCATCAAATTGGAATTCGCCGTCTAATGTTAAATGAGGCGCTTTTTCCTTCGCAACATTTACTGCTTCCGTTACCTTTTCTGTTTCAGGCGACTTTGCTGATCCTTTTGTAGAGAAGCTTAACATCGCCACACGAGGATCGATATCGAACATTTCAGCTGTTTTCGCACTTTCCATCGCGATTTCAGCCAAGTCCTGGCTGTCAGGATTGATGTTGATCGCGCAATCGGCAAAGACATATTTCTCATCTTCACGGACCATGATGAAAACGCCTGAAGTCTTGCGCACACCTTCTTTTGTCTTGATGATTTGAAGTGCTGGGCGGACAGTATCTGCTGTTGAATGTGCCGCGCCGCTGACCAGACCATGTGCTTTACCCGTATAAACGAGCATCGTTCCAAAGTAATTTTCATCGAGAAGGATTTTTTTAGCGTCTTCTTCAGTCGCTTTTCCTTTTCTTCTTTCGACAAATGCCTGTACAAGTTCTTCCATGAATTCATTGTCAGACGGGTCCAGGATTTCACAGCCTTCGAGGGAAGCGTTCACCTCTTTTGCTTTCGCCTGGACATTGCCGGCATTTCCAATGATGACAGGTGTAAGGATTCCTTCTGTGGCTAAGCGAGAAGCCGCGCTCAGAATTCTTTCATCCTGCCCTTCAGGAAAAACAATTTTCAGGTCTTTTCCTTTAACTTTTGCTTGAAGCGTTTCAAATAGATTGCTCATAAATTAAGCCCTCCTTCATTTATCCACTTTTAGCATACTCTTCTGCCGGGAGATTTCAAGAATAACGGACAGTGGCAGCGTTTCCAATGTAATTGTTTTTGTTTTTAGAAAATTTTATCCTTTTTAACCTGCTTTATTGTTCCCTTTTAAGGACACCTGTATGCAGTTTTGTCGTAATCACTAGTATAAAATGTCCTTTTTCAGCCAAGATTCTTATTCAGGTAATTGGGCCAAACTATGATATAGTAAGGGTGCATACTAGTTTATAAGGAGTGATACACATGAGTGAACCGGCACAAACGTTAGATGGCTGGTATTCTTTGCATGACTTCCGTGCAATGGACTGGACTTCCTGGAAAATGCTTTCGAGCGATGAAAGACAAAATGCAATCAATGAGTTTCATGGTTTCCTTGAAAAAATGAACAAGACACAAGCGCAAGAAGAAGGAAGCCACGCGCTTTACACGATTGTCGGCCAAAAAGCAGACTTCATGATGATGATTGTCCGCCCGACGATGGAAGAACTGAATGAACTTGAAACTGAATTCAATAAATTGACGATCGCTCAATATACTGTTCCTACGTTCTCCTATGTTTCAGTTGTTGAGTTGAGCAACTACCTTGCTGACGGTGAAGATCCTTATGAGAATCCGCATGTTCGCGCGCGTCTTTACCCGATCCTGCCAAAGGCCAAGCATGTGTGCTTCTACCCAATGGACAAGCGCCGCCAAGGAAACGACAACTGGTACATGCTGCCGATGGAAGAACGCCGCAGCATGATGCGCAGCCATGGTATGATCGGCCGCCAATACGCAGGAAAAGTAAAGCAGATCATCACCGGTTCAGTCGGTTTTGATGACTATGAGTGGGGAGTCACGTTGTTTGCAGACGATGTCCTTCAATTCAAAAAGCTTGTATACGAAATGCGCTTTGACGAAGTCAGCGCACGCTACGGCGATTTCGGCACTTTCTTCGTAGGAAACCTTCTTGAAGAAGAAAAGATATCCCATTTCTTATCTGTATAATTTAACGCTCTGGCCAAACAGACTTCATCTGTTTGGCCTTTTTTACACTTTTCTCTTATCCCTGATGCAGCTTGAACCCATCATCCTCCTTTCCTCCACCTTTTTATTTTCTTGAAACACAGTCCCCAGGAAACTTAAATGCCTTTCATAACATACTCAACTAAAGTCAAAATACGCAGGGCTTTTCAGCCTCCGCCTGCCAATGGCTTACTTAGTAAATTCACCAGCCCTGAAAGAGATATCTAAAATTTGTCCATGCACATTCTCCATCCACCTGGAATATTCCAGCCTATCCCTACATAAAAATGAAATAGTGAAATCAGAGCATACTCTCTTTATCATCATCTGCTTTATTTTTATATAAAAGAGAGTCTTAGAGAAAATTACTGTGCTTTGTGAACCAGAAGTGAACTACCTTCAAATTGAAGGATTATGATTACTCAAGGAGGTCTACATTGTGAAACAATCAACCAGCTCAAATCCCTATGGATACGGCTATACTCAGCCCCCATATTACGGCCAGCCCCAGAACTATATGGGAGGTCAGTATTACGGCGGCCAGGGAATGCAAGTTCCTCAGCCAACCAGCGCTCAGAGTCCGTCACAGAATTTTCCCGGCCAGCTGCCTGTAGAAGAATCTTACATTGAGAACATTCTTCGTCTGAACAAGGGGAAAGTCGCTACAGTTTATATGACATTCGAAAACAACAGAGAATGGAATGCTAAGATTTTCAAAGGAATTATTGAAGCTGCAGGTCGTGATCACCTTATCTTGAGCGATCCTCAAACAGGAATGCGCTACCTGCTGCCAATGATTTATCTTGACTACATTACATTTGATGAAGAAATTGAATATGAATATCCGTTTGGTGCAGGAGCTCCCACTGTTTCTTACTCACCAAGATAAAAGACAGAACTCCGGCCAAGAACAAAAGCTTCAGCGCCTTGCCCAACCTGAGGGGAGAGGCGCTGAAGCTGAGCGTGAAAAACATAGTTAAAATTGTCTGCAGAGGTTGAGTTTAGAATTTCTAAGCAATAAAAAAACCTGCGAACCATCAGGCGCGCAGGTTTTTTATAATTTTTCCTAAGAAAAAGTGTAAAACACACTTACATAGATTTTACAGCAGTAATAATGAGCAGCACCCATGCGATCAGGAAGGCTACCCCTCCTAGAGGCGTGATGGCCCCGAGCACCTTGATTCCTGTCAGGCTCAATATGTACAAGCTTCCGGAGAATAACACAATCCCGACTAACATCAGCCAGCCTGACCAGTTAAGCATTGAACCGGCGGCGATGTTGCCAACAAGCACTCCAATGATCAAAATCCCGATTGAATGAAACATTTGGTAAAGTACTCCTGTGTTCCATGTGTCAATGTATTTCTGAGAAATCTTCCCTTCCAGCGCGTGAGCACCGAAAGCTCCCAATGCTACTGAAAGAAATGCATTGATTGCTCCTATAATAATAAATGTTTTCATACCCTCTACCACTCCCATTTATACATATTAAAATTCAAACAGCGAGTCACCGTTGGCTCCATCGTCCGTCTCCAGCTTGCTTTCTTCCGTGATCCTCACTGACTGGGACTGCTGGTTGACAGCAGGCATCGTCATTTGCTGAGCTGGCACTTCTTTTGGAAAAGACTGCTGGCTGTAACCGGCACTTTCGGTTTCCAGCATCACTTCACATAAAGCCTTGATGGAGTTGATGTGCTCCCTGATGTTTTGCGGTCTTTCCGCTTTCTTTGCTTTAAGGAGTTCCTGCTCCATTTTATTGATTAATGAGACATGAGATATATTCATCGTGTCCCTCCTTACATGTAGGTATTTATTTTGTTTCTCATGGGTTTTCAAGACACTGTTTTTACAACCGTAAGTGGACTTACCCTGCCTTAAATACGGTCTCTGCATAAGCACTCTGTGTTAATGAAGATCATAGCATTTCCTGTAAAAGTAGTAAGCCGGCCGGAGATCACTTCCCCTGTTTGCCTTTCGGAGTAAACTTCAAGCAGCTTTCTCCTGAAGAACGAAAGACGACCAGGGAGGGCATGGCTTTCGTCTTGAATCCGTATGCTTTACAGCCCCGTGGATGAGCCGGTTCCCATGTTGTGTAAAAGTATTGGCATTGAAAACAATTGATTTTCTTTTTCTCTGGCAACTCTCTCGTCTCCCTATCCAGCATTCTTCCCTATTCTATCAAACTTATCGCGGATTTGCCTATCCTATGCTAATTGTGGCTGGTACTCTTTTTCTTACGCTTTATCCCCAAAAACTGTGGGTTATTAAGAAGTAATGGATTTCCGCTCCAGGTGGACGACTCCGCGGGGCGGGCGGTGAGCCTCCTCGGCTGCGCCTGCGGGGTCTCACCTGTCCCGCTAGTCCCGCAGGAGGTCGTCCGCCTTCCGCTCCAATCCTCATAAGTAAAAGTGGAAGAGGGTAAAATAGCATTCAAAGGCACCAATCTTTAGATAATGAGTCTTTTCCATAGGATTATTCACAGGACTGAATATCTTAGGAGGAAGCCCCTTGGTCAGCCCTACCTAGCAGGCAAATACCCAGCCCTATCAATTCTCAATTTTTCTATATACATAAAACAGTTGATTCTTATTCTCAAGGGACGTTTCAAGTTGCTGCTGTGTACTTAAATTTGTTTTGCTGTATTACAAATCCGCTGCATATGCCACTAGTCGCTTCACTGGAGGTGTATGTTACAACCTTCCGTCCTAACCCACTCTAAAAAGCTAAACTACCCATATAAAGAAAACGAACCAAAGCCAATTACCGCTTTGGTTCGCCATCCCTCCCATTGTTTCACGTGAAACATGGATGATATTGTCTGAAAATGCTGCTTTTATTCAATACACCAGTCAATTTCTTCTTCCTCATTTCTTTTCAGCCACTCATTGGCCCTTGAGAAAGGCCGGCTTCCAAAGAAGCCTTTCCTTGCGGAGAATGGGCTCGGATGCGGCGATTGTATGATGAAGTGTTTTTCACCATCAATCAGCTTCAGCTTTTCCTGCGCCGGTTTTCCCCATAACATAAAGACAAGCGGCTTTTCCCGGTGATTAAGATGTTGAATCACCTTGTCAGTGAATATCTCCCAGCCCTTTCCCTTATGAGAATGGGCCTTGCCCTTCCTGACTGTCAGAACAGTGTTCAGGAGAAGTACTCCCTGCTCCGTCCATTTACTCAGATTTCCGTGTTCCGGCACTTCACATCCGATATCATCTTGAAGCTCTTTATAGATGTTTCTCAGTGACGGGGGAACTTTCACACCTTTTTCAACAGAGAAGCTCAGCCCGTGAGCTTGTCCTTCCCCATGATAAGGATCCTGGCCAAGCAAAACGACTTTAACATCCTTGTAGGCTGTAGAATTCATTGCATTGAAGATATTACGCTTCTCTGGAAATACTCTTTGGGTCCGATACTCTTCTTCAAGAAACTCTTTCATATGAACAAAATAGGACTTCTCCATTTCGTCCTTCAGTACATCGTTCCAATCGTTCGTAAAATTGTCAGTCACGATAACACCCTTTCATGCTACCCTTTATATTCGATTGTTACTTTGTAGCCGAGCTGTCCGAAAAATTCTTCTAGTGATTTTTCGGCATTTTTTTCTGCCGTTTGCAGCAATCCCTGGTCGATCGCTTCCTGCTGGATCAGCTCTTTGGCCGCATGGGCAAGTCCGAATCCTTCCTCCCAGTCCACATCACTTCTGAAAATCCCTTCCACGGAAAATGTTTTGATGTTTTCCGTATCAAGAGAAGGAGACTGCAGGATTTCAGCTCTTGGCAGTTCTATTGTCATTTCTTTTCCCTCTTCATCTACTAAAATATCATTTTCTGATACTTTTTTCAGGTCGACTCCGGCCAGGACGGTTCCCGGTACTACCAATAACAGTTTTCGTTTCGTCCCTGGTACATCTGCTGATATCTCTTTTCCAAAAATCTTGTTATCTTCCTGTTCAATGACCGCCTTCGTAAAGGCTTGAGCTGTTGCCAGTGAGTTCATGTCTTTGATCTGTTCGACAAAAGACCCCTGCTCCTCCTGAAAGGAACTGCCGGAAAACCAGGAATACATGCCAATCGAAAGGCCTGCTATCACAATGACCGCTATGAGAAGCATGATGAGAAACTTGCTTTTCCAAACACTGAAGATTGCTCCTGCTGCCTTGAAGAAAGGCATCTTTATTTTCCCTCTATTTAAAACCGCCGTGGCGCTTGTCTGCTGACTGCTGTCCTTCAATTCTTCCAAGAGAGCTTCTATCTCTCTTATTCTACTTTCGTTACTTTTCAACTAGTTCACCATCCTCTGTTCATATTATAGAAAATATTGCCGAAAGTTGGAATACATAAATTTAAAAGAGGGTAAAGGAATAGTTACTACTTATTGGAGGAAAGCCTATGAAACAGTTGATGAACCGGCTTACTACGAGGAATGTAATCGCGGCGCTCCTCGTATTGGTATTTTTTGGTGCGATTATGTTCTACCAAACTCACAAGCCTCTCCCTGAAGGTACCTCCTATGAAGGGCAAGTCTTTCGGACGGATGACGTAAATTTCATCTATGACCTTTCTTTTAAAGATCACTCTGGCGATTTCCATCATGAGGCAAGAATATTCCAGAGGATCAATGAGATGATTGCGGAAGCAGAGGATTTCATCGTCATCGATATGTTCCTTTTTAACAGTTATTATGATGGAGAACATGAGATGCCTGATTTAGCAGGAAACCTGACCAAAGCCCTTATTAAAAAGAAGAAAAGTGACCCAGAAATGGAAATCGTCTTCATTACTGATCATATTAATACCACTTATGGGTCACACCCTGCTCCTGAAGTACAGAGCCTAAAAGATAATGGAATCAAGGTGATGTATACAGACCTGAACCCGTTAAGAGACTCCAACTTTGTTTACAGTGCAGTCTGGAGAACTTTTTTTCAATGGTTCCAATCAGAGCCTGAAGAAGAGGGCTGGCTTCCTAATCCCTTGGCCTCCACAGCGCCGAATGTAACAGTCCGATCCTATCTGGAACTACTGAATATCAAAGCCAACCATCGAAAGGTCGTGATTACTGACCAATCCTCTCTCATCACTTCGGCAAACCCTCATAATGCGAGCGGGTTTCATTCCAATATTGCCTTTGAAGTCGGAGGGCCTATCATCGGAGATATACTTAAGACTGAAAAAGCGGCTGCCCGGTACTCGGACGGACCACAGCTTCCGGACTTTCAAGGCAGCCAAGAATCTGGCGGCAGTATAAAGGTACAGGTACTGACGGAAGGGAAAATCTATAAGAGGGCATTGGCTGAGCTGGATAAAGCAGGTAATGGAGATACTGTCTGGCTGGGCATGTTCTATCTAGCCGAACGGAAAGTCATTGACAGGCTGGTCGAGGCTGCCCGCAGAGGAGCGGATGTAAGAATTATCCTCGATCCAAACCAAAATGCTTTTGGGAGCCAGAAAATGGGGCTGCCCAACATCCCAGTTGCAGCCGAACTGGAAGAGCGCGGTGAAGAGAATATTCAAATCCGCTGGTATAACACAAAAATGGAACAGTATCACACAAAGCTTCTATATATTAAAAAGCCAGATAAAGCCATCATCCTTGGCGGATCGACTAACTATACTTCAAGGAACTTTGAGGATCTTAACCTCGAAACCAATCTATGGGTGGAAACCCCTCTTGATCAAGAGGTTAATCAGGAACTTTCGGACTATTTCAACAGAATATGGACTAATGAAGACGCACTATATACTGAAAAATTCAGTGAAAAAGAATATGACATTCCCTGGCTGAAATATATCGGGTACCGAATTCAGCAGCTGCTAAATTTCACCACCTATTGAGATTGTTTAATCTTCCATCAGCCGGGTAAATAGAAGATATACCGCTTCATCAAAATTATAGAGGAGGCTGTAACAATGTATAAAGTAGAAACAGTTGAAAACGGAGTACAGGCAACAAAGGTCATTGAAGATCTGAATCGTGAAGGTTACGAGAAAGACGATATTTATATCTTTGCTCATGACAAAGAACGTTCAAAGGATCTAACAGAAGGAACTAATACGGAAAGCGTCGGCATGGGCGAACAAGGAGTATTTGATTCGCTGGGCAACACTTTCAAAAAGCGTGGAGACGAGCTTCGTTCCAAAATGAGCTCCCTTGGATTAACGGATGCAGAAGCAGATCGTTACGAGGAAGAACTCGATAAAGGCAAAGTAGTTGTCGTCGGCAGCAAAGATTAATTTTTGTCTGACTGCAGCACAACCGGCTTTTTATCTTAACCTTGAATTTCTTAACCTGAAAATGGCTCCCTAATGGGGGCCATTTTTTTATGATTCCTAAAGATATTGGTTTTTTTAAGACTTAGTTCGAACTGTGTCTGCACTACCGCTCCCCTAACAAGCTGGGATAGTTTTAAAAAAGGATACATTTAAGAAACTG
This sequence comes from Rossellomorea vietnamensis, assembly GCF_008180615.1. Classification (GTDB taxonomy): domain Bacteria; phylum Bacillota; class Bacilli; order Bacillales; family Bacillaceae_B; genus Rossellomorea; species Rossellomorea vietnamensis_D. Next base: position 142,948 of record NZ_VTEH01000007.1, read on the forward strand.
ACACATATTTCAAAAGCCTTATGAGTAACCGTTGCCTGAAGAAAAAGACTCATTTATTACTCAAAAAGAATAGAAAGTTGCTTTAAGGTAAAAAATGTAAAAAAGACCAAAAAGGAAGTAAGCCAAAATGCATACCTTATTATTTTTCTCTTTCTTACTTGCAGTCATTAAATGGGGCGATTGGAAGAACTGGCGGGACTATTATCCGACCTTCCTCTTCTTCCTGGTGGGCGACCTGCTGTATCAATACTTGCTCTACAACAAATCCATGTGGCTTTTTCAGCCTTCATTCGATAGAAGCTATCTTCCCAATCATACCGTCATTTCCCTCATCAAAATGATCATACGGTATTGGGCTACGACGCTTATTTTTCTAGGCCGTCTTCCCCAGAACAAATCCAAGAGAATTTTCTGGATTGGACTCTGGGTACTCATTTATTTCGGCATTGAAGTAATTGCCTTTGAAGCCGGAATGATCACCCACCATAATGGCTGGAACCTGCTTTGGTCCTTTTATTTAGATATCGTGATCTTTGTCGTTCTCAGCATACATTATAAAAATCCGCCACTCGCCTGGTTTTTATCTCTACTGAATTTAATTTTTCTTTGGAACGTCTTCGGTTTGACTATCGATATTTTAAAATGAAAGATTTCTCCGGCTGACTCTGCCGGTTTTTTCTGTTATATGAATATCAGAGACGTTGTTTTCGCAATCTAGTGGTGATTTTAGTAAAATGAAATGTAATAAGATCGATTTATCATCTAAGGAGGCAGAGTATGGAACCTATAACGCTGGCAAAGGTTCAGGGCCTGATTAATGAATTCGCCCGAAAAGATGTCTATATCCATTTAGAAACGACCAACGGAGCATATGCCTCACATTTCAAAGAAGATTTCTTCTCTGCAGGAGCTTACATACGGAACGCATTAGTAAATTATGAGCACGGAAAGATTGTCGGCGACGGTCCTTTCAGAGCAGGATTGAAGCTTGATATCGGCTGGATCTACGCGGAAGGCCTCACCCATTTTGAAAAAACAGACAAGAACCAGCTGCTGATGGCAGGTCACGACCATGACGGCAAGCTCGCAGTGGCCCTGCAGATCAGTCCGACACCTTTTGAGTAGGCACAGCCATTTTTAGGAGGTTACAGTATGCAAAAAGAAAATCACGTTCTCGTTATATTTCCTCATCCAGATGATGAAGCTTTCGGGGTTTCGGGAACGATTTCAAAGTTTATTAAAAGCGGCACCCCTGTTACCTATGCATGCCTGACACTGGGGCAAATGGGCCGGAACCTTGGGAATCCTCCCTTTGCAACAAGAGAATCCCTTCCGCTCATCCGCAAAGAAGAGCTGAAAAATGCGGCAGAAGTAATGGGGATCACGGACCTGCGTATGATGGGTTATCGAGATAAAACCCTGGAATTCGAAAATGACGAGAAGCTGGCCAACATGGTGACAGAACTGATACAGGAATTAAAACCTTCCCTGATCATCACCTTCTATCCAGGATATTCTGTTCACCCTGACCATGAAGCAACCGCACGAGCTGTTGTAAGGGCTGTCCGCCGCCTTCCCAAAACAGCTCGTCCAAAGCTTCACTGCCTGGCTTTCTCAAATAATTGCCAGGAATTTATCGGGAAGCCGGATGTTGTCTATGACATTACTTCCGTTAAAGACCAAAAGTTAGCGGCTATGAAAGCACACAGCTCCCAGACAGCCTGGATGCTTCCGCAGATTGAAAAAGGCATTGCTGCCCAGGATCCGGAAGCATTGAAGTGGGTTACTACTGAGCACTTCTGGACCTACCAATGGGAAAATGACAACGTGGAATAAACCACGTCTTACATTTTTTATTGAGGAATAGAAGACCACAATTTAATGAACGCCAGCCAGCAGACCAAATCACAAATGATTTGGTCTTTTCTTAATTCTTATCTACTATTTTTTGGGGATAATAGTATCACTTATACTCTCAATGCTTCCTCTTCTTCTGATAGAAAATCAACGCTTCCTCAAGCATCTCCTTATCATATCCGGTTTTTCCATGAATTCTTTCCACCCACTCTGTAATCGAAAACAATGGTGGGTCATAAACCCTGCCCTCCGTCGTGCTGAGGAAACTCTTCCAATCACAGAACTCCCAGTGGGCTATTTCATTTTTATAAGGAATCCTGACCTCCAGGAGCGGTTCAGACTTTACATTACTCTGCGATCGGTTTGCAGCCTCCATAAATGTATCCATGTTTATCGGGGTCAGTTCGTAGACTTGCCTGGAGGTTTTCCCGTTTGGACGGTGATAAAGAACCTCAACTGCTGATTCCCCTGGTAAGACCTCGATATCGCTCGCCGGAAAAAAACCTTCAAGTTTGCCAGTAACAAATAGAGAATGGTTCCCTTCAATTAACACAGGCTGAAGCCACTGATCACCCAAATCACACAGATATCTGTTCCCGGTTTTATCCAGCACCACCACGGCCACATGGGCTTTGTCTGTATTCAGATCGTGACCGATCGGATACGCCTCCATTTCACCTTGCTGAAATTTATCCAGAAGCCAAAGTGCTAAATCAAAGCAATTCCCAGTGATTCCATAGCGCTCCAAGTGACTCTTCATAGTCCCTGTATCCCGCTGCCTGCCTTCTCCCCTGCTATGGAGCCACGCTTTGGTAAGTGTCTCCATCGGAAAATCATCAAATTTTCTCCAAATCTTTAGGATCTCTTCTGGTGCCTGCAAATGAATCCTCCTCAGTGTCTTTTTGTATAACTACTAGATTCATATAAATATTCCTGCTTGTTTTGGATATTCTATCCAATATGATGCTATACTTTAGAAAAGACGGTTATTGGGAGGACAACAATTGAAGAAAAGTATATTGGAAGTGTCCAAACATAAAACTCAGGTCATGGATTTTCTAAAGAATGCCATCCTGATTATTGATGCCGATTACATGGTCATATACCTGAATCCAGCGTGTGAAAAGTTATTGAAAGTCAACAAAGAAGAGGTACTCCATAAAAGTGTATATGATCTGCATCCAGACGCACCTGAGGATGTCAGGCATATTGAAAACACAGTAAAGTATAGAAGACCGGCTGAGGTCAAAAGAATGCCTTACCAATTTGGTGAATTCAACAGTTACTTCAACCTGGAAACACACCTGCTGGAAGAAAACGGTGAAGTTCTCGGAGCAATGGCTGAGTTTTCGGATGTTACCGAGTTTGTCCTGGAAGAGGAAAAGTTCAAACTCAATTTGGAACAAATGGCTTCCAGTATCATCCTGCTTCCTGAAGGGAAAGGTATCCTTCCGCTTAATCAAACCATTATTGAAGATCTGGAAATTGACTTAATCATTCAAAAGGTACTGATGAGTGTCTCAGAAAAGAAACTTACTTCATTAATCGTGGACCTCTCTTCTATATTTGAAGCCAACGAACACTTTTTCCATTCCATCAACGGGCTGCTGAATGCACTGAAGCTTTTGGGAGTCTCAGTCATCATCACTGGTATCAAACCCTCAGTTGCCCACGAGATGGCGGTATCAGGAGTTTCTTTTAATCAGCATAAAGTCCAATTTATACGTTCATTAAGAAATGCACTATAGGAAGGCATCAGCCTTTCTTTTTTATTTTTTATAAAATGAGTGATTACTCACTTTACAAAACAGTGAGCACCATGTACAATTTAAAGTGAGTAATCACTCACTTACCTGGAGGTGCTTAGTTTGCAAGGAATTATTGATGTGAAAAATATTAAAAAGACTTTCGGAAAGCAGGACGTTCTGAAGGATATATCACTCGAGATTCCACAAGGAGAGATATACGGTTTGATTGGCCCCTCAGGATCGGGGAAAACCACCCTGGTCAAGATGCTTCTTGGTCTCGAATCTCCTGGATCAGGGACTATCCGCTTCAAAGGAGAGTCATTGAAAGCCGGGTCCGTCTATGCCTCTGTTGGATATATGGCCCAGTCAGATGCCCTGTATACAGAACTGACCGCGAAAGAAAATTTGAATTTTTTTGCAGCTCTTTACAGCTTAAAAAAGAAAGAGAAGGAAGACCGCATCAAGATTGTTATGGAAACCGTCGATCTTCTGGACCATCTCCATAAACCAGTGGCCTTATACTCAGGAGGTATGAAGAGACGGCTTTCCCTGGCTATAGCCCTTCTCCACGACCCGGAAGTTTTAATACTCGATGAACCGACCGTGGGGATTGATCCTGTGCTGCGCAAACAGATTTGGGAGAGATTCCAGGAATTGAAAACCAAAGGAAGAACCCTACTGATCACCACACATGTGATGGATGAAGCAGAAAGATGTGACAGGCTGGGCCTGCTCAGGGATGGAAGGCTATTAGGCAGTGAAGCGCCTGCTGTCATTAAAGAAAAATACGGTGTCTCATCTATAGAAGAAGTTTTCTTATCCACGGAGGTGAATTAAGTCATGAGAATTACTGGTTTTGTCATCAGGATCATTAAACAGCTTTTCAGGGATAAACGGACACTGGCATTGATGTTTTTCGCTCCGGTATTAATATTGACCATGATGTGGCTCATTTTTGATTCTGATCCATATGACCCGGAAATCGGTATCGCTGCAGACCATCAGGCATTGCTGCAAGCGATTAACACGGAAGAATATGTCCTTTTTGACAGTTCCAAAGATGCCGAGAAGTCTATCAAGGAAGGTGACCTTGACGGGTACCTTTCCATTGAACAAGGAAGCCAGCCGTTACTTGTTCTCGAGGGCAGTGACCCTTCTGTTAATCAAATGGTTATGAAAGAAATACAGTCCCTGTTCACCCAACAAACGGAAGCTCCCGGCTTGGACATTGAGTATATGCATGGAGAAAAAGGAATGGGTATGTTCGACTCCTTTGGGCCCGTGCTGCTGGGGTTCTTTATTTTCTTCTTTGTTTTCCTTATCAGCGGGGTGTCCTTTCTCCGTGAACGCACCAGCGGAACATTGGAGAGATTACTGGCAAGTCCTTTAAAAATATGGGAAATGGTCATAAGCTATGTGCTCGGATTTGGTATTTTTGCCATCCTGCAGGCAGCATTCATCTCCTGGTTTGCGATCTATGTATTGGATATGATGATGGCAGGCAGCTTTTTGAATGTCCTGATCATCATCACACTGCTCTCTCTAACGGCACTGACCCTCGGCATCCTGCTTTCTGCTTTTGCCCAAAACGAGCTGCAGATGATGCAATTCATTCCAATTGTGGTGATTCCGCAAATTTTCTTCTCAGGGTTGTTCAACCTTGAAACGATAACGGAATGGCTGCGCTGGATCGGCCCTTTCACCCCTCTTTATTACGCGGCCGATGCATTGCGGGATGTCATGATAAGGGGCGCTGATTTCAGCGATCTCATTGGAAACCTCTCATTTTTATTAGGGTTCTCTCTCCTGTTCATCGTTCTAAATGTTGCAGCTTTGAGAAAATATCGTAAAATATAAGGTAACTTATCTTATAAGGGGTTTATCATGACTGAACAAAACGATATGCTCGATATACTATTGAACAGCGATGAAAAGCTGACGGAAAAGCAGCAGAAAATCCTTGAAGCCGCGCTGGAAATCTTTGCGGAAAAAGGGTATTCTGCTACTTCTACCAGTGAAATCGCCAAAAAAGCAGGCGTGGCTGAAGGGACGATCTTCCGCCACTACAAAACAAAAAAAGATTTATTGCTTTCGATTATTGCACCGACTATGGCTAAGCTTATTGCACCTTTTGTCATGCGTGATATCAATAAAGTCCTGAATACAAAACATGAAAAGTATGAGGATTTTTTGAAAGCCATGATCTTGAACCGCCAGGCTTTCTTGAGGGAAAATATGAGTGCGTTCCGGATCCTGATACAGGAAATCCCTTTTCATCCCGAACTGAAGGAACAATTCAAGGAGCATATTGCTGAAAAGGTCTTTCATCGTTTTCAGCACTTGGTTAACTTCTATAAAGAAAAAGGCCAGATCATTGAGCTGCCGACAGAAGCTGTTATCCGCTTCACTGCTTCCAGTGTATTCGGCTACCTTCTCATCCGGCATATATTCCTCCCCGAGGCGAAATGGGACGATGAAAAAGAGATCGAGATGACTGTTCATATGATTATGAATGGGATAGGGGCACAGGAGTAAGCGAAGTGGTTATAGGATAATCTCACGAACATAGCGGGACTCGGTTCAAAATTCAATCGATTGATCACTAGTGTAGGAATGAAGTACTTCGCTGGCGGAGCGAGGTACATCACCAGAATAAATTCTCAAAATAATGTACTTCGCTGGCGGAGCTAGGTACATCAAAAGGGGAATTTCTCAAGATAATGTACTTCGCTGGCGGAGCGAGGGACATCAAAAGAACAAATTCTCAAGATAATGTACTTCGCTGGCGGAGCGAGGCATCAAATATAGAGGGATGCCCCTTAAATGGGCATCCCTCTTAGTCATGTACAGGTGAAAAAAACTTCTTTTTACAAATCCCACTTATCCACTTGCAGCAATTCAATAGAATCATCACAGAAGAATCTGATTCGCGACGAGTCTTTTTGCGGGTAAATCCTGGCTGTCATGACTTTTTCACCGCCATTGATGAATATTTCAACAGAAGAAAGGTCGATGAAAATGTGAAGGTCCAGGAGGTTTTCATCCAGCTCGATTTCTGCTTTCCTGACACCACCGGGCCCTTCACCGGAGAGGCTGCGATCAAGCACAAAGCTTCTTTCTTCTTTTATATAAAGAAGTTCCGTTTCCTCCTTGTGTCCGGCTCTCAGTTTTAATCCGAACTGTGATGCTTTCTTCGCATCAATTGTGACTTTCAGTTCCACAGCATTTCCCTCTACGCCGGGTAATGAGGTTTCACCTTCAACGGTCACATTTTTAAATTGCTTATGATTTCTCCGCCTTTTCTCCAATTCGGGCACTGGTTTGGACTTCAGTTTACCGTTTTCCAAAACCAGTTCACGCGGAATGGTCATCGCCCCTGCAAAGCTCTCCTCCTGCTCCGGCATCTGGCTCTCCCACATATTCATCCAGGCAATCATGATTCTTCTCCCATCCTGGTCTTCCATCGTTTGCGGCGCGTAAAAATCGAAACCGTGATCGAGCAGCTTAAAATCACCATGTTGAAGTTGGCCTGATTCGTAATCAAGAGCTCCGATCACATAGCCGGCCTGATGCAGGTTCTGATAAAGATTACCTTCCGGCTTCATTCCCTGCGGAGACATCACAAGGATGGTCCGGCCGTCGATTTCAAACAGATCGGGGCACTCCCACATGAACCCGAAGTTGCCTTCCCCTTTCGCTGCTACGTTGACAAACTCCCATTTAATAAGGTCTTCGGAGCGGTATAAGAGGACCTGTCCAACATGGTCTTTAGTCCGTGAACCGAGGACACAATAATAGTGATCCCCTTTTTTCCAAACCTTTGGATCTCTGAAATGATAAGGATGGATATCCCCTTGGGGAGCAGGGTCGATGATCGGGTTTTCTGCTATTTTTTCAAAAGTCATTCCATCCTCGCTCACGGCCAGGCATTGTGTCTGATAAAGATCTGTATCATGATCCGGGCCTGTCCATTGATTTCCGGTATACATCAGGTAAAGCTTCCCGTCTTTTTCTATCGCACTGCCGGAAAAACAGCCATCACGGTCATACTCTTCACCCGGAGCCAATGCAATTGGTGCCTCTTCCCAATAGGCAAGATCCTTGCTTTTGAAATGCCCCCAGTACATCGGTCCCCACTCAGGTGAAAACGGATGATGCTGATAGAAAAGGTGGTATTCTCCCTTATAATAGCTGAAGCCATTCGGATCGTTCATCCAGAAAGCAGGCGGTGACATGTGGTAAGCCGGTTTCCAAGGACTTCCACTGACCTTTTCACGCATTTTATTGACAGAGGCTGCTGCCTCTTCGATCTTTTTTTGATGATTCATTATTACCCTCCTGATTAATCAACTATTTTATTTCTATCATAAATAACGCAGCCTGCATAAACAAGGCTGCCCCCTATCTTTGGAGAGATAGGAGGCAGTTATTAAATACGTTATTTTCCTCCTGTGAATGATACTCCTTTAATGAAATACTTATTAAAGAAAGCATAGATCAGCAGGACTGGCAGTGTGAATGCCATGGATGCGGCCATTATATAGTTCCAATAACTTACGTACTGGCCTTTAAAGGTATTTAGCCCGAGCGGCAGGGTGTACATCTCTGCATCCGTCATGATAATCAGCGGCCTCATGAAATCATTCCAGAAGCCCATGAAAACAAAGATTGCCTGAGCAGCAAGAGCTGGCTTGGCAAGCGGTAATACGATCTTGAAAAAGATGCCAAGCCTGCTCAATCCATCGATTTGTGCTGCTTCTTCAAGCTCCTGCGGGAAGTTGACGAAGAACTGGCGCATCATGAAAATAAAGGTTGCGTTGATCATCGCGGGCACAATCATCCCTTGGTAAGAGTTCAGCCAGCCCAGTTCTTTCAGAATCAAATAGTTTGGTATCATCGTTACTTGTGCAGGGATCATTAACACAGCCAGAATGATGATGAACAATGCTTTCTTTCCAGGGAAGGTCAAACGCGCAAGGGCGTAACCCGCCATGGAGTTAAAGATGATGTTCAAGAATGTCCCTACTCCTGCTATAATCAAGCTGTTTAACATCCAGCGGGGGAATAAGTCCTGCTCAACAAAGATCTGTCTATAGTTATCAAGAGTAAAGTTTTTCGGAAAGAAATTAATGGTCCCGCTAACGATCTCTTCAAGTGTCTTGAATGATGAAGACAGAGCCCAGAAAAATGGGATAAGGGTAGTGATGGCATATGCAACAAGGATGATATATAATAAGCGTTTGCTGAATGACGTTTTTTTGGTTTTCATATTATCCTCCTTAATATAGCGATTCTTCTTTCGAGAATTTACGCTGAAGCAAAGTCGCCACTAGAATGATAATGGCAAGGGCAAATGCCAGCGCTGCTGCATATCCCATGGTTCCAAGAGTCTTAAATGCATATTGATAGATTAATAGTACAACTGTCAAAGTGGAGTTATCAGGTCCACCTGATCCACCTGAGAAAATGTAGGATTGGTCGAACAACTGGAACGTGCCGATGAGGCCCATGATGACAACAAAGGATGTAACCGGTCGCAGGAATGGGACTGTTACATAGAAAAACTTTTGAATGGCATTGGCGCCATCAAGATCAGCTGCTTCGTAGAGCGAATCCGGTATATCCTGCAGAGCAGCCAGATAGATGACCATGAAGAACGGTGCTGTTGCCCAGATGTTCATAATCATGATCGCATTTAACGCAATATCAGGGTCTCCCAGGAAGTTGTAAGTCGGAAGCCCGATGAAATCAAGAATATGGTTAATCAGCCCGTTTTTGTTGTACATCCACATGAAAATCAGTGTCAACACAGCTGAAGATGTCAGTGTTGGCAGGAAGTAAACAATGCGGAAGAATTTTTCTCCTTTTAATCCCGCGTTCAGTGTGGCTGCCAGTACAAGCGCCAGAAACGTCTGGACCGGAACAACAATCAGAACATATTTAGCTGTATTCTTTAAAGCAATGATTGCCCTTTGGTCATCCATGATCCTTGCAAAGTTTTCGAATGCCACGAAGTTCATTGAAGTTCCCCCGAGCAGTTCAACCTTATGGAAGGCCAGGAAAATGGCGTATAGAATTGGACCGATGATGAATAATGTTAGAACGAATATGGCTGGGGACATAAAGAAATATCCTTGTCCTGTTTCTCTCAGCGCTTTCTTGGAAGTTCTTCTGGTCATTTCATAACCCCCGATATCATTTAGTGATGTTCTTTTACATGAACTCTTTCTATCGAAGTCCCATCCACAGGACATCGACAGAAAGAATACAGTAAAAGGGGAGAAGAGGAACTCAAACCCAGCCCCTCTTCACCTTCTATATTAGTTGTTGTCGATTTCACTGTTTGCCTGTTTTTGGGCTTCTTCAAGGGCTTCATCCAGTGGGCGGTCTCCCAGGAAGGCGCTGACAAACTGGTTATTGAAGTTATTCACGACTATCGGAAGGTTTGTTCCTTCAGACCAAACGGTTGCGTAAGGAGCTCCCGCTACTAGTGCACCGCGCAGTTCATCTTGGTCATATCCAAGCTTTTCTGCGACTGACTTACGAGTAGGAAGTGCGAACCCTTTAGATGTCCAAGTCTCCATTCCTTCTTTTCCAGTCAGGTAAGAAAGCAGTTCCCATGAAGCTTCTTTCTTTTCAGAAGCCGCATTCATTACGTAAGCCACTGTGTAAGCCATAGTTCCTTTTTCACCATTGATTGTCGGTACTTCAGCTGTGCCGTAGTCGACTCCAGGGAATGTATCAGCCATAAATGGAATGGCCCAGTTTCCTTCGATGACCATTGCCGCTTTTCCCTGTCCGAACATTTCTGCCCCCCACGATGCTCCCACTTCAGAAGGCTGTGCGGATGTCTTAGCGTCATTGCGTTGATCAATAATAGGCTGAAGTGCTTCTACCACTTCAGGAGAAGCAAAGTTCGCTTTGCCATCTTTCACAACATCCCCGCCAAGTGATTCTGCGATGTAGTAAAGGCGCGCTAGCTCAGGAGCTACACCAAAACCATAAACATCTCCCTCTGTCAGTTTTTCAGAAGCCGTTTGAAGCTCTTCCCATGTTTGGGGTACTTCCAATCCTGCTTCTTTAAACATTGTTTTGTTGTAGAATAGTGCAAGCGTCGAGTAATCCTTTGGGAAACCATATGTTTTTCCGTCAACCTGGAAAGCTTCCAGCATCGGCTTTTCAAAATCTTCCACATCAAACTCTTCTGTTACATATTCATCAAGCGGTTCAACAACACCTGTTTCAATTAAAGCAGGGGCTTCGAAGGCATCCAGGTAGAATACATCAGGGCCTTCCCCGCCGATCAGGCGTGTTTTCATAACATCCATGTACTGCTCGGAAATAACCTCGAGTTTTACATCAATATCCGGGTGTGATGCTTCAAAATCTTCCAATGTCTGCTCAAGCAATTTTTGTTCAGAAGGATTTCCACCCCAGCCCGCCAATGTTACTTGGGTTTTTTCTCCATCTCCTTCATTGCTGGAGCTGTCACCTGTATTATCTGAGTTGCTGCATCCTCCAAGAACCGAACCAACGAGCATTGTTGTAATTCCTAAACCAGCCAACCACTTTTTCGTCATTTTAAAGACCCCTTCCGTCTTGTTTATAAAATTTATTTAAAGGAAAATGCATCCTATAAACCGCCATTAAACTTCTTGAATTTCAAAACCTGTGGTATTTTCCAAGACCTCAGTCTTAATGCCGGATACATCTCTTGTTATCCGGAGTGAAAGGATCCCCTCTCCTATCCTCATGGAGCGTACAGTCAATTCATTCATCCCATCCAGAAGGAAAGGATTTATTGTCACCTTATTCTCTGCGCTGTCCGGATTCATACCGAGCAAGCCCTGGACAAATACGAGCGGAGTTCCAGCAGCCCATGCTTGCGGAGAACAAGCGACCGGATACTTCACGGCTTTCCCGATCTTATCCTCATAGCCGCAGAATAGTTCAGGCAGGCGGTCATACTCAAAGTGAGCCGCTGCTTTGATGAGCCCTTCAATTACCTTCTTAGCATGTGACTGAAGCCCAAGTCTGTTCATCCCCAGCAAAATCATGCTGTTGTCGTGAGGCCAGATGCTTCCATCATGGTAGCTCATCGGATTGTAACCGGCTTCGCCTTTGCCCATTGTCCTGATACCGTAACCCGAGAACATTTTTTCTGAAGTAAGAGTATCACTTACCTTGATGCTTCTTTCTTCGCTGAGCATTTCCGAGAACAGCACATGTCCCGGGTTCGAAGTGATCGTTCCTACCTGATTTTTATCCTGATCAAGAGCAATGGCATAGAATTGCTGATCTTCCATCCAGAATTCTTTTTCGAATTTCTCTTTTAACCGACCGGCCTGTTCCAGAAGGGCTTCTGACTTCTCCGTCTGTCCGAGTTTTTTATAAATAGAGGCAATCCCCTGCTTGGCTTGGTAGACATACCCTTGAACTTCCGAAAGGGCAATCGGCGTCTTCGCATAATCACCATTACGGTGGACAATGGAATCTCCGGAGTCTTTCCAGCCCTGGTTGGCAATCCCTTTTTCAGCTTCCTGATGATACTCGACGAACAAGTCTCCATCCCGGTCACCGTACTCGTCAATCCACTGCAATGCCCTTCTCACGTTATCTTCTAACCTATGGAAAGTATCAAGATCATTCGTCCATTTTACATATTCCGTCAGCAGCACCAGGAATAACGGGGTAGCATCAATAGTTCCGTAGTAGGGGGTGAATGGAATCTGTCCGGTATTCGCCAATTCTCCGTAACGGATTTCGTGCATGATTTTGCCTGGCTGCTCATCTCTCCAAGGATCTACTTTGGTTCCCTGCAGGCTCGCCATGGTAAGCAGCGTGCCTTTTGCCACTTCCGGCTGAAAAGCAAGCATTTGCAGGGCGGCAATCAGGCTGTCCCGCCCGAATGGAACTCCGAACCAAGGCAGACCGGCAACCGGAAACCTTCCATAGCCAATGTCTGTCAGCAGCACTCTAAGATCATCTGTCCCTCTATCAACCAGCCTTTGGAGAGGCAAATAGTCAGTTTTGACTGATGTCATGCCGTTTTCCCATTCAGTGTAAGATGCTTTCAATTTCTCCAAAGCTTCACCTGGCAAAAGTTGTACAGGGTTATTCTCTTCTCCCTCTTTAGGCGCCACCATAAAAGTGATAGACTTGGATTCTTCATGTCCGAGCGACAACAAGAAGGAGACATCTCCTTGCTCTGTTGCCTTTTCGGCAGGCATATCCCATTTAACAGATGTCGTTCTCTTGATCTCATCGGCACCTTCGTACAAGAAGTCAATTTGTTCACCTTTTATACGCTGGCCTCTTCTGCTTCCAACTTTCCCCGTCTGGAAGCCCCTGACGATGAACATATCTTTGAAGTCCACATCGAAATGGGCACTCAGTTCAAAGGAAACAGGCTTGGGATAGTAGTTCTTGGCTGTAACAGTTTCATATAAGATGTCATCGTATATGAATCTTGTTCTCTCTATTTCTACCGACTCCCGCCAAAGAATCAGTCCCCCGTCTTTCTCTTGATGGGGATTCGTCATGAGGATCTTGGCCATATAATTTTCCGACCCATCGGAATGAAGCAGGATTGGTTCTTCTCCATTGATTTTCAAATTGAACTTGCTGAGGTAGCGGGTATCCTTCATGTATAATCCTAATCCATACGAGTGATTTTCTACGATATCCCCCTTTTCATCTGTTAAGAAGAAAAGATTGTTTTCTTTAATTACACGATAATTCATGATGAGACCTCCTGAGCGGCTTTCCAAAACGTTTCGGTTTTTCGCTAAAATTTTAACAGCGCCTCAAGGAAGCGCTTACTATATATCCGAAACGTTTCGGTTTTAGTGGAATTTTATGTTAAGTCAGTCGCAAGGACAAGGATTCTGTCCATGCGGCTCTTACTATCTATTTATTGTTTTATTGTTGTAAACCAGTACTTTCTCGCTTTTTTAATTCTGTATTTAGAATAACTTGTTTCGGCTGATCCCCTTTTGTAAGAAGATCCAGCAGCATTCTGGCTGCTTCAAAACCAAGCTGAAATTTATTCTGTGCAATCGTGGTTAGCGCAGGGCTTACATAGGAAGCAAGCAGGATATCATCATACCCGATAATCGAGATGTCTTCCGGAACTTTTTTCCCAAGTTCCTGTGCAGCTTTCATCGCTCCAATTGCCATTAGATCACTGGCACAAAATAGCGCAGTAATTTCAGGGTGTTTCATCAACAGATCTTTTGTGACAAAGTTGGCTTCATCTTCTTTGAAGCTTCCGTCCACCACAAATTCAGGTTTGAAAGATATACCCGCATTTTCCAGAGCCCGCTTATATCCGTTCAATCGCTTCTGGCTGACAAACGCATACTCGTGGCCATTGACCATCCCAATATTCCGATGCCCGAGTTCTAGTAAGTGCTGGACCGCTTTATCAGCTCCCAGTTCATTATCAGTAGTAACATAACCTACCCTGTCGGAAGAGATCGGAATATCAATCAGTACACAAGGAATATCACTATCTACTACTTCTTTAAGATAAGGATCATCCGTCCTGATACCTTGGATTATTACTCCGTCCACCCGTCTTTCCCGGCACAACTGTGTATAGGTCTTTTCCCTTTGCATAGAGGAGTTGGTGTTAAAGAGAACCAGGTCGTAATTCATTTCCGAGGTGCATTCATTCACACCTGCAAGAACTTCAACTGTAAAGTTATCCTTGACGCTTTCTTTTGTGAAACCTGAAACCAGGAGGCCGATTGTTTGGGATTTATTCATCACCAGACTTCGGGCGAGCGTATTCGGACTGTAATTCATTTCTTTGGCAACAGCAGCGATCTTCTGACGGGTGAGTTCTTTCACATCCGAATACCCGTTAAGAGCCCGCGATACCGTCGTAACAGAGACGCCGGCTGCTTTTGCAATATCTTTAATAGTAGTCACTTGAGCTCCTCCAAAACGTTTCGGAAATTTCTTCTTGGTTGAATCTTAAATCATTTTGAAAACGATTTCAATACTTTTCTTAAAAATTTCCCTTTAAAATATTTCCACTATTTTGTTCTAAACCAGATGCAGTGCTGCACGGAGGCTGGAATCATAAAGCCGTTTCATTCTTCCTTCCTGAATTCTGAATTTTATTCTTCATCTCCTCCTGTATACGGTAGACCTTTAATACAGAAAAAAGCAGAACCCATAAGATTCTGCTTTCAGTGTATTCTATCAACCTTCCTGCTCCAGCTTTCTTTCCAGAAACTCTTCTTTGACAGCCGATAATTTTTGGTGATCAGTCAGCAACTCAAGGCCTGTCAGCGCCAGTGCTTTTGCCCCTTTAATCAAGGCTTCGTCTCCTTGAGGGGAAGCAGCAGCCTCTCTGAATGGCACCGTGTGACCGACGAGGTTATCCGGCCCGATTTTGATGAATGGGTGGATGGTCGGTACCACTTGACTGATATTGCCTGCATCCGTGGAACCAAGCCCCTCTCTGTCATTTAAATCGACCGTTTCCCCAAACTCTTCAATAACACCCTTGAAGACATGGTCAAAGCTTTTATTCAAAAGAAGGTTGTCAACTTCATTTTGAAAAGCAATGATCTTCAGCTGGGCTCCAGTCGCTAGTGCCGCTCCTTCTGCCACAGCTTTCACTTTTTTGGTTACTTCGTCCAGATGGGCTCTTGTGGATGCACGGATAAAGAATCGGGCTTTTGCGTATTCCGGGATGATATTCGGTGCGTCCCCTCCATGGGTGATGATTCCGTGGATTCGCACTTCATCCTTCAACTGCTGTCTCAACGCATTAATTCCATTAAATAATTGGATGACTGCATCAAGGGCATTGACCCCTTCATGGGGAGAAGCGGCGGCATGGGCAGGGACCCCGCGGTATTCGAAGTCCAGCGGGTCAACGGCAAGGGAAGTCGAGGTTACTCTTGTAGAATTAGCCGGATGGATCATCATGGCTGCATCTATCCCTTTCAGCAAGCCATGTTTCACAAAGCTTCCTTTTGCACTCCCGTTTGGTCCGCCTTCTTCTGCTGGTGTTCCAAGAACAACCACTTCGCCTCCGGTTGTATCCAGAACCTTACTCAGCGCAATGGCTGCCCCCACACTTGTCGTTCCAATGATATTGTGGCCGCAGGCATGGCCGATGCCGGGCAGAGCATCATACTCTGCGAGAAAAGCGATGGCAGGACCTGCCTTTTCTGATTTTTTTCTTGCCAGGAAGGCTGTTTCATGACCCGCAACAGCTCTCTCTACTTCAAAGCCTTCTTCCTCCAGGATATCGGAAAGAAGCTTTGAAGCGAAAAACTCTTCATTACCGATTTCTGGTTTCTGGTGGATGCTGTGGCTCGTGGAAATGTACTTTTCCCTTTGACTGTCTACATTCTCGATAATCACATTTTTCAGATTCGTATTTATCTCTGCTACTGAAGTCATGGCGGTTCCTCCTGTTATTGGTTTTTTGTAAGTCTTTTACTCTCCAATTTCACTTAACGGAACAAACGTAGGGATCGTGCTTCCTTTGTATTCTTTTTCGATGAATTCTTTTACATCATCCTGTTGATAGAGCTCACCAAGTTTCTGGAGTGTTTCATTATCCTTGTCTTCAGCACGGACAGCAATGATGTTGATGTATGGTGTAGCTGTTTCGCTTTCATGGAAAATGGAGTCCTCTGTCGGGTTGAATCCGGCATCTACTGCGATTCCGTTGTTAATGATCGATGCCGCTACATCTGGAAGCACCCTTGGCGTCTGGCCTGCTACTACAGGGACGATTTCAAGATTTTTAGGATTATCGACGATTTTCTCTACTGCACCATTACCGTCAAAGTCTTCCGGAAGGGTGATCAATCCGGCTTCCTGAAGCAGCAGCAAGGCTCTTCCCATGTTGGTTGCTTCGTTAGGAACAGCAATCTTGCCGCCTTCCGGAATTTCATCTGCTGACTTGTATTTATCAGAGTAGATTCCCATCGGAGCGATGACCGTAGTGGCAATCGGAACTAAATCCAAGTCATGTTCTTTCTTGAAAGCATTGAAATACGAGATAGTCTGGAATGCGTTGGCATCAAGTTCTCCCTCAGCAAGGGCAATGTTTGGCTGGACATAATCGGAGAAACGGACGATTTCCACTTCAATTCCTTCTTTTTCTGCTTTCTCCGAAACAAAATCCCAGATGCGGTTATCGGAGCCGCTGACACCGATTTTCACTTTCTTTGTTTCTTCCCCGCTTGTTGAATTAGAGCAAGCCGCCCCCGTCACTGCCGCTGCTAAAATGAGTAACGCCAATAAAATTTTCTTCATGAATGATTCCTCCTGTTATCTTCTTCTGATTTTTTTGGATGTATTGTTTCCTAATGTTTGAAGGCCCTGTACCATGATGACCAATATACCGACAGTGATCAGCATGACCGCTGTATCAAAACGCTGGTAGCCGTAGGTAATGGCAAGGTCTCCAAGTCCTCCCCCGCCGACTGCACCCGCCATTGCGGATGCACCGACCAGTCCGACAGTAGCAATGGTAAAAGCCAGAACCAATGAACTTAAAGCTTCAGGTATGAGAAATTTGATGATGATCTGCCAAGGTGTGGCCCCCATCGATTCTGCTGCTTCGATGACACCCGGCTCCACCTCCAGCAGCGAGTTCTCTATCAATCTTGCAATGTACGGTCCCGCATAGAAGACCAGCGGAACAACTGCTGCTGCTGTACCGATAGATGTACCAACGATCAGCCTTGTCACTGGGATGATAGCGACCATGAGTATGATGAATGGGACCGATCTGAATACGTTGATGATTCCATTCAACACATTGAATACCGGCAGATTTTCCAGCAGATGTCCTTTTCGGGTCACAACCAGCAGGATTCCCAGCGGTAAACCAAGAAGGGCTGAGAATAGCAGTGAAAAAGCGACCATTTGTATCGTCTCGATGAGTGCTTCAATAATCTGTCCCTGATCAACTAGCATTAGCTTCGACCTCCTTGATTGCGACTTTTTCCTGGTTGATGTACATCAGCGCACGGTTGATTTCGCTCTCACTGCCGATGAATTCAACGATCAAATTTCCAAAAGGCACTCCTTGCAGCTCTGTGATATTGCCGAATAATACATTCATATCGATATCAAACTTCTTGGCGATTTTTGATAGAAGCGGCTGTCCCGCTGATTCGCCTACAAAGTTGATTCTAAAAATTTTCTGTGCCCCTGCATTGTTTCGTACGATTTCCTTGATTGATTCCGGTAGATTATCATTCATCACCGTACTCACAAAATTTCTCGCTGTAGTCGTCTTAGGTGCGGAGAAAACGTTGAAGACAGAACCTTCTTCTATGATCTTTCCGGCTTCGATTACCGCAACCCTGTCACAGATTTCACGAATGACTGTCATTTCATGGGTGATGATCAGCACAGTGATTTGGTATTCTTTATTCACCTTTCTCAGCAGCTGCAAAATCGAATTGGTTGTCTGCGGGTCCAATGCCGAAGTAGCTTCATCGCAAAGCAGTATGGATGGCCTGGTGGCAAGTGCCCTTGCAATTCCGACTCTCTGCTTCTGTCCACCGGATAACTGGTCTGGATAATAGTCAGCTTTATCTTCAAGCCCGACAAACTCAAGGAGCTCCGTAACACGTTCTCTTATTTCCTCTTTTGGCACCTTCGCCAATTTGAGAGGCATGGCAACATTGGCAAATACCGTTTTGGAATTCAACAGATTAAAGTGCTGAAAGATCATGCCGATGTTTCTTTTTACTGCCCTGATTTCTTTAGGAGACAGCGTTGTGAGGTCCTTTCCATCCACGATCACACTCCCGGAAGTCGGTCTCTCCAGCCAGTTCACGCATCGGATCAAAGAACTTTTCCCTGCCCCGCTGAATCCGATCACCCCGAATATTTCCCCCTCGTTTATTTTTAAATCAATGCCGTCAAGTGCTCGGACCGGCGTGTCACCACTCTCATAAGTCTTAGTGAGTCCTTTGAGTTCAATCATGTTGCGGCTCCTTTCCATTGCTGAATTATCCAAAATAAAAAACCTCTTCCGGAGGGAGGAAGAGGTTTCTGCCCGCAGGCAAAAAGGACTCTTCTTATCTCCCAAGCTGTAGCTTGCTGGATTTGGCACAGTTCCCCATATAGGAGTCCGCTGCCGAAGCTTCATAGGGCCAGTCCCTCTGCCTCTCTCGATAAGAATTATGATTATCTCTATAAAATTACTCAGAATTATAGGTGTACAGTAAATACTTTTCCTCCCTGCTGTCTGTTTTATTTTTTTGTTTTACCCATGATGGATTTTATAATTTCATAAACAAATAAAAAACCCTCTTCTTGAAAACGAAGAGGGCATGATTATGTAATCCGTCCTCTTCTCATCTCTCAAGCGCTGCTTGCTGGATTTGGCACGGTACTACTGAGCAGTCCGCTGCCGAGGCTTCAAAGGGCCAGTCCCTCCGCCTCTCTTGATAAGAAGTATGGAAATTTATTCTGTTGTTTAACTTGATTTACACTTTACAACGGCAAATCTTAAGTGTCAATACATTTTCTGAAATTTTTAAATAGAAAATTTTTGTATGCGTTTTCTTTTGGATCGGCTGCTTCAAGTAAAAAAGGCGGCGGCTGAAAAGGAATAGAGTTCCTCTCCAGGCCGGCGGCTCCCCTTAAGTAATATTAAAATTATTAAACTTCCCTTCAAACAGGGGCAGGACCCTAAACCGACTCCTTGGGACCACAATATGGCACAGGGCGCTTCCAAGTGGTCTCTTAACCGGGCTTGAGACCAGTTTATGATTCTGCGCTCTCCCAATTGGTCGCTTAACCAGGTCTTAGAGACCAGTTCATCACACAGCACACTCCCAACTGGTCGCTTAACCAGTCCTTGAAACCAGTTCATGCCACACCCCTCTCCGAACTGGTCGCTAAAGCCCTTGAGACCTAAACTTGGGAGAGGGACAACTTATCAAGATGTTTATGATCAATACTCTTTTCGATGAAGAGGAGATGTCTATTTCAGGAAATGATATATTAATACTAACTATTGACCAGGGGGTGCACCCCATAGTTTATGATAAAAATATCAGGGGGGACCTAATGTACAAGATCAGTGAGTTTGCGGAGATTACAGGGCTCAGCAAGGAAACTCTACGTTATTATGCAGAGATTAAACTGCTGGAGCCTGCGTACATCGATCCACACAATCATTATCGTTATTATGATGACGGATCTTTTTTTCTGGCTGCCCTGCTTGTCAAACTGAGGAGCTTCGGGCTCACCATTCAGGAAATGCAGGGAGTGATGAATGACGAATCTTTCTTCAACCTTGAGACACTGCTTCTGGAAAAAAGAAAACTTATTGTAAAACAAATGGAAGATTTGCAGGAAAGGATTGTCGAAATTGATGCATTTATACAATCGGGAAGGGAGGAACAAGAATGATTCAATGGAGAGAGGAAACGATCATTTCTGCCAATATTGATAAAGTATGGAACCTGTTTCGGGAGGAGAATATGCCCCGGATTATGCCTAAGGTGATCGAGAACAAGCCAGTCCACCTTACTGAAGAAGTCATTGGCTCCAAGTATCAGCAGAAATATCAAGAAGGAAAAAGAGTCGAAACGTATATTGTGGAAACGTTGGGGTACCAAGACACTGAAACTAAAAAGTACAAGCGCCTGGAGTTCGTTATTGCCAAAGCCTTTGAAGTGAATCTATCTTTCACTTTAGAAAAAGTCACTGAAACACAAACACGGTTTATCTATGAAGGCCATAATAAAGGCAGGAATTTTGTCGGCCGCGCCATGCTGAAGCTTGGAGGAAATAAAAACAATCACAAAGTCGTCCAGGATTTTATGGAATTAGTAGAAAGAGAAGCTATGAAATAAAAGGTTGTCGAATGATTCCCCTATCATTCGACAACCTCTTCATTGCAAATATATGCATTTCTGTGTATATGTTTAACCGCTTAATTCCGCTGCCTGTCACTCTTCAGCAGCAGCGCTGCTCAACAAGGACAGCGGCACTCTGTACAGTTTGTCATCCCCTTCAGAGGGACTTCCTCTGCCATCCGTATTATTGCTGACAAAATAAAGAATTTCCTCTTCAATGAACACATCTCTTACTCTGCCAAAGCCTGAAAGTACATCTTCAACCTCTCCTGAATCCAAAGAGAGCCTTTTCACCCCTTGTCCTCTCAGAGCCGCAAAATACAGTTGATTCTCATAGATAGCTGCTCCAGATGGGGCCCACGTGTCGTTTCCGGAATGGATTACCGGCGGCTGCATGCCTTCACGTTCTTCATCACCTGTAATGACCGGCCAGCCATAATTGGCACCCGCTTGTATCAGGTTAATCTCATCCATAGCCGAAGGGCCGTGTTCTGTGCTGTAGAGCTCGCCAGCTTCAGTCCATGCCAGACCTTGAGGATTTCGATGGCCATAACTTAACACGTAGGAATCTCCAAACGGGTTATCCTCTGGAACCGACCCGTCCAGATTCATCCTGAGGATTTTCCCGCCGAGTGATTGTTGATCCTGGGCAATGTCCTCCTCAGTCGCATCTCCTGTTGTAATATAAAGCTTATTGTCAGGTCCGATTTCCAGCCGGCCTCCGTGGTGGTACTGACCGCTCGGAATATCATCAAGCAGGGTCTCACCTTCTTCCCACTCCTCTCCTTCAAGATTTAATACCACTACCCGGTTGTGCGGGCTGCTGCTATTTTGGTATGTATAATAACCAAAAGCAGACGGATTATCTGGAAATTGAGGATGCAGGACAAACCCGAGA
Source organism: Rossellomorea vietnamensis (assembly GCF_008180615.1). GTDB lineage: Bacteria > Bacillota > Bacilli > Bacillales > Bacillaceae_B > Rossellomorea > Rossellomorea vietnamensis_D. The sequence continues at coordinate 164,313 of NZ_VTEH01000007.1, forward strand.
AACCCAGCCTCCGGGACTTGTGCGAGAGGCTCTTTCAGACTCACATCCATTCTGGCTGCCTCACCGTCCTCCAGCTTGATAATTCCCCCTGTCCTCTCATTGATATAGATGGTGTTTCCAGCTTTATTGATCGACCAGGGAACTTCCAGGTTTTCCGCAACCACTTCCACATCAGGATTTTCCCTTGACGTTGTTTCCTGTGTCTCTGGAGGTTCAGAGGGAGTATTGGAACAGGAGGCCAGCAGCAAACAGCAGAAACTAAGAGCAAACTTCATTTGTTTTTTCATTTCATTTTGTTTCTCCTTTCAATTAGTGAATCTACTAGCAGCCATAGGCTCTGCCGCTTTACCTTGTTATTATCTACAGAATATAACAGCCTGCACTTGGGACAGCTGCATCAAAAAATGCCCGCTAAAAGTGTGGGAACTGCTGATAAGCCTTTTAAAAAACACCCCTGAATTTTTATTCAGAGGTGTATGGTGCTATCCATTATGTACCCGTAAAAACGAGTTTAATCCATCACGGGGGACTTATTCTCGAGAGCATCGTATATGGCTCTTGCCACACCGTCTTCTTCATTGCTGACAGTTTTATACTTGCAAAAGTCCAGAATTTCTTTTGCAGCGTTCCCCATGGCTACCGGCCTTCCGACAACCTTCATCATGGAAAGATCATTCAAGTTATCGCCAACTGCCAGGGCATCTTGGGGGTTCAAGCCTTTTTCTTTGATCATATCCAGCAAGGCAATTCCTTTTTGGGCATTTTCGCTTGTTACTTCCAGATTCTCACGTCCTGAAGCACTGATGGCCAGTCCGCCGGCATTGCTTAGAAGATCTTTAGCCTTAGCAAGGAGGGCATCGTCAAATGAAAATACCAGGAATTTATAAACAACATTGCCATTTTCAAAAGCTTCACTGTAATCATCGACCACTTTAATATGACCTTTTTCAAAACGTTCCTGAGCTGAATCCCTGATAGCCTGTTCGGACGTTTCCGGATTGGCCGTTTTGAATATGTCTATTATAGACTGGATCCCTTTTTCATAATCGGCTGTATATACACCTTCGTTCGTATATAATTCATAATAAATGCCAAGATCTTTCAGGATGCGCATCACATCTAACGCCTTCTCCTGATCGATAGCGTTTGTCTGCATGATCTGCCCTTCCTCATTCCGGACTTCAGCACCATTCACACAAATGATTGGACAAGTTATCCCTGATTCCTGAAGGACATATCTTGCTTCTTCATAAGACCTGCCAGTCGCAACAACCACTTCAACACCTTTTTCCTGTGCCTCCAAAATGGCTCTGCGGTTTTCTGCGCTTACTTCCTGTTTTCCATTCAGAAGTGTGCCATCCATATCACTTGCAATCAGTGTAATCATTCTATTACCTTCTTTCATATAAGGAGATTTATTTCTTTGATGAACGCGGCAGGCTGCTCCCGCCTAAGGGCATTTTAACACCTTAATGCTAATTTATTGTAAAGATAGGCTTGGGATTATACTGCCCTATCTTATAAGGGTTATAAAAAAAGTTACTGAAGCGAACTCTTCCTTTCCAAAAGCAGCAGGACAGAAAATCAACAAAAAAAAGAAGCTCACCTTTTAGGCAGCCCTTATGCCGATAACAGACCGCGTCTGTTCAATTCCTGTTCAACCATTTCTATAAATTCGATTACTACATCCTCTTCCACTGACCGTTGATAGACTTCCACGATCTGTTCATCTGTAAGCTCATAAAGAGATACCACACCGCTCACCTACTGTTCTAAACTGACATACTTGGCTATTTTCCCTTTATTTAGTGTTAATAAACCTTTTTTTCTAATTTTTTTTGTTTTTTTAAACGTTTTTTTAACATGACTTTTTTGCAAAGATTGTGGTTGATTTACACAAAACGGAAATTTCAACAACAAGTACAAGGCAGGGCTTTGCCTGATTTATTTGATTTGCTTTAATATTTTGAATATAATCTCTTTTGTTTCCATGAGTAAAGAAAGGGGAAAAGGAGGAGAAGCAGGCTGGGTTGGCAGCTTGGTATTTTAAGGTATGTCTGGACAGTTGAATAAATATAAATTATCATGTATTTTATTACGTTTCTGAGGTGAAGTCACTATGGACAATGGACAATCTAATGTAAAAGTAAAAGCAAGCACGGGAAATGTACTTCTCTTTCTGCTCCCGTCTCTTTTAGGTATATTTCTTTTTATGACTCCCATCCCGCAGGATGAGGGTGTAACAATTCCGATAGCTCTGCTGTCAGGATTTCTGCAGGATCATATTGGTCAATTTATTCCTGCTATTATGACCGTACTCATCATCATCACAGTGCTTGGCTCCTTCATTGCCAAACTATTCAAACCGGATTTCATTATGAATAATGCTTTTTTAAATAATTTATTTGCTGTAAATCTTCTTTGGTTAATCATACGTTTATTCGGTGGAATCTTTGCTGTAATGACCTTATTTAAAATCGGGCCTGAAATGGTTTGGGGTCCTGCCACTGGCGGTACGCTGCTAAGTGTTGACGGATTGCTGACCATCCTCTTCTCCGTGTTTCTGTTTGCAGGCTTATTCCTGCCGCTGCTGCTTAACTTCGGTTTGCTCGAATTACTTGGTGCACTTCTAACCAAAGTGATGAGACCGCTGTTTGGCCTTCCTGGCAGATCTTCCATCGATGCTCTTGCATCATGGCTTGGTGATGGAACGATTGGGGTTCTTTTAACGAGCAAACAATACGAAGAGGGATACTACACAAAGAAAGAAGCTGCCATCATCGGAACGACTTTCTCTGTAGTCTCCATCACCTTCAGCCTTGTTGTCATTGCTGAAGTCGGACTCGGTAATTATTTCCTTCCCTTTTATGGAGCTGTCATCCTATCAGGGGTGGTTGCTGCCTTGATTATGCCGCGCATCCCTCCTCTTTCCCGGAAGCCCAACACGTACTATAACGGGCAGGAAGGACAGGATACAATGGAGGTCATTCCGGAGGGATATTCACGCTTTGGATATGGCTTTCACCAGGCACTGGTTCAAGCGCGGAAGAATAATGATGTAGCTAAATTCTTCAAGGACGGGTTCAAAAATGTACTGGATATGTGGCTGGGAGTGGCGCCAATCGTCATGGCCATCGGTACAACCGCTTTAATCATTGCGGAGAATACGCCCGTTTTCGGCTGGATCGGCATGCCGTTCATACCAATCCTTGAACTCTTGCAAGTCCCTGAAGCGGGTGCTGCTTCAGAGAGTATCCTCGTCGGTTTCGCAGATATGTTCCTTCCCGCTCTGTTTGCTGAAGGAATTCAAAGTGAATTGACACGCTTTGTCATTGCCAGTGTTTCCGTGACTCAGCTGATTTATTTATCAGAAGTCGGAGGATTGCTGCTTGGATCGAAAATCCCGGTCAGCTTTAAAGACCTGGCTATCATCTTTCTAGAAAGAACTATTATTACATTACCAATTATCGTTCTTATTGGACATCTTGTATTCTAATTCTTTTAAGGAACCTGTAAGTCTTAATAGACTTGCGGGTTCTTTTATTTTGTAAGTTAATCATTCTCAAAGATTGTTGCTGTTTTTCCAACTAATCTTACCATTATCTTCTTAGCTTCCTGACTTATTGGTACGTTTTCCGACTAATCTTACCATTATCTTCTGAGCGCCCTAACTTATTGGTACGTTTTCCAACTAATAATGCCATTATCTTTTGCACTCCCTGACTTAATGGTGTGTTTTCCCATTAAATCCACCCTTTCCATCTTGGCTGCGAGTTATAGAAAAAAGCGGATGCACCCGGCACCCGCTCCTTACCTTTACTTCTTCAATTTTTCCAGCATGTCTTCGGTCATACGCGCAAGATCATATTCCGCCTTGAAGCCCCATTCTTCTGACGCTGCTGAGGCGTCGATGGAGTTTGGCCAGCTTTCGGCAATTCCTTGTCTGACTGGGTCTACATCGTAGTCCAGCTTGAAGTCTGGGATGTGTTTGCGAATTTCTTCCGCGACCATTTCCGGCTCAATGCTCATGGCTGTAACGTTGAATGAGTTTCTGTGCTTCAACTTGGCAGGATCTGCTTCCATCAGGTTAATGATGGCATTCAATGCGTCAGGCATATACATCATATCCATATATGTCTCTTTATCTATATAAGATGTGTAGGAGCCATTTTCAATTGCCTTGTAATAAATATCCACCGCGTAGTCGGTTGTACCGCCGCCTGGAGGTGTTGTATAGGAAATCAATCCAGGAAAACGCAAGCCGCGTGTATCCACTCCGAATTTATTGTAGTAGTAGTCACAAAGCAGTTCTCCGGATACTTTATTGACTCCATACATAGTAGTTGGACGCTGGATTGTATCCTGCGGGGTGTTGTACTTCGGTGTAGACGGACCGAATGCACCGATTGAGCTTGGTGTAAAGAATTTGCAATTCAGTTCTCTTGCTGTTTCAAGGGCATTGACCAGCCCGCCCATGTTCAGGTTCCATGCAAGCAATGGCTTAGCTTCAGCCGTTGCTGACAGTAGTGCAGCCAAGTGGATGATGGTATCCACTTCATGTTTTTTGGCGATGTCGAGCATCTTTTCATAATCCGTCACATCCAGGATTTCAAAAGGCCCTCCCGTAACGACTTCACTGTCAATGGTTCGGATATCTGTCGCAACGACATTGTCTTTCCCATAAATTCCACGCATTTTGATGACAAGCTCTGAACCGATTTGCCCAAGAGCCCCTGTTACAAGAATCTTCTTCATTTTTTACAACCTCCCAATTTCTGCCCGTCCTGCTGTCTCTCTATTTTAGGGGGCGGAGCTTTAACTCCGCCCAAATGTATGTTTAGATCAAATCCATTTCTTTTCCAACTTTTTCATAGATCTCCAGAGCCTTATCCAGCATCTCTCTTGTATGTGCCGCTGTCGGCATATTTCTTACACGGCCTGTTCCGCGCGGTACTGTCGGGAAGACAATGGATTTCGCATAAACGCCTTCTTCGTTCAGACGCTTACTGAACTGCTGTGTCGTTTTTTCGTCGCCGATGATACATGGCGTGATCGGTGTTTCACTATGTCCAATATCAAACCCGAGCTTACTCAGACCTTCTTTCAGATACTTGCTGTTTTCCCACATTTTATCTTGAAGCTCTGTGCTGTTCATGATTAATTCAAGCGCTTTTGTTGTAGCTCTGACATCAGCCGGTGTTACAGCTGTGGAGAACAAGAACGGTCTTGAAGCCACTTTCAGCCAGTCAATCAGATTCTGCTTACCGGCTACATATCCGCCGATGACTCCGATTGCTTTAGAAAGAGTACCAATTTGGAAGTCCACACGGCTGGACAATCCGAAGTGCTTAACCGTACCGGATCCTTTGCCGAGTACACCTGAACCGTGGGCATCATCCACATATGTCATGATATCGAATTCTTCAGCGATTTCGACGATTTCCGGAAGCTTTGCGATATCGCCATCCATGGAAAATACTCCGTCTGTGATGACCATGACTTTACCATATTGGCCGGATTCTACTGCTTCTTTCGCTTTTGCCCGCAAGTCTTCCATATCCGAGTGGTTAAAGCGGATGACTTTTGCACGTGAAAGGCGGCAGCCGTCAATGATGGAAGCGTGATTCAATTCGTCGGAAAGAATGGCATCATTTTTGTTCATGACGGCCGAGATGGCTGCCATGTTACAGTTGAAGCCGGATTGATAGGCGATGGCTGCTTCTGTTCCTTTGAACTCGGCAATCTTTTCTTCCAGTTCAAGGTGGATATCAAGGGTTCCGTTAATCGTACGGACTGCACCTGCACCGACGCCGTATTTCTCAACCGCTTCGATTGCTTCCTTTTTCAGCCTCTCATCTGTTGCCAGACCAAGGTAGTTGTTGGAAGAAAGGTTGATCAGATCTCTTCCACCGATCTTGATGACCGGTCCGTTGGCACTTTCTACCGGGTCTATCTCGTTATATAGTCCCCGATCTCTCAGGTCATTTAGGTTTTCTTGCAAAAATTGATCTAATTTTCTACTAGTCATATAGTGTAATCCCTCCATGTATAATAGTGAGAATTTGTAAACGCTTCACAAACAGTTGTACGTGTCAAACGCACACTTTTCAAGTCGTCAAATGTTATTCCTGCTAACTATCCATTCTTGTTTATTTTAACATGTTTACGTGTGACGGACAAAGTTATTGACCTGCCTCTCTAACATCAGGGACCTTATCCCACCACTTTAGTAGAGTAGGCATGATTATTAAAGAAGATGGTAATAAGCAGGATCAGAAAAATGACACTGACAAAAATCAAAGCGAACTTCCGGGAGTTGTTGGCCCGCTGAATCTCGTCATATTTGATCGGCCGGATGCCGGACAAGTTAAAGACTACTACGGCGGAAAGGAGAATGCTGTTAATGTTCACGGACAGCAAAAGCAGGGAAGGCAGGACATGCTCCCATAAGGCGGCTCCAATTGTGACTCCAAGGACGATGGTGGGCGGAAGCAAGGCAACTGCAACCATGACACCGACCAGGGAGCTCGGCGACCCCCTAAGGATGGCCAGTGCTCCGGCTGCCCCAGAGGCAAGGGCCAAAATCCCATCCATGTAATCAACCTGCATCCTTGACACAAACTCTTCGCTTTCAACAGGAACCGGCAGCACGATGCCTGACAGAATGGCTATCAGCAGAGAGATGCCGACACCTGCAAACACTGTAAGTGACGCCTGCCTGACCAGTTTGAAATCTCCAAGGATCGAACCAAAAGCCAATGCAATAACCGGACCGAGCAAAGGAGCAATGACCATCCCGCCAATGACTATGGCTGAGCTGTTCTTAATGATTCCTATAGTCACCACGATGGATGAAAGCACTACAAATAAAAGGTAATTCATATGGACATTGCTCATTGATTCGATTTTGACATACAGCTCATGTCTGCTTGCCCTCTGAATCGAATTTCGGTTTTCTTCTTTTTCCTTATTCTCTTCTTCTATTTCCTCTTCCGTTTTCCGCCTGATATGGCTCTGCACCGGAAATAATGTCGCTTCAAATCCATCGATTACATTGATGATGCTTTCAAGATAGTTCAGGATCTCCTCCGAGTCTGTCGTTTTTACAATCATCCTAACGAGGAACTTTTCTTCTGAATGATCCCTCACCACATAGGAGGTTGACTCGAACTTCTTAAGCTTCTCATCTACTTTTTCAAAATGCTTCTTCGGGATATAGGCTTCAATCAGCTGCAATGACATATATACTCACCCTCAATCGGAAAAACTTTCCTTCTTATCTAGTATTGCTTTATCACGGAAAGTTTACTCAGTACAGGAAGCTGCATTTTCCCGTTCATGTTTATTACCAGAAATCTGTGTTATACTGAAGACAAAAGGAGGCGGTACGCATGACCACGAATAAAGCCCTGATGGAGCATGGGGAATTTACCCCGGAACGGATTGCATTTTACAGAGATATCGCTTTTGTCGAAGCTGTGAATTCACAGAATGAACTTCATTACCTATTTTTCTATAAAGAACAATTCCTGACTTGCAAAAAAGCCCTGAAGCTTAAACGGAGCACGTTTATCGAACAGGCTTTCAAAGATGGAATTGTTTTTTTATGCCCTCACCCTCTCGCCGACCAGCTGATAGAGCAGAACTCACCATTAAAGGTCATCAGCTTCAATGACCTTCATAAAAAACTGAAAGCCACCAGGACACTTCAGGAGACCGCCTATATTTTCAGGGCGCTGGATTCCTTCCTCGCACCCGAAAAGCTTTTTCACCTTATCCGTAACCACTATTACCAGTACCGCCGAAACGGACAATTTCTCCACGCTTACAAAATTTTAAGGATTTTGGCCGAAATCGCGCCGCAAAACTCCTGGGTCCGCCAGACATCCGCTGAACTGCACTTCCAGCCTTATGAAAAAACGTATAAACAGAACCCTCTCAAGCTTCTCGAAACAGACCCGCTCCATGCCGCTTCCTACCTCTGGAAGAGCAGGCATGAACAAGAAAATAATGAGGCCCTTCAACAGCATCTGCTTCAGCATAAACAAAGGCTGACCATCACCGCTCTGATGGTTGAAAGCGTGCTTCAGAACCCTTGCCATGAAACTCTCCAACCCTTGACCTTATGGATACGCACCCACCTGGATAAACAAGATGAAATTGACCTTCTCTATGCCCTTTCAAAAGCAATACCGGAAAACAGAGAGATCCTTCAGCAGCTTCTTCATGAATTGATAGAATCGGGAGAGTATGACAAAGCTCTGGAACTGCTGGGCGATACCCCTGCAGCCGCAGGCGACATGGATGAAGCGATGCTGTCACGGATTTTCGAAGGAGTGAACTGGCAGCAGACAACCATTCCGATAGAAAAACTGAACACTATGATCATTTCCGTCCTTCAAGGACATCCGACCAAACTGGAGAAAATCATGAAGTCCTGTGTACAATCACTTCTTGAAGGACACGACCTGCCCTTTGTCGCAGAATGGATCGCACCGCTGCAAACCCAAAATATTTCACTGCCTGTCGCAGAGAAAATCAAAAAAATGAACGCCCTGCTGGATGATCCGGAGCAGCAGTCACAGCTGGGAGAGTATTACTACCAATTCCAAAGCCTCGACAGGGCGATCGACTGCTTCAGCTGGGATATGGAACTGCGCCCGAATGATCCCGCTCCCGTCAAGTGGCTTTCCCGCCTGTATCAAGAAAAGGGGATGGCCAATGAAGCAAAGGCTTATCAGCAGGTTTTGATGGAGATGCAGAAGCGCGCATAATGAAACCCGGCAGTCCTTTAATGGGCAGCCGGGTTTTTATATAAGGTATTCTCGATTTTATTTAATTGCTGATGTGTACTAACCATATTTTAGCAAGGAGGTCTTGCTAGGAGGACAAGATAGAGTTATCTTCAATCCACCCCACTATATCTTCAAACGGAATAGAAGGGTTTTTCTTTTCTACCATCAGAACAGTGAAGTCTTCTGCTTCTTGGGGAGATACAATGAGTTTATATCCGTTTTGGCGAAGAAACATATAAAGACTTGCAAAGGCTGTTCGCTTATTTGCACTATGAAAAGCATGATTTTTAGCCAAGCTTTCATAAAGAGCAGCCGCTTTATGAAAAATAGAAGGATAAGCGTCTTCCCCAAAAGCGCTTTGTTTCGGGCGGTTAACCGCACTATTTAGAAGATGTGGAAACTTTATCCCCTTTTGTTCCAAAGGAGAATAGACATTGATTTGGTGAGTATTCAAAAAAAACACTTGATGTTCTGTAAGATATTTCGTCATCCATATTACCTGTTTACGAGGCCTTTGAACGTATCATCGTATTCCGTCATCATATCATTCATCTGCTCTAAGAAGTCCGCATCGACACCTTTAGGAAGTTTCAACTGCGCTTTCTTTTTAATGTTCACAGAACCGTTTTGCAAATCAAATTTCACTTCATCCCCATGCTGTATTCCTAAATGATCCAAAACTTCTTTTGGAAATGTGACTCCTAAACTATTTCCAATTTTAGTTACTTTGCGTTCCACTCTCTTCTCCACCACCGTTTTAGTCATGTAAATCCCTCCTTCTATCATATACATGAATCCGGTGAAATATAACAAAACAAAACATTAATATGTTATAACTGTTACTACAATTATAACACTTGTTGTACTTGGGTAAACATCAAATTACCCTTACTAGTTAGACCGATTTCTGATAATAGATAACTCATCAATGCTCCTAAATACAGAAACCTCCTGCATACCACCACTCAAACAGAACTTGCCCTGTCCTCCACACGTTTCCGCAATACCGCTTCGTCCATCCTTCTCAATGCCAGAGTCAGCCTTTCTCTCGGACAGGCAATATTCATCCTTACAAATTCCCTGCCGCTTGGACCGAATTTATAGCCTTCATCAAACTTAATTTTGGCTTCTACCAGAAAAAATTCGAACAGTTCCTCATGCTCCATTCCCAACTCCGAACAATCGAGCCAGATGAGATGTGTCGCTTCCGGCACGACCGGTTTGACCGAAGGAATATTTTCCTTTAAGTAGTTCACCGCGAAACGCAGATTTTCTTCCAGATACATCAGCAGGTCATTGAGCCATGGCTCCCCTTGTTCATAAGCGGCAATGGTTCCTTCTACCCCAAAGGCATTCGGCCTCGACAACCCAAAGCTCAGCAACTTTGCTTCATAGGTTTCTCTCAGTTCTTTGTTAGGAATCATTAAAATAGATGTCTGCAATCCGGCAATGTTGAAGGTTTTGCTCGGGGCAGCACAAAGGATGCTTCGCTGCTGGAGCTCTTCATTAATACTGAATATGGGATGATGAGCCGCTCCTTCAAAAACCAAATCTCCATGCATCTCATCTGAAATGACCCAGACATCATGCTCAAGGCAAATCTCTGCAATCTTTTCAAGCTCCTGTCTTGTCCACACCCGGCCGACCGGATTATGCGGGCTGCACAAAATCAGCACCTTGGTCTTTGGGTCCTTTGCCTTCGACTCCAGATCATCAAAATCCATTTCATAGATTCCGTCTTTATATGTAAGAGTATTTTTCATAACCGTACAGCCATGATTTTCAATCGTGCTGTAGAAGGGATAGTAAACAGGGTCCTGCACAATGACACCGTCCCCTGGTTCTGTTAAAATACCGAGCAGGACATTCATCCCCGGAATGATTCCCGGACTGAACGAAATCCACTCTCTATCAATATCAAGTCCATGCCGTTTTTTCCACCACATCTGGATATTATGGAAATAACGCTCGCTGAAGGTGGTATATCCATAGATTCCATGCTTTGCTTTATCCTTCATAGCCTCCGTGATGGCTTCAGACACTTGAAAGTCCATATCAGCAATGCACATCGGAATAATTTCTTCATCTGAGAATGACCACTTGACGGAGTGTGTATTATGGCGCTCGACACAGTCGTTCCAGTTCATCCTTTTTTCCCCCTTCTTCCTCTTATTTTTTAAAATTTCTCCCGTGTTTACTATATCATGAAATAGAAAAAGGATAACCCGCCTTCCGGATTATCCCCTGTATCTCCTTATTCTTGTGCGGACAAGCGGGCTAGCTCTGCTTGGATTTCATTTTTCAGCTTTTCAACGACATTAAAATCCATCGCGCTTATATAGTAGCCTTCAAGGTCGTCGTGCAGGGCTTTGGCTTTTGCCAGATAGGAGGTAGCTTCATTCATCTTATCTCGATAGTTTCTGCTAATGACTTCAATTTCTTTAGCATACTTTTCATCGGTTCCAGCTTCCACTGCTCTTTCATAAACATCCACTATTTCATCGCCGGCCCGTTCCGGAAAATACTCATGAGGTGCCGTGCTGTCAAAAATGGCGAAGCCGAGTTCGCGTACAATCACCATATCAAGGCTGTTTGGATCAAAGCCACAGTGGTAAATTTCAACATCGAGTCCTCTGTCTTCTGCAGCCCGGGCCAGTTTTTTCAGCATCGTCGATTTCCCGGTTCCAGGCCGTCCCTTGATGAAATACCGTTTGGGAAGCTCTTCGGTCAGGTTGCCGATGAAATCACGCGGCCCGTCTGGTGTGGCGGCACCCAGAAAACGATGCTTAACCTCCGCCTTTTTGTTTAAGTATATGTGGGAATATAACTTTTCCATTAACTCTGCTGTCAAAGCATCACAGCTTTCAAAGCTCATATTCTCAATATAGATTTTTTCCCAGTCATCGTGGATCCTCAGGGCCTGTGCATACGTGCTGTATGCCGCTTGGAAGGCAGAGGAAATATCCGTAGTCAGGACCGCAATCTCATCACGGTGGGCCCTTAGGATTCTTGAATCCCAGGCGGTACCCAAATTGATATATTCCTCAACCACACCCGGCAATTCCGGTTCGATGACATGCGGCGCCGTCCCATCTACAATTCCCGCATTTAACGCAGGAATGATCACTCCGTCAATGCTATCGTTATCTGACGAACAATGAAGGTACTCAACGTCCCAGCCTTCTTTGCTCCAATGACTGCCGACCGCCTTCATCAAAGAAGATTTACCGGTACCCGGCCCGCCCTTCAGGATGAATAAACGATCGAGACCCTGCAAATTCGAGGCGTATAAACTATGGAAGCCGCGGGCAGTATTTCCTCCCGCATAATAATGGCGAACTTTTCCGCTCATTGTAACCACTCCTTTTCCGATATATAGGAGAACACTCTATATCTTATGCAGGAGATCCGCTTGGGTGAATGCCCAGTGAAAAAAAGTGGGAGCCGCCCTTTTAGCCCCGACAGACAGATACCAAAGCGATAAAAAGGCGGGATTTCCTTTTATTCGCTTTGGGTTATTTGACCCGGAGCTTGATTCAGCGGAAAGGTCCCGCTCTACGGCCTTACAAATTGTAGGTCTCTCAAATGAGATAGAAAAATCCCAACAAACAAAGTGAGTTGATGATGACTTATCGCAAGGAGAGACCGAAATCTGATAGCTGCTGGGGACTTAGAGCTGGATTCAGAAACACCTCCTAATCTTTTAACCTAAAAAAATACGCTATTTCTAAAATGATTGATGCTTTAGAATGCACCTATAAGTAGGAGGATTGGAGCGGAAGGCGTACGATCTCCTGCGGGACTAGCGGGACAGGTGAGACCCACTGGTTTTGCAAAGATGTAAACAAATTTGTAAACAAGTAAAAATTTACCATCTTCATTAGATCAGGGAAGCAAAAAAGACAATACACAAATAAAAGTGCCGCCTGTTCCCATTTTTTGTAATATATATATATTTACTTAATTACTCTCTTAACTTGCTTTTTTCTTTTCTCAACGATTAATGCGACATGACCATATTGGACTTTTTCCTTTGGTTTATCCGGTATCTTCTGCCTGCCTTTTGATGTTTTTTT
>NZ_VTEH01000008.1 GCF_008180615.1 Rossellomorea vietnamensis
AAAAAAACATCAAAAGGCAAAAAAAACATCAAAAGGCAGGCAGAAGATACCGGATAAACCAAAGGAAAAAGTCCAATATGGTCATGTCGCATTAATCGTTGAGAAAAGAAAAAAGCAAGTTAAGAGAGTAATTAAGTAAATATATATATATTACAAAAAATGGGAACAGGCGGCACTTTTATTTGTGTATTGTCTTTTTTGCTTCCCTGATCTAATGAAGATGGTAAATTTTTACTTGTTTACAAATTTGTTTACATCTTTGCAAAACCAGTGGGTCTCACCTGTCCCGCTAGTCCCGGTCGAGTAAGCGGGAACTGCCTCTTTGATTAGAGGTCAGGTTCCTCACTCCTCACAGAACCGTGCGTGCGGTACTACCGCACACGGCTCTTCCTATCATTTTACAGAATATAGTTAAGACTTCTTTTAAGGTTATATATATTCACTTTCACCTTCGGTTGGGGCAGAGGATACTTTTGGAGGAATAAGATAAATTTATCCCAGCTGAAGGATTTCCTCTGGCTTCTTCTATTCATCCATTTAAACAGTAGTCGTCTAACCTGATGAAGGAATTTCTTCACCGCTGGTGAATTGTCAGTGATACAGTAATAATTGTAATAACCTACAAGCGAACGGCTGATTCTTGCCATGATATCCCTGATATCAGTTGTTCGGTGGGTCTTCAGCCATTCCTTGTGTGTCTTTAACTTGGCTTTTACTTTCTTTCGGCTGCTTTTACGTTTCACTCGAAACCTTCCACTCTTACTCTTGCTACAGTAGTGTGTAAAACCAAGGAAATCAAATGTAGGAGGTTTCCCTCCTCCATTGCCTTTGTCATCCTTATCGGCAAATCTCCCAAATGTAATAATTTTGGTCTTATCTTCTTCGACTTCAAGGTTGAATTTCTGAAGCCGTTTGTAGAGGGCTGAGTAGAAGTTTTCGGCATCGCTTTTGAGTTGAAAGCAGCACACAAAATCATCTGCGTATCGCACCATATAAGCTTGGCCTTTACACTGTTTTCGGACTACTTTCTCAAACCACAGGTCTAAGACATAGTGTAGATACACATTAGCGAGTATGGGCGATACCACACCCCCTTGAGGAGTCCCTTTATCCGTTTCAAAGTATTTACCTTCTTCCATATATCCACCTTTCAGAAATCTGGCGATAATTCTTAGAAGGTTGGGATCATTGATACGGTGTTTGAGGAATTTCATCATCCAATCATGGTCTACATTGTCAAAGAACCCTTTAATATCCGCATCAGCAATGTAATTGGTATGGCGCTCTTCGATGTACACATTTAGAATCTTTAATGCATCGTGACAACTCCTGTTCGGCCGGAACCCAAAAGAACTGTCCAGGAAGTCATTCTCGTATATGGCGTTGAGAATCTTTGAAACTCCACGTTGAACAATTTTGTCCTCGTGGTCAGGAAGACCAAGTGGTCTTTTCTTCTTGGTTCCTGGTTTATTGATGTACGTCCGTTTGACCGGTACAGGACGATAAGCATTATTTTTCATACGTGCAACGAGCCCTTTGATATTTTCATCCAGCTCTTTGCCATACTCTTCTTTTGTCACACCTTTAACACCTGTTGCTTTACCGCTAGGTAATTCATGATGACATTGTTTCAGGTTTTCTTCGTTCAGAAGATGAGCCAAAGAAGTAAAAGCCATATCATGATTTGTTTTCGCTAATTCTGCTATCCTTGTCAGTTTCGTTTCCATTCTTAATCCACCTCTGTGTGTAGAAAATGTTTCCCGTTCAAGGGCAATGACAGGTAGGGACCTTTCCTCCATCAGCGTTGACCGACTTCATGGGTACTATATCCCTATCCGACTTCCTTTAGGCGTTTGACAACCCTCACTTTATTATCGCTTGTTCGTCATTACTCTTGCCGGTTCTTCGGCAAAAGACCTAAAGGATCTCCCGAGTTGCCGTAACATATCAATGTATAGCGTGCCGAGGTCATCGACTCCGAGGAAGTTGTTATTCTCTTGCCGCTAACGTGAATAACAATGTTGCCTTCTATACTCCCGAAAATATCGGCCTTCCTAAATAATGCGCGTTTTCGGAGCTCAATCCCTTCAACCAGTTAGTTTACGGCCCACTACCTCGCTGTCTACGCTTAAAGGCAATGTGTTACCACTTTGCCCTCCAAGACTCGCTACGAGTGAATGGCTAGTTCTTTCTCGACGGGAATCCCACCCGTTATATGTCACGACCTAGGCTCGGTCGCTCCAGGAGGTCGCACACCTTCCGCTTCAATCCGTCTACGTTCAGAAAAAATCGATAAATAACCTTAAAAGCAACATCTTTCAAATAGAGCCTATTAAAATGAAAGAACCGCATGAAATCAAGTATAAAACCTTGAACTCATGCGGTTTTATTTTTCTACTATCCCAACTTATGTCCCAGCCTCTTTTTTATTTGCTGTTTTCTCAAAGGCTATGGCTTCGGAATTCCACTCCTATTACGCAAAAGGGGGAGGTGACACGGCATTAAATGGCCAAATCCTTTAGAATAGAACATTTTTAATATATTTCTGATTTTCTCCAAGAATATAAGTCTCGAAAATAAGTATATGTTACTATAAGAATATACGTTCGCTCAGGAGGGTTGGGTATGATTACAAATGAAAATGATATACTCCAAGTGGTCAGAGAAGATAAATGGATGATGGATATTTTAGAAGCTGCAAGAACCTTAGATCTGCCTGATTGGTGGATTTGCGCTGGTTTTGTCCGGTCAAAGATTTGGGATACCCTGCACGGCTTCTGTGGAAGAACGGAAATCCCTGACGTGGATGTGGTCTATTTTGATTCCGCACAGGTGAACGAAGGTGTGGAAAAGAAGCTCGAGAGGAAGTTAGCGGAGGAACTTCCCAATGTTAGGTGGTCTGTAAAAAACGAAGCAAGAATGCATATTATCAATAAGCTCCCTCCATATACATCATCTGTAGATGCGATTTCTAAGTTTCCGGAGACTGCCACAGCACTAGGCTTGAAGCTGGACGCAAAAGGAGATTTGATTCTTACTGCCCCGCATGGCCTGGAAGATGTCATCAATATGGAAATCAGGGCAACTCCACAGTTTAAAACCTCGAAAGAACTTGCCTCAATCTACGAAGACCGAATTATCAAGAAGGATTGGCAGTCGACTTGGAAGAAGGTTAAGATCTTTTACTGATTAGGTAGGTGATATGTAATAAAAACGTATCTAGAGGTAGCGGGTTTTGTTTTTGAGTACAAAATAAAAAATAACACACCAAAAGAAGTACGAAATCGCATTGATTTTGCCACTCCTTTTTTCTTTATTTATCGGTATTTTTGCTGTAAAATCTGCTTAATTATTATCACAAAATGCACCCTAAATAGCAGATGACAGAACTTATTGTTCTCCAAAATTCTGCACAACTTCCTATACTCTATTAATCCATTATTATTAAAACGAGAACAGTTAACTATAGAAAAAACTAACAATTATTTGATTGGAACGGAAGGTGCGTGACCTCCTGCGGGACTAGCGTGCGTCTAGTTCCAGCACCTAGCCCCTCGGGGTCAAATAACCCCAAGAGATAAAAAGGAAGACCGCCTTTTTTTCTCTTGAGAACATTTGCCTGTCGGGGCTGACCAAGGTGCTTCCACTTTTGAAGACAGGTGAGACCCCATAGGCGGAGTCACGCACCTGGAGTGGAAATCAATAGACAATGTTTTTGCTTGGGTTCACTTAACCATTTATTTGACTAATTAAAAGTCTGTATTTCAAAACAGGAACCGTTAATCAACTGGGGCCTTTTTCCAACAGAAATAACCTTGTCCTCATGGCATCGTACAAAGCCACAAGGCAGTGTTAAAGCAGAAAAACATTTGGTATTGTCCTCGCTGGAGCAGGGTGTTTACGCTCTACGTACTCACATTTTAAGATAGGGAAATCTTTTCAAAATAATCTATTACAGTTTTCAAAACCTCATGTATAGACCAACCTAAAAAAGACCACCCAGAGGCAGCCTTCATTCTTAAACCATTCCTACTATCCAACCCCCGATGGCGCCAGTCAATACAACCATCCAGGGCGGAAGCTTCCAATACACGAGCATACTGAAAAGAACTGCTGCAAACGCAAAGTCGACAGGTGCCAGGATTGTGCTGGTCCAGATCGGGTGGTAAAAAGCTGAAATCAAGATTCCAATTACTGCAGCATTGACCCCCATTAAAGCACCTTTGATCTTCGGGTTTCTCCTGAGAGAGTCCCAGAAAGGAAGCGTTCCATAAATCAGAAGAAAGGCGGGAAGGAAAATAGCAACTGTTGCAATCAGTCCTCCTTGCCAGCCATTCATTACGGCACCAAGGTAAGCCGCAAAAGTAAACAGAGGACCAGGCACTGCCTGAGCTGCACCGTAACCTGCCAGAAATGCTTCTTCACTCAGCCAGCCTGATGGTACAAATTCCTGTTCCAATAGAGGAAGAACAACATGGCCTCCTCCAAATACGAGGGACCCTGACCTGTAGAAACTGTCGAACATGGCAATCCAGTTAAGAGTTGTCGCTTCTCTAAGTATGGGCAGAAGAATCAGCAATCCAAAGAACAACGTCAAGCAGATGATGGCGAATCTTTTAGATAGAGGAACCTTCAATTCCGATTCCTGAGTGTCTGAATGATTTTTATACAGTAAGAAACCTGCTATCCCGGCTAGGAGAATCACAGCAACCTGAGAAAAGGCGCTCTGCCACAGAAGTGTGACTATCAAAGCTAGCAGGGCCAATGTTTTTCTAGACAGATCAGGAGCGAGCTTTAAGGACATCCCCAAAATCGCATGGGCAACTACCGCTACTGCTACAATCTTCAACCCCTGGATCCAGCCGGCATTTGTAACGTTGAATTCAGTGAGCAGCACTGCGAAAAAAATTAATGCAATAACAGAGGGGAGGGTAAATCCTATAAAGGAAACGATTCCACCTAATGCCCCTGCCCGCATGACTCCTATTCCAATTCCGACCTGGCTGCTTGCAGGACCGGGAAGGAATTGACAGAGCGCTACCAAGTCTGCATAGCTTTTTTCATCCATCCATTTCTTCCTCAAGATATATTCATTATGGAAATACCCTAAATGGGCAACAGGCCCGCCAAAGGAGGTAAGGCCAAGTCTGGTTGAAATGATCAGGATTTCCAATAGAGCTTTAAGGCTTGTTTTCTGTTTCATTTCTTCACCTTCATTTCAATGATTATTGTAAACATTACTCTTTAATTTCCCTAAATAATTCATATGCTTTTTCCCGAGCTTCCTTCAGGACTTCATTTCCTTTTTCAGTAGTTCTGTAATACTTTCGGATTTTGCCTCCTACATTTTTATCATCTCTCACAAGCAGCCCATCCGTCTCCATAGAATGCAGGATAGGATAGAGCGTACCCGAACTAATATTATAACCATGCTCTCTTAATTCTTCTGTCATCCACGATCCATATACAGGATGCTCTTTGGCATGATGTAAGATGTGGATGTGAATGAAGCCGAGAAAAAGTTTTCTTAGTACCTTATCCTCCATAATATCGAACCTCCTATGACTTCAATTTCGAAAACCAATATCGAAATACGATATAGACAGTTTATATGGGGAACTTTACTTTTTCAAGGCAAAAGAGGAATATTTACATTGACTTAACATTAAGGATAATCAAGAAACCTAAATGGAACTATATGGTATAATTGGCAGGGACGACATACTAGGTAAAGGAGGAAAAATGAAGCGTTTACTATTGTTACTATTTGGAAGTTTAATACTACCTGGCTGTTCTGAGGAAAAGGCCGCAGAGATGGATGGGGAAAAAGCGGAGGAAACAGATGTCAGAATAGAAGCCGAAGATCTAATTCATTCCTTCCAGCATCCTGAAAGCGGTCAATCCTACCAAATCATTGATGCTTATAAACTCTACGGTAATTACATAAATGCTTTGGATAAAAATACAGCAACATCTGAGAAAGATCTCTATCAACAGGAGGTCATAGATCCAGTTTATCAGCAATGTTTTGCAGACGGAGAATTTTCTCATTTGGCGGAGAGCATCACCGGCCAGGTTCCCCATTCACTGGATAGGGTGATGATTCTGAATGAAAAAATTGAAAACAGCCAGTACGTAGAGTCTATAAAAGAAGCATTATTTAAATCTTCGGAGCTGCTTCCTGCTGTAAGGAAACAAATATCTGTATTTTTCCCAGTATCAACAGAACCAACTCCGTTGCTGTCACAGTCGGTTCCGGAAAAATCAACATTCTCTACTCGCAAAACTATACCGAGGATTTTTTTTAGGCAGTAACCGCACATGAATACCATCACAGTGTTTGGGCTGAAAATTTTTTGGAAAGCGGAAACCAGCAGACGGTACTTGATAATCTTGTTTTTGAAGGCAAAGCAGTGATGTTCGAAAAGGTTGTATATCCTGACATCCAAGGTACACGGATAAATGAGGACTACAACAAGAAGTATTGGGCAAAAATAGAGGGGGATTTGAACAGTACTAATTTTTACCGATCGATGGAAATCATTTTTGGCGGAAATGGATTACCACCGTCTTACGGCTATTCAGAAGGATATAAGATGGTGAAATCCTATATCGATTATCATCCTGAAAGTGAACCCCTGGACTGGACAGGCCTGAGTGGAAAGGAAATTTTTGAAGAAGGAAGATACAGGGAGCATTATCAATAAATAAATTTTATTTAGAAGTGGACAAGAATCATTGAGATGATTTTCGGCCGCTTCTTTTTATGTTTCTGTAAAAAACAGTTAGATTAGATAGCGAGCTGGTTTTTCTTGAGAAGAAATAAAATATGTTAAAATACAGTTAGCTAAGACGCCCCGAAGGAAGGAGAAAAACATTGAACATCAACTTGAATACAAAAATCATCAAAGATAAATGCGGCAGTGTCTCCTTCAAAAGAGGTGAAACGTATTTTAAAAACAATGCTGTTGAAATTATAGAAGACCATACAGATGCTTGCAAGGCAGTCGTTAAAAGCACAGAGGATTTCCATGTGACTATCAGCAGCGATCTCAATGGAGAAATTCATACAGAATGCACCTGTCCTAAACTTTCCTCTTTTGCCCTTGAATGTCAGCACGTTGCGGCTGTCCTCATCGCCTTAAAAGACAGACAAAGAGGGAAACAAGATCTAACGGAAGGATTCTTGACTCTTTTTGAGAATAAAATAAAATCCAGCGGCCGCCAGCGCCACTTCGACACAAGAAGAGTGATGGAGGCAGAATTCACTCTAAAACCAGTTCGCACAGCAGACGGACAATCTTTATTCTCTCTAAAATTAATGATCAACCGTCAATGGATCAAAGATATTCGGACATTTTTACATAGAGTAAGAAATGGACAAACCTATCAGGTCTCCAGAGATTTTATCTATGACCCGCAATTTTATTGTTTTTTAAGAGAAACCAATGAGGTGATCACGCAGCTAATTAAAGTTGTTCATGATGAAAAAGTGTACCAGGAAGAACATTCATCTGTGCAAGAAACGAAAGAGCTTCTGCTTATACCCCCATCATCCTGGCAGCCGCTTCAGCCGCTTTTGCAGGAGGCTGGAAATATCCTCATCGACGATGCCGGCCAGCTGTTCAAGGGGCTTCAGATAGCGAAGGAACCACTTCCTCTTCAATTCACCTTTGATGACGACGAAGGAGATTACTACTTGAAGGTAAGAGGATTGCAATGGATGGTCGTGCTCCTTCCCTACAACTCTGTGTTGTGTGAAGGTAAGCTCTACCATCTTCCACCGGAGGACTGTAGAAGGCTGGCTGAAATTAAGGATATGCTGGAATCCTCGGGAACGAGCAAAATCCCTATACCCTCAAGCCGGATAGCGTACTTTCTTGAAAAAGTGGCTGTGGACTTAAAAAGACTGGGGAAAGTAGAGATAAGCGGGTCTCTTAGAAAAAAATACATGACAACTCCTCTTGTTGCAAAGCTGTATCTCGACAGAGTGAAAAACCGGCTGCTGGCTGGACTGGAATTTCAATATGAAAATATTGTCATCAATCCACTGGAAGATAAAGAGATTCCAACTGGAAATATGCTGGTGAGGGACACAGCAAAGGAGAAAGAGATACTATCCCTCATGGAAGAAAGTTCTTTCGCTAAGACAGAGGGAGGCTACATTCTCCACAACGAAGAATTAGAATACGAGTTTCTGTATTATATGGTGCCGAAGCTCAAAAAGCTTGCAGGAATATATGCCACCACTGCTGTCAGAAGCAGAATCTTCCGGGGAAAGTCCTCTCCGAAAATCCGGGTCAAAATAAAGAGGGACAGGATGAACTGGCTGGAGTTCAAGTTCGAAATGGATGGTATACCGGAGAGGGAGATACACGAACTGTTATCCTCACTTCAGGAACAGCGTAAATACTACCGGCTGCAAAATGGCTCTCTTCTCTCTCTGGAATCAAAGGAAATTCAAGAAATCCAGCGTTTCCTGAGAAATTCTCAGGCCGATCATATTGACTTTGCCAAAGGATTGGCCCTACCTATGGATCAATGCCTGGAACTCCTTGATTATATAGATTCGAGCGAAGTGTTCAAAATTGAAAAATCTTTTCGTGAGTTAATAGAAAGTCTGCGGCAGCCAGGCTCTTTCACATTTGACACTCCTGATAATCTCTCGTTCATCTTAAGAGATTATCAAAAAGAGGGCTATCAATGGATGAAAACACTGGCGCATTATGGGTTTGGAGGTGTACTGGCTGATGATATGGGGCTGGGAAAAACCTTACAGAGCATCGCATTCATTCAGTCAATTCTTCCTGCAATCAGGGAACAAGAAAGCCCGGCATTGATCGTTTGTCCTTCGTCTCTGACGTATAACTGGCTGGCCGAATTCCAAAAATTCACCCCTGCCATTAAAGCTGTTGTCATGGATGGCAATAAAAAACAAAGACAATCTCTGCAGAAAAATTTCAGAGAAAGGGATGTTATTATCATCTCTTATCCATTGCTGAAGATGGATATCTCATGGTTTGAAAAACAAGCCTTCTCTGTTGTGTTTTTTGATGAAGCACAAAACTTTAAGAACCCTGTTACCCAGACAGCCAGAGCCGTAAAAAAAATAGATGCAGCTCATCGATTTGCCCTGTCCGGCACTCCGATCGAAAATTCGATTGAAGAGCTGTGGTCCATCTACCATGTCGTCTTTCCACAGCTTTTTAAGGGCTTAATGGATTACAGCCATTTAACAAGAAAAACGATTGCCCGGCGGATCAAGCCCTTCATGCTGAGGAGATTAAAGGAGGATGTTCTTTCGGAGCTTCCAGCCAAAATGGAAATGAGGGAATCCATCGAACTCCTGCCCCAGCAGAAGAAGCTTTATGCTGCCTACTTGGCTAAACTGAAGCACGATACTCTTAAGCATTTGGATAAAGACACATTGAGAAAGAATAAGATCAAAATTCTGGCAGGAATCACTCGTCTGCGGCAAATCTGCTGTCATCCCAGCCTTTTTGTGGAGGGGTATAAAGGAGATTCAGCCAAACTTCAACAGCTGCTTACGATTATTGAAGAATCTAAACAGTCCGGCAGAAGGGTATTGATTTTTTCTCAATTTACAAAAATGCTTGATCTTATTGGAAGAGAGCTGGCAGGGAAGGGGCTGCCATTCTTTTATCTTGATGGCAGCACTCCTTCCCAAGAGAGAATAGACCTATGCAGGCGGTTTAATGAAGGAGAACGCGACATATTCCTTATATCCCTGAAAGCCGGCGGAACAGGCTTGAACCTGCATAGCGCCGACACGGTCATTTTATTTGATACCTGGTGGAACCCTGCTGTAGAAGAACAGGCAGCAGATCGGGCTCACCGCATGGGACAGAAAAATACAGTACAGGTTATCAAACTTGTGGCAAAAGGAACGATTGAGGAGAAAATGAATGAACTGCAGGAGAAAAAGAGACATTTGGTCCAGGAATTAATCGACTCCCAGGAAAAGAAAGACACAGTTTTGACAGAAGAAGATATCAAGGAAATCTTAAACCTTTAGTCGAAAGTAATAAACATAAAAAGACCAAGCCTGAACATAAGTTCAGGCTTGGTCTTTAGTTTATAAGATTCATTTAAAAGTAAGTGCTATTTCAGCTGATTCTGTTCAGTATACTCTTCGTATTTTCTGTGCCAATCTCTTTCATCAACTGCTGCAGTTCCTCTTTCATGCTGCTGTCCAAACCATTGTAGATCAGCAAAGCTTTCGTTTCATCAGAAGTAACGATCCTTCGATAAAGTTTCGAAATTTTTTTACTCCTGTGACTTTCCATTTAACCACCTCGTGAAAAAGATTGATTTCATTATAATACGTTTTTAGTTACCTTATCAATATATAAGTATTAAAAAATATGAATATGAGTACTTTTTATGAAAAAATGAAAAAATTTTATTATTGATAAGCGTTTTGATGATTCAATTGCTTGAAAGGTAATAGGGTATCTATGAATAGACCAAGCAGATACAGGATTCAGTGATGGTGCTGGTGGAGATACGATTATTATTTTCATATAAACACAAAAAAGAACCTGAAAGAAGTAAAATCAGGTTCTTTTTTGTGTTTATTTCTCTTTATCTGGTTTTGGATTTTGGTCTTCAGCAAATTCATAAGCAAAAGCTTGTTTGAAGGATGGCCTGTTGTTCCGGATTTCTGATGAAATATTCTTGATGATAAAGGAATGAACAAAAACTTCAGAGGCAGCTATGAGAAGTGCTGATATGATGCTTCCCCAGGCAACCTGCAGATAACTGTCAAACAAGATTCCCCCAAAGATCCAGACCACAAGATAGGTGAGGAAGAAATCGGTAATGACAGCGTTCATTTTCCCAATCCGGGGCAGCAGTATTTGATCTCCGATAAAATAGGATATCACCGTTATCAGTAAACTAAATGAGAAAATATCAACAAGGGTCGCTTCGAAAAACAAATCCAGACTAATCCAAAAAACTATCAAGCTGGCCGCAAACTTAACGATGAGTACCTTTAAATGTTTCATTTCGGTATTAACTCCTTTTTTGCTTATTGTTACGCAAAAGTTTAGGTGACATACATTTCTGTTAGAAATTTTCCGAAAAACGAAGACAATGAGGTAATATACCCGATTGCCCTCGGGAAGCAGATAAATTGAAAAAGCAAAATTAAATTTTATTGAGCTAAAATTTAAAATCCTATATACAAGGCTCGTATGTAGTTTAACTTCATACATTGAGGATAATAATACTCTATAAGAAAAACGATAATATATACGTTTGCAAACTTTTTCTTAGGAGGTGAATGTCTTACATAGTAAGACACAATTTGACAACTTTAAATATATTTCTCATCATCCTTTTAATTGCATTAACAGGATTTTTTGTAGCAACTGAATTTGCCATCGTAAAGGTTCGATCCTCCAAAATTGATCACATGGTAATGGAAGGAAGAAAAGGAGCTCAATCAGCGAAGAAGGTCATCTCTCACTTGGATGAGTACTTATCAGCCTGCCAGCTGGGCATCACGATCACCGCATTAGGATTAGGCTGGCTTGGAGAACCCACTGTTGAAAAATTGCTGCATCCTTTATTTGAGTACTTTCAATTGAATGAATCACTTACCCATATTCTTTCCTTCGGTATAGCATTCGCCCTGGTTACTTTTTTACATGTAGTGGTAGGAGAGCTTGCACCTAAAACCGTAGCAATCCAGAAAGCGGAAACCGTAACCCTGCTGTTCTCTGCACCTATTATTTGGTTTTACCGCATCATGTTTCCATTCATATGGTTCCTAAATGGCTCGGCCAGGCTTTTAGTCGGTTTATTTGGTTTGAAGTCTGCTTCTGAACATGAGCTGGCACACTCGGAGGAAGAGTTAAGAATCCTCCTTTCTGAAAGTTATAATAGCGGGGAAATCAACAAGAATGAATTGAATTATGTAAATAATATTTTCGAATTTGATGAGAGAGTCGCCAAAGAAATAATGGTTCCACGGACAGAGATGGTCGCAATAGATAAAGATCTAACTTTTGAAGAAGTATGGAAAACCATTTCGACGGAGACATTTACCCGCTATCCGGTTGTCGAAGGTGACAAAGATAATGTTATAGGGTTCCTCAATATCAAACAGTTGATCACCTCTGACATGGCTGATTTAAAATCGCATAGAGAAATAAAAATTGAAGAATTCTTGAGTCCTGTCATTAAAGTTATTGAGACTATTCACATTCATGACCTTCTTGTAAAAATGCAGAAAGAAAGAACGCATTTAGCCATTCTTTTGGATGAATACGGAGGTACTTCCGGTTTGGTGACGGTAGAGGATATCATTGAAGAGATAGTAGGAGAGATAAGGGACGAGTTTGATGAAGATGAAATCCCGAATATCAGGAAAGTATCTGAAGGCCACTATATCCTTGCTGCCAAACTGCCTTTAAGAGATGTGAATCAGATTCTCGGAACCGACATAGGCTACGATGATATTGATACTATCGGCGGCTGGTTCCTTTCTGAACGGTTCAAAAATGAAAAGGAAGCTGACATACTTACTGAACAGGGATATGTCTTTCAAGTGCAGACAGGGGAAGGGCATCAGATACAATATTTAGAAGTGACAAAAGAATAAGCTGTTAAACCAGTCTTTCGAGAACGTGAAGGCTGGTTTTTATTTGAATTACGGTGCTATTTGATAGATAATTTGAAGAAGATTTCCTAAGCTCCCCAGAAAAATTGGTTAAGATAGAAAAGCCCTTGTGTATAACGATAGCAGCAACCTATCTTAGTTAGAATTCAAGTGATTTCTGAGCAAACTTTAAGGTTTCTACAATTCTACTTGAATTTAATATATCGATTTTCGTGTAAATGAATTTAGCAGTGTTTAGAGCACTTTTTACTGCATCAACTTTTTAATTTAGTGGGTTTCATGTGGTTAATGGCTGCTTATTGCTGCATCACCATCCGGCTCTATTAGAACCCAAGCTGATTTTAACAGCACCGATCTTCAGTGATAAAATTTACCTAAACTGATTTCAGAGCGATTTATATATAGGAAAATTGCCCTTTATGGAATTTTTTTAAAAATTAATATTGACATTCGAAGCGTATGACCATATAATACCGGAAAGCATCAATTTACGAGCATAGTTTTTAAAGGCATTGAAGGGAACACAGTAATACTTTATCTCCCTGTTTAAGAGAGCTGATGGCGGTGGGAATCAGTCAAAGATAAAGTATGAATTACAGTCCTGGAGCTTCTTTTTCGTAACGAATGCATTGGCTTCGTGAAGGGAAAGACGGTCAAACGATCGTTAACAAATTTAAAGTGGTGAAGATTCTTCTTCACAACATGGGTGGTACCGCGATTATTCGTCCCTGCTGATTATACAATCAGTGGGGATTTTTTGGTTTCTACCCGCAGCTTTTCAATTAAATAGCCGGCAATGAAAGGATCATAGTAGTGTTTTATCTCCCTGTTCAGAGAGCTGATGGTGGTGAAAATCAGCCAAAGATAAGCATGAATTACAATCTTGGAGCTTCTTTTTCGTAGTGAATCATTTTGGTTCATGAAGGAAAAGACGGTTAGGCGGCCGTTAGCGTTAAAAAGTGGTGAACGAGTTTGTTCACAATGAGGGTGGTACCGCGAGTCATTCGTCCCTGTCGTTTAGTTACGGCAGGGATTTTTTGTATTACTAAATTTTAAAAACAAACTGGAGGAATGAAAAATGAACACAACTGGATCAGGATTAATGGAACTTCGCCACAAGATTGATGGTATCAACTTACAGTTACTGCAGCTGCTCAATGAAAGGGCAGAAGTCGTCAAAGAAATCGGCAGAAACAAAAAAGAGGGAGTTAACCGCTTTGACCCTGTGAGAGAGCGTGAGTCGCTGGATATGCTGCTGAAACATCATGACGGTCCTTTTGAGTCTTCAACCATTGTGCATATCTTTAAAGAAATATTCAAAGCCAGTCTTGAGCTTCAGGAAGATGACCACCGCAAAGCCCTATTGGTTTCCAGAAAAGATCACCCTGAAGATACGATTGTCGATGTGAAGGGAACCCTTCTTGGAAATGGTGTTCAGAATTTCATCATGGGACCATGCGCAGTGGAGAGCTATGAACAAGTAAAGGAAGTAGCTGCCGCCATGAAGGCCCAAGGACTAACACTGCTTCGGGGTGGAGCATTCAAACCGCGTACATCTCCGTATGATTTTCAAGGTCTGGGAATAGAAGGCTTGCAAATTTTAAAAAGGGTGGCTGATGAGGAAGGTCTTTCAGTCGTAAGTGAAATCCTGAGTCCTCAGGATGTAGAAGGAGCTCTAGAATATGTAGATGTCATTCAGATCGGGGCAAGAAACATGCAGAACTTTGAGTTGCTGAAAACCGTTGGGAGAGTGAACAAACCCGTTCTCCTGAAACGTGGTTTGTCAGCCACTATAGAAGAGTTCATTCATGCCGCAGAATACATTTACTCAGAAGGAAACAAGGACATCATTCTATGCGAACGGGGAATCCGGACATACGAAAAGGCGACCAGGAACACGCTTGATATTTCTGCTGTACCAATCCTGAAAAAGGAAACACATCTTCCAGTGGTGGTAGATGTCACACATTCCACAGGGAGGAAAGATTTACTGCTTCCTGCAGCTAAAGCAGCTTTGGCTATTGGAGCGGACGCTGTTATGGCAGAAGTTCATCCTGATCCGGCTATAGCCTTATCTGATTCTGCACAGCAAATGAATATAGACGAGTTCAACGATTTTATGGGAAAATTGACCGAGTTTAAAAACAGGCTGGCATAACTACAATTATTAATTTCAAAAAAATGAACGTCCATTTCCTTCCTGGACGTTCACTCTCTATTTCATTAATTTATTTCGATCCTCCATGCTTGGCGGCTGCTCAAGCCAGCCATTTTTAGCCATGATTTTTCCTCCATCCTGTCCAAAGGTCAGTATATCTTTTGCCTTATCAGCAAGTTTCAAAGGAAGATCGCTTCTCAGACTGAAGGCAGTGCCAATCGCATTGCTTCCCAACCCAAAGTTGCTGAATAGGCTTGTACAATACATCATCAATTTATCTGAAAAAGGAGGGACCTTGGAATCTGTTGCTTTCGCTCCCCACGTAGAAGGTGCCTGAATATCACTTTCGATTAATACCTGGGTGAAATCACTGATAATTTTTTTTGAGAGTTCTTTTCCTTTAATAAAGTATTTTTTCACTTCGGGTTCATTGGCCACTTGAGCAAAGCCTGTCATTAGCTGCATTCCAAATATATTGGTTTCTATTGCAAAGTAAAGATAAGACACTTCCACTGTATTCAATGCTCTTTTCTCTGAAAATAAATTAAACCCTGACATATAATTCGGACTTTTGGCAAACTCGACAATCGAAGGCATGGTTACCGATGGAGCACTTGGCAGTACATCCTGCTCCTGAAGGTAATCGACACATTTGTCATAGACACTTTGCGTAAAACCTGTCAGCTCTTTATATAAAAGGATAAGATCCTTGCGATAAGACATGCTTAAATGGAGGGTGTGCAGACCCATACTGATTTCTTTTAAGACACGAAGGAACATGATATCAAAGTTATGGTCAAAAAGTTTAGGTACTCCTTTATAAACATCCTTCTCAGTAAATCCGATGGGAATGACAGCTCCTTCATCTTTAAGGATAGTTGTTATTCGGTCTAAATAACCCAGTACTTGACTGTGGGTATCCTGCAGGATTTCTTTAGCCTGCTCATCATCTGAGGCCTCTATGAAATACTCTAATATTCTTCGGATCATTGTTTTCTGCTGATAGGTCATCCATAAAGTAGCCAGTTCACTGGAGCTGATCGCTTTTTGAGTCATTTACATCCATCCTTTTTTTGTGTTCGCACCTCTAAATCTTTTTCTTAAAGTTTGTCTTTTAAAGGAAGTTTATACATATAAGTGGTCATTTTCAGATAAAATCCAATGAAATAATGATGTTTATCAAAGTACTAATCCAATTCCTATACTAAAAATGGTATAGTTATGATAGAACATAATCTAAAAACAGGAACACCAATACATATAAGAACAAGTAATGCCAGACATCAAAAAAAACGATTAAATGAGCATAAAAGGAAGGTAACTTATGTCTATTGAAAACGAACAGAATATCACCAGGCTGCATATGGATGGAAAAGAATTCATTCTGATCGGCACAGCCCACGTTTCGAAAAAAAGCGCCGAACAGGTTAAAGAGGTCATAGAAAGAGAACAGCCTGATGCTGTGTGTGTAGAATTGGACGAGCCCCGGTATCAATCGATAATGGACGGAAATAAGTGGAAAGAGATGGATATATTCAAAGTGATCAAGGAGGGGAAGGCTTCTCTCTTATTAATGAACCTTGCAATTTCTTCCTTTCAAAAAAGAATGGCCAAGCAATTTGGCATTAACGCCGGTCAGGAAATGATTCAAGGAATTCATTCGGCCAAAGAAGCAGGAGCAGAACTTGTACTTGCCGACAGAAACATCCAAATCACATTCGCCCGTATTTGGAGCGGAGTAGGATTCATAGGAAAAGGTAAATTGATGACACAGATCATCTACAGCATCTTTTCGAATGACACTATTACGGAAGAAGAATTGGAAAGAATTAAACAGCAGGATATGCTCGACAGCATGCTGGCTGACTTTACAGAGCATTTTCCTCGTTTGAAGACGCCTTTAATCGATGAGCGGGATCAATATCTGGCACAAAAAATTAAAGATGCACCTGGAAAGAAAATTGTCGCAGTTTTAGGTGCAGCCCATGTTCCCGGTATCAAAGAAGAGATTAAGAAGAATCATGATCTGGACCGGTTAAATCAGCGTCCACCAAAGTCTAAAGTCCCAAAAATCATTGGCTGGACCATTCCTTTCTTGATCCTTGCCGTTATTGCTTATACATTTATCAGTAATCCTTCTGCTGGTATTCAGCAGACCATCAGCTGGGTTCTGTGGAACGGTTCTTTCTCTGCTTTAGGAACAGCAATTGGGCTTGGGCATCCGCTGGCGATCTTGACAGCATTCGTAGTAGCTCCCATAACCTCGTTGAATCCGCTGCTTGCAGCAGGCTGGTTCGCCGGATTCGTCCAGGCTTACTTCCGCAGGCCTAATGTTAATGATTTTGAGACGCTTCCAGAAGACGTGCTAAGTGTTAAGGGCTTTTGGAACAACAAAGTAACCAGGGTCCTATTGATTGTCGTACTTGCCAATCTGGGAAGCTCTCTTGGGACATTTATAGGGGGAGCAGATGTCATAAGGGTGTTTTTAGAAAACCTGTAAGCCATGGACCTTACGTGGACCAGAGTTCTTTTGGGGACTCTGGTCTTATTCATTTCTGTAAAAAAAATTAACCAGCGTGCATTTATAAATCCCGGGAGGATAAGTTATTTTCACAAAGGCTGTTCTCGCAAAGATTGTTGCTTTCGTATATCCCCGTATACTAAGGGATTTCTCTTTAATAGGGGAAAGCAGCTCTTTTCTTTTCATGATTACCAGGTTAGTAAGGTGAATAAAGATTATTTTTTTAGAATTAGTATTAAATAGCAACAAACTTT
This sequence comes from Rossellomorea vietnamensis, assembly GCF_008180615.1. Lineage (GTDB taxonomy): Bacteria > Bacillota > Bacilli > Bacillales > Bacillaceae_B > Rossellomorea > Rossellomorea vietnamensis_D. Next base: position 17,583 of record NZ_VTEH01000008.1, read on the forward strand.
CCGAAAAGAGCCTTCACATAAGAGTCCTAACAAGAAGGAAACCCAGCATAAGGGCTGCGCTCTTGTAAAGAGGACTGATAATTAGTATAGCCAAATAAGCACGAACTTTATAATGAATACAAAATGGAGTGTAGTGTCAATGAAATTAGTCCTGATATTTGGGCCGCAGGCAGTCGGAAAGATGACGGTTGGGCAGGCTTTACCCAAAAAGACAGGGATGAAATTACTGCATAATCATATGACAATCGATCTCTTACAGCCATTATTCGGCTTCACTCCTGAAATGTGGAGGCTAACTCACCAATTCAGGGAGGAGATATACAAGTCATTTTCCCGAACAGACGAAATCGGCTTGATCACTACTTTTGTCTGGGCGTTTAATATGAAAGAGGACTGGGAATTTGTTAAAAAAATCAGCAGCATCTTCAAGGATCAGTCTGCTGAAGTCTATTTAGTAGAACTCGAAGCTGACATCGAAGAGAGAATAAAACGAAATGTAACTCCCAACAGATTGGAACATAAACCGACCAAACGCAATACAGAGCAATCGGAAGAGCATCTTCTACGCTCAATGAAAACCCTTCGATTAAATTCACAAGAAAATGAAATACAAGCCGAAAATTATATACGAATAAATAATACTTCTTTAAGTCCTGATGAAGTGGCAGATAAAATTAAATCAGAGTTCAGCCTTTAAAAGAGAAGGGGCGTTTCAATAATAAAACGCCTATCAGATTCGTTTGATAGGCGTTTTATTATTGAGTGTATAAAATTACTTTAGAAAATTTTAATACTCTTGGATTTCCCATGAATGATCGAATTCAATTGCGCCTTTCAGCGTTTGTGCCACCGGACAACCTCTTTCGAAAACAGACAATGCCCGCTCGGCGGCTTCACGTTTTCCTTCAGGAACTTTTAAGAAATAACGGCAGTTGATTCCAGTGATTTTTAAAACGCCATCGGGAGCTTCAATCACACCTTGAATTTTTGCAGAAACCAAGTCAGGTGAAGTCGGTATTTTACGCGCCTCCAGCGCGCCTGATAAGGTCCCGACCAGTCAGCCGCCTGCAGCTGCGACAATATGGTCCAATGTGGATGGATGCTCAACTTCTGGTTCTACACCATAAAACCTCTTGACTCCTCCGTGCACCCCAAACAATACAGGCTCTTCGAACTCACCTATATACGCTTCCCGAATTTTATTCGCTGTGTCCTTTTGAATAATGGTTATCTCCGTCAATTCTTCTGGTTTACCCATATGTACCACCACCTTTTTTATAAGAATAACGATAATAATATGTCATTGCAATCAAGGAGTACTGATAAGCAAGAGTGAATTTTTTGCTGAGGATATTTCTTTCATAGACAAAGAAAAGAAAATAAATAAAAGAATTCCTATATAAGTCGGAATACTCTGTTTATTTTATGATATAATCTTTAAAATATCCAAAAACAAAGGAGGCGAATAGGTTGGAAGATCATCTACAACATCTGCTGCAAGTGGTCAAAGAAAAAAAACAAGCCAAACGATACATCCTTGCCATCGACGGACTTAGCAGAGCAGGCAAAACGACTTTAACCGAAAGATTTTGTCAAAAGTTGAAGGATGAGGACATTTCACATACTACTTTCCATATTGATGATCATATTGTCGAAAAGAAGAAAAGATATAATACAGGGCGAGATGAGTGGTTTGAGTATTATTTCTTACAATGGGATCTGCATGGAATCCGAAATAATTTTTTTGAAAAACTGCTGCTTTCGAAGAATTTCAGCCTCCTCTTCTATGATGGTTTATCGGATACCCACAAGAAACAAATGATTGACTTGCCTGAAGAATGTATCATTATCGTAGAAGGTGTATTTCTTCAGCGGCAGGAGTGGAGGGGATATTTGGATTTTGTAGTCTTCCTTGATTGCCCTAAAGAAATAAGATTTAAAAGGGAAAATGAACAAACGCAAAGGGACTTGGAAAAATTCCGAAACAGATATTGGAAAGCCGAAGATTTTTATTTAAAAGCTGTATCTCCTAAACAGAAAGCTGACTTAGTATTACAGCTCTAACCCCAAAATACAAGCCGTGACATTCATTTTTGCGTTTGCTTACCTGCACCTATGCAGCCTATCATCCAATACAGCTGATATTCTTCCTCTCTTGCGGACATCCTAAGAAAAAATCATGGAGGCGGAAAATATGGGAACAGGCGATGGCAGATTTTATGGATTTGTAACCAATAACTTTAGTAATCTGGAGCAGGGAAAGATGGAGCACGACACATATCAAGTTTATGTGAAAGATGACTTCGTTGGTAACAAAACACTTCTTAATCAAAGCGATCAGCTTTCCGATGTGGATGATTTTTTAAGAAAGAATGGTATCGATTCCTTTGAAACATCACTGGAAGGGGACCACTATCGAATCCTTCCCCTAAAACAGGAAGACCAAGTTTTAAAGGCACTGGAAGTGTATTTTAAGAATCGATAAATCTTTTCCAGCTATATCCCATCTTCGCATAAGAGATACTAAGCAGGGAAAGTGCCTTTGGTTCTTTCCCATTCTATACGAAGAGGTGTTTCGTTTGAATCATTTGTTGTCGAGGCTTTTCAGCCGCAGAAGATCTTCCTTTGTAAATTTGTTTGGCCGGAGAAAAGGGATGAACAGAAGAATGATTTGGAGTTCCATCCTCAGCCTGGGAATGAGTGCAGCTGCGTATGGACTGAACCGCAGGAAGAATAACCACTCATCCGGTTCAGTTCAGGGAGGGCTCATGAAAAACAGAAACATGAGTATGCTGCAGAACGCCATGGCCGAGTTTGCCAATGAGATTGCCCCTGACAATAAATACAACAAACGCTGATACTCTTATACCCGGGGCTTGCTCCGGGTATTTTTCCTATTGAAAGGCTGTTTTCACAATCATTGTGGCTTTGGAAAAAACCAAGGGCCGGATTTCTCATCGGATACTAAGGGGTTCTCTCTCTAATAGGGGATAACAGCTCTTTTCTATTCATGCTAACTAGGTTAGGTTATTCCGGTGAATGAAAATCGTTTTTTCGGAAGGCTCTTTTCGCAAAGATTGTGGCTGGTTTAAGTATTGGATTACCATTCCAGTCCCACGTCTTCCGCACCAATCCTCTACGTTAAAGGGAGAAAGTTAAAATAGCATCCAAAAGCAACAATTTTTTAGAAAACAGCCTATCGGAATTACTAACATATAGCAGCAAAGCATACAAAATGAGAATAATTAAAACAAGACCATTTTAGATATCGGAAGGAGAATGAGCAGCATTGTAGAAAGATGATGTGAGGAGAAATTTAAAGGAGGGACTTAAGATGAAAAACCCGTTGAGCAAGAAAATCGGTGTACTACTTATCCCTGTAAGTGATATAGAAAAAGCCCGTGATTGGTATTGTGACCTGCTGGGATTTCCTGCTGATGGCGAGATCATGTTTGGTCATCTATATGCACTGCCGATGAAAGGGACAGAGATCATTTTGGACAGCAAAATCTATTCAGAGGAAAATACATACAAGTTTCCGCCCTTTCATATCAATAAGGAGGACATCAAGGAATCCTATAAATATGTGAAAGAAAAGGGTGTAAGATCAGTCTCGGAAATCCAGCATGACCATTATTTTACCTTTCAGGATCCAGACGGCAACCATTTAATGGTCTGTGAGTGTTGAATGTACCTCTATGTACTTTACCAATTAACACTGCCTTAGAGGAACCCAAGCTCATATATAAAAACAATGCAAAAAATGGTGAGCAGTATTTTAAGACATCCTGAAAATATATGGTAAAATAATAAAAACTTATTTTACTAGTATAAGAGGTGTCGATTGTGAAAATCGTTTGCTTTGGTGACAGCTTGACTCGCGGTGTTTCTTTTGTAAAAGGAAGACTTCGAATATTGAAAGAGAATTATCCCAATACACTTCAACAATTATTTTCCGAAAACAATAAAGAGGTATCTGTCGTTAATAAAGGTGTTTTTAATGATAATTCTCATCACCTATTGGAACGACTTGAAAAAGACGTAATCATGGAAAAGCCTCAATATGTGATTATTGAAATCGGAGGTAATGACTGCAACTTCAAATGGAAGGAAGTAGCCGAAAAACCATGGGAAGAGCATAAGGCCATCGTACCGATGAATCAATATATAGAGAATATCAAGAGCATCATTACCAATCTTAAGGAGCATCAAATCACTCCTGTCATTGCAACTCTTCCTCCTCTGGATCCTGTTCGCTATTATAAAAACATCTCAGATAAATACAGCCCGTCCATCAGTCACTGGATAAGCGAAGTAGGCGGCATCGACTACTGGCACGGACTCTATAACCGAAATTTAAACAGACTGGCGGAAGAATGCAGCACACTCAAAGTAGATGTTAGATCAGCTCTCAAAAAAGCCGGCGATTTGGTTGATTTCATAAGTGACGACGGAATTCACTTAACAGCTGCCGGTTACAAAGTGCTTAGCGAGGAAATCTACCGAAACATTGAGAAGTGGAATAAAGAAGAGAAGGGGCTATCGACTTAACTTCCAGCCGAAAGGAAAGATATTCAACAAGAGATTCCATACAGGATGGACACCATACAATGTGGGATAAAGAGGCAGTTCAAGGAGCATTTTAGTCATAATAGATGAACTGAAATGCTTTTTTATTGTTTGCTCTGACTTAGTTAATTTTTAAAAAAATGGGGAAGTACTACGCCTATATCTCTCTGTCATTCTGGTTTTTCACTTTGCACGTTAGGGAAAATATATGTAACCTCACCTCGAAAGGAAGTGTGAATGTGAAGATCATTTCTGCTACCAGGATAATAGATGACATGGGAAGGGTCGTTTTCCCAAACAACGCAAGAAAAGCACTGAACTTGGAAGAAGATTATTTAATTATGAGAATCGATAATAAGAAGCACCTTATAAACTTTAGCTCTTCAGGAAGAGGTAAGAAGGTGCCTATTGATGAAAGCGGGCGCATCCCCATTTCACCTGAGTATATGAACAAGCTGGGGTGGGAAACCGGAACAGAAATCGGTCTGTTTATGCAAGGCGAGGAAGGTGTCCTGCAAGGGAATGCCCCTTCTTGTGTGATTTGTGGAAGCAACCAGGCACTTCTTTTAATAAAGAAAACTCATGTTTGCGAGGATTGTATCCATACAGGTACTGAAGCATCAGTTGAGAGATGGTCAGCCGTCCTCGGTGATCTTTTTCAGGAATACAAAGAATACTGTGAAAAAGCCGTAACATTTACGAACACAGAAGACGTCCATAAAGCTAGAACAAAGGGAAGAAGGCTGCGTACGCTCATCCATTTCATCGGAATAAAAAAAGATCATCCCTTATATAAATGCTTGAAGGAGGCTCATGACGTACTAGGAAAAGTAAGAGAGAACGATGTCTTCATTGAAGCCTTTGACAAAGAAGCAGAAAATAATAAGTACAGTGAGCTGTATAGTAAGTTCATCCAGAAGGTTGAAGAAGAAAGAGAAGAACATCGCAATGAGCTGAAGCAGAAACTTCCCCATATAATCGATGATGAATTTTCAGTGCGCTGGACAACTTTTTCACAAGATGAGTTGAAGGACAGCGTGGTTAAATTGGATATAGATACAGCGTTGAAGCAGTATGAAAAGAAATTTGATGAACGGGTATTTAAATATAAGGAAATCAAAGATAAGAAATCGGATAAAGGGCTCGATGCACTTCACAGTGTGCGGAAACAAGCGAAGAAACTTAGGTATATCTGCAGCTTCCTTAATGAAGTTCAGTCCATAGACTACACAAGGAAATCCAAGCAGTACAAAAAAGTTCAAAAAGATTACGGAGATATCATTGATTTACGAGACTGGATTCATGAAACCCGCAGTTTAAGTGAAAATATCCAGGATGACAGCGATGATGTTAAAAAAGTAAGAAAACAGCTTAATCAAAGGTTGAAAAAGCTGGTCAAACAAGTGGAACTTTAACCTGAGAACGACCTGTGGCCATTGTGCGAGGATTCTTTTTAGATCACCCTGGCCATGTAAGCCATGACTTCAGAATAAAATGTAAAAACAAAAGCGAAAGACCTGCCATCTTTCGCTTGTTCTTAAACCGTGAGGATTAACCAGGTGTCTGCTGCATAGAAGATGGGGCAGATACCTGGTTTCTTTATAATTGTGAAGCATATTTATTAAGCTCTTTACTCATCTTTTCAATTTCATTGATAAATGCGGAAATTTCCTGGGTGGATGCCGCTTGATTTTCACCGACACTTACGACTCTTTCAACGGAAGCGGCCATTTCTTTCATGGAAAGCTGCAGGTTGGAAAGAATGCTCCGTACCTTCTCTGTGGAGGCTACGGTTTCACTTGATAATTTTCTGATTTCTTTAGCCACTACGTCAAACCCCCGTCCCATTTCTCCAGCACGAGCGGCTTCAATGGAAGCATTCAGCCCTAAGAGATTGGTTTGATCGGCAATCTTTTTAATCATCGTAATGACTTCATTTGTCTGCTCCATCTCTGTCGCTGACTGAACGGATTGCTGTAGAAGCTGATGGCTTATGTCCGAAAGACCTTCAGCACCCTTTTCAACTTTACTGACACTTTCATTCGTATGCACTACAGAAGAGACAATCTGGTCTGCTATTCTTCTCAATTCCTTCTCGTTTTGTTCCTGCATCTGTATAGCAACCGCACCAATGACCTGCCCATCCGTAATAATCGGATTGGCAAGTCCTGTGAATGGAAATCCAAAAAATTCAGCTGGGACTTCCTCTTTGATCACTCTTTTATTCTGTATACAATCGGCCAAGGGTTCCCTTGGATTTATTTTTGTCCCCGGTTTAACCCCCAAATCAATCTTACGGCTTGGATAATAGGCAAGCCATTCTTCGCGGTTTGTAATCCCGATCGCTATATCCGGCAGCATGGCTGAAATGAATTTCGTCACTTCTATATAATATTCTAAAGCGGGATGATTCACATTTGATTTATGTTTGTTTAGTGTGGTGTACAATGTAAGCCCTCATTCCTCTGTGACTAATGTACTAGTAGTATAGCAAACTGTCTTCATTCTTTCTATTCTGAAGGTGTAAAAAGGAGAGGAATCTTTTTTGTGAGCGTTCTAAGGGAACTCTGCATTTTTTAAGAAGTTTTTTTAAAAGCTCCTTTTTGCAAACTTTGCTGCTAATATATATTAACTTCATATGAGAAAAGCTTTATATTCTGTTAGCCAAAAAAAAATGAACTGCTTCCCGTTTCGCGAGAGAAATATTAGTACCAGGAGGGACTGCAGAAAGCAAAAATAATGCGATAAATAGTATCGGGTGCTGTTTTGAATCAAATTTCTAATTAGTCTAAGAAATGGTTGAGTTATTCGTACCCTATCCTTTTCGTTTAAAGCAGCCACAACCTTTGCGAAAACAACTTTTTATAAGACTGTTTCCGCAAGAATTGTTACTTATGTATTCTCCCTGAATACTAAAGGTTTTCTTCCTATTGCAAGAGTATAGGACCACAGGGGGTTACACAATATAAGCGTGACTAATATTTTCTGAAAAAGATGTGTAAGAAATACCAATAGGGGTAAGGGAATTATGAGAATAAAAAAACCAAAAGGAGGACCACTATGTCTGTAAAAGAGATCTCAACAAAAGAATTAACTCAAAAAGTATTAAGCAAAGAAAAGGTTTTTATCGTAGATGTTAGGAACACAGATGCATTTGATGATTGGAAAGTTGAAGGCAGAAATGTAGAGGTCATTAATGCACCTTACACAGAAATTAAGGAAAAAAGCATTGATTCATTCCTTGATAAGCTTCCTGAATCTCAGACGATTCATGTAATTTGCGCTAAAGGAAATTCTTCTCTGAAAGCAGCAAATTTAATTGCCGAAGCAGGATATACTGATGTTTATTCAATTACAGGCGGAATGAGTGCGTGGAGTGAACACCTGGAGCCCATCAAAATTGGTGAATTGAAAGGGGGAGGGACCATTCATCAGTTTGTCCGGATCGGAAAAGGCTGTTTGTCATACTTAATACAGTCCAATGGAGAAGCTGCTATTGTGGATGCAGCTCGAATGACCGAGCCCTACAGAAAAATACTGGCAGAAAATGATATCAAGTTGACTCGAGTGCTTGATACACACTTGCACGCTGATCATATTTCGGGGGGAAGAGAGCTCGCTGAAAACAGCGGGGCTGAATACTTTCTGCCTCCTAAAGATGCTGAGGATTTACAGTTCTCTTATGAGCCGGTCAAGGACGGGGACCAATACGAGGTAGGCTATTCCATCATCAAGGCTTTGTACTCCCCGGGGCATACTATCGGCAGTACTTCTTATATTATAGATGATCAGTTTTTACTTACAGGAGATATCCTTTTCATCGATTCGATCGGCCGCCCTGACCTTGCAGGTAAAGCAGAGGACTGGGTTGGAGATCTTCGTACAACGCTTTATCGCCGGTATAAAGACCTGGATGAAAATTTAATTGTTTTGCCTGCTCATTATATGGGAATCAATGAGATGAATGAAGATGGAAGTATATCTTCTAAACTTGGTACGCTCTATCAAGAAAACCATGGATTAAATATAGATGAAGAAGAAGAGTTCAGAAAAATTGTATCAGAAAACCTGCCGCCTCAGCCGAACTCTTATGAAGAGATCCGTAGAACGAATATGGGGAAAGAAAGTCCTGACGAAGACCAACAGACCGTGATGGAAACCGGGCCTAACCGTTGCGCAGTAAGATAGAAACGTTTATAAAATAATCAAAAAGGAGAGGTTGCTCATGTTTGATTACACTCTTACAACACCGAAAACCATTGATGAGGCAGTGAATAGCCTGGAAGCAAGCTTGAAGGAAGAACAATTCGGGGTACTCTGGACTTTTGATATAAAGGACAAACTTCAGGAAAAAGGATTGGAGTTCGAAAAAGAATTCAGGGTACTGGAAGTCTGCAACCCGAAAGAAGCGCAAAGAGTACTGAATGAGAACACTATGGCTGGCTATTTCCTTCCGTGTAAAATAGTCGTTTATGAAGAGGGAGGGGAAACGAGAATAGGGATGCCGAAACCAACCTCACTCATCTCCATGCTGAATGATGAAAAGTTGAAAGAATTTGCAAAAGATATTGAAGCACGCTTAATGGGCTGTATGGAAAAAAGCATCTAAGAAAGAGGAAAGCTTACAGGATGAATTCAAATGGATTCATCCTTTTCTATAATCTTTCATAGGTATTGCAAGCATTGCCATTGATTATGCAAAATTTTATGTGATACAGTTGCATCAATGATTAATAAGTTTACTCAACGATCAACATGGAAATTGTAGAAGGACAATTTCGCGACCTTTAAAAAACTGAATTTATGAAAGATGATTAGGAATCTCATTTAATATTCATTTTGGAGCATGGTGATCATTATCCAATCATGTTGCACACTTTTAACTGGAAGATTAGCTCTTAACCACAAATGGGGGAACTTTAAAAGGTTAAGGTTAATTTGGCAGCCAAGACGCCGCTTTACTAAAGAGCAAAAACTTTTCAAGCGGGTTAGAAATAGATCCAGAAAAGAGGTTGACATTATACCTGTAGGGGTATATAATAACTCATGTAAGCAAGATGATTCCTTATAAATTGATAAGGGCGGTATAAAAATGTTATTATTGATTATCATAGCTGGCACCATAATGGTTGCATTGTATAATAGATACTTTCCTGTCAGAGGAGTTCAGTGCAGCACTGAAATTCCAACAGAGACGGAATCGATACTCATACTAGATGTTCGGGATTATAACCAGTCATCTGCCAATCCTATACCTCACGCTGTTAATCTCCCAGTGGCGTATATCAATAGAAACTGGGACGATGTAGCAGCCACCCGGATACATGTCGCAGCATCCACTCCGCTTGAAAAAAACATGAGCATCCGGATGCTGAAAAGAAAAGGATATAAGGTTGCAGGTTATACTTTGACTGAAAAACAATCTCCGCCAAAACAGAATAAGGGAAAGGGGTATTGTTATGGAATATAATGATGGGGTCAAGAATCGTGTGAAACGCATGGAAGGACAGTTAAGAGGCGTTCTGAAAATGATGGAAGAAAACAAAGATTGTAAAGAAGTCATCACTCAATTATCCGCTGTCCGTTCTGCAGTAGATAGAACAGTCGGTGTTATTGTAAGTTCCAACCTCGTCGAATGTGTCCTGGAAGCGGAGAAACGTGGAGAAAAATCTGACGACATGATAAAAGAGGCTGTCAACCTGCTGGTTAAAAGCAGATAATACTAAAAGGGTTGACAACCTTTTTTTCACATAGTAACATACCCCTATAGGTATAAACAAAAAAATACTTGGAGGTATAAATATGAAAGCAGATAAGGTATTAGATGCAAAAGGTTTGGCTTGTCCAATGCCAATCGTCAAAACAAAGAAGGCTATGAAGGATTTGGAACCAGGTCAAGTACTGGAGGTTCTTACAACTGATAAGGGCGCTAAGAATGACCTAACAGCATGGGCAAAATCAACCGGTCACGAAATGCTGGACCATAAAGAAGAAAGTGATATCTTTACTTTCTGGATTAAAAAGGGATAATTTTTTTAACAATTTTAATACCCTATAGGGTAGGGGTAAATAAATAAAAGTTAATCAGGAGGAGAAAACAATGACAGACAAAAAAAGAACAACAATCGTATTATTCAGCGGAGATTATGATAAGACCATGGCTGCTTACATCATTGCAAACGGGGCGGCGGCATATGATCACGAAGTTACCATCTTTCATACTTTTTGGGGATTGAACGCGCTTCGGAAAGATGAGAATATCGAAGTGAAAAAAGGATTCATGGAAAAGATGTTCGGCAAGATGATGCCAAGAGGTGCAGATAAAATGGGGCTCTCCAATATGAACTTTGCGGGGATGGGACCAAAGATGATCAAGGGAGTCATGAAGAAACATAATGCAATGTCACTTCCTGCTTTGATTGAAATGGCTCAGGAACAGGATGTAAAACTTGTTTCTTGCACGATGACAATGGATCTTCTTGGTTTGCAAAAAGAAGAATTATTGGATAATATCGAGTATGCTGGGGTTGCAGCATATTTAGCGGATGCAGAAGACGGTAACGTTAACCTGTTCATCTAATAAGGGGGTCAATTACTTGGAATACATGAGGTATATCCTTGTCGGTATTTTAGTCATCATCATTATTATGCGTCTTATGCCTGCAAGAGGTGTTAGACATATCACAACAGCTGACCTGGAAAATGAACTACAGGATAAAGACAAAATGTTCATTGATGTCAGGACAAAAGGTGAGTTTAACAAAAGAAATATTCAGGGGTTTAAAAACATCCCACTATATGAATTACCCTACAAGACCAAAGAACTTACTACTAATAAAGAAATCGTCTTGATGTGCCAGAGCGGGACGAGAAGCAATAAGGCAGCAAAAATTCTAAAGAAAAAAGGCTTCAGTAAAGTCGCCAATGTAAAAGGCGGTATGGGGGCCTGGTCAAAATAATGATATTTCGCTAGTTTCATGCTCTTTTCCCCAGCATGTACTACAGGAAAAGAGCTTATAATAAGGAGGAATACTATATGAGAGAGATCACACCTAGAGAAGTAGAAACAATTGTAAACGAAGGTAAACCTTCAAACATTATTGATGTCCGTGAAACGGATGAAGTGGCAGAGGGAAAAATTCCTGGTGCTGTCAATATTCCCTTGGGATTAGTTGAATTTCGAATGAATGAGCTTGATAAATCACAAGAGTATATCATTGTATGCCGATCAGGCGGAAGAAGCGGCCGTGCATGTCAATTCTTAGAGAGTCAGGGGTACAGGGTTATAAATATGAATGGCGGCATGCTTGCTTGGGAAGGAAAAACTGAATAAATTTTTTTATGAAATATAATACCCTATGGAGTATTAACAGGAGGTCATCATATGGAAAATATCAAAGTAAATGAAGTATTGGATGCTAAAGGATTGGCATGTCCTATGCCAATCGTAAAAACGAAGAAGGCCATCAATGGACTCCAAGCCGGACAGGTTTTGGAAGTAGAAGCAACCGATAAAGGCTCAAAAGCAGATATCAAGGCATGGGCCGAGAAAGCAGGGCATCAGTATCTAGGTACAATTGAAGAAGGGGAAGTCCTTAAACATTACTTGAGAAAAGCATCAGGAGAAGAATCTATTGAAAAAAAACATCCTAACGTTGCAACCAATGATGAATTAGCTGCTAAATTAAGTGAAGGTGAAAATATCTCTGTTCTAGATGTCAGGGAAGCAGCGGAGTATGCTTTTAATCATATTCCGAATGCTGTTTCAATTCCACTGGGAGAGTTGGAAGACCGAATGGCGGAATTGAACAAAGAAGAAGAAATTTATGTGGTATGCCGCACAGGAAGCAGAAGTGATCTGGCTGCCCAGAAACTCGCCCAGAGTGGTTTCACAAAAGTCATCAACGTTCTTCCTGGCATGACACAATGGAACGGGGCGGCTGAATCGGTAGAATAGTCCAGCCCTTCAGACTTATTCACATACTATCAATTAGCAAAAAATTTTACTATAAATAATACCACAGGGGGTAATTGGTTATGACTATAAAAGCAATGAATTCACAAGAAGTTACGAAAAAAGTTTTCAATAATGAAGAATTGTTCATCCTGGATGTGCGAAATGAAGATGCCTTTCTAGACTGGAAAATTGAAGGTGGAAATTTTAAATACCTGAATATCCCTTATTTCGATCTTCTGGATGGAGTCGAAGAAATCATGGATAAGCTTCCGGCTGATAAAGATATCCTTGTCGTTTGTGCGAAAGAAGGTTCATCTGTGATGGTGGCAGAGATGCTTTCTGACGAGGGCTTGACTGTATCTTATCTTGAAGGCGGAATGAAAGCATGGAGTGAGCACTTGGAACCTGTTAAAGTCGGTGACTTGAATAATGGAGGAGAGCTCTACCAGTTTGTACGTATCGGCAAGGGCTGTCTCTCGTACATGGTTGTATCAAATGGTGAAGCCGCCATTATCGACTCAACAAGAATGGCCGATGTTTACATTCAATTCGCTGAGAGCATCAATGCAACGATTACTCATGTGTTTGATACTCACCTTCACGCCGACCACATTTCAGGGGGAAGAATCATCTCAGAGAAGTCAGGAGCAACTTACTGGCTTCCACCGAAAGATGCGGAAGAAGTCACTTTCTCATATGCGGCTTTAGAGGATGGAAATGAGGTCAAACTCGGAAACACAACGATCAATATCCACGCTCTGTATTCACCTGGGCATACAATCGGCTCCACTTCCTTTGTAGTTGATGAGCAATACTTGATGACTGGTGACATCCTTTTCATCGATTCTATCGGCAGACCTGATCTTGCAGGGCTGGCTGAAGATTGGGTAGGTGACTTGAGAGAAACCCTTTATACCCGCTACAAAGAATTATCCGATGATTTGGTTGTTCTTCCAGCTCACTTCATGATTATCGATGAACTGAATGAAGATGGAAGCGTATCTGAAAAGCTTGGTGTTCTATTTGCGAAGAACCACGGTTTGAACATCGAAAACGAAGCAGAATTCAGAGCCTTGGTAACTGAAAATCTTCCGCCGCAGCCTAATGCATATCAAGAAATCCGGAAGACGAATATGGGCAAGATTACACCAGATAATGATGAACAGCGAGAAATGGAAATCGGACCAAACCGCTGTGCAGTAAGATAAGCTTGGTTACCGGCCGGTTAATGCCGGCCGGGACCTGCATTCTGTATTTTTTCCAAAAGCTATGCCTGCTCTGAAATAGAAAGAGCGAGTTTCACTATAGTGTTCAGACTTTTACCTAAACCAGGCAGTCCTGGCTAAAACACAGGAGATGTAATTAAGTTTGATTTTAAAAAATGAACCAACAGGAGGCTATTAAAATGGAATCAACAAAAGTATTAGATGCAAAAGGACTGGCATGTCCAATGCCGATCGTGAAAACCAAAAAGGCCATCAATGAACTTCAATCAGGAGAAATACTGGAGATCCACGCTACAGATAAAGGTGCTAAAAGCGACCTTACAGCATGGACAAAATCAGGAGGCCATGAACTAATTCATCACGAAGAAGAGAATAATGTTTTCAAGTTCTGGATTAAAAAAGGGTAAATATATGAGGGAACCGATACATGGTTCCCTTTTTTAAGGAGGTATAAAAATGGATATAGGATTTATTATAATTATATTTCTAATAGGTTTTATAGGTTCATATATTTCAGGAATGCTCGGGATAGGCGGGTCCATTATCAAATATCCCATGTTATTATACATCCCGCCTTTATTTGGGCTGGCAGCATTCAGTGCCCATGAGGTATCCGGCATCAGTGCCGTGCAGGTTTTTTTCGCGACGATCGGCGGTGTTTGGGCTTACCGTAAAGGCGGATATCTTAACAAGACTTTGATAGCTTATATGGGCGGAGCGATTTTAATCGGAAGCTTCGTCGGCGGTTATGGTTCCAAACTGATGTCAGGAGGCGGAATCAATTTAGTGTATGGAGTGTTAGCTCTCATAGCAGCTGTTATGATGTTCATCCCCAAAAAAGGAATTGATGATATTCCTCTGGACAAAGTGAAGTTTAATAAGTGGCTGGCAGCTTCGTTGGCTTTAATTGTTGGGGTGGGAGCAGGAATTGTAGGAGCTGCCGGAGCTTTCCTGCTTGTGCCGATCATGCTGGTCGTACTGAAAATCCCTACACGAATGACGATTGCCTCTTCGCTTGCCATAACCTTTATTTCTTCCATCGGAGCGACAGTCGGTAAAATTACCACGGGGCAAGTGGATTATCTTCCCGCATTGGTTATGGTTGCTGCAAGCTTGATTGCCTCTCCGCTCGGCGCAATGGCCGGTAAGAAGGTAAATACCAAGATTCTTCAATATATACTGGCATTCCTAATCCTGGGAACAGCCATCAAAATTTGGATGGATATACTATAATAGTTGAAATTCGTTGTTATAGCTGCCATCAAAAGGGTAAAATCATACTATCCAGGGATTTTACTCTTTTTCCTTAAAGGATTGGGAATGGCATATCCTCAACGATAAAAGCTAGTTGTAAGGAGGCATATCTATGGTTAAAGTAACTCAATCAGCAATAGATGTTATTCGATCTCAAGTAAAAGACGTCATTGAGCAAGGCAAAAAACCGTTCATCCGTCTGGAAATGGGCATTGGCTGAGGAGGCCCTAAGCTGCGTCTGACTCTGGATGAGTCAGTTTTAGAAAAAGATGAAGTAACAGAAATAGAAGGGATTCAATTCCTAGTTAATGAAAAAGACAAAGTTTATTTTGATGAAACCAAAATTGATTATGTAAAAACATTGCTTGGCGGCGGGGAATTTAAGGTATTAAGAGTCTAATAAGAGACCTGGTCCTGGTCAAAGAGGAGCGTTTATATGTCCAAACAGCAAAAATGCAAGCAAGGTTCCTGAGGCATCAAAGTGGAGAATCAAAGGAAGTATAAGAGGTTCAATCTTCCCATCTGACCTGGTGTTCTCCTCTGGATCCTGGCAGGAGTCATCTTAATGGTGAATAAGATATTTTAATAAAGGGCCCTGCTCAATCGAGTTAGGGGCCTTTTGTTTACCATTTTTCTATAATGTTTTTATAGGCCCTCTCTTATTAAAAGGCTGTTTGGTAAGCGAAGTGAATTCTTTCTATCAAATCCCTTATGACTTCAATGGACCTAAAGATACCAACATGCTGTACACCACGGAAGATTTTCCAGATCCTTTCAAATTGGAAAATCATCCACTTCTTCAGGGGGTGAAGTAAGCCGTTATGAAGGTGAAGGGAATAACGGCTTTTCACATGTAATCCAATTTATAGGGAAAAAGAAGTAAGGTGAACAATCCAAGAATTTTTTAATCATTAAGGGGTGTACTCATGACGAATCGAGAAAATTCCGATCAGCAAACTCAAAGTACCATTGACTCAAAATATATCCAGCAGCACTTGGCGAGTGAAAGGACTTTTCTTGCCTGGATACGTACGGCTATTGCCATTATAGGGGTAGGGTTCCTTGTGACCAACCTCCATTTTACAATGGAAGACAAACTATCTCCCTTGAGCGATCTGCTTGCGAATATCATTGGTCTAACATCTGTAGGGCTCGGTATCCTGACTATTATAATGGCACTCTTTGGCTATATTAAAAAAATTGATGCCATAAATAATCAATCCTTCCGTACATCGAGAGCCACCATTATCGCCTTGGCTGTTTTGGTGATTGTCATCGCTCTCATATTCGGTACGTATTTTCTTATTGTTTAATCCTGTAAAACGGGCTCATTCTCATGTAACTTGCTGACCTTCTCTCCGTCTAATAAGGTGTAAAAGGTGATTTACAGCAATTCACATCAAGAGAGAACATTATGGGGGTTAATTCATGAAGAAAACATTTATCAAGTCAGCAGCCATTGCATTGGCACTCTCAGCTTTCAGTCTTACACATGCTGAAGCTGAACATTTTCATCTTATTAAGAAAGGAGATACTCTTTGGAGTCTCTCCCAAAGGTATGGGATGACCGTGGAGCAACTGAAGGAGAGTAATGAACTCACTTCCAATATCATCTACGCAGGTAAACAACTAGAAATCCAGAAGATCATCAAGGTGAAAAAAGGTGATACGTTATGGAGCATTGCGAAAAAACACGGCACTACCGTTCACCAATTAAAACATGTGAATGGTTTGAAATCAGATACGATTTTCAGTGGTCAAAAACTTGAAGTTCCGACTGTCATTCTCATCCGGAGCGGAGATACCCTGTGGAGCATCAGCCAAAAATATGGGATATCTGTAGAAGAATTGAGAAGAAATAATGGTTTGAAAAACAACCTGATTTTTGCAGGTCAACTTCTGAAGGTCAACCAGATGCAAACTTATCCTGCCGCCTATGATGCTGAAAAAGTTCGGCTGCATGTTCCTTTGCATTCAGGTTTTATTTTTACACCTGAGGAACCAAGAACTTATATTCTTCAATTCAATAATGATGATAATTACTTTGCCAGGGTAGAAGTGCTTGATTCCCAAACGGATATAAAGAACGTGAGGATGAATGCTGAAGACCAGCTAGCATCACTGGGAGCAGTGACAGAATTAAGGACTCAGAACTCTCTTCCATTTTACGAAAACGCACATTTTTTTCTCCATTCTCAGAATACAAAAGTTCAAACGGCCATTGGGGTAAAAAGTGTTGACGGCAAAATTTTAAAATTCACCATCCATTATCCTAATGAAGAAGAGTCAGAAGCTGTATACCCGGCTATGCTCAAGATTCTTCAAGAAATTACGATTAAATAAAGAGAGAGCTCCCGATCCAATTTGGGAGCTTTTTTCATACTTTTCTTTTTTATAAAGATAATAACAGAAAAGGAGGAATCTCAATGAATATATTCGAGCTATTTTTAAGGGTAGTAATTGCTTTTATTGCCTTGTTCATCATGGCCCGGCTCTCCGGAAGAAAAGAAATCAGCCAAATGACTTTCTTCAATTTCATTTCGGCAGTCGCTGTGGGGAACATTGGAGGGACTATTGTCGTTTCAGCGGAATTAAGTATCCGCAATGGCCTTCTTGCGCTTGCAGGCTGGCTTATATTAACGGTTGGTTTTTCTTACATAGACCTAAAGTCCAAAGGTGCAAGGAAAATTTTAGAAGGAGAACCCATCATCGTAGTGAAACAGGGAAAGATAATGGAACACAGCTTGAAAAAGACTCAATTAGATGTTGATGGCTTAATGGCCTTGCTGCGTGAAAAACAGGTGTTTTCCATGAAGGACGTGGACTATGCCATATTCGAAACAAACGGAAAGTTATCTGTTCTCAAGAAGCAGGCTCAGCAAACCATCACAAAAAATGATATGAATGTTCCTTTAAAAAGTGAAAAATATCCTCAATCCACTGAAGTCATTGCAGATGGAGAAGTGATTCAAAATAATCTAAAAAGACTCAACCTTCAAGAAGAGTGGCTTATTTCACAACTTCAGCAAAAAGGAATACAGTCTATATCAGAAGTCTTTTATGCTGAAGTCCAAAAAGACGGGTCTCTATACATTGATAAAAAGAAGGACAATATGACCCGTTAACAGAAGACCAGTCCCCTTTAGCGCGATCACAAGGAGTATTGAGTGATGTCAGGCAGATGGCAAGCAGGAATTTACAATTTGAATTATACTAATAAAATACTTAGATTGTTATTTTAGAAAAATATTGATTTGGAGTTTTGATAATGAGTTTTATATTAATTGTAGTGCCCGTCTTTATCATTCTATCTGTCGGTTTTATTGGTCAAAATCTTCTCAAATTAGATATTAAGTCCATCTCAACAGCAGCTTTGTATTTGATGCTGCCATTCCTGGCTTTACAAACTTTTTATGAAAATGAACTGAATATGGACTACCTTTATATCTTATTGTTTTGTCTCCTACTGTTGTTCGGGTTAATCCTTGTCTCTTTTATAGCAGGAAGGATGACCAATAGGCCGCAAAGTAAAACATCTGCTTTTGTATTAGCGGGTGCTTTCATGAACAGCGGGAACTACGGAGTGCCTGTCATTCTATTTGCCTTTGGGGAAACCGGGTTTCAGTATGCTGTCATTATGATGGTTATTCAATCTTTACTGATGAATACCGTCGGTTTGTATTTTGCAGCCAAAGGAAGCAAAAGCGGCGGGACGTTGAAAGCATCACTAATTAAAATATTAAAAATGCCGGTACTTTATGGCTCTATTGCAGGCATTCTGCTGCAAATCGGATCCGTTTCCATTCCAGATTTCATTTATATCGGGTTGGATCTAATAGCCTCAGCTGCCATTCCTACCATCATGCTAGTACTGGGGATGCAGCTGGCAAGCATATCCAAGAAAAACGTTGAATTAAAAGAATTATCAGGAGTGATATTCATCAGATTGGTTATCTCCCCTGTGATCGCCTATGCCATCACTGTGATGCTGTCCCTTGATACTCTCCTTGCCAGCGTACTTATTGTTCTAGCCGCAATGCCGACGGCTGCCAATACCACGATGTTTGCTGTCCAATTCGATACTGAACCAGATCTCGTTTCATTTAGTACGCTGGTCACCACATCCATGAGTATTATTACCGTCCCTTTGATGGTCATGCTGTTATCTTAGGCTATAAAAATATGAATAGCGTTCACTTTAATAAGATTTAGTTATGTTAATCCATTAAATATATAGAATTTACTTATCCCTGCTTTCACCATATAGTAAGTTATGGAAAGAAAAGAGGGGGAATTTCATGTGAATTCTATTAAAAGCTATGTTAACCAATTTCACCTGATTATTTGGGTTCTTTTGACTGGTACTGTTTTATCGAGAGCGGCCTTTTTCATGACCATGCCTTTTCTGGCAATATACCTTTCCAGAAATATGGATATGCATCCTCTGCTGATAGGTTTGACTGTTGGGGCAAGCCCGCTTGTGGCTACCGCAGGAGGTTTCATTGGCGGGCATTTATCGGATAGATATGGACGGAAACCAGTGTTATTATTTTCTCTACTCTCGATTTCACTAGTGTTCTTTGGATTCAGTATTGCAGACCATCCGATTTGGTTCATTATACTGAATGCATTGAATGGTTTGTCAAATTCTTTCTTTGAACCAACTTCTCAGGCATTAATGGCGGATCTCACTAAAAAGGAGGAGAGGATGAAGGCCTATTCTCTCCGCTATACCGCTATAAATATAGGAGCTGCAGCAGGTCCGCTGGCTGGAGCCTATTTAGCAAGTATATCGCCAGAGTCAACTTTTGTCCTAACCGGCACCATCTATCTGATATATGCATTCGCGCTTACGATTCTTTTGAGAAAATTCCACTTGGAGGGTACAGGAGAAATTAAATCAGAAGTTACCTTTCGTGATGCATTTTCAATAGTGAAGCGGGATTCTGCCCTCCGATTTTTACTTCTCGGCGTCATATTAGTTAATATTGGCTACTCACAATTGCAGTCCACTTTACCTCTGCATTTAGAAGCCCAGCTGGAAGACGGTATTTACGTTTTTTCCATATTGTTATCAATCAATGCTGTGATGGTCGTATTTCTGCAAATGCCTGTTAGTTCAATTGCAGAAAGATTCAAACCGATGCAAATGATGGTCACCGGTGCTCTCATTTTGAGTTTAGGATTAACGGGATTTGGCTTTGCCGATGGGTGGATGATGTGCATTGTTTCTGTCGCCTTTCTGACTTTAGGGGAGATATTGATTTTCCCTGCGAACTCTGTATTGATCGACAATCTGGCACCTGAACATTTAAGGGGAATTTATTTTGGTGCTGGTCAGTTCAGAAAGATTGGAAACTTTGCCGGTCCTGTCTTGGGAGGATTTCTGTTTAATGAAACGGGCGGACCTTTCATGCTGTGGCTCGTTGCAGGTATTGCTCTAACCAGCATTTTCTTTTTTTCTATCGGAAGCCGCTCCTTTTTAGAAGTGAAGGGAGAAAGTGTGTAAGCAACCTGAAGAAGCTGCCTTTACGGCCGATGATAGCCTGCTGTTAAAGAGGGCGGAGCACAACATTCAAATAGGGATAGTTCTCTCATCGCTTTACCACGTTAAAGCAATAAGAGGAACTGTCTCTTTTTTTGTTTAACGTGGTAAAGAACCACAGATTCTAACGGTTCTTTATTTAAAGCTGTTTTCGTATATATTGTTGCTTTCGGATATCCCCAATACTAAGAATTTTATCTTTACCGGGGAAGAGCAGCTCTTATCTTTTCGATATTACCGTATTTTTTCCTTCTTGGTATTGATATTTCTTCGGAATATTATCAAATAGCAACAAAGTTTATGAAAAGAGCCTTATTTTAATGATATCAGACTTTAATATACTCTATCCTATCTGCCATTTAACTGCTTCCACCCTGGTTCCTGAATTGGGAGCTGATGTGAGTTCAAACTCATCCATGATTGTCTTGACACCGGGAAGACCGGCACCAAGACTTCCAGATGTAGAATATCCTTTTTGCATGGCCTTTTCGATATCTGGTATCCCGCATCCCTGATCTAATGAAATAATTCTAATCCCTTTTTTCCGCTCCTCTTCCAATAATTCAAATTCAATGTGGCCGCAGCCAGCATACCTGTAAATATTTCTTGAAAGTTCCGAAACGACTGTCAAAATTCTCGCTTGATTGGTTAAGCTGAACTGTAATTGTTGAGCGATCTCTCTTCCTTTTTTCCGTGCGGCAACGATATCAGCTTCCTCCCTTATATGAATAACAAGCGTGTTATCCATACCTTGCGACTCCTTGAAGACCTGCTGAATACCTATTCAGAATAATCACAAAATTTTTCATAATCTCTTCACTCCATTAAGCTTTTTCGTTTTTTAATATAAAAAAAGCCAAAAAGAGGGGAGGCACCCCATCTTTTTGGCTCATGACTAGTTCTTTGCCCAGTTCATCAGGCCAACTATAAAAATTCAGCTCTCTGTCTGTATTTAACTTACCGTTAGAATATGTTCTGCTGACACTCCAAACCCACGTGTGGACTCCAGCTTCATATCCTTTGTCCGATCATGGAAATTTCTTCGATTGTTCCATTATAACGGAATGCTTCCTTTATATATATAGAATTCGTTAATTGGCAGGAAAAACCTTTTTTATTTATAAACATTTTTAAAATCACTTTTTTTCTAAAAACCAAATAAACACCCCTGATCCTTGGGGACAGGGGAGTTTTGATATCATTTTAATTTGTTTTTGATGTCCTGCTGGGTTATATCACTTCGAATGGCCGCATCCTTTGCAAAATCTTCATTGAAAGCTTTATTTCTTGGATATTTGTTTTTCCGTTCTCGGTTATCATTTTTATTTGTCATAGTGAACAACCTCCTTTCCATAATAATCTTTTCAAACTTACTACTGATTATGTACGGGAGGGAAGGACCTTCAGTAAAATTAAAAGGCTGTTTTTGCAAAGATTGTGGCTATTTTAAAATTAATGGATTTTCGCTCCAGGCGTGCGACTACAATCCTTCTAAGTGAAAATTAGGAGGAGGTAAAATAGTATTCAAAGCAACAACCTTTTAGGAAAGTGACTTCGATTTTTTGTATTTTTTTCTTCTTGAGATTGATATTTCTTCGGAATTAGTATCAAAAAGCAGCAAAGTTTACGAAAAGAGCCAATTATAAAGACGATTGGATACAAGCATTTGTTTCTTTTCCTTTCTATACGGTAAAATAGCTAATAGAAATGAGGGATAGTAATTGAATATTTTTTTAACCGGAGCCACGGGTTTTGTAGGCAAAAAATTAACGGAAGAATTATTAAATGACGACCACAGATTGTATGTCCTTTGCAGGAACGAAAAAAAAGCAAATATGTTTATTAACGAAATCCCACCTGCTTTCAGAAAAAACGTAAACTGTGTGATAGGAGATTTAAGCTCAAGTCTGCTTGGGCTGGACATGAAAGAAGCCGAGAATTTGAAAGGGAAAGTTGAGGCCATTTATCATATGGCAGCCTACCTTTCTTTTGACCCTGAACAGCATAAGGAGACCTTTGATGTCAACCTGGAAGGAACCAGGAGGGCATTGGAATTCTCAGAGAAAATTGAATGCAGAAGATTTCTTTATGTGAGCACAGCCTATACAGTAGGAATGGAAACAGCGGGAAAAGAAGAGCTGTACAGTTCCGAAAGAAGGTTTGTGAACCACTATGAAGAATCAAAAAATCATGCGGAACATCTAGTGCATTCCTTTAAGGACAGAATGGAGGTCGTCATCCTTAGGCCATCCATCATTATCGGGGATTCTAGAACAGGTGAAGCAGACACCACCTTTGGTGTATATGGCTTGCTGAAAGCAGCTTCACTGCTCAAGCGGAAAGTGTCAAAGAAGGATGGATGGGAAGATAACATTTACCGTTTTCTTGGAGAAAAGGAATTGAGGATGAATCTCGTCCCCGTTGATTATGTAGCTGGTGTATTAAAGGAAGCATTGACACTTGGGGAAAATGGAAAGATTTATAACATTACGGATCCGTCCCCTCTTAAACAGAAAGAGATTTTTCAAGTCGTGAAAGAAGTGCTGGAGTTCCCAAATCTAGAGCTGGTTCCTTTCTCTCAAAAGGACAAGTTGAGCGACCTTGAGAATTCATTGAATGAAGCACTCGGTATATTCAAGCACTATTTTACACGGGAACTTCATTTCCCTTGCCATAATACGCTCTCCTTGCTAAAAAGAGCCGGCAAGAAGCAGTTGAAATTAGATCACGATAACCTGAAATTCATCCTGGGAAGCTATAAAAAGTAAGTCTTAGAACTTTAAAACATTAGGCTCTTTCGTAAACTTTGTTTTTATTTTAGACTAATTCTGAAAAAATACAATAATTCACCAGAATAACCTAGTAAACAGGAAAAGAAGAGAACTGCTATCTCAGAATATAAGAGAAACCCTTAGTATACGGGGATATTCGAAAGCAACAATGTATGGGAATACAGCCAAGCATTTAAAGGGACAGTCCCTTTTTGCGCTCTAAAGCGTTGAAGCATTGAAAGGAGGAAGAGGATGCAGCCATTACCGGATCATTTACAGAAGAATCTTGATATTGTGTTTATCGGTTTCAATCCGAGCCTTAAATCCGGGGAAATCGGCCATAACTATGCAAATCGCAGTAATCGATTCTGGAAAATCCTCCATCTTTCTGGGCTGACTCCAAGGCAATACGCACCACAGGAAGATTCGACCTTAATGGAATTGGGGTATGGACTGACAAATATCGTGGAGCGGCCGACAAAAGAAGCTGCTGACATAACCAAAGAGGAGTACAGCGAGGGAAGGGGCATTCTCAAAAAAAAGCTGCAATTAAACGCACCTAGAATAGCCTGCTATGTCGGGAAAGGGGTGTATCAACAATTTTCACAAAAACGAAAGATAGATTGGGGCGTACAGGAGAAGTCTGTCGTGGATGGTGTGGTCGATTTCGTTGCTCCCTCATCCAGCGGACTCGTAAGGATGAAAAAAGATGAAATCGTCTCTATCTACAAAGAACTGAACTTGCTGAAGAAACGAGAAACGTAACCGAAGATAACACCTCTTCGGTTCTTTTCATTGGCTGTTTTTCGTAAGGTAAATTTCGTAAACTTTGTAGCTATTTGATAGTAGTTACCCAAAATAGGCCCATAATAAACCGGGAAAATCCTGTTAAACAAGAGACTCAAGGCCTGCTATTTGCAAATCTAGTATTAGACATTTCTTCAATAAATAAGAGAGTTTAATTCCTTGAAATTTATTTACTAATTTTGCTTTCCAAGAATATCGGTTACCAAGTATAGTATTTATAGGAAATATAGTCCAATATAGTGGGGAAGGGGGAGCCCCCTTGTGAATACAAGCGAAACCTTAACTAAACAACTAGCAAAGGATAAGATTCTAGGCTGTGTTGTTTCAAAGAAAAATAAGGTCGTATTTCAATACTATAAAAATCGAAAAATTGCAGGGAAACACCACAAAATCAATTCCTGTACAAAAAGCCTCCTGTCTGCCCTGTATGGAATCGCTTTTGACAAAGGATAACTGAAAGATATACATCAGCCGATTATGGATTACTTCCCACGAGAAATGAGCCTGCTAAAGATTCTAAGAAAGATGAGTTGACCATCTATCATTTATTAACTATGACAGCTGGATTTCACTTTTCTGAATGGGAGGAATGGAATGGTTTTGCGTCAATGATGCAGGGAGGGGGATACGGTACACTTTGTATTGAAACGTGAGTTGACACAACCGCCTGGTAAAAGTATGAGTTACTACTCTGGCTGTTCTCACCTCCTAACCTGTATCCTGCAGGAGGCAGCCGGAGAAACAGCATTTCAATTTGCCCGGAGAGAATTATTTAATCCTTAGCTATGAAAAATATCATATGGCACAATGACAACAAGGGAGTGAACAGGCGACCTGATGGGATGAGGATGACATTAGAAGACATGCTTAAATTTGGGAAGCTATTTTCACATAACGGAGTAGTGGATGGGCGGAGGCACATTTCTGAGTCCTGGATAGCAGAATCTCTCAAGCCCCGCTTTCTAACATATGAACATATTGGATATTACGGTTACCATTGATAGACCTCCAAAATTGATGAAAAAAACCTGATCTCCACTATCAAAACCTCTATCACTTTGCTTTGGGACATGGTGGACAATATATCATCATCGTACCATCCATGGACATCGTTTGTGTATAGTCAGTGAAATGTATCACGCTTCTCTTAAGCCTCTTTCACTTTTTAAAAAGTTCATTTTACCCAGCCATGAGGAGGATTGGTATGATTAAAAGCGAGATTGTTCAATATTTCGTCGTAAATAAAGAATTAAATATGTCAGCTGGAAAAATTGGAGCGCAAACGGCTCATGCAGCAACCATCAGTACGATTGACCTTCTTTCGGATTCGTCTGTATTTCCGGACTTACGAGATGACTTTATCTTATGGTATCAAACCGGAATGACCAAAATTGTTCTAAGAGGAAGACA
This sequence comes from Rossellomorea vietnamensis, assembly GCF_008180615.1. Classification (GTDB taxonomy): domain Bacteria; phylum Bacillota; class Bacilli; order Bacillales; family Bacillaceae_B; genus Rossellomorea; species Rossellomorea vietnamensis_D. Next base: position 43,122 of record NZ_VTEH01000008.1, read on the forward strand.
GAAAGATTTAGAAAAATTAGCGGAGAAAGGCTATTACTATGTCCATGACAGTCTGAGAACAGAAATTGCTTCTGGTTCTTTGACCGTCGTCGCCCTGCCCCCGATGCCCAAGCCTGAAGCCAAAGAAATAGTAGGAAACTTGTCTTTGTTTAAGTAGCTTTTTTACTAAATTTATTTTATAGCTGAATGCTGAATGAAGATTTCTATGACTTTCAAGCAGTCCGGTTTAACCATGTTCAAAGAAGGAAAAACACCCTATTGAAAGTGACGAAAGGGGATTTAAGAATGTTTTCTAGAATAGACACAGTCATATTGAATGTAAAAAATTTAGATGATGCTAGGAAATGGTATCAGGAAACATTGGAACTGGAAGAAGTTTTCGATGGAGGAAACCATGTCGTTTTCAAAGTGGGACAGGGGGAAACGCCTATCACCATTATTGAGGGAAAAACAGGAGCTTCAGCAGTGAAACCTATACTTTTTTCCGAAGCGATTGAAGAAACTCAGTTAAAGTTAAAGGGCCTGGGGGTTGAGGTGGGTTCACTTGAACAAGACGGAACCGTTACGTTTTTTTCTTTCAGTGATCCAGACGGCAATAAATTTGAAGTTTGCCATTTTTAGATAAGAGAAATTCAAGGACTTTCTGAGCATTGAATTTAGAAGGCTCTGTCCTTGATAAATTTGAATATAATCACATACAAAAAAGCAGAGCAAGGATTTGCTCTGCTTTTCATCACCAAAAGAATCTTCTAGGCATACCTGGGTTCATACCGAAAGAGCCGGGCATACCAAACCCTTGAGAGGGACCGCCTCCCATAAATGGCTGTCCGGCAGCTCCTTGCGATGGTCCTGCTTGATACGGTCCATATGGAATACCAGGACCATATCCCGAATTGCCAGCACCTTGCATAGTTGGGGGAGCGAAACCTCCTCCACTTTGCTGCCCATAAGATTGATAGGGACCGACTCCCATTCCACCTTGAAATTGGCCGGTACCATTGCTCACTGTAGCGCCATTCATAGGGTAGGAGTTCATGGTTGTCATCTGATTCTGTTGAGAAGGGTTCATTCCCTGCTGACTTCCATACATATCGGATGGATTCATCCCTTGCTGCATGCCATACATTTCGGATGGGGTCATTCCTTGCTGACTTCCATACATATCACTCGGATTCATTCCCTGCTGCATGCCGTACATATCGGATGGGTTTACTCCCTGCTGCATTCCGTCCATATCAGTTGGGTTCATTCCCTGCTGCATGCCGTACATATCGGATGGATTCATTCCCTGCTGCGTGCCGTACATATCRGWTGGRTTCATTCCCTGCTGCATGCCGTACATATCGGATGGGTTCATTCCCTGCTGGCCTCCGTACATATCAGTTGGGTTCATTCCCTGCTGCATGCCGTACATATCGGATGGGTTCATTCCCTGCTGACTTCCGTACATATCAAATGGGTTCATTCCCTGTTGACTTCCATAGTAATCTGAAAGGTCCATAGATGTTAAGGCATCTTCATCGATACCAGACATCTGCAAAGGATTCAATCTGTATTCATCTATGCCGCCATAATAAACTCCTTGGTCGGCATACATTTCTGGAGTGTGATAATGATTACTATTTATGTTTACTTGTGATGATGGTATAGAACTTGTGTTCATACCTGACACTATATAGGGATACATATTTTTCACGAAGTAATACCTTCCTTTCAGCATCATCATTTTTCTAACTTCCTTTACATCCTATTTAGCAAGACTGAACTTGTGCCTATCCAACCTGATAAATCTACTCTCTAATTGAAAGGAGCACAGCTTATGAAGCCAAGATCTATTATAAAATGTACTCTGCTGTTTTTCATTGTGGTGACCTCTCTGTATTTCACTCCTGATTTCGATGCTTCGCTGAATATTGAAGCGGCAGGCTTTACGAATAGTCAGTCTCTTATTGCAGCCACTGATATAAGCAGCAATAGTGAAGGGGAGCGGGAGAGACCTCTGTTTGAAAGCATCCTGCTTTACTTGATTATTTTCACCCCCGTTATAGTCGTGACACTGTTACTATGGGTTTTTTCTAAAATCATCAAATTAACAAAAGAAAAGAATGAAGGATGATAACACAGCTTCATTGTTTTTCTAGACTCTTTTCTTAAATGTTTTTGCACAAGTAAAGAAGCGTAATTCAACTTCCACTATTTTTTCTAGTAATTGTCTATTCACTCCAAAGTAATAGAACATAGTATAGAAGGAAGGGAGTGATAGGTGTGAATTTTAGAGAAGATTCTTCAGCAGAGATGACATTCTTAAGGATGAGGGATACGTTGAAGTCTCATGAATCGATGATTTTTTCTTTGCAGACCATTGTAGAGAAACAGCAAGAGATGATAGAAAGACTGGCTGGCAGAGAACTGCAGGGTTACGTCTAGTTCCAGCGCCTAGTCCCTCGGGGTCAAATAACCCCAAGAGAATAAAAGGAAAGACCGCCTTTTTTCTCTTGTGAACATTTGCCTGTCGGGCCTGACCATGGCGCTTCCACTTTTGGTGCGAAACCCTCCTTCTTGGAAACGATCGACCTGGAGAAAATGATGAAAATCGCCTTATTTGCTGCAGCTGTTTATAATGAGGATGGATCTCAGAGCAATTCAATATAGTATTCAATTTACAAGCCAGCTATTGTTTTATGGATTTATCGTTATATTATCGGACAGTAAGCCCTGCATTTAGGTTTAATGTGTTAGACCACTAAGAGGGACAGTCCTTTTTCACGTGGATGCTTTAACAAAACAAAGGAAGCGCGGAGGTTACTCCGTGCTTCCTTTTTGATACTGAATGTGAGTGGTAACCAGATTATCTTTCAAGAGATTTTAGAGTGAAATACTATTTTTTATTCTCTGGTATTTCTGTTTCACCAAAGTCTCTTGAAAGACGTTCAAGGTTGGTGACAAGCTCATCATCTGCAACCGGAAGGCCATGCCCGACGACCGCCACAGAAGGCTGCAGCTCAGTGAGAGTTTTAACCGAATTCCAAGAAGCATGCCAATCCATTGTGAAATATTGCGGAGGACCATGGATTTCCTGTTTTTGCGTCAGGACATCATAAAGCTTTTCCTGCTCCACATTAATGAAGGCATCACCAGCTATTAAAGCTTTGTCGTTCTCCCTGAACAAAGATATGTGTCCTGGTGTATGTCCAGGTGTATGGACATACCTCCAATCGGGGAGAACAGGGATTGAACCATCTTCAGGTAGAAGATGGAGGTTGGCAGAAATATCAATACTATGGCGCGGAAACGTAGTGGACATTTTCGCAACCAGCCCAGACTCCTCAGTATTCGGAGGCGGGTAATTGCTTTCTCCAGAGAGGTAAGGCTTTTCCATTAAGTGGGCGTAAACTGGCACATCCCATTTTTTCAATAAACCTTCAAGAGCTCCCACATGGTCAAAGTGTCCATGGGTGAGGATGATTGCTTTACAAACACAATCATCACCAAAACGTTCCTGAGCAGCTTTAATGATCATTTCATGTGAATCAGGCATTCCTGCATCAACTAATATAAATTCATTGCTCACACTTGGGTTTCCGATAAAAGCTATATTGACAATTTGCACAGTATAATGATAGAGATCCGGTAGTACTTCGATCCCCATTCCGCTTGCCACAGAGGTCATTGGCATTTTCTTCATAGACATCCTCCTTACATTTTCTGCGGTAGTATCTGTTAAAACCGGCTTGATTATGTGATATCGCCGGTAATTATATACCCTGTTTTTTTAAAAAAATGGGAATCCTTCAAAAAAATTGTTTCTATTCCCGAAATAATGTTTTATTATAAAAAAGCGCAAGCGCCTTGATCAGCCCCGACAGGCAAATGTTCTCCGGAGAAAAAAAGGTGCTCTTTCCTTTTATTCTCCTGAGGTTATTTGACCCCGAGGGGCTAGGCGCTGGAGCTGGATTGCACAAAAAAGCGCAAGCGCCTTGATCAGCCCCGACAGGCAAATGTTCTCAGGAGAAAAAAGGTGCTCTTTCCATTATTCTCCTGAGGTTATTTGACCCCGAGGGGCTAGGCGCTGGAGCTGGATTCAAAAACTCTGTCTAATTTTCCATCGGAAAATCTTATACTTTCTTTTTTAAAGGCTCTTTTCGTAAACTTTGTTGCTATTTGATACTAATTCCCAAAAAATAACCATAATTCACATGAATAACCTGGAAATTTGAAAAGAAAAGAGCCGTTCTCCGCGATTTAGAGAGAACCTTTAGTATACGGGGAAAAATCCGGCTCTTAGGATTTTTCCAAAAGCCACAATATATGCCAAAACAGCATTTTTTAAAAGGCTCTGTTAGTTAATATGCCAGTCTATATTGGATTCTCAGTTCCTCCGCAAATGTTGACTGGAGTCGTACACCTGGAATGGAAGTCAACATACCAATTTAAAACAACAGGAGTCTTTAACACACCCTAAAAAAAGGATAAATAAGAATAGAGACGGAGAAATTTCAATGAAAGCATATATTCTGGAGTGCAGGACTAATTATAAGAGCTATAACCGTAACGTCAAATTGGCCATTGCGGCTAATTTATTTTCACAGATAGGCCTCGGGATCTTTATGACCCTTTATAATCTGTATCTGAGGGATCTAGGGTACAGTGAGCTCACAAATGGAAACGTTATTGCTATGACTGCACTGGCACAGGCGATTTTCCTTGTGCCCGCCGGCTTCTTAAGCGATTTATGGGGAAGAAAGAGGGTTATGGCATTAGGAGCAGCATTGGCAGCTCTCACTCTACTTGGACGTTCTTTCTTTGAAGGAGAAACCACTCTTATTATATTGGCATTTGGAAGCGGGGCATTCATGGCCTTCATTCAAGTTTCAATGATACCTTGGCTTGCCGAAAACTCCACTGAAAAAGAAAGAGTGCACTTATTCAGCATGCATTTCGCCATCATGATGGCTGCGAATGTCATCGGCAATCTTTTTGGCGGGCTATTATCCGACTTTCTATCTCTTTTCGGGATTGATTCACTTACCAGTCTTCGCCTGACACTAATTTTGGGTAGTTTTCTTTACTTGGCAGGAATACTGCCGATTCTAAAAATGAAGGAGTCTGTGCGAAAACAGCCAAAGAAGATTGTGGAGAAGAGTCAGTGGAAAGGAAAAGGGAAGCAGTGGAAACTGGTATTCCTTTTTGTTGGTGCTCAGCTCATCATCGGTATCGGGTCGGGTCTTGTTGTGCCTTATCTCAACCTTTATTTTGCCGACCGCTTTCAAACCTCTCACTCTGCAATTGGCTTTATTCTATCTTTAGGTCAGGGTGCAACAGCAATCGCGATGATTATTGGCCCCGCGGTTGTCAATAAAATCGGTGAAGTAAAGGCAGTAGTGCTGCTTCAGTTATTGTCCCTGCCATTCTTGATTTTGACCGGAATCACGACAAACCTGTATTTAGCAGTAGTTGGATTCTTATTCAGGCAGGCACTTATGAACGCAGGAAATCCCATACAGATGGCTCTTATGATGAGGAAAGTTCCGGATGACAAAAAAGGAATTGCAAATTCCCTAAGCCAAATGGCTTTTTCAATCGGCTGGGCAACGATGGGGCCGGTATCTACATACATTGTAGCAGCCTACGGGTCTTATTGGGGATATTCTATTGTTTTTGCCATAACAGGCTGCATCTATTTCATCGGTGCTGTTTATTTCTTACTTGTTTTTGGTGAAAAATCAACTTCGGTCAAAAAACAACCGGCAGAGGCCTCTTAAAAAACCCCATAATTTCCTGGAAAATCATGTGTAAGATGGTATGATAGGGGTGACACTACATACAACTATTTTATCAGGAGGAATTTCTCATGGATAACAAGCCCTTGCATTATGATGGAACACTAAGAAATGAAACAGAGGCAGTAAATACTGCTCAAAGCGAACAACCTTTCGTCTTAACTCCTGAAGGACGCAAAAACCTTGGCGGAAACCCATATGAGGTAAATGGCCAGGAATAAGATTATCATTAAGAAGCTGGCGATGAGTCAGCTTTTTTTAATGCACCAAAATATTCAGGCTGGTTCTTAGTTCACATATGAAGGGCTGCGGAAACCTTAGTTCATCGCAGAATAATAATTACCTGGCAGCCAATTAACCGGCAGAACATAAGTACCAATTAGAAATCAAGCCTTTTGCTAAATGCTGTGCTCCACCCTACTTTGTACCTGATAGTCTTGATTACCTATACTATGGATAAATTGAATGCCTTATATGACTATAGTTCGGTTTTAGAAAATGCATGATTAATGTTTGTATATCCGGGTAAATATTTTCTGTTCCGTCAATGCCTATTGGATGGGTGAATAAACGAATACATAAAAAGTAAAACTAAAGTGTCAAGTTACTTAGAAGGGAAGATCAGTATGGCAAAGGTATTATACATTACAGCACACCCGCATGATGATACGCAGTCGTTCAGCATGGCTGCCGGAAAAGCATTCCTGGAGTCGTATAAAGGGTCCAATCCATCGGACGAGGTCATTCATCTTGATCTTTACACGGAGGATATCCCGCAAATTGATGTGGATGTTTTTGCAGGATGGGGGAAACTTCAAAAAGGATCAGGTTTTGAAGAGCTTTCTCAGGAGGAAAAGGCAAAAGTGGGAAGGCTGTCTGAATTAAGTGAACAATTCGTTTCAGCCGATAAATATGTTTTTGTTACACCTCTTTGGAACTTTTCATTCCCGCCTGTCATGAAGGCTTATATTGATTCTGTGGCAGTTGCAGGTAAGGCTTTCAAATATACAGCCGAGGGACCAATCGGATTGCTTACTGATAAAAAAGCATTGCATATACAGGCACGAGGCGGAATCTACTCAGAGGGCCCTGCAGCACAAATGGAAATGGGCCATCGCTATCTGGACATAATCATGCAATTCTTTGGAGTTCCATCCTTTGAAGGGTTGTTCATCGAAGGCCACAATGCGATGCCTGAAAAAGCACAGGAAATTAAGGAAGATGGAATTGCCCGTGCGAAAGAATTAGGTAAGACGTTTTGATTTTAAAGCCAGCAGACTAATCTGCTGGCTTTTTTAAGCAGTGATTTAGATAAGAGACCCATCCACACTAAATAATGAGAGCAAGTGGACTTATGAGTGCTCTTAGAGACCCAACTATCTCAATGATGGTGGTTTTAGGGTCTCAAGCGAGCTTTATTTGGTTTTTAAAAGAGCCGATTGGTGGCTGGAAACTTCTTTTATTTACATAATTTAGATTTTGGGGGTCTTTAACGGTTCTGGAAGCCTTTGCGCTGTTGAATTCGCAATTTAAGGGTCTCTATAACAAAACCACCAATTTAAACTGGTGGTTTGCTCTGCGGCTGGAAGCCTTCCTTACCAGCCTCAGCCTAAAAGGCCCAAAGAATGATTTTCTATGGCTATTTATTCAGATTGAAAAAACGTGGGGAATAAGCGGAGAAATTCCGCTTATTTGTATAAAAGAGTGCGAAAATAGTTCGTTTCGCTGTGCTTAAGCGGAAAAATTCCGCTTATATCCTCTAAATCACATGCCATTCTTAAGCTTAACCGGAAAAACTCCGCTTAGTTTAGGCTTTATTAATGCCAACCAGCAAGGATACCTCCCATCCTGCTGGAATGGCATGTAGTGAAAAATAAACGGCTTTTTCTTAGAAAGAGGGTGTTCAATACCACGCTATATGCTCTCTGGAACGCCACGGCATAGCCAGGGGTTTTCAAGACTACCAAATAAAAACCGGCGGATCATTAATCCGCCGGCCATAATACAATTTAAGATTGTAAAAATTCAGGATCTTTATACGGATGAGCTACCCAGCCTTCAGATTCAATAAACAGGCGGACCGCCACTACTTGTTTATCCTCCATCAGTGTAAAGAAATGAGGATTACCTTCAGGAACTGAGATGACATCTCCAGGCTCCAATTCAACATCGAAATATCCTGTCTCATCGCTTCCTTTAATGATGAAAATTCCGTGTCCTGCCGTAATGGCGCGGACTTCATCTTCAGTGTGGGTATGCACCTGTTCGAATTTTTTCAGAAGCTCTTCAATGCCGGGGGTTGATTCTGATAATGCCACTACATCCCAGCTGCCATAACCTCGGCGTTCTGCCAGTGATTCAATTTCACTTTTAAAAGTATCAATGATCGTTTGTTTTTCATCATCAGTGATTTGGCAGCGGTCCCGCAATTCTGCAGGAAGTTTGGATATATCCCAATGTTCATATAAAACTTCTTCTTTCGCCAAAAACTCACGGACGTTTTCTTCACCTGAAATTGTTTCATTAGTGTTTCTCACTTTAATAACAGCCATATTCTGATTCCTCCTATTAGTTAAGCGCAGCTTGGCGCAGAGTCAGTAGTTTCACATGATAATTAAATAGAAACTCGTATGCTTCTAAATGTTTTTTTGCTTCAAAGGCATTTGCAGCCCATACCGTAATACCGTGATTACGGATTAAAACGGCTCCGCTGTCTCCCTGAATGTGAGGCGTTAGCTCACTCGCCAGACGAGGAATATCAGCATGATTTGGAATTATAGACAGATGAAGTTCAGCATCTTCCTCCCACAAACCGAATGCTTTGATAATCTCCTGCCCTTTAAAAACCACTTTCCCCGCATCTCCGTAGAGCTCGGAGATTACATTGTTATCGACGGTATGGACGTGGAGGGAGCAGCCTGCGTTTGTCCTTCCGTAGATTTCAGAATGCAGCAAGGTCTCAGCTGAAGGCTTTAAATGAGTTTGTTCTGCAGGGCTGCCATCCCGGTCTACCAAAAGAAAATCTTCTGAGGTTGTCTTTCGCTTATCTTTGCCGCTTGCTGTCACTAAAAAGGTGAGCGGGGAGGAGTTCACCCTGATTGACAAGTTTCCGCTGGTCCCATAAAACCAATCCCGCCCGGCCAACTCCCTTTTCACTTCACTTAATTCATTCCACTTAGCAAGGTAGTTTCCCATAAATTCCAGCCTCTCTATTAATCTCTTTCAAAATGGATATTACCTCACCGAAAGTTTCGAAAGAGAGGTAATTCAACCCCAATTCTTCACATTGATCGGCAAGGAAATCATCACATGCAAGGACAAGGTCTGCCATCTTGGCTCCTTCAAGATCCGTAATTGAATCACCAATAACAATGATATAATCACCTTTTTCAGAGTCGTTCCGAATGATGCTAGTTTTACAGCAGCCGCATTCATTACTGCAGTGCTCGTCACAAGAATATGGCCAAGTGATTCTGATGGTATCCCCTGAAAAATCAGAGCTATTACAAAAGATTTTTTCATTTGGAACGATTCCTTCCAAAATTGGTTCCACAAAGAAATCGATTCCGCCGCTGACAATCTTTAAATCTATATTGTTCTGATTGCTCCATTCTATAAAATCAATGAACCCCGGCCTTAGCTGATGGGTGTCTAGTAAGTATTCAATCAGTTTTTCCCTGGAGGAAGAGGGGAGAAGACGGAACATCTCGCCAACACCCTCTTTTATTGATATTTTTTGTGCCAGGATATCATCTTTTATAGATATCCATTCAGATGGTGCAAATTGTTTCATTAAGGAGATAATATTATCCGTTGTCGTAATGGTTCCATCGAAATCACAGTAGATTTTCAACTTTTTCATACCGTTGCCTCGCTCACTCCCCATAGGTCAATTGCCTGTTTCAATTCAGTGTGGTCAGTTGCTGCCAGTTCAAGCGGAATGTCACTCATTACTGCACGAATCGCCTGATTGAACGCTTTTCCACCGCCCGCTGCACCAAGAGGATGACCATGGATCCCGCCGCCTGCATTGATGACAGAGTCAATACCAAAATCTCTGTATAGCAGAGGGGTCAAGCCTGGATGGATACCGGCAGAAGGAACTGGCAGCGCCTTCTTGATGCGGTTATCTTCAGATGTCAATTCTGTCGCTATTCCTAAAGCTGATTCTTTTTCCAGCGCCACGCTTCCGTAAGGTGATGGGAAGAGAGATAGATCAGCCCCTGCATACCGAAGGAGCTTTCCTAAAAGCAGCCTGTGAGAAAAACCATAATAAGGGGAAGATGTGAACGCGCCGCTGACTGCTGGATGCACCATCACCGGTAGTCCGATTTCATTGTCTTCCCGTATCGCCTGAAGTACATCCAGCCCGTAGGCAAACACATTAAAGAGGAGAAGGTCGGCTCCAGATTCTTTTGCACGCTTTGCCTTATCTTTTAAGTCAAAAGTCTTTCCGGAAAGATTGACAGCATAAATGGTCCTATGGCCGGTTTCCTCATAGACAGCGTCCAATACACTCTTTGCCTTTGCTATTCTTTTAGTAAAGGGAGTAAGAGGATTATCAAACAGGATTTCATCATCTTTGACTATATCGATGCCCCCAAGCGCCTGGTCTCTAAGCTGCGTTGAAAAGTAATCGAGTTCTTTTCCAATGACACTCTTGAAGATGCTCATCAAGAGCGGTGTATCGTATTTATTGAGCATTCTCCTTATTCCATCGATCCCATAGGCAGGACCTGGGAAAGCAGACTTTAATTCATCAGAGAATTGCAGCTCCACCAGTTTGATTTTTCCATCAAGAGACAGTTTTCCAAATACCGTTGTCAAAATGGCTGGGAGGTCTGTGCTGAAATTAGCTGCCGGATAATAAATTTTGATAAGCCCTTTATTTTCCGCCAGGGCCTCTACCGAGACAACCCGGCCTTTATGGCGCTGAAGCTGCTTTTGTTCGAGATGGGGAAGATCCGTCCATGACCCGACTGTGAGCCCAAGAGCAATACCTTCAGCTTTCTTTTCCAAATTGTCCATCGAACCATGGACAATATAAGACGCGGTTACACTTGTCATAAATGATGCTCCTTTCAAAACTTATGTACAAAGATCAAAAGCGGAAGCGCCTTGATCAGCCCCGACAGGCAAATGTTCCTCAGAGAAAAAAAGGTGCTCTTTCCTTTTATTCTCTGAGGGTTATTTGACCCCGAGGGGCTAGGCGCTGCAGCTGGACGTATCAAAAGCGGAAGCGCCTTGATCAGCCCCGACAGGCAAATGTTCCTCAGAGAAAAAAAGGTGCTCTTTCCTTTTATTCTCTTTGGGTTATTTGACCCCGAGGGGCTAGGCGCTGCAGCTGGATGTGGATTTTATAGCTGCAAATTATCCACAGAGGGTGATTATATAATTTCCTAAACCTCAAAAAACCTCTTCCGGCTGAGGAAGAGGTTTTATTTTTTACAGTAAAAAATAAACTCTTATCTCTCAGCAAATATGCTGCAAGAATTAGCACCGTGCTCTAAAGTCGGTTGCCGGGCATCATCGGGCCAGTCCCTCCGCCTGCTCTTGATAAGAATAGGAATAGTATAAATTTTGTTGTAATTCAAAATGGATTATGACACGTGTTGCAATTGTTGTCAAACATTTTTTTGTGAGTTATCTGTCGATTCTGAATCAGAAAGGGCTGGACAGATCAGAGTATCCTAACCCAGCAAAGGATAGTGAGCCTACTGTTTGAAAAGCCCCAGCTCACCAATCCTTCTTACAGCTTCCCCCAGAATTTCCTCATCCTGCAGGAGGCCTACTCTGACATACCCTTCGCCGTACTCGCCGAATCCAGTACCGGGTGCGACAGCAACATGCGCTTCCTCCAGCAATACTTTGAAGAAGGACTCGGAAGTAAAACCCTCAGGTACAGGGAGCCATGCAAAGAAGGACCCTTTTGGCGCTTGCGCTTCCCATCCGATTTCGTGCAGCCGCTCCATCAAGAAATTCCGTCGGTTTTCATACAAAGAGACCAGGTTTTTCACACTTTCCTGAGAGGATGTCAGCGCGGTGGCAGCAGCTTTTTGGACCCCTCCGAAAAGGCTGCAGTGAAGATGATCCTGCAGGAGATTCAAGGCCGCTATGACACTTGGGTTACCGACAGCAAATCCTACTCTCCAGCCTGCCATATTGTATGTCTTTGATAAAGTATAAATCTCGATTCCAATATCCTTGGCACCTTCCGTTTGAAGAAAGCTTAGTGGCTTCTCCCCTTCAAACCCGATTGCCCCGTAAGCGAGGTCATGGACGACACAGAAATCATTGTCTTTTGCCAGCCCAACTGTTTCTGAGAAAAAGTCAGCCGTGGCAATAGCACCGGTAGGGTTGTTGGGATAGTTCAAGAACATCAGTTTAGCTTCTGCTAATGAACCTTTATCCAAGAGAGAATAATCAGGGAGGAAATCATTTTTTTCATGCAAAGGCATAGGGACCATTTCCGCTTTGGCAAGTGATATTCCAGACCAATAATCAGGATACCCCGGGTCTGGCACAAGTGCGATATCTCCTTCATCAAGCAGGCACTGGCTGACTTCTATCAAACCGGCTTTACCGCCGAACAGTACCGCTACTTCGGTTTCAGGATCAATATCTACATTGTATTCACGTTTATAAAATTCAGAAGCCGCTTCTTTGAAAAAAGGGTAGCCGCGAAAAGGAGAATACTTATGGAACAGAGGATTCTCGACAGCTTCTTGCGCAGATTGGACAATATGCCCGGGAGTGGGCTGATCAGGATTTCCCTGTGCTAAATTGATCACATTATGGCCTTCTGACGTCACTTTATTTACGTCTTTAACGAGTTTCGCAAAAAACTGCTGAGGAAGATTTTCTAAAGTTTTGGACTGTTTAAAAGATTTCATAAGACGCTCCTTTTGAAAGATTCTTGAAATTCTAGTAGCTTATGTTATATGGTTAATGAAAAAAAGTCCAGCCAATTTTTTGAATATTTCGAGGAGGGGTATTATGGGTTTAAGGATAGCATGCTTGCAGATTGATATACAGTATGGAAGACCGGAAGAGAACAGGAAAAATGTTTCCCAGGAGTTTCAGAAATTATTTGAGAAGGAAAAAAAGCTTGATGTTGTGGTCCTTCCTGAGCTATGGACAACTGGTTATGACCTGACAAGGCTGGATAAGATCTCGGATGATGAAGGGAAAGAGTCAATCGAATTTCTCTCCGGCTTAGCACAAAAATACAGCATCAATATCGTCGGTGGTTCTGTCGCTAAAAAAAGCGGTGAGAATATCACCAATACACTGTATTCTTTCGATAGATCCGGGAATCTCCTGGGTGAGTACAGCAAGGTCCACCTGTTCAAACTGATGGATGAGCATCATTATCTCTCAGCAGGAAACACAAGCGGAGCAGTCACGATTGAAGGTGTTCCTTCAGCTGCGTTCATTTGTTACGATATTCGATTTCCCGAATGGATGAGAACCCATACAGCGGGAGGGGCAGAAGTACTGTATGTCGCTGCTGAATGGCCGCTTGCGCGCGTAAATCATTGGCGGACACTTCTGCTGGCAAGAGCAATCGAAAATCAATGCTACGTTGTTGCCTGTAACCGGAGCGGAAGCGATCCCAATAATGAATTTGGCGGACATTCGATGATCATCGATCCGTGGGGGGAAATCATAGCCGAAGCTGGCGAAGGAGAAGAAGTCATCGTTTCCGAGTTGGATTTAGATAAAGTGAAACAAGTGAGGAAACAAATCCCGATTTTTCAGGATAGAAGGCCGGAGCTGTATTGATTATGAAGAGAGGTCTCAACGATACTTCTCCTCAAAAATAAATGAACACCATAAAAAAACTATTGACAATTCACCACAAACCTAGTTTAATGTTCATCAGTAATAATAAAAATGTTTAGAAAAATCAAATACGACATTCTCTTATCAAGAGTAGGCGGAGGGATTTGGCCCGATGAAGCCCAGCAACCGACTGTGACCAGTATATACTGGAGCGTTTTTATAAACGCTGGTTCAACCTAGCAGCACGGTGCTACTTCCAACAGAAAGGAAACTTTCTGGCAGATAAGAGGTGCGAAGCCTTTTAATGTCTTCAAGCCTCTTTCTGAATGAAAGGGGCTTTTTACTATGCTGAAAAGCCTTGTAAACAAGGAGGAATATAAATTGGCAATTGCAAAACAAACGGGATACTACCCTTTAACTGAAAATGGTGCAAAGCTGTTGGCAAAATCATTGGGGTTCTTTTCAGAGAACGAAGAACTTGTCAGCACAGAGATTGGAGACGGCAACCTGAATTATGTTTTCAGGATCCTCAGCACATCTCATGGGAAATCAATTATTATCAAACAGGCTCTTCCTTACGCAAAGGTGGTTGGTGAAAGCATGCCGCTGACACTGAAGCGTGCCCAAATCGAAAGCAGCGCCTTGAAAAAATATAGTGAGTTCACTCCAGAGTCTGTTCCAAAAGTATTTTATACAGATAGCGAGCTTGCCGTGACCATCATGGAAGATTTATCAGATTACAAGATTTTGAGGAAAGGATTGAATGAAGGATCGACGTATCCGCTGCTGGCAAACCATGTGGGGGCTTACCTTGCCAAAACCCTTTTCTTCACCTCAGATTTCGGTTTGAACGGAAGGGAAAAGAAAGAGCTTGTCGGTCAATTCATCAACCCTGAACTTTGTAAAATCACCGAGGATTTAGTGTTTACGGACCCTTTTTATGACCGCGACAGCAACGATTTTGAAGATCAGCTCAGAGAAAAAGCAGAAGGTTTGTGGCAGGATCACATACTGAAACTCGAAGTAGGCAAATTGAAAAGAAAGTTTTTGACACAGGCAGATGCCCTTCTGCATGGCGACCTTCATACAGGCAGCATCTTTGTAACACAATCAGAGACGAAGATCATTGATCCTGAGTTTGCTTTCTTTGGTCCCATCGGTTTTGATATCGGCCAATTTTTTGCCAATATCCTTCTTAATGCCCTTTCTCGGACGAAGGCAGAACAGGCATCAAGGCTGGCCATTATATCAGACACTTGGAGCGTTTTCAGAGCAGAATTTACGAAGCTTTGGCTTGACCATAATCAAGAGGCATACTCCACAATAGCCGGATACCTTGACCATATCCTAGCTGAAATTTTCGAAGACTCAATCGGATTTGCAGGATGTGAAATTATACGCCGTACAATAGGTTTGGCCCACGTTGCGGACCTGGATGGAATAGAAGATACTGCACAACGGATTAAAGCAAAAACGGAGGCGCTTGATCTGGGAAGAAGATTGGTTCTTCAGAGAAAAATCATCAAAACACCTGACCAACTTGCATTATATTAAGGGGGAAGAACATGACAACCGGGACAACAACTATACGATCTGTGCAATGGAAAGGAGACTATATCCTCCTTTTGGACCAGCGGAAACTTCCGCACAAAACAGAATTCATTAAGCTTACAACTATAGAAGATGTGTGGGAGAGCATACATTCTTTGAAGGTCCGGGGAGCTCCCGCCATCGGAATAACAGCTGCATTTGGGCTGGCTTTATGGGCAAAATCCTTTAAGGAAAAAGAAAATTTCCTTGGGTTTTACTATGAATTAGAAGAGAAAAGGAGCTATTTGGAAAGTTCCCGTCCAACCGCTGTAAATCTGGCATGGGCACTTGCCAGGCTGCTCAAACGATTTTCCGGAGCAGCCACTGTGGAAGAAGGTCAATCTCTTCTTATCGAGGAGGCTAAGGCAATTGCAGCAGAAGATGAGAGAGTCTGCCGGTCTATCGGGGAACATGCTGCAGGATTGTTCACCCATGGAGATGCGGTCCTCACTCACTGCAACGCAGGCGGGATTGCCACTGCAAGATACGGGACAGCACTGGCGCCCTTTTATATTTCTAAAGAAAAAGGAATAGAATTGAAGGTCTTTGCAACAGAAACCAGACCGGTCCTCCAAGGTTCCCGTCTCACAGTATGGGAACTAATGCAGGCCGGAATAGATGTGACTCTCATTACCGATAATATGGCTGCCCACACGATTGCTGAAAAGAATATTACCGCAATCATAGTAGGTGCCGATAGAATTGCAGCTAATGGGGACACCGCCAATAAAATCGGTACACGCGGTTTGGCAATCCTGGCAAGGGCATTCAATATCCCGTTTTATGTAGCCTCACCTTTATCGACAATCGATTTGGCCATAGAAACGGGAACTGAAATCCCGATTGAAGAAAGAAATTCAGAGGAAGTTACGCATATAAACGGGGTGGAAGTCGCCGCAAAAGGGGTGAGAGTGTATAACCCGGCGTTTGACGTGACACCGAATGAATATATTACTGCCATCATTACTGAGAAAGGAATCCTCAGAGGTAATTACAAGGAAGTGCTGGCTTCCATTAAATAAAGAACCACAGAGTTTTTGGTACAAGTCTGCTTCATTGTACCAGGATTCTCTGTGGTTGTTTTTGTACTAAATGCCATTTCGTGAAGTATAATGAAAAGAAAAATCGAGGTATCACTATGGC
Organism: Rossellomorea vietnamensis; assembly: GCF_008180615.1. Classification (GTDB taxonomy): domain Bacteria; phylum Bacillota; class Bacilli; order Bacillales; family Bacillaceae_B; genus Rossellomorea; species Rossellomorea vietnamensis_D. Next base: position 59,420 of record NZ_VTEH01000008.1, read on the forward strand.
AAAAAAGCGATATGAGAATTTAGATGATGTCAGCAACAAAAAAACATTTAAAGAACTTATGAGGTGGATGAAGGAGCGGCGTGCTAAAACAAAAGACCTTGTTACCCAAATCCCGCACATAGATGAGAAGGAAGTGGACAAGCTTCAGTCCAATAGGAATCTGAACTCCATAACCTGGATAGGACACTCAACATTCCTTGTTCAATTAGATGGCTTAAATATCCTGACTGACCCCGTATGGGCGAGAAGGATGGGGGCAGGAAAGAGATTAACAAGCCCAGGCATTGACTTGATGGAAATGCCTGAAATTGATATTGTTTTAATTTCGCATGGACATTATGATCACTTGGATTTTGCCACTATCAAAAAGCTGAAAGGCGACCCAATCTTTTATGTTCCACATGGGCTGAGGTCCGCTTTTTTAAGGCGGGGTTATAAGAATGTGATTGAAGCCAATTGGTGGGATTCCTTCGATGAACAGGGCGTTACGATGCACTTTGTCCCTGCCCAGCATTGGACAAAACGGACGGTTACCGATACCAATACTTCTCATTGGGGAGGCTGGGTATTGAATCCTGGCACGAGTGGAAAGTCAATTTACTTTGTCGGGGATACAGGATATTTCAGGGGATTCAAGGATATAGCTGAGAAACTTTTGCCCCAAATCATTTTAATGCCGATTGGAGCCTATGAACCGGAGTGGTTTATGAGGGACAGTCATATCAACCCTGAAGATGCAGTCAAAGCCTTCGCAGAAATGAATGGTGAATTGTTTATACCTATGCACTATGGGGCTTACCGCCTTGCTGATGATACAGGACCCGAAGCACGCGAAAGGCTGCTTGCTGAGTGGGAAAGAAAGAATATGGATGAAAGAAAATTGAAATTGCTGGATATCGGCGAAACTTTATGGCTTGATTAAGGGCGAATTTCAAAAACTTTTCCATCACAAAACAATCTCTCCTGAATTTAATCGCCACTATTTTACTCCTTTTGAATATATATGTGTAGTAGGTTTTACAAAAGGAGGTATGGTTTTATATGGCGGTGGTGAAAGCACCAGAAGCGCATGTGAAACTTTTGGCAAGGCTTATGAGGGCAGAGGCGGAAGGTGACGGGCGGCTCGGCATGCTGACGGTCGGTAATGTGAGCATTAACCGGGTTATTTCCAACTGTCTGGATTTCAAGGATCTCCGGACCATAGAAGATATGGTATATCAGCGTCCAGGAGGATATGAAGCTACTGTAAAAGGGTATTTTTTTCAAAGGGCCAGAGAAAAAGATATAGAGCTCGCAAGGCAGGTCATTAAGGGGTGGAAATACCATCCTGCTTCCTATGCATTGTGGTTTTACAGGCCGGAAGGAGATTGCCCTCCAACCTGGTTCGACCAGCGAAACGTAGGGAGATACAAGTCACACTGTTTCTTTGCACCAACACAAGAAGATTGTCCTCAGGTGTATTATTAAGATAAGGCTGTTTTGAAAGGATGGATCTCCGTTTCATTCCTTCTGAGAAAAAGGCTTGCGTATGTAAACGCAAGCCTTTTTGCCGAGAAAACTATTGCCGAAATTCGTGTACATAATAAAAATCACCATCAAAGTTTACGAATTTTCGCTGGGGTTATGATATAACTAATAGTGAATAGAAATTAGGAGGATCTTACATGCTGACCAAATCACTTAAATCATACATAGAAGAGGAAATGCACGATAACAAGATTGCCTTGTTTTCTGATGAACGAATTTTCGCATCTGAAACCGGCATTCTGTCAGAAGAAATCACAGTTGAAACTTTGGATGATACGGTTCGTTTTCATGACTCTCTGATTGAAAGAGTCAATAAGGAAACCGAGGAACTAATCCAAACAGAAGAAACCCCTCAGTTCCTTGAGACTCCTGTCAACTTTGTCAAAAGGAATTTGAATGAGTTTCTTTTTATCGACAGCAAATGGTTTGAAATCATCAGAATAGATGGATTGACGCTGGAAGTCGACGATGTTTTTGGACATTACAGTGTGCTTACGGGTTTAAAGGTGCAAAAGAAAATGGCCAATGATTTGAAAGCCGCCCTGTCGGAAAAACTTCACGGCGAAGATAAAGTGCAGCTGATGTGGAATGACAAGGACGGATTGTTTGACCTGAATCTTTCCATTGACAAACTGGAGGGTTTTAACGAAAACGAATCTCTGGGGAAAAATCTTCAACTTATTTACCACTTCTTATTTACTGTATTGAAGGAATTAGAAAGTAAATAACCATTTAAAGAGCAATCTGAATAAAGAGTTACGGTTTCTGTTATTGAGAAGGCTCCAGAAATAAATGAAGGACGAAATCCTATGAGATTTCGTCCTCCATTTATTTAACCTGACGGAGATATAGAATCTTTCTTCAGCCGTGCTGTCGGACTGGGAACCTCCTCTAATACTTTAAATTTTCCATCGAAATGTAAATGCCATAACCTTTTTCATAAATTCCTCAAAGGTAAAGTCAGGGCCCTTTGTCTGATTGAACCATGTACGGACGGTTTCCATTAACCAGGAAGGAACCGGCTTGCCATTGATATATCGGTAATATTGTTGATAGCCTTTCTTCAGATATTCCCAACGCTGGTCATTTCCAGGCAGGATATATTCCGATACATCAATGATTTTGACCTTTCCATGCTGCAGAAGGATGTTTTTAAGATGCATATCCCTTGGATTGAGACCACAATTTCGAATATGGCTCCTTGCCTCTTCAACTTCGTCTATAACGGAGGAAGGGATAAAGATACCCCGAAGCAAACAGTCAAACAGAGTCGTCCCCTCCTCAAAACTTAATACGAGAAAGTTCTCCCCGCTTCCGATTTTCCTGGAAAAGTAGGGAGAAGAGCCAAGGTGGTCGTATACATGTTCCTCAATGGACTTCTTCTCTATTTTTTCCTGCGCATATACCTTGAAGGCCAGATGAGGGAAAAGCTCTGACCGAAAAACAGCTGCGTCTGTACCCGTTCCAATTAGCAGGAGACCTTCCGACTCTCCATCAATCGAAACTGGATCGTTATCAGAATTGGCTGTGACCTCTAGTTTATTTAAAGCAGGAATAACCGACTGCCATTCAGCCTGCATCAATCTCACTCCTCAATTCTTTCTATTCTTATAGTATAGTATAAGAAAAAGATTGAAATGAGGAAAACAATGTTTATTCCAAAAGATTTCAAAGTAGAAGATCAAGAGAAGCTGATGAAGTTCATCCAGGAAAACAGTTTTGCTATTCTTTTCTCACAAGACGAGGAAGGACCAAAAGCGACCCACCTGCCATTCATACTAGTCAATAAAGAGCAGCCTGAACTCATAGGACATATTGCCAAAGCAAACCCACAGTGGAAAACCCTGAATGGAAAGAATGTTCTTATCGTATTCTCAGGCCCTCATTCTTATATATCAGCTTCTTGGTACAAAGAGAGAAAAAATGTTCCTACTTGGAATTACGTTGCCGTTCATGTCGAGGGAACGGTAGAGATCCTGCAGGAAGCAGATGAACTGTTATCCATTCTTCACCAATCGGTGGATTACTATGAAAAGGATTTAGAAAAGCCCTGGAAAATAGAGGAGGAACCTGAGACAGTTAAACGCCTGTTAAATGGGATTGTCGGAATCAGAATTAAAGTAGAGAAACTAGAAGGGAAATGGAAGCTCAATCAAAATAAAAGCAAAGAAAACAAAGAGAACGTGATAGAAAACTTAAGGAATCAAGATATCTATGACTCTCATAAGATTGCCGATTTAATGGAAAAAGAGTAGCAGAGTAGAGGAAATCACCCCGTTTTCCGAGAAATGAATACAAGAGACATAAAGGGGGAGGACAGGTTGATATATGAAATGACGTATCAAGTCAGGGTTTCAGATTTCAAAGAAGGAAAGCATTGGTATGAAACACTATTAAACAGGCAGGCTGATTTCCTCCCGCATGATGGCTTTGCCGAATGGGAGGTGCTGCCCGGCTGCTGGCTGCAGGTTGCAGAAGGCACTCCTTCTCCAAACAGCGGTCCCATCCGTCTTGGCATTAAGGATATCGTTTTAGAACGGGAAAGACTAATAGTTGAACTGGGTATAGACCATTTTCAAATCCATGGCAGGGAGGAAGTTCCCGTCAAATGGGCTTCTTTCAAAGACCCATGGGGAAATCAGCTTGGATTCTTTCAGTATCTAAATGATTCAGAGATAGATGCCAGGACTGCGGCACTGACTAGGCACAAGTAGAGGTTAGTGCTGGAAGATATTAGAGTGGATTTAGATTGTAGTTTTCTTTACGTCTCTGTCAATGTAAGGAAATCTGGGACCCGGGTGATTAGTTTGGTTCTGAATGTACGCTCTCTTGCAAGATCAGCAGTGTCTCGGCTTCATAATTCAACCTCAATGAAAAACGTAGAATACGATTGAAACAAGAAAATTTTTCCTTTATACTATTTTAAAAGAGATGTAAAGGAAAGGAACTACAAACTGACATGTGGACAATCTTGTAATGATGCGAAGAATAGTATAGAATGCTTCACCCCCGATGTGCGGGAGAAGTGTGTCTATATATCAGTCATTCACAAGGGCGGCATGGTGTTGGCAATTCCTTATACACTAGTGGATACCTTGGTATCCGCTTTTTTGTGTTTAAGAAGAATTTACATCTCTGAAACACCTCTGCTTTCTAAATCAGGAGGCATATATATGACAGGACTTAAAGGAAAGATAGCGATTATTACAGGTGCCAGTCGTTCTAAAGGGATAGGCGCTGCCATTTGCCGGTCCCTTGCCGAAGCGGGGGCGGATATATTTTTTACTCACTGGTCTCCTTTTGATGGAGAATCGGGCCATGGAGAGGAATCTGATTTCCCAGAAGTTTTCAAGAAAGAGCTGCAAAACTTCGGAGTCCGTGCCGCTCATATACAAGCGGATTTAAGCAGAGATGAGACCCCTGAGAGGGTTATAGCTAAAGCTGAAGATATATTGGGAGCACCAAGCATCCTCATTAATAATGCCACATATGAATCTCACGCAGACTTTAGAACGTTAAATAGAGAAATTCTGGACAAACATTATAGAGTAAATAACAGCGGAACCATTTTGCTTTCCCTGGAATTCGCAAAAAAATTCGAAGCGGCCTTTCCTGGCAGCAAGGACGGAAGAATCATCCACATGGTATCTAAAGGGCCTGATCCCAATAATCTTGCTTATATAGCCACGAAAGGGATGTTAATCGGTATTACTGAACCCCTTTCAGTTGCTTTAGCACCAGTTGGAATTACAGTAAATGCAGTAGACCCCGGGCCTACGGATTCAGGATGGATGAACGAAGAGATTAAGAATCACCTGCTTCCTTTATTTCCGGCAGGGAGGCTGGGTGTACCAGAAGATGCCGCCAAGCTGATTAGGTTTTTGGTGAGCAGTGATGGCGGCTGGATAACCGGACAGACCATTAAATCAGAAGGAGGTTTTATGGGGAAATAAATAAACAAATCGGTTTATATTTTGAAGGCAGGAGTCAAAATAAATGAAAATATATCTTAAAAAAGCATTGCTGAATGATGCAGAAAGATTAACGGCAGTGATGAAAAGGACATTTGATGAGGAAGCGAAAAGATGGTTGTCTGATCAAGAAGATGTTGTAGACTATAACATTCAGCCGCCAGGTTATGCATCCGTCGAAATGACGATATATATGATAGATGAATTGCAATACTACAAAATCATAATGGACGGAGAATTAGTCGGGGGTATCATCCTGACAATCGCAGGAAACTCTTATGGCAGAATCGACAGAATCTTTATCGCCCCTGAATACCAAGGGAAAGGTATTGGCTCTGTGGCCATCCGGTTAATAGAGGAAAAGTACAATAATATCAGAATCTGGGACTTGGAGACATCAAGCAGACAACGGAACAACCATTATTTTTACGAAAAAATGGGCTATGAAACGGTTTTCCAGAATGAGGAAGAATATTGTTATAGAAAAGAAACCGCAAAACCCCGCAATAAAGAAAACCAATTTGAGACCCGTGAATTGCCGGATTCAGAGTTCTATAGCATGAATTTGAAGGGCAGCTCCTTCAGCAACAGCAATATAGAGGGAACCAGCTTCAGCAATTGCAATTTGAGCCATTCCCGCTTCCAGAATATCAATCTCCAGAACTCCTTTTACGCAGATCTTAACTTTTCAGGGAGCAGGTTTATGCTTGTCAACCTTAGTGGAGTTACTTTTCAAGATACTACTCTAGGACAAGAAGGCGGCGAAGTGCTTTTTAAGAGATGCGACTTAGACGGAACCGTAATTACAAACAGCTCACTCCAGAATGTGAATATCAAGGAATGCAGTATGTCAGGCATGAAAATAGATGGAATATCAGTAGAAGATCTCCTGGATGCATATTTTAAAGTGAATAGGAAAGAATAGCTTCATTAAAAGATCAGGGATCATTCTCTGGTCTTTTTTAATAGCTTTTTTCTAAAAGATAATATTTACAGTGACTACTGTGTGGCAGCAAAAATAAATCTTGCTTTAGACTGCGATTTTACCTTCAACTCTCACTACGTAAGAGGATTGGAGCAGAAATCCATTACTTATCATTACCAACAATCTTTGCGAAAACCGCCTTTTTCATTAGTACATGGTTCTTCATTTATATGAATTGAACAAAGCTGCCAGAAAATAAAAAGTCAGAAAAATCACTACATTGAACGTTTGTGAAAGAAAATGATTTTTTATGATTGAAAAATGTAAAGGCTTACTTTATAATGAAGTTACTTCATCAGGAAATGGAGGATGAAAATGCTTACACCCGAAAGGCAGCTCATCATACTTTCTCTTTTAAAAGAAAAGGGAGTAGTAAAGCTTCAAGAACTAGTTGAAGAAACCAACGCCTCCGAATCTACAATAAGACGTGATCTTATTCAATTGGAAGAGCAGAGGAAACTAAAACGGGTGCATGGCGGTGCTTCCTTATTGCAGGGAAAACGCACCGAACCCAGCTTGACCGAAAAAACATTCAAAAACCTTCAAGATAAAATCAATATAGCTAAGGCAGCCGCTTCCTTCATTCAAGATGGTGATTCGATCTTTTTGGATGCCGGAACAACAACGCAGCAAATGATCTCCTTCTTGGAGCAAAAGAAATTAACTGTCGTTACAAATGGAATTACTTTAGTCGATCCCCTGCTCGAAAAAGGCATCACCACCTACTTGCTTGGCGGGATGGTAAAAGGATCCACTCGAGCGATCATCGGCAGATCTGCACTCGATACTTTGAAAACCTATCGTTTTGACAAATGCTTCATCGGGACCAACGGTGTTGATGTTGATTTTGGCTACACAACACCTGATCCTGAAGAAGCACTGATCAAACAAGTGGCCATTGAACTCTCACAAGAGGGCTATGTACTCGCTGATCAGTCAAAAATTGGAGAAGTTTCATTCAGCAAAATAGCAGATTTGGAAGAAGCCGTTCTGGTCACCAATCAGGATAGCGAGAACATACAGAGTTATCAACAGCATACTTCATTAAAGGTTGTGACAACATGATTTACACACTTACACTAAATCCCTCTATTGATTACTTTGTAACAGTCGGAAAACTGGCTTTGGGGGAAACCAACCGCATGGAGCATGAAGACAAAGCTCCGGGAGGAAAAGGCATCAACGTCTCAAGAGTTTTAACTTCATTGGGAATAAAAAACAAGGCACTTGGCTTCATAGGCGGTTTTACAGGTCAATATATCCTGGAAGAATTGAGAAAGGAAAACATTGAATCCGACTTTGTAAGAGTGGAGACTGATACCCGAATCAATATCAAGCTTCGAGGTAAACAGGAAACTGAAATTAACGGAATTGGCCCTGAGATCTCACCAAAAGCTTTAAGCCATTTGACGACACAATTGGAAGTTCTCCAAGAAGGCGATACCTTGGTATTGGCAGGAAGCATCCCTTCTTCAATGGCCGCTGACTATTATGAACAAGTTATGAAGCAGCTCGAAGCCAGAGGAGTCAAGTTTGTGGTGGACACCACAAAGGAAAAGCTGATGAACGTCCTGAAGTACCGGCCTTTCTTGATTAAGCCGAATCATCACGAACTTGGCGACCTTTTTGATGTTTCCATAGAAAGTAAAGAGGATGCCATTCCATTCGGAAAGAAACTTGTAGAAATGGGAGCGCAGAATGTCATTGTCTCTATGGGCGGCAAGGGGACTCTTTATTTTAGCCAAAACGAAGCCTGGTTTGCACCTGTACCTCCAGGTAAATTGGTTAACTCAGTGGGAGCAGGAGATTCAGTCGTTGCTGGATTCGTGGCCGCTTATGAGGAAACAGGAAATGCGTTGAACAGTTTTAAATATGGAGCAGCAGCAGGAAGTGCAACCGCTTACTCTTCAGGATTCTGCACAGAAGAAACCATTGAAGAACTTTTGAAACAAATAGAGATTGAGCCTATTACTGGGAGGGAATAACCATGAGGATAACAGAACTGCTACAGAAAAACACCATGATCCTTAACTTAAAGTCCGGGTCAAAAGCCGATGTCATCGATGAGCTTGTAAGAAAACTTGATGATGCCGGAAAACTGAAGGACCGCCAGCTTTATAAGAAAGCGATACTGGCAAGAGAAGAACAAAGCACTACAGGGATTGGTGAAGGGATCGCAATTCCCCATGCCAAGACAGCTGCAGTCAAATCACCTGCAATTGCTTTCGGCCGCTCTTCAGAAGGAATCGATTATGAAGCATTAGACGGACAAAACAGTCATTTATTCTTCATGATCGCTGCTTCAGAGGGAGCTAACAATGCCCATTTAGAGACACTTTCCCGCCTTTCATCTCTTTTAATGGATGATGGGTTCAGAAAGAAACTAATGACTGCTTCCGATGAAGAAGAAGTTCTTCGATTGATCGATGAAAAGGAAACAGAAGTACTTGCAGAAGAGGAGCCTGCGGAGTCGCCGCAAGAGCCTGTTTCTACCGATTCAGCTGGAGCGGCAGGTAAAGTACTTGCGGTTACAGCATGTCCGACAGGAATCGCCCATACTTACATGGCTGCAGATTCTCTTAAAGCTAAAGCAAAAGATAAAAATATCGATATTAAAGTTGAAACAAATGGTTCATCAGGGGCGAAAAATGTCTTAACCAAAGAAGAGATCGAAAATGCCGTGGCAATTATTGTTGCTGCAGATACAAAAGTGGAAATGGAACGGTTTAAGGGAAAGAAAGTCATTCAGGTCCCTGTAGCAGAAGGAATCCGAAATCCCGATAAACTTCTTGACCGTGCAGTAAACGGTGACGCTCCTGTATATGAAGGCAGCGGAAAAGCGGCTGAAGAATCAGGAGAAACAAAAGAAAAACGCAGCGGATTTTATAAGCATCTGATGAACGGTGTTTCTAATATGCTTCCGTTTGTTGTCGGTGGCGGAATCTTAATCGCTATTTCTTTCATGTTCGGTATCCAATCAGCTGATCCTACCCATGAAAGCTACAGCCCGATTGCTGAAGCCCTTATGACCATCGGAGGCGGAAGCGGTGCTTTCGGTCTGATGATTCCTGTACTTGCTGCATTCATTGCAATGAGTATTGCCGACAGACCAGGTTTTGCAGCTGGTATGGTCGGCGGTTTCCTTGCAGCTACTGGCGGCGGTGGATTCCTTGGCGGTTTGATTGCCGGTTTCCTTGCTGGTTATGTTGTGCTGTTACTGAAAAAATTGTTTGCTAATCTTCCTGACTGGCTTGAAGGCTTGAAGCCGGTATTACTTTATCCGATTTTTGGTATTTTGATTACAGGCTTGATTATGCTGTTCGTAGTGAATGAACCCGTTTCCTTCCTCAATGAGCAATTGCAAGACTGGCTTGGCGGAATGGGAACGACTAACCTTGTGCTTCTTGGCCTGCTGCTCGGCGGCATGATGGCTGTTGACCTTGGCGGCCCAATTAATAAAGCGGCATTTACTTTCGGTATCGCTATGATCGATGCAGGAAATTTTGGTCCTCACGCTGCTATTATGGCAGGAGGAATGGCACCTCCGCTTGGATTAGCCTTTGCCACAACATTCTTTAAAAACAAATTTACACCTCAAGAGAGAAAAGCAGGGTTCACTTGCTACTTCATGGGAGCATCCTTCATTACCGAAGGTGCCATCCCATTCGCAGCAGCAGATCCTGGACGCGTAATTCCATCTGCAATTGTCGGATCGGCAGTAGCCGGTGCCCTTTCCATGGCATTTGGCATTGGACTTCCTGCACCACATGGCGGAATGTTTGTCATTCCGGTAGTAAGCGGAAATCCGCTCATGTACATCTTGGCAATCCTGATCGGTTCACTTGTCACTGCGGTTATGGTTGGATTGTTAAAGAAACCTGTTCAACAATAATTCAAAAGAAGGCTGGCATTGCTGCCAGCCTTCTTTTTTAAACCAGAAATATGTATAACACCTTCCCGGCAGAGCCGGAAAGGTGTTTCTTTTAATTTCGTTATCCAATTTACCGCCAGTAGCCAGGACCGCCATAGCCCCAGCCTGGTCTTCCGTAACCCCAACCAGGACGTCCGTAGCCCCAGCCGGGACGCCCATAACCGTAACCCCAGCCTGGTCTTCCACCATATCCCCAACCGGGACGGCCATAGCCATATCCTCCAAAACCTCCGCCAATTGCGCCTGCTGCACCTAAAGCAAGTAAAGGAAATAACAGTCTTTCATCTTCAGCATATACAGGGAAATCTTCTCTATAATACATAAAGCAGCCTCCTCAAATAACATTGAATTCGCTTTATCTTATGGAAAAGATTAGATTTTTGTCTCCCTTTCCCATAAAAAGAGGCTTGCTTCAATAAGAAAACTGATTCCATTCATGCTTCATCGCAGGAAAGGTACCGTCCCCTTTGATATGCTAAAACATGAAAGCCGGCTCAAGGGCCGGCTTTCGTTCATTGATTTGGTTCCATTTTTCCTTGCCCTTGCATTTTGCGCAAGTCTTCTGGCGGAGTACCATGAAGATAAGGAGGACCCGGCTGCAACTGCGGTTTTTGTCCCATCGCTTGAGGACTCTGAACATATTGAAAATTTGCCTGCCCATCTAAAGTAGGTCCGCTTGCCCATCTGCCAGTGCTGCTTTCTTCTCCTTGTGAGAAATTCATGAAGGAATAAGAAACGTCTTGCTTTTCATACTCTTGATTGAATGTGCTTGGTACAATCGCTCCCTGTGTTTGCTCCAATTCTTCGATAGCCGCCATCCATTGGTTTTGATGCATGGTATCTCTCGCAATTAAGAAGGAGAGCATGTCGCGTACACCAGGATCAGTCGTCATCTCGTACAAGCGGCAAACCTGCAGCCTGCCCTGAGATTCGGCATTTAAATTCGCCCTGAAATCAGCGAGTAGATTTCCACTTGCAATCGTATACCGTGCTGTCCAAGGAAAACCGACACTATCATTAGGTTGTGCACCCAATCCGTTTACGATAGCATGCTGAGGATTCATTCCTCCCAGGACAGCCTGGACCGCAGGATCTTTCGCGGCCATATCCTGATCGCCTGCAGGTGCACCATCAAGTAATTGAGCAATCATAGTAGCGATCATTTCTACATGAGCAATTTCCTCTGTTGCGATATCCAGAATCATATCGCGATATTTACCTTCAGCACGACAATTCCATCCCTGGAATAAATATTGCATCATAACGGATATTTCACCATATTGGCCGCCCAGTATTTCTTGAAGTTTTTTGGCATATACAGGATCGGGGCTGCTTGGCTTAGCATTATATTGAAGTTCTTTTATATGATAAAACATAATTGACCTCCTTTAAGATGAATCAGTTATAGTTTGGTTTCATCTAATTAGACATATGTTCACAAATAATTACCACATGTTCTTTCGCGCTTCATGTGCGAATGTTTACTTTCATTTTATGGGATTAGTTTTTTACATACTTTCGGTAATGATAAGGTAAAAAGATCAGGAGTGAAAGCATGCCGGAATTGCCTGAAATGGAACATTATAAGAGAATGTTAACAAAGCAACTTCAAAATAAGAGAATAACCGATGTGGAAATCGGAAGAGAAAAATCAATCAACATTCCTGTCAGTGAATTTTCTTTGCTTACCGGCAGCCAAACAATTAAAAGTGTGACGAGAAGAGCAAAGCATTTGCTGTTTCATCTTGAAAATGATGTAGTATTAATACTGCACTTAATGCTGGGAGGATGGTTGTTCTTCGGAACGGAAGAACAGAAACCTGACAGGACCATCCAAGTTAAATTATCCTTTGGAACTCACCATTTATTTTTTATTGGTCTCAGACTTGGGTATCTACATTTATATAGAGGGATAGAGGGCGCGGCAGAAGAGCTGAAAAAATTAGGACCAGAGCCTTTATCCTTTGAATTGACCGAAACCAAATTCCTGGAATTGTCTTCTAAAAGAAGAGGAAGCCTGAAAACCACTCTTGTAAATCAAGGCTTTTTGTCCGGGATTGGCAATTGCTATTCCGATGAAATATGTTTCCATGCCGGACTGCTTCCCAAAAGGAAATTCAATGAGCTGGCCGAACATGAAAACAGGAAGCTATTCCATTCCATGCAGTATATTTTAAGGGATGCGGTGGATAGCGGAGGCTACATGGAGAATCCATTTTACCCAGGAGATACCCTTACTGGAGGATATATTTCAAAATGCCGGGTCTATGACCGGGAAGGAGAGCCTTGCCATCGCTGTGGAGGTGAGATTGTCAAAGATGAAATCTCCTCCAAGAAAACATTTTACTGTCCCGCCTGCCAAAGCTGATAAAAAGGCAACTTTGAAACATTTTTAGCATTATAAGAAAAGGTGATTACATGGAGAAACTCAACGAACTTTACGAAGAATCTATTGGAGATACTAAAAGAAAAGTCAAAGAAGATGTTTTCCGCTTCATGGAAAAAAAAGAAACACTTCCATCTTTTGACGATTACCTACAAGAGAGGATTCATTATATAGAGCAGCTGTGGATGAATGTCTGGTTGAATAAAGTCACCAATTTCATCAGCAGAAGTGACAAGAAAGCCTTCCTTCGCAGCAGGGACTATGAGGTGGAAGGCGTTGACAAGAAATTGATCAATAAGGTGTTCCGCAATGAAATGAGAGATTACCGCCCCTTTGACGTCGTTCACTGGCTTCAAGACCTTGCCGAGTATCAGGAAGGGCAATGGGAAGAACGGTATGAAAATGCAAGGGAAGGGTATCTGCTGCGCTTAGAGCAGGACAAGATTGAAGAGAAACAAAAAATGATCTCAAAGGAAATCACCAGCAGTCTTAGTGTAAAATTTCATGAACTGAAAGATAGCTGGTATCTTCCAGTCCGGTTTGCTTCTGCTCAAAAGCTGGCAAATGATTTCCAAGAAAAAATCAGATACCGTCATGTGGATACCTTTATGCTGGAAGAGCAGCTGGAGGAACTAGGCCCTTTTGATCCAGAGGAGTACGGTATTCTGACTGAATTTTTCCAAGAACTGAATGGACTTATTCACCGCACCCTGCACAGAGGTCGAAGCTATTGGGAATACGAGACCTACTATTATGTATACGAAGAATTTGTCTCTAACTTTGTGCTTAAAACCTTCCCGAAATCGCTGCACAGCCTTGTGACAGAAGAGCATACACTTCAGTATCAGCAGGCATTTGGAGACGAACTGACTCCTGATCAAATCCGCAAGTGGCTGCAGCATGAATTTCTTGATCAAGCCCAGATTTATATGGACTATCTTCAGGAAGAGTATATTGAGGACCTTTTGAACCTGTCTAAGATTCCATATGAAGAAAAATCTCATGCTGCAATTCTTGAAAGAGATGAAGCTCTGAGGCAAGAGAGAAAAGCAGCAGAAGAAGCCGCTATTGAACGTAAACGAGAAGAAGAAGAGCGGATGATGAACGATATATTCGGAAGAGAGTACAGTGCTTCTCTTGGAGGCAATACCCGCTATGTCCTTCATATTGGGGAAACCAATACAGGAAAGACTCATCACGCATTAGAAAGCATGAAACGGGCGGAAAGCGGCCTTTACCTTGCTCCACTGCGTCTTCTTGCCCTTGAGGTATACGACAGGCTGAATAAGGAAGGTGTACCATGTGCTCTGAAAACAGGCGAGGAAGAAAAGTCGGCACACGGAGCACGCCATTTATCCTGCACTGTCGAAATGTTCTATGAAAAAGAAGAATACGAAGTAGTAGTCATTGACGAAGCGCAGATGATGGCTGACAAAGACCGAGGATTCTCCTGGTTTAAAGCCATAACCAAAGCACGGGCAAAAGAAGTTCATATCATAGGCAGCCGCAATGTCAAACCCATGCTGATCGGACTGCTTGAAAACTGTGAAATAGAAATCATTGAATACAGCAGGGATATCCCGCTTGAAATCGAACAAAGAGAATTCTCTTTAAAACATGCCAAAAGAGGAGATGCACTTGTCTGTTTCTCACGAAGAAGAGTTCTCGAAACAGCTTCCAGGCTGCAAAATAACGGCCACACGGTCAGTATGATTTATGGAAGCATGCCGCCTGAAACCAGGAAAAAACAAATGCAGAGATTCATCAAAGGGGAAACAAGGGTCATTGTGGCGACGGATGCTATTGGAATGGGACTCAACCTGCCGATCCGCCGGATAGTGTTTCTGGAAAATGATAAATTCGACGGAACAAGAAGAAGGACACTGACCTCTCAGGAAGTCAAACAAATAGCCGGACGTGCTGGACGAAAAGGAATTTATGATATTGGGAAAGTTGCTTTTACAAAAGACATTAAGATGATGACGAAGCTGCTCCATCAGGAAGATGAGCCTGTACAATCATTTGCTATTGCGCCAACAAATTCGGTTTTCGAGCGATTTCAAAAATATTACCGCGATCTCGGAAGGTTTTTCGAATTATGGGTAAAGTTCGAAAGCCCATTTGGCACAAAAAAAGCTTCTCTCTACGAAGAACGTGAACTGTATGAACTTGTAAGAGGAACAGAAATTGAAGGACGCTTGTCAATGATGGACCTTTATGGCTTTCTGCATCTCCCCTTTTCGAAAAAAGAACCTGAGTTAACCTCTCAATGGCTCGAAACAATGGATGCGCTGGTAAGTGGAAATGACCTTCCTGAACCGAAGCTGAAACGAAAAAATCTTGAACAGCAGGAAGTCGCTTATAAAGCAGTAGGTCTTCATCTTTTATTCCTCTACCGTCTGGGAAGAGGAACAGAAGCAATTTATTGGGAGCGCCTCCGGCAGGACATTGCCGATGGAGTACATAAAAGCTTGAACACAGAAGTATCAACCATTACCCAGAAATGCAAAAATTGCGGGAAAAGACTGCCGGCAGGATTCAAGTTTCCTATCTGTGACAGCTGCCATTATTCCAGAGTGCGGAAGAGGGGACCACGAAAAAATAAAGGCTGAGTTTCTTAAGAAGCACTCAGGCATTCTGGGATATATGCGACGAAGATTTTATAAATGGTTCTTCAGGGAAAAGATTTCAGCCGAAGTGTCGCTTTGCTATAAAAAAGCGCAAGCGCCCCGATAGCCCCGACAGGCAAATGTTCCCTGGAGAAAAAAAGGCGGTCTTTCCTTTTATTCTCCAGGGGTTATTTGATCCCGAGGGGCTGGGCGCTGGAGCTGGATTCAGATACGCTGCCTAATACTCGCTCTAAGAATTTTATTCTTTCTTATCTTTCTAGAAAAACTCTTTGACTCAGCCAAACGTCCCTTAGAAAAGCTTCTTTTGCGGTTTTTCTAACCAAATTTTTTTTCGAACTATTCTTACTATAAAAATCCGCCTCCAATATGGAAGCGGATTTTTTATAGTGAAATCTTACAACTCCAAAGAAATACCGCGCCGGTAAAGGCACGGTATCGTTAATTACTAAAAAAGTTCTCTGTATAATACGGCTGTGATTCCTCGTTAAACGCCACTCCAACACCGAGGTATTCAAAATCTTCCTTAACAATATTTTTTCTGTGACCCATCGAATTCATCAATCCTTCATGAGCGAAAATAGAACTGAATTGTCCATACGCCAGATTCTCGCCGGCAACGGTGAAGGTAATATTGTCCTCCTGCATCCTGTCAAATGGCGACTGGCCTTCCAAGTTAGTATGATTGAAGTAGTTGTTCTCAGCCATATCCAAGCTGTGTGCCCGTGCAGTATCCTTTACCTGGTCATCCCACGATAATACAGGAAGACCATGATTGACGCGTGTAGCATTTGTAAGGTCAAAGAGCTGGTACTCAAAGCCTTCCTTTAATTCAGAACTTCCATCAGAGTAGATATCTTTCTTGCCTTGTTCCATTTCTTCGTCAATAACCTGCAGTGCCGTAACGGTTTCACTTTCATGCTTATCATAGAATACCGTAATATAACTGGTGTCCCGTTGATAGATTTCATATTCACCATCATCCTGCAGTTGATAATAGACAAGGCCTTTTCTGATTTTTGAAATAGGTTCTCCAAGGACTTCATGTACTTCATCTTTAGAGCTGTTCAAAGCGATCCCTGAATCTGAAGCAATTAAATCCTGATTGGTATATAGGGCGCTTATCTGATTATTTTCATCGAAAGCTGCCATGAGGAAATTATGATAATCCTGGTGATAGGCATGCCATTCAACTCCATATTCATTTACGGAAGAGCGGTCGGGAGTACCAAGCATTTCCTCAACCGTTTCTCTTGTATCCCCAATTTCAAGGTTATGAATGGAAAACACCTGATTCTCCGGCTTAGTCAGTTCCGGCTTGCTTACCTCTACGGCTTCTGTATCATGTTTAGGCTCCTGCACTTCTTCTTTTACATCTTGAAGTGATCCTTCTAATCCATAAATAATAGATCCGATCTTGTCATTGATTTTGGTTAAGGCATCCTGAACATCGGGATTTTCTTTAAAAGAATCAAATTTAGCAATTGTATCATTCATGAAGGAAGAATCGAGATAATCTTCCCAATAAGGCTTCGTATTAAAAGCTGCGACTATAATTATAATGAGCAACAGTAATCTTCTCATTGTCCACGCTCCAATCTTATATCCATTTTACCCGAATTATCCGTTATCAAAAACTCTGAAACACATTAAACAACCTTTTTTATACTGGAAATTTAATGCTGCTGCACTGTTTTTTAAAGCTGAGGCCATTTGACCTCTTCTTAAAAAAGGGGTTTCACTAGGTGCATCACCCATATAAAAAGAATACCGTTTTATTCTCTGAATGACAGGGTATCATAACAAATAACTAAGAGTTGAAACGCATCGTTTCTGCATCATTTACATAGGGGGAATAAATCATGAAAATGTCTCATGAAGAAAGAATCCAGCTTCACGAATTTAATAACCTGACAAAATCCTTAAGCTTTAACATGTACGATATATGTTATACAAGGACAAGGGAAGAGCGTGAGGCTTACATTGAATATATAGATGAACAGTATAATGCGGACCGCCTCACGAAGATTCTGTCCAATGTATCGGATATCATCGGGGCACATGTTCTCAATATAGCAAAACAGGATTACGTCCCACAAGGTGCTTCTGTCACCATTCTCGTTTCTGAAGGACCGATTGTGGAAGTGCCGAATGAGCATTTCGACGAGTCACCAGGGCCGCTTCCTTCAGCTGTTACCATGCAGCTCGATAAAAGCCATATCACTGTCCACACCTATCCGGAGTATCATCCCTATGAAGGAATCAGTACATTCCGTGCTGACATAGATGTATCCACTTGCGGGGAGATTTCCCCACTTAAAGCGCTAAATTACCTGATTCATTCGTTCGAGACAGATGTTATGACGATGGATTACAGGGTAAGGGGATTCACAAGGGATATCAGCGGCCGCAAGTTATTCATTGATCATGATATCAACTCGATTCAAAATTATATTCCTGAGGAAATTAAAGAGGAATACGACATGATAGATGTAAATGTCTATCCGCAAAATATTTTTCACACCAAATGTAAACTGAAGGAATTCGATTTAAATAACTATTTGTTTGGTTACACCAAAAATAAGCTGGAAGATCATGAAGTGAAGGAAATTACCGATAAGCTGAAATTAGAAATGGATGAAATTTTTTACGGAAAAAATATGCCAGGCAGCTCAACCAAATAACCATCGAAGTCCCCGGGATTGGGGGCTTTTTCATTAATAAAGGCTCTTTTCGTAAACTTTGTTGCTATTTTGATCCTAATTCTTAAACAAATATCATAATTCATCTTAACAACCTTGTTATTATAAAAAGAAAAGAGCTACTTTCCCCGATTAGAGAGAAATCCCTTAGTATCCGGGGATATCCGAAAGCAGCAATCAATGCGTAAACATCATTAATAAAATATTGTAGTCCCCTTCAAAAACGAAGGGGACATATGGTGTTACTGATTCTGTCCTTCAGCTAACGTCTGCTGGGCAAGAGCAACCAGCCTCTTAGTCATTTCTCCTCCAACAGATCCGTTGGCACGTGCGGTAGTATCTGCTCCAAGTGTTACTCCAAACTCATTGGCGATTTCTTCTTTCATCTGGTTCAATACTCTTTCTGATCCAGGAACCACAAGTTTGTTTCTTGCCATGGTAGATTCACTCCCGATGAAGGATTGAGCAAGAATCTGCTCTATCTTAATGTAACCTTGCAGAGGCCATTCCATTAAGTTTTCCTAAAAAAATAAGCCAGCCATTTATTACTATTTAAAAGAAAATCTCAATTAACAGCCGATAGGAGGGAGTATTAAAGAGTCTTGTCTTTTTATAGCGATTATCATTTCATTGGAAGATTTTTTAATCTTCTGTTATAAAAAGACAGATGAGATAAGTCTTACCTAACATCCTGTTTTTTCACAATTTACTTTTGATTTGGTAAAATGATAAAAAAATCAAAACGTATTGTCATCCTTTTTAAAAGTCTAATGGGACGTGTATCAAGAAAAGAACCTTATATAGTGCCAGCAGTTAGCGGTCTGTGTTTATTGGTATGCACGATTCTCCATTTGACACATTTAAAGGTGCAATGACTGCTGCAATGAACCTCAACAGGAGGGATTATGATTTTTATACAAAGAAAAGGGAGGTTTTGCATTTGTATAATAAGAAGCTTTATGTTTTTAAAGGAGATAAACCAATTGAAGCTGTAATTAGAACCTATACCTACTCAGACTTTAAAGATTTGATAAGAGTTCAGCAAGAAAGCTTTCCCCCGCCATTTCCTTCAGAGTTATGGTGGAAAGAGGAACAGCTTTCAAATCATTTAGAGCTATTTCCCGAAGGTGCCTTGTGCATAGAAGTGGAGGGAGAAATAGCCGGCTCGATAACAGGCATGATTATCAATTATGATCCTCAGGATATCAACCATTCTTGGTCAGAAATGACCGGTGACGGATCTATCAATACACATGATCGTAATGGAAATGCCCTATACATAGTAGACATTGGAGTGTCTCCAAAATACAGGGGACATGGCTTAGGTAAAGCACTGATGCAGTCAATGTATGAAGTGGTTGTCCAACTGCGATTGGAGCGATTGCTGGGCGGGGGAAGAATGCCAGGATATGGAGAACGAGCAGCTGAAATGTCAGCATCACAATATTTAGAGGCTGTGATCAAAGGTGAACTCCAAGACAAAGTCATTTCTTTTCTGCTTCGATGCGGACGTCTGCCTGTTGGTGTCATACCAGAATATTTAGAAGACCAAGAGTCCAAAAACTATGCTGCACTGATGGAATGGAGAAATCCATTCTTGAAAAGATGATGTGGAGGAAACCTCATTTTTGAGGTTTTTTTGTTTAAATATTTATGTTTCATTCAGAGAACGATAGCCGCACTGAGATAGACAAAGTTCATGAATTTATTTCTTAGACTTTCAAAGAATATTAATGATACCACTGAAAGCTGTAAATAAGCTCAGCTCTTTTCACTTTATACTTAAAGGTAATAATAATACCTTTAAGCCAAACGCCGACATAAATCGATGAATTCAATTGTATTATGCGGATCCACGTGCTATCATTCACTATATGCCTGTTATCAAACTGCTAGCAGATTGATAACAAGTGCTAGAAAGCTGTTATGAAGGGAAGTTTAGTACTGTGAGTGATTCAAACAGAATTCAGTTGAATGTCCGCATAAGCAAAGATACAGCCGATATGCTTGATGAAATTGTTGACTATTATCAAAAGAACACGAAGCTTGGAAGAGTATATAAAGGCGATGTGCTAACCGATATCATCGAAAAATCTCACGGCTTGATGGAAAAGCAGAAAGCTATTCAAAATAGAAAATACTAAAGTTCAAAAATTTAAAGCAGCATATTTCCTTTTAAAGGTGAAAGTAGGGATTCCATTTTGAAAGACTTTAAATCGTTAGGCATTTCTGAAGAAATTATTTCTAGACTTCAGAAAAATAATGTTACGACTCCAACTCCCATCCAGGAAAAAGCAATACCTTCTGTTATGGAGCATAAGGACGTAATTGCACAAGCACAAACCGGAACAGGTAAAACACTTGCCTTTATCCTGCCGGTCATCGAAAAGTTTGATTTTGACAATCAAAGCATACAGGCATTGATTGTGACGCCGACCAGAGAACTTGCCCTTCAGATAACGGAAGAAGTTCGAAAGCTGATCCGCCATATAGAAGGAATTAGTGTTCTCCCTGTTTATGGCGGCCAAGACGTGGATAAGCAGCTTAGTAAACTAAGAAAAAATGTGGGAATTGTTGTTGGAACTCCCGGAAGGATCTTAGATCATATAGGGAGAGGAACCATTGATTTATCGAAAATTGATACACTTGTATTGGATGAAGCGGATCAGATGCTTCACATTGGTTTCTTGAAAGAAGTCGAGATGATTATTAAGGAGACTCCTGCGACCAGACAGACTCTTTTGTTTTCCGCGACCATCCCGGATGAAATCAAGGTTCTCTCCAAAAAACATATGAAAAATCCACAGTATATTTCTGTGGAAAGAACTCAAGGACCAGCCAAGAGTGTGAAACAATTGGCGGTTTTCGTGAACGACAGAGAGAAACAATCCACTCTTATAGATATGATTAAAGAAAAACAGCCCTATCTTGCGGTAATTTTCTGCAGAACGAAACGAAGGGTATCTAAATTATATGGAGAACTTGTTTCGTACGGGTTCAGCTGTGATGAATTGCATGGTGATTTATCTCAGGCCAAACGCGAAAAGGTAATGAAGAGGTTCCGTGAAGCCGAGTTTCAATTATTGATCGCGACTGATGTGGCGGCTCGAGGCCTGGATGTTGAGGGTGTCACACATGTCTTCAATTATGATATCCCTGAAGATGCGGACAGCTATGTACACAGAATCGGAAGGACGGGAAGAGCAGGTGAAACAGGCCTTGCCGTTACATTCTATTCTCCAGCCCAAAAAGACGATCTTGCTCAAATCGAGAAGGACTTGAACATCAAGCTCTCTAAGCATACAATCGGGAATGTCACTGAAAGGGATTCGAAGCCAAAACAAAGATCGGCCAGGAAACCAAGTTCCGGCAGAGAAAGAAAACCTAAAGAGAAACAGGCAGGAGGCAGCCGGAACAACTCTGAGGATCGTTCACGCTCAAGAAACAGCAGGGGCACTAAGCCTGCAGCTTCTGATAATTCCAGAAGCAGTAAACCTGCCAAATCATCTTCTTCAAAAGGCAGAATGCGTTCAAACGTACTGGAAGCCAAAGAAGTTTCACGAGGCTCTCTCCATAAGTTTGCTGATAAAAGCAGCAAGGGTGGAAAGCCGAGAAGCACCAATTCCTCCAGAGGGAAAGCAGATGGCAGACCAGCAAGAGGTTCTTCAACAGGCAGAAACCAAAGAAAAAAATAATATATAACTAAAGCATAAGCGCCTTGATCAGACCCGACAGGCAAAGGTTCCTCAGAGAAAAAAGGCGCTCTTACCTTTTATTCTCTGAGGGTTATTTGACCCCGAGGCGCCTCGATCAGACCCGACAGGCAAAGGTTCCTCAGAGAAAAAAAGGCGCTCTTTCCTTTTATTCTCTGAGGGTTATTTGACCCCGAGGGGTTAGGTGCTGAAGCTGGACGTGGATAATATAGCTATAAGTTATCCACAGAGAGTGATATTATTATTTCCTAAACATCGAGAAAAGAGTGCGAATCTATAGATTCACACTCTTTTTTTGAGTCTTTATGAAAATAGAAGGTTTCTTTAACACATTAAATCACTAAGAGGGACTGTCCCTTTTATCGATTTAACGTATCAAAGCGAGTTCTCTCAACGTGAAGCCATCCCTGTTTTCTGTTAGAATAGGACTCTAGTAAATCAACGGGAGAGAAGCAATTATGAAATTAGTATCTTGGAATGTTAATGGGATACGGGCTTGTGTGAAAAAGGGGTTTTTAGACTTTTTCCATGAGACCGATGCCGATATTTTTTGCATACAGGAATCCAAGCTTCAGGAAGGACAAATTTCTCTGGAGTTGGAAAACTACCACCAATACTGGAATTATGCTGAACGAAAAGGGTATTCCGGAACAGCCGTCTTTACGAAAGAAAAACCGCTTTCCGTCTCTTATGGAATAGGCGAAGAGGAGAGTGAACCTGAAGGCCGGTCCATCACCTTGGAATTTGAGAATTTTTTTCTGCTGAATGTTTATACTCCCAATTCAAAAAGGGACCTAACGAGACTGGCCGACAGACTGAACTGGGAAGAAAGGGTCAGAGCCTATATTAAAGTATTAGATGCTGTCAAACCTGTAATCTATTGTGGGGATTTGAATGTGGCGCATAATGAAATCGATCTGCGTAATCCTAAATCCAATGATGGCAATTCAGGATTCACCCTGCAGGAGCGGGAGAAAATGACGCTTTTGCTTGAAGAAGGCTTTGTCGACAGCTTCCGGTATTTATACCCTGAGAGGGACCAGGCATATACATGGTGGTCTTACATGAGCAAGGTACGAGAGAGGAATATAGGATGGCGGATCGATTATTTTATTGTTTCGGACAGGCTTAAGCACACTTTGACGGATGCAGGGATGCATAAGGATACTCTCGGAAGTGATCATTGTCCTGTTTACCTTGAGCTTGAAATAGAAAAGGGAATTTAGCACTCCTCAGCCATAACAGATTTGTCTTATATTTCTCAAAAGGGCTTAAAGAGCATGCCAGGCTAGCATGTTCTTCAAGCTGTTGTGACCTGTTACCAGCAGGTCATTTTTCATTTGGATAATCACAATACTCGATAATGGTGCCTTCGGTATCAGCAGGATTCAGGTAGATGAGCCTTCTTCCATGTTTATTGATTCGCAAAGTGTCCTCCAATGTACGGATACCTTGTTCCTCCAGTTCTGCAATAGCTGAATCCAAATTATCAACCCTGTAGGCAATATGATGAACTCCCTTGCCTTTTTGCCTGATGAAGCGGGCAATGGGGGAAGTAGTATTATTAGTCGGGGAAAGGAGTTCGAATCGATCCTTTCCAAGTTCAATGACGGCTATTTCACTTTCCACTCCCGGTGCTTCACTTCGATATCGATCGAGTAAAACCCCTCCGAGCACCTCTGTATATATATGTATGCCATTATTTAAATCCCTAATGGCAATGCCGATATGATCCAGCTTTTTTTCCATTATAACTTTCACTCCTTTTTCTCATTCTACATCACCTGATTGATATCTCACAAAAAAAGAGACTGCCTTTGAAAGCAGCCAGCCTGAATTTACAGAGTTCTTTTATGCAGCAGTTGTTTCACAGCTAGATAAATGATCACAAGTGAGAACACCACAATGACAATTACCGCCAGGCCTGCCAATGGAGCAGCCAGAGGACCCAAAAACCCTGCAGCTGTAACCCCTGTTACCAACAGCAATGCAAATCCTGCTCCAATCGCCGCTAGAATAACAGTAAGTAATAATACATATTTTTCCCCTCCTTTAATACAGCATATGTTTCAACAGAAGGGCTTGACTGGTCATTCATCCAGTGTTTTACTTCTTCATTTCTTCATCTCTATTAGGAATGGTTCAGAGGGACAAGCATATAGTGTAAGTATAATCCACGGCAGGAAGGGATAAATTGATGAGTCATTACAATGCCAAAATTGCTGCTTCACTCTATGCGGCAATGGCGATTTTTTTCTGGGGAGTTTCTTTCGTATCAGCAAAAATAGTTTTGGGCAAACTCGATCCTTTTACACTGATTGTCTTTCGTTTTGGGATAGGAGCGGTGTTCTTACTCGCTGTTATCCTTTTGACGAGAGAAAGGATCTTGTTTTCGCTGCGTTATTTACCTCACTTGTTCATACTCGCTATTCTGGGGACGTTCTGCCACCAGCTTCTGCAGACGACTTCGCTTATTTTCATAGATGCTTCTTCGGCAGGATGGCTCATTTCCGTTACCCCGGTATTCACTGTTCTGCTTTCTATGATTTTTTTACATGAAAAATTAAGTATTAGCAAGGCTCTCGGCATCATAGCCGCCATTATGGGAGTCATCATGGTCACTACGGCAGGAAACGATGACGGTTGGAATTTTACATTTAACATAGGCTTTTTCCTCATGCTCCTCAGCACATTGAATTGGGCAGTATATACAGTTCTTTTAAAAAGTTTAAAAATACCGCTGGAGCCAACCGCACTGACCTTTTACATCTCATTTATTGGGTTTCTCGTTTCTTTGCCCTTTATAATCAGAAACCATGGTTGGGAGGGTATTCCCGGATTGACTGCAGTAGAGTGGGGGCATCTACTGTTTCTTGGTATATTTGTCTCGGGGACAGGCTATTGGTTCTGGGCTAAATCTCTGAAAGTTCTTCAGGCTTCTCAGGCCGGAGTGCTGTTGTATCTTGAGCCGATTGTTACATTTGCAGCGGCCATCATCATCCTTCATGAAAAAGCCATGTTGACCAGCATTGCAGGAGGGCTGATAATAATTGGGGGTGTAGCCGCTGTGAATGGAAATTTCTTTTCAAGAAGGAGCCCCGGGTTCCCAAGGACCAAAAAATAAAGACAAGCAGTCAGAAATCTGGCTGTTTGTCTTTTGTCTTGCTATAAGATATTGGTTAAAACTCTCTCTTAAAAGGATTTAAATACTAGAAGTTTTTCTCCAAACAGGAAGATCAGCTTTTATCCTTCTTGCATGCCAGGTTAATTCCGCTCATTTATGGCGTATACGAAAGAGCCTTACAAAAACAACAGACCTAATGAAATTACAATTCCGCTCACTACCAGCGTAATGGTGCAGAATCCCATAATGTCTTTCGCTTTCAGCCCTGCAATAGCAAGGGCCGGCAATGCCCAAAAAGGCTGGATAAGATTTGTCCATGCATCTCCCCATGCAACAGCCATTGCCGTTTTGGCAGTGGACACCCCGAGAGTCTGTGCTGCTTCAAGCATGACTGGAGCTTGAACTGCCCATTGGCCGCCTCCTGAAGGCACAAAGAAATTGACAATCCCGGCACTAATAAATGCAAAGAACGGAAAGGTAAAGTCGTTTGAGATAGAGA
This sequence comes from Rossellomorea vietnamensis, assembly GCF_008180615.1. Lineage (GTDB taxonomy): Bacteria > Bacillota > Bacilli > Bacillales > Bacillaceae_B > Rossellomorea > Rossellomorea vietnamensis_D. Next base: position 84,885 of record NZ_VTEH01000008.1, read on the forward strand.
CAAATCCTTCAGACATGACAGCAGCTAGACCTGACGCTGTCATCATCCCCATGATTCCTGCGTAAAAAGGAAATTGGATGATGATTCCACTCGCACCTTTAACCGCTTTAAGAACTGCTTCCAAAAAACGTCTTGGCGTGCGGTGAAACAGGATGCCGAGGAATAAGAATAAAAAATTGACAATATTGAGATTTAGTAAAAATCCATTATTAACAAAATAGTATACTAAGAAAGCGATTCCCATAATGCCGGTCAGTAAAGACACTATATAACTATTCTCCAGTCGGTCTGCAGGAGTATCAGCACTTAAGGATTCTGTCCTCATCTCCAAGTCATCTTCTTCAAGGATCTTCGGGTCAACAGTCACTGTTTCGATCGGTGAAGGCATCATCAATCGGTTTAGAATAGGGAGGATGATGAATAGAGCCACTACAATCGCAACATTGAATACGGCAAAAATCGTTTCGTTTGTAGGAATAATATCGATCAGATCTTGCGAAAAATGTCCCTCCGTAGCGATGGTCAATGGGATAGAACCTGAAAAGCCTCCGTGCCAGACGATAAACCCACTGTAAGCGCTTGCAATCAAAAGCCTGTAATCTACACTTTTGACCCTTCTTGCCAATTCTTTGGCAAAAAGCGCCCCTATAACAAGTCCAAACCCCCAATTGATCCAGCTGGCGATAATCGAGACAACCGTAACAATAATGATTGCCTGAGAAGGGGATTTCGCCTTGGAAGCCAGCAAACCTAATCCTTTCTTGAAAATGGGACTGCTTGCCAGTACATAACCTGTTACAAGAACAAGTACCATCTGCATGGAAAAAGCCAGCAGCCCCCAGAATCCCTCGCCCCAAAACTGAACCATGTTCATAACGGTGCTTTCTGTAAAGATCAGACCCATAGCCAAAACGATGAAGGTAAGGATTACTACAAACAAAAAGGGATCAGGCAGATACCGCTGCATGATTCTGTTGAAAAAAGAAATTAACTTTCCCATCGAATTCCTCCTTATAATTAGTTTGTACTAGTACCTACTACTATTTATAAAAGTCTATAAATATTCCAAGAAAGATGGAAGAAAAGTTAATGTTAGTAATGCAAGGCTGTTTTGCGTTACACTTAGACTAGGAAAAAACGAACGGAGGCACCTATGGAGAATCATAATAATCCTCACTCACAAAATGAAGAAGAAAAAGATATTTTCAGCGATGAACCTAATCTTGAAGATTTTTTAACAGAAGAAGAGGAAGAGACGCCTGCAAGGAAGAAAGCCAGATCTTTTTTTGCAAAAGTGACAGCCTATGCCATTGCTCTTAGTTTGATTGTAAGCGTCCTGGCCGTCTGGGTAAGGGTGTTCAATCTGCCTTCGTTCTCTTTTCTTGAAAAATCCAATGAGCTTTCTAAAATAGAAAATATCCAGAATTATAAAGAAGCCGTCGTGACCCTGGAAGGCAGCGGGGTAAAGGGGACAGGCTTCAACATTGCCGAGGAAGGAACTATAGTGACGAACTACCATGTCATAGAAGACATGGCTTCCATTACGGTGATCTTCCCCAGCGGTGATATTATGCAAGCAGAACCGGCCGAAGAATTTCCTGAATTGGATATTGCCATACTTCAAGTGGAGGGAAAGGATCTTCCTTACCTTGAAATCCAGGAAGAAAGAGGGTGGGGGACGGGTGATTCCATCTATATCATCGGAAACCCCCTTGCCTATAACCAGATTGTGATGGAAGGTGACATCAGCAGAGCAGAAGACAGGTTGTACCTGACAGCACCGATTGAAAAAGGGAATAGCGGCAGCCCTGTAATAGACTCAAATGGAAAGGTGATAGGAGTTGTTTATGCCATGACTGTCCCGGCTATCGGCAGCGGGGAGGAACCTGAAGGACTGGCTGTTCCGGTCAGTGAAATACCAGTCCTTCAATGAGGACTATTTCTTTTCGATTTCTTCCGTAATCACAAAGCATAGTTCTTCATTTCCGTACATCTCCAGTATGGAAAGCAGGGAAGAGAGGGGAATTTCATCAGATTCTTCTTTCGGGACTGTGGAATCAAGTGCTTCTATCAAAAGTGGATTCTGGTCCTGGTGGGGATACGCTCTAGTATAAACCTTCTGTGGATCCAGTTCATTGTTCCGGCACCATTGAGCAAATGCAAGAATCATCATTTTTTCCTCCTGCTGATATTTTTGAATGATTTCTTTTTCAGATAAATGGCTGTACATGGAGATTCTCCTTCTGAATGAAATTATTTGAAAAGTTTCCCGGGAAACCGCAAGATGCGACAGGTTCCCTTACCTTTATACATCCTTAGTACTTATCTTAAATATTACAGCACAGTTTGTCGAATACGTGTATAATTGCTTGGAATTAACTAAAATTAATCTATAGAAGTTTCGAAAGGAATGCATCATTTATGAAAATTACTGGACACACAGTTGAACACCTGGAAGATCCAACGGGAATCCTCCAAGGTGAACGGTATGAATACCTTCTGGAAGTGGAAGTGCCCGAAGATGACGAACTGCATACCGAAAATGGTCTTTTGATCAAAGCGATTTACGCCGTTGATGAAAAAGTTGCACGCGTCGCCCAGTATTATCTGATGGAACGATCCACTGAAAAATACCTCGATTTTGAACTAGAAGAAGAAGAGGAAGAGTTAATCGGTACATACATTGCCAGGCAGCACAGTGAAGAAGAATCTGAATCAGTTTAATTGAAGAGAGGAGAATGGTAAATGGAAAATGTAAAAGTTGGAGAAATATTTACTCTGATCGGCGAAGACGACCTGGAACAGGATATTGAGGTTCTTGCCACTTTGACGCTGGAGGGAAATGACTATGCAGCCGTAGCCTTTGCAGATGACGTACGCGAACAGTCTCAGGAGGACATGGACATCTTCTTTTTAAAAGTGGACTCTGAAGGCGACCTGACCGGTATTGATGACGACGATGAATTTACGAAAGTATCAACAGCGTTTTCTGAGAATATGGGGTAATGAGCTAGCAGGAAAAGGGCTTCCTAAAAATCAGTGGGCTCTGAAAAAGTCCAACCATAAGGTAAAAGGCAGAATCGTTCACTCCAAAGAGCGATTCTGCCTTTTTCACTTCAGTTGTTACCAAAAAGTGTCGAGTTCCGTTACAGGTGCTCCCCCCCGAATGGATCTTATAGCAAAAGAGGCATGTCACTTTCTAAAAATAAGGTCCAGCGGTAATAATAAGGGAACTTTTTTCCTCTATTTTCTATCCAAGACTCTGGACCCCATTGGTATGTGCCACAGGTCACCATCCTTCTTTCCACCGACTAGTTGAGAAAGAAGCTACTGAAATAAACAGAGCAACATATACAATGCTTTCTTAGAAAAAAGTCAACTTTTCTTCTTGTTTAAGGAAGGATAGCTGACTTTTTCATTGTTAATAATGTTTAGGTTCTAAAATTCGGAAGACTATTACGCCATCTCTTAAATTCAGGGAACACTTTTTTGTTTTAGATTTCTTTTATAAATGAATTCCTTAAACGATACCTCCACTATAATTCACTTTCCTTTACAGGCAGTACCTCCCCTGATAAATTAGAAATATTACTGTTTTCGAAAGAAGTGTGGAATTTGTGTCCAAATGGGGCCTTTATATTTTGTTATTTTTGCTGATGGTTGTTTGGGGATTCAATGTTTCAGCTATTAAAATTCTAGTTACCTATTTTCCTCCCGTGTTGATTCAAGGACTTCGCGTCATGCTGGCAGGACTGGCTGTTATTCTTTTTCTTGTATTAAATAGAAATTTTCATAAAGTATCAAGAAAAACCTTAGCAGGCATTCTAACAGCCTCGCTATTTGGAGTTCTGGGGCACCATCTATTTCTCGCGATTGGACTGACTGAAACCAGTGCGACGAATGCAGGTTTAATACTCGGGCTGGTACCTTTATCCACTTCCATCATGGCCATGATTTTCTTGAATGAGAGACTGACCATTTTAAAAACCATGGGGATTTTGGCTGCTTTATTTGGGGTATACCTCATTGTAATGAACGAAAATGGAACACTATCAGGGCTCTCAATGGGAGATTTGTATATCCTAGGAGCTGTATTGACTCAGGCTGTGAGCTTTATTCTAATCAAAAAGCTTAGTGTGAGCATTGATTCCAGACAGATGACAGGCTTAATGCTCTTCATGGGCTCGATTCTGCTCATCATCGCAAGTTTCTTTTTCTCTGAAACAGAAACCGTTTTTTTTACAGAGAAACCGGCTTTTGTCTGGTGGGCACTGATAGGCTCTGCTATCCTTGCAACCGGTCTTGGCCATATGCTTTATAACTATAGCATTCACCGGCTGGGTGCAGGATCAACTTCTATTTTCATTAATCTAACTCCGTTCTTCTCATTAGTAGGCTCTTCCATTTTTCTGGGAGAGGAAATCCTTTCTAAACACTTAGTAGGCTTTTGTTTTATCGTCTTGGGTGTTCTTTTGGGGACCGGTACATTTAAGCTGCTGTTGAAGAAAAGGAAGAATCAGAAAGAATTTTCCGCTTAAACTATGAACAGCTTTGTTAATGAAGGAGCTATATCATGATCTTTCTATTTTTGACGCTTTTGACTGGAGCACTTATTGTGAGTTTCTTTCAAAAATATATCCTGCGGGTCAAGGAACCTGATATCGAAGAATTATGGAGAGAGCTTGAAGAACAAAAATGGTACCAAGAATTACGATCCGATCCGAAAAGAGACGAGTTTCTGTATTCCTCCAAACTTGATGGGCTGCTGCACGATCCTTATTATGTGCGTAAAATTATTGATAAGGAAGGCCACAGAGATGGATTCATCAGGCACGTGAAAGAGAAGGCTTAGCAAAGTCTGTAAATAAGGAATATTATCACAAGCAGGCCGCTTCAACTATGAAAGCTGCCTGCTTTTCCATGGTTAACTCCTCAAATACTCAAGTAAATATCCTCAAAAAGAAAACTCCTTCTTAATCATTTATGGTAAGATTCCAAGTGAGAGTGCAGCGCGATATTTTTATCTAATTACAGTAATTGAAGTCAGGAGTTGATGATCATACTATTACATACTTCTATTCAAGAGGTGCTCCAAAAGTATATCAGTCTTTGGAACTTGAGGCTTCCGGATAAATTAGAAGGTCTGTATTTACACGGTTCGATAGTACTGGATGCCTATGTTAAAGGTAGTAGTGATATAGACTTCGCAGCGGTCACAAGGAAACGATTAGCTGAAGCAGAATTACATATCCTTAAAAAGATTCATGAAGAGATTGCCGAACAGTTTGAACCAACTGAACTGGACGGAATGTTTATTGTATGGGAGGACCTGGGAAGAATCAGACCGGATGACAATGCACCCTTTCCTTACTATACTGGCGGTGAATTGAAATGGGACACCGAGTTTAACCCGGTAACTTGGGTTCTTTTGAGAGAAAAGGGAATCAGTGTCTTAGGTCCAGATATAACCAAACTCCCTTTTGATGCCAGCAAGGAATTGCTGACTACTTATGTAAGGGAAAACATGAATTGCTATTGGAGAATGAGGATCGAAAGACTGGAAAATTCATTAGATCAAGAAATAAATCCTTCTTCCAATGAGATTTCTGAAGAGGTTGAATGGACAGTATTGGGTTTACTGCGTCAATACTTCACCTTGAAGGAATCAAATATAACTTCAAAAGCGGGAGCGGGAGAGTATGGATTATTAAATCTTCAAGAAATATGGCACCCCATCATTCATGAAGCATTGAATATTCGTAGAAATAAATATGTGAAGCTGTTTCAATCTGATAAGGAACGTATGTTGGAAACGGCAAAATTCTCCAAGTATTTGATCTATCACTGCAATAAAATGGTGCAGGACAAATAGGATAAAGTAGCTTGTCCTATATTAAAGATTACTCTCATATTAAATGACTGATTTCATACTATGCTTCTAAGATACAAAAAGAGCAAGTTCCAAAGTGAACATGCTCTCTTTTGCTGCTATAAGATGAAGGGGCGCCCTTCAGGTATTATTCGTCAGTTTTAGACCAGAATAGCTTCTTCTCTCTCTCAGCATGCTCTTCCATAACATCAGAAATGACTCTCGACAAGCTGTGTTCGCCCTTTGCATCATGTCCGGCTTCCCATATCATCATTCCTCCAAAATCATTCTGCAGAGCCAGGTCCGTTTTCCTCTGGATGGTGGTTATACCGTTATAGTGGTACGTCATCCCCTCAATAGTCACAGCATCCTTATCTGCATTAGCGGCCCCATGTTCTATTACTTTAGAAAAGGATAGAGGAGATTTCGCTGGATCTTCAGGCTGTGCATAAAAAGGTACCCCTAGAACCAACTTATCCTTAGATAGGCCATTTTCTTCAAAAAAGGAGCTCCAGTATTCTGCAATATTCTCAGCAAAAGGAAATGGAGACAGGTTAGCTGCATTATAACCGCCGTCCCACTGGCCATCGTAGGCCATAATATTAACATAATCTACGTCTTTGAACATCGAAGGAAGAAAAACAACAGATTCATTCTCCTGGCCGGTCACGCTGCTGACTTTAGAATAGACAGCGATTGAGAGCTCTTTATCATGAGCTTTAAGCTGGGAGTTCAATTCTTGTATGAAGGCAGCCAAATGTTCTGCATCCTGGCCAGAGCGCGGGTGTTCAAAATCAATATCCACTCCATCCAATTGCTCTTCTTTCACCACTTTTATCAATTCATTGACAAGTTTCGTCCGTGAATCGTTATTGTAGATTGCTTCTTTAAAGTAAGGATAGGTTTCTCCGCCTTCTATATGGAACCAGCCACCCACAGCGAGAAGGACTTTTGTGTCCTGTTCATGTGCTAGTCTCACTGTCTTGCGTAAATTATCCCTCGCATGGGCACCGCTGAATAGAAGATCACCGTTCTTTGTGGGGTGGGCAAATGAAAAAATCACATGAGATAAATAAGGGTAATTGATTGTCTCCGGATTGTGATGATCCTGTATATACCCCATCACAACTTTGGACTGAGACTCAACCTTTGCTTCTGCTTTTTTATAAAGTGATTCCACTTCCTCTGAACGCAGAGGATGAAAATCCGCATCAATTGTAATGGTCTCAGCTTTTATATAGGAGATCCCGGCGTAAAAACCTGCTGAAAATGTTAATACAGCCGCCGCTAATAGGAGAATGCCTCGCTTGTTCATAGATGAAATGCCTCCTGTCAGTTTCTGCTTTTAGTAGTTTACCAGAAAAATAGAGGAGAGAGAGATGGTAATATCAACCGATACCTCTTCAACAAAGCTTTCAAACCTGAGTTGATGAATAGGAGCGAGGCGTCTTTCAAATACTAAATTTGGAAATCCACACACTAAGAGTGAATTATTTAAATGGAGTGATGAAATGAAGGCTGTAACCTACCAGGGAAAGTATTCAATAGCAGTTAAAAAGGTGGAGGCACCAAAAATCCAGGATCCTCAGGATGTTATCGTCAAAATCACCTCAACAGCCATTTGCGGGTCGGATCTTCATCTGTATCAAGGGAACTTTCCTTTGCCGATAGGATATGTCATTGGACATGAACCCATGGGAATTGTGGAAGAAGTCGGCCCTGAAGTTACCAAGGTGAAAAAAGGAGACCGGGTCGTTATTCCTTTTACTGTAGCATGCGGCACGTGCCATTACTGTAATCACCACCAGGAAAGTCAATGTGACAACGCCAACCCTCATTATGACTCCGGCGGTTATTTCGGTTATTCAGAGAAGTTCGGTGATCACCCAGGTGGTCAGGCAGAATACCTCAGAGTACCTTATGGAAACTACACTCCTTTTTTAATTCCAGAGAGCTGTGAACTGGATGATGAACATTTGCTGTTTCTCTCTGATGTCCTGCCGACAGCTTATTGGAGTGTTGAAAACGCAGGGGTCAAAAAAGGAGATACCGTCATAGTCCTTGGATGCGGGCCGGTGGGCTTGATGGCTCAGCAATTCGCCTGGAAAAAAGGAGCAGAGAGAGTCATTGCCGTGGATTACTTCGATTACAGATTGAATAAGTCGAAGAAAATGAATAGCACCGAAACTTTCGACTTCACAAAATATGATGATATGGGAGAAACCCTCAAGGAGTTGACCAAGGGAGGAGCAGATGTTGTTATCGACTGTGTAGGAATGGATGGAAAGAAATCTCCCCTTGAATTCGTTGAACAAAAGATGAAACTGCAGGGAGGGACACTCGGACCCATCCAAATTGCTACCAAAGCGGTCAGGAAGTGCGGAACCGTCCAATTGACGGGAGTCTATGGAGGTCTTTATAATATGTTTCCGCTAGGACCGTTTTTCAGCAGAAACATTACTATCAAAACAGGTCAGGCTCACGCAAGGAGTTACATGGGGACCATGTTTGACATGGTGGTCAAAGGTGAAATTGATCCGACGGCCATCATTACCCACAAACTCCCGCTGGATGATGCAGCCCATGGATACAACATCTTTAACAAGAGGGAAGACGACTGCATTAAAGTGATCCTGAAACCTTAATGAATTCAACACAAGTGTCTGTTCATTCTGCAGTTTTGCTTGAGAAGTGCAAAACCGGAAACTCATAATCTTCTCAATATAGTTCACATTGAAACAGGCTTAGAGATGCAATTATCCCTAAGCCTGTTTCAGTTCTCTTAAAGAACACATCAGATACTGTTAAAGCAGCTGCCTAACCTTTGGTAAAATTAGGATACATATAGCAAACCCAAATTACAACAAAGGGCGGTATTCATAAAGAAGGATTTACCCTCATTTATGTGGAATTTATTGGGTGCTGATAGATAACTAATTTTTAGAAAGGCAGGGGATATGAGATGCATAAATGTAAAAGCTGTGGAGGAAATTCGTTTGTAAAAGTACCAGAATTTGAAAAAGAACTAACTGTTTGTTTAGTTTGTGGGGAGGTAGCTTCAATTCGGTTCGTGAATCCAAGTATTTTAAAGAAATATATTAATCCAGATAATCAAAAGTAAACATTTATAAAGGCTGTTTTCGCAAAGATTGTGACTGCTTAACAAAAAAATGGATTTCCGCTCCAGGCGGACGACTCCGCCGGGCTGGCCGCTGGAGCTGAATGAGCTTCGTCTTTGCACTGCGGGGTCTCACCTGTCTTCAAAAGTGGAAGCACCTTGGTCAGCCCCGACAGGTAAATGTTCTCAAGAGAAAAAAAGGCGACCTTCCTTTTTCTCTCTTAGGGTTATTTGACCCCGAGGGGCTAGATGCTGGAACTAGACGCCGCTAGTCCCGCAGGAGGTCGTACCCCTTCCGCTTCAATCCTTCTACGTAAAGGGCGGTAAATGAAAAACGCATTCTAAATCAGCAATTAATCCAAACTGTTAAATAGACTTTTTTTCCAATATTTTTGCTTTCGGCGGTTTCCCCTACGGGTACTAAGATTTTTCTCTCTAAACGGGGAGCACTATATTTCTTTTAGCATACCAGAATAGAAAGCTGTTATCTTACGAATTTATTATGAAATAGCAAAAAGTTTGCGAAGAGAGCCTATATCAAAGGTGCCAAATTTTTATATTTACCTAAATAGATTTCGAAATAAGAACCAGAGATTATTTCATTAACAGATTAATTAAAGGAAGCTGCTTATGCCGGCAGCCATTTATATTTCAAGACTAAAAGACACGTGATTGACGAGTCTTTTTATTTTTAACAGCTGCCAGTTTAGGTGTCCATATGAGTTTCATTAGGGATAATTTCCTGTGTTCGAGCATATCATACGGGACCCTCTGACTGTAAACTATGCTGCTCTTTTAAAGGTATTTGAGTGGTGTATAAAGAAGTAATATACATCACCTAAAAATGGAGTGTAGATCATGATTCGTAATTATTCACCTTCAGATTCAGAGAGAATCAATGAATTGTTTAACACCATTGACACCGGATATGAAGTAGACAGAGTAGAAGAAATCGAAAAAAATGCGGACAAATTCATCCTTTACGAAGAAGATGGAATTACAGGAGCCGCCTATGCAGTATTGTCTGTTAATGGTGCAGGCGAAAAACAGGCCGATGTAAAAATCTATGTTGAGCCTTCGTCCAGAAACAAGGGAATAGGAACAAAATTATTCCAGGAGCTTTCATCCTATGCAGAAGCCGAGAAACAGGAAGTGTTAACTGCTTCTATTCGTGTAGATAAAAGAGACCCAGCAGGTTTCTATCAGAAAAACGGAATGGATAAATGGTGGGGTTCACCTTCACTTGTCTATAAAGGACCTCTTTTTCCAGAAACAAAAACCACTTTTGAGCTCTATGATAATAAGCTGTTTCAACAGTTTGTCAAAATCGTCCAGGAATGCTACTATCCCTTACACGAAGAAATCGACCTGAAGCCTTATCTTGCTTCTCCTGAAAGCGTAAAGACCTATCAATTGAGAGATCCGGGAAATGTTTATGTTGCTATGGACGGCGATAATATCATGGCTTCCGTGTCGATTGGAAAAGGAGAAGTGGATAATTTAATGGTTTCTCCTCACTATCAAAAAAGAGGATTAGGGAGAGAGGCTCTTCACTTTGCCATGAACAGGATGCTCCAGGAAGGATACGAAGAAATTCACATATGTTATATGGAAAATAATAAAGCAGCTGAGAAATTATACTATACGGCAGGCTTTAACATGTTAGAGAATATGAATGTTTATCGGAAATACATACTTTGACAGTAAGGAGTATACATGAAAGCAGTAAATGGATACACGTTAACACAAACAGCTTTGGATTCGTGGAAAGAAAGATTTATCCCTGACAATCAATTTTTATTTTTCAGGGAAGCTCCAGGTTTCATATCTTCTGAAAAATACTTACCCGGAACTTCCCAATCCTTTACCCTGGATGAGAGAACAGCCTTTGCCACCTGGTCTGTTAGCAAGGAAGGAAGATATATTGCCAGGATTGAAAAGGACACTTTTCTGGAGTTAAATGAAGGCCAGCGAAAGAAAGTTATAAGAGAACAGTGGCTTCTTCATAGAGGACTGGTTTTTACTGAAGCGGAAATTATTCAATTTCTGAGGGGAGCCGCTCATACAAACGAAAATCTGAAGGTTCTTGAGCCTTCCTCTTTTGTTGATGAGAATACTGAAATGAAAGTATTTATGCTGCAGCAATTTCTTTGGAATTTGTTATCTTCACACGTGCAGTCTCAGTTCCTGTTAAACTATGCAGAATCGTGGGTAGATGATTACGCTGCATTTGCTAATTTAAAAGAGCCGGATCAACAGCAATTAACAGAAGAATATGAAGATCTCTCCGTATTTTTTGATACTTTTCCCTCTAAGAATGGACCTAACTGCCTCTCAGCCGCAGCCGCAGGATTCTCAGGGGATAAGGAGATCATTGAAGAGTGGATGATGCCCGATAGATTTCAGGCTCTCTTAAATTATTATGGATATAGACCGATTGATAACGTCACTCCTGAGAAAAGCGATGTGTTGGTGTGGAGAGACGAACAGAATGAAATCATGCATGCTTGTTTTCTCTTGAATAACGAGTTCAGTTTTAATAAGCATGGACAGACCATATTCAACCCTTGGCAGGTCCTGGCTGTAAATGAGGTTTTGAATACATGGAATAGAGAAGGGAGTTATTTGGAGGTTTATAGAAAAGGTTAAAAAACCGGACAAGGCAGTGACCTCGTCCGGTTTTCATCATACTGCGGCAGATGCCAGCAAATTCTCAATATCCTGCTCCATATCAATTGGATCTGTTGTACACTCGAAACGCTTGATCACATCTCCATTAGAATCAATAAGGAACTTTGTGAAGTTCCACTTGATCGAATAGTCATCAGTCAAATACTCAGGATGTTTCGCATTTAATAGCGGGATGAGTATTTTAGCAACTGGATGAAATTTATTAAAGCCTTCAAAGGATTTCTGATGAGTCAAATAGTTAAACAGGGGATGCATGTTTTCATCACGCACATCAACCTTTTGGAATAGTGGGAAATTCACCCCATAATTCAGAAGACAGCTGTTTTGGATTTGTTCGTTTGAATCCGGTTCCTGATTATCAAACTGATTGCAAGGGAAACCTAAAATCACAAATCCTTTGTCTTTGTATCGGTCATAAAGCTTTTGCAAATCCTCATACTGATAAGTGAAACCGCACCTTCCTGCTGTATTGACGATCAAAACAACCTTTCCTTTGTATTCTTCAAGAGACTTTTCCTGGCCGTTCATAGCTATCGCTGTTTGGGTATAAATACTCATTGTAATCCTCCTGTATAGTCATATATAACTAGTTATTTAGTAATATATTTATTATACCTTCTCTTGAATGGATAGCAATTAAATTGCTTTCTTTCACAATTCAGGCTGAGAAGTGATTCTTTCTTTCTGATTCACCGCTGATCTGAAGAGTTCTATACATCAGAGGATTTAGCTATAAGGATTTGCAGAACTCTAAGATCTTAGTAAAATTTCCCTTAAAATAGTTTGATAATAATAAAAACTGTGTTAGAATGCATATAAATAGCACAACCACTGGGGGAGCCTTTAAAAGGCTGAGATTAAAGTGTACTTTAAGACCCTTTGAACCTGATCTAGTTCATACTAGCGGAGGGAAGTGAGCGTCATTGACACTAATAATCTACCATTTAGTTTATTATTCAAGCCGCCTTCCTTTTTCATGGAGGCGGCTTTTTGTTGTCTATTTTCAGGTTGTTTCCTCAAAGGTTTAGGTTATGGAAAAGCAATGGATTTCCGCTCCAATCCCCAAGTGAAAGGGGAGAAATGCAAATAGCCATCTAAAAGCAACAACCTTTTAGAAAAGAGCCTTTTTTAAAAAGCTATTTTCACTATGTGGGGCTATAGGAAATTAACGGATTTCCGTTCCAGCCACCCGGCCACATTGGCTTCACCTGTTTAAAAAGAGGAAACGAGCTGTTAAGCTCCAACAGGCAAATGTTCTCAAATAAAGAAATGGCGGAGGTTTCTATGGATAAATGTCTACTGCATGCTGTCACTTCCGGAAATAAATCCGTGAAAGAAGTAATATCAATCTGCAAGGAAATCAGCCCATTTATAGACAGCATACATATCAGGGAGCACAAGAAAACAGCAAGAGAAATTTATGAGATTGGAAAGGAGTTGATAGAGTCTGGCATACCGGTGAGCAAGCTCATTGTGAACAACAGGGTCGATGCAGCTGCTGCGCTTGGTATTACAAGAGTCCAACTGGGCTTTCACAGCCTTCCTGTATCAGCTATTAAGAATGCCTATCCAGAATTATCAATTGGCAAATCTGTTCACTCCATGAATGAAGCACTCGCAGCAGAAGAGGAAGGAGCAGATTCACTATTATATGGTCATGTTTATCCCACTCTTTCCAAAGAGGGCTTACAGCCAAGGGGACTGGAGGAATTGAGGGATATCGCCGATGCAGTTTCTATCCCGGTTTTTGCAATAGGAGGAATTAAGCCATCTAATGTAAAGGAGGTGGAACAGACAGGGTGCTATGGAGTCACGATCATGTCAGGAATTTTCAATGCTGAAAAGCCGAGTAAAGCGGCCTATGAATATAAAAACCAATTGGAGAGGATGCTGCATGAATAAAGTATATGACGTAATAGTGGCCGGAGGAGGAATTATCGGAAGTTCGATCGCTTACCAACAGGCCAAGCTCGGCAAGAAAGTTCTCATCATCGACAGGCATAGCGTTGGCGCGGAAGCATCAAGTGCGGCAGCTGGTATGTTGGGTGCGCAGGCAGAAATTCATGAAAATGCTGCTATGCTTCAGCTGGCCCTGAAAAGCCGAAGTATGTTTCCACAGCTGCTTCAGGAACTGGAGGACTGGACAGGAATCAATGCCGGCCTTGTGAATAAAGGAATGATAAAAATAGCTCAATCATCAGGTGAGGCTGCTCATCTCCAAAAGCAGGTCCACTATCACGCTGGATGGGACCCGGAAGTCAAATGGCTGAGTGGCAAGGAGATGCTGCAGCAAGAACCCGCTCTTTCCACCAAATTGGAGGGAGGCATGCTCATTCCGAATGACGGGCAGGTCATGGCACCACAACTTTCGAAAGCCTTCGCCCAGGGTGCAGCTGCTCATGGAGCAGACATAATCGAATTTTGTGAAGTTGAAAACATCATGTTTAAAGACCAGCGTGTGAAAGGATGCGAGACCTCACAAGGCAAGTTTTCATCCGACCAACTGGTTATCACAACAGGCGCCTGGGCTGGAGAGTTATTGAAAAAGACAGGGTTATCTCTGCCTGTTAGTCCAGTAAAAGGGGAATGTTTCTCAGTTGTGCCCTCACATCATATCATTCAGTCAACCGTTTTTTCGGAAGGCGGCTGTTATATCGTTCCCAAAAAAGATGGCAGGCTGATTGTCGGCGCAACCACCCTCGTCAATCGCTGGGATAAGGATGTTTCATTAAAAGGTGTATCCTCTTTATCACAAAAAGCCATCGACCTGCTTCCTGACATTAAATACGCGAAGTGGGAAAAAGCCTGGGCAGGGATTCGCCCCCAAACAGGAGACGGACTCCCCTACATTGGACCGCACCCTGCCTATGAAGGACTTTATATTGCAGCCGGACATTACCGTAACGGTATTCTTTTGAGTCCTATTACTGGGAAAATGATTTCAGATATGATTGAACGAAAGGTTCCAGAGAAAGAGGAAGCTCTTTACCAATCGTTTAAAGTAGATCGCGATAGCATCTCATTAAATTTAGTTTAGGGGGAATAGGGTTGAACTTAATTATAAACAGTGATGAAGTTCTGGTGGATGAGGAAGTGGATACTGTGGTGGACCTTCTTTCATATTTCGAGTTAGATCAGAAAGTGGCCATTGTAGAGTTAAACCGAGTGATTCTTGAAAAAAGCATGCATGCAGAAACAAGACTGGCCAACGGTGATGTAGTAGAAATCGTACACTTTGTAGGGGGCGGGTGATATGTTGAAGATAGGTTCTTATGAGTTCTCATCAAGATTGTTATTAGGTACAGGAAAGTATCCTGATTTTGATATACAAAAGAAGGCCGTGGATGTTTCCGGGACGGAGGTCCTGACCTTTTCGGTACGCCGCATGAATATTTTTGAAAAAGGGCAGCCGAATTTTCTGGAAAAGCTTGATGTAAAAAAATATACGCTGCTTCCCAACACAGCAGGAGCAAAAACAGCTGAAGAAGCAGTCCGGACAGCCAGGCTTGCAAGAGCTTCCGGACTGTGCGACATGATTAAAGTAGAAGTGATCGGTGATTTTCAAACCCTTTTGCCTGACCCGATTGAAACGCTGAAAGCATCAGAACAACTTCTGGATGAGGGCTTTACCGTTCTTCCTTACACTTCAGATGATGTCTTGCTTGCTAAGAGGCTTCAAGAGATGGGTGTTCACGCCATTATGCCTGGAGCTTCTCCTATAGGTTCGGGGCAGGGTATTATCAACCCCCTTAACCTGAGCTTCATCATCGAACAGGCAGCTGTGCCCGTTATAGTGGATGCTGGCATCGGCTCACCTGCTGACGCCGCTTATGCAATGGAACTTGGAGCAGATGGAGTCTTATTGAATACAGCTGTCTCAGCTGCAAAGGATCCTGTTAAAATGGCTAGAGCCATGAAACTTGCAATTGAAGCAGGCAGGCTCGGTTACGAAGCAGGCAGGATACCCAAGAAAAGATATGCCTCCGCCAGCAGTCCTTTGGAAGGAATGAGCACCATTTGAACAACCGTTATTCCAGACAAGAATTATTCAGAGGAATCGGGCCCTCCGGCCAGCAAACACTATTCCAAAAACACGTGCTGATTATAGGAGCAGGGGCACTTGGAAGCGGCAGTGCCGAAGTTCTTGTGAGGGCTGGGATAGGAAAAGTAACCTTAGTTGACAGAGATTATGTTGAATGGAGCAACCTGCAGCGTCAGCAGCTGTATACAGAACAGGATGCCGAAGAAAGAATCCCTAAAGCGGCTGCAGCTCAAAGAAGACTGAAAGAAATTAATTCCACAGTCACAATAGAGGCAATTATAGAGGATGCAGGGGTTGAGGAATTCGAGAAACTCCAGAAAGACGTGGATCTTATTATAGATGCCACTGATAATTTTGACACAAGAATGATCATCAATGATATTTCACAAAAGTATGGAATTCCATGGGTGTACGGTGCTTGTGTCGGAAGCTATGGAATCAGTTACACCATCATCCCTGGAAAAACACCATGCCTTCATTGCCTTTTGGAAAGTGTCCCTCTGGGAGGAGCTACATGTGATACAGCAGGAATTATTGGTCCGGCAGCCGGGATGGTCGTCAGTTACCAAACGGCTGAAGCACTGAAGCTGCTGGTAGGTAACCATGGCTCCTTAAGAACCAAGCTTGTCACCTTTGATCTTTGGAGTAATCAGCACTCGGCCATATCTCCTCAAGGCTTAAAGAAAGAGGATTGCCTCTCCTGCGGAAGCAAACCAAGTTATCCATTTCTCAACTATGAAAATCAAACTAAAACAGCAGTGCTTTGCGGAAGGAATTCTGTGCAGATCCGGCCTGCCGGCAAAGATAGAAGGGACTTGGATAAAGCAGCAAACCTACTGGCTAAAACAGGAGGAAAAATAGAGAGAAACCCTTTTCTATTATCATTCGAAATTTCCGGTAACCGCTTAGTTCTTTTCCAAGATGGGCGAGTGCTTATTCACGGAGTAAGCGATATAAGCGAAGCAAAGAAGATTTATCACCGTTATTTAGGTTAGGAGGATGTTCATGGAGACTGTTAAAGCATTAACAATCGCTGGGTCCGACAGCGGCGGAGGAGCCGGCATCCAGGCAGACATCAAAACCTTTCAGGAGTTGAAGGTATATGGCATGTCAGCCATCACTGCTGTAACAGCACAAAATACGCTTGGTGTACAAGGTGTATTCCCAATAACTCTGAACGGCATCCAGCAGCAGCTTGCATCCATAGCTGAAGATCTTTCTCCGCAAGCTGTCAAAACAGGCATGCTGTTCAATAGTGATGTGATCAAGCTTGTTGCCGAATCTATTAAACTGTATCAATGGGGCAATCTCGTAGTCGATCCAGTCATGGTGGCCAAAGGAGGCTCATCTCTTTTACAAGAAGAGGCGGTGGAAGCTCTAAGAAAACAACTGATTCCGCTTAGTACAGTCGTCACCCCCAATATACCTGAAGCAGAAGTCATAACCGGCATGAAAATTGACACTATGAAAAAACGCAAAGAGGCGGCTGAAGCAATCTTGAACTTGGGTGCGGCGTCTGTGGTCATTAAAGGAGGCCATGATGCAACTGAAGCTGCGTCCGACCTTTTCTATGATGGAACCCGATTCTCCCTCTATTCCGGGCCAAGAATAAGAACAAAAAACACCCACGGAACAGGCTGTACATTTTCAGCGGCACTCACGGCTGAGCTTGCAAAAGGTAAATCACTTGCCGATTCTATTCATACAGCGAAAGGGTTCATACAGGCTGCCATCGAGCAGGATCTTCACATAGGTGAGGGGCATGGACCCACCAATCACTGGGCCTATAACAGCAAGGAGGTGGCTGCTCTTGACGCTTAGAGATTCGTTGTCATGTTATTTTGTAATGGGAAGTACTAATTGTACAGATGATCCCAGAAAAGTTCTTAGAGATGCACTTTCGTCTGGAGTAACGATGTTTCAGTTCCGCGAGAAAGGCGAAAACTGCTTAACGGGAACAGAAGCAGTAAATCTCGCCGCTGATTTACACGCCATCTGCAAGGAACATAAAGTCCCCTATATCGTCAATGACAATATTGATCTAGCTCTCGAAATAGAAGCGGACGGAGTTCATATCGGGCAGGAAGACGGTGATGCTGAGGAGATACGAAAACGGATGGGCAGCAGCAAGATACTCGGCATTTCTGCACATTCCCTTACTGAAGCAAATGCAGCAATCAAAGCAGGAGCCGATTATTTAGGTGTCGGCCCTATGTATCCGACAATGACAAAGAATGATACCAGGCCGGTCAGCGGTCCGATTCTTATAGAAGAGCTGAAGACATATGGAATTCAGCTTCCGATCGTGGGCATCGGAGGGATAAACGCCAATAATGCTGCTGAAGTTCTCCATGCAGGTGCGGATGGGGTCGCAGTCATATCCTGTCTAAGCAGCAGCAGGGATCCTAAATCTTCAGTTAGGAATTTAATAACGGTAATACAAGAGGCAAGAAAAATAATTCTATAAAAACTCAGCTCATTCGGAAACCATTGTTTGCTCTCCCTCGTCTAACAAGTAGGAAATTTTAAGGAGGGAATGACTATGACTGCCGATCAAAAAAGAACTGTATTTCTTTTAATGCTGGTTTCCACTCTTATCGGAGTAACTATTAGACTTTTAGATGTCACCCGTTCATCCCATGAGCTTGTATCTTTTTACAGCTTGGATATACTGATTCTAATGATAATCATGGTGCTAAGCGGGACAGGACTCCTTCTGGTCAGATCAAAAAAATACCAATGAAGAAGCAAAGGTGATAAAAGTGATATCTGATTTTTATTGTGAGGAAGTATTAAGCGGCAGAACGCCAGTAGAGAAAGTGGCTGAAACGGAAGATGTGCTGGCTTATCATCATACCAAGCCTTTTTATCCGGTACATATAGTAGCCATACCTAAAAAACATATAGCATCTTTGACTGAAATAGAAGAAAATGACCACTCTATACTGCTGGAACTGATGATTGTCATTAAAGAAATAGCTGCCCAGGTTTTGGATGAGCACAAATCCTGCAAGGTGATAACAAATCTTGGGAAGTATCAGGATTCAAAGCATCTCCACTGGCATATTGTTTCAGGGGAGCCACTGATACAAAAGCAATAACCCAGAAACCCACTTGTTAGCGGACCTGAAGTCCAAAGGTTTCTCAGTTCCAAACAGGTCCAGTGACTCACACTGGACCTGTTTTTTTGATATCCTCTTATTGTTCATCTAATCGTCCTCCCTAAACTAACCGTTTTATCAACTCTCACCTTAGTTCACCTGTTCTGTATTTTTAAATCCTATAAGCTCTTCAGTATTTTATAAAATGACCGATACTATAGCTAGATAGATATTATGAAAGTTAAATTATGTACAATGAACAGGGGTTGCGAGTATGAAAATGGGGTTATTTAAAGGATCAAAGAAAACAGAAAAAAACAGCATGACAGCAGAAAATATAAAAGACCAAGTCCTGATTGAACTGGACTCTTCCAGCTATCTCAATCAATTAAAAATGATCGGAATGTCTGAAGAAGATTTATACTATATAAAAAGTCTTCAGCCTTCTGTCAGAGAAAATTTGGATGACATTGTTGATCAATTTTATAAAAACCTCAGCAATGAAGAAAGTCTTCTCCACATCATAAATGATAATAGTTCAATCGACAGGCTTAAGAAAACACTGCACCGCCATATCGATGAAATGTTTAATGGGGTGATTGACAACGACTTCATTGAAAAGAGGTTTGTCATTGCTCATGTTCATGTCAGAATCGGTCTAGAGCCAAAATGGTATATGTGCGCCTTTCAAGGCTTATACCAATCTCTTCTGAAAATAATTGACAGAAAAGATTGCAGCTTTGAGGAATACAAGAGGTATAATCTTGCTGTCTCCAGAATTTTAAACCTCGAACAGCAAATCGTCTTAGAAGCGTATGAGAAGGAAAACGACCGCATCCGGTTGGAGGCAGAGAATGTTAAGAGTACTATGATCCAAAACGTGAACCGGAATGCTGAAGAACTAGCGGCTATCAGTGAGGAAACGAGTTCAGCCATCCAGGAAATTGTTCATAAATCCAGGGACATTGAGAGTGTGACACAACTTGGTTCCAAAATTGCCATAGAAACCGAGGAACAATCGAATGAGGGTAAGAATAAATTAAAAAAACTTGAAGCCGTCATGACAGAGGCAGATGGTAATATGAACAAAATCTCTAATGATATGGCACAGCTGATGACTTCTTCAAAGAAGATAGAACAGATTGCTGTAATGGTGACATCTATTGCCGACCAAACCAATCTTCTTGCCCT
Organism: Rossellomorea vietnamensis; assembly: GCF_008180615.1. Lineage (GTDB taxonomy): Bacteria > Bacillota > Bacilli > Bacillales > Bacillaceae_B > Rossellomorea > Rossellomorea vietnamensis_D. Next base: position 104,897 of record NZ_VTEH01000008.1, read on the forward strand.
GAACGCTGCCATTGAAGCAGCCCGAGCCGGAGAAAACGGAAAAGGTTTTGCTGTGGTAGCTGGAGAGGTTAGAAAACTAGCCGAAAATACGAAAGAAGCTGTTTCTCAAGTAGGTAACCTCATCAATGAAATTAATACTTCATCGAAGACTATGTCCTTGACACTTACTGAAATTAAGGATGGAATTCAATCCGGTGCTCTTGAAACAAAAGAAGCCAATGCATTCTTTGACAACATTCTCTCTTCCATGGTACAAGTTAAACAACAAAACTTGCAGATCGCCAGGGAAATGTCAGACTTGACGGAGATTTTCCAGGACATCAGTGGGGCGGTCCAACAAGTGGCTGTAACCTCAGATGAATTATCCACTGTAACCAGCAGCATTTAGAATTATGCTTTTAATATAGAAGATGTAAGAGACGCTTTTCTAAAAAAATCAGACTTTTTTTACGATTTTAAGTTGACTTCTCGCAAAAGTTGCGATATATTAATTTAAATTTATATGAAACGTCGATAAGGACACGAGTTTTTCTTGACCGGTTCACAGAGAGGGAAGGCATGGCTGAAAACTTCCTAATGCTGAAGGGGAAACTTACCGCCTTGGAGTTGTATTGAGGAACTTAAGTATTCAATACCGTATTGCTGCGATAAAGCACCATAAGCCGTCAAATTTTTGGCGGGAAGCTGGGTGGAACCACGGGTCCAAAACACACTCGTCCCTATTTAGGGATGCGTGTGTTTTTTGTTTTCAAAATAAATAAGCATAGCGATGATAAGGACACGAGTTTTTTCAAAACGGTTTACAGAGAGGGAAGGCAAGGCTGAAAACTTCCTAACGCAGATGAAAACACTTACCGCCTTTGAGCCGCATTGGTGAACATGGAAGTAATCAATGCCGCAGATGCTGCGATAAAGCATGAATGAAGCCGTCAGTTTTTCTGGCGGGAAGCTGGGTGGAACCGCGGGTCAACACACACTCGTCCCTTTTTGAGGGATGGGTGTGTTTTTTTTATTTTTCATATAAAAGGAGTGGAGAAGATATGAGTGAAAGTGAAATACTCATCACGTTTCCAGATGGACAGAAAAAAAGTTTCCCCGCGGGAATATCATTATCCGAGATAGCGCAATCGATCAGCCCCAGCTTGAAGAAAAAATCAGCAGCAGGCAAGGTGAATGGTGATCTGTATGATTTAAATCGTCCCATTGATGAAGATGCTCGGATAGAGTTGCTGAGTTTAGCTTCAGCTGAGGGGATCAAATTGATCAGACACAGCGCAGCTCACTTAATGGCTCAAGCACTCAAAAGACTTCATGGACATTTACATTTAGGTGTTGGTCCAGTAATTGAAAATGGCTTCTATTATGATGTAGAACTGGATCACACTATTTCTCAGTCAGATTTAGAAAAAATTGAGAAGGAAATGAAAACACTCATCGCTGAAAATCATCCTATTCTCCGGAAAGAAGTTTCAAGAGAAGAAGCGAGGGACTTGTTTTCTAAAGACCCATTAAAATTAGAACTGCTAGAAGAGATTCCTTCTGGAGAAGAAATCACTGTCTACAAGCAAGGTGAATTTATAGATCTATGCAGGGGGCCTCATTTGCCTTCGACTGGTGCAATAAAACATTTTAAATTGACTCATGTTTCGGGTGCATACTGGCGAGGAGACAGCAATAACAAAGTACTTCAGCGAATTTACGGAGTCGCATTCACGTCTAGAGAAGAGATGGAAGAATACTTTCATTTTCAAAAAGAAGCCCAGAAACGGAATCACCGCAAGCTCGGCAGTGAGCTGGAGCTCTTCATGTTCTCCGAGGAGGCACCGGGTATGCCGTTTTACTTGAATAATGGACAAAAAATCCGAAATGAACTTCAGTTTTTTCTAAGGCAGCTTCAACATTCTTTTGACTATGAGGAAGTTCAGACACCGATTATGATGAACCGAAAACTCTGGGAACAATCAGGGCATTGGGATCATTACAAGGACAATATGTATTTCTCAAAAGTTGATGACCAGAATTTCGCCCTGAAGCCGATGAATTGCCCAGGTCATATGCTGATCTATAAAGATAAATTACATTCCTACAGAGATCTGCCTATTCGGATGGCAGAGTTCGGGCAAGTACACCGCCATGAATTCAGCGGTGCATTGAACGGAATGCTGCGGGTAAGGACATTCTGCCAGGATGATGCTCACATATTTGTGACACCTCAGCAAATAGAAGAAGAAATTACTTCAGCCTTGAAACTGATAGACTATGTATACAAAACATTCGGTTTTGAATACAGTATTGAACTTTCTACTCGTCCGGAAGATTACATGGGAGAAGAAGCTCTCTGGGATAAAGCTGAAGATTCTCTCAAAAATGTCCTGAATGTCCTGGGATATAATTACTCTATCAATGAGGGAGATGGTGCCTTCTATGGACCTAAGATCGACATCCATATCAAGGATGCCCTAAAAAGAAGCCATCAGTGTGCCACTGTTCAGTTGGATTTCCAAATGCCTGAGAAATTTGATTTGCACTATATCGATGAGCATAATGAAAAAGTCAGACCGGTTGTCATCCATCGCGCGGTCTTCGGTTCCATAGACCGCTTCCTCGGCATTCTTATCGAACATTTCGCAGGAGCGTTCCCAGTTTGGCTGGCACCAGTGCAAGTCAAGGTAATTCCGGTTTCTAACAAACATCATCAAGAATATGCTGCTAAGGTCTTCAGCAGGTTGAAACAAGAAGGCGTTCGAGTAGAACTGGATTCCCGGGATGAAAAGATCGGTTACAAAATGAGAGAGGCTCAAATGAAAAAGATTCCTTGCATTCTGGTCATCGGAGATAAAGAAGCTCAAAAAGAAACTGTGAATGTGCGGAGATACCAAAGTAATGAAACAAACGAAGTCTCCCTGGATCAATTTTTATCTTCCATCAATAATGAGATTCTTGAAAAAAGCCTATGAACAGCCAGCCGTCTTTCTCTAAAAAGGCGGCTTTTCTTGAGAATAAAAAACAATCGCAAAAAGAAAAAGGAATCCTTCCGCTTTTGGAGAATTTACTTACGGGAGGGATTCTTATGCAATTAACAGAAAGATGGAGTGCAGTCGATGAATATTTCAGCGGAAAACTGCATGGTACTGATACCTTAATGGAATCAATTTTACAAAGAAATCGTGAAGAGGGACTGCCTTCGATTGATGTATCACCGAATCAGGGGAAATTTCTCCACTTACTTGTAAAACTTAAAGGTCCCAGAAGGATTTTAGAGATTGGGACCTTGGGCGGCTACAGCAGTGTCTGGATGGCGAGGGCACTTCCTGAAGACGGCGAGCTGCTTTCATTAGAATTCAGCGAGAAACACGCTGCTGTCGCCAACGATAACATCAGATTGGCGGGATTGGAAAACAAGGTGAATATATTGACAGGACCTGCATTGGATACACTGCCGACACTGCAGGATAAAGGTTATGATCATTTCGATTTTATCTTCATTGACGCCGATAAATCCAATAATCCTCATTATTTTCAATGGGCTATGAAGCTTTCCAGACCCGGGACAGTGATTATTGTAGACAATGTCGTACGAAAAGGGAACATTGTCGAGGAGGAAAGTGAGGATCCGAACATCACTGGCACAAGAGAGATGTTCGAGCTTTTATCAGAAGATTCCCGAATAGACAGTACTGGTATCCAGACGGTCGGCAGTAAAGGATACGATGGACTTGTCTTTGGAATCGTGAAATAAGCCGGCAGGAGGAACACAATGATCAGACTAGTACCAATGACCTCTGAGGAATTCGAACAGTTCTTGGAGAGGTCTGTTAAAAACTATGCAGAACAAAAAACAGAAGCGGGAAATTGGACAGAGGAAGAAGCACTTGAAAATTCCAAAAGTGATTTTCAGCGGCTTCTTCCTGAGAGGGAGAATTCTATCGATAACCGTATGTTTACCATCTGGAAAGATGAAAAATCTGTAGGCTCTATCTGGATTGCCAAAATTGCAGAAGATACAGGATATATTTATGATATCTATATTGATCCGGATCAACAGGGTAAAGGCTATGGCAAGCAGGCAATGCTGGAGATAGAGAAAGTGGCAAAAGATTTGGGCTTCAGTAAAATAGATCTTCATGTTTTCGGCCATAATCGCAAAGCTAGGAATCTATACGAAATGTTAGACTACGAAGTCACCAATGTCATTATGTCTAAAAAAATATAGTATTAAAGAAACCACCAGCCGTGTGCTGGTGGTTTCTATTTGCAGGGTTGAGACGAACCAGTTAAAGCAGAATGCAGCACATACAATGATTTTACCTTTGGAGCAACCACGGAAATGGATCAAAATAAGTATAAAAAATTTATAAAACTTCAAAAGATGCAAAGCATGTGGTGAAAAAAAATCTTATAATCCTGCAATTTTTATTGAATTTTTACTTGACGTTTCAGGCGGAGACCTTGTATAGTCTATATATACTTTATCGCATAAAAGCATAAAAGCGTAGAAGCGTTAAAGCGAAAAAGTTATTGAAAATTCAATTACATAAATGACAGTGTACGGAAGCAGTAGCAGGTAAGTTAGCAGCAGCAGAGACTGAATGGTTGGTGAAAGTTCAGGCAGCTTACAGGTGAATTACACCGGACGTTTTACTGTCACTCAATGAAGTGGCTGGAAAAGATAGATATGTCTTTTCCAACAACAAGGGTGGTAACGCGGAGCTCCTTCGTCCCTTATGGGTGAAGGGCTTTTTTGTATTCTTTTTTAAAAGGAGGCAGGAATATGGCAGCAGAAAAAGAGAAAATTCCATTAAAATTTCACAGAATGAGTGGAGTAGAACAATACGCAGGCTTAGATGACTTCTTAAGCCGGCTTCACTTTAGAAGAGAAGTTAAGTCATTCTCAAATTCAGAAATACCTATAGAGATTATTAAAAATGCTATAAAGGCAGCAGGTACCTCTCCATCAGGTGCCAATCAGCAGCCCTGGTCGTTTGTATTGGTTTCTGAGCCTAAAGTAAAAACTCAGATAATAAACGAAGTCAGGAGTGAAACCCGAACACTGGAACAAGCACCCTATATTGTTGTCTTGCTAAAACAGAAGTATGGACAGGAGAAGGATGATTCTGGGAAGACCGTTAAGGTAAAGCACTATTACCCAAATGAATCCGTTGGGATTTGCGGAGGTTTCTTCATAACAGCCTTAAATCAAGCGGGTCTTCATTATAACTTGCACAAACCCGTCAAATCATTGTCATCCATTCTCCAACGTCCTGAAAATGAAGAACCCTTTATGGTATTTTCCATAGGGATAGCAGACGAATGGGAAGATAAAAAGCTTCATAATCTGCAAGATTTCGTATCCTTTGATTTTGAAATAGGGTCTGGAAAATTCGAGATGTCAGCAGAGCCATCCCATGAACCTGGTCCAACTCTTTCCTCAGCAGATTACTATGACAGAATTAAAAAGCGTCGGAATGTAAGGGACTTTTCTCAAGAAGAGATTCCCGCTCCTCTTCTAACAAAGGCATTCCGGGCACTGTACTCCAGTCCTTTCTCTGATTCCTATAGGTTTGCGGTTATATCCAATGAGGAGACGAAAGCATTGATCAGGGATAAGGCGGAAGAAGAGGAAAAGAAATTTTATGAAGAGAAAATCACTAATGACTGGAGAGATGTACTGAAGCCGCTCGGTACAAACTGGAAAAAAGCCCATTTGACAGATGCACCCTATCTTATCATTGGGTTTAAAATTACTAACGATATGGGTCAAGATTCATTGGCTTGTGACAAAAACCGGCCGATTGTTTCCTCAGCTGTCAATACCGGCATCCTGATGAGTGCCATCCATCATGCCAATCTTTGTATGCTGACCCATACACCGAGTCCGATGGTGTTCCTGAGGGACCTTCTCCATAGGCCAAAAAACGAAGTGCCCATTGTAGTGATTCCAGTCGGATATCCAGCTGACCAGTGTCAGGTGCCGAATATAAGCAAGAAACCACTGAAAGACATTTTAACAACTTTAACAGAAAGCGAAGGTGAACCATCATGAAAAATGGATTAAAACGAGAATTAGGAAAATGGCACGGTTACGCTTTGATGATCGGCGGCATGGTCGGTTCCGGAATATTTGTAGTAACAGGTGAAGCGGGAGCACAGGCTGGTCCTTCAGTGCCTTTTGGCTATGTAGTACTATTACCAGTACTATTGTGTTCAGCACTCGCTTACTTGATCTTTATGAGCACTCCGCTTGGAAACAGTCCCGGTGGCGCTTATGTTCATATCAGCCGTACCTTCAATAACTACTTTGCCGGATTCCTATTCATGTGGTTTCAGTACATCGCTTTGCTCGGCGTAATGGCCATCATGGCGATTTCATTCGGCGACTACCTTTCAAGTGTAATAGGAGCAGGTAACACCGCCATCTTAGCAACCGTTTTGCTGCTTGTATTTTACCTTTTGAATATTGTAGGGGTTAAATGGTTCGGTGTTGTACAGCTTGTCATGTCGGCCGTACTTTTCATCGCCATCCTTGTCCTGGTAGTACCTGGAGTATTCTTTATTGAAACGGAAAACTTTTCACCTATGCTGCCAAATGGAGTGAGCGGGTTTATAGCCATCCTCCCATCCCTGTTCTTTGCTTACTTTGGTTTCGAGCAGCTGGCTCAAGCCGGCGGGGAAATGAAGGATCCGCAGAAAGCCATGCCAAGAACGATGCTGATAGGTTCATTCGCAACAGTCATCATTTATTTCTTGATTTCCATCGTAGCATTTGGTGTTATTCCATATGACCAGCTCGCTCAATCTCAAAGCGCCATGTTTGATGTTGCTTCAGTATACCTGCCTGCAGGGGGAAAATGGATTGTCATGGTCGGCATCATAATGGCCTTTGCGACAACGCTGAATTCCTTGGTAATGGTCGTTTCAAGGATTCTATTCGCCTTTGCGGAAGACCGGGTGATCCCGGTTGGAATTGCCAAAGTAAATAAACGCTTTAACACACCTCATATAGCGATTACAATCAACACAATCATTGTCCTGGGCCTTATATGGACAAGAACACTGGATTACCTCTTAAACGTGTCATTGCAGGGAATGTTCCTGATGTACATCGGCCATGCCATTGCGATGATGGCATTGCCGTTCGTCAGGCCGGCATTATTCCAAAGTGCATTGATTAAACCAAAGCTGCCTTTGATAATCTGCTGCGGAGTCTTTTCTTTAAGTGTTCTGGTATTCTTCAGCTACACCCTGATTTTCTCCGTCTTCAAGCTGTTACTGATCTGGTCTGCAGTCGGAGTGGTCATCTTTCTTTTTGGAAGAATACAAGGGAAGAACAAACAGTTTGATTATCACAAGCAATTAGAAAGTGCCTGGCAGCAAGAAAGCATTTCACAGACTAATTAAAACAAAGAAAGAACCGGTTCTCCACAAGGGGATCCGGTTCTTTTTTTCAGCAAGAAAACATTGTTTTAAGCTTCATATAGCCATGCATAAGCCTTGCATGGCGTGCTTCAGGAGTATTCATATGCATTCTGGCCTGCAGCCTCTCCATAAATAACTGATCGCAGCGGCAGGAGGGACCGTATCTTCTATAACATTCATCATGAGCCTTGCAGGCGGCATCAACCGCATTTACAGGAGCACCAGGTCCGCTGCACCCTGGACCGCAATAACGGTAACCAGGAAAAACACAGAACCCCTTGGATTTCCTGCGGATTCTTTCAGGCGGATACATCTCATTTCCTCCTTTTTTTCTCATGCTACAGACTATGCAGACAATCCCTTCACGGCTTGTTCGGCAGCCTATAAAAATCTTAAATTTTCAATACCCGGGACGTCAGTTGATACAAGGCATACTCCTTATACATAAGATACATCGAGAAACTCTTTGGGAGGAGGACCACTATGTTCGGAAACTTTGAAAAGAAGACAGGTGTCAAAATGGACGACATCATGAAGCTTGCTCAGTCATTCCAAAACACAAACTTCAAAGATGAAAAACAAGTCAGAACGATGATTAAAAAAGTCTCATCTCTGGCAGGCAAGCCGGTTTCAAGAGAAAAAGAAGAGATGCTCGTCAAGGCGATCACTAGCGGGAAAGTCCCTAAGGATATGAATGAAATACAGAAGATGATGAATAAGAAGAAATAACACAAAAACAGCAGCCTGAAGAGGGCTGCTGTTTTTTCAAGTGATCACCGCAGATATTATCGGTTGTTTATTAAGCAATAATACCTGTAAACTTATCAGTGCGACATAACAAGAAAGGTTGGTACATAATGAAAAAGCTTTTACTGGCCGGAGGAGGCCATTCTCATATCCAGGTACTGAAGAGATTAAAAGAAGAACCCTTAAAGGAAGTTGACATAACTTTGATATCACCATCCAACTATCAGTACTTTCCTGAACTATTTCCAGGATATGCTAAGGATAGATACGCAGAGAAGAGGATCAGAGCGGATTTGGAAAAACTTGCAGAAGATGCAGGAGTCAAATGGAAAGAGGGAGCCCTACTTTCAATAGATCCCGGACAGAAGCTGGCTTTGACCGCAGATGGAGAGATTCTGGAATTTGATATTATCTCGTTGAACATAGGTTCAATGACCAGCGGAACTGATAAAATTTCTCTTTCTGAAAATATTTATACGGTTAAACCGAATTATCAATTCACGACCGCCGTTAAAGCCGTCCGCGGAGTTGACAATCCCGTCATCATCGGGGAAAATGCTGCTGCTGTTGAAATAGCTGCATCTGTGCAAGCGTGGAGAACCAAAAAGAATATACAAAGCCCCGTCACGGTCATTGCCGAAAACAGGCTGGTCCCTGAAATGGAAGAGAACATTTCCGAAGCTATAGCCAATAGACTCAGGGAAAGCGGGATCATTCTGTTTGAAGGGGAAACCATTAAGAAGATGGAAGAAAATAAAATCTTTATAAATTCAGAAGAAATCCCTTTCGATAAGCTGCTTTGGTTACAGAAACCAAAAGCACCGGATCTATTTAAGCTTTCAAAGCTTCCTGTCGAAGAAAACGGTTATTTATCTATCGAGAAAACCCTTCAGGTAAAGGAGTATCCATTCATCTTCGGTGCAGGTGAGAGTGCAGTTATAAAAGACCATCAACCTTTTACTCACTCGCTTTATACTTCCAGAAAACAAGGAGATGTATTATTCACAAATATTAGAGGGTTTATGGATACAGGTGAAGGTGAGTTAATTGAAGAGCTGCATATACCAATTCTTTTAGAATTAGGAAATAAACAGGGGTTTGCTGTATTCAGAAACCGGCCGTTATTCGGTAAGATACCTTGGGCTTTGAGACAGATTCAGAATAAAAAGCTTCTGAAAAACTAGAAGAAAAGCTTTTCTTGTATTTACTGCTTACGTTTATAAAGTAAAAACCTTTTTAATGAAACACTAGGCCAATTAGAGCCTGAGAAAAAGATATCGCTTCAGAAGGCAGATTCACAGCAAACTCAATGGGAACTAATAACTTCAATTAAGATGTATAACAAATTGATCATCGTTTCAGGTGGAGACTTTGTGCCGAATGCTTCAAAGGACATGCAGTGGATGACAGTTCATAAATATCAGCATATATTATCCAAATAACTATTAAGCTGCCTCTAAGCAGCTTTTTTTCAGCTTTGAACCGACTAATTACGTCTCAAATTGCAAGAAGTGAGTATGGACTGGACTATGAGATTACTCAACAGACCCAAGTGATTTTTAAAGAACGCTGTAGAGACCAGTTCACTTCAAATCCCGAGCTGAATCGGTCTCTAGGAACGTTGTAGAGACCAGTTCCCCTCAAATCCGGAGCCGAATTGGTCTCTAGGAACGTTGTAGAGACCAGTTCACTTCAAATTCCGAGCTGAATTGGTCTCAAGGAATGCTGTAGAGACCAGTTTGCTTAAAATTCAGAGCAGTACTGGTCTCAAGGAATGCTGTAAAGTCGAGTTCGCTCCGAATCCAGGGATGAAAGTGCCTTTTTTAGCCCTACAGAACACTTGTTCGAAAGTTATTCTTTATGTAGAAAAGCGCTGCAAACCAAACTTAGTGAACATTTTTTCTAATTAACAGGAGATCCGATAAAATGAAAGAATTCTAAATGGATTTATGAAATAAAACCACATAGTTAGAAAGTAAATATTGTGAGTTTATAAAGGAAATTCTATTTAGAAATATTAAAATATAATGAGATAAATTTAATATGACATGCACCAAGGAATTTATATGTCACAGGAACAGATATGTGATGGAAAAAATCAAAAAGAGTGAAGAGGTTATGGATTTCAGTGGTAATCACTTATGGTCTCTCTGGATTTCATCTTAGTTTACATAACATGTATTATAGGAAGTAATATAAAATGAAGTTATTCTGTCTCATAACCAAAGAATACTACTAATATTGAGACGAAATAGAAATTTTGGCAAAGATCAAACTTCCTATAATAAACGTTATAAGAAGAAATTTTTGAGCATGTTCTCAATAAATATTCCGGTTAACTTTCTAGTGTGTTCCGATAATTCTCATGAGATAGGACTTGTTGGTACGTCCAAATAATAATTATTTAGACGTTTTATTCATAGAATTCAGCACGCGCTGCATGAGTTTTTTCTCTTCCTTAAAGTGCAGGATCATAAGCGATCAATACTACTCGAGGATCTGAATCCCTCCCTCGTGCGCCACTTTTTCCAGCAGCAGCCCCTTCAGCATCATGCCAAACCTCGGTCGGTCCGCCGGCGGAACTCGAGTTCGAAATCGTTCTCGAAGTTCTGCTTCCCATTTTAATAGTTAAATAATAGCTATAAAACCCTACAAATTAAAGAGAAGTGTCCAAAACACTCTGAACTCCTCTTCCATGTAAGTAATTAAGTTAATCAATTTTTCATTTAATATAGTTTCTTAATGTTTTTTAGTGAATAATGTTTTGTACTATGTAGCAACCTACTTCATATTTTGTTCACTAACTTAATCCACCACTACTAACCATCCAGCATTTATAAATGAATGGTTAGTAGGCAATAAGTTTTAAAAGTCTATTTTTTTGGATGTTCAAGTGCTTGGTAAGCTATCTGATACTTTCCTCCATCTGCAACTTCTGAATGGTACAAGGCCTTGAGGGCATTGTTTTTTTCCAGGCCATACTCAGCCTTCAGTTCTTTAAAGCGTGTATGCAATTCTTTATTTTCCTTAATTAGTTGTTGCATTTGCGATTTAAAATACTTCAAAATATTTATCTCCTTTTTGATTCTCTGAGTTAAGCCTAATTTTCACGAGAAATAACCTGTTTAAAAAGATCCCTAAATTGCTCCCGGTCTTCTGCTGTAAAAGGCTTTGGTCCCTTTGTCCGCTGTCCGCCTTTTCTAGCCATTGCACTCAAATAACGTGTTTGTAATAATTGGTCAATATTTTCATTTGTATATCTAAACCCTTTATGGTGGAGGACGATTATTCCTTTTGCTAAACCTAGTGACGCAAGACCATAATCTTGTGTCACTATCATATCTCCTTTCTTCACTAACTTCACAATCCGATAATCTGCAGCTTCTGCTCCAGAATCAACATAAATGGTTCTCACTCCTGATGGCTGTTCTGCATTAGAAAAATGGGAAAAGCTTGAAACAAGGATAACCTCAATTTTAAAATTGGCTGCTTCAGAAATAATAATATCCTTCACTGGGCAGGCATCTGCATCCACATAAATTTTCATCTTTCCCTCCTGTTAAGAAGTTTGACTTACTATTTAACTTAATCTATTTCAACTATAAAAGGGACTGGTGACTTTCATTTAAAAAATAGTCAAGCGTCATTCCTTCTGCTGTATTTTTCTATCCTCATATTATACTCTATAATCACTGATAATTCCCATTCTCCCTAAAAAGGGAAGTCTTTCTTCTTGTGATGAAATTTTCATGTCATTAATTTCTTCTTAGCTAATAATTTTTTTAGTTAGTTGTTCACCGAACATTCTAATCTTTATTAAAGAAATATTACAAACTGTTTCCACATTTTCTTCTACAGCCTTTGCCATTTTGTATAATTCACTCCAATTATTTCTTAAGAATTCAACATTATTCATTTGAATTCTACTATCCCTGTTGGTTTCTTCCAGAATTATTTCGTCATCCAATATATAATCCCGTGCCTTGGAATAAGCTTGGGAGAACTTTTCAGAGTTTGAGCTTGGAGATTGCTGTTTTTATTACAGGCCCAGTCTATCCAGTGGATGCCGGCAGGACTGCCAAATTGAGTCTGCCCTGAGCAATTGTTTCTATTTCTGACTGAATAAATTCAAAAAGACACAGCGGCATTCGTTATGCAGCTGTGTCTTCAGGTAATTTTCCAGTTTGGTTCATTAATCACTAAGACCGACTCTGAAAGTTGACACGTTTAAATTATATTTCATCAGCCCCCCCTCCCGTAAATGGCACTCTCATTGTTTCTATGGCAGAAATCGTTTTTTCAAATTCTGTTCAAAGTCCTTCACTTAAAGAATTAACTTCCCCTTCTCTTTACTGCCCTGATTTAGGCAGTAAACAACTGATAGACCAGGTGCAGCTGAATATTAAAAAAAAAGCCAAGAAGATTTTCTCAGCTTTTTCCCTATAGTATATGGTTTATTTTAATAGCTTTAAGATCTCTTTGTGTTCAACATCATATAACTCATCCAGTAAATCGTCATAGTTCTTCTGCAAAACATTTGCCAAGGCATGAATAAAGAACTTGGAGGGATGGGTTCTATTTAGCTCTGTGTTCATTATAAAATCCTCAGTCACTCTAAGCTGTTCAGCCAACTGACTTGCTGAGAATCCATTCTCTACCCTTAAAATACGGAAGATTTCACCAAAATTCCGCTTTTTCTTATACACGGAGAAATCAAAATTATTCAGGTTCATGACTTCTCCTTTCTCCCCTTTAGCAAAACGGACGATGGTCTCTTCAATTTCATCACGGATTCTTCTAAATTCTTCTAGTATCTCATAATTTGTTCCTGTTATGGCTGCAGGATCATCAAAGCCCCAATGGTAATGATGGCTTCTAGAGAGTATCGCAGGACATCTCTCTTTTGCATCTTTACATAATGTAATGACATAACTGGCTTTTCCTGCTGTATTGACAGACACCAAATCAGATGATTGATTGCTGATATCGATACCTTTTTCTTTCATTACTTCGATAGCAATGGGATGTATACCTCTCGATTCAATACCAGCACTCATGATCTCATATGAGTCTCCTAAGTAATGCTTTGCAAAACCCTCGGCCATTTGACTTCTGCAAGAATTACCGATGCACAAAAAATATATAATTGGCTTTGTCATTAGTTTCTCTCTCCTTTTAATTGTAACATTGTTTAAAACTATAAACGGTTGATAGAATGCTATGAAGCCCCCCTATAGCCTTCATAACGGATTCATGATATCCTTCTAAATTCATTGAAGTAAGTACTTTATAGACTCAAGAGATAAGATATTTAAAATCTCTCAGTATATTACGTTCTGCTTATATAATAAAACGCTTATATTGAATTAAAAGTTTAGAATTGTTAAGATTTTGATAAGATTTTTTTCCTGCTCAATTCTTCGTTTCCAGAATTCTAACGACTAACCTCTCAATTCCCAAATGGAAACGAAAAGCTATGTCATTACTGGACCCTTAAAGTACCTTTCTAATTTAAAAAACCTTGTTACCAATCGAAATCGGTACAAGGCTTTGGAATTTTTATAGGTTTTTAGGCAGCAGTGCTAAGACCACTGTACTTTCGTTGCGCAATTCTATGTCTATAACAGCAGATCAATGAGCCATCATTTCATCTGCTATTTCTTTTCCGCTCATTTCAGTCGGATAATAGGTTGGCCAGTTAGTGACTTCATCCAATAAAGCCTCCCGGTCGTCTCCCCAATAAAGATGGTAGTGGCCTGCCTTGGTCGGATAGATACTATGGTCACTGAATTGAATGTAACGGGGAATACCTTCAGACTCTTTAACAGATTTATATATATATCTTACTCCCCTGTTTCCAGCTTTATAGGTGAGGATTTCGTACCCGTCATATTTATATTCACCAGAGCTTTCTTTCCCATTTTTAAAGAAACTTGCTTTGCTGCCCTCAAATAAAATTCGCTCCACATCTGTTTCATATCCTGTTTCGTAATATTTCTTATATTCTTGGGCTGTTTTATCTCCATCATGTTCCGCTTTATGTTCAAATACTTCATCAAGGGTACCATCTAGAAGGTACGGATAAACGGACTGCCAGTCACCTTCCCAATCAGAAAGTGAGCGGTCCTTTACTTGGCTGTCTTCAAAGTACCCATTATATATTTTCTCTGCTTCGTCGTCATGAGTATGGTTGTGGTTATGTTCGTCGCCGTTTTCATTATGAGGTGACGTGGTTGAAGCTGTTGAAAGGACTTCAGACAGAGTCTCCAGGTTCATCTGCATGAGTGTAAAATAATCCTCTTCATTATTGATATCCTCTTCAGTTAATACAGAGAGATTGTGTATGCGTAATGCTTCAGCGCCAATCTCTTTTCTGACTACCTCTGCCACCTTTGGCGTTACATTTTGTTCAAACAGTACATATTGCAATCCATACTCTTCAGCTGTTTCTATAATATTTTGCAGCTCTTTCTGCGAAGGCTCGTTTTCAGGGCTTAAACCGGAAACGGCAATTTGCTCAATTCCATACGCCTGCTCCCAGTATCCATAAGCAGCATGTGAAACGATAATTTTATTCTCTGGTAAACTCTCAATTTCGTTATGAAATTTATGGTCTAATTCTTCGAGATTTCCTTTAAGCTCGTCAAAGTTCTTATTGAATGCATCTTCTTGTTCTGGCATAAGCTCAATCAACGTTTCTTTGATATTGTCAGCAATCTCTATTGACCGAATTGGGTCAAGCCAGATGTGCGGGTCCTTATCTCCATGTTCATGCCCGTCTTGTTCATCTTTGTGAGCATCTTCTTCTTCGTGATTGTGATCGTGAGAGTGATTAGTCAATTCAATACCTGTTGAGGCCTCTACTAATTTCACCTTCTCGGATTTAACGGCTTCAGATATTTTTTGTGCGTAAAGCTCCAACCCGGATCCATTGTATATAAAAGCATCAGCTTCAGCAATTTTCATCATATCGTCAGTTGTCGGTTCATAATTATGCGGATCAGAACCTGGGGGCAGGATGGTTTCTACGGATGCCGCACCTCCTGCAATTACTTCAGTGAAATATTGTAGCGGATAGACAGTAGTATATACCTTCAATTCCTCATTTGATTCACTAGCAGCTTCATCACTAGTTATATTACTATTCCCACATGCAGCCGTCCCCAAAATAAGGACAGAAAGACTTAACACTACAGCAAATTTCTTTAACATACACTTTCCTCCATGTACTTTTTATTTTACGTAATGATTACGATTTAATCCGCAAGCTATTCCAGTATAATGTTATGGGTGATGAAATCCGGATTGTAACATACTTGCTTAGTAGTGGCAGGCTGTACTTCCTTAGATTTTTTACTGAACTCATACCACTAATCTCTTTGTCAGAATAACCATCCTGGCGTAATCAAGTGCTGCTACAACAAAAAAGCAGGTAATTCATCCTTGAACCGAGTCCAATCTCTCTTCATTTCTTCCTCTGTTAATAAACAAGACTCTAATGATTCGGCTACTTCCTCTTGGTTCATCTCCAATCCAATAAAGACAATCTCATTCATCCGGTCTCCGTATTGTGGATCCCATTTCTCCAACACTTCAGGCTCATCTTCTAAAACTATATTTCTTTCCTCTTCAGGGTTAGACGCTATCCATTCTCCCGCTCCTTGCAGAACTATGGAAGGTCCCGCTTGGGAAATGAGGCCTGCTATATCATTGCGTGTCGCCAGCCAGAAAAAGCCTTTAGCTCTTACTACGTCCATTGGCCAATTTTCCAGCCAAAGTTTCCACCTCTCAGCATGAAAGGGTCTGCGGCTTCGATAAACAAATGATGAGATTCCATATTCTTCTGTTTCAGGAATATGTTCTTCATTTAATTCTTTTATCCAGCCTGCTCCTTGACTTGCTCTGTCAAAATCAAATAAATGCGTATTCAATACGCTATCTAATGATAGTTGTGAGTGTGAAGTTTGATAAATTTTAGCATGCGGGTTCAACTTGCTCAGTATGCCGGTCAATTTATTACTATCCTCTTCTTCAATTAAATCTGTTTTATTCAGCAAAATAACATCTGCGAATTCTATTTGATCTATTAACAAATCCACAACTTCTCGCTGATCCGCTGCATCTACTGCCTGTCTCCGCTCCATTAATGTTTCTCCTGAAGCATAATCATGCCAGAATCTGTTTCCATCTACTACCGTAACCATTGTATCCAATCTGCAAGTCTCCGCTAAGTTGATTTGAAGTACTTCATCGAGATAGGTGAACGTTTGAGCTACCGGAATGGGTTCAGAAATCCCTGTTGATTCAATTACAATATAATCAATGTCTCCATTCCTAACCAATCGTTCAACCTCAATGATTAAATCTTCTCTTAAGGTACAGCATATACAGCCGTTTTGAAGCTCCACCATTTTTTCTTCAGTCCGTACAAATCCCCCTTGCTTAATCATCGAAGCGTCAATGTTTACTTCGCTCATATCATTGACGATAACGGCGACTTTCTTATTCTCCTTGTTTGCTAAAATATGATTCAATAAAGTTGTCTTTCCTGACCCTAAATAACCACTTAAAACTGTAACGGGTATTCTCTCTTCCAGCATACAACTCTCTCCTTCAGCATCATCAAAACAAAATCATTACGATTTAAAGTGGATCTTTCATCCCCATTCCTCTATGTTCTAGAAGAATGGGGATGACTAAGACTATTACTTATAAAGCTGAGTAATAAATTAATTAGGTTAGTAACGGTTTTTTATGTATTGATCTGGATTAAATCGTAATTGTTACGTTTTGTATTGTATTACATTCTCCTCTTCAAATCAAGTTATACATTCGAAAAGGTCTAAGATAATTATCAGCTTAGTACAGAGTTTCAATTTTTATTAACTGCAAATACATCCTTTAATGTAGTATTCAATTGATTATTATATAGAAACAACAGTCTATTTATTATTGAAAAAAGCCGGCTAATCCAATAAACTTTGCAGGATTAGGCCGGCTTATCAAATATTCACCAATTTCTCTATGCTCTTTGTCGGCGGGTCATGACATCGAAAATAACAGCCAGCGCCAAGACACCCCCGCGAATCATGTATTGAGGGGCAATACCGACGCCCATTAGGTTCATTCCGTTGGTTAGAGTGGCCATAACAATTGCACCAATAACGGCACCAGTTACTTTCCCTACGCCTCCCGCAGCAGATACACCACCAACAAATGCCGCTGCGATGGCATCCAGTTCAAAAAGAGTCCCTGCCGTTGTTGTAGCGGCTTGCAGACGTGCAGTAAAGAGAATTCCTGATAGTCCTGCAAGCATACCCATAGAACCAAATACCAGAAATGTTATTTTACTTACACTGATACCACTAAGGTGTGCAGCCTCAGGGTTACTTCCCACAGCGTAAATATGTCTTCCTATTACTGTCTTCGTTGTAACAAAGTGATAAATAGTTACGACTAAAAGGATAATGACAACCGTCCAGGAGATACCGTTGTAACCAGCTAACAACCATGTGAAATACCCGATGATCGCAGAGACAAAAACCAGCTGTATGATAAACATTGGTTTAGTAACCACTTCAAAGTTATATTTGATCTTGTTTTTGCGGTTATGGATGGCACTGATGACATATAGCAAAATGCTGAGGGCGCCAATAATTAGTGATAGTAAATGCAATCCGCCTACTTGTGCAATTGAAGGAATATATCCATTCCCTAATGCATTAAATGCATCGTTGTCCACATTAACGGTACCGGATTTTTCGGTCACTAGTAAAATGGCACCGCGATAGATAAGCCAGCCAGCCAACGTCGCTACAAAGGCCGGGATGCCGACTTTTGCAACTAAAAAGCCTGTAATGGATCCAGCAAGAATACCTAAAAGCAGGACAAGCGGAATGACAATATAGACAGGTACACCGTTCAAGAGCAAAATTGCGGCAATAGCTCCAAGAAATCCCGCTAAAAAACCAATAGATAAGTCAATGTGCCGAATGACAATGACTAGCATAACACCGACAGCAAGTACCGCAATGTATCCCGCTGAGTCCAATAGATTACTAATATTTCGAGAAGACATAAATAATCCATCGGTTAAAATTGAAAAAGTAACCATGATTATCAATAAAGCGATGTACATACCATAATCACGAATATTATGTTTAATGACCTGCTTTGCTTCTTTTAACAAGTTCATTTGTAATACCTCCTATTGCGTCGCAAGCTCCATGATCTTTTCCTGACTTGCTTCATCAGATGACATTTCACCCTTGACCTTCCCCTCTGCCATAACATATACACGATCACTCATACCAAGTATTTCGCCAAGCTCTGATGAGATCATGATGATGCTCATTCCCTTATTGATCAGTTCATTCATAACTGTGTAGATTTCAAATTTGGCTCCGACGTCAATTCCGCGGGTCGGTTCATCCAGTATCAGCAGTTTCGGGTTAACAAACAGCCACTTTCCTAAAGATACCTTCTGCTGGTTACCTCCGCTGAGATTGCCAGTCAGCTGCTGTATTGATGGTGTTTTTATTCCTAAAGACTTTCTATATTCTTCTGCCACCTTAATTTCCTCGTTATCATTGATAATCCCGTTAGAGGAGATACTATTTAAATTCCCGGCCGAAATATTATTTTTTATGTCCTGCAGTAAAAACAAGCCATTACCCTTTCTATCTTCGGTCACATATGCAATTCCAGCTTTGATAGCATCCTTTGTGTGCTTATAGTTGGCAAGCATTCCATCTACCACCAAATCACCTTGCAGCTTATAATACTGCGCATTCCCAAAAACACTTTGTGCAAGCTCAGTCCTCCCTGCACCCATCAATCCGGCAATTCCAACGATTTCTCCCTGCTTAACGTGAAGGTTGATGTTTTTAACTACTTGACGTCCCGCCTTAGGGTCATATGCCGACCAGTCTATTAATTCCATAACCTTTCCACCGAAATTCTTCTTTGGTCTTTTTGGATAAATATCACCGAGTTCCCGGCCGACCATATTTTTGATAATAGCCGCTTCAGTTATTTCACCTTTAGAAGCATCAAGAGTACACATTGTTTCTCCATCACGGAGAACGGTCGCTTTATCGGCAATCGCAATGACCTCTTTCAACTTGTGAGAAATCATAATGCTGGTTATGCCCTGTTCTTTTAATACTCGCAGCAAATTCAGTAAATTTTCACTATCGTCTTCATTCAGAGCTGCTGTGGGCTCATCTAAAATGAGCAATTTCACTTCCTTACTCAATGCTTTTGCTATTTCAATCAGCTGTTGTTTACCTACACCCAGCTCTTTAATTAACGTCTCAGGGTTGACTTTCAATTTTACTTTTTCAAGTAATAACTTTGATCGTACAACCGCTTCATTCCAGTCGAGAATACCGCGGTTCTGTATTTCATTATTGATAAAAATATTTTCATATACCGTAAGATCCGGAAACAATGCCAGCTCTTGATAGATGATCGCAATTCCTGCGTCGACGCTGTCACTGATTTTATTAAATCGCTGTACCTGTCCATTAAAGACAATGTCCCCCTTATACATTCCATAAGGATATACACCGCTAAGCACCTTCATCAGTGTTGATTTACCGGCTCCATTTTCTCCTACAAGGCAGTGAATTTCTCCTCTTTCCACTTTAAAGTTCACATTCGACAATGCCTTTACACCGGGAAACTCTTTTGATATCTGGTTCATCTCTAAAATATAATTACTCATGTTATGCCTCCTTAACAGGACCAATTAGCACATATAGAATAGTGATAGAAGATGAATCTATCACTATTCCGCTTATCATTCTTTTATTCTAACCCGGTAAATTCACTAGCATCATAGTACTCACTATCAACGATTTCTGCTTTAACATTGTCTTTATCTACACTGATTACATCTGATTGTTTAGCTTGTACTTCAATTGTCCCGTTATCATACGAACCAGTTGTTTCTGGTGTATCACCATCAAGAATTGTCAGTGCCATATCCATTGCATCTTTTACTAATGTACGAACATCCTTAAATACAGTCATGGACTGCTTATCATCGATGATATACTGGATGGAGGCTTTAGTTGCATCCTGGCCAGAGATGACATAACTTGTGACACCACTTTCAGCGGAAAATACATCAGCAATCGCACGTGCCGTGTCATCATTGGGACCGAGGATAGCTACATTACCTTTCATGTCTTCTCCTGCCGCGGTTAAGTGCGTTTCCGCTTTGTTTTTGGCTTCGTTTGGATCCCATCCAGTAGTAAGCTGACTGACAATCTTACTCATTTCCTCACGACTTAATTCTGCTTTATCTTTCAAGGCTTCTGCTTCGCTGGAGTTTGCAATCATAAATGTACCATCTGAGATTTTTGGCTGAAGTACATTCCAAGCACCTTCAAAGAACAAGAAGGCATTGTTATCTGTGGCTGCACCGGCATATAAGTATAAAGGAACCCCTGAGCCCTCTGAATGATCAACCAAATATTGTGCTTGAGCTTCACCAACGGCTACACTGTCGAAGGTTACATAGTAATCAACTGCGTCTGTATTGGTAATTAAGCGGTCATAAGCTATAACGGTGATGTCTTCTTTTTTTGCATTTTCAACTGCACTTCCAGCTGAATCACCATCAACAGGAGTAATGATTAATACATCAATTCCTTTGCTAATCAAGGTATCTACATTTTCTTTCTCTTTTGCAGAAGAGCCCTGGCTAAATAAAATTTCTGCCGAGTAGTCAGAATCACTGATTGCCTCTTTGAATCTTTCCTCATCTTGCACCCATCTTTGTTCATCTTTCGTAGGCAGGACGATCCCCACTTTAACCTCTCCGCTTCCTCCAGTACTGCTGCTGCAACCTGTTGCAATAAGAACGGCCATAATAGCAATTGTTAACACAAGGAATAATTTCTTCATCTTTGTAACCCCTTTCAAAATTTTCTGATTTATCTAACAACCTAAATATATCAAGGGCCTACTTAAATGAAAACGCTTACTTATAGCACTTTTTTAGTATTCGTCTGTACTTTTTAAATTTCCTTACTTTTTCTTATGCTCATCCTGTGGGCTTTCACTTTTTATTTTTCACTTTAATTAAACCAAAAAAGGACACAGAATTTACATTCCATGTCCTTTACTGCTTATCTTTCAACTGATAAACTTCATGTTTAGTATGAAACCCATCTGCGATTATGGTTTCGTCCAAATTATCTTTATTGACAGAAATCGGTGGGAGGAGAACAGATGGTACTTCGATTCTCCCATTATTTATTTTCAGCTCGTTTTTAATCTCTTCTCCCTTTGCAAGCTTGACAGCAAGCTCTGCCGCAGTTTTTGTTAACTCTTGGATAGGCTTATAAACCGTCATGGCCTGTTCCCCAGAGACAATACTTTGGATCGCTGCAAGGTCAGCATCCTGGCCGGATACAGGAATTCTGCCAATCAGCCCCCGATCCTTAAGTACCTCTAGTATTGCGCCAGCCGTTGTGTCATTTGGAGCAATAATAGCATCAATTTGGTTATCATTGGCATCAAGGGCGAGATTAATATTTTTTTTGGCATTAGAGGGCAGCCAGTCTTTCGTCCATTGATCAAATACAATTGTGATATCTTCTTTATCAATTAATGGCTGAAGTACAGAATATGCCCCTTTTTTAATTAAATGAGCGTTATTATCAATTTCTGCTCCACCGATATAGACATATTTCCCTTTAGGTACTAATTGGGTAATGGCTTTGGCTTGCAGCTCTCCAACCTTTTCATTGTCATAAGATACGTACATATCCACTTCAGCATTTGTTACCAGCCGGTCATAAGACAATACCTTAACTCCTGCTGAATGGGCCTTTTCTACGATGGCAGCTGCTGATTCAGCATTCTGTGGAATGATGACCAACAAATCAACTCCCTGGCTGATTAATGTTTCTGCTTGCCATATTTGCAAAGCATCGTCTCCATCTGCTGACATTATCTCCACATCGGCACCCAGTTCTTCTACCGCTTCTTTGAATAAATCACGATCCTTCTGCCAGCGTTCTTCAAGGAGAGTTCCCATCAAAAAACCAATTTTAATATCATCCCCTTCTGTTTCTTTCACTTCAGCTGGAATCTTATTAGAAGGACTCTTTATAGCAGAGTATTCATATCGCTCACAAGAAGAAACTATATGCAGTAACAGTACTATAACCAGCCAGCCACTTGCTATATATAGAACCCTTTTCATTCATCCCGCTTCCTTTCCTTCTTTTAGACAAGCTTTTTATTATCTAGGATTTTCTTTCTATATTCGGTCGGTGAAGCATGACACATTTTTTTAAATACTTTACTAAAGTAGTTAGGATCATGATACCCAATTTCAAAAGTGATTTCCTTTAAACTTTTCTCGGGATCTCTCATCAATTTTTTTGCTTTTTCTATACGGCACTCAGTTAAGAAATGAATGTAATTTACACCAAGCTGCTCTTTGAAAATTTTACTGATGTATATCGGGCTCAGGCCGATTACCTTGCCTATTTCCTCTAATGATATATCCTGATAGGCATGATCAATTATATATTGCTTAATCTGTTCAATGGTGTTTGTTTCCATTTTCTCATGATGCTTTTGTACGTACTGCTTTAGCCTTTTCAGGACCTGACTTATCTCTGCCCGTAATTGGCGATAGTCGGTCGATTTAAATGGATAGACAGGTGAGACTAATTCCATTCCCATTTCACTCATCACCTGAGAGACGATCCAAAGAAAATTCACAAGAAGATGCTGTGTTAGCAGCACACCAGTTCCTTGTTTTTCATTCCGGTCAATTAAGTCTTCCAAGAAGGCATGAATTGCTTCCCATTCTCCATGGCGGATATTGTCAAAAAATTGTTGTTCATATTGCTTAGCCATATGGTCATTGATGCCGGCAGGAAATATAGGAATATCGGAAAAAAAACAGAATTTAACAGGCAGCGATGTATCCCATGTTGCTGATAAAGACTCTTGATAAGATTGCTTAATTTTATTCGATGAATGATACAAATTACCTATTCCAATAAACCACTCATCTTTAGCTGATTTTACAGATTTAAGGATTGTTCTGGCTAACATAGTAGCTTGAGATCGATAGGATTTGTCTTTGCTTTTAAAAGCAATAATGGGTAAGTGTCGGCCGTATAAAGCTCCCGTCCATGCATTCCCAGTGTTCCTGACCTTTTCCCTGATTGTCGAATAATACTTTTCCGAATCAGGTGGAAGGATTACACTCATTACATATTTTTCTTCTGTCATTTGCATACCCAGCTTCTCGACCAACTCGTGTAAATGAACTTCATGAACATGGTCAAACAACAGCTGTGTTACAACATCTGTTTCAAAGACGGACATTGCTTTTTGTAAAGTGTCCTGTTTTTCCTTCTCGATATCCATTAACCTGCGATGTTCCTCTATCTCATGGAGTGCTTTGGCAATGATGTCCACGATTTCCGTCACTTTAGTTGGCTTCACCATATAATCGATTACTCCAAGCTTTAGGGCAGATTGAGCATAAGTAAATGTTGCAAACGCAGTAATCATGATAAATTTAATTGAAGGATGGTCACGATTAATTTTCTCGATTGCTTCAAACCCATTTAGGCCAGGCATCTGAATATCCATTAACACTAAATCAGGTTGAAACTCTTCAGCTATCTCAACAGCCAGTCTGCCATTTCCCGCTTGCTCTATTATAAGGTTTGAGAAATTCCTTTCTAAAATCACTTGCAATGCATCACGTTCGATTTGTTCATCATCAACCACCAGCACTTTGAACATCATTCGCAACTCCTCTCGCTTTTAGTAGCTCAATGGTTACCTTCGTTCCTATTCCCTCCTTTCCTTCTATCTTGATAACATCTCTATTACCTGTAAAGAGACGTAAACGCCTTACCACGTTATACAATCCTATTCCTGAGCTTTGCCCTTGCTTTGACTCTTGTTCCACTTCTTCATTTAAAATTCTATTAATCTTCATTTCATGTATACCCGGGCCATTATCTTCAATTTTAATCATCACTCGATCCCCAGTATCCTTGATGCTGAACCAGATGTTTCCACCTGCTTCACACGGCTCAACTGCATACATGATAGCGTTTTCAACAATCGGTTGAAGAGTCAGACCAGGAATAGCGATATCCAGACACGATTCCTCAATGTCTGTTTCAAAGGATAGTCTGTCTGTAAATCTCGCTTTTTGTATAATCATATATTGCTTTAACACGTTTACCTCATCACAGAGTGTCATCGTCTTATCCAGATGCTTGAGGTTATAACGCAACAGTCCTGCAATGCTAACCAGGAGGTCGCTTGTTTCTTCTGATCCTTCCAGATAGGCTTTTTTCGAGACGGTATTCAACGTATTGAACAAAAAATGAGGGTTTATCTGGCTTTGTAAACTATGAAGCTGACTTTCTTTTAATAGAAGTTTACTCTCCTGCAATTCTTTTTCAAGTTGAGCTTTCTGTTGGATTTCGATAATCAACTTATTTATGTTAGTTCTCATATGTTCAAACATTCTTGCTAAAAAGGCCATTTCATCTTTGGAATCCACTTCAATTTTTAAATCAAATCTTCCCCTCGACAATTCACTTGCAGCCCGTGTCAGCTTTTCCAGTGGTTTTGTAATTCTTAATGAAAACCAGTAAGTATAAAGCAGTAGTAAAAATGTTATCAGCAGTAATAACCAGATTCCAAGCCTATTTAATTTTTCGGATTGATCAATCATCGCCCGGTAAAATTGATCATAAGTACTAAGCTCTGAATCAATTAGTGAAAGAGTCATTTCAGAAAGATAATTAGATATATATGTTGCTTCATTCAGTGAACTTCTTGCATTTTCAATGCCTTCTTCCGAATGAAATACAAGGGCCCGATCTGTTACCTCTACAAGACTTGCGAGTAAGTTAATGTAGCTGGTTAACTCAAACTCATTTTCAATATTTTTAAAACCAACAACTTCTTCCTGCTTCGTTTGAAGGTCTTGCATACTAATATTAACAGTATTTAAATTTTCAGGAGAAGGAAGCAGGAGGTAATCGTTTAATGCTGTCACCGTTTTCTGGCTGGAAGTCCTGATCTCGTTCAGTACCAGGTACCTTTCAAGAATATCATTATATTGATCTTGCATTTTCTGATTATAAAAAGTAAGCGACATCCAAATCGAAGCCATGATCAGAACTACAATCACAGCAAGCAACCAAATTTTCTTCTGTATACTAGTCATTCTATATCGGTCGCCTTTATCATTCTAATATCCGTTAAATAACCTTCCAAATCCAGCGGAAGAGTCTCGTTTTTTAGCCATTGAGCCATGAGTTTAACACTTCTCTCACCCATCTCTTTTGGTGATTGTTCAACCACCCCATCAAGCTTACCCTGCTGCAAGGAAGATAATGATGCACTGCTATCATCAAAAGAATAGATATAAAATGGTTCTACCTTTGACCGTTTCTCAATCTCTTGAATGATGTCTCCTGCAAAATTAGAATTTACTGCGACGAAAGCGTCCACATTCGGGTAGTGGTTCAATAAGTCCTTTGTCAAAGCGCCCCCCTGCTCTCTACTGTCTTCAGTTTCAGCAGAAATGACTTTGATTTGCGTGTACCTTCCAAGGGTTTTATGTATCCCTTTTAACCTTTCTTCCTGATAATACTCCTGTTTGCTGTCGAGCATAAGGATCACTTCCCCGGAAGTACCCATATCATTGACGAGCTGCCTTGCGATTAATTCTCCAGCAAGATGCTGATTTGAACCCACATACGTTTTTCGAAGGCTCTCCGATGCGGGAACATCATTTGCTACTGTGATGATAGGGATACCAAAGGATGCCGCCTTAACTTTAGCTAACTCCTTAAATCCTTCAGTATCCAGGCCCTGCACTATAATCCCATCCACTTTTGAATAGATTGCTAATTCTATTTGCTTTAAGAAATTCTCTTGATCATTCCCATAGCTCCCCCAAATCTCAAGAGTAACTTCCTCTTTAACAGATTGATTCACTGCACCGAAACTGACCTGATCCCAAAAAGGCGTATCAAGCTCCTGAGTTATTAATACAAGACGTTTATTTGGAGATTCTTGTACCTTCTTATTCGGGATTTTCAAGCTCGCATTATATACATCAAGTGCTGAATCAATGGTAAAATATAAAAGCACAGCAGAAATGATAACACTTACCAAAGTGGCGATTTTCTTCATCAGAATACGCTCCTTAGAATTAATGAGGGTATCTCGGTAATAGTATTTATTTACCATTATAGCAGGAATATCCGAGTTGACGTAAGAATTTTCTGAAAACTAACGATGTAGTATATTTCCTATTAGACGCTAACTCGCTTTCCAATGTTTCTACCTTTCAGTTCGGCTTCGGTATTTCTGGCATTCGGCGAAATTGCGACACTGCAGGCAGCTTCAATTGTATCGGTATTTCCCTTCATGATCATCCTAATAATTTTGATACTTTCTCTTAGTCAAGATTTGTGAGAAGATTGGAAAGAGTAAAAAAACATACTAAAAAGGACTGATTTTCACCTCAGTCCTTTTTGGAAGGCTCTTTTCAAAATGATTGTTGCTTTTGAGTGCGATATTCTCCCTCCCCCTTTTTTCGGAAAACAGCCTTTTGTTATGAGGGAGTGAAACAGCAACACAGCTACTCTTGAAAAAGACCTTGTATCCTTTATGAATACAAGGCCTTTCTATTATGGTGTTTTAATAGGTTTTTTTATTTTCTTCTCAGGTATTCTTATCTGCCCAATCCCCAGTTCCTTTGCTTCTTTTTGCAATGCTTTCAGCAAACTGATGACAATTAGCCCTAAGATGATGGAAAATGGCAGAGCTGCTATGATCATTGTATTTTGCAGCGCCTGCAAGCCTCCTGTATAAAGCAGTACTAGAGCAGTTCCAGAAAGATAAATTCCCCATACAATCTTAATAGGATTGCTTGGGTTTTGTGAACCGTTTGTTGTCATCATTCCTAACACAAATGTCCCTGAATCGGCTGATGTAACAAAGAACGTCACGATAATCACGATGGCTAGAATCGATGAAACCATAGAGATTGGATAACTTTCTAACAATCCGAAGAGAGATTCCTGAGGCAATAATTCAGAGATTGACAGTAAGCCGGTCACCTCGGTGGTAATAGCTGCCCCTCCGAACGTAGTAAACCAGATGAAACAGATAAGTGATGGAGCGAGCAGAACGTACACAATGAACTCCCGGATTGTTCTTCCTTTGGATACCCTTGCAATAAAAACGCCTACAAATGGAGACCAGGCAATCCACCAGGCCCAATAGAAGATTGTCCATCCATTGATCCATCCCCTGGCATCTTCGTTAAGAGGAGCCATACGAAAGCTCATGTTAAGGAAGTTTTGAAAGTAAGTTCCCAGGGTGTCAATGAATAAATTGAGAATAAACAGCGTCGGTCCGAAAATGAAGACGAAAAGGAAAAGGATACCCGTAAGCCCCATATTCAAGTTGCTCAAAATTTTAATTCCTTTACCTAATCCAGTGGAAGCAGATACGATGAACAGCACTGTTACAATAGAAATAATGATTGTTTGAACCACAATGTTGTTTGGCACTCCAAACAAGTATGAAAGTCCCCCATTGATTTGTGATGCTCCAAAACCCAATGTTGTCGCAACACCTAATATAGTGGCAATAACCGCGATGACATCAATGACAGTCCCTGCAGTTCCGTCTGCATATTTGCCTATCAGCGGGCGCAGTGTCTTGCTTATCAAGCTGCGTTCCCCTTTTCTAAAGGTAAAGTACGCAAGAGCTAAGGCGATGGAACCATAAATGGCCCAGGCGTGGATTCCATAGTGAAAGAATGTAAATCTCATTGCATCCTTTATACCTTGGTTCGTGCCTTCTTCCCCTGTGGGTGAACTAATGGCAAAGTGGCTGATCGGCTCGAAAGTACCATAAAAGAGCAACCCTACTCCCAGACCTGCGCTAAATAGCATGGCAACCCATGTTGGTTTTGAAAACTCTGGTATATCATCCTGTTTTCCAAGCTTTATCCTGCCAACAGGACTCATTAATAAATACACACATACTCCAACAAACACTGTAACGATCGCAAGGTAGTACCAGCCAAAACTGTCCAGAATAAAACCTTGCGCGCTGCTGGTGACGCTCTCTAAAGATTCAGGCATCATTACCCCAATCACAACAAGACCTGTCATGATGGCTAATGATATATAAAATACATTTGTAGCACTCTTCATATGTAATAATTAACTCCTAACTTTGTTGCTTTTTTTTGGTGATAAGTAATAGGGCTGACTTTGAATGGGTTAAGTGGGGATTCAATAACTATTGTAAGATAGTGGGCAGTACCTTCTGAATCAACTTCAGAAATGCTTCTCAACCTAGGGCCTTCTAATTATATCCTTTTTCGCACTATTGATTCAAATGTCAAATATAAGCGTTATCAGTCATTTAAAGCTTTTAGAATATAGTAAAGAGAAAAAACGCTAACCATAGGTACATATACTCTGTCATGGTTCAATTTGCTCTGCTAGAGTGACAACCTCACTTTCTAAGCAGTACATATGACCTCGCTGTGTTTTTGCAGGAGTCATAGTGAATTTAATTATAAGTCTTTTATCCAGTATTTAATAAAACCTGTTTTCCTACAGTAAATGAGAAGAGCCGACTTTCATAGAGTAGTCATATTTCCATTTCACAATAAAAGCACTCATCCAAATTGATGAGTGCTTTTACCTAATTCTGCTAAAATCAATTATCCGCGGCTTTTTCTTCAAAGCCATCAAGCAATGCTCGTACTTCATCAGTCGTCTCAGTGTCCATCAACTGATTTCTTAGTTCACTTGCCCCTCTGAATTCGCGGACATAGATCTTGAAGAACCTGCGAAGCGGCTTGAAGGAACGCGGTTCAGATTCAGTTGAATATTTATCAAAAAGATCTAAGTGAAGCCTTAAGAGATCGAGCAGTTCCTTGCTGTCGTGCTCTTTCTTTTCTTTTTCAAAAGCAAATGGATTGTTGAAAATTCCACGGCCGATCATCACTCCATCGACACCGTATTTTTCCACAAGCTCCAAGCCTTTTTGGCGGTCAGGTATATCTCCATTGATGGTCAAAAGAGTATCGGGTGCTACTTCATCCCGAAGTTTTTTGATTTCCGGAATCAGCTCCCAATGCGCATCGACTTTACTCATTTCCTTTTTAGTACGGAGATGAATAGAAAGGTTTACGATATCTTGTTCCAATAGGTGCTTAAGCCATTCACGCCATTCATCTACTTCTGTATAGCCAAGCCTGGTCTTCACGCTTACTGGCAGTCCGCCTGCTTTTGCGGCTTGAATCAGTTCTGCTGCAACCTCTGGACGGCGGATTAGACCCGAGCCCTTTCCATTCCCGGCTACATTTGCTACAGGACAACCCATATTGATATCTATCCCGCGGAAACCCTCTTTGGCCATGCCAATACTCATCTCGCGGAAAAATTCAGGTTTATCTCCCCATATATGCGCCACAATCGGTTGTTCATCTTCTGTATAAGTCAAACGCCCCCGTACACTTTGGCGGCCATTGGGATGGCAATAACTTTCCGAATTTGTAAACTCTGTGAAAAACACGTCAGGTCTGGCGGCTTCACTTACTACATGGCGGAAAACAACATCCGTCACATCTTCCATAGGTGCCAGTATGAAAAAAGGCCGTGGTAATTCACGCCAAAAATTATCTTTCATAGCATTTCAATCCTCTCATAATCTATACATCAGGACCAACTATGTTGTGTCCACAATAATAAAAAGCAAAGATATGTCTGTCTCTTCGCTTCTTTAACACTTATACCATGATTTAACCCTTTTTATCAAACTAAATTAATTTTCTACTATAATTAATTATACTAACAGGTTGAAACACAATGAAGCTACCGACAATTTTTGTAAAGTGACATTCGTTTTTCCTGAAAATGAAATCATCGCCACCATCACTCACTCATATAATCTGTATTATAAGTCTTAATGAATGAGGAAGTGAGTAATTAATGAAGTTACTTGTGCCGATAGACGGGTCTGATCATTCTAAAAAAGCCTTAAATTTTGCACTTACTATTTCTAAAGACCAAAATGCTGAAATTGTGCTGTTAAATGTACAACCTGCTTTTAATACACCTAATGTTAAGCGCTTTTTAAGTACACAGCAAGTACAGGAATATCAAGAGGAATTAAGTACGGAGGCATTCCAGAAAACCTTATTCAATCTGAATAACCTGGGGGGTGTTCATATAACAAAAAGGGTGAGAATCGGTGATCCCAGCAACGAAATCTGCAAAGAAGCTCAAGAAATTAAAGCATCTGTGATAATTATGGGCAATCGCGGTCTCGGCTCCTTCAAAAGCGCTTTAATAGGAAGCGTAAGCTACAGTGTCATTCACAATGCTACGTGTCCCGTCACCATAGTTCCTTCCTAAACTATAGTAAAGACCTGCTTTTCCCTTGTATTTTAAAAAAGAGACAACAGGTTTTGGTATCCTTTTCTTCTAATAATTATAATAGACCCGAAACCTTCCAGCTATAACGAAGAATCCACTAAAAAACTGAAGAGGCAAGTTCCTCTTCAGTCAGTTCACTTTTATTTCAGCATATAGCGTCTTGGCGTCCCGAAATATTGTATTCCTTGAAAATCAGGATGTACAGATTCAAAGGCAATATAAATAGGGGCATCCAGGAGCCACGGAAAATAAGAGAAAAATCCTTGATCACCATTCACGATTGCAGCCAAAGCGAGAGGCATTTCTTTTTGAAAAATCATATACCGAACTTTAGAGAGATTCTTATCAAATTCTCCTCTGCTTATATAGACTTTCCCTGAAAGGGTATACTGCCCCATTACTCTCACCCATTCAGCAAGTACCTCATCCCTCATGCTTGCATCCAGCTTATCCAAGTCATAATGGCAGCCTATACTCAGAAACAGCTGACCCGTATTGTCCGAGTGTGTCAAAGTATATTTTCTAGCATCAAGAGGGCTGAAAACCGAAGCCGGCGGAAGATACGTCACAGATAGCTTTTCTGGATTGAACTCACTCATCGTAAGCCACCTCACCATTCAAGATGTGTGTTTGCTTACAATAAAGTATGATAAAAGCCTACAAAAGGTTCTTTTGCTCTCTATAACTCTTCCCATTTAATATCAATCAAGTTCCATTGATCGTTTTGGTAGTACCAATAGGAATAAACGTTTCCAACAGCATCCGCTTGATAAGCACCGCTGATCCGCTGCACTCCCCTCAATCCTTCCCCTTCCTTGCCTTTTATTTTGACAGGTTCAAACATCGCATAAGGTATGACCATCATTTCGGTGGGTTCATTCAATTTTCCGTCCTGGAAAATTCCAAGCCTATCATAATCTTCTTTTCGATCGCTCAGATCTACGGTGAATGATTCATTCGTATCTGAAAAAGTAATGACACCTTTATAATCATTTTCGAAATGGGCGTCTATAGACAGCGCTGGCGGCATGCCTATATCAACCTTTTGATCATTAGCCAGTGTATAAAGACTATAGTTATAGAGCCCGCCGCTTCCTCCCGTAGCAGAAGATTGCAGTAGATCCTTTACTCCATCATGATTCAAATCAGGAAATACAACTTGCGGTTCATAGCCCCCTTCATAATCAATTCTGAAGTTCTTTCCGTCAGCCGCTTGAATTTCCGCCCAGATTTCTTTATAAAAAAGGGCTCCGGGTTCATAAGGTTTGCCCCACAGCGTGATTTCATCTTTTGCCTTATCTCCCGTAATGTCCTTTTCATAGGTAGTGATCACTAGAACATTCGGTTGATTCTGTTCTTCTGCAAAACTACCGGCAATGGCGTGCAGCGACATGAAAAAGAAAGCAGCAAACGCAAATAACAATTCCTTTCTCATCAGTATCTCTCCTTACGGTTTCGTTTTTCTTATCTTCTCCAATATAGGAATTTTTATGTAAGCGCCTGAAGCAGCCGCTACAGGCTAATATTTCGAAGTTCCTCATGGTCGAGTATTAATAAGGGTAAAAATTCTGTTTTTATTAGGAATAGCAACAAAAACAGCCAAAATAGGCGGAAAAATCACCCTTATTTCTCTTAAAAGATGTGAAAAAAAATCAATTTGCTTAAGTGGATAAATTCCGCTTATATACCCTGAATCGAGTTCTTTTCCACAGCTTAACCGGAAATTTTCCGCTTATTTTCAATTTACCTGGTTTCTCTTTAAGGGAAGATCGGGTTCTTCACAGGTCATATCTCCATATAGTGGGGAAAGCGGTCGGGAAACATCAAGATAAAAGATCTCTCCAAACCCCAGGGGTTTTCAAAACCATAACAAAAACGGATGACCACCTGCGGGTCATCCGTTGATATTATCCTTGTCTTTTTTTCATTTCTTCTTCTGGCATTGTATCCCAGCATTCGATATTTTCAAGGCCGGGAATCGAGTCAGAATAAAATACTGGATCTTTTCCTTCTTTCTTTTGAAGGCGATAATCCTTCAAGGCTGCTGCGGCTATTTTCGCAAGGAGTGTAATAGCTATCAAGTTAATGATGGCCATTACCCCCATGGATAGATCCGCCAGCCCCCATACGACCTCAAGTTCCACCGTCGCACCAAATACAACCATACCAAGTACAGCAAGACGATAGAGAAATAGAGAGACAGGGCTGTATTTTATGAAGTCAATATTGGTTTCCCCGTAATAGTAGTTTCCGATAATCGAACTGAATGCAAACAAGAAAATCGCCGTGGCAACGAAAGCTCCTGCCCATTCTCCAACGTGATGAGTCAATGCTGCCTGTGTCAGACTGATTCCGTCAAGTCCGCCTGTATACTGATTGGATAAGATAATGATAAAAGCTGTAGATGTACAAATGATCAATGTATCTGTAAACACGCCTAGTGTCTGAATCAACCCCTGCTTTGCCGGATGGGTGACCGCTGCAGTTGCAGCAGCATTCGGTGCACTACCCATACCCGCTTCATTAGAGAACAAGCCCCTCTTGATTCCCATCATCAGCGCAGCCCCTACCCCTCCGCTGACGACTTCTCTCAGGCCAAATGCACTTTCAAAGATAAGAACAAACATATCCGGGAGGACAGTTATGTTCCTGATTAAAATATATAAAGCCAGCAGTATATACAATATCGCCAATACCGGGACCAGTATCTGAGTTACATGGGCGATACGCTTAATTCCACCAAAAATGACAACTGCTGTTAAACCTGCGAGAATCAATCCGATTGTCAGCCGGTTCAGACCATAGGACTCATTTACCGCTATTGAAATCGTATTCGATTGCACCGAATTGAACACCAGTCCGAAACTGAAAGTGATGACTATGGCAAAGATAATGCCCATCCATCTGGCATTCAGGCCTTTCTCCATATAGTAAGCTGGGCCGCCGCGGAATCCATCTTTATCCTTAACCTTATAAATCTGAGCAAGTGTACTTTCTACAAATGATGTTGCACCGCCTAATAAGGCAATGAGCCACATCCAGAATACGGCTCCTGGTCCTCCGCCGGCTATTGCAGTAGCCACTCCCGCAAGATTTCCGGTCCCTACACGGGAAGCAGTTGACACGGTAAAGGCCTGGAAGGAGGAGATACCTCTTTTTCCGTCTGCTGAAATCGTCGCTTTATCTGTAAGAAGCCTGAACATTTCACCGATATAGCGGAATTGGACCCACTTTAACCTGATTGAAAAGTAAATGCCAAGTGCTATCAGTGCGGCAATGAGGATATACGTCCAAATAAACGTATTCAGCGCACCTGTTATAGTATTAAAGTAGTCCATAAAATTTTTATCTGTCTCCATCGTGATTCCTCCTGCGAGTTACTTTGACGCAAAAACATACCTTGGTAATACCCTAGTATCTTGATTGCAAAACCGAAAAAAATAAGAAGCAGACACTCTATCTGTGTCTGCTTCCATTATTCATTTATAAAGTTGGCCGCGGTTCACGCCATATCTTGACTACAGATCCGCTTTCTCCCTGATCTACTACAAATGAGCCGTTGGAATAACGGTCATTGTTTCTGAAAGTGGCTGCTTGGATTGTTTCCACATGTCCTTTGCTTGTTTCAAGAGAAACTGCATCAATTTCTTCCACAACTTCCATTCCTGCCAAACGATGCGGGTTGGCTTTCAATTCGCGCAGCATCACGACACCGCGTTTCGCTCTAGAGGTTTTTTCAAACTCGGCAAGCTTCATCTTTTTCACAGCACCTCGCTGTGTGGCTATCAAAATCGACTGAGAGGCAGGCGTTGTGATGGTTTTTCCACCAACCACAAAGTCTCCGTCTTTCAGATTAACTCCTTTGACTCCCGCTGCTCTCGGTCCTACTATACTGACTTCTTCCTCGCTGAACCATAGGCCGAACCCAAAGTGAGTAGCAAGGAACAGATCTTGGCTTCCATCCGTCAAATGAACGTCTATCAATTCGTCATCCTTTTTCAGGTTGAGAGCTACCAGTGCCCTGGAATACCGCTGAGCCTTATACTGGCTTAACAGTGATTTCTTAGCCATGCCATTCTTTGTAATGAATAAGAGATATCGATTCTCATCGAATTCTTTAATCGGCATGGCACTGATGAGGTTTTCATCCTTATCAATAGAAATAAAGTTTGCCACATGCTGCCCTAGATCCTTCCAGCGGATATCCGGCAGTTCATGAACCGGGCAATACAGATAACTGCCTTTGTCCGTGAACAGTAAGAGGACATCGGTTGTATTCATCTCCTGTTGTATAAGGACCCTGTCCGTTTCTTTCATAGCGAGGTCCTGCCCGTTGGACGCTGCGAATGACCGGAGGCTCGTTCTCTTGATGTAACCGTCTTTCGTTACGGTCACCATTACATCTTCATTCGCAATCATGACTTCGAGGTTCACCTTGATTTCTTCGATCTCCGCTTCTATGACAGAGCGTCTTTCGTCGGCAAACTGCTTCTTGATTGCTCTCATCTCTTTTTTGATCACACTTAACAATTTGCTTTCACTTTCCAGAATAGCTGTTAGCTCACTAATAAGGTTGGCAAGCTCTTCAGCTTCCTTTTTAAGGGCCGTAATATCCGTGTTTGTCAGTCGATATAACTGCAAGGATACAATAGCTTCAGCCTGTGCTTCTGAAAAATCGAACTTGGCAATCAAGTTGTTTTTGGCATCACGTTTATCTTTAGAGGCACGGATGGCAGCGATTACTTCATCAAGTATCGATAAGGCTTTCATCAAGCCTTCTACAATATGCTGTCTTTCCTGTGCTTTTTTCAAGTCATATTTAGATCTGTTTGTTACGACTTCTTTTTGGTGTTCTATATACGCGTCCAGCAGCTGGCGCAGTCCCATAAGTTGAGGACGGCGGTTGTGGATGGCCACCATATTGAAGTTGTAGGCGACCTGCAGGTCAGTATTTTTATAAAGGAACATCAGCACACCGTCTGCATCTGCATCTTTCTTCAGCTCGATGACTATACGAAGGCCGGTGCGGTCCGTTTCATCCCTTACTTCGGCAATACCCTCAACTTTTCTGTCAAGACGGTACTCGTCCATTTTCTTGACCAGGTTGGCTTTATTGACTTCATATGGAATTTCAGTAATGACAATCTGCTGCTTTCCTCCGCGGACCGCTTCCACTTCCGTCTTTCCTCGAACAACAATCTTACCTTTTCCTGTTTCATAAGCCTTCTTAATTCCTTCAACACCTTGTATAGTACCGCCAGTTGGGAAGTCAGGCCCTTTAATGACGGTCATCAAATCATCAACGGATGATTCCGGCTTGTCCATGCGCATAATGACCGCATCAATGACTTCTGACAGGTTATGAGGCGGAATGTCTGTTGCGTATCCGGCGGAAATTCCCGTCGATCCATTTACCAGCAAACTTGGAAAACGCGCAGGCAGGACGGTTGGTTCTTTAGAAGTATCATCAAAATTCGGTACGAAATCCACCGTATTCTTTTCTATATCGCGAAGAAGCTCTGTGGAGATGGCTGATAATCGTGCTTCTGTATAACGCATAGCAGCAGGAGGGTCACCATCGACACTACCGTTGTTTCCATGCATTTCGACGAGCAATTTTCTGAGCTTCCATTCCTGGCTCATGCGGACCATAGCATCGTAAACGGACGTATCACCATGGGGATGATAATTACCGATAACGTTTCCGACCGTCTTGGCTGATTTCCTGAAGCCTTTTTCATGTGTATTTCCTTCAAAATGCA
Organism: Rossellomorea vietnamensis; assembly: GCF_008180615.1. Classification (GTDB taxonomy): domain Bacteria; phylum Bacillota; class Bacilli; order Bacillales; family Bacillaceae_B; genus Rossellomorea; species Rossellomorea vietnamensis_D. The sequence goes on from NZ_VTEH01000008.1 coordinate 141,309, forward strand.
TGGCATAGAGAATCCGGCGCTGTACAGGCTTCAAGCCATCACGGGCATCCGGTAATGCGCGTTCTTGTATGATATATTTGCTGTATCGGCCAAACCGGTCGCCTATCACATCTTCAAGCGGCAGGTCCTGGTATCGTTCTTGAGTTGTCATACATCACCCTCCTCAGCGACAGATACATTTTCATTTTCCAATATGCTGCCATCTTCCTCGAGGCCAAAGGCAACATTACTTTCAATCCATTTCCTGCGTGGTTCTACTTTATCTCCCATCAGGGTTGTCACACGTCGTTCAGCTCGTGCGGCATCATCGATCTTGACCCGGATCAGGGTCCGTGTATCGGGGTCCATCGTAGTCTCCCAAAGCTGGTCAGCGTTCATTTCCCCGAGACCTTTATAGCGCTGAATCATATAGCCTTTGCCGATCTTTTTGACAGCCCCGTCCAATTCATCATCGGTCCACGCATATTCGATCACTTCTTTCTTTCCAGAGCCTTTGCTGACTTTGAAAAGCGGCGGAAGGGCAATGTAGACTCTCCCTGCATCCAATAAAGGCTTCATGTAGCGGTAGAAGAATGTTAAAAGAAGGACCTGAATATGAGCTCCATCCGTATCGGCATCCGTCATGATTACGATTTTATCGTAATTGATGTCGCTTAAATTCAATTCCGGGCCCACTCCTGCTCCTATAGCATGAATGATGGTGTTAATCTCTTCATTTTTAAAGATATCCTGCAATTTAGCTTTTTCTGTATTGATGACTTTTCCCCTAAGAGGAAGTATCGCCTGGAATTTCCTGTCTCTTCCTTGCTTAGCAGAACCGCCGGCAGAATCACCCTCGACCAGATATAATTCGTTCTTCTGCGGATTTCTTGACTGAGCAGGGGTCAGCTTCCCAGAAAGGATGGTTTCAGACCGCTTTCTCTTTTTGCCATTCCGGGCATCTTCACGGGCTCTTCTTGCAGCTTCCCTTGCCTGAGCCGCTTTGATTGACTTCTTAATTAGAAGTGAACTGGTATCCGGATTTTCTTCCAGGAAATAGAGGAGATGTTCCGAAACGACGGCGTCAACTGCAGATCTGGCTTCACTTGTACCCAGTTTCCCTTTGGTCTGCCCCTCAAATTGAAGGAGTTCCTCAGGAATGCGGACCGATACAATTCCAGACAACCCTTCCCTTATATCCGTTCCTTCAAGGTTCTTATCTTTTTCGCGCAAAATGCCAGCTTTACGGGCATATTCATTGAATACACGCGTCATCGCGGTCTTGGCTCCTGCTTCATGCGTACCGCCGTCTTTCGTCCGGACATTATTGACGAAGGAAAGAATGTTTTCCGAAAATCCGTCATTGAATTGAAAAGCAAACTCTACTTCGATGCTGTTATGTTCTCCTTCAAAGAAGACCACCGGATGGATACTGTCTTTTTCTTCGTTTAAGTACTGTACAAAGGCCTGTATGCCGCTTTCAAAGTGAAAGACATCCTGCTGGTCATGCCTTTCATCTGTGATAGTAATCTTCAGTCCTTTTAGAAGAAAGGCCGATTCACGGAGACGCTCACATAACGTGTCATAATTATAAGAGGTCACACTGAAAATTGATGGGTCAGGTTTAAAACTGATCCGCGTTCCCGTCTTTTTGGTTTTTCCAATTTTCTCTAAGGTAGTCTGCGGCTTTCCACCGCCAGCGAACGTTTGTTCGTAAATAAACCCATCTCGCATTATGGTCACTTTCAGCCACTCAGAAAGCGCATTAACAACAGACGCACCGACACCATGCAGCCCGCCGCTCGTTTTATAGCCGCCCTGCCCGAACTTACCTCCGGCATGAAGCACAGTCAAAATGATTTCAGGCGTCGGCTTGCCCATTTTATGCATACCCGTTGGCATTCCCCGGCCGCTGTCTTCTACGCTCAAGCTGTTATCTTTATGTATCGTAACAGTGATTTCATCTCCGTAGCCAGCCAAAGCTTCATCTACAGAGTTATCAACAATTTCATAAACTAAATGGTGCAAACCTCTGGTATCAGTAGATCCGATATACATACCTGGTCTTTTTCTGACTGCTTCAAGACCTTCCAGTACCTGTATCGCATCATCATTATAATCCATGGACTGGTTATTTCTTTTGGCCACGAACATTCCCCTTTCAAAACTTATCTCTGTCTAGTAGTGGTGAATATTTTACACAAAAGAACGTTTGTTCGCTCTCCCTATTCTACCACAGTAACCTCGAACATCTATGCTTTATTGTATCGTTTTATTTCAAATTCGCAAATTTATTTTTAAAATCCGGCTTAAAAGCAAGGCAGTTTTTTCAGTATTACCGGCTGTTTTTTGAAATTCACTTCCCTTTAAGAAAACACATTTGGAATGTCTCTCCATAAAAAAACAAGCGGGGGTAACTTCCCGTCGCTTGTTCGAATCCTTATCGAGTTAAAGCATGTTCTACTTTGATACAGCGGTCCATAATTACGGTATAACCTTTGCTTTTTAAAAAGTCATAGGCTTCTTCATTGTATACACCAAGCTGTGCCCAAAAGATGTCTGCATCAATCTCATCGAATTCCCTAGCAATCTCAGGAAGAAATTCCGACCTCCGGAAAACATTCACGATATCTACATGCCTTCCGATCTCCTTCAGAGAGGAAACTGCTTTTACTCCCAGAGCCTCGTCGATCACCGGATTGACAGGTATGATTTCATACCCGCTGTCCTGCATAGCCTTCGATACCATATAAGACGTCCTGTCAGGATTATCGCTTAATCCCACGACCGCTATTACTTTAGACTTATCGAGCAGCGGTTTCATTTCATTTCTCGTTAGATGTTCCATTGTCTTCAACTCCTTATTAACAATATTTCTCTAAAAATGGGAAAAGTCCTGCTAAAAAAGCTGGCCTGCAGGTTTTTTACCCGTTTTGGCCAGCTTAAATCCCTTAATTCTTATTCTTCTATAATGCCTTTAGAGGTGAGGAAGTCCCTTGCAACATCCGCAGGTTCTTCTTTATCAATATCCACTCTCGCATTCAATTCGCTCATCTCTTCTTCTGTAATGGTGCCGGCAAGTTCATTGACTGCATCTTCTAGTTCCGGATGTTCATCCAGTACTTCCTGTCTTACAATAGGAGCTGCATAGAAAGGCGGGAAAAAGCCTTTATCGTCTTTAGTAGTTTCCAAGTCATAACGCTGGATCCGCCCATCTGTCGTAAAGGCAGGAATCAAGTCAACATCCCCATTTTTAACTGCTTCATACATGATGTTAGGATCATAGCTTTCTGTACTTGCAAAGTTAAAGTCATAAGCTTTGATTAAGTCATCATAACCGTCACCCGCGCGTTCATAGAACTGATGGGGAGCACCAAAGACCATTTCCTCGGAATAAGGTTCCAAATCAGAATAGGTCTCTGCATCTATACCTTCATCCTTACGGTAGGCTAGAGTGTAAGTATTTTCAAACCCAAGAGGTTCCAGCCAAGTAACACCAAACTCTTCTTCGTAGCCTGATTTCACTTGTTCAAAGATGGCATCAGCTTCTGCACCTTCTTCAGCTTCCTCTTTCAAGACTGCTTTCAATCCTGTTCCGGTGTACTCGACATACATATCGATGTCTCCTTTTTCAATAGCCGGAGTCAAGATGGACACTTCCCCAAGTGCCTCCTCACGTTCTACATTCAAATCTGTTTTTTCTTCAATGACCTGCGCCAGCATTTCTGTCAGAATGTACTGCTCAGTCCACATCTTCCCGGAAACTACTACAGTATCATTTCCATCACCGTTTCCGCACGCTGAAAGCACGAGCATCAGCGAAAGAGCCGCCAAAATTAATCTTTTTTTCATAGTCAATTATCCCCTTTATCATTTTCTGGCTTTTAACCCTTTAGGAGTAGCAGCCTTTTCTAAAATTTTCAATAAGTAATCAAAAAACAAGGCAAGCAATGCTGCTGGAAGAGCCCCGGCCAGAACCAGGCTGTTATTCCAAGACGAGAGCCCCCGGTAAATGATATCCCCCAGTCCTCCTGCACCAACAAAAGTTGCTAAAGTGGCCACACCGACCGTCAGGACAGTAGCCGTACGGATACCGGCCATTATGATAGGCAGAGACAGCGGCAGCTCGACTTTATAGAGCAGCTGCCGTTTGGTCATACCCATTCCTCTTCCAGCCTCTATTATGGCCTGGTCCACTCCTGTGATCCCTGTATAGGTGTTCCTTAAAATCGGCAGAAGCGCATAAACAGTCAATGCAATAATAGCAGTGGTGCTTCCAGTCCCAAGAAGCGGAACAAGGAACCCAAACAGGGCAAGGCTTGGGATGGTTTGAAAGATTGCGGTTATCCCTATAAAGAACTCTGCTGAGCCCCTTTTCCGGGATATGTATATGCCCAGCGGCAGGGAAATTAATATAGCAATGAAAATCGAAACAAATGAAAGGATGAGGTGTTCAATCAAGCCTTCCATAATAACATCTGACCTGCTGCTTATTGTTGTCCAGAAGGTGGAAAAGACGTTACCCAGCATAAGTCGATCCCTCCTTTCCGGCTACTGTCAGGAGGATATCCTCTTTTGTTACAAAACCGACGGCTTCTCCATTTTCCTCTACTATGAGAATATCCAATTGTAATTGAAGCAGCTTCCCGGCAGCCTTGGAGATGGATGAGCCGGCAGAGATGGATTCGACAGCGTGACCCGGAATGCCTTTGACGTCCCTTGACATGATATCCCTGACAATTAGGACGGACTGTCCTTTGTTCATGCGGTGTTCTCCTATAAACGCCTTAACAAATTCATTTGCTGGACTGGTCAGCAGTTCATCAGGGGAGCCGTATTGTTCTATGACGCCATCCCTCATGACGGCAATGTTATCAGCAATCTTTAATGCTTCGTCCATATCGTGCGTGACAAAGACAATCGTTTTATGTATTTTCTGCTGAAGGCTTTTTAATTCATCCTGCAGCTGTTCGCGGCTGATTGGATCCAATGCACTGAAAGGCTCGTCCATTAAGATAATCGGAGGTTCTGCTGCCAGTGCCCTGATGACGCCTACACGCTGCTGCTGGCCGCCGCTGAGTTCCAGAGGATATCTCTTTTTGTACACATGGGGTTCCAGGCCGACTAGCTCCATCAGTTCATCTACCCTCGGTGCATACTGCTCTTTCTTCCATCCTTTTAATTTAGGGATGAGTGCTATGTTTTCTTCAATTGTCATATGCGGCAGCAGACCGATCCGCTGTATGACGTATCCAATATTCCTGCGTAATTCCACTTCGTTTTTCGAAGCAATTTCTTCACCGTTTATGTATATCTTTCCATCAGTCGGCACAATCAGCTTATTGATCATCTTCATTGTGGTCGTTTTGCCGCATCCACTCGGTCCGATCAAAGCAGTCAATTCGCCCTCTGGGATGACCAGGTCAATCCCCTTTATTGCCTCTGTTCCATCTTCGAATTTCTTCCTGACATTTTTGAATTCAATCATCACAACACCTGCTTAGAATATAAAATCATATTAATATTTCCCTGCTCAACACAAGTTAAACATATATTAATTTAATTATAAACAGATAATGCTTGATGAATACGCTTTTGCCTGAACCCGTCTGCAGCTCTCAAATGGTAAACTTTCCAAAACCAGCGGGTTCAGCTGTTTACAAAGCCTCTTTGACTGCACCCATTATGCTTTTTTGAATGGCTGTTTTCACAAAGATTGTGGCTGCTTTAAATGAACATGGATTTCCGCTACAGGCTGACGACTCCGCGGGGCGGGCGGTGAGCCTCCTCGGCTGCGCCTGTGGGGTCTCACCTGTCCCGCTAGTCCCGCAGGAGGTCGTCCGCCTTCCGCTTCAATCCTCCTACTTAAAAAGGGATGATGGTAAACGCATTCTAAATTAGCAATTAATCAGAAAAAAGCTATCAAATAAACTGTTTCCGCATTATTTTTTGCTTTCGACAGTATCCCCCTCCGGGTACTAAGATTATTCTCTATAAACGAGGAGTAGTTCATTGGCTTACCAGAATTAAAGCCATTATCTTACGAAGTTAATATGAAAAAGCAACAACGTTTACGAAAAGAGCCTTTTGAATACAGTGCTGTCTGCGGTCTGTGGCTACCTCTGAATGCATCGATTTCGCTTTCTTGAAATAAATGCTGTCTGGGGACCTCTCTTACTTACTGCACCGATTCTGCTTTTTCCTGACTCGGTGCTGCCTACAGCTCTTTCTAACTTCACTATATAATAACAGCACATCTACTAATACAGTCTGCCAATAAAAAAGCACCAGCCTGTTTAAAAACCGGCTGGTGCCCATAATCCATTTAAGAATCTTTTACTTTTTTTCCTTCCTGATCAGAACCTGCTCCACCACGATGGCTGCAATTGTCCCGATGATCAGTCCATTGTTTAAAATCGAGGCGGCTACTGCCGGAACTCCCTCAAAAGCAGAAGGAGGGACGAACATCAACCCCACTCCGGCAATCAGGGCGACTCCCGCAGCAAAATTGGACCGCTCCGAGTTTTCTTCTTTTTTGTACTCTCCAAGGGCCAAGCCTACCATGTTGATGAAAATCACATATGTAACCGCATATCCAACCGGCGCTGGCAGTGTGGCTAAGATATTCATGATATCCGGAAAAAGACTTATCACCACTACAAGAGATGCGCCTAGAACGAAAGGGATGATCGAGAGAATCCCAGTGGCGGAAACAAAACCGGCTGCACCGGATATCGGTACAGAACCCACTGCAGAGAAAAGGCCGCCCAATACCTGGTTGATTCCTGATACCGTTCCTGCACTGTTGTATCTTCTGTGAAGCTTCATATTGTTCCTAGTCATGACCTCTTCCATCACACGAATAGAAGCAATCATATTGGTGATCAGCAATAATGTAATGAAAAATGAAGTAATGATGATTCCTAAATCGAATTCCGGCAGACCAAAAACAAAAATTCCCGGCAGCGATATTACCTCTCCAGTTGTTTCTGGAACTCTCCCTGTTTTTCCTATCAAGATAAAGACAAGCCATCCAATAATCAACGAAAAAATGATGGAGTACCGCTTGATCCAGGATACTTTATGATTTGATAAATAAAGAGTAAGGAAAAACGTAAATAAACTCCCTGCTAGAATAGTTAGATCAATCGCTGTCTGTTCCCCTGACAACCCGAACATTCCCTTTATGAACGAACCACTCAACTGAAAGATCAGCAGAAGCAGATATATAAAAGTAGTCGTCGGCGTGAACAATTGTGTGAGCTTAGAGAGCCCGCCTGTAACTGCGAAAATAAAGAAAAACAATCCGCTGACAAGCATGCCGCCCTGAAGCAGCTGCAACACTTCTCCGCCGGTTCCATAAATTGCACCAACAAAGCCAGCGTAAATGGCAAACACTCCCCACCATAAACCCGACGGTCCTTCGTTTATTGGCATCCTGTGGCCGATTAACGCCTGCAGCACTCCTGCTGCACCCAAAACAAACATCGTTCTTTGGATGAATCCTGCCGTTTCAGAAGCCGGCAGATTAAATAGATCTGCTATCGCAATGGGAGCCGCAATTGAACCGGCAACCATAAAGGCCATCCATTGCAGACCTGTAAGAAATATTTTCATTGCTGTTACACCTCATTCTGGACAATCTACCATCCATTCTAGCATATTCGGATTGGAAGGTGATGGAACATTCACTCGGTTTTATAGAATTTTCCGAAGCGCTGTTCTCGTATGAATTGCCGCTTTTAGAGGACTGCTGATTTCTGTACAGGCATTCGATTTGCTGCTCTTTATAGCTTGTTTAAAAAGGGGAGAAAATCTCGAATTAGCATGTGAATTCTGAGAAATTCCGCGATCATTCACCAGAAAATATATTCAGTCAGAGAGAATAACCCTCGTATAAAACAGCCATCTGTTCACATACAAGAACCTACACACATAAATAAGCTGAGTATGAATAAATTTATATAAGTAACTAGTTATAGCTGGTCATAATTTTTACTATCGTTACTCCCAAACTGCCTCTTTTCATGGTAAAATAATCTTTACTCATATAAAAAAGCCGTTAACCTTACAACATTAACGGAATTCAAGTTAAAGGGGTTGTAAAAGTGATCATTGCACTTATTATTGTACTGGCCTATTTATTAGGTTCTATTCCATCGGGACTCATTATTGGAAAGGCATTTTTTGGAAAGGATATAAGGGAACACGGAAGCGGCAATCTAGGGGGCACCAACAGCTTCAGAACCCTCGGAGTTAAGGCCGGGATGGTTGTAACGATCATGGATATCCTGAAAGGGACAGCAGCCGTTCTGCTTCCGCTTTTATTCGATTCAGAACTGCATATGCTGATTGCGGGTGTGGCAGCAGTCATCGGTCATATGTACCCTGTTTTCGCCAACTTCCGCGGCGGAAAAGCAGTAGCGACCTCCGGCGGAGTCCTTCTCGGTTATGTGCCGATATTATTCGTATTGCTGCTATTATTTTTCTTCCTATGTTTATTTTTAACGAAATATGTATCTCTTTCATCTATTCTTGTCGCTGTATTTGCATTCGTCTATTCGTTATTTACAGGAGATATACCGCTGATCATTGTTATTGGAGCTCTCTCCTTCTTCGTTGTCTTCAGACATAGAGCGAACATCAGCCGTATCATGAACAAAACAGAGCCGAAAATCACCTGGCTTTCCTTTAAAAGATAGCCTGAATGCCGTAAGCCATCCATTTGGTTTATGGCTTTTTTATATTCTTTATTTTGGCTCTTTTTATACGAAAATGGGTTCAATGCTGTTTTTGGCAAAAAAAAGCACCCTCCCAAAAATAAAATAATTATTTTTTGAAAATCGTTAGTCCATGAAAATTTAAGCTGTTGATTTGTCTTCCTGAATATCTATTTCATAGCCCATATTCTTCAGTTTTTTTATAAAGTATTCTTTCTTCCTTTCCTTGGTCGGAAGATAATCCCATCCAAGTTCTTTATACGGGGTTCTTTCTTTCAGGACTTGGTAAATAATTCTCAGTAATAAGTGTGCCAGTGCCATGTTTGCCTTGTATGGGCCTCGTCGTTTTACTAAACGATAATAGAATGATGACAGCCTACTATCCTTTTTTTTCACCGCGGCCCAAGCCACTTGACACAATACAGTTTTAAGCACNTCATAGCCCATATTCTTCATCATAGCCCATATTCTTCAGTTTTTTTATAAAGTATTCTTTCTTCCTTTCCTTGGTCGGAAGATAATCCCATCCAAGTTCTTTATACGGGGTTCTTTCTTTCAGGACTTGGTAAATAATTCTCAGTAATAAGTGTGCCAGTGCCATGTTTGCCTTGTATGGGCCTCGTCGTTTTACTAAACGATAATAGAATGATGACAGCCTACTATCCTTTTTTTTCACCGCGGCCCAAGCCACTTGACACAATACAGTTTTAAGCCCTTTATTTCCTTTTGAGGACTTGGAACCTTTTTTTTTGCCAGCACTTTCATTATTACCAGGACTGAATCCACCCCATGAGGCTAAATGTTTTTCGGTTGGAAATTTACACATATCGATTCCTATTTCCGCTAAGACGCTCGCCGCTGCATCTTTCTGAATACCTGGAATGGTGATCAATAAATCCATTTCTTCATTATGGGTAGTTACTAACTGACTTATTTCGGTTTCTAATTCCTTAACTCTTTCTTCGATGTATTCGAGGTGATCATAATGCATTTGAATGATCTTTTGATGGTGAGTCCGCATGCGACCGTTTAAAGCCTCCACAATTTGAGGGGCTTTCTTCTTCAGAGAAGTTTTAACCAATGCTTTCACTTCGCCTATCTCTAGTACTTCTCCATTAAGGAGAGCGTTTAGTAATAAACGGCCTGAAACACCAAAAAGATCCGATACGTATGTGCTCAGTTTTATGTTGGCGTCTTGCAATATCTTGTGAATTCTATTTTTTTCTGAAGTTGCATGACCTATCAATTTACGACGATAGCGTGTCAAATCCCTTAGATCTCTAAATTCTACAGGGGGCACAAAGCTAGATTCGATTAGCCCAGCACGTAACAGCTTTGCGATCCAGGCTGCATCCGAAATATCTGTTTTTCGTCCAGGGACATTCTTTATTCTTTGGGCATTAGCCAAAATTAAAGTAAACTCACCTTCAAGAATGTTCCAAACGGGTTTCCAAAACACACCGGTACTTTCCATTGCAACGTCTGTGATCTTGTGTTTAGCTAGCCAATCTTGCAGCTCAAGTAATTCGTTCACCGTAGTTCCGAAGGTTTTTGTTTCTTTTTTCGCTCTCCGGTCTAAGGGGCCAAAAAGAACACAAGCCACCACTGTCTCTTGGTGAACATCTAAGCCAGCAACTCGTTCTAAAATAGCATCCATCAATCTCATCCTTTGTATAAATTGCTAGGTCATACATTCTTGAGCGAGTATTTTTATACACGTGCTCTTGGCAACAATCGGCGGTTCTCATGAATATATTAGGTCGGTTTCGTAAACGGGGTCTAGCCACCAAAAAAGAGACGACCTCGGACCTGCATTAACAGGATGAACGGGATGATACATCATTAAACGTTTAAGCCTTCCATTTTCATTAATTGTGGTGTCTGGAAGGACATGGGGGTTTC
>NZ_VTEH01000009.1 GCF_008180615.1 Rossellomorea vietnamensis
GAGCTTCTCAAACTCAGAAGGCGTAACATAGTCATGCTTACTGTTCTGAGCTTGAATGTCTTTTTTATATTTCCGTACCCATTTAGTCATCGTGGTGTAAGGGATCTCCAGCTCATAAGCTACCTCTGAAGCTTTTCTTCCTTCCTCCGCAACCATTTTACATACATACTCTTTATATTCGGATGAGTAATGTTTTCCCATGTGAACACGTCCTTATAAATGATAGTTATATTCTAACTTATTACCATTTTCCTGTGTCCACTTTTTAGACTAACTTAACTTCGGAGCGGATTTCCAAGCGAACTGGTCTCTATAGCCTTCCTAAAAACCACTTCCAAGCGGATTTCCAAGCGAACTGGTCTCTATAGCCTTTCTAGAGACCACTTCGGGTCAGATTCCCAAGCGAACTGGTCTCTATAGCCTTTCTAGAGACCACTTCAGAGCGGATTTCCAAGCGAGCTGGTCTCTATAGCCTTCCTAGAAACCACTTCGGAGTTTATTCCCAAGCTAACTGGTCTCTAAAGCCTTCCTTGAGAACACTTCGGAGTGGATTCCCAAGCGAACTGGTCTCTATAGCCTTCCTAAAAACCACTTCGGGGCAGTTTCCCAAGCGAACTGGTCTCTATAGCATTCCTTGAGACCACTTCGGGGCAGTTTCTAAAGCGAACTGGTCTCTATAGCCTTCCTAGAAACCACTTCCAAGCGGATTTCCAAGCGAACTAGTCTCTATAGCCTTTCTAGAGACCACTTCGGAGCGGATTTCCAAGCGAACTGGTCTCTATAGCCTTCCTAAAAACCACTTCCAAGCGGATTTCCAAGCGAACTGGTCTCTATAGCCTTTCTAGAGACCACTTCGGAGCGGATTTCCAAGCGAACTGGTCTCTAAATCCTTCCTTGAGACCACTTCAGAGCAGATTTCCAAGCGAACTGGTCTCTTAAGTCTTCCTGGCGACCACTTCCAAGCGGATTTCCAAGCGAACTGGTCTCAAAGGGCTTCTAGATACCAAAACTTGCAGGGACAATCAGGCGGCCGCCCACCTCCAAAAAAGTCAGCGATTTATCCACATAAAAAGAAGCATATCCAAAACAATATGCTTCTCTTTATGAATTATTTCCCCTTGAACTGCGGCTTCCGTTTTTCACTGAAGGCGGCCAGGGCTTCAACACGGTCTTCAGTAGGAATCGTGATTTCGTAAGCTTTTCTTTCTATTTGAAGGCCAGTCTGCAGGTCTGTATTCATGCCGTTTTTGATGGCGAACTTGGCCTGCTGAAGGGCAACGGGTCCATTGGACAGCATTTCACCCGCAAATGAGATTACTTCATCCATGAACGACTCCGGTGATGCCACTCTAGTCAGCATGCCTATCTCAAGGGCTTCCTCGGATTTTAATCTTTTAGCTGTCAGAATCAGTTCCATAGCTTTGGATTCACCTATCAAACGCGGAAGGCGCTGCGTTCCTCCTGCACCAGGGATGATTGCGAGGCTCGTTTCTGTCAGTCCCATGGTAGTGCCGCTGACAGCAATTCTGAAGTCACAGGAGAGAGCGAGTTCCATGCCGCCCCCAAAAGCATAGCCGTTCATCGCCGCAATGGTTGGCTGAGGTAGAGTGGATACCCCATTAAACACATCACCGATTTTCATGACATTTCTTCTCACCTGCTGTTCGGTCAGGTTTTTTCTTTCTTTTAAATCAGCTCCAACGCTGAAAGCTTTTTCTCCCGATCCTGTAAATATCACAACCCGGATATCAGGATTGATGCGGATGGATTCAATCATCTTCTCCAGTTCAAGAAGTGTATCGTAGTTAAAAGCATTCATGGCATCAGGCCGGTTGATCGTAACGATCCCCAAGTGTTCACGCTGTTCCAACAAAATGGATTCCAAGTATGTATCCCCCTTTGTGTAATTCTAAATAAAACGCTTCCATACACTCTTTCGACAAAACCTGTCTAAACCCTTTCTTCTAAAAACAAAAGCGTAAGCGGCTTGCCCAGCACCGACAGGCAAATGTTCCAAAGAGGAAAAAAGGCGGGCTTTCCTTTTATTCTCTTTGGGTTATTTGATCCCGAGGGGCTAGCCGCTGAAGCTGGACGAAACAAAAGCGTAAGCGGCTTGCCCAGCACCGACAGGCAAATGTTCCTCAGAGAAAAAAGGCGGGCTTTCCTTTTATTGTTTAAGGTGTTTTCAGCTAAAAGTCTGTTCCAGCAGGGCTGCGGATAATAAAGCTATAAGCTGCTCACATCGGCAGCTTTTATAATTTCCTCAATAAAGAAAGGCTTGTTTCCGACGGCTCTGCCTCCGGAAACAAGCCCAAATGTATTAAGACTGAACGACTTGCTGTTTTAATGCTCGGCGCAGAATCTTCCCTGTTGTATTCTTAGGAAGCTCTTCAAGGAATTCGATCGATCCAGGAAGCTTGTACTTAGCCAAGTGCTCACTGCAATACGCGATCAGTTCCTGTTCTGTAAGTTCACTGTTCTTTTTCACCACAAAGCACTTCACCGCTTCACCCATCTCAGGGTCGGGAAGCCCGATTACCGCTACTTCGACTACCTCGGGATGACTGTACAGTACTTCTTCCACCTCACGCGGATAAACATTATAACCTCCGACAATGATCATGTCTTTCTTTCTGTCGACTATTGTGAAGTATCCCTCTTCATCCATCTTAGCCAGGTCTCCTGTGTAGAGCCAGCCATCGCGGATGCTTGCATTGGTTTCTTCTGGAAGTTTGTAGTAGCCCTTCATGACATTAGGCCCCCTGACAATAAGTTCCCCCACTTCACCTGCAGGTACTTCTTCGCCCAGCTCATCCACAACTTTGTTTTCAACATTCACGATAGATGTACCGATAGACCCTGCTTTCCTAGGCCGGTCAAGCGGATTAAAGCAGGTAACTGGTGATGCCTCTGACAAGCCGTACCCTTCGGAAATGGCAACATTGAATTTCTTTTCAAAGTTTTTCAGGAGAGCTACCGGAAGCGAAGCCCCTCCTGAAATGCACAGCCTTAACGTGGAGAAGTCCTCTGGATTTCCTTCTTCATACTGATAAAGGAAATTATACATTGTCGGCACACCCGCAAAGACGGTCGGCTGATATTCTCTTGCCAATTTAAAGATATCCTGCGGACTGAACTTTGGTGCGATCAGCAGCGTCGCGCCTGTCATTAACGGTGCATTCAAAACAACTGTCAAACAGAACACATGGAACATTGGAAGTGTCGTGATGACTCTGTCGTCTTCATTCATCTTAAGATATTCCCCGGTATCCCTTGCGTTGGAATACAGATTCTTATGCGTCAGCATTGCACCCTTTGGTTTCCCCGTCGTACCTGAGGTATATAAGATTACAGCTGTATCCTCTTCAACTAATTGAGGCCCCCTGAATCCAGGATCTCCGGAACCGACAACCTCTGTAAACGATTTCATTTTAGGGTAAGCTGACAGCTGCTCAGGCTGGATGCCCTTTGCTCTTTCATCTCCTGTTTCACAATAGATGAAATGTTCCACTTCAGGCAGATGATGATGCATTTTTTCAACAAGCGGAAGCAAAATATCCAGCGTGACGACGGCTTTGACATCCCCATTTTTCATGATATAGCCTATCTCGTCAGGCGTGTAGATTGGATTGATCGGAATGACTGTTGCTCCAACTCTCATCGCTCCGTATAAAGCGATAATAAAATGAGGTGAATTCCCCAAAACGAGTGCTACATGATCCCCTTTGCCAAGCCCAAGCTTTTCAAGTCCGCTGGCAAATTTATTAACGGCGCCATTCAATTCCCCATATGTACTCGACTGCCCCATAAAATAATAAGCCGGCTTCATTGCATGGACCTTTGCGGATTCTTCCAATCGTGCTGAAAGATTCATATTCTCCCTCCCCTTTTCCAAAAGATGAATGAATCATCATTCATCTAAAAATTATAAGTTTTCAAAATATATTTTATATAAAGAATACATAAAATACAAGCACTCTACTATATTTTAACTAATTAAAACCACATAATGGAGAAATTCTACTCTGCAATTCAGGAGCACAATAAAAAAACGTATGGACTGTCCATACGTTTTTTATTCATAAAAGACTCTATTCGTAAACCTTGTTGCTAATTCATATCAACTTCGTAAGATAAAGGCTTCATACTCTGTTAAAACAAAAGAAATGAACTGCTCCCCTTTGAGAAAAAACTTCTATCAAATTTAATTACTGCTATAGAATGTGTTTTCACCTTTATCCCCCTTTAGGTAGAAGGATTGATGCGGAAGGCGTACGATCTCCTGCGGGACAGGTGAAACGCGCAGCCGAGGAGGCTCACAGCCCGCCCCGCGGAGTCGTCCGCATGGAGCGGAAATCCATATCGTTTAAATCAGAAGCGAAAAACAGCCTTATCAAAAGAAATTTTTAACAACCTGTTCTTCCTTGCCGCAAACTGTACACTTATACTGAATTTCAAGCGCATCTTCGACAGCATCATGAATCGTTTCTTTCTTATCGTTTTCACAATATCGTTTCACTTGAGCTCTTTCCATTTGAATTCACCACTTTCTTCAAATCTGCTCTTTACTATGTTTTATCCATAAGCAAAAAGAAATAACCTATTTTCAGAAAAAAAGCGGTGACAGGAATGCCTCATTGATTAGTATATCAGGTTGATGATGTCCTCTTTGGTGACATTCCCAAAGTAGTGTGGAATTTCCACACCTTCCAGGGCATGCTCCACCTCAGCCTTTTCATATTTCAAGCCTATCAGCTTGTTTTCAATGTCACTCACATCGCCGACACCGAAGAAATCGCCATAAATTTTACAGTTTTCGATGAGCCCTTTATTCACTTCCAGCCTGATATCGATGGAACCGACTGGAAAACGGTGAGAATGCTGAAGGTTGAATTTCGGTGATTTCCCGTAATTCCAATTCCAGTTTCCATATCTTTCCTCAGACAATTCATTGATGTTTTTCCAATCTTCCTCCGTTAGCTCATACTCTTCGATTTCATTCACATCGAATATATAGCGAAGCAGCATAGAGCGGAATTCAGTAATGGAAATCTTCTCTTCAAGAAATTCAGATATGTTAGCTACACGGCTGCGGATTGATTTAATACCCTTGGACTCGATTTTGTCTTTTCTGACTTTCAGGGCAGAAACAACATTTTCAATTTCAGAATCAAACAACAGTGTTCCGTGGCTGAACATTCTTCCTTTTGTTGAGAATTGGGCGTTGCCGGAGATTTTACGGCCTTCTGCTTCAATATCATTTCTGCCGCTGAGTTCAGCATTCACTCCTAATTTTTTCAAAGCCTTGATCACCGGCTCGGTAAATTTACGAAAGTTGTGGAAGCTTTCTCCGTCATCCTTCGTTATAAAACTGAAGTTCAAGTTGCCGAGATCGTGATAGACCGCTCCTCCTCCAGAAAGACGGCGGACAACATGCAGGTTTTCGGACTCAACATACTCGGTATTGATTTCTTCTATTGTATTTTGGTTTTTTCCAATGATGATCGAAGGTTCATTGATATAGAACAGCAGATACGTTTCATCGATATCCAAATTTTTCAAAGCGTACTCCTCGATTGCCAGGTTTATACGCGGATCTGTAATGCCTTTATTGTCTATGAACTTCATATAAATATCCTCCTTAAAATCGTTAGATGTGCAGCTGTAAGTCTTTGTGGGCGAGAAGGATTTCTCCACCAAATACACTTTTGGCTTCTTGCACCAGATTATCCAGGTTTCCGTAATGAGGCAGATGGGTGAGCACAAGCTTTTTCACGCCTGCCCCTTTTGCGGCTCTGCCGCTGTCGAGGCTGTTCATATGCCCTGCTCCGCTTCCATCCATGTCTCCATAGAAATTGCATTCACAAAGGAATAGATCGGCATCCTTTGCAAAAGGGATGAAAGATTCCTGATAAGCTGAATCTGCCGTGTAAACAAGGGTTTTGCCTCCTGCTTCAATTCTCATTGCGTAACATGGCACAGGATGCTTGGTTCGTAAAAAAGAAATGGAAAAGGGACCTGCCTTTAAGGTTGTTTCGGGATTGTATTCTATACCTGCCATCAGATCCTTGTATGTAAGTGACTCGAAGCCCTGCTTGTCTTCCTTGTGAGCATAAAACGGCAGTGATTTATTATGTTTTCCCAAGTACTTTTGAATTAAAAGGGCATGCTGAAGAACTCCGATATCGGCTGTGTGATCAGGATGGTAATGAGATAAGATGGCAGCGTCCAGCTCGTGTGCTTCCACATGCTCCTGCAGAAAGGACAACACACCGCTTCCGCAGTCAATCAACAGTTTAAATCCCTGTTCTTCCAACAGATAGCCAGAGCTGGCTTCATTCTTCTTTGGGTAGCCGCCCCAATGGCCTATTACAGTCAATTTCAATGAACTCTCTCCTTTCGGCATCCCTGTTATGAGAATGATTTTCATCCTATGTCCACTATACTGCAATACGCCTATTTTTTCATTATTTTTGAATTTCAATACAAATTCAATTGACGAAACGACTTCTGTTATAATACAATATAATAAATAAATAAAACAGTTATATAACAAAGGGGTATACTAAAACTGGAGGGTGATCAACATGTTAACGAATGTAGTGGAATTTTTCAGGAACTTACCTAAGAAACAATGTGTACAGTGCGGAGAGAATATCGATGAACAACATGAATGCTACGGCAACCATTGCGACGGCTGTCTTTCCGATCACGAGCTGTAAAAACAGGTATCGCTGTTGAAAAACAAAAAAGCTGAAGCGAATGATCTCGCTTCAGCTTTTTTGCTATTCGACGGTGATTTCTTCCTCTGAATGTTCATGAAGGCCTTCATTATTCTCCGCATGAATTGTTACATGATACAAACCAGACTCCGCAAACTCATAATTCCCTTTATAGCTTCCTGCCTCGGATTCTTGGGTTTCAACCCAGGCATGATCCTCCGTTCCTTCCAGCCAGATTTCAAAGCGAATACTAGCTGCTTCCAGAGGTTTCCCGTCTTTTTCGAGTTGGGCTGTCAATTCAGTGTCAGTTCCTGATTTAATCGTGTCAGGTTTCATTAAATGAAAGGAGACTTCGCTGTGTCCATGATCATGATCTCCCTCTTCAGAGGAGTGTGATTCATGGTCCGTGACTTCTGCATTTCCAACAGCAATTTGTTTCTTCGGCATTGTATGCATATTGTTAGCAGTCACATGGACTTGTACATGATATACACCATCTTCATCGAACGCCTTTTCAGCCGTATAATGTCCATCTTCGTGATTTTCTGCTTGAATCATTTCACTGTCTTCTTTTTGTCCTTCTTTCCAAATCTCGTACTCCACTTCTGTCGCGTCGGTAATATCCTCTTCCCCCTGGGTCACTTGTGTACTGAATTCCACTGTTTCGCCAGGCTCTGCTGTATCAGGAACACTCAGGTCAGCACTGATTGCGGTTAATCCGCCTTCCTCACCTGAGTGGCCATTTCCGTGATCTTCATGGTTATTTCCCCCGCTGCCGCAGGCTCCCAATAGCATAATGCCTAATATCAATAAAAAGGGCAGTAATTTCTTCATCTATGCTTCCTCCTGAAAACTTGTATTCTTCAATCTTTTATTAGTGTAATGCTTCAGTCTTCCATAAGTATAGGGCAGTTGTTACAATTTTTAAACATATACTGAGTTTCACAGAGATAGGTCATTTTTAACTTTTTCAATTAAATCCGGAGAATCTTTAATCATTTTTCCAATATACAAGAAACCAGCAACTGTAACTCCGGTCATAATCCAGCTGAAGGCCTGTTTAAGCAAAATGCCCTTATCAAATGCTTCCACTCCGTACTCGGTAATCAGCCACGCATTGACACCTGCCAGCACCCCGCTCCTCAGCGCGAAAACAAAGGTGATACACTGAAACACTCTAAAAATCCGACTCTGTTCGTAAAGCTTCTTGCTGAATTGGCGGTCATACCCTTGAAGTTCAGCGAAATCAAGACCGAAATAAAGAGTGATGGGTTTCTTTAGTAAAATAGTGATCAAGAAAAACAGACTCATTGAAATGCTGAAATAAACATTATTCCAAAGAAGTTGAATGGCAGAGCCGGCTAGTACTTCAACGAGGGTGCCTATCACTAAAGTCGATATAATATAAATTCCGAAAATATTAACTCTCTTCATCTCCCAGAAGCGGTATATAGTATAGAGAATCGCAGGCACAGAAGAGAGCAGCATCGCGTAGTAATCACCAGTAACATCCCTCAAAAAATTCCAGAAAAGCAGTGGAAGAGCTGCATAAAAAATAAGATCAAGCAGTACTATATTCTTCTTCATGTGAAAAATCCTTTCTCCAATTAAATGTAAATCTTACCCACTCCCAATTAGTAAGCGTACGGAACAGGACTTCAAAAGTTTCATAATTATGTAAAAAAAAGTTCCGCCCTGACATCGGACGGAATTTCTTAAAATGTATAAAAACCTGCTTTGCCGGTTAAACCACAAACCATACTTTATTTATTTTATCTTCCAGAATTTCATACATCGCAACGGCAAAGCTCTCCCTGCCATTTGCTCTGCCAGTGACATGTTCATGGTCAATAGCAATATTCTCTTTTATAATGCGGGACAGGAGCTCGGCATGATTATCAGGATTTTCGCGAAACATTTTGCCATAGCGCTCCTTCATCTCTTCAATTCCCTGATACATCATGTTGTTCGAGGGAAATTCCATGACCATCACATCATCACTGTAGCATTCCAGAAACGCCTCCAGATTTTGGGCATTATATGCGTCAAGCTGCTTTTGTGCCAGTTCTTCTGCCTTTGCGTTCATTATCGGCCCTGCCTTCCATATTCTTCTTTAGCTGCTTTTCCAGCAGTTGCAGCTTCGATACCTTCCCCGTACCATCTCAGTCTATTTTCCAATTTGACTATTAAATCGTTTACCCACTGAGGCTGCCCGGAGTCAATAACAACGTCCAACGATTTTTTCAACTGTTTAAACATGATCAAATTATGCAGTCTTAGGAACATAGGAATCTTTAAAACTTCCTCATCAGACAGTGTGCAGATAAGGCGGTACCCCTCTATAAACAGAAGGAATTCCCTGCTTTGCAGACTGCTGTCCCTTTCGAAAAGGTCCCTTAGAGCAAAGCAGATATCAGCTGCGAACCATCCTTCCACACCGCTTTCAAAATCTATGAATTGCGGATGGTCTTCTTGCCAGATAATATTATCCAATTCAAAATCAAAGTGAATTGGCCCATATATATCATCATTATGTTGAAGCTTCAACAGCCATTCTCCGAGAACTTTCTCTTCCATTTGAACTGCTGACGGGAGTTCGGGAACTGTTATATTTAACAAGTCTTCCATTTTACGCATATCTTTTAAGACGCCCGATCTCTTCGACACATGATGAATGCTTCCCAATGCTTTTCCCCAGGCAATCCATTGCTTATCACCCATTTTTTCCATTTCATGATGGGATCCCTCAATAAAATTCAGAGCCACAGCATGAAAAGTGCCCCATTCTGTCTGCACTTCTTCTATGAACTTGCTATTGACCGAGAGGATTGGTGTATTCACCGCTATCCTATTCGTACTTAAAATATCAAGAAACTGAAGTTCCCTTTCCAGTCTTTCCTTGTCCTCAGCAGGGGTAATCCGTAGGATAAATGAGGCATTTCCTCTTTTGAAAGAATAAACGAAATTACTGCTGGCTCGTATAAATTTCACAGAACCCTTTTCGTATTCCCATAATTCAAGGGCACTTATGACCCATTTTTCTTGGAAGGGCGAATGCAGGAAATCCCGCATTAAAGAGAGTTTCATCATTACTATTTTCCTCCTGTTTTGCAGAACGGAAAGAAGTCAGGAGCACCGATTTCAGCTCACATAAGTAAGTGTCCCGGTCAACTTCAACACGCACATGTTCCGAAGAGAAAAAAAGGTGGTCTCACCTTGTATTCTCTTGGGTTTTTGATCCAAGGGGATGAGTCCGTTACGGCGGGTACAGACACTCGGGCGCTGAAGCTGACGGGAGAACATAGTTAAGAGTTATCCAACCAGATGAATTATATGATTTTTTTATCATCTAAAAAAGGCTGCCAATCATTCCGACAGCCTCCATTCCAGAGCCAAAACTATGTTATCTCCATGAAAAGGAGAACTCATACAGGATATCGGTGTTCTTTCGTTCTGGTTTAAATTTATTTGGTACCACAATATCAGCCTCCTTTTTAGTATAATTTCCCAACAAATCTATTTTATCTTAAATGTCATTTTTTGTGTATTATTTTTTTGACTGCTTACGAAGTTTCTCTCTATCAAGTGTCTGAGGAGGCTTTTCAAACCACCCCTGCCTGATCATGAGTTTAGCCCCTTCATCTGCGTATTTCCCAAGATTTACAATCAATCTTTCATAGAGCAGGGCTATGTCCTTTCTCATAGAGGAGGCAAGCGCCATTCCGTAATCACCCATGCCGATTGAGTTCAGCGCCGAAATCTGAAACATCATGAGTTTATCTGAAAAAGGACTTTCTGTGGAAGATGTAATCGTTGAATCCCAAGTAGAAGGATATGAACAGTCATCTGATTTTAAACAGGCGATGAACTTCTCATTATGTTTTTTGGAGGCATCATATCCCTTTTTAAAGTAATCTGACACCTTTCTTGAATGAGCTACCTGACCGAATCCCATAAGAAGCGTCTTGGCAACATTTGATACTTCAATATTTGTCCCAAGGTGGGCAACTTCCATTGCCAGCAGAGGCCGCTTCTCTCCAAAAATCCCTCCCATGAAATCAACATCTGTTACATACTCGATCCGCTCTGGATACGCTATGTAAGGGGACCTGATGAAAACACCTTTTTCGAGCATGATCTCACATGCTCTGTCAAATAACTCATTGGATTGCTGGAGCCACTTGCTGTACAGATCCCTGACATCCCTTCTTGCCAGGACACCTTTAGCAAGAGAATAGGCATTCAATCCGCTCCTTCCGACATGGTGGATATATCTTAAGTAGGTTACATCTGAAAACAACTTCGGGGCTTCAGAATTGACATCGTTCTTCGCAAATCCATTCGGTATAGGCAATTCTTCTTTAATAAAAAGCTCACGAATGACTTCGATATGTTCTTTGGCAATATCTGAAGCAAACTTGATAACAGGGTCAATCCCCTTATCATCAGTTGTTTTCAGAAAATGGTGCAGTATGCAGTATGCCATCGTGTCCGCCATATATGTATTCCAAAGCATGGCAATTTCAGCTGATGTTAGATCGGTATTATGCTTATTTTCCATAAGGTCACCTCGTCGGACTCAATTCATAAAGTTATTATTACCGGCAACACTCTTTAAAATGTAAATTTTCTTCCAACCCCTCCAATAGACCCGGATGTTCTTTCATATTTCGGCTTTTTTGACAGAAAACAGTAATAAAAAAGCTGTGTCTGTCGTTGAACAAACACAGCGTCTATATGAGGTTCTTCGTATTCAGAAAAGTTTCTGAGTTCTCCCTGCATCTGAGTTAGCATGGGTCTCTAGAATGCCGCTTGGGACCTAACTAGTTATGGGTTCTACAATTTCATTGTTATACGTCTTCTTGAAGTATCCTGAGAAGTATATGGCTGTCAGTGTAATAAACACTAGAAAATAAACGGCTAGAATGCCCATGTTCTGCCACATGAAACTATAATCACCGCTTGAAATGACTGCTTTGAAGGCCGCTACCGAATAAGTCATCGGAAGTAAAGCGCTTATCGGCTGTAACGGTGCAGGTATCAATTCGAGTGGGAACGTACCAGCACTTGTCGTCAGCTGCAGTATCAATATGATTATAGCTGCAAACCTTCCCGGATCACCAAGGATAGTGACCAAAGCCTGAACTAAAGCAATAAATGTAAGGCTGGCAGCAATCGACACAGCTATGAATAAAGGTACACTTTGAACTTCTATTCCCAACCCAAATAGTAAAATGCTGTCCGCAATCAGGGATTGGATAACACCAAACACGACCAAGACCGCAAGCTTCCCTCTGAACCAGGCGAAACCTGAAGCAGGTACAGCAGCAGGTTCGCGGAGCGGATAGACAATCGAGATCAACAATGCCCCTACAAATAAACCTAAGGAAAGGAAATATGGAGCAAAACCAGTTCCGTAATTAGGCACATGATTCACCGCCTGTTTTTCCACTTCCACCGGTTCAGCCACCATATCCGTTGTTTCCTCAGTGGTTTGGATTGAATTCGCCTGATCATCAACTTTCTTCATTTCTTCGCTGAATTGTGCTGTCCCTTTGGAAAGGGATACCGTGCCTTCCTCAAGTTGGGCTGAACCCTTCGCAAGATCCTGTGATCCCTGAGTTAATTTACCTGAACCATCCTCTAATTGCGATAATCCAGTTTGAAGCTCGAATTCTCCTGAAGCGATTTGTTGAGATCCGGATACGGCACTTGCCAGGCTTTCATTTGCCATGGAAAAGTTAGCCGCAAACTCGGACTGGCCTGCAGCTAGTTCTTGTGTACCTTGGGAGAGCGCGCCTGCACCTTCTTGCAACTCTAAGAAAGCAGTGTTTAATTCAGTACTGCCTTTGCCAAATAGCTGAAGACCGTCTTGAAGCTGTGAGGCACCAGACTGAAGTTCAGAAGCACCCGTGGTTAATCCGGCTGTTCCCAATTCAAGATTGCCGCTTCCAGACTTCAAGTTTTCTATTAAAGCCGTAAGCTGAGCACGCTTTTCTTCAGGCAAAGATTCCAGCACTGGTGTCAATGCCTGGTCAAGGCTGGACATTCCCTTACTGAGTTCGACAGCACCCGAATGAACTTCGGAAGCACCTTTTTCAAGAGAGGCCGCTCCATCAACGACATTTCCGGCTCCACCCTTTAATTCTTCATGGCTGTCAATCAGCTTTCCAAGCCCGGCTGCAGCTTGACCTGTACCACTTTCGAGCCGGTCAGCTCCTGCAGCAGCTTCCTCTGCACCCGTATTAAGCTTTTCAGCTCCTTGATAAAGCTCGCTGTATCCACCTGAAATCCTGCCGAGCCCTTCAGACAGTTCTTTCGTTTTGGCCGCAAGTTGTTCTGCCCCGCTTTTAACTTCAGACAAACCACTATCAAACTCCAGATTTTTTTGAGCCAGCATCGTTAGGTTTTCCTTCAAGTCAGTGGCACCAGTAGAAATTTTTCCCGAGCCTTCATTAAGCTCAGCAGCCGCCTTGCTTGCATCTGCAAAGCCCTTGCCCATTTTTTCCATATTTGCAAATATCGTATCAGCATAGGTCTCTGTGACACTCTTTGATAAGCTCGCTTTTATCTCTTTGATAGCAGTATCACCGATTTGGGCTGACAGAAAGTTAAAGCCTTCGTTCGGAACATATTTCAAAGAAAGCTTTTCAGGGTGTTCATCCAGCAGGGTGGTTGCATTTTCTGAAAAATTTTCAGGTATTTCAACCAGCATGTAGTACTCCTGCTGCTCAAGGTTTTCATATCCCTCGTCTACGTCAACAAACTGAAAATGAAATTGGCTGCTACCCTTCAGCTTCTCTACCAATTCATCCCCAAGCTTCATTTTTTCTCCCTCAAAGACTGCTCCACTATCATTATTGACGACTGCTACCGGCAGATCCTTTAACTGGCTGTATGGATCCCAAAACGCCCACAAGAACATTCCGCTGTACAAAACCGGAATGAACATAACAGCAAGAATCGGGATAAGCAATTTCCGATTTTTAAAAATGCTTTTCATTTCTGCTAAAAATAATGATGATTTCATTTTACATCCTCCTGATATGAATAATTGACTATTTTGGACATTTAGTCACTTGTAATCAAAAAAGAAAGAATTATCTTGGAGATAATCCTTCAAATATATACATTTCAAACAGCTTCGCTATCTCATCTTTATCGAGTGGTTTGTGCTCTTGTTCCCAATCAAATATGAGGGATACATACAACTGAAGCATGATGAAGGCGGTGATTTCGGGATTGCATGGCCTGATCTCACCCTTATCGACCGCTTCCGTTATCTTCACTTTAATATAGGAGATAATAGCTTCTTCCAATCGCTTTCGGACCTCTATGACAGCAGGTGTCCCCATCTCTCTTTCTTCCTGGAAAAGTTTAATGGTCAGATGATGTTCTTTTCTGAACTCGAGTATGCGGAACAGGGCTGCATGGACATTTTCATAGAAGGAATGATCCGGGTCGATTACTCCCTCTGCCGCCTCTTTCATTTCTTTAATGAGAGACCCTGTAATTTCATCAAAAAGCTCTTCTTTGTTTTTGAAAAAATTATATATTGTTCCTTTTCCAACATTCGCAAGCTTGGAGACTTGATCCATCGTGGTAGCTTTATAGCCGAACAATGAGAATGATTTAGTGGCAGCGTCAATGATTTGTTTTTTCCGGTCTATAGACAAAGAATCACCTCTTTCTTGACCAAATGACCGAATCGGAATTTCGGTCATATTTGTTTTCATTACTTTATCATATCCTATAACAAATGACAAATGGAATTTAAAATTTGGTCTGCAGGCGTTCATGCCACCTATTAGAATAGGGACAAGCAGAAGAAGAATATAGGTTAAATAAGTCAGGATTTTCGAAAGGAGAGTCATCATGATCATTCATGTGGTTCAAAGAGGCGATACATTGTGGTCACTCTCTCAAAAATACAGGGTGCCCATAAACCAGATATCTGCTGGAAATCAGCTTAAAAACCCAGACCAGCTGGTCATCGGGCAATCGCTTTTCGTTCCACAACCGGAACAGGAGTATATTGTCCAGCCAGGCGATACGTTATGGTCAATCTCTCAACGCTACAGGGTGCCGTTCACCAGCCTCGTCCGATTTAACCAACTGACTGACCCTACCCGGTTATTTGTCGGCCAGCTGCTTCTTCTGCCTTACCTGGAATACACCGTTAAAGCCGGAGATACTCTTTATGCAATCGCCAGCCGCTCCGGTTCCACGGTAACAGAACTGGCATCTCTGAACAATCTCGCCAACCCATCCGCCATCAATGCGGGACAAATTATCAGGCTTCCCAGAAAACAGCCCCAAATTGAAGTGAATGCCTATTCCACAAGGACAGGCGCAGAAGGTGTCGGTGAGGCATTAAATCTTGGATCCTATTTCACCTACCTGACTCCTTTTACCCATTCTATCACCTCGGAAGGCGGCATTACTGAGTTAAATGATGCAGGACTGATCTCTGCTGCCAAATCCAACAATGTTGTTCCTTTACTGACTCTTACCAACTTCGCCAACCGAAAGTTTGATTCAGACCTCGCTGCGGAGATTCTGAGAAACGAAGAAAAG
Organism: Rossellomorea vietnamensis; assembly: GCF_008180615.1. Classification (GTDB taxonomy): domain Bacteria; phylum Bacillota; class Bacilli; order Bacillales; family Bacillaceae_B; genus Rossellomorea; species Rossellomorea vietnamensis_D. Next base: position 15,300 of record NZ_VTEH01000009.1, read on the forward strand.
CAGGAAATACTTATTAGCAGCATCTTAGATAGAATCAGAGAAAAAGGATATGGCGGCCTGAATGTTGATTTTGAATATGTCTACCCCGAAGACAGAGAAAATTATAATACCTTCTTAAGAAGAGTCGTGGCGAGACTGAGGCCGGAGGGTTATTCGGTATCCACTGCCCTCGCACCGAAAATTAAGGAAGACCAAGTCGGCCTGTTGTATGAGGCTCATGATTACGAGGCACATGGGGAAATAGTTGATTTTGTTGTATTGATGACCTACGAGTGGGGCTGGGCAGGCGGAAGACCTTGGGCGATAGCTCCCATCAGTGAAGTGAAGAAGGTACTTGATTATGCCGTAACCGCCATTCCCCGCAGCAAAATTTTAATGGGTATCCCGCTATATGGAAGAGTGTGGAGGATCCCGTGGGTGGAAGGAACCTTAGCAAAAACCATCTCACCGCAGGCAGCAGTTGAACTGGCAGCCTCAGAAAATGTAAGCATTCAATATGATGAAACCTATCAATCTCCTTTCTTTACCTATACAGATGACAGCGGACAGCAAAATGAAGTCTGGTTTGAGGATGCGAGGAGTATTGCTGCCAAATTCCAGACCGTCAAAGATTATAATCTCAGAGGAGTAAGCTATTGGGTCCTCGGCAGCGCATTTCCGCAAAACTGGATGGTTCAGCACGCGACCTTTGCGGTGAAAAAATATGAGTGATATCTTTAGGCTGCGGTGACTGCTGCAGTCTTTTGTTTTGTGTTTTTGGAGCCTTTGCGCATTTTCAGTGTAGACGTCTCCAGTGGGGGCGTTTAGGTACATAAAATCCTGTAACATTAGACAGGAGTGGGCATCAAGGAATGATTCTTAATGCCCTAAACCAAGTAGTTTAGTTGAGAACGGGAACCTACAGCCACCCTTGGCGCCCTAAATCAAAGAGTTCAGTTGAGAACGGGAACCCACAGCCACCCTTGGTGCCCTAAATTAAAGAGTTTAGTTGTAAACGGACACCTACAGTGATCCTTGGTGCCCCAAACCAAGTACTTGAGTTGTAAACGGGCACCTAGAGCGACCCTTGGTGCCCTAAATCAAAGAGTTCAGTTGTAAACGGGCACCTAGAGCGATCCTTGGTGTCCTAAATCAAAGAGTTCAGTTGTAAACGGGCACCTACAGCCACCCTTGGTGCCCTAAATTAAAGAGTTCAGTTGTAAACGGGCACCTACAGTGTTCCTTGGTGCCCCAAACCAAGTACTTGAGTTGTAAACGGGCACCTACAGTGTTCCTTGGTGCCCCAAACCAAGTACTTGAGTTGTAAACGGGCACCTACAGTGATACTTGGTGCCCCAAACCAAGTACTTGAGTTGTTAACGGGAACCAAGAGCGACCCTATTGACCTAAAAACCTTAGTTGCGTCAAAAGGACTCATCGATCGAATCTCGAAGTTCGATCTAATTTTTGATAAAGCTGCAAAGAAATTAAAAACTTCTCAACGTTTTCGTCCTGCAGCTTAGTCTCCCTAATTTCACAATTCCATCACAGAGGTTGACTGTCGCTCTTCTTTTAAACTCCCATTCAATTACTCCCCAATCAAACGTTCGAATTCTTGTCACAGATTTCTCAAGCACCTCAACTCCAGCAGTCTCAAGCTTTCACGGTATTTTCATTAGAAAATGGATGATTGTAAAAATCAACCTTACTTTTTTTGTAACAAATTGAACAGCCTTCATGTGATATTATTCACTTACTAGAAGGCGCAACTATGATAACAGCGCTCTTCTGAAGCATATATAAATTTTTTTCAGTAAGTTTGTGAAACGCTGAACAAATTTTGAACAATTTGTGACATTTATAAAAGAAGGTGAGGAACAGAGATGAAATCACTAAAGCCTTTGTTAATATTTTTATCATTATCATTGATGCTTTTTTTAACTGGCTGTGAGACGAATATGGTTGTATTCGAACCACAGGGACCAGTGGCGAGATCCATCGCTGACCTGATTAACTGGTCACTAATGTGGATGCTGCTCGTCGTAGTTGTTGTGTTCGCATTATTTGCTTATATCATTTGGAAATACAGGGAAAAACCCGAGAACATGGATTATGAGCCTCCTGAAGAACACGGAAGCACACTGCTTGAGATCATTTGGACAGGGATTCCAATTCTTATCGTTATCGCTTTGACCATCCCGACTGTTCAAACTCTTTATGCCTTAGAAGAGGTTCCTGAAACTCTTGAGGAAAAAGAACCTGTTACCATCCATGTAACGGCCGCCGACTGGAAATGGATCTTCAGTTATCCTGAAGAAGGAATCGAGACAGTCAACTATGTCAATATTCCGGCTGATACACCTATTTTATTTAAACTTACTTCCGCCAGTACGATGCAATCCTTCTGGGTGCCTGCACTTGGCGGCCAGAAATATGCGATGGCTAAAATGGAAACGGAGCTCTTCCTGGCAGCCGATAATCCAGGCTCCTATTTGGGGAAAAACTCAAACTTTAACGGCCGTGGATATGCCGAAATGGAATTTGAAGTTCTGGCTCAAACTCAAGCCGATTACGATGAGTGGGTCGAAGAAGTAAAGGACACCGCTCCTAAGCTGACAGAAGAGAAATATGAAGAGCTTCTGAAGCCTACCCACCTAGGCCGTATGACATTTAATAACACACACCTTGCGTGGGTGAATCATGCGGATATGAATTCAAAAACTTATACAAACCCTGAACTCTACCGCTACAACGGCTACCAAGGAAAAACATTTGAAGAAGAAGATAATTACAAGAATAAAGAAGACGAAAATGAATCTGATCATGATGGACACGGAGATGACGAACATTCCGGACATGGCGATCATGATGACGAAGAAGACTCTGATGGAGGTGACCATCACCATGGGCATTAAATGGGATGAATTTTTTGTAACGGGCGACCCCCTCATATTGGGAGCCCAGGTTTCGATTGCTCTTACAATGATTGGTCTTCTTGCCGGGATCACTTATTTGAAGAAGTGGAAGTGGCTTTGGACTGAGTGGATCACAACCGTAGATCATAAACGAATTGGGATTATGTATATTATTGCTGCTGTTCTGATGTTCTTCCGCGGAGGAATCGACGGACTGCTGATGAAGGCCCAGACTTCCAGGCCAGAGATGGAATTTTTAAGCTCACAGCATTACAATGAAATTTTCACAACGCACGGAGTCATCATGATTCTGTTCATGGCGATGCCTTTCTTGATCGGTCTCATGAACGTCGTGATTCCTCTGCAAATCGGTGCCCGTGATGTTGCTTTTCCGCAGCTGAATGCACTGAGTTTCTGGCTGTTCTTTGCCGGAGCGATGCTGTTCAACCTTTCATTTGTCATCGGGGGCTCTCCTGATGCAGGGTGGACCTCTTACTTCCCGCTTGCTGGTAAAGAATTCAGTCCGAGTATTGCGAATAACTATTATGCAGTAGCCCTTCAGATTGCCGGTATCGGTACTCTAATGACAGGGATCAACTTCATTGTTACAATTTTGAAAATGAGAACAAAAGGCATGGGATTAATGAAGATGCCGATGTTCACTTGGACGACACTAATTACATCCGTTATTATCGTTGCAGCCTTCCCTATCTTTACAGTCGCTTTGGCATTGATGACAACGGACCGTATTTTTGGAACTCACTTCTTCACAGTATCCGGTGGAGGAAGTGATATGCTTTGGGCCAACCTCTTCTGGTTATGGGGACATCCTGAGGTTTATATAGTTGCATTGCCTGCGTTCGGTATTTTTTCTGAGGTTATTGCGACATTCTCAAGAAAATCTCTATTTGGATATAAATCAATGGTATATGCGATTGTCGGTATCGCGATATTAAGTATGCTCGTTTGGGTCCACCATTTCTATACAATGGGATCCGGCCCTGCAGTAAACTCATTCTTCTCGATTTCGACTATGCTGATTGCAGTCCCGACAGGTGTTAAAATCTTCAACTGGCTCTTTACAATGAGAAAAGGCCGGATCAAGATGACCACCGCGATGCTATGGGCACTTGCTTTCATCCCGACATTTACGATTGGTGGCGTAACAGGTGTCATGCTTGCCATGGGTGCAGCCGATTATCAATATCATAACACCTTGTTCCTGGTTGCCCACTTCCACTATGTATTGATTCCTGGTGTGGTTTATGCGGTATTCGCAGGATTGTACTACTGGTGGCCAAAAATGTTCGGCCATATGCTGAACGAGCGATTAGGAAAATGGCACTTCTGGTTATTCAACATTGGATTTAACGTAACCTTCATGCCAATGTTCTTCCTGGGACTAAAAGGAGCGGTCCGCCGTTCTTACACATTCTCAGTAGAATCAGGTTTTTCAAATCTTTTCCTGCTGTCTGCTATCGGATCAATCATTCTAGCAGCAGGTTTCGCAGTATTCTGCTATAACATTTACTGGAGCATCCGTTACGCAGACAGAAATATTTCTAGTGATCCTTGGGATGCAAGGACTTTGGAGTGGGCAACTGCCTCTCCTGTTCAGTACTACAATTTCGCCAAACAGCCTGAAGTGAAATCAATCGACGCTTTCTGGTATATGAAAAAACATGACGAAGGGTTATCACTAAGCGATTCTGAGATCAAGAAAATCCACATGCCAAGCAATTCAGGCTTGCCATTCATCATGTGCGTATTCTTCGGAATAGCCGGATTCTTCCTGGTATTCGAATGGCAGATCGCCACCCTCATTGCTTCACTGGGTATCATCGCTGGCTTGATTTACCGTTCGTTTGATTACAACGACGGTTACTACATCCCTGTTGATGAAATTAAAGAAGTAGAACGTTCTTGGAGAAACAAAAAAGGAGAGGTGAACAAACATGTCAGCTAAAGTCGATACTTCACTCCCTTTAGAATATCAAACAGAACAGAGCCGATTAAATATACTCGGCTTCTGGATCTTCCTTGGTGCTGAAATTGTTCTCTTTGCAACCTTGTTTGCAGTCTATGCGGTACTCAACCAGCGTTATGCCGGCGGACCGGGGCACCAGGATATCTTTTTGATGAAGGAAGTCATGATCCAGACCGTATTACTGCTAACAAGCAGCTTCACATGCGGATTGGCTATCTTTGAAATGAGAAAAGGAAACTTAAAAGGGTTAATTACATGGTTGATCGTCACCCTTGGCCTTGGTGCCGGATTCTTGTTCATGGAAATCAATGAGTTCATTCATTATGTCCATGAAGGGGCGACTATGCAGACAAGTGCCTTCCTATCCAGTCTGTTTGTTCTGCTTGGAACACACGGAGCCCACGTCATGTTCGGTATATTCTGGGCAATCATGGTCATCTTCCAGCTTGTTAAAAGAGGTCTCACACCAGTGACTGCCCGTAAGGTATTCATTATCGGTTTGTACTGGCACTTCCTTGACGTCGTCTGGATCTTCATCTTCACATTTGTCTACTTGAAAGGAATGATGCTGTAATGGAAAAGACAAAAAGCTATCCAATAAGCCACTTTGCAGGCTTTATCATGTCACTCGTCCTTACCTTTGTAGCAGCCTGGGTTGCATTAAAAACAACTCTATCCTTTAATATAGTTTTATGGGTGATTGGAACACTCGCTGTTATTCAGGCGGGCCTTCAATTATTCATGTTCATGCACATCAATGAAGGTGAAGACGGTAAAGTACAGATTGTAAACATTGCATATGCTGTCTTCTGTGCAGCCGTCATAGTAGTCGGATCCATCTGGGTATTGACTTCCGGGCACGCTGCTCACTAATAAATTCATTAAAAAAGGCTTGGAGATCTATTCTCCAGGCCTTTTGTGTTTTAAAGATTATAATCGATTTTTTATCATGCCGGTCATTTCCGGCTTGCTTTTCCCCGTAAATTCTTCAATTAGAGGCAGGAAAATCAATGTTCCAAAGATGAACATGAAGCCGACCATCACACCGATTCCAATTGAAAGAAAGTACTCCTGTGTGATACCGCTTACAAAAAAGCTGTAAATTGCTAAGACTAATCCGATTGCCGTTCCTGCGGCTGAAAACCATTTAATAGCTGCTAATGTCTGATGTTTGTCTCCCATCCGTTTTTCCCCCTATATATTTTCCTTTATATACTATTTTATGTTTGTTCACAGATTTGTCAAATAAAATTCGTAAAAAGTTCAAAAATAGTTGTTTGAGCCGAATTAATTATATGGTGGGAGTGGAATTCGTTTGCAGACGTTTAATTTGTCATTTGGCTGTCTTGGATTGTTTATGTACCAGGTACAGTTGTTAGAGCAATTCTGACAGAATAGGTTCTCTATTTTTGGATTCCAACCTATCCGTGACTGCATCGATTCTCTATATTGTGAATTCCATGCCGTCTGTGCCTCCACCTGACTGCATAGATTCTATAGATTCTGGATTTCATGCTAAATAACATTACTTTTTACTGCATAAAACCCTCTTGCCTCCTGATTTAATGCTGTATAAGCTCTTTCTTTACTGCATTAAACCCTCTTGCCTCCTGATTTCATGCTGTATAAACTCTTTTTTTACTGCATCAAATCCTCTTGCTTCCTGATTTCATGCTGTATAAACTCTTTTTTTACTGCATCAAATCCTCTTGCTTCCTGATTTCATGCTGTATAAACTCTTTCTTTACTGCATTAAACCCTCTTGCCTCCTGATTTCATGCTGTATAAACCTACTTTTTACTGCAGCAAATCTATAATTTTCTTGCTCCCATGCTGTATCATCGCGTTTCCCTGCTAAACGTTACCATCAACACCTTAAAGACCAATCACATTACTGCACTAAAAGAGAGAGTGCATCTTAATACCGGAATGTTCTAAACCAAAAAAAATCATGCCCACTGGCAGGAACCAGTGGGCATGATTAAAATTTTATGAAAGATAGTTTAGTACGTTTTCGACGGCTTTTTCACCTTGATCAATACAATCGGGAAGGCCGAGTCCTTCGAATGAGCTTCCGGCGATGAATAATCCTGGCAGCTCATTCTTAACTTTGGACTGCATCGCTTCTAGACGTTCTTTGTGCCCGACTGTATACTGCGGCATAGCGTCTTTCCATCTTGAAACGATTGTGAATTCCGGATCCATCGTTATATTCATGATTTTGTTCAGGTCCTGCAGGACGATTTTTTCGATCTGGCTGTCGGAAAGATCGACAACCGTTTCATCACCCGCTCTTCCCACATAGCACCTGATCAAAACCTTGCCATTTGGAGTCGTATGCGGCCACTTTTTATGTGTCCACGTACACGCTGTTATAGTATAGTCGCTGTTTCGGGAAACAACAAAACCTGTTCCATCGATGTCCTTTTGAATCGCTTCTTCGGGAAAAGCCATTGCGACTGTCGCCACTGAAGTAGCTGGAGTCGATTTCAAGTGATCAAAGAAGCTGTACTGAGGGAACATGGCCGGTATGACCGGATGGGGAGTGGTCAAGATGACACTGTCCGCATCCAGGCTTTCTCCGTTATTTAGCAAAAGCGCATAACGCCCGTCACTTTGTTTCTCAATCTTTTCAACTCTGACACCTTTTAAGATTGAATCCGGTAAAAGGCTCTCTTCAATTGCATCAACCAATGATTGAAGCCCCCTGGTCAGGGTAAGGAATATCCCTTTTTTCTTGCCGCTCTTGTTCTGCGGTGCAGGAGTCGTCTTTTTCATACCGAGAATCAAGCTTCTATGTTTTTGCTCAACTTGATGGAACTGAGGGAATGTTGACATGAGGCTCAGTTTGTCGATATCACCCGCATAGATTCCGGATAACAGTGGCTCAATTAAATTTTCAACGACTTCATCACCCAATCTTCTCCTGAAAAACTGGCCGAGTGACTGGTCGCCTTCCACATTCGATTTAGGTAAGATAAAGTCGGCTGCAGCTCTTGCCTTGCCTTGCATTGAAAATAAGCCGGTAGTAACAAAAGGAGCCATTTGTGTAGGAATACCCATTACAGATCCGCCAGGCATTGCATGAAGCTCCTCATTGACAAGAACATAGGACTTGCCCGTTGAGTTGTTCACGAGATCCTGATCAATGCCGACTTCCTTAGACAGCCTGGCTGCGCTCGTTTTTCTCTCCAGGAAAGAGTCCGGTCCCCTTTCAATAATAAAACCGTCCCGTGTCACTGTCTGGATCTTCCCGCCAAGCCTGTGGCTTGCTTCGATTAACTTAATTTCAAGTGGACGGCCAGCCTTCTCAGCTTCTTTTTGTAAATAGTACGCTGAAGTTAACCCTGTAATTCCCCCGCCGATAATTACTACCTTTTGTTTCTCCACTGCTCATCGCCTTCTTTTTAAAGTTTTGATTCTTATTTTAAGTGCTTCATTATAACCGCTGCCATCGCATCAATGAATTCCGGCTTGGCATTCGGCATTTCCGGTCTGTAGTAGCTTGCGCCGATTTCATCAGTCACAACTTTACATTCATAGTCATTGTCGTAAAGGACTTCTAAATGATCCGCAACAAAGCCGACTGGAATGTAAACAAATGTGTTGTAGTTCTTTTTCTCATGCAAATCCCGCGTCAAATCCTGGACATCCGGGCCGAGCCATGGATCAGGGGTGTTTCCTTCACTCTGCCAGCCGACAGCATATTCAGTGATTCCCGCTCCTTTGGCAATCAGATCAGCTGTTTCCTGAAGCTGATTTGGGTACGGGTCTCCATCTTTCAGAATTTTTTCAGGAAGACTGTGGGCTGAAACGATTAAAACAGCCCCGTTCCGTTCTTCTTCCGTCATTTTTGCATAAGTCTCTTTCACTTGCTTCACCCAATAGTCAATGAACTTGGGCTCATCATACCAGCTTTCAACCGAAGTAATGCTTGGCCCTCCGATTTTTGCTGCTTCCTCTTTGGCACGACCGTTGTACGATTTAACACTGAAGGTAGAAAAATGAGGAGCCAAAACGATTGATACTGCTTCTTGGATTCCATCTTCATGCATTTGCTGGACAGCATCTTCAACGAACGGCTCAATATGCTTAAGGCCAAGATACATTTTAAATTCAACTTCATCCTGGATGGCATTCAAACGCTCTTCAAGGGATTTTCCCTGGTCAAGTGTGATTTTCGCCAAAGGAGAAATTCCGCCGATTGCCTCATAGCGCTGGGTCAAATCTTCAAGCATTTCAGGAGAAGGTTTTCTGCCATACCGTATATGTGTGTAATACCGTTCGATGTCTTCTTCTTTATAAGGAGTTCCATAAGCCATTACAAGGAGCCCCATTTTTTTCTTTGCCATAATGTTTCACCTCAATAGTAAAATTCGTTGCTGCCTTATAGACAATTCTCTGTCTTGGAGACATTTCAGTATGGTCTATGAGCAGTATTTTATTAAAAATTACCCTTTTAGCTTCTGTGAACTGTATTCATGGATAAATGCCGTCAGCCTTTTCAGCGTTTCCGGCTTAACGGACGGGAATACTCCATGGCCAAGATTGAAAATATACCCCGGCTCCTGGACCCCTTGGTCGATGATTGCTTTTGCTTTATCTTCAATGACATCCCATGGAGCAAGAAGGATAGCAGGATCAAGGTTCCCCATAACTGTCTTGGAAATTCCATTTGAACGTGCTTCCTGGATTGGAAGCCTCCAGTCCAATCCGACAACGTCGATAGGAAGGTCATGCCACTCCTGGGAAAGGTGGCTTGCTCCTACACCAAACATAATCAATGGAACATTCTCCTTCTTAAGTTCTGTAAAGATTTTTTCCATTGTCGGTTTGATGAATGTACGATAATCCTGTACATTCAGTGCGCCAACCCATGAATCAAAGATTTGGAAAGCAGAAGCTCCTGCCTGGATTTGTGAGCGGCCATAGCGAATGGTCATCTCCGCCAGTTTATCCATCAATGTGAACCAGGCTTTCGGTTCTGCGTACATGAACGCTTTCGTTTTATTATAGTTCTTCGAAGGTCCGCCCTCGATCATATAACTCGCAAGTGTAAAAGGCGCCCCGGCAAACCCGATCAGCGGCACAGACAGCTGTTCCTGGGTCAGAAGTTTGATGGTATCCAGCACATAAGGAACATCGCTTTCCGGATCGATTTCCCCGAGCTTTTCCACGTCTGCTAGTGATTGAATCGGGTTGTCGATAACTGGGCCGATGCCGCTTTTGATATCCACATCCACACCAATGGAAGGAAGCGGAGACATGATGTCCTTATAAAGAATGGCTGCATCAACGTCATACTGTTCGACAGGCAGCCGAGTGACATAGGCACAGATTTCCGGCTGATGGGTGATTTCAAACAGCGAATATTTTTCTTTCAGTTTTCGGTACTCCGGCTGGGAACGTCCAGCTTGTCTCATATACCATACAGGTGTATAATCCGTCCTCTCACCTCTGGCAGCTCTTAAAAATGTGTCATTCAACTTTTTCATATATATATATCCACCCTTCTGAATTCTCTATGTACACCATTGTATTATATTTTGGCTTAAGAACAAAAAATCAAGCAGCAATACAGCCTATCCGTTCATATATCCCGTTTTCACTATAGACTTTTCCACTATAAAAGTATAGTTAAGGACATTAAATGTCATAAATTTGCCGATTTTTTTATGTCCTTTTGTTCAAAAATCAACCCCGGTTTGCAGGAGCCTCCCCAAAACGCTATCATGAACATACAGACTTGATACATACTCATATCGAAAACCCAGAGTTTACCCTTATTAACCGAGGGGAAAGATAGCAATATAATCAAATCGGCAGGAGTGAAGTGAAAATGTATGTTTATTTGACTAGCGGAACGCATGATTTCTTAAAAACACTTGAAAGCAAATACTCAGATCAGACTATGGTTTTGATGGATAATGCAGACACGGCTGTCCTTGTCCATGAAACAGAAGGTAAATCCGTTTTTCAGGAACCGAGACGCTATGAAGTAATTGACTCTTCAGGCTCATTCAAAAAGCACGGCTTCATTGTTATCAACAATATTCCTGTTTCTGATGAAGGGCGTCCTGTTTTTGAATATCGATTCAAGAACCGCGCAGGTTTAATAGAAGAAGTTGAAGGATTCATCGCAATCAGGGTTCTTCGTCCACTCGATTCCGATACTTACGCCATCTTGACACAATGGGAAGATGAGCACTCCTTCAAGAAGTGGCAGGATTCCCAGCAGTATGCCAAGGCTCATGAAAAAAGAGGAACAGAAGACGGAGTGGACGCTCAAAGAAATATGTTCCCCCGCCCTTCCTATGTAACAAAATACAGCATCGCAGAAGACGAAGAGTAAACCAAATATAAAAATACTCCGCTCAGCAGCGCACGGATTTTAGTCCTCTCGTATGAGAGATAAAAGAATAACGAAAAAACGGCAGAGATAAAATGAATTCTGCTGGCTGCAGGAGCCATGCAGCTGAATTGTCTAAAGAGTTGCAATCACCCCTTTTGCCGTGGTAAGCAAATATCCCTTGGAGAAAAATGGCGTTTTTTGCTTTTAATCTCTAAGGGGTTTTTTAGTGACATATATTTGAGCTGCTTCGGTCAGGAATGACTTATTTTCGTAGAGATATGTATGACGTTAGGGCTGCTTCGGTCGCGAGAGACGTTTTTTCGTTGAGATATGTATGATGTTGGGACTGCTTCGGTCGGGAGAGACGTATTTTCGTTGAGATAGGTATGACGTTGGGGATGCTTCGGTCGCGAGAGACGTTTTTTCGTTGAGATATGTATGACGTTGGGCGTGCTTCGGTCGGGGACGACGTATTTTCGTTGAGATTTGTATGACGTTCGGCGTGCTTCGGTCACGAACGATGTATTTTCGGTGAGATATGTATGACGTTGGGGATGCTTCGGTCGCGAACGACGTATTTTCGTTGAGATATGTATGACGTTGGGGATGCTTCGGTCGCGAACGACGTATTTTCGGTGAGATATGTATGATGTTGGGGATGCTTCGGTCGCGAACGACGTATTTTCGTTGAGATATGTATGACGTTGGGGATGCTTCGGTCGCGAACGACGGATTTTCGGTGAGATATGTATGACGTTGGGGATGCTTCGGTCGGGAGAGACGAATTTCCAGTGAGATATGCATGACGCTGGGCGTGCTTCGGTCGCGAACGACGTATTTTCTTCATTTAGAGTGCTTACAGGACCCGGATTCCATAACACTGCCTGATTTCCAAACTGAGAATACATTCTTATCATTACAAAAAGCCGGTCCGCAGTTTCAATTGTGGACCGGCTTTTTCTTTTATTAAATATAGGTCCTTTCAAGAACCTGCTCCCTGCTGTTATTTCCCGGGACCATTAAGCAATATACCATTCCGGTTGGCATAAATGGCTGCCTGTGTACGATCGGCCACTCCCAATTTACTGAGGATATTGCTGACATGTGTTTTGGTCGTTTTCACCCCTATAAACAACTCCTCAGAAATTTCCTGATTGGTCATCCCTTCGCCAAGACATTTCAGAACTTCTATTTCCCTGGCAGTCAAATCCTCATGCAGCTTCTTTACCTGCGGCCTGAACCTGTTCATCATCTTATCTGCAACCTTCGGGGCAATCACACTTTCCCCTTTGGCTGCCTTATAGACTGCAGAGGTAACTTCCTCAGCGCTCGCTGTTTTCAATAAATAGCTATGGGCACCTGCTTCGATTGCAGGAAAGACTTTCTCATCATCATAATAGCTTGTAAGTATAATAATTTTACATTCCGGCAGAAACGTAAGAATTTCCTGTGTGGCTTCAATTCCATTTCCGTTCTCCATTAATAGATCCATCAAAATGACCTGCGGCTGGTATAGCTTCGCGAGTTTAACCGCTTCATTTCCACTGGAAGCTTCCCCCAGGAATTCAATTCTTTCTTCGGTAAGCAGGTAGGTTTTCATCCCCAGCCTGACCATTTCATGATCATCGACGATCATTACCTTAATTTTATCCATTCCCGCTCTCTCCCTCTTCTTTTAAAGGAATTCTAATATTAATATATGTTCCTTCGTTTTCCTTGGATCGAATTTGAAAGACACCGCCAATTTCTTCACACCGCTCTCTCATGGTTTGCAGGCCGTAGGAAGTCATTTTTTGCTGATTAACGCTGAAGCCTTTTCCATTATCGCTGATATACAAGTTCAAGGTCGAGTCGATCCTTTTGGTTGATATCTTAATTTGGGTAGCTTCTGCGTGGCGAAGGATATTCGAAATCCCCTCTTGCACAATACGGAACAGATGTGCTTCCGTTCCCTTTGTCAGACCTTCTAAATGGTCCAGCTCAGGCGTAATTTCAATGGGGGTTTTTTCTATTAACTCCCGTATGAGCTTCTTTAACCCTTCTGCCAGATTTTCTCCCTTAAGATCTATTGGCCTTAAGTGAAGCAGCAGGGCCCTCATCTCTCCTTGCGCTTTTGCAGCAATTTCGGCAACCTGCTGTAAAATCGGTTCTGCCTCCTTGGGTTTATTTCTCACCGTTCTAACTGCTGCTGATGACAGCATATTAAGAGCGAACAACTGCTGGCTGACAGAATCATGCAAGTCTCTTGCAAGCCTGTGTCTTTCTTCCATTACAGCAGCCTGATGAGCCTGGTCTGCTAATTCCGATTTCTCATCAGCCAGTCTTTGCAGGATCTTTACCTGTTCTTGTATATATACAGCCAGTTGATTCAGCTCGTCCGTTATGATCCCAATTTCATCTTGCTTGCTGTCATCCACCCTGGCAGAAAACCGGCCGCTTCTTAAAACAGAGACAAAAGTTGAGATATCATCAAGCCTCCCTTTGAACAAGGAGCCGGTCCTGATCCCAAAGTAGATGCTGAGCGATGAAAATATTAAAAAAATCAGGAGAGTCAGGTAAAGAGAGCCTGCCAGAGTAATAGAAGGTGTCTCTGTAATCAGGAGATAAAATTGGATGATCAAAAAGAAGATCAGGGTACCCATTAATGCCATCATAAAAAAACTTCTAAAGAACCAAAAGCGAATATTCAATGATTTGCTCAATAGTGACACCCCTTCACACCTTATTGATCCTGACAGAGCCGATGGAGCACTCTATTATAATTTTCAACTTCTTCTCCGCCTGTTCATATCCTGGAGACCGATAGCTTAGATTAGGTTTGATATCTGAAGACTTTTGACCAAAAATTTTAATATCTCCGATGCTTCCTGCCACATGAATATCAACTGGCAGATCTTCTGGAATCAACATTTTCACGTCTCCAATCCACCCTTTAATATAAATGGGTGTTTCCCCGTCAGGGACATATGCTTTGCTAATATCAAAATAATAATCTCCAATCATGTTATAGAGCCGCATGGGCTCGAGCGGCCAGTTGGGCTCATTGAACTTTACATCGCCAATGATAAATCCCCGGTTTACTTTTGTCCTTTTTTTCTTACTTCCTTCATTATCCTTGGGATGATGAATATCTTCTTCATGGTCAAAAGGATAATCATCTGTAATCCTCACCCTTATTCCGCTTTTCTTCCATAACACCATGAAGGCAAACCCGATTAGTCCGACCGGCCACAATTTCCACCAGTCACCATAGCTGAATTCCATCACTTCAAACACATCGAGAAGTATGAGTCCACCATAGATAAAAAGAAACAACCCCATGGTGAACTTCAGTGTTCTTTTCCATTTCAAACTTGTGTATAGCCACTTCGCTCCCTCAATAAAAATAAGAAAAGGAATGAATATGACAAATAACTGTTTTATTTCCAAGGAAATGACACCAATATTAATTAGAAGCACAACGATTCCTGTAAATAATAAGATTGCTGAGAAAAACCATTGTTTTCCGCCTGAGTTTTTCAATTTTCACACCGCCTTTTACCATACTTTCTTCTTCGATGATTAATACAAAATCCCTTTAATTATTTTGCTTGTTTAAAAAGTCGAAGCGCCCTGGTCAGCCCCGACAGGCAAATGTTCTCAAGAAAAAAAGGCGGTCTCTCCTTTTATTCTCTTGGGGTTATTTGACCCCGAGGAGCTTGGCGCTGGAACTGATTGGGGTCCCTCACGTGAAATAAAATTAAAATCTAACTCAAACAAGTCTCAATACGTCCTAGAGACTTTAAGATGAGCATTGGCAATACGATAAATATCTCTAACTTTCGGAAGCGTCCAATTAATAACACCTCAACTGATTACTAATAGTTTACCTTTACTTCCTCTCATATAAGAGGAGCAAGGGCAGGATTCTGCCTCCGTCCAGAGGCGGATTTTTTCTTCATATTTCCTTCACCTTCACTTTTTCCATGAATATTCTGTAGTACAAAAAGGCAGATGCCCCTTTTTGAAGTGAAAATATCATGTGAGGGGGAGTATCCATGCTGGTGGACTTGACTGCATTACACTGGCTGTATTTAGTTTTTATAGGGTTAATCATTGTTTTCATGGTATTTCGGAAGGATACGACCATCGTTTGTATCTCAGGAATCTTTCTCATTGCTCTTGCTGCCAGCGGTTCATTGACCAGTTCCGTCAGCAGTGTTTTTACAAGCTTCATCTTTGCCATCACAGAACTTCTATCCACCATACTGGTCATTTCAATTATTGTCGGAATGAGCAGAACTCTCACAAAAACGGGAATCAATGATGTGATGATCAGTCCGTTTGCCAGACTGATTAAAACACCTGCTCTTGCTTATTGGACTATCGGTATCGTCATGATGCTGATTTCCTGGTTCTTCTGGCCATCTCCTGCAGTAGCCCTTCTAGGAGCAGTACTGGTTCCTGTTGCTCTGCGTGTCGGACTTCCAGCTTTAGGAATAGCGATGGCGATGAACTTATTCGGTCATGGAATTGCGCTTTCCGGCGACTTTGTCATACAGGCTGCCCCCAAGCTGACTGCAGATGCAGCAGGACTCCCGGTTTCGGAAGTAATCCAGGCGAGTATCCCTCTTGTTGCTGTTATGGGGATCGTTACAACGGCCACTGCATTCTTTCTTATAAAAAGAGATATGAAAAGAGGAATTTTGCGAGTTGAGGATTCCCAGATTCAAGAAATTGAAGTAGAAAAAGGACCGGAACTGCTGAGTTCAGGAGCGAAAAAATTTTTCGCATTGATGATTCCTGTGCTGTTTGCCTTGAATATCCTCGCCATGTTTCTGTTCAACCTGCAGGGAGGGGATGCCACGGCGCTGATTGGAGGAACATCGATTTTCATCTTGCTCATCATCTCCCTTGCCGCTTACAAAGCAAAAGGACTAGAG
The DNA here is from genome assembly GCF_008180615.1 of Rossellomorea vietnamensis. Classification (GTDB taxonomy): domain Bacteria; phylum Bacillota; class Bacilli; order Bacillales; family Bacillaceae_B; genus Rossellomorea; species Rossellomorea vietnamensis_D. The sequence continues at coordinate 31,455 of NZ_VTEH01000009.1, forward strand.
CAAACCACAAGTTTCATTATCGATGGTTTTCAATTTGGGTTTAAAGTGTTTGGGCCTGTCATTCCTATTGCGGCGTTCTTTTACTTAGGAGACTCTGGGTTTTCAACTATTATAGGAGAAGGGATTCTTCCTGAAGGTTCTGCTGGAATCGTCAATGATTTAGGAGGAGCTCTGGCAGCCGTTGTCCCTCTCTCCAAAGCTGTTGGTGCGGTAACCCTGACAACAGTCGGAGCCATAACCGGGTTGGATGGATCGGGATTTTCAGGAATCTCACTAACGGGTTCGGTGGCACTGCTCTTCTCTGACAGCATCGGTTCAGGAGCGGCTACACTGACCGCTCTCGGGCAGATTTCCGCCATCTGGATTGGCGGCGGAACCTTGGTCCCATGGGCTTTGATCCCTGCTGCAGCCATTTGCAATGTTGATCCGTTTGAATTGGCTAGAAGAAACTTGGTCCCCGTCTTAGTCGGCTTGACAGCGACTACTATCACGGCTATGTTTCTTATATAATCGGCAGCCTTTTTGACTTACACTAAAAAAGATGAACCTCAAGAGTGAGGGGAAAGCCCGCTCTTGAGGTTCATCTTATTAATAACATTATTTTTTAGTTTAAGATATACATACTCGCATAGAACATAATAGGAAAATCCAATCAGAAAACCGGCAAGTACATCTGATGGATAGTGCGCAGCGTCCACAACCCTGCTGAGACCTGTCAAAAGCGCCAAAGATACAGCAGCTGCATAAACAGCGAATCTGCCTTTTTCGGAACTGATCACTTCTGAAATAAAGAAAGCCAGCACCAGCATAAAGATAAGGCCAACCATCGCGTGGCCGCTTGGAAAACTAAATCCTTCTTCGCCATGCAATGCTTCGGGTCTTCCTCTTTCCACTGCTGTTTTCAAAAATTTATTTATTAAATTTCCTCCGCCGATGGCCAAAACAGTAAATATGATGCCGATAAAATTTCGTTCTTTAAAAGCCAGCCATAGTATCAGAATTACACTGACCGAACCAATGACCAATTCACTTCCCATTAAAGAAAAATACAGCAAAAAAGGTGCCTTTTCCAATAAGGAAAAGAGCGGCTGATCAAACCAATGTATGTAATCTGTTGAGATTAGTAAAAGAACTGCCATGAACGCAGTAAACGTTATCCAACCCCATATGATTTTTTTCTTGAACATATTTCACCTCCCCCTATATGTTTTAACATACTTTGAAGTCTTGGCGCTATACAGAATTATCCTCAGCAAATTATTGAATGTAATGATATAATATTCTTAATTTTCATATATATAGCAACAGTCATGACGTTTTAGGGAGGAAAGAGAATGCTTAATCGATTGTATGAAAGACTTGAAAGTGACTGGGAGGAAATGATAGAAATCAGGCGTTACCTCCATCAGCATCCGGAAGTATCATTTAAAGAGAAAAAAACTGCTCAATATATTGTTGATTTCTATCGGAACCTGGATATCGAAGTAACAGAGGGAGTTGGCGGCAATGGTGTCGTTGCGAGGATTCAAGGAGAAAAGCCTGGGAAAACAATTGCTTTAAGAGCTGATTTCGATGCTCTTCCTATCCAAGATGAAAAAGAGGTCCCCTACCGTTCTAAAGTAGACGGAGTCATGCATGCTTGCGGCCATGATGGACATACAGCCACATTACTGGTACTGGCAAGGGCTATGAATGAAATCAAGGCAGAACTGCCGGGGTCCTATGTATTTATCCATCAGCACGCAGAGGAATATGCACCTGGAGGAGCAAAACCAATGGTGGAAGCTGGCTGCCTCGAAGGAGTCGATGCTGTATTCGGCACACATCTCTGGGCCAGCGAGCCGGTTGGTAAAATTCAATACCGCACAGGTCCCATTATGGCGGCGGCTGACAGATTCGAAATAACAATACAAGGTGCCGGAGGACATGGAGCCCAGCCTCATAAGACAAAAGATTCTATTGTAATTGCATCACAATTGGTCGGTACTCTTCAGCAGATTGTCAGCCGCAGAGTGAACCCTATTGAACCTGCTGTTGTCACCATAGGCTCGTTTATAGCAGAAAATGCTTTTAATGTTATTGCGGATACAGCCAAATTGGTCGGTACTGTCCGGACATTCAGTGAAGAAACCAGGGATTTCATTATCAGTGAAATGGAAAGAATCATTAAGGGGGCCTGCTTCTCAGCTGACTGTTCCTATACCTTTAACTATGATAAAGGCTACCCAGCTGTGGTAAACCACAAGGAGGAAACAGAGCATCTTATCGATGTTGCAGAAGGAGTAAAAGGAGTCAGTAAAGTAGAAGAGTGTGAGATGCAGATGGGGGGAGAAGACTTCGCTTACTATCTGCAAGAAGTTCCGGGCACCTTTTTCTTTACTGGCGCAAAGCCTGAGGGAGTCGACATTCCTTATCCCCATCATCATCCAAAATTCGATTTTAATGAGAAAGCAATGCTGACCGCTGCATGTGTTTTGGCCAGTGCGGCTGTCACTTACGCAGGGTAACATGGATGCCGGTACTTTTTTGTGCCGGCTTTTTTAATTTAGAGTCACGATCTTCAAAATAGCTTATCGAACGAGGTTGCTATCCTGCGAAAAACAAAAAAAAGATGTGCCCCGTTCTCCACAAGAGTGCACTGAAATTATACTGAATTTCAATATCAATTCTCTTTAACAAAGAAAGAGTCAACGATACTTCCTTGAACCAGAAGAAGGGTTGACTTTTTTCTTTGAATCCATGAAATCCATTAAATGGGCTGCTCTCTTTACCCCGCTGGCTTTAGAATCTTTTAATGATTTTTAGAACATTCGCCAGCCGGGCCTGGAAAGATACCGATTCAAGGATCTGGAATAGACTAGCAGTACCCAACAGCCAATTTCAGCAATATGGCTAGTAATATAGAGGTAAAAATTCCCCTTATTTACTAAAAAGCATGTAAATACAGCTTAAATAGCGGGAGAAATTTCCCTTATTTGACTTCAAACATTAGAAAATAGGTGCTATTTCTTCAGATAAGGGGAAAAACTCCCTCTATTTACTCCAGCTTGAGCTTAGAAATTGCAATTAACGGGAAAAACTCCCCTTATTTTTACCGCTGGGTACTTAATTAAGAAAATGACAAACCGCTTTCGCTTTAAAGTCCACTCCACCTGTGCCAGCCCAATGGAGTCGTATACCTTGAATGGAAGCCAACACTTTTGGTAATACCTGCTTATTATATTTTAATTGGACTTTTTCAGTGTCCCTGCTTACCAAACGGGGTGCAACTTAAAAAAAGCTGCTGTAAAACAACATTACTATGAAGACTGCCTGTTATAATACCTTCTTCTATATGCATAAACAGCTGCCTCCCCCAACTCCTCCAATAATCCATAATTGGCATAGGCACCGACAACTGCCCCTATGCCCGGTATGAGCTGGAACATCTTAACAAAGTCGATATAATCACGGTATTCCTGTTGAAACACTTTCCAATCCATCTCTGCCAGTTCTTCTTTATTTTCGTCCCAGCGGTCGATAATGGCGAACACTTCGCGGCGATGTTCATCACTGGAAAATGCCAGTTGAAAAATGTAAAGCATGAACAACCTTTCCTCATAAGACGATGGATCATAACCATGAATCTTTGCAGCTTCATACAGATATTTCATCTTAATGGAGAGCAATAAAGGAAAGTCTGCCAAGCCCAGAAAAATTCCTCCGGCACCTGTTCCGGCCCCCTCAAGAGCAGCGGCCTTTCTGTAAAATGCCAGCCTTTCACCCATATGCTTTTCCTTTTCTTCCAAACTCTCTGGAATGGCTACTTTATTGCTGGAAGTAAACCCCGAACCAGCCAGTGTCACCTTTACCATATTTTTAATGCTGTCCGTTATGACTGTGTGCACCCGATCCGGAATAACCGAATTAAATTTTGCCTGAGCTCTCTTAGCAGTACGATTCAATATTCCCGACCTTTTCAGCTTCTTTCTCTTCCAGGTATCCATATCGTTTTGCGCCTGATTTTCAAAGCTGTTCATTGCGACACCAGTCCCTTTCATTCTTTATTAGCTGTGAAGCTTTATCTGACCCAAACTTCTATTGCCTCTGCCGGCTGATATATTTTTCAGAAAGCACCAAGCAATAAACACAGCCTGTTATAGCTTACGAATGAAGAAGAGCAGAGTTTCACTCAGTAGTCGAATTTCTTCAGTCTCTGAATGAGGTAAGAAAATGAAAATACAAAGGCGAACAGAAGACCGGCAGCGAGCATTAAAGCTGCACCTGCCCATTGCCCGCTCACAAGCAGGGCCATTGAAAACAGAATGGCTTGGACGATCATTGACCATAACACCACTTTTTGAAATGACTGCATCTTGATCCCCTGGGCTGCCGGGTAAAGCGATACCCATATTTTATAATCAAACCGCTTATACATCGGAATAAGCTGGAACCCTGTCAGATACATGAACAGCAGGCCAATCGCAATGCCGAGCCAGAGTGTATCGCTGAAAAAGAGAATGACCATGGAAATCAGTGATAAGCGAATATATAAACCGAAATATTCACTGGTCCTGAGAAGGGAACGGGCATATAAAAATGTAAAAGTCTGCTTTTGCTGATACTTAATTGTATTCAGCAAGCCATCAAGCCACCTTCTTCTGTGCACTTTCCCTTTAAGCTTTGGCACATCGGTAAACATATTCGCCATTCTGTAAAACAGCAGCATCCTTTGCTCTTCAAGGGAAATCAGCACATCCCATTTCAGGCTTTTTTCTTTCACAGATAACTTGAAATAAAATAAGTAACCCAGAAGAATGATCGCAACAACGGCAGCCAGGACCATAGAGGCATCACTCAGGACCATATATAAGAAAACGGCATTTAAAGCGAACCTGATGACATAATCAACAAGGTGAGCTTCTCGTTCCTGGTTTTTCAAGGTGTACCACCGCACATATAGATTCCAAACCTTCAGCCCTAAAAGAAGCGCCAAGAGAAGAAAGAAGGATTGAAACCCCTGCCCGGTCACCTTCACATACATAGGCATCATTGCTGCCAGAACAAGGAGCAGTATATAGGACTGGGAAATGAAGCTTGTCCATATCCCTTTTTGAAAGAACGATTTCATTCGGCTCTCCAATGGAAGCAAGAAGACAGCATCTGCCTCGCGCAGGAAAGTGTATACAGGACTCCAGGTTAGAATGAGGCCAAGTATGACTGCCATGATCAAAGGAGCAGGAAAAGAACCGTCCAGAGTCGCAACCCACTGATTGTATGTAAAAGCACCCCCGCCCAAGGCGAATATAAGGACAAACAGGAGATGGTCATTGAACATATAACGGAGGTATTTCCTGAGTTCGGTGTTATATTCTACTACCCTTTTTTTCCAAATTTCATCGATATTCTTCATTGATCCATTTCTTCCTTTGTCAGTTCAATATAGATATCATCGAGAGTTGCAGACGGCATGCCAAATTCCTGGCGAAGTTCCTGCAGCGTACCTTTTGCTCTTATATGTCCATCATGAAGAATGACAAAAGAATCGCAGTACCTTTCAGCAGTAGCCAGAATGTGAGTCGACATAAGAATGCCAGCTCCATTTTTTTTCATTTCCTCCATCCAGTTCAACAGGGATTGAATGCCAAGTGGATCAAGACCGACAAAAGGTTCATCAATGATATACAGGCTCGGCTGCACTAAAAACGCGCACATTATCATAACCTTCTGCTTCATCCCTTTTGAGAAGTGAGAAGGAAACCAGCCAAGCTTCTTTTGCATGCGGAATTCCTTCAGCAGCCCCTCTGCCCTCTTTTTATATTCCTCTTCTGGAAGACCATAGGCCATGGCCGTCAATCTCATATGCTCCTCCAGGGTTAATTCGTCATAAAGGATTGGGGTTTCCGGTATGTAGGCAAACTGTTTGCGATATTCATCTGTGTCGCTTTTTAACTGCAAACCATTTATGTTGATTTTCCCCTGTTTAGGCTCCATCAACCCAATAATATGTTTGATTGTCGTACTCTTTCCGGCACCATTTAAGCCGATTAGACCGACAATTTCATTAGAGTCAATACTGAATGAAATGTCTTTTAAGACTGGTTTTCTCGTATAGCCTCCAACGAGATTCTGAATATCCAAAAGTGACACAAGCAACGCCCTCTCTTTCTGTTGTTGATTTCATTTTAGCAAAGCGAGTGATTCCAGGCTATGCCGGAACCTTACTGCCCATATTATATTCCATGTTTTTCCTGTAGTAAGATGTACAATATTGGCCATCATAATGGAGGAAGGGGACAGCAAATAAAAAAACGGGGTGGTTGTTAAAGACCGGTATCCGATTTAAACGTTTGCTTTCAATAATTTTAGGGGATGGTCGTCATGCATAGTATTGGACTGTACTCACACCATAATTTTTAACATACTTTAAAAATGAGGTGTTTATCAAAGAGCAAAGACTGTCAATGAACTCTTAAAGTGTAAAAAGCTATAAGATAAGGGGATGGTCTCTTTGAACCAGAGTCACACAAAACAGAATCTCTACACTCACTGATCTTGCAAAAAATTGCAAAATGAGGTGTTTATCGCAGAGTATTCAGACGTTCCACAAATAAACCTATAATTTAGTCCCCCTTCAAATGGGGCTGGCAGAGGGTGATGCAGATATTACCTTCTTGCCAGCCCCTTCTTTGTCCTTTCCATCATTTCACTTCTTGTGATAAAATCAGAAAAACACAGAAAGGCGGGATAGTATGAGTGACTGTATTTTTTGTAAAATCATCGACGGAGAGATTCCTTCCTCCAAAGTGTATGAGGATGAACACGTCCTTGCATTCCTCGATATCAGCCAGGTGACCAAGGGACACACTCTTGTAATACCGAAAGTACATAAAGAAAATGTTTATGAATTGACAGAAGAAACGGCTGCCAGGATTTTTTCAGCGGTGCCGAAAATCACAAATGCAATCAAAGCTGAATATAATCCCATCGGCTTGAACCTTCTCAATAACAACGGCGAAGATGCAGGACAATCGGTCTTCCATTTCCATCTGCACATCATCCCTCGCTATGGACAAGGCGATGGATTCGGAGCCGTATGGAAAACACACACAGATCAATACAGTCCGGACGATCTGAAAGAAATTGCTCAAGGTATTAGCAATCACCTATAAAATTAACATACCTTTACTTATTACACAGTCGAACGAAAACTCCTCCTAACCCGGGGAGTTTTTAATTTTCATTTTTATGGGCTCTTTTCGTAAACTTTGCTTCTATTTGTTACTAATTCCGAAAAAGACCAGCTTTATTCACAAATAAGCTAGTTAGCATGAAAAGAAAAGAGCTTCTATCTCCGATTGAGAACCCTTAGTATCCGGGTACGGTTCACGGAAGATACCAACCCACGAAAAATAGAGGTAAGGTGCCACTCAAACGTCTCGAAAACAGCCATTTTTCAAATTCCTGATAATGAGTTCTGCTGCAGGTTTATGACACGGCGATGGGCGTCAGTCCCCCTCCCTGCTAGCACAATGAGTTCATGGAAGGAGTTTGATCAAGAAACAGGATTCTTCAAAAAAACACACTCAAAAAGTTCAACCTGAAAGCTGTTCATAGGATTCCTGCTGTGATATACTAATTTTAACTTTTCGCTGCCGGCAATGAGTGCACGGCGGGAGAAGCACAGTTGAGAATAGAATAGATGAGGAGAGATGAGAAATGAATACAAAATCTTTGGTCGCATTATCACTGTTAGTAGGGATAGGTGCTGTACTGCATGCTGTCATCCCTGGAGTTTTTCTTGGAATGAAGCCTGACATGATGCTGACAATGATGTTCCTGGGTATTTTATTATTCCCGGATAAGAAAAATGTTTTACTGCTTGGAATTACCACTGGAATTATTTCCGGACTAACCACACAGTTCCCTGGAGGCTTTGTCCCGAACCTGATCGACAAACCGCTTACTGCTTTTGTCTTTTATCTTATGGTCCTTGGTGTTAAGAAGTATTCAAGCTCCATCGCAGGAACAACAATACTTACAGCCGTCGGAACAATAATCTCAGGTGTTTTCTTCCTGACTTCTGCCTACCTGATAGTAGGTCTTCCAGGAGCATTCCTTGGATTGTTCGCCGCCGTTGTATTGCCGGCGACATTGGTCAATGCAGGAGCAATGTTTGTGGTTTATCCACTCGTAACTACAATTATCAAGCGAACCAGCTTCGCTCAATCTGTATCATCATAAACATCGGTCTTTTGCCGTATTTTTAAATATTTAAAAAGGAACCTGTCTTGGGTTCCTTTTTATTATGGGCTATTTCTATACAAATGGCCTGCTTTCGGGAAAAAATTCCTGGCTTCCCCTTGGGACTGCAGCCTTCCTTTCTGAACAAGGATAAGCTGCTCTAATTTTCCCCCTATTATTCCTGATGAATAATGACGGTCTTTTTCCATCACCATGTTTAAGATAAGAGCTTAATAATTCAGAAAACCTACTTCACTGCAACCCACAATAATACTCCCAGAATCAAGGTTATGACCCCTCCTGATCCCAGCACCCCTGCTCGTCTCCTCAAAATATTTTTAGGCGGGTACATACCCGGCTTTTGGGCAGCCATAAAATAGTGGACCGTTCCAAAGAACAATATAGCGCTCAACGCGAAAAATCCGAATATAATTCCATCCACATCCTCCACCCCTTCCTTTTCCAAGGCTATTCAGAAAAAATCAGTCTGCAGGTAAGAAGCTGCTCACGTTTTTCAGAAAAATAAAGCACTTCAATAGACATTCTCTAAACGACCCTATAAATCATGTTTATGCCGAAACGATAAGGTTATGAGAAAAGTTGATTAGCGTATTGCCGAAAAGGGTAAAAAGGATATAAAGGATAAAATGTCGAATACAAAATCAAGATTAGATTTGGGGGAAGTTAAATGAAATTGAAATCAGTAACCTTCGGAATATTAGCTGGAAGTGCAATTGGAGCAATCGCCACACTTCTTTCTGCTCCTCAGTCCGGAAAAGATTTGAAAGGACAAATCAACAAGAATAAAGACGAATGGAAGGCTGTTTTAACAGAGATTAAAACCAATGCTGTCGAAGTAAAAGACTCAGTTTCCCGTCTTACATCTGAAAGTAAAAAAACGATCACTCATGTCAAAGATGACATGCAGACTTCCATTCAAACCTGGCAGGGAGAAACAGAACCAAACATACAGCATATCAAGGATGATATAACTGCAATTGAACAGCTCGCTGATAATATGGAGCAAAAAATCAGTAAACAATAACTTTAGAGAGTCCTGCAAAATTTTACGCAGGGCTTTTTTTCTGTCTAAATGCAGGGAAAATCCTCGAAAACAGAGAAAAAACACCACCTTTCTAAAAATTTAGTAAATTTAAACCTTTATTAATTTTTATTTTATTGGCATAATAAAAGGGAGAGAGTTACAAGACTTAAAGATTAGTTGAATCAGACACGGTGAACCAATCAACTTTTGCAAAGCGGGTGAATCATATGGACGAAAGAGAATTCTCCATGAAGGAAGCTATGTTGTTCAGCCAAAGAATGGCTCAACTGAGCAAGGCCTTATGGAAAGCGATTGAAAAAGATTGGCAGCAATGGATTAAACCTTACGACCTCAATATAAATGAACATCATATTTTATGGATTTCCTACCATTTGAAAGGTGCTTCAATTTCAGATGTAGCTAAGTTTGGGGTTATGCATGTATCAACAGCTTTCAACTTTTCTAAAAAGTTGGAAGAAAGAGAATTGCTACGCTTTTCCAAGAGGGAAAATGACAAACGCAATACCTATATCCAGCTCACTGAAAAAGGTGAAAGCGTTTTACTTGAATTAATGAGGAATTATCAGCCGGAAAAACATTCAATCTTTCAGGGCGTTACCCCGCTCAGGGAGCTATATGGCCGCTTCCCCGATATGATTGAGATGATGGCTGTAGTGAAGAATATTTATGGAAATGATTTTATGGAAATCTTCGAAAAATCTTTCCATAATATTGAAGCAGAATTCACTGAAGAAAACGGCAAGCTTCAAAAAATTTCTTCTGATGACGGGGCCTGATTATAGGTTGCGTTTCAGCTGTTCCATTAAAAAAGGATACAATTCTTGAGCGGCACATGCATGAATTACTTCTTGAGGGGTCAATCGAGAGTTTAATTCCTCAGTAAATTCCTTGAAAAGCGGAGCAAAAAATACAAATCCTTCCGCTTTTTGTTCTTGGCATTTAATGTTCAACCTTTCACAAAGTTCATAAAATTCTTGGACCTGTTCTTCTGTCAATTCTTTTTTGATGACAAGCCTGTAAAATTCATATCCTCTTTCTGGAATCATCTCCATTAGCAGCTTCTGTTGAAATTCTATTTTTTCAATTCTCTTCAATAAATCGACCATATAGACACCTTCTTTTATCTTAGTTAACTTTTAAAAATCACAACCACACTTATACTACGAACATGTTTTAGATCTTTCTAAAAGCCCTTCCAATTTTTCCTTTCTTAAATAATATCAAATGCCTTTGAAACATGCTATCAGCCTGTTTTCAAAGCTCTTTATCTACAGTAGATTAAAGAAAAAGTTATTTGAATATTTTTTTTACAAATTAATGTTATTTTCCCTATTGATTTTTTCGTTCAGACGTCGTAAAGTATGAAAGCGAAAGATCAAATCAAACTTGTCGTCTAATGGAGGCGATTTTTTTATGCATTGCTGGAAAACAATCAATCTGGAAAAACAATTCGGCCACAGCCGTGTCATGCTGCTATCTGCCATTGTGATGATGATGGTCTTCACGATCATCTATGTCCCTGTCAATCTCATACTATCTGAAGATCTTTATGATAGTCATTTTTATTTCTTCCTGGCAGGCATGCTGGTTATTTACCCTTTGCACAAGTTGCTGCATATTGTGCCGATATTGACTTATCTGACTAAAATTAAATATCAAGTGAAACGTCATCTATTCTTTATTCCAATCGTCTCTTTTCGTGTGGGAGAGCCCATTTCCAAAAACCGATTTATCTTAGCGCTTGTGTTTCCTTTTTTCACGATCAACACATTGCTGCTTGCCGGTTGTGTTCTCATGCCCCATTATTCACATTATTTTACGATCCTGACAGCTTACCATACAGGAATCTGTACAATTGACTTTCTCTATGCAAAATGTTTGCTCTACTCTCCAAGAGATGCGATGATTGAAGAAAATGAAGACGGCTACGAAATATTGAACCTGCAAAGAGGCAGTATCTAGATCATTCAGCATAACTCACCTTAAATTATACTGAATCCTGTATCTACTACGCCTCTTCTTGATTTTTCAGGACTTCATTCTACCAATTTAGAGGATAATTTGGTATCGTATAGCATATAGGAGATATAGGGAGGGGATAAAATGATCTCCATTTTTATCATTTTTTCAGTATTTATCCTTTATTTTATAAACCAAATGACAAACTCGCTTTGTCTGCAAAAAGAAATACCTGAAGAAAGACAGCCAAAAGTCTTCAGAACCATCAACATACTCATAACCATACTCTTGATCTCATCATACATAGAAATATTGTATGCTTAACAGAAAAGTGAAAGGCGCTTGCTCAGACCCGACAAGCGCTGACGCGAAAAAGGAAGGAAGCCTGCACTTGGGCTTCCTTTCTTTGTTGTGTAGCGACTCGAGGGGCTAGCGCCTGGAACTGGACATTGAAAAGTGGAGCCGGCTCTTTCAGCTCCGACATGCACTAGGGCGAAAAACAGTGGAGGTCTGCTCTTGGACCTCTGCTGTTTTTTGTCTAGTGACACGAGGAGCTAGCCGGCGGAACTGGACAGTGAAAAGTGAAAGGCCTTATACAGACCCGACAAGCGCTGACGCAACAAAGAATGGAAGCCTGCACTTTGGCTTCCTTTCTTTGTTGTGCAGAAACTCGAGGGGCAAGGAGGCGGAGCTGGACAGCGTTGGAAGTGGAGCCGGCTCTTTCAGCTCCGACATGCACTATGGCGAAAAACAGTGGAGGTCTGCTCTTGGACCTCTGCTGTTTTTTGTCTAGTGACACGAGGAGCTAGCCGGCGGAACTGGACAGTGAAAAGTGAAAGACCTTATACAGACCCGACAAGCGCTTCCTTTTTCGTGCAGCGACTCAAGGGGCAAGGAGGCGGAGCTGGACAGCGTTGGAAGTGGATCCTGCTGTACCGACTTACTTTCTTACTCAGGTATATACCACTCAGGCTCAGAGGTACATCTCTTCGGGATTTTCTTCTATTAATGTATCTCGCTTCGCCGGCGAGGTACATCAAATCGCCATCTTCTTCTTTTGATGTATCTCGCTCCAACACCGAGGCACATCAGATCGCCATTTTCTTCTTTTCATGTATCTCGCTCCAATAGCGAGGTACATCAAACCTCAATTTTCTTCTTTTCATGTATCTCGCTCCAACACCGAGGTACATCAGATCGCCATTTTCTTCTTTTGATGTATCTCGCTCCAACACCGAGGTACATCAAATCTCTATTTTCTTCTTTTGATGTATCTCGCTCCACCAGCGAGGTACATCAAATCGCAATTTTCTTCTTTTCATGTACCTCGCTCCAATAGCGAGGTACATCAAATCTCATCTTTCTTCTTTTCATGTACCTCGCTCCACCAGCGAGGTACATGAAATCGTCATCTTCTTCTTTTGATGTATCTCGCTCCGTCAGCGAGGTACATCAAACCTCAACTTTCTTCTTTTCATGTACCTCGCTCCACTAGCGAGATACATCAAATCTGAACTTCCTTCTTTTGATGTATCTCGCTCCAACACCGAGGTACATCAACTCATATTTTCCCTCCTGATACACCGCGCTTCTCCGGCAAAGTACATCAAATCAAATTTTCCTCCCCCTAATGCACCCTTCTCTGCCCGTGAAGACTGGTTATACAGGCTGAACTCAAATCTTCAAATCATAAGTATGTATGTAGTTTCTCAAACTCAGGGTAAAGTATGGATATACAGCCTTAAATGTATTAGTCCTTCCGTTTCTGTTGCCGGAACGAGAAACTTCCGTCCCTCACTGATCAGCAACAAACACAACAGCGGACCGCCGCTCAGGCAGTCCGCTGTTTTTATGGTTTTATATTTTTAAGCAGTTATTAAACCCAAGCTGCTCCGATGATAATCAACAAAATGAACAATACAACGATTAACGCAAATCCTCCGCCATATCCGTATCCACCTGACATTAGACGCTTCCTCCTTTCTTAATGAAGCATAAGGCAACGAATTGCCTTATGCTTATCGAGGTTAAATTATAGCCAAGCTGCACCTACGATGATTAACAAGATGAACAATACTACGATCAACGCGAAACCTCCGCCATATCCGTATGAGCCACCCATAACTTTCCACCTCCTTTAGAAGCGCTACTTTATCCTATTCAAATAATCATTTTTGGTTTAGGCGCATTACATGTTTCCTTTGAAAAAACTTAGCAAATGTAGGCTGCACCTACGATAATTAATAAAATGAACAGCACCACAATCAGCGCAAATCCTGAGTTATATCCGTAGCTCATTTTTATTACCTCCTTTTTTCTAGTCAAAATATCTTATGTATGAAGAAGAGATTTGGGTGTTATATATGCCCATTTTTTAGAAAACACTCCATTAAAATGTTTATTTTCCTGTTAGGTTTGTGATATAGTATGTTTTGTAGTTTTTAGACAAACCTTATTGACAATACAAACAATTAGGAGATGTTATACCTATGAAGAAATGGATTTTGACAATGTCTTTAGCAGCTGGTGTTATCGGGCTGTCAGCCTGCAGTAATGGGGATGACAATGGTAACAGTGAAGTCGTGGCTGAGACTAAAGCGGGAGATGTTACGAAGGAAGAACTTTTTGCATCCATGAAAGAGAAGTTCACTCCTCAAATGGAACAGGCTCTGCAGGAATTAGTGCTTACAAAAGTTCTAAGTGATAAATATGAAGTGACTGAAGAAGAAGTAGATGAAAAGTTGAATGAAGCGAAAGATCAACTTGGGCCTCAATTTGAAATGTTCTTATCTCAGTATAATCTGGATGAAGAATCCTTCCGGGAGTATCTTGAGCTGCAGCTGCTTCAGGAAAAAGCAGCAACTGCTGATGTCGAGGTATCTGAAGACGAGCTAAAAGAATACTACGATAATTGGAAACCTGAAATTGAGGTGCGCCACATTCTTGTCGATGATAAAGAGACAGCTGACGAAGTGAAGAAAAAGCTGGCTGATGGCACGGCATTTGAAGATTTGGCTACAGAATATTCTAATGATCCGGGTTCTGCGGAGAATGGCGGAAGCTTAGGATGGGTTGATTCTGAAGGCAGACAGAGTTTTGTGCCTGAATTCTCAGAAGCACTGGACAAGCTGGAAACAGGCAAAGTCAGTGAACCTATTCAAACTCAGTACGGCTTCCATATCATTGAAGTAACGGATAAGAAAGAGAAAAAGCCGTTTGATGAGATGAAAGATGAACTGGAAAATTCATTGAAGTTATCCAAAGTCACTCCTGAAAAGATCCAGCAGACAATGAAGGCGATTGTTGAGGACGCAGGACTGGATATTAAAGACGAAGACCTTGAGAACAGCTTTGAACAAATCTTGAACCCTCAGGAAGCACCGGCTGTGCCTGAAGAGGGAGATGCACCAGCTCCAGCAGAAGACTTACCAGCTGAGGGTGAAGATGCTCCTGCTGAAGGAGAAACAACAGAAGAATAAACACCAAAGGGAAGCACTTTTTAAGTGCTTCCCTTTTCTTAGTCGCTGCTATGTTAGGAGTCATGCAGATGGCTGGCGGCGTTTCTCTTTCTCATTCTCCATCCGTTTAATGTAGACCTCCCCTTCCTGCTCAATCCATTCATTTTCCACTTCTCTATCTTCTTTAGCTGATTTCATGGCCATGTAAGCACTGACGAAGATACCTGCTACAATGAAATACATCCAAATAGGCAAAGTCATAATTATATATCCCCTCCACTGTTTGTCCTACTATTCCAAATATATGTGGAGAAATAAAAAAAATGACTTTCAAATGAAAGTCATTTCAGCTGATCAGTTATGAAAAGTCGGTTTGTAGAACGAACGGTTATCGAGGGCAAATACTCTTTCCGTATATTCTCCCGGCTTTGTTTTTTCAAGCACTTTATCCAGCATATTCATTTTTGCATCGATATTATCGATATAATGCAGGATTTCGGCTTCTTTAATCATCGGAGGTTTCGGGCTTCCCCACTCGGCTTTTCCGTGATGAGAGAGGACCAGGTGCTGAAGGATCATGACTTCTTCCCCTTTTATCCCAAGTTCTTCAGATGCTTTTCCAATTTCATTAATCATAATGGAAATATGACCAAGTAAGTTGCCTTCCACCGTATAGACCGTCGATGTGGGGCCTGATAGTTCAAATACTTTTCCAAGATCATGAAGGATGACCCCTGCATACAGCAAGTCCGTATCAAGTGATGGATAAAGGGATGCAATGGACTTGGACAAGTCCAGCATTGATACGACATGGTAGGCGAGGCCCGAAACAAACTCATGATGGTTTTTAGTTGCAGCTGGATACTCTAAAAACGGCTTTTGATATTTCTTCAGCAGGTGCCTGGTGATCCGCTGTATGTTCGGGTTTTTCATTTCAAAAATGTATTGAGTGATTTTACTGCTCATTTCATCAATGCTCAAAGGCGCAGTTTGAAGGAAATCGCCTATTTCAAGGCCATCTCCAGGAGAACTTGGTTTAATCTGCCTGATTCTAAGCTGGTTCTTGCCCCTGTAGCTTTGAACATCCCCGGAGACCTTCACAATCGTTTCCGGCTGAAAATTGACTTCGTCCTGCTCGCTGGCATCCCATAGTTTCGCCTCGATATCTCCGCTTTTGTCCTGCAGAATCAAAGTTAAAAATGGTTTGCCTGTGTTGGTTGTTCCTTTCGTAGTCTGCTTGATCAGCATGAATAATTCAACTGATGAGCCGACATCATATTGAGCAATCCCTGACATTCTTACTCCTCCCATTTCTCTTGTTTCTGCTAGTATATCATAATCTCCATCTAAGGCTGACAGGAAAGGCTTTGCCATAACTTGATTGAGTGAAAGAAATGTGAAAAGAACCTATAAAAAAGACAAGCAGGCATACCCCGCTTGTCTTTGGTAAAGTCAGCCTGCTGCCTCAGCTTTCCCTTTTTTCGCTATCCATACCTTTGTTGAAACCAGGCCGATAATCATGATGAAAGCACCGAAGAGATAAGGAACATGGATATTCCATTCAAACAGTGTTCCCGCGATTAAAGGTCCGGCTACATTCCCAAGGCTCAGGAATGAGTTGTTCAGCCCCATGACCATCCCCTGCCTTTTACCGGCAAGCTTTGAAATCAGGGAATTTAATGAAGGGCGCAGCATGGAGTTTCCGACAAAAAAGACCGCTGTCGTAATCAGGACCCAGACCATATTAGGCGCGAGCGTCATGATGACAAAACCAAATGCACTGATGAGGAGTGATATGGTCACAACCTTTTGATCTCCAAGCCATTGGGTCATTTTTCCGACTCCAAAACCCTGTACCACGGTTCCAATCAATCCTATCACCAGGATAATGAACCCTACTTCCTGTGGGCCGTAGCCGTATCGTTCGAGTGCATAATAACTGAAGATTGCCTGAAAATTAGCGAGACCAAAGCTCATGATGAAGACCAGTACCAGCAGAAAGCCAACCGGGCTACCAAGGGCTTTCTTCATGAGTACAAACTGGTTCTCTTTCGCTTCAGGCTCTTCCTGTGCCCGCATTTCCTTTGTATAAGACTCAGGAAGAATTAAAATCGATACAATTGCCGCAATGGAAGCGGCAATCCCGGCAAACAGGAAAGGATAGGAAAGATCGTATTCCGCAAGCCATCCGCCGATTCCCGGACCAATGACAATTCCCATCCCCATCGCGGCTCCCAAGATTCCCATCCCCTGTCCGCGCTTCTCTGGTTCCGTAACATCAGAGACATAAGCCATGGCAGTCGGCATCAAGGCAGAGCCAAATATACCTGCTAGAATTCTTGACACAAACAGCATCCACAAGCCCGAAGCAAACGCAAAAACAAATTCAGCGATGGCAAATCCAATCAAGCCGATTGTAATGAGCGGCTTGCGGCCAACCCTATCAGAAAGCCTTCCCCAAACGGGAGCAAATAAAAATTGCATGAAAGCAAATACTGCCACAAGGGCTCCAAGCACTTGTGCATTCGCGTTGAATTTTTCAACATAAAATGGAAGGATTGGAATCACCAACCCGATTCCAACCATGATGATGAATAGATTGAAGCTTAATAAGGCTAAAGGACCCCTTGCCTGAGTCCATCCTTTTTTACGATCCATAATGTATTTCCTTTCTGTCATTCCTTTGTGCTACTCTGTATTGTAACGGAAAAGGGGAAGTTTTACTAATGCAGCCGCCCTGTTAATGTTCCCCGGCGGCGGCAGCCAGCCTCTCTTTATTTAAATGAATTACTTCATTGCTTTCTACTTTCCTGACAATATGGGAATGACATGTGAAGAACAGTACTTGGATCTCGCCTTTGAATTCCTTCATCAGCCTCAGGACTGCTTCTGTTCTTTTTTCATCAAAATTGACAAAGCCATCATCAATGATCACCGGCATTGAGTGGACATCTTTCAGCATCCTTACCAGGGCAAACCTTATCGCAATATATAATAGTTCTTTTGTTCCCTGGCTGAGTTCGTCAGGAGTGAAAGTGACGCCGTCTTTTCTTTCAATGATGAAATACTTCTCTTGGTTGAACCGGATTTTGTGATATTCCCGGTTGGTCAGCAATTGAAAGTATTTCTCTGCCGTTTCAATCACCTTTGGAAGCTTTTCTTTTTTATACTCTTCCATTGTCTTATTGAGGGCGGACCTGGCCAACGAGAACTTCATCCACTCTCTCGATAATTCATTTAACTCAGCTTTTTGCTCATGATAATTATATAGCAGCCTGGTGTATGATTCTCCTTCTTCCAACACTGAAATTTCATAAACCGTTTCTGCAATACTTTCATTCTCTTTGTAAGTCTTCTGTTTCAATTCTGCGATTTCTTCTTCCAGGCTGCTTTTTATTTGCGACAGTTCATGACTCTTCTCTTTCAGCAGGTTGTATTCTTGAAGCAATTTTCCGCCCAGACGGTTAAACAGGATTCTTTCCTGTTGTTCCAGGGAGTGCTTTTCAATGCTTAAATCAGCCATCAGCCTGAACTCTTCTTCCGTCCCGGTTCCGGATGCTGCCATCAGCTCCTTCAATTCCTTATGAATCGAGGTTACCTGTGCTTGGATGAATTCAAATTCCTTAATCGTTTCATCCCGCTGTTTCAGCAATTGGTTGTAGGACAAGGATTTTTTTTCATTGAGAGCAAGTGCATCTTTCATCCTTAATAAGGTATCTTCAATCACTGTGAATTGTATTATCGTATCTTCGACAGCTTCCTCAATCTCCTTTGAGAAAAGTGAGACCTTCTCCTGAAGGTTTCTGTAAGCCTCAGATGCTTCGTGCTCCTCTTCATATAGTCCTGCTAATTCTTTGATCCTGACAAAAGCCTCACCAAGCAGTTTCCATGGCATATCAGGTGAAAGCTGCAGATCCCTGGCCAGATTTCGAAAACTTTCCTGCAATCTTTGTTCCTGCAGGAAAAGGTCTTGTTCCTCTTCTTGAAGTTTAAGAACTCCATGTTCTGTGTTCTCTAATTTCAAGACCCATTGTTTCCAGTTCTCTCTTAATTCTGTTTGTTCCTTCAATAACTTCCTGTTCTGCTCTTCCTCTCCGCCGGCTTGTGCATCCAGTTTTTCACGAAGACTTTCTGCCTTGTTCTTCAACTGCCGATAATAATCACTGCCGTCTTTTTTCGACTGTAAATTCACGAAAAGAGTTATAGCAGATAAGGCTATGAGGAATACTGCTGCAGCCGCTAGTAACGATTCCGACAGGAACCATACCATAAGTCCAATTAAGATTGAGAAAGCTGAACTAACTAAAATAGAAGAGCCTTTTTTACTTCTTTTAGACAGTTTATCTTTATTCTCTTTAAGTTGTTCTTGAACTAGTTCATATTGAATTTTTAAAGTATCTGTTTCTTTGCTTTCCTTTACATTCTTTTGAAGCTCCTGATAGCTGGTTTCTTCCAGAAGCTTTTCTTCGATTTCCCCACAGCGTTCTTCCAGGAATCCCAGCTGCTTTTTTTCTTCTTGCAATGCTTCAATAACAGATTCCTTTTTCAGTTGCAGTTTATAAAAGGAATCTTCCATGCTTTTTACTCTGTCTTTCATGACCATATCCAATTGGACATCTTTAATTGAATCGAAATCTTCTAAATTCAACTCCCTCCTCAATTGGTCTCTTTTAGCTTTGATTCCAGTGAGTTTACGCTCCAGATCTGCACCCTGGTCCTGCCACCTTATGTATAACTCCCTTTTTTCAAGGATGCTAGTGAACAGGGCAGTGCGGTCAATAAGAGAATCATCGGGTTTACTTTCTTCTAAAGACTCATTAAGTTCAGCTAAACGATTACGAGTGACTTCCAAGGCAGACTTTTGGTGAACGTGCTGGCTTTGCCATTTTTCATAGCGCTGCAGACCGTTTACAGGAAAAGGATGAAGGTTCTCCAATTGGGATAACCTGTCTTTTATGTTCTGATATTCGCTGAGATCCTGCCATGAATTTTCAAGTGCTTCAATGCGATTTAATTCTTCTTCTTTTCGGTCAGATTCTTTACGAAAATCTGACAGCGCTTCTTCCTCTCTGTTCTTTTTTTCAAGTAACAGAGTAAAAGCCTCGTTTTTCTCTTTGGCTTTTTTTAACTGTAATTCAATCTGTTTGATTTCCATCAATTTTTGATTGATTTCAGGTTTCTTTCCCGACTTTTTGAATAACCGGTCGAGTTCCTTCTGCCACTGCTCTTCCAACTTGAAGAGTGCATCAGTGCCAGTCATCCCCGAGCTTAAAAGATAACGGTTGATATCCTCTTCCTTCAGCTTGGAAATCTCCTGAAGTCCGTGGATATTAAACGAATAGATTCCTTGAAAGGCCGCCTTATCCAGGCCTTTCAATACTCTCTTTAAGTCTTCCTCGCCGCCAGTTGAGCCGTCCTCATAGAAAAGAGTCACATCTCCTGTTGCTTTTCCCTTGATTCTCTCTATTGTAAGTGAATGGCCGTCATCTAATATTAATGTCAATTTACCTCCATATTTGGCATGTGTCTTCGGCTCATACCTCTGCTCAGAGTGCAGCTTCGTCGGGAAACCGAATAGAATACCATGAATAAATGCCATGATCGTAGACTTTCCTGCTTCATTCTCTCCATAGAGAATAGAAAAGCCACCCAGGTTCTTCAGCTCAAAGTTCTCCAATTTTCCAAAGCCGTAAATATGTATGTCAGTTATTTTCATGAATCTCACCTCCTCTGTTCATTATCAATCTTTATAGGTAAAAGAAGATTTCAGCATTGATAGTACAGCCTCTTTGATCTCTTCCTTTTCTTCAGGTTGAAGTGAATCAATATAGCGGTGCGCCTGGGGATGAAGAAATAATACTGAGGAAGCCTCGTCCCAGCTCTGATCATCCCAGCCCTGGATGTTTTGAATCATTTCATTCAGGAATGTTTCCTGTCCTTCAATATAACCAACCCCGGTGTTTTCCTTGATTCTTAAGGAGTGCACCCAGACAAAATCCTCCTGGTACTCCTCACCATCCTGGAACGCTTCCAAAATTTCTCCGCTCTGGATTTTCTGTAGAACCTCAGCACCTATTTTTTCTATATCTGTGAGTTCAATCTCCAAAAAGGTGCCTCCCTCTCTTCGGAATCTTTCCATTTCGGACTTGCACAGTTCAAAAACCTGGCCCAGCTTTGACTCTTCCTTCAAGGAAATAGAGGTTTTTTCCCACAGGATTGCCTGCGTCTCAATGAATTCAAGGTCTGCTTCTTCATTCTCAATCGTCACAATATAACAGCCCTTTGGCCCCGTTTCTTTTCGGTGCCTGCCTTGTATATTCCCGGGATACACAATCGGCGGGGAAGCAGAAAGCTCCTGGCGAACGTGGATATGCCCGAGTGCCCAGTAGTGGTAATTTTTCTCCCTGAGTTCCTTTAGGGTAAATGGAGCATACGGCTCGTGAGCAGATGTCTCCCCTGCTTCGCTTCCATGAAGGAGACCAATATGAATATCTCCATCCTTCCGGGCAGGAGGGTAACCAGCAGCTTTCCGTTCCAGCACATGGCGTTTATCATAACTAAAGCCGTATAAATGGACCTGCCTTCCCCCAATGGTTGGATGGATGACTTCCTCCACCTCTGCCCCAAACACTTTAACATTGTCAGGCATCTCTAAATGAGACCAGTAATTTCCTAAATAATCATGATTTCCATGGATGATAAATACCGCAATGCCGGCTTCTCCCAGCCTTTGGAACTGTTTTTTTAATCTGGCTTGAGCACGGATGCTCCTATCTTCTTCATCATACAAGTCCCCTGATATGATGAAGAAATCCACCTTCCGCTTTACTGCATGCTCAACAATTCTCTCAAAGGAGGCAAAAGTACTGTTCTGCACCCTCTGAAACAGCTCCTCCGGCAAATGCCTCAATCCCTTGAAAGGACTGTCTAAATGCAGGTCGGCCGTATGTATAAATGTTACTTTGCTCATTAGTTTCAACCCTTCTTTCATCCGATGCGAATGCACGTTCTCTTATTCTTTCATTATAGACTACTTTTCATTAAAAAATAAGGATGGTGTTGAGATTCTTAATAATCGATTTTTAAACAGTTACCGGCCCACCCGATTTATAATGTTCATTGCCTCTGTTCTAGTGAAAAAATCAAATAAAGAAGATGAAATCATGAGTGATTTCATCTTCTTTCCGTTCGTTCAACTCACTTTTTTCCTCAATCACACTTGCAATCTATCATGTGAATATACAAGATGTCATAAAGATGCTGGATTGGGGACATCTTCTTCGCTGTTTCACACTGATCATGCACCCAAAGAGCGGGATTGGGGACATCTTCTTCACCGGTTCACTTTGTTCTTGTACCCAAAGGGCGGGATTGGATACATCTTCTTCCCTGGTTCACACTGTTCATGTACCCAAAGGGCTTGCTTGGGTACATCTTCTTCCCTGGTTCACACTGATCATGTACCCAAAGGGGTGGATTGGATACATCTTCTTCACTGCTTCACACTGATCATGTACCCAAAGGGCTTGCTTGGATACATCTTCTCCGCCATCTTGCCACACTCATGTACCCAAAGGGGTGGATTGGGGACATCTTCTCCGCCATCTTGCCACACTCATGTACCCAAAGGGGTGGATTGGGGACATCTTCTTCACTGTTTTACTCAGATAATGTACCCAAAGGGCCGGATTGGGGACACATCTTCTTCACTGTTTCATACTGATCATGTACCCTAAGGGCTTGCTTGAGGACATCTTCTCCGCCATCTTGCCACACTCATGTACACAAAGAGTGGGTTGGATACATCTTCTTCACCATCTTGCCGTAATTATGTTCCAGAGGTGCTCGCCTTGATGCACCATTAATTGAATCGCACCAACAAAATTTCCTTAAAAATGATTCGCTGAGTATGTAAGTTAAATGGACCGGTCCTTATCCTAACCCCAAATGTTTTCCCAGCCAAATACCACTTGCTGCGGCCTGCGATAAAGAATGTGTTTCTCCTGAACAATCTCCAATGAGATACAAGCCAGAGACTTCACTTTCAAAAAAAGTGTTCGTAAATAATTTCGGCTCATAAAATTTGGCATCGATTCCGTAAATCAATGTGTCGCCATGAATTCTTTCACCCAGCAGACCTTCAAGCGAGGATAACATCTCAAGCAGCGCCCTGGTATACAGACCGGGAACTTCCTCTATCACACTTCCGCAATCTGCAGACAAAGTTGGCAGGATGCTATTCTGACGTAAGTCGTTTGTGATTCGACCGGATTTTAAATCTTCTAATCTCTGTACCACGATTCTGTCCGTTCCTCTATTAATCTTTTGGATGACAGATTCAGCATACTCCTGTGCTTCGCCCTGTGTACTGAAATACCTCGGCACAAACAATGTGAAATTCAGATTGTGACTGGGCATCTCCTTCTCCCTTACATTCTGACCATCCGGCATCACCAGCCCATGCTGATGTTTCCGGATGATCCGTCCTTGTGGATTCATGCAATAGGTGGTCGCTGTATAAGAATCACCTGAATAGGTCAGTTTCGTTTCAAAGGTTTCCTTCAGGATCGCATCCAGCTGGCTGCCTTTCATTTCCACACGCAGGCCCAAATCAAGCCTTGTTTCTCCTGGTAAAAGCCCCAGTGATTCTGTCTGCTGCTTCAGCCACCTGCTTCCGCTCATTCCTGTAGCCATCACCAGCTTCCTGGTACGAAAATGTCTATCCTCTGAACTTAATTGAAATCCTTCAGAATCACGTGTAATCGAGTCGATCCTTGTTTCAAAGGTCAAATCGGCTTTCTCTTTTAAAAACTCATATATTCCTTGAAAGACCTCTTGCGCCAACTTAGTTCCGAGATGGCGGACAGTTGTGGAGAGAACTCTGAATTTATACCGCTCTGCCCTGGCAGAAAGCTCCTCATTAAGGGTGTTGTACGTCTCCACAACTCCTCCACCAAACGCACACAGAATTTCATCCACTTCTTTCATCAGTTCCATTGCGTGCTCTTTTCCGACTTTCCTGCCAAGTTCTCCACCAAAATCATTGGTATAGTTGAATTTCCCCTCTGATTTTCCAAGCCCGGAAAACCCTATGTATTTTGAGCAGTTTTCCACGCAAGTACAAGTACCTCCATTGTCGAGGCCGCAGACGCGCTCCTCCAGTTTCTTACCAAGATCTATAATATGTATGTTGATATCCTCATTCTCTTTTAATAACTGATAAGCTGTGAAAATGCCGCTCACACCTGCTCCAATGATAGTGACGTCATACAAGCTGTCCTTCAAAAACCTCACTTCCTTTCTGATTCATTCTCAGTTGCTAAAACGTATCTCTCAAGGAGAACCCCTTACTCATATCTTTTTATCTATTTTACTTCCAGTTTCTTTTTTCAGTTCCTTGTTCAACATCTTGAGTTCACTTCTCAACTTCCTGATTTCACGAGAAGAATCAATTCCCTCTGCCACTGCTTTCTTTATCACAAAGTAAAAGCCAAGGATTATGAATAAATAAATCATTCCTGCTATTATTGCTTCCACGAGTTAACCACCTTTTTCTCCGAAGATAATGCTGCCAGGGAGATCAACTGATTGCATGGAATCCTCAAAAATGCAAATCGATGATGCCAGACAGGCCCTATACTGCAGCGATTTCACAAATACTAAAATCCATGCTTCCAGATAACCGCGCTGACTGAACGGATTCCTCGAAAATGCAAATCGATGCCGTCAGACTGCTTCAATTCGACAAATACTAAGACCCTTCCAGACAGACCCAACATACTCAAAAGGTACCCTTCATCATTTAAATGTTCGCTCTCCATTGTCTAATTCCCTCTTTAAAAGAAGACCCATCTCCAATACCAATGAACAGCTGGCTTGAACTTATCGAGGAAATTGCCGCCCTATGTATCAACAAATATAAAAAAGGCAGTTCCCCTGCTCAAAGGAGAAACTGCCTATACATTAATTTTTCTTCGTTAACTCCAAGGCTTTTTTGATATCTTTGTAAGAATTTGACTTGCCATACATCAAAACTCCGCCCCTGTATATTCGTGCTCCGAACCAGCCCAAAATCAGAATGGAGAGAACAAGGACAGCAATACCGAGGATAGGTTCCCAGACAGCTATATTGAGCATCCCCACTCGCAGGAACATGACCATTGGAGTGAAGAATGGGATATACGAAGCCGCAGTAATAAAGCCAGCCTCAGGATTGCCCAGTCCATAAAAGGCAATGAAGAAGCCGATCATGATCAGGAAGGTCATCGGCATGACCATTTGCTGGACATCTTCAATCCTGCTGACAAGGGAGCCCAGAAGTGCCGCCAAAGTCGCATACAGGAAGTAACCAAGAAGGAAGAACAGGATGGCATAGATGATAATGCCCACAGGGATTTCATTCAATCCGAAAAACTCCATTATCCCTCCCATTTCGGAATCTGCTTTGCTTGTCAGGGCAAAGTACCCGACTCCCAGTAATATCGACAACTGAGTCAAGCCGACCAGGCCGATTCCCAAAATTTTTGCGAACATCTGCTTTACCGGTGAAACACTTGAGATCAAGATTTCCATAACACGCGATGATTTTTCCGTTGCCACTTCCATCGCGATCATATTGGCATAGATAATGACCGAAATGTAGATAAAGAATAATAGAAGATACACAATCCCTCGTGCCTGATTCAATTCTTCTTCTGATTTAGCTCCCTCTACCAGCGCTTCCCTCTCAAAGGAAACTGGAGCACTTAATGAAGCCAGCTCTTCGGGTGACAGTTCCAGGTTTTCAGCAGCGATTGATGATTTGATTGCCTGCAGGGCATTCTGCAGATCATTTGCCAGTGAAGAAGCGGAAATCGACTCAGACTTATAGATTCCTTGAGGCAGGCCGTTTTCATCTTCGGAAAGAATCAGATATCCATCATAGGTCCCTTCTTCTGTACTTTCCTTCAAGCTCTCTTCACTTTCACTCGTTTGTTCTAATTCCACCTCTTCATTCATCGTGCTCAATTGAGCGGAGAAGGGACTGAACAACTCACCTGTTTCATCAACAACAGCAACCACATCCTGTTCATCCCCGCTGAAGCCTTCGATGATCCCCTGTAAGTTGGCCAGCAAGAAAATACCTGCCGCCACAATGAGGGTGGTGATGATGAATGACTTGGCCTTCAATTTATTCAGGTACGATTGGCCGACGATCAAGAAAAAATTATTCATATGAAGTACCTACTTTCTCAATGAAAATATCATTCAAGGACGGCTCCTCCAGTTCAAACTTGCGGACGAAGCCTCTCTTGACCACTTCGTTGAAAACATCCTGTGCAATATCTTCGGATTGGACCTGAAGCTGAATTCCCTCCGTCGTTTTCTTTGTCTTAGTCACTCCGGAAAGTGTTTGCAGAAAACTCAAATCGTAATCCGCATGGATCGTCACGTTCTTCTTTCCGAACGAACGCTTGATTTCTTTTAACCCTCCATGCACTACCGGAGTTCCTTTATGCATAATACATAGGTTCTCACAAAGCTCTTCTACATGTTCCATCCGATGGCTCGAAAACACGATTGTCGTTCCGCTTTCCTTGATATCGGCAACCGCATCCTTCAACAGCTCCACATTGACGGGGTCAAGGCCGCTGAAAGGCTCATCGAGAATCAATAACTTCGGTTTATGTATAATGGAAGCAATCAACTGGATCTTTTGCTGATTCCCTTTAGATAACTCCTCCACTTTTTTGGTTTTATATTCAGGAACATTGAATCGCTCTAACCAGTACTCCAGCTCTTTTTCAGCTTCTCGTTTATCCATTCCTCTCAAGCGGGCGAGGTAAATGATTTGGTCATTTACTTTCATCTTCGGATATAAACCGCGCTCTTCCGGAAGGTAGCCAATTTCCGGACTAGTTGAGTAATCAATTTTTTTGCCATTCCAGGTAATGGTTCCCGCACTCGGATCAAGCAGCCCGAGGATCATCCTGAAAGTGGTCGTTTTGCCAGCACCATTCCCCCCCAAGAAACCAAACATCTCTTTTTCCGGTATGCTGATCGATAAATCATCCACTGCAGTGAACTTCCCGAATCGCTTCGTCACATTGTTCAATGATAATACCATGCTTTTTCCTCCCCTTTGCTTCCCAAGTAGAACAGCAGCCTTCCACTATTCTATTCATTCTCTCATATAAGATTCTCCACCTTCTTAATACGAATGTATAGTGAAAAAGATTCGTTTATCAATAAAAAAAGAAAATTTCATCATTGCAAAAGCTTTATTATTCATTAAAATTATGCAAGAATAATAGTAACTATCAGAATTTTTAAAAAGGGGATAGAGACATGAAGGTTTATAAACTTACGGTTTTCGAACAAACAGGGGAAAATATTTACGAAGATTCCTTTGAAGCAGCAACAGATGATGAAGCAAAAAAAATCGGAAAAGGTATTCTTGAAGAAAAAGGATACGAAGATCACACTCACCGATGCGCTTCACCTCTAGGCAAACTGGTTTTGTTTCACCCATAGATTCCGCGGGATATCCTAACTGACATACAAAGCAAGAGCAGGACGCACTGAGCTGCACAGGCTGCAGTGCGTTTTTAGTTTTTAAAAATTATTTTTTCATGACGTGTAAAGGATAAGAATTATCATCCGCTTGTCCTCCAGCACATAATGGATGGATTACTCAAAAAAACCCAAGAAACGTCCTGTGTTATCAGTTCACGGGACGTTTCTTTATCATTTATAAGCTGCAGCTATTACTAACAGGTTTCAACATTCATTCGCCTTTAAATTGAGGAACCCGCTTTTCAACAAATGCTCTTATGCCTTCTTGGTGATCATGTGTCTGCCGCATTTTCCACTGTCCTGCTTTTTCCAGTTCCAATGCTTTTTCAAGCCTGTCCTTGTTCATCTCCGCATAAATCGATTTTGATTCAATAATCGACATCAAAGGCTTCTGCAGGCATTCTGTGATATATTTTTCAATGGCTCTGTCGAGTTTGCCCGATGGAATGGCTTCATCCACAAGCTTCTTCATCAGTGCTTCCTGCCCTTCAATCACCTTTCCTGTCCACATAAGCTTCTTCGCCCTGCCGGTGCCCAGGCGTTGCTCAAGGAAAAAGTGTCCTCCACCATCCGGTATAAGGCCTATGCCTATGAAATTCATCGCCAGCTTGCTGTCTTCCTCGCAGATGATATAATCGGTGGCCAGCGCCATGCTCAGCCCCAAGCCGGCTGCAGCCCCATGTATACCGGTGATCGTCAATTTTTTCATCGTGTAAAGCGTCATGGCCAGCTCGCTGATGACTTCCATAATCTCAGAAAATTCCTGCTCTCCGCCAAGATTCAGCATTTCTTTGATGTCCCCTCCTGAAGAGAACCCCTTTCCTTCCCCTCTCAGGACCAAAACCAGGATATCATCATCTTTCTCGACTTCCTTCAGACAGTTCTTGAGCTCCCTCATCATTTGCGGATTCATGGCATTCAATGACTTGGGCCGGTTCAATGTCACCGTTGCGATCTTCCCGCTCTTTTCAAGTTTAATAGTCTCATACAGTGCATTTACATTCATGAAAAAACACCCCTTGTTCGCGTGAGTTCCAAATTTTTTTAATATTCTATTAAAATTATACCAAATTAATCTTCAAAAATATCAATATATGCTTGAATAAAAAATGCAAGTCCGTTTCATCCGGCCTGAGCGGAAATCGAATTTATCAACTGCTACAATCTTTGCGAGAACGGCCTTTTAAAAAGAAGAAAGCCGGCAGACTCCCGGCTTCCCACTGTTGTGCTCTAATAATTTATTGTCCTACCCGGTCTTTCACTTGATCACGCAGGGCTCTCTTTAAAAACTTTCCAACCGAGGTTTTAGGAATCTCTTCAAAGAACAAAATCTCGTCAGGCAGCCACCATTTGGCGAATTGCGGTTGAAGGAAAGCATAGATTTCCTCTTTCGTCGTATTCTGGTGATCTCCTTCTTTCAGAACCACGCAGGCTACCGGACGCTCCTGCCATTCAGGATGCGGTACGGCAACCACTGCCGCTTCAAATATACTTTCATGAGCCATCAAAGCATTTTCCAAATCAACGCTTGAAATCCACTCTCCACCCGACTTAACCAGATCTTTTGTTCTATCGACGATTTTAATGAATCCTTCTTCATCCACTGTGACGACATCTCCTGTATACAGCCAGCCGTCCCTGAATGCATCCTCCGTCCGTTCATCTTTATAGTACTCCGAAGCAATCCACGGTCCTCTTAATGTAAGTTCGCCCATTTCCTTTCCATCCCAGGAAACCTCTCCATCCTTACCGATGATTTTCATTTCTAATCCTGGTACAAGCATACCCTGTTTGGCTTTTACATTATATTTTTCCTCTTTATCCCACTCTTCCATATAACTCTTTTCACCTGTCACCACTGCCAGCGGACTGGTCTCCGTCATTCCATATGCATGCATGAATGGGATGCCATGCTTTTCTTCAAACGCTTTGATCATACCAAGCGGCGCAGCAGATCCTCCGCAAAGAATCGACCGCAGGCTGGAAAGGTCATACTCATTTTCATCAAGCTCTTTTAACAAACCAAGCCAGATGGTCGGGACCCCGGCTGTGATCGTTACTTTCTCTTCCTGCATCAATTCAGCCAGCAGTTTAGGTGTAAAATATGGTCCCGGAAGCACTTGGGATGTTCCGAACCAAGTTGCCGCAAATGGAAGTCCCCAAGCATTTACATGAAACATCGGCACCACCGGCAGGGCAATATCTTTTTCAGATACTCCTGTCGTATCGGCAAGGCCAAGAGCCATGCTGTGAAGGACGATACCTCTGTGAGAGTAGACTACTCCTTTTGGATTCCCGGTCGTTGCACTTGTATAGCACATTCCCGCCGGAGCATTCTCATCAAGGTCATCCCTGAATTTTTGATTCGGATCTCCTTCTGCAAGAAGTTCTTCATAATGGTACACAGGTGACAGCGAGGTTTCAGGGAGTTCTTCTTTATCGGTCATGATGACAAAAGCTTCTACTGTTTTCAATTGGTCCTTCACTTTTTCAATTAAAGGTACAATGTCGGAATCAATCAGCAGGACCTTGTCTTCCGCATGATTGATTATGTATATGATATGCTGTGGAGCAAGCCGGATGTTGATTGTGTGAAGCACGGCTCCGCTGCAAGGCACGGCAAAATAGGCTTCTAAATGCCTGTGGTGGTTCCATGCAAGTGTGCCCACCTTCTCGCCTTCCTTGACACCCAGCTTCTCAAGCGCACTGGACAGCCTGCGGGTCCGTGCAGCCATTTCTTTATAAGTGAATCGGCTGATACCGCCTTCTGTCCGCGATACGATTTCTTTCTTAGGGTAAAACTTTTCAGCACGTTCAATCATTTGTGTAAGCAGCAAAGGAGTATTCATCATTGGACATCTCTCCCATCATTTTTGAAATCGCTTTCAAATTACTTCACTAAAATATATGCTTGGCTATACTATTCTCATTCGCTATTTATCATCGAATCCCTCTAAAGTTAAGTTAATTTTCTGAAAATAAATCCAATCCCGATTAACCCACAGAAAATACTGTTGGAATTCCCGGTTTCAATCTGGCTTTGGCTTTGCTTAAAGAAAAACGGCCCTCTGAGTTTTACGGGATTCGTTTTCGAGTATAAAATTTAGAATACATTAAAAGGAGTCCCACATCTCATCGGTTTTGACACTCCTTTTGATGTGATTTAACGTTTTTTAGATAAATCTGTTCAATTGGTGTGACAAAATGCAGCCTAAACAGAAATTGACAGAAAATATCGTTCTTCAAAATTTGCATCAAAACTCCTATACACTTTAATTCCCTAAATTAATGTTGAGAGCAGTTAACTGAAATAAGCTAGCAATGATTTAATTGGAACGGAAGGTGCGTGACCTCCTGCGGGACTAGCGTGACAGGTGAGACCCCACAGGCGAAGCCGAGGAGGCTCACCGCACGCCCCGCGGAGTCACGCACCTGGAGTGGAAATCAATAAACCCTCAGAGACATCAGCCATGACCATATTTTGATTTTTTGGTGCAAATCACCTAACCATTTCAATTTAAAAAGCCACAGTCTTTGTGAAAACAGCTTAAAGAAAAAACGGCCCTCTGAGTGAGGACCGTTTTACATATATTAATTTAGAAGCTCATCCAGAATTTGCAGCTTCTTCTCTGTATAGTTTTTAAATCCTTCATTGTAGGCTTTCGGTTCTTTAGGATTGGCGAAATGAGTGATTTTCCCGGTTTCAGGATCAATGAATTTACTTGCAGCACCGCAACCAATGCCGATGATTGTCTGCATTTCTTCCATGATCATGATGTTGTAGATGCTGTCCTGCCCGGGAAGAGCATAGCCAACATTTTCAAGATTGCCTAGAATGTTTTTCTGGCGGTACAGATAATAAGGAGCGTAATTATGTGTTTGTGTCCACTCATCAGCGAGTGACATCATTCTTTCAATCTCTTCTCTGCCTGCCACTTTGTATTTATCTTTATTCCTTGTCATCTCTGAGGCTCTTTTGAAAGAAAGGGTGTGAACAGTCAATGACTCGGGCATCAATTTTTTCGTCTCAGTCAATGAATGGGTGAACTCTTCTACACCTTCACCAGGCAAGCCGATGATCAGGTCCATGTTGATGTTTTTCATTCCCATTTCTCTTGCCAGATGGAACTTTTCAATCGTTTCTTCTACTGAATGATGTCTTCCGATTGCTTTTAAAGTTTCATTCGTGTAAGACTGAGGATTGATGGATATGCGGTCGATGTTCCACTTATTCAGCACCTCTAATTTTTCAGGAGAGATGGTATCCGGGCGTCCCGCTTCAACAGTAACTTCTCTTATATCATCCACATCCGGGAACGAGCGGTACATTTCTTCATACAGCAGATCCATCTGCTCAGCGGTAATGGAGGTCGGTGTTCCGCCGCCGTAATAGACCGTCGTGATCTTTACATCATTTTCCTTCAGCCAGCGGCCGGTTTCCTGAATTTCATAATGCAGCCCGGAAAGGAATGAGTCCACTCTTCCCTGTTTCCCCAGAATTGCATAGGCCGGGAACGTACAATAAGCACATTTTGTCGGGCAAAAAGGAATTCCAATATAGATACTGACTTCTTTTTGAAGAGAATAGAGGTCAGGTACTACTGACAATTGCCTGTCGACGATTCTCTCCATCAATTCGATTTTTTCATCCGTGATCAGATAATCCTCTTTCAGTTTGCGGCGGATATCTTCCCGCGGCATGCCCTCTCTGATACTTTTATGAAACAGCTTGGTCGGACGGATGCCCGTGAGGATCCCCCAAGGCTGAATGATTCCCGTATATTCTTGCAAAACGTTCAAATAGACATGTGAAAGACCATTTTTAAAACTGCGGAATTTCTCTTTATCTGTTTGTTCTAAAGGAGCTTCTTTTTCGTATTGAGAAGTATGGTGTTGATCTTCGGATTCCAAAACAGCCGCTGCTGTTATGATATCTTTGATTTTTTCTAATTTAAATTCTATATGAAGGTCGCCTTTTTCCTTATGAAAAGGGTTGACCGCCGGTTCTTCAAAAAACAGATTGGCGATAAGCTGCAATGGACGATTGAAACGTTCATCATTCAAACCGCTGAATGTAATTTTCAATGTAATCACCTTTCAAGAAATCGATTTTCAACTTGTTCTAGTGTACAGAAGGACGGGGGAATGGTCAATACACAAAGGGAGGAGTGTCTTTTAGATGAGTAGGGATTTACCGCGGTTATCAATGGGATTTCACGAGACTTTCTTGAGGGGGCTTTTGCTGTCATGTGTTCCTGTGGCGGAGGTTCTCCCTTTGATGTGCTGCTTTTGCCTGCGAGGGACATCATCTCTGCATTTTCTCTTTTTGATGTACCTCGCTCCGCCGGCGGGGTACATCATCTCTGCATTTTCTCTTTTTGATGTACCTCGTTCCGCCAGCGAGGTACATCATCTCGGGATTTTCTCTTTTTAATGTACCTCGTTCCGCCAGCGAGGTACATCATCTCGGGATTTTCTCCTTTTGATGTACCTCGCTCCGCCTGCGAGGGACATCATCTTTGAATTTTCTCTTTTTAATGTACCTCGCTCCGCCAGCGAGGTACATCATCTCGGGATTTTCTCTTTTTGATGTACCTCGCTCCGCCTGCGGGGTACATCATCTCTTCAATTTCTCTTTTTGATGTACCTCGCTCCGCCTGCGGGGTACATCATCTCTGGATTTTCTCTTTTTGATGTACCTCGCTCCGCCTGCGAGGTACATCATCTCTGGATTTTCTCCTTTTGATGTACCTCGCTCCGCCTGCGAGGTACATCATCTCTGGATTTTCTCCTTTTGATGTATCTCGCTCCGCCTGCGAGGTACATCATCTCTGGATTTTCTCCTTTTGATGTATCTCGCTTCGCCTGCGAGGTACATCATCTCGGGATTTTCTCCTTTTGATGTACCTCGCTCCGCCAGCGAGGTACATCATCTCGGGATTTTCTCCTTTTGATGTACCTCGCTCCGCCTGCGAGGTACATCATCTGGGGATTTTCTCCTTTTGATGTATCTCGCTTCGCCTGCGAGGGACATCATCTCTGGATTTTCTCCTTTTGATGTACCTCGCTCCGCCGGCGAGGTACATCATCTCTGGATTTTCTCTTTTTGATGTACCTCGCTCCGCCTGCGAGGGACATCATCCAATACTACCCCTGCTGGGTGCATTGCGTTTGCCACTGAAGTACGTTA
This sequence comes from Rossellomorea vietnamensis, assembly GCF_008180615.1. Classification (GTDB taxonomy): domain Bacteria; phylum Bacillota; class Bacilli; order Bacillales; family Bacillaceae_B; genus Rossellomorea; species Rossellomorea vietnamensis_D. The sequence goes on from NZ_VTEH01000009.1 coordinate 64,906, forward strand.
TATCAAGACTCTCACCAAAAATCCTCAGCCATAACAAAAAACTGACCCGCCAAGGCCAGTTCCCTAAATATCTATGACTTTATGACATTCATTTTCTTCAGAAATTCGATAGGCTGCTGTTTCCGGAAAAGTTCTTTTACAGCGTAGGCTACTCCATTTTGTACATTTGTACGCGTTATCCAGTCTGCTGCACTTTTCACATCCGGGGACGAATTCCCCATCGCGATTCCAAGTCCGCAGCAGTCCAGGAGGTCCTTGTCGTCCTGGTTTGCCCCCACCATTACGACTTGGTCGCGGCTGATGCCTGCCCTTTCGCACACGTACAGAAGACCCCGGAGTTTTGAAACTCCCCTCTTGACGATGTCGACCCGGTCATGGTCCGTCACAATGCAATCCACCTCATGGTACATGCCCTTAATCGCCATAACGGCATCATTCCGCTCGGCTTCTGAATTGAATTTGGCTTCTATTTTCAAAGCAGAGGAAGGATCTTCGAAAAGATACTCACTCAATGAATCAGTGTACTGGGTGCTGTAGATGAAACTTGATTCCCGGTTGAAAAGTACTTTTTCACGAAGAGATCCAGATAGTTTCATCCTGTTCATGACGGCCATCCTGTCCTGGACGACCCTTAACTGACAATCCATCTCCTCAAGGAATTTAACAATCTCATAAGATATATCCTCATGAATCTTATTAACATAAAGCGGTTTACCTAGATGAGTCCCAATATAAGCCCCTTGATGGGTAACCAGGGGATTATCGATTTTCAATGCTTTGGCAACCCTTTTAGCGGAAGGAAATGTCCTTCCTGTAATCAGAGTTACGTAGATACCTTTGCTCTGGACGTATTCTACTGCTTCTTTCGTTTCTTTGCTTATGCGGCCGTTGTGAAGCAGAGTACCGTCAATATTCATTGCCAACATACGATAAATCATGGATGCGCCTCCTCAATTGTTGTCTATTATCACCCGCAGGGATTTATGAAAAAATGGGAATGGAATGGTAACCATGTCCACTCTAGTCCTTTGTATACTTTTATGAGTTGGACATAGAAAATATGACAAGTTTAATGGGAGGCCCTGGCTTCAACTTCTTCCATACATGTACGGAGAGCTGATATCGTTCTCACTATCTGCAGTATACCTGCTGGCGGCGTTATTTCTACGACTCCAATTCACACCCTGTTCAAGTACCAAAACCACAATTTCACGAAATAGAAAAATTCCTCAAAACTTCTACACCTGGAACCTGTTCGGCTCAATAAAAACAACCAGTTTGAATTGGTGGTTTGCTCTGCTGCTGGAAGCCTGTCTTACCGGGCTTGGCCTAAAAGGCAAACTGAAGGATTTACTTATGCAATCTATTCTCTTTAAATCTTTCTTGAGAAATAAGGGAAGAATTTCCGCTTATTTAAGTAAAAGCTCGAAAAACAGCTAAAATAAGCGGAGAAATTTCCCTTATTCTCTTAAAAAGATCGAAACTGATTCATTTTGCTGTGCTTAAGCGGAAAAATTCCGCTTATTTACCCCATATTGAATTCTATTCCACAGCTTAACCGGAAAATTTCCGGTTATTTTAGATGTAATTATTCAGTTCCTTTACAAGGCATTTATCCTGCTAAATGAAAGGAAGTAATAGGGAAACCTGCTTTATCACTTCAGGAAGTGATAATTTTTCATACCACGCTATAAGCTCTCTGGTCCCCTCGGCATAGCCAGCGGTTTTCAGGACCATCAAATAAAAAAACGCTCCGGGCTGAATAGCCGCGGAGCGTTCTCGTCAAGCATTACTGTTCCATGGAACCGTATAGGTCTTCCAATGGTTTCATGATGACTTTATTCAGTTCATTGATCAGCATGCTCATTCTTTGTTCAGCTTCCATTAGTTTGGAAATCTTTTCGTCCTGCTGAACAAGTGCCGCTGTTTTTTGTGCATGTTCTACTTCTTCTTGGGAAAGTTCTTGACCGCTCATTTGTTTTTGCTGAAGATTCATTTGGATGTTACGGAAGTTTTCGAACATTTTTTGAGCCTGCTCATCGTTGTTCACTTCGTCATACATCTTCTTCAGGTTATTGTACTCGTCACTTTTTCGTAGTGCGCTTTCAAGTTCGTTTGCGTAATCATATAAATTTACTGCCAAAATCATTACCTCCTAAAAATCTCTTTCCAATCCTCTACCACTATAACAAAAGAAAAAGAGGAATGCGAGGATGCCGGGTTTCTGTACTATATCTATGCAAGGAATATGACAATTACACCTTGAATCAAGCCTATGATACCGCCTAATAATGCACCCAGATACGTAATCATTTTCAGTTCCTTGGAAGTGATGCCAAGGACCATTTCCTCCAGCCTTTGAACCGAGAAGGTCTCGACCTGCTCTCTCACTACTTCCTGTAGATGCAGTTTTTCCATGATCATTTCGATTTTTTCCGATACAGCCATCACACTCATTTCAAAAACATGAGGAACAATGACCTGCGTGATTCGTTTCTTGAAAGGTGATAGAACATCCTTCAAGCTCGTCGTCATCATCTTGTCCACAGACACTGCTTCAAGGATTGATTTTTTCAGGGATGGAAGAACATCTTCATCGCTGACATTTTTCAGGACGTCTTCCCATTGAGATTCCCTTAGCTTCTCCCATTCTGTTCTCAGGAGATTTCGCAGAATTTCTTTTGTGCCATCGTGTTTGATGAATTTTATGATTTCCGGCTGGATTTTTTCCGAAACGGATGAATTCCCAAGAAACATGCCAAGCATATTACCAAGCATCCCTCTTCCTTCAAGGAAATCATCGATCATGATTTTGACTTTCCTTTTGCCTTCCGGGCTTGAAAAATAGGCTTCACCTTTAGCGGCTATAAAATCGGCTGCCACCGGAATGTAAGCATCAATCTTTTCCTGCCAATGGAGAGGCAAAGTGGATTCGATTGTTTGGGACCGGTATTTTTCTTTAAAGCCATAGTATTTTTCATCAATCCATTTTTCGATACCATTTTCGATTGTTTCCGTATTCATCGGAATCTGCAGCTTTGCCAGCCAAGCTTCAATACTTTCATTAGAATCTACTAAGGGCTCTACACTTTCCCCGATCCAGGCAACGGCATCTGATTTGAACTGGCTGTTGTTCAGCTTTTTCTGGATGCTCTCGGGAGTAATCAAGTGGTGAACCACCATGTCCCCCAGCTGAGCGGCCATTTCGCTTCTTCTCTTTGGAATCAACCCTGGTGTAAAAGGAACTTTCCACTTCCCTATATAAACAGGTTTATATGGCCTGAACAACATTTTGATTGCAAGGGAATTCGTCATCCCGCCGATTGCCGCTCCAATCACGACCATTAAGACAAATGTTATAAAAATATTCATGATTTCATCCTTCCTTAAGGGCTGTGAAGCAATGGTTTATCAGGTATTTTCCAACGCACCTGAACATTTTCATCCATCCTACATAATATGCTATATCAGCATCCGCCCATTATCATATTATAAATTTTGTCCACGGACAGCGCAAACGGGGAGATTTTTATGTTCATTACATGCAGCACTTCTAACTCCATAACAGGGCAGCCTGTCTTGTTTGTTTCTGAGAATACTGCTCAGGACTGGAGGTGGGCAGCACACCAAGAGATATTTGTTGTGATGGGCCTTTCCCGCTATAAGGCCAAGGTTGTACCGGAAGTGCCCGAACATGGGAGAAATGAGCTTCTTTTTCCAGAGAATCATTCCTTGCAGCTGCGGGGGTTGCAACGCTTGACAGCTCACTTCTCTCCAAAAGAAAAAACTCTTTTCTTAGGACCGGTCATCGCTGTTTTAACCGATACAGATTCTCCCGGCCGGCCATCTATAGGACAATTGGGGCCGTATTATGAAGAATTGTATCAATATACTATTCGGCACGGAGGCCTTTTCTTTCTGACCGGCGCTTCACTCATTGACCAGCAGAGAGGTTTTTACTGGAATGAAGAAAAAGGAGAGTGGCTCGAAGGAAGCATCCCCTTGCCGGATATTCTGTACAACAGGATCCATTCACGAAAATCCGACCGCAGTGAATCCGTAAGACAATTAATCACCCTTCTTGAGGCACAGGACATATTTGTGTTCAATACATCCTACTTAACCAAGGATTCCGTAAATGAGCTTCTTTCAGGAGAAGACTATATTCTCGAGTATTTACCCCACACAGAAACATTCACCCTTTCCAGCCTCCGCCGGCTGCTGGGAAAACATAATGACCTTTTCATCAAACATATTGCAGGAAGCCAGGGAAAAAAACTCCTTCGCCTTGCTTACTTAGAGAATGACTATCGTTTAATTCAGAATATAGGCGGCGAAACCCTGCAGAAATCATTCTCTTCTTTTAAAGAAACCGCGGAAGAGCTGTCAAAACTTAAGGTTTCTTCGCATTTTATCATTCAGGAAACGATTGAACTCCTGACATCTGAAGATAGAGCACTGGACTTCCGGTTCCTCTGCCACCTGGTAGATAACCGTAAGTGGAAGCTGGTTTCCTCGGTAGCCCGTATATCAGGGCAAGGCCAGTTTGTATCAAATATAGCTCAAGGCGGGGACTTGGCTAAACCTCTGAAAGTACTGAGCACAATCTTCAGCAGGAGCGAAGCAGTAAGGATTTACAGGCTCATGGAAGAGCTGTCCCTCGCTGTCTGCATCAGGCTTGCTGAAAACAGTACCCTGACACTTGGTGAACTGGGAGTAGATCTTGGGGTGGATAAATCCGGGAAGCCATGGGTGATCGAAGTCAATTCCAAGCCCTCCAAACAGACCTATGTTGAGACCGGGGCAATCCGTCCGTCTGTCAAAACTCTTTATCACTTATCAAAAAGCATTTGGGAAGAAAGGAGAGCTTCATATGACCAGACTGGGAATTTTGATGCTGGAGCCTGATACCACTCATCCTTTTTATACTGGTATGGCGCAAACCAGTAAAACAATTGGAGTGGAAGTACTGTTATTTTCTCCTCTGCAAATCCACCCGCAAACAGAGTGGATTCAAGGATACCGCTTTTCAACAGATACAGGAAGCTGGATAAAAGATATTTTTACAATACCCGAATATATTTACGATAGAACCTTTTATGGAGATGATTTCAGTTCAAAGCAGGCAAAGGCTATAGTTCAATGGCTGAAAAACCGAGATGAATTATGCTTTTTAGGATATGGCCTGCCGAATAAATGGACGATTTACAAGCATTTAAAAACACAGGAAAAAGTTTCTCCTTATCTTCCCGAAACGATCTTGATTGATTCCATCCCGGAAACAATAGCCAAGATTAAAAGAGAAAAAAATGTCATCATCAAGCCGTTTGATGGTGCAAATGGTATGGGAGTTTTTGAAATACAATCTAAAAATGGAAACTTCCAAGTGCGGACCACGAAAAAACAGGAAATAGCAGAGAAGGAGATGGATGAGGAGACTCTTTCACGATGGCTTGAAGGCTTGGTTCAGAAAAGGAGCTTCATTCTTCAGGTGCAGCTTGATAACAGAGATGAACAGAATCGGCCGTTCGATTTACGGCTGCTGCTTCAGAAAAACGAAAATGACAAATGGAGTGTTTCCTGTAAAGGTTTCCGAGTCGGTATCCCCGGCTCCCTTCTCACGAATATTAGTTCAGGCGCTTCGGCGATTCCGTATGAAGAGTGGAAGAAAAAATTAAAACACTACAACTGGTTGTATATCGAATCTGAAATAAGAGATATTGTCCGTTCACTTCCGGAAGTCCTCGAGGAAGAGTTTGCCCCTCTCTTTGAAATCGGACTCGACATCATCATTGGAAGAGACAGTTCGGTATGGATTCTGGATATGAATTCTAAACCGGGCCATAAAATGCTGCAGCTTCTCAATCAGGATGAAATTCAACGGCTGCACTCTTTGCCGCTGCGGTACTGCAAAGCACTTCAAAGAAAAATGCCCGCCACAGGAGGCGATTCTTCTTGATAAAGCCCTTTAAATTAGAAGTATTCAAATCAAAGGAAAAAATACTCTATCTACCAGTAAGCATAGAAATTGAGAACATCACTGCCATCTCTCTGGGTTCATCCCACACTGAAGCACTCTGCAGAAAACATCCGAACGGACGAAATGTTGCTGCGGTCAGTTCGAGTCTGGCAGAAGAACTATCCCTCCCCCCTTTTATCACGGACATTTATATGTTTCAGCATGAAAATTCGGTCATTCTTGGTCCCCTGATTGGGATTTTCACCTCCGGCTTCACTTCTTTCTTGATGAAGCCGATTGGTGAGCGGTCATCTTTTTTTTCCAAACTGCTTTCCTTACAGTCTTCACTCGGCGTTATCCCATTCGTTTTTGGTGAAAACCATATTGATTGGGAGAACGGGCTTGTAAAGGGACATTTCTACAGCAGAAACCAATGGGTGACTCATATCGTCCCTCTGCCCAATGTGATTTATGACCGGCTGCCGAACCGCAGAAGCGAAAAAAAATCCAGTTACCAAGAGATCAAAACCCGGCTTCAGCAGCAATATGGGATCCCTTGGTATAATCCAGGTTTCTTTAACAAACTGGAAGTGTTTGAAAGGTTGGAAAATGATGATGAAGCTTTGCGGTATCTGCCGGAAACACATGCTTTTCAATCGTTTTCACAGATAGAAAGAATGATGTCCAAATACGGACACGTTTTTATCAAGCCCAAAAACGGAAGCCTGGGACTTGGCGTCCATCAATTTACCTTTAACCGCCTAACGGAAGACTACACTTGCAGGTTTCGAGATAAGAGCGGCAGGAACCGGCTTGTAAAATCGGCTTCCTTTGAAAAACTGCTCCAGAGAATCATACCGCCCAGAATATTGAGCAGGATGGTCATTCAGCAAGGAATTCATCTCATCAAGTCTGAAGACCGTCCAGTGGATTTTCGTGTCCATACCAATAAAGATGAAAATGGGGAATGGCAGGTCAGCGCAATCGCTGCGAAGGTCGCTGGTGAAGGAAGCGTCACGACCCACCTGCACAACGGGGGCTGTGTCAAAAGCCTGCAGGAACTGTTTCCGGACCGGGACCTTTGCCTCCGTACAGAGGAAAAACTAAAAAGTGCCGCCATCACGTTATCCTCGGCATTGGAACGGAATATGGAAGGTTTTATTGGGGAAATCGGTTTTGATTTTGGCATCGATGCCCTGGGCAGAGTCTGGCTGTTTGAAGCGAATTCAAAGCCAGGAAGATCTATTTTTTCACATCCGGATTTAAAATCGTTTGATCTTTTGACAAGACGACTTTCCTTGTCTTTTGGCTTATATCTTACTCAGAGATCAATCAAACAGCCTCAGGAGACGTTAAAATGAAAATCTATTATCAGCCGCAGAAGAAATTATTCTTTCACTCCGATCCTTCTCTGGCATCCCTGCTTTTTGGAAGAAACTCCTATATACTGTACAGAGAAAATGAACCCTATAAATACTGCTTTGACATATCCTCTAAGGGGACTGTTTGCGGTCCGGTCATCGGCATACTGACCGCTAAGAAAAAGGGAAGTTATCAAGGAAATTTCCCTTTGTTTCAAAATCTGCAGAAGGCCATCCAGTCCAAGGGCGGCCTTTCGTTTGTCTTTTCATACACTGACGTCGGGAAAGAAAGAATTGCCGGACTCTGCTTTCATGAAGAAAAAAATATGTGGGTGCCTTGCACCTTTCCCATTCCAAACTTCATCTACAACCGCATCCCTTCTCCCTCAGATGAGAGATCAGACGAATTTTTGGATTTTTTGCAGTGGGCAAGGAATCGGAACATCCAATTTTTCAACCCTCATTTTTTCAATAAGTGGGAGGTTCATCAATCCCTTTTCCAAAGTGAGTCCGTCCAGCCTCACCTGCCTGAAACAAGGCTGCTGCAGAACTCCGGGGATCTGCTGGAATATCTGGCAGAGAAGAAAAAAGTTTATATCAAGCCTGTCCTTTCTTCCAAAGGAAAAGGAATCAGGCTCATTGAACTTTGTGAAGACGGCCAGATTCTCTGTAAAAGTACAAAGAAAATCGAGAAATTCATCCGGTTCGACCGCTTGATCTTGAAATATCCTGAATGGTTTGAGACGGATACATTCATCTATCAGGAAGCCATTCAATGCAAAAAAATGAATGACCACCGCTATGATCTCAGGGTGCTTGTCCATAACTCAGGAAAAGGGTTTGAAATCACCGGAATCGGAATCAGAATCTCAGAACGCCAAGAGGTAACGACACATGTCCCCCAAGGCGGCCGGATTCTCCCGTTTCAGCGTATTGAATCGAAAGAGCTGGTAAAAAGGATTGAGGTCCTGGCAGCAGATTGCGGAGAACAGCTTCAAACCACATTCGGCCTCATTGGTGAATTTTCAATGGACCTTGGGATCAAGGAAGACAGCGGGACCCTTATCGTCTTTGAAATCAATGCCAAACCCATGCGGTTCGACGAAGGCGAGATCGAAGAAAAGCGGCTGAAAAACCTGGCTGATGCCTTTTTCCTTCACTCGGCAAATGCCCGGAAGTTCTCTACTTAAGATCCATATAAATGCTGTTGAATCTTACCGCATTAGCGGGTACCTGTGTCATGATCAAAAAAATGGGCTGATAAATATGCCTCCCCGGGCAGGCCATCAGCAAATCTCGATATAATTCAGCTTCCTTCAGTTCGGATTTCAGCGCCACCAGGACGCCCTCCCTGAATGACGTGAAGTCCGTTTTTTTGTTTTCTATGGAATAATACTTCCCCGTCAGCATGCGGTACACATACTGAAGAAGTTCATAATGTTCCCTCTTATCCCCTTCTGCCTGCTGGATACTCTCTCTGTAAACAGAATTTGTGGTTTTCGTCTGCAGTTCCTTATAAAAATTGCGCAATCTCCACGAATGATCAATCCCTGTTTGCAGCCGATTGACAAACAACATACCAGCACCCCTTCGCATAAAATAACTATAGTACAGCAGCGCGTCACAGCGCTAAGAGGGACAGTCCCTTTTAGTGCTTTAACGCAGCATACTACCGTCCCCCTTCTTCAAGCTGTAATAAATCTTATGACAGATGATAAAGGTTTATGTCACATTACAGGGATTCGTGCCAGTGTCGTTCTTATTCCCCACTGTAAAAAATCAGGAGAAAGGTTTAGAATAGTAAGAAGAATCAGCCGGTGATGATGCCGGAGCAAACTTAAGGGGGCAACAGGGAATGATTCAGCATTTTCAATTTAGAAGTATGTATGAGAACAAAAAATTACCGGGTTGGACTTTTTCCTTTTACTATAAAGGTACAAGATACGAAGGCAGCTACCACAAGAATGGCACGATAGAATGGAAAGAAGCACAACCACCTTCTGAAGAGGAAGAAATCATTCAAAAGCAAATTCACGAATTGATGCTGTTTCATGTTTATGAGTGAAAAGCATGCTGAATAAACTTCTCCTATCCATGCACAATAAAGACAGGTACTCTAAGGAGGAGTTAAAGTGGCAAAAAATAAAAAAGAAGCAGAATTCTCTCCCGATACACATTATGAAGGAAAGAAGGAAGCCTATCTGGATGTAGACCGGATCGTTAATGAAGGTCTGAGCGGGGGCTCCGTGCATATGCGCGATGAGGTCTCTAATATCGAGCAGTCAATGGACCTTGAGGAAGAAGAACCCCCAGTAGAACAGGGATAGAAAGGATCGGTTCAAAACCGGTCCTTTTTTCAGTCTCATGAAATCATTTTTTTCTTAGCTGTGAACAGGCCCTATCTCTACTGGAACGGACTTAGCCCAAAGGATCAATACCCCTCCTCTAATAGACTTAAATAGAGTCCTGCTTTCAGTTGCAATCCAATCTTTTTGAATCTCGGCCGGCATTCTCGTAAAATGATACATATTAGAAAACTTAAATGAGGGAATATGATGCTTTCAAAACTACAACAAAAATATCCTGAATCCAAATTATATAAAGTGCCTCCTTCAGAACTAATTCCGGATCATCTGCTGCTGGCCAATGAAACAAATGAGGAATTCCTGTCCATTCCAAAACAAAATCTTTCTCACGGTGAAATAGAGCTGCTACTCACACTGTTCTCCGAAGCAGTTCCATCAGGAAATATTCAGAACAAGACCGAAGAAAGCAAGAACTGGCATGAGTATTTGTACGCAGGAGATTCACCAAAATTCAGTGTTTCTCCAAAGGACATGTACCGGATCATTCAATTTTCAATAGAAGAAAAAGTAGAAACCGATTTGCTTACAGAAGCTCTTCGCAGCATCTTTGCCGAGCAGGCTGTCATTGTTTTCAACTCTCCTGCATCCGGGGCAATTGTGGAGAAAAAGACGGAATGGACGCTTCCTGAAGAAGAACTGTTATCTGCAGCAGCGGTAATAGAAGGAGATTTCTATGTATCACCAAGGTTCTTCATAGGAAGGTTTTATTCTATTGATGATTCTTTCCTTTCTTTTTTTGAAGAAGAAAGAAACCTTTTCACTTTTGCAGAAAAAAATATCTCTAAGGGCAGGGTGTTCACTTTTCCATCCACCTTCCCTCCGTTCGCCCTCCATTACGTGCCGAAACAAACGAAAACCCGCATGTTTGCTGATATTAAGGGCGTATTTGCAGAAGATGAGGAATTGAAAAAAACAATCAAAACCTATTTGGAGAACCAATCGAACACGAGCCAGACAGCCAAAGCCCTGTTCATGCACCGCAATAGTGTTCAGTACAGGATCGATAAATTCATAGAAAAAATCGGCATCGATATTAAAACCTTTCAAGGTGCCTTAACGGTTTATCTGGCCTGCCTTGAAACTGAAGTGGATGACAACAACATGGGGGACTAAGCAACATGCCCAAACCCTCCATGTTTTTTTTATGCACTTTACCCATTACAATAAGTAAGCGTTTTCTATTACAATGGTTTTAACAAAGAGATAGAAAACAGGAGGCAAACAAAATGGCAGAATTACAAATGAAAAATATTTATAAAGTTTATGATAAAAACGTTACAGCGGTAAAAGACTTCAACCTTGACATACAAGATAAGGAATTCATCGTATTCGTCGGCCCTTCAGGGTGCGGTAAGTCCACAACTTTGAGAATGGTAGCCGGTTTGGAAGAAATCTCAAAAGGTGATTTCTATATTGACGGCAAACGAGTAAATGACGTAGCACCAAAAGACCGTGATATTGCGATGGTTTTCCAGAACTACGCACTATATCCGCATATGAGTGTTTATGACAACATGGCATTCGGTTTGAAATTGCGTAAATTCGACAAGCAGGAAATCGACCGCCGCGTACAAGACGCAGCCAAGATCCTTGGTCTTGAATCATTGCTCGACCGTAAACCAAAAGCATTATCAGGTGGTCAGCGTCAGCGTGTGGCCCTGGGCCGTGCGATTGTTCGTGACGCAAAAGTTTTCTTGATGGATGAGCCGCTTTCCAACCTTGATGCAAAACTTCGTGTACAAATGAGGGCGGAAATTGCCAAGCTTCACCAGCGCCTGCAGACAACAACGATTTACGTGACACATGACCAGACAGAAGCGATGACAATGGCTTCCCGCATCGTCGTTATGAAAGACGGACTGATTCAACAGGTTGGTTCTCCTAAAGAAGTTTACGACCGACCTGAAAACGTATTTGTCGGCGGATTCATTGGATCTCCAGCTATGAACTTCTTCCGCGGAACACTTCAAGAAGGCAAGTTCTCATTTGGAGAAGATGCTGTTGAAGTTCCAGAAGGAAAAATGAAAGTTTTGCGTGAACAAGGATACATTGGTAAGGACATCATCCTTGGTGTAAGACCGGAAGATATCCATGATGAGCCTCTATTCATCGATTCTTCTCAAGGTTCAAAAATCAGAGCAAAAATCGAAGTATCCGAATTGACTGGTGCAGAAACAATGCTGTATTCCCGCCTTGGCGACCAGGATTTCGTTGCCCGCGTTGATTCTCGTACAGATGTTGAAGCAGGCCAAACAATCGACTTGGCATTCGATATGAATAAAACTCACTTCTTTGATGCAGAAACAGAAGACCGCATCCGCTAATTGATTAACAAAAAAACTGCGCTCATCCATTGAGCCGCAGTTTTTTTTGTTTTTTGAATTCTCTTTGCCTGAATTACTAAATCTCCATGAATTTAATGACCCGGGTTTCATCATGTCCGCAATCTCCCGAAAACAAGTGGAGACAATCATCAGAACCGGAACTGTCCGGGATTCCATCCGCCAGCTTAATTTCATCGATATCCATATAAGCGCTGTAATCATCGAAGAAATCATATACCCTTCCCTTGTCCGTAAGTTTTGAACCGCACTTGGAACAATCGATTTCCTTACGGACCACTCCATTGCATAAAGCACATACCTTCATTTTCATCACCGTTTTCCGTAGGATTCATTCATTACTTATCCTTTGTTTATCCACATGATTTATGTGTTAATCTTCTCTGTCCCTTCAGGAATAAATTCCCTCTGACAATCTGGTATATATTCTTTTAAAAGTCCCATAATACAGAGTAACAGCAACAACAAAACATTCAATCAACCACATTAATGGGTCATCCAAATGAGATGGCCGCAGAAACTTTGCGGGACTGGTGCAAGTCCAGTTGACCCAACCATAAAAACAACAAGGAGATGACAAAACATGCAAAACCAACAACAATCACGCAGCAACAACTCTAACCAACTAGTGGCTCCAGGAGCTCAACAAGCTATCGACCAAATGAAGTACGAGATCGCTTCTGAATTTGGTGTACAACTTGGTGCAGACACAACTGCACGTGCCAACGGTTCTGTAGGTGGAGAAATCACTAAACGCCTTGTACAAATGGCAGAACAGCAAATCAGCGGTTCACAACAACGTTAATCTAACTTAATATTAATATGGCTACAGCCCCTGACTTTTAGTCAGGGGCTCCTATTTTTATATCCTCGTTTTCGCGAAAAATGTGATTATTTCACTTAAGGTGCGGCTTCTGAATCAACTTGCTTCAGAGCCAAAAATGAAAAACGCGACGAAACCTTTTCTGTTTAAGTCATCTCCTCTTTACATTTATCTGGTTCACTGAACCAAAATCCATATTACTTTTTCAAATTCACCATTTTAGCAGGGTCGATCCATTCATCATATTGTTCTTCACTCAGGTATCCAGACTGGACAGCTGCCTCTTTCAGGGTAAGACCTTCCTTATGAGCCGTTTTGGCAATTTGAGCTGCTTTTTCATAACCAATATGAGGATTGAGGGCTGTTACGAGCATGAGCGACCTGCTGACGAATTCCTCAATCACTTCATTATTCGGCTCGATTCCTTGTGCACAATTTTCATCAAATGACTTGATTCCATCAGCTAAAAGCCTTGTTGACTGGAGAAGATTATGAATGATGACCGGTTTGAATACGTTAAGTTCAAAATTCCCCTGGCTGGCTGCAAATCCAATCACCGCATCATTGCCAAATACCTGTGCAGATACCATTGTCAATGCTTCACTCTGTGTAGGGTTCACTTTGCCTGGCATGATGGAACTTCCAGGTTCATTCGCTGGAATGGTAATTTCCCCGATTCCGCTCCTTGGCCCGCTTGCCAGCCAGCGCACATCATTGGCAATCTTCATAACGTCGGCTGCCAGCGCCTTTAAAGCACCATGTACATGAACAATTTCATCATGCGAAGTCAGTGCATGAAACTTATTGTCGGAAGAAACAAATGAGAAACCTGTCTGCTTTTCCAATTGTCCGGCTACCATATCACCGAATCTTGGATCAGCATTGATTCCTGTCCCGACGGCTGTTCCGCCAATGGCTAAATTCAACAGGTGCTTGCTGCTTTCATTCAGCATTTTTTGTGACCTTTCAATCATTGTCCTCCACCCGCTGATTTCCTGCCCAAGGGTCAATGGTGTAGCATCCTGCAAGTGAGTCCGCCCGATTTTGATGATGTCCATGAACTTCTTCTCTTTTTCATTCAAAGTTTCCTGAAATTGCTGCAGCACTGGTTTCAGCTTTTCTTGAATTTCTTTGTATGCCGCAATGTGCATGGCAGTAGGAAACGTATCATTAGAACTTTGTGACATATTCACATCATCATTAGGATGAACCGTCTCATCGCTGTCTTTTATCATCTGATTGGCTCTGTATGCAGTTACTTCGTTCACATTCATGTTGGATTGAGTTCCGCTGCCAGTCTGCCAAACGACCAAGGGAAAATGTTCATCCAGCATGCCTGAAATGATTTCATCGCATGCCTTAACGATTGCATCCTTCTTGGTATCAGAAAGTTTTCCCAATTCGTGGTTGACAATGGCAGCCGCCTTTTTCAACTGCGCAAACCCATATGTAACCTCAAGAGGCATTCTTTCATGGCTGATCTTAAAATTCTGCCTGCTTCTCTGAGTTTGTGCTCCCCAAAATTTGTCAGCAGGAACTTGAATTTCTCCAATTGTATCACGCTCTGTTCTATAATCCATTCCGACTCCTCCTTAAATACGTTCTCTCTTTTATTTTTCCACTAAGAATTAAGAAATAACATCATTGGCAAAATAATGTAGAAAAATCTTCAATATTAAGGCTATGTAGGATAGAGTTCTTTCTATACGTACTATGTTCAATTAACCCGGTCTCAATCCTGTTGGTCTTCTTCTCCTGCTGAACTGCATATGTATCGAAGGGGGTAGCTCGGGGACATCTTCTTCGTCTTTCGATCTCGATTATGTACCCAAGGGGCTGGCTCGGATACATCTTCTTCTCCTTTCTACCTGCATCATGTATCCAAGTTGCTAGCTCGGAGACATCTTCTTCCACTTTTGTCCCCGGTCATGTACCCATGTTGCTAGCTCGAATACATCTTCTTCTCCTTTCTACCTCGATCATGTACCCAAGTTGCTAGCTCGGAGACATCTTCTTCTCTTTGTAACCCGGATCATGTACCCAAGTTGCCAGCTCGGAGACATCTTCTTCCACTTTCGCCCCCGTTCATGTACCCAAGTTGCTAGCTCGGGCATATCTTCTTCCACTTTCGCCCCCGATCATGTATTCAAGTTGCCAGCTCGGAGACATCTTCTTCTCCTTTCGACCTCGATCATGTACCCAAGTTGCTAGCTCGGGGACATCTTCTTCTCCTTTCTACCTGCATCATGTACCCAAGTTGCTAGCTCAGGGGCATCTTCTCCACGTTCCGACCTCGATCATGTACCCAAGTTGCTAGCTCGGAGACATCTTCTTCCACTTTCGACCTGGATCATGTACCCAAGTTGCTAGCTCGGAGACATCTTCTTCTCTTTGTAACCCGGATTATGTACCCAAGTTGCTAGCTCGGAGACATCTTCTTCTCCTTTCTACCTGCATCATGTACCCAAGTTGCCAGCTCGGAGACATCTTCTTCTCCTTTCGACTTCGATCATGTACCCATGTTGCTAGCTCGGAGACATCTTCTTCTCCTTTCTACATGTACCCAAGTTGCTGGCTCGGAGACTCTTCTTCTCCTTTCTACTACATCATGTATCCAAGTTGCTGGCTCGGATACATCTTCTGCACGTTCCGACCTCAATCATGKACCCAAGTTGCTAGCTCGGGGGCATCTTCTCCACGTTCCGACCTCAATCATGTACCCAAGTTGCTAGCTTGGATACATCTTCTGCACATTCCGACCTCGATTATGTATCCAAGTTGCTAGCTCGGAGACATCTTCTCCTCCTTTCTACCTCGATCATGTACCCAAGTTGCTAGCTCAGGCACATCTTCTTCCACTTTCGCCCCCGATCATGTACCCTAGTTGCCAGCTCGGCGACATCTTCTGCACGTTCCGCCCTCAATCATGAATCCAAGTTGCCAGCTCGGCGGCATTTTTGCACGTTCCTACCCCAATCTTCTGCCCAAGAACCTAGTTCAAACTGGCTCACCAGCCATCAAGCCACTTCTAACAAAAAGAAAAACTTAACCAAACGGCTAAGCTTTCCTTTTTTACTGTATTAAGTTCAAGAACTGGCGTGTCCGCTCTTCTTTTGGATTTTCGAAAATATCTATCGGGTTGCCGCGTTCGACTATATAACCGCCGTCCATAAAGATGGCTTCGTCCGCCACTTCCTTGGCAAATTTCATTTCATGAGTGACAACGATCATCGTCATCCCTTCTTCCGCAAGGTCCTTCATAACCTTGAGTACTTCTCCGATTAATTCAGGATCCAAGGCTGAGGTTGGCTCATCAAACAGCATGACCTCAGGTTCTATTGCTAATGCCCGTGCGATTCCGACACGCTGCTGCTGTCCCCCTGAAAGCTGATAGGGATAATAATCAATTTTATCACCCAATCCAACCTTCTCCAGAAGGGAAACCGCTTTTTTCTTAACTTCATCTTTGGATTTACCCTGAACGATTACAGGGCCTTCCATTACATTCTCCAAAGCCGTCCGGTGAGGAAATAGGTTATAGTTTTGAAAAACCATACCTGTTTTCCTGCGCATCTTCAGCAATTCTTTCTTGGAAAGCTTTTGAGAGAAATCCATTCTTGTTCCGCTGATGTTCAGCTTTCCTTCATCAGGTATCTCGAGAAGGTTCAAACAGCGAAGGAAGGTTGTTTTCCCAGATCCTGAAGGACCGATCAATACGATTACCTGTCCTTTTTCGACTTCAACATCAAATCCTTTTAAAACTTCAAGATCCCCAAAACGCTTCTTCAATCCTTTTATGCTGATCATCTACTTTCCCCCCTCTCTATTTGGCAATATACCGGTCAAGCCTTGTTTCCACCCGGTCCTGAATCAGTGTAAGCATGAAGCACATGATCCAGTATAGAAGCGCGGCCTCCATATATAATAGAAGAAATTCATAAGTAGTCGCTGCAATCTCCTGCGCCTTCCTGAATAGCTCAGTCACTAAAATCAGGGAGGCCAATGAAGTATCCTTCACCAGGCTGATGAAAGAATTCGACAGCGGCGGGATGGAGACCCTTGCCGCCTGCGGAAGGACCACCCGTTTCAAATTCTGGCTGTAAGTCATTCCAATGGAATACCCTGCCTCCCACTGTCCTTTTGGAATCGACTGAATGGCTGCCCTGACAATCTCAGAAGCATAAGCCCCCACGTTTAAAGAAAAGGCAATGACTGCAGATGGAAAAGGATCGAATTTCAAAGCTTCAATACCGAGATTCCCCAAGCCGTAAAAGATGATGAATAATTGCACAAGCAATGGTGTACCTCTTATTGCCGATACGTATACACGGGCAATTCCCCTCAGGAGCTTGCTGCCCGACAACCTTGATAAAGCGGTCAGTATGGCCAAAACCATCCCGCATGCAAAGGATATTAGTGTTAGAGGAATTGAATAATACAAAGCTCCCTTTACCATAGGAAGCAGGGAGCTTTGCAGAATATCCATCATGCGTTCAGGGTCTTGAAAGATACTACCTAGGAGAAACATCTTCGCCAAACCAATTCTCAGAGATTTCGGCGTACGTACCGTCTTCCATCATTTCCTCTAACGCGTTATTTACTTCTTCTACCAATTCTTCGTTTCCTTGACGGAACATCAATCCGCTTTGAGCAGCTTCATCTTGTGTTGCCACAATTTCAACGCCAGCATTTTTTTGTTTTTGCAGGTAATCAAGAATGGACAATTTGTCATTAACGGTAACATCCACTCTGCCTTGTTCAAGCAATTGAATCGCTTGGGCAAGACCGTCTACTCCTTGAATTTCGGCACCATAGCTTTCAGCAATGTCTCTATAATTACTCGTTAGAGATTGTGCGGAAGTCAGGCCATCAATATCTTCGAATGAAGAAACATCTTCATTATCTTTGCTGGCAACCAGGACCGCAGAAGATTCAATGTAAGGGATAGAAAAATCATATTTCTCTTGGCGGTCTTCCCTGATTCCAACCTGGTTTGCAATCATATCGAAACGATTGGAATTTAACCCTTCGAACATGGCATCCCATTGCGTTTCTTGAAACACCGGTTTTACTCCAAGACGGCTGGCTACTTCCTTAGCAATTTCTACATCAAACCCAGTCAGCTCTCCTGATTCATCGTGGAAAGTGAATGGCGGGTATGTACCTTCCGTCCCGATCAGGAACTCTCCATCTTCCTGGATTTTTTCATATAATGACTGTTCCTGCTGATCTTCTCCAGTACCTGCAGATTCTTCATTGTCTGTATTATTACCGCAGGCTGCAAGCAGGAATACTGCACCTAAAAAGAACAAAATACTCTTAGATAACTTCTTCATTATAAAACCTCACTATTCTTATCGGATTTATTAGTCACGATTGCTATCATAAATTTTTATACCCCTTCTGTCAATAATAATGTTTCTACCCTTTAGTTTTCACTAAAAGTGCTAAAAACATTAATGCCCGGTATAATTAATGTTCGGTATCTTCTTAAAAATCGATGGTATTTTTAAGTATTCTTATGGGAATCAACCAGCCAAAAAATTAGACTTCTTTTAATGACTATTATTCAGGGATGTATTTAATAAACTTTTACCTTATAATGTGGATTGTCCTGCAGCTTAACTTTTTTAAAGGCTTTTAGCTAAGATTGTGGCTATGGAAAAGTAATGGATTTCCACTCCAACCCCATGACTCCGCGGGGCGGGCGGTGAGCCTCCTCCGCTTTGCCTCCGGGGTCTCACCTGTCCCGCTAGTCCCTCAGGAGGTCGCACGTCTTCCGTTCCACTCCCCTTACCTTAAAGGGAGGAAGGTAAGATAGTAATCAATAGCAAGAATATCTTTGAAAAGAGCCTTAAAAAAAACAGAAATTGCTTAAAAGGAAAACTTCTTAGGAAACCTTGAGCTAAATATATTGGAGGTTCTAACATGAAGATTGCTTTATTGGGAGCTTCAGGCAGGGTAGGCTCCATCATCATGGAATGTGTATTGAAAGATGGCCATCATGTACAAGCGCTGGTGAGGAACACAGAGAAAATCAAAAGTAAGCATCCGAATCTGTCTCTTATCGAAGGCAATGTCCTGAACGAAAAAGATATAGACTACTGTTTTTCACAATGTGATGCAGTAATCAGCGGGCTGGGCACGGATAAGAATGATGTCCTTTCAAGAAGTATGCCGGGTATTCTGAATTCAATGAGAAGAAATAAGATAACGAGGATTGTTACGATCGGTACAGCGGGGATTCTTCAGGCAAGAGAGACTCCTTCCCTTTATAGGTTCCAGACAAATGAATCAAAAAGAAGGAGCACGAGTGCAGCAGAGGATCATTTAAGAACATACCTAATGTTGAAGAGCTCTGAATTGAATTGGACAATCGTGTGTCCTACTTACCTTCCTGATGGGGAAAGAATAGGCGTTTACCGCACTGAAAAAGAAATGCTTCCTGAGAATGGCAAAAGCATTTCCATATTTGATACAGCCGACTTTGCCTATAGTTTGATCACTAATGAAGATAGTTACCGAAACAGAATAGGCATCAGTTATTAACCGCTCCGGTGCGGTTCTGACGAGCTCATACGCTTACGCATTAAAAGGACGTTCCCGCATAGCTCGTTAAGGCACTCTAGTTTATTTGCTATCATCCAAACAGAAAAGAGCTCCCTTGTCTATAAGGGAGCTGCAAGCTTATCTATTTAAAGATTGTCGAGATGATTTCTTCCATTGACATTCCGCTTTCGAACTCAAAAGTGCCTGGTCTGAGTTCGTTTTCAAGCCCTCTTTTTTCTACCTCACTGTAAAATTCCATGCCATCGACTATGATTTTTGCTTTTTCCAAGGCATTTCCCACATCTATGCTGGTCATGCCCATTGATACAGACAGGATGGCCCTGTATACTACCTTTTCTTCCGGTGACTGCTTCTCTTTCTCACCTTGCTTTTCCTCAATTTCCTTATTAGCGGACGCCGCCAGCTGCTTATTCCACTCTTCCTCTGTATGTATGACAAAGCCGGTTGAAGCCAGCTGTTCAATCATTTCATCCTCGCTCAGGACCTGTTTTTCCACTGATTCGGCTGGTTTCTCTGTGCTTTCAGCCGTGGAAGGACCAAACAGATAAACCGCCCCTATTGTTGTGGTGGCAATTAAGAGCCCTGCTGCAAAACTGCGCAAAGTATTGGTCATCATTGTGCGGCCATGCCCCTTTCCATCTTCCTTGCTGTGTATGGAGCAAGCATCATTTCGACCTCGTGAGGGTTAAGTCCGTTTTTTGAAGAGATGCTTTCTATGGAGTATCCTCGTTTGTGCATATCAAGGATTTCACGCAGCAGTAGACGTTCTTTAGCTGAAGCTTCCATTGCACCTGCTTGCTTTGCAGTAATTTCTGCATCTAATTCTATGTTACGTATCTGTTTTTGAAGCTCATGAACCTCATTCATCAATGAAATAGAAGAGTGTTCAATCTGCTGTTCAACAGATGATTTGGATTGCGCCGTTTTAATAAACGACAAAATGAGCAGTATGACTGCTGAACCGAACAAAATGGCTAAAGCCCATCCCATCATAGGTTCCTCCCTTACTTTTCAATCTATAACACAAACTAGATTATACCGTGTTCGGGAAGGAAATGGGGACATAAATCGACAAAATCCCCCTTTGGTCCTGTCTTTATAACAGTATACCGCAATATCAACATTACCTAGGGGCTAGTATAGTCGGGAAATAGTGATAATCGTTTGAACTACCCACCACTTATCGCCCTTACAGGTCGCTTGAAGTGGGGGATTCCTAAGAACACAAACCTATTGGTTCGTTTTTGGTTAGGCTAACTCCGCAGTCCCTGCGGTTAATCGCAATGCTTCGTTGCGAAGATTTATACTTGCGTTTAGATCCCTTTGATGGCTGCTTTTACAAGTTGGACACGTCCATTCACGCAACGCAAGATCTTTAACGGCTTTATACTTATGATTACATACAGAACATAGCTGGCTGGAAGGGAAATTTTTTGCTGCTGCTATCACCTGTTTACCGTACCATAATGATTTGTATTCTAACATAGACCTGAATTGGGCCCAGCTTACTTCGCTGATTCCTTTTGAAAGGTCTTTGTTTTTTAACATTTTTTTGACGGACAAATCTTCAATGCCGATAATGTCGTGGTTTTTGACTATTTCGGTAGAGATTTTGTCCAACATATCTTTTCTTGCATTAGCGATTTTTTCGTGCAGCCGGGCAACTTTCTTTTTTTGTTTTTTCCAATTCGAAGAACCCAATTGCCTCCTTGAAAGAATGCGTTGGGCATTGATTATTTTCTTTTCTAGTATACGGAAAAAGCGTGGGTTTTTATGGATTGTGCCATCTGAAAGAGTAGCGAAATCCTTCAAACCTACGTCGATTCCGACAGAGGTGCCGGTTTTCTTATAGGGTTGAATTTCTATTTCAGCCAATATCGAAATGAAGAACTTACCTGAAGGGTTTCGTCTAATGGTGGCGTTCATTATTCGGCCTTTGACCTCACGACTCTTGGCAAACCGAACAAGGCCGAGTTTTGGCAATTTGATGTGTTTATCTTTCACTTGTATATTCCCGTTCACAAACTTTGTGGTATAGGATTGAACGGGGTTCTTCTTCGATTTGAATCGAGGTAAATGATTTTGTTTCTTGTAATACCGTGTGTAGGAATCATGAACGATTTCAACTGATTTCTGAAGGGCAATACTATCGACTTCTTTCAAGAATGAATAGGTCTTCTTGAGCTCTCGAACAGCTTTGATGGATTGGTTCTTGTTGAAAAATTTACCTTTCCAATTGTTCTGCGAAAGCTGTCCATTCTGTACCATTTCATTTACGATAGACCAATAAGCGTCTTTGTTCTTTTGTTTCCCAACAAAATAGTTGTAGATGAACCGGGAACAACCGAACGTTTTATTGATTAATTCAATTTGTTGGTGATTTGGATAGATCCTGAATTTAAAGGTTTTTTTAACAATCAAATGGTTTCACCTCCTTGTAGTAATTATACCAAGAAAGATGGTACCTTGGGAACGTATGTTTCTTTCGAAGTTTTTTTAGTAGAGACCAAAGGCAGGCGATTCATCTCCCCCTTACCGTTGGGCTATGCCCTTCACACGCTTGAAGAGGGAGTTTTCTCGTCTTTTTTAGATAAATTCCGGGACCGCTATTTTCAGGAGTTCTCCCGGTGGTTCAGTAAAGATCTTACCTTATTCGAGATAAAACTCTTCAATAAGAAAAGTTCCTGCTTTTCAAAGGTATGGGCAGATTTATCCCCTCCATAACATTCCGCTGCTTTTTCAACAGTGAAAGCAAACTCTGCAGGAAGAGACGATGTTCCCCAAGAACCTGCTTCATATTTTGAGGAGATGACTCCTTCTTTCAGGTACCAATAAACCCTCATTATATTCAGAATACAGTATACCGGGTTTTCTTCAATGTTTTCCAAACAATCTTCAAAATCGCCCATAATGGATGACAGATAATCGGCAGATGGTATTATGGGGAAAACTTCTTTAACAGGTTTGCCGCACAAACAAATCCCTCTATTATTAAGGATAGTGATGTGCGCTGCCAAATCCTCATCCCTGTTTACCTCCTCATTTAAAAATTGAGATGAGCCCTGAGCCAAATCATTTTCAAACCGTTTTCTCCAGAACTCACTATAATGGAAATCAAATGGACAGGGGTGCTGCCAGTCTTTCATTTGTACTTCGTTCACAAAACTGACCTCTATAGGAAAAGGAGAAGCAGAATAATGTAAAAATAACTTTGCCAACTTCCTTTTGATTTCAACAGGGAGGGTCTTTTTCGTTACAACTAAAATATCCACATCACTGCTGTTTGGATTAAAACCTCCCATTGATAAGGAACCATGGAGATAGATACCTGTTAAATTAGTTCCTATTATTTTAGAAATCTTATTTTGTATTATCAAAACAAATTCTACTGTTTCGGGTGAACTCGTTTTCAGTGTATATACCATCTGAACTCCTCCTTTTAAAACGTGAATACTATCAATTCTGTTCAGAAAAAACTAGATCTCATACTTATATCGAAGTCAACTTATCCAGCATAATTATATTGAAAATGTTTCTTAACAGCAGCATTTAAAAATCATTCAAAGAAAAGAGCATGTCATAATGACACACTCTTTCTGTAATTTCATACTCTCATACATCCTGCCTGTACTTGAACTGCTTACCAGTTTAAGTTCTAACCAGCGTGCCCCATCTGCTTTCCTTGCTGCAGTTCATACATTTGGTAGTAGCGCCCTTTCAGCTCCATCAATTCATCATGCGAGCCTTTTTCGGCGATGGTTCCTTTATCCAATACAATGATTTGATCTGCATTCTTGATAGTTGACAGACGGTGGGCAATGATGAAAGTGGTACGGCCTTCTTTCAAAACCTCCATCGCCTCCTGAATTACTGCTTCAGTTTCAGTATCGATGCTGGACGTCGCTTCATCGAGAATCAAAATGGCCGGATTGAATGCCAATGCCCTTGCAAAAGAAATCAATTGCCTCTGTCCAGAAGAAAGCGTGCTGCCTTTTTCTATGACAGGTTCGTCATAACCGTTTTCCAGGTTATGAAAAACTTTGCCGGCACCGACAGCATTCAATGCCTCCTCAACCTTTTCCCTCGAAATCCGTGGATCATCCAGGCTTACATTTGAAGCGATAGTACCAGTGAACAGATAAGGATCTTGAAGTACGATTCCCATGTGTTCACGAATGGTTTGATAAGGAATCTCCTTGATATTTTTCCCGTCTATCAAAATCTCCCCTTTATCACAATCATAGAAGCGGAAGAGCAGATTCATGATGGAACTTTTCCCGGAGCCTGTATGGCCGACGAGTGCCACAGTCTCCCCCTGTTTAGCTCCAAAAGAGATATCTTTCAACACATATTCATTCTCTTTATAGCCGAAGTGAACATTATGAAAAAGGACATTTCCTGTATATCGCTGAATTCTCTTGTCCTCCACAGAAGTGCCCTCTTCATCCAGCAGTTCGAAAACCCTCTCCCCGGCGACTAGTGCCTGCTCAAGGTTGGCAAGCTGGTTCACAATACCTGTGATCGGCTGAAAGAGTCTGTTGATATAATCCACAAAGGCGTAGAGCACTCCCAGTGATACAACCGAAGAGGCACCAATGGCACTTCCGCCGAAATACCAAATGAAAGCTACAAATGTAATATTCCTCAGTACCCCCACCAGGTTGTGTGATGTCATAGAATTGAGGCTGAGCATTTTATTTTGGTACTCATAGTGCGTTTCATTCAACTCTTCGAATTCAGCCTGTGACTTTTTTTCACGGCTGAACGCCTGAATGATATTCATCCCCTGTATGGACTCATTGATCATTGCGTTGATGTCACTGACTTTCGACCGGATAACATGGTTGTAATGGGACGCATATTTTCTGTAGAGAATCGTCCACACCGCTATGATTGGCAGAAGCACCAGACACAGAGCTGCAAGCTTTACATCCAGTATGAACAAAGCGATATAAATACCGGTAATATAAATGGCACTTGTAAAGAAGGTGGACAAAACAGTAACATACAGCTCCCTGATCGCCTCTGTATCATTGGTGATCCGTGCCACGACTTTTCCCGCGGGTAAATTATCAAAATAACGGATCGGCAGCTTTTGGATCTGGCCAAAAACATCTGACCTCATTTTCTGGATGACCCGGTTAGCGGCTTTTTTCAAATAAAACCCCTGCCCATATTGAAAAAACGAAGCCGCGACGAGAAGGCCGAAATAGAGGGCTAGCAGCGTTATGATTCTCGGTATTTCCGGGTTATAGAACTGTATTAATTGAGCAGTCGATATTTTCTCAGCATCATAGGAGGCTGATGATTCTCCCCTGGTGATAACCAGTTTGCCATCTTCGAATTTTCGCTCTCCCTCTTCCGTAACAGGCTCTTCAACGAAATAGAAATCCCTGCCCGCCGAAAGAACCCTTACCTCTGTTCCCTTCACCTCATCTTCAGAAAAATATTTTTCCCGTTTATACCAGCTGCCCTGGTAGCTCACCGCATCTTTGCCTTCTTTCGTCTGGTACCATGTTGTTTCAATCCCCAGTATATGCTCATCGATAAGCTTCTTCGCGATGAAAGGTCCAGCCAGGTCGGCAGCAACTGATACCGTAAGCATCAGCAGAGCAGCCAGAATGGTTTTTTTATAAAGTAATGCATATTGTAATAAACGTTTACCTACACTCATATTTTTACCTCCTGGAGCGAGGACTCTTCAACTTGCTGGCGGTCATATTGCTCTTTATACCAGCCATGGTTACGCAACAATTTTTCATGGGTGCCTTCTTCTGTAACGACACCATTATCGAGGACAACAATCCAGTCCGCATGTTCTACAGCAGAAAGTCTGTGAGTCGTGATGATCGTGGTTTTTCCGCTTCTCTCTTTCCGGATGTTCTCAATGATTTTCGCCTCTGTTTTGGCATCTACTGCCGACAGCGAATCATCGAGAATAAGAATTTCCGGGTTTTTAATGAGGGCACGAGCGATTGAAATACGCTGCTTCTGGCCGCCGGACAGTGCAACTCCTTTTTCACCCACAAGAGTGGCAAGCCGGTCAGGAAGCATTTCAAGATCTTTTTTGAAGTCAGCCAGTTCAATCGCTTTTTCCAATTGAGCCTCGGACGCCTCTGGCTGGCCAAATAGAATGTTCTCTTTTACGGTTCTTGAAAATAAAACGTGATCTTGCGGTACATAACCAATCCAATCTCTAACACTTTGCAGATCCTGCTCTTCTATTGGGATGTCGTTAATGGCAAGTCTTCCTTCTCCATGAGGGTACTCCCTAAGAAGCTGCTTGATGACGGTTGTTTTTCCACTTCCGGTTTTGCCGACGATCCCGAGTGTCTGGCCTTTTTGAAGCTTTAAGTTAATCCCGCTCAAATTATTTACTTTTGATGAAGGATACTGGAAATCCACTTCTTCAAAACTGATGGTTTCAGGGGTCCCCGCAAATTTGGGATGAGCAGGACTTTTTACATCTTCCTCATAATTCAAGGTTTCCTGGACGCGGTCCAGCGAGGCGTTCCCCCTTTGCATAACATTGATCAGCTCTCCAACGGCAAACATGGGCCAAATCAACATTCCCAGATATACATTGAATGAGACCAGTTCACCCAGTGTGATGGTCTGATGAAACACCAGGTATGCGCCATACCCCAATCCGATCAAATAGCTCAGGCCGACCAGGACCTTGATAGTCGGTTCAAACAGTGAATCAATTTTCGCCACTTCGATATTTTTGTTGTAAACATCCTCAGTCATTTCAGCGAACTTTCCTTCATCCGCCCGTTCCTGAACATATGCCCTGATAACCCGGACTCCGGCAACTGATTCGAGCACTTTATCATTCAAATCCCCGAACGCATCCTGCGCTTCTGTAAACCGCTTGTGAATCCTTGCTCCATATACTTTCATGAGCCATGCCATGAACGGCAGCGGCAAGACAGCAGCCAGCGTCAGCTTCCAGCTGACAAAGAAGGCCATAGTAAAAAGGATGGTCAGCATGAATACACTTGAATCAATCAACGTCAGGATTCCAAAACCTGCTGTAATTGAAACGGCCTTCAGGTCATTCGTCGCTCTTGCCATTAAATCTCCCGTACGGTTCTTTTCAAAGAATGCCGGTGTCATTTGCAGCAAATGCCCCATGAACTTCGAGCGAAGTTTTCTCTCGACAAGAAATGCCCCTCCGAACAATTGATACATCCATATATAGGTGAGTCCGTATGAAACGGTCAGAATAACGGCCATCCAAATAAGATAACTGCTCAGATTTTCCGTTGTCATTTTGCCGATATGGATGTCATCTATTGCCATGCCTACAAGTTTGGGAGGCAGCACATCCAGGATGCCCACAAAAGTCAACAACCCGATTGCGACAGTATACCGTTTCCAATTTTCTTTAAAAAACCAGCTTAATTTTCCTAAAATACTGAACATCAGTGATCAGTCCTCCTTTTCCTTCACATCACTATCCGCCTTCTGTCTCCACTATCGGCATCATCATTTCAATTCTCACTTTCAACATTTGTTCATTCCTCCTTGATTTTTTTTATATGTGAACAGGAATTCCTGTTGACATCGAGTTAATTAAATTTCTTTTAAGCTGTTTTCACAAAGATTGTGGCTGTTTTAAAAGTTATGGATTTCCGCTCCAGGCGCGCTACTCCGCGGGGCGGGCGTTGAGCCTCCTCGGCTTCGCCTGCGGGGTCTCACCTGTCCCGCTAGTCCCGCAGGAGGTCGCACCCCTTCCGCTCCAATCCTTCTAGTAAAAGGAGGAGGAGGTTAAAATAGTATTTAACAGCAACAACCTTTTTGAAAAACTCCTTTGACCCAGGACACTACCACCATCTTTTATAAAAAAGGCTATTATAATCATCCTCACAGTATAAGTACGATTCAAAGTGGATAAGCTAATAGTTTTGCCGAGCCTAAGTATGCCTTTTTCTTACAAAGAGCCTTTCACAAAGATGATGGTTGAAATAAATTACTCGCCTGTCTCAATTCTGACAGGCAAATCTTTATAAGCAGAAAGCTGCCTTGAAATTTCCTAAACAACAAAAAAAGACATACCGCGCCATGCAGTATGTCTTTGGACATAAAAAGGCACCGATTACAGACGTAACCAGTGCCCTGTTTCATATAAAATTAAAATGAAAAAGGGTTATGAAAAGGCTGGATGAGTCTCCAGACAGGTTACGTGGATATTTTGGTTTAATTGGACTGTAGTGCAATTCAGTATAGTCATCATCACGTTACCCTCCTTTTTCAATAATTTACTAATACTTGATAACATTACCACGCTTAATTGACAGTGTCAATTCTATTTTCGGATAATTCATGTTATTCTTTCACTTTTCTTCAGGTGCGGGCACATTAAAAACTTATGCAGGAAATTCCTTTGCTATGCCACTACCACGGCTGTTCCATAGGCAATAATTTCAGAAGCATTCTGCATGACAGCTGAAGTTTCGAAACGAACGGTTACAATGGCATTGGCTCCTTTTTGTGCAGCTTCTTTGACCATCCGATCAATCGCCTGCTGTCTTGCCTGTTCCATCAATTCACTATATTCACTGATTTCTCCGCCTACAATGGTCTTTAATCCGGCGATAATATCCTTTCCAATATGCTTCGCCTGGACCGTACTTCCCCTTACAAATCCCTTCAGTTCTACGATTTCCTTTCCTGGTACCGTTTCGGTTGTCACAATGATCACTTTAACTCCTCCTCGATCTTCTTCTTTTTACTGAAAATTTTTCGTGCAAAGATAAAATAAAACAGCAAGGGAACTGGACACTGTATCAACCCCCATAATCCCCAAAACCAATACTTATGACCTCTTTTCCTGGCGTCTGTAAACAAGAACAGACTTTGCAGCAGGAGAAGCGGCGCGACAAGCAGAAGTGTCAGAACCTCTTCTTGTGTCATATTCTCTTCACCTGCTTATAGTAAGCTGCCCCACCGTATCCTGCTGCCGCAAGGAAAGCGAAACCCTGAATCACAGCAAAGAGGAGAAGGCTTTCATATAGTGCAAATAGAATTACACTTATTATCAGGACAGCGAGCACAAGGAAAATAATTAATTCTTTACGATATTTCCGCTTCAAGGCTTCCTGCTGGCTTAGTGTAAACTGCTCGAACCACTGCCCGGAAGGAGTATGATTTTCTATGTCTCTATCTATTTCTTGGAAGCTTTCTTCAAAAAGGCCATGCAGGTCTTCCCAGTCATTTGGCTGTTCCTGTTTTTCTTGTTTCATCCACTCGCAACTCCTTTCGCAAGGTCTTTATTCCATGATGGATCCGGGATTTTACCGTTCCTTCAGGCAGTTTGACCATTTCTGAGATCTCTTCATAGGAAAATCCATAGTAATGCTTCAGCACAATCGGCAGCCTGACATCTTCTGAAAGCTTTGATAAAGCTTCCATTAAATCAGTCCATTCTTCATTCCTTGATGCAATCTCCCATTTCATCTTCCGCATATTGATTTCTTCCTGCTGCCAATCTCTTTCTTTTTTCCGCTTTCGCTGTAAATCGATGTACCGGTTTGTGGCAATCGTCATCAGCCAGGAGGAGAATTTAGACTTGCCGTTATAAAGATGAATCTTTTCCACACATTTAGCCATGGTATCCTGAGCAAGCTCTTCAGCAAGGTCGCGATTCATCGTTACCTTTACGAGATATTTTACAAGGAAAGGATAATTGTCTTTGAATAGAACAGCAAAGGCTTTGTGATCTCCTTTTTTTGCTTTTTTGATCAACTCTTTCTCTTCCATCCTTAAAATTCCTCACTTTTTGTTCAGCTTTAGGCTGATTCATCTATAAGACGGATAACATTGGATTTCGTTCATTTTTTTTGTGGATTTTCTTAAGTGTGGTGGTTATTCGAATATTTTATGATCTTCTCAAAGAATGTGGCTTTGGAAAAGGAATGGATTTCCACTCCCCATACGTTAAGAGGAGAAAGGCAAGCTGGTAATCAAAATAACAATTTATTAGAAAGGCTGTTTTCGTAAAGATTTTGGCTATTTTAAAAGTAATGGATTTCCGCTCCAGGCGCGCGACTCCGCGGGGCGGGCGCCCGGCCTCCTCAGCTTTGCCTGCGGGGTCTCACCTGTCCCGCTAGTCCCGCAGGAGGTCGCACGCCTTCCGCTCCAATCCTTTCAGGTGAAAATGAAGAGAGGATAAAATAGCATCAAAAGCAACAATCTTTTAGAAAAGAGCCATTAGAAAAGAACCCTAATTTAAATTCTCTTCTCAGAAACACCTGATTTCCTTTCTTCTCTCCAACTAAGAGAAACGGATGATCTAGTGTGCCCTAATCCCCGGCTCTCCTATTTCACTTCCTATTTTACCGTGACTTGCTGGAAAGTATGTTATTATGCTGCCAAAAAACCGTTGCAGCGATGAGCTATTTCGTCCATAATCCAAATTCTAGTTATTAATATAGTTCAGCACAAAAGGGCTCCTCTTAGAGAAAGTCACTGAAAAGTCCACTCAAGACTTTCAAAATCAGAGTCGTGTTTTTTCCGCTTCAGATGGTATGAAAGAGTGTTGGTTTCCGTTCAAGATGCCTACTCCACTTGAGTGTATGCCTGATGGAATGGGCTTTATTGCGAAAGCGGCCTGTCATTTCCTTAATTGGATACCCGGCGGTGAATATAAGAGAACTTTATTCCCTTAATTGCAAATTCAAGCTCATTTTGGAGTAAATAGAGGAGCTTTTTTCCCTTATATGATAAAAAGGCACATTTTTCTAGTGAATAGAATTAAGTTAAATGAGGGAAATTTATTCCCCTATTTTAGCTCTTCTTAGTGATTTGTAGTAAATAAGGGAACTATTTTCCTCTATTTATTATCCAAAATACTGAACGTCGTGGATAAGTGCTACCAGTCACTGAATTTAATCATCGTCTTTCTATCGAATAGATGAAAAAGGACCCTTTAAGCCCCGACAGTCAAAGTTACAAAAATCACCAAAGCATTCTAAATGCTTATGTAGTAAAGAGAGCAGCATATACATTGCTTTCAAAGAAAAAAATCAACTTTTCTTCCTATTTAAGGAAGGAAAGTTGACTTTATCTGTAGTCATAAAAAGTAAATAATTCGGTAGATTTTCAGTGCACTTTCTTAGAGCAGTCCTTTTTCACATGATAGTATTAAGAAACAACTGCAGGCTGAACGTCATCAGCCTCCTTCATGAACTTAGGCAGGATAATCGTATAGAATACTCCTACCAGCATGAGGGATCCACCGACTATCCAATAGAGCATCTCGATGCTTAGAATGGCCGGGAAACTGACAGCGA
Organism: Rossellomorea vietnamensis; assembly: GCF_008180615.1. Lineage (GTDB taxonomy): Bacteria > Bacillota > Bacilli > Bacillales > Bacillaceae_B > Rossellomorea > Rossellomorea vietnamensis_D. The sequence goes on from NZ_VTEH01000009.1 coordinate 95,624, forward strand.
TGAAGCCCAGTGTTATGGATTGTGACAGCATCATAATCGGGCTGATCCACCCTTGTACGCGCCCCATCATCTTCGGCTCAATGATACTGGGCATCCAGCCGCCGATCGCTATGTTAACCAAAGGAAGTCCAAGGGCTGCAAGAAAGATGACGGACAAGAAGACCCAAGTTGACGTGGCAAAAGAGGACAAAATGATAAAGCTGCCCGATATCGTCAAGCCCGCGACAATCAACTGATGAAACTTAAATTTTTGAGTCAGCATGGATGCAATCACACTTCCGATTAGGACTCCTGCACCGAAGGCAATTCCAAGCAGAATCGAATATTCCTCATACATTTCCGGTGCCAGTTTGTATTTTAAAATGAAGATCGGCATAACGGAAAATCCTCCATTAACAACACCGAAAACAAAAAATCCGCCTATGAGACTCATTAAGAGCTTATGATTAAAGATATACAGCATTCCCAGCTTGAAGTCCTTCATGATAAAAGAAAAGCTTAGGTCCTTCAATTTATGAGGGCCATTAGGCAGCCTTGCCTCTACAGGGACCTGACATCTTTTAATCAATATGGCGCTGATGATAAAACTAAGAGCATCCACCACTACAGCTCCATAGATTCCTGCAAGCCAGTAGATCAAGATGGCGATTCCATTTCCAAGAAGCATGAAGAGACTCATGACCATTTGATTCAGTCCGGCTGCGGTTGAATAATCATCCTTAGATAAGACGCCCTGCAAAATCCCCTGTTCAGCAGGAAAGAAAAACTTCTGAACTGCGCTTCTCAAAAACAGGATAAAGAATATAAAAGGCATCCATCCAATGAAAATCGCTCCTAAAAATACAACCGACAAGACGGCACTGATCGTATCACAGTAGTACGCGATTTTCTTCCTGTCCATCCTGTCAGCCAGAACTCCAACCAGAAAAAATACTGCAAGCGTCGGTACAGAATACATCATTTCTGTAAGGGTTGCATAGAAAGGTTGTTCTGAAAAGCGGTCCAGAAGGTAAAACATAAACGCCGTGAGTCCAATCACACTTCCCATATGCGAAGTGAAATTGGCGAAAAATAATTTAGTGAAAGTAGGATTTTGAAATATTTCTTTAAATTTTTTCATTTCTTGATTTCTCCCATCCAATAATTTGACTTACCTTAATTGTAAGAAAATGGCGGGATTTTGTTCAGAGCCTTGTGATGGTTTCTTTCTCCGTCTCGAGGCTGAAAGGATTTAGGTCTCAGCTTCGTTGAGACACTCATCTATCCTTCCAGCGAGCCAAAAGCTGCTATTAAACTTTCAGCCAGCATTTCCTCTGTCCTGCGATCCTGGACAGAAACAGGGATGACTGCATGCTTGATTTTAAGGAGGGATAACAGTTGTTTTTCCAGCCCTGCCCGATCCTCAAGAAGCTGCACCACTCCCTCTAACCCTTCCGGCAATGAATGGGCTTTTCCATATTCCTGTTTAGTGTAATAGCTGGAAACATGCTTGAACCATTCAGGGGAACGTTGCATTTTCACATTTTCTATCACTTCCTTTATTGAAACAGGCTCCAGGTATATCACTAACGGGTTTAATTCTCGAATGACCTCCTCAATCTCACTTATGAACTTTTTAATGCTATGACAAGATTCGTTGTATTTTGCCATCAGCATCGTTAGAGGATTCTGCATAAAGCAGCAATCCGTCACAACTATAAAGTCTTCAGCCCTAACTTTTTCAACAAATGTACTCCATCTATTCAATATTAATTCCTTATAGAGCTCCGGCGGCATTTCGTACACATCATATTTACTAAGCTCAGCTGTACATTCACTTGTAAGTTCACCCGCGTGCGACAATTTATAATACGGAATCAGCACACCTGCTTGAGTTCCTTTATACTGTTGAAAAGATTTCTTCTCCTTCAATTCAGGAAATTTAATGGATAATCCCCCCAGCTGATCAGCAGAAACAAAAGCAGTTGCTTCAAAATCAGCCGGATGGTCAAGGTCGCCCTCTAAATATACCTTCGTTCGATTTCCTTGATCCTCAAGCTGCTTTTCAATGTATCCGCAAGCGGTTGTCTTTCCTGATCCGGGAATTCCCTCTACCAAAATCAGTTTCATATTTTCTCCTCCTAACATTATTAGCTTTATTCTTTCATGAATTGTTCATTTCCTTCTTTTTAATAATTTAACGCTTTAAAGCACCAAAAGGGACTGTCCCTTTTAATACGGTAAAGTATGAAAGAAACCTTAGTTTACAGGGATTTACAATGTTTAAGGAGAATCCGGCGGGGGTACTACCTAATTAAGTGCAGAATACAAAACAAGATGTCAACTAATTAACTTATTTATCTAAAGACGAGGTGAGTTTTTCATGATCCGTACAATTCTAATGATCATCGGAGCGATTGTAGTAATCGGTGCGATTCTTGCATTAATTTAATTTTTTTCTGAAGGAATGATGGAGCAGCTATGAATGTAGTAAACCATCATTCCTTTTTGGATTCCTTTAATGGAATAAGGGCTTCATTCAGGAAATAAGCGGCAGCATACTAAACTAATACATTTCAATAAGAGGTGAAAGCGGATGTTTAAAAATATTATACTTGCATATGACCATACTGACGGGAGCAGGAAGGCTCTTGAAAAGTCAATCGAATTACTTGCTCATAATAAAGAGGCTAACCTGACCGTTGTCCATGTCGCGGATAAAAGCGATTATAAAGACGAACAGGGAACGGAACAGTTCACACGTTCACTTGATGTCACCCATACCGGACTAAGTTCTCTTGATGCACAGAACCTGCCGCATAGTTATGACAATAAAATTGAAGATCGCCACCCAATCAAAAAGCAGAAAAACGCAGATGAATTTAAAGCTGTTAGAGAAGATCTTGAATCGAGAGGGATTCATGCAAATTATGAATTGCTTACAGGTTCAGAGGCAGACAGCATTTGCAGCTATGCAAATGACCATGAAGCAGATATCATTGTCGTAGGGAACAGCAGCAAAACAGGCATAAAAAAATGGTTCCTTGGAAGCGTCAGTGAGAAGATTTCACACAACTGTTCAAGCAGTATTCTAATCGTTAAATAATCAAATCATAAAGAAAAAGGCTGTCTCATCAAGGATGACACCACAAAACGGATACCGCTATGAAAGAAGGACTCATTCCTTCATGGCAGGAAAGCTATGGTGCCTTTCCTTATTTGAGACAGCCTTTTTACATTTCCCGATCCTGCTGGGCAAGGAGATCATTCATCCGGTCCTTTGCCATTTTTTTATCAAACGTACTGTAAATGCGATAATAATCTTCATCCAAAATACGATAGTGGTTGCTGATGAGATTCTGCTGAAGAATATACCCGCCGTCTTTATTGACTTCTTTCCACCAAATTTTCCCGCCAAGGGTTTTTTCTTTACGGTAATCAATATCTTCCCTTGCAATGACCTCGATGACTTCAAGAGGGTCACCTCCAAAAGAATTCATCAGGGTTTCACTGCTGCGAAAAAGCGCACAAACCGCAACGATTGTTGTCCATCCCGCTACCAGCCTGCCTTTTTCGATTTGTACCAGGGTTTTCTTGGAAACTCCAATAACAGAGGCCATCCTATCCTGAGTATATCCGGCTTCGGCCCGGATTACTTTCAATTTTTCAGAAACCAGCAGAATCAATTCTTCTTTTGTCATCACAGACCCACCTTCCAGTCATCCTTTAGTGTAATTTTACAACAACTATAAAGCTTTGACCATTTTACTTTTATTAAATAGTAATCGGATACTACTGACAGAATTTTTATTAAGCAATTCTTTTATAACCGCTATAAATGGAATGAATTTATTTACTAATATCCAATTTAAAGGGCTGATAATCTAGTAATTTAAGACATTAATTTTTGATTTAACGGTTATTTTCAGATAATTTTGGTGTTTTTTCCAATTCCCTCTATAAAAAATCCTTGATTAAAGATATATTAAGATTAGAGGTTTTACCAAAAGTATTATATAAAGATAAGAAGTCATACCCTTACAATGTAAATTTACTTTGATGATTAGAGGTGAGAACATGTCTCCTGTAAAAAAAGAAGTGATTAATTTCTTTATTGACCATAAAGCAGAAATTCTAAAAGGGTGGACCGATCAGCTTTCTCCTTCAGACTCTAATTTCACAAAAGAACAAATCATTGACCACGGCCTTCAAGTCTTTGAAAAATTCATTGAAGGTTTTCATCTCCCGCAGACGGATTTAGATCCCTATGTCCAGGAAGAAGCGTATAGAATTGCCAAAAAGAGGCTCGAGGCTGAAACCAATATCGGGGAATTTGTTTATAACTTGAATCTCGGCAGATCTGAAGTCCTCAAGCACTTAGGAGGCTTAAGCAGTGAATGGGCGGATTTACAGCGCATAATTAATAAGATAAATTTTTTCTTCGATAAATTTACATATTATACAGTATCACACTACTCCCATATGAAGGATCAGATTATCAAAGAAAAAGAGCAATATATCGATTCTCATCATGAAGACAGACTATCGCTGTTAGGCAAAATGACGTCCAGCTTTGTTCACGAGTTCAGAAACCCGCTAACTTCCATCAATGGATTCATTCAGCTTTTAAAAGCGGATAATCCAAATCTTTCTTACTTAGACATCATCTCGTCCGAACTTGATCAGCTTAACTTCAGAATCTCCCAATTTTTGCTGCTTTCCAAAAAGTCTTCCGTCATGACCGAAAAGACTTCATTCTCCCTCAATGGATTAATTACAGAGGCGCTTGCTTTCTTGTATCCTAGAATCCTTGAAGTCAACGTCACTATCATTAAAAATTTTGAAGAAGAATTTGAAATGATGGGCTGGAAAGAGGAGTTCAGGCAAGTCCTTATCAATATCATTTTTAATGCCATTGATGTATTGAGCACCAGGGAAGCAGACCCTCGGATCTGGATAGATACGACCTTACAGGGCAGCTCCTTCTGCCTCACCATCACCAACAACGGTGACAAAATTCCTGACGAAATACTCTCCAGTATCTTTGAGCCGTTTGTCACCTCAAAGAAAGATGGAACCGGCCTTGGACTATTTATCTGCAATGAAATTGTCGAGAAGCATGGTGGTAAGCTTACTTGTCATTCCACTGATGAATCCACTTCATTTATTATTACTTTGTCAGCAAAGTAGAAGGGCCGGTCTTTTTGAAGAAGCCTCTTCGAAAGACAGCCCGAATCTTTTACCGTTTATAGATTTCAAGCGAAGATGATTTGGTGCATCTATTTCTTTCAAAAACCTTTTTCATCGGCAGATTGTCCGAGTCAGTGACGCCTGCATAAACCTTTGCGTTAAGGCTCTTTAAAGAGGCTAAGGCAGTTTTGTGGATTTCCGCAGCATATCCACAGCCTCTGAAGTAAGGCATGATCCCAAAAAAGAAAAGCCTGCCCTCATCCTCAGTGTGTGGTTCTATATGAGGAATATAGAGTCCAGCGGCCTTTCCTCCCACTCTTACAAGAATTATCTTGTACTTGTCTGGCGCAACCTCAGAAGTAAGTGATTCTATTATATTTTCCGCTTCCTGCCGGTCATCCAGGATGTCTGTCAAACAGCTTAATGTTGTCTCAGCCTCTGGATCTTCGATAATTGAAAGAATTGAATCTGACGCCCCACCGGAGATATCCTCCAAATTCCTGAAGTAGACTTCCCTTTCCTTTACTTTATTAAATCCTAAGTATTTTAATTTTTCCGAGCAGCCAAATCCGGCAGGTACCGCCACTGTTACTCTCTTCTTCTCAGTAAGACTAAGAAGAAATTCTAAATGTTCAAATTCTTTATCACTGATTATTTTCGCTTTTCCATTCCATTCAAACGTGCTGTACCCCTCGCCCTCGAGCAATTTCCAATTCATAAAATTCACCTCCGCTTCATCAACCTTTTACTTAATCGTAAAATAGCGGGAAGTAAATTCCAATTAATTTATTCTAATTTATGAGTATTTTCACCTGAAAAGGGTATTGACTACTAACTTAATAAGAAAGGACTTCAATAGAATGACACAGAACGAAATATATTTTTTGTCTCCCAGTCACCAAAGAAGTCTAATGGCAGAAGGGTGGGCTCAGATACTGGATATTTCCGGCTGGAAATTCGACAGCGGCGGATGGTCAAGCACAGATTCCAGCCCTTTCAGTGTGGAAGCCATGAAAGAGCTCTGTATAGACATCTCTAAGAAAAAGAGAAAAAGAGCAGATTCCCATAAACTTAAGGAAGCTTCTGTCATCATTGCCATCCATGATTTCGAAGAGGATCTTGACTTTGAGATTCCTCCGCACTGCCAAAATAAAGTCGTCCATTGGAACTTGCCCAATCCTAAAAAAAGAGCGAAAACTCCAATAGAAGAATGGGTTTTTTACCAGGAAATTTGTGATTCGCTCGCTTTAAAAGTAAAGAGTCTTAAAGACGTATTAAATACGATCACATAAATAACCACCTCGTCACTTTGATGACCAGGTGGTTTTCTTTGTAGTTGTATTTGTAACTAAGTTGGATTTCAGCAAAGTTCTTATAAGAGGCTCTTTTCGTAAACTTTGTTGCTATTTAATACTTATTCCGTGAAATATCAATCTCAAGAAGGGAAAAGTCCGGCTCTTGGGATCTTTCCGAATGCAACAATATATTTGTAAACAGCCTTATAAAAACAGCCCAATTGACATCCGCGGCTTAACTAATCAAATTCAAAGGCGCTCTTAAAATTATTTTAATTTACGTAAAATACTCCAGCTTCGCATCTGGAAAAAATTTTTCCATGTAACCGTATAAGTTGTCCTTGATATCCTGCTCTTCATCTTTTTGATAAATGTACTTGCCTATCCCATATTTCCCCCATTTGTACCTTCTTTGATTTTCATCAAGCTCTAACTTGGTCATTGGATAGTTTTTCTCAATGACACGCTTGGCCGGCTTGGTGAAACGATGCTGGATGAATTCAAAAGTAAGATCTTTCTTCGCATAGTCCGGGAGTTCCGCATCCAGGCGCTCGAACATATGGTGATAGCCCTCTTCCCAGCCTTCATGAAGATAGATTGGCGCAACGATAAAGCCAAGCGGATACCCTGCTCTCGCTACCTTTCCAGCTGCTTCGATCCTTTTGGCAAGCGGCGATGTTCCAGGTTCAAAGTTTTTAATAACATAGTCTGCATTGATACTGAAGCGAAATCTTGTTTTTCCATTATGCTTAGCATCCAGCAAGTGATCGACATGATGAAATTTGGTTACAAACCTTAACTTGCCGTACTCCGATTCCCCAAAATGTTCAATGGCTCTTTTTAAAGAATGAGTCAAGTGGTCAATCCCGACAATATCGGATGTACAGGCTGCCTCAAACCTGGTGAATTCGGGGGCTCGTTCTTTCATATAGTTATCCGCCGCATCTAGAATTTCATCTACATTAACATAGGTTCGTATGTACGGCTTGCTTCCCATCGTGGTTTGCAGATAACAATAGTGGCAATGTCCCATACAACCTGTTGCAAATGGAATGGCATATTCTGCAGAGGGCTTCGAAGTATCGAATTTAAGTGTTTTTCTTACACCTACAACCAAAGTCGATTTCGCCACACGGTATTTCTGGAAGTGATTATCTCCAGGCAGATTCCGGACCTGATTATGTGAAGTCGTTTCTCGGATTTCGATATCAAGCTTTTCAAATTTCTCTTTCAACTCTTTCCCGAGAGGATATTCAAGTGCTCCCGGTTCAATATATACTAACTGAGGCATAAATGGTTTAATCATATCATGCCCTCCTATACATCGCCGAAATAGCTTTGATAGGCCTGTTCAGCTTGGTCGGCCGTCTGGTAAACAGCTATTTCATCATCCAGCGGATAATAGGTTTCATATAAAAATAAGGCAAGCTGAGATGGATCTTCAGGATTGTGGACCACAGCAGCTTCCTGAATATTCGCCACACTTTGAGTATGAGGATTTCGATACATCACATATACAACATCCCCCGCTTGATAAGGAGACAATTCATTATTTAAATCCATCTAAAAAACATCCTTTCGAATAAACAGTATGTATTCATTTTTCCTAAAGGATCTGTTTTTTATAGGTGGGTTTTTCTGGGTTTATAGTAAACGAGCTCTTTGCATTGCTCTTTTCTCAAAAAATGCGGATGTTTAAAATAATGGATTTCCGCTCCAGGTGTTCGACTCCGCGGGGCGGGCGGTGAGCCTCCTCGGCTTCATAAAAAGCGGAAGCGGCCGTTCAGCACTGTACGGATTTAAGGGCTCCTGCATGAGATAAAGGAATCACGAAGAGCGAGAGCGTTTCGATGATGACTTATCGCAAGGAAGGAGACCGAAATCCGCTAGGTGCTGGCCGCTGGAACTGGATTCGCCTGCGGGCTCTCACCTGTCATCAAAAGTGGAAGCGCCTTGGTCAGCCCCGACAGGCAAATGTTCTCAAGAGAAAAAAACGCGCTCTTTCCTTTTATTCTCTTGAGGTTATTTGACCCCGAGGGGCTAGGCGCTGGAACTAGACGCCCGCTAGTCCCGCAGGAGGTCGTACACCTTCCGCTCCAATCCTCTTTGAAACACTGAAAGATTTTTGAATATAATTGAGCTACATAAAGGCAAAAGAACAGCAATCCAACCCTAACAAAAAATGAAATGTTATTCAAAATTAGTGCCAATAAAAGAACAGAAATTGCACCACAGTATTTGAAAGAAGACTACGGATAGTGACAATCTCATAAAGAGAGTCTTCAATTTGTGGTATTGGTGGAATTAAGGGAGATCTTAACAGATTTATTATTGCCCAAAAAGAAGCGATCAGAGAGGCTCTGATGCTTCAAGACAATAATTTTAATATTTTTTAAAAAACAACAATGTTTTCGAAAACAGCTTTTAGAAAAGAGGTATAAAATGATTCTTTCAGCTCTTTTCTATTCAGTATGAAAAAAGAAAGCCCTCTCCTTTGTGAGAAAGCTTCCGCTATAAAGAATAAAGTAGTTTCGTGTTCTTCAACAGAATAGAATACACATCTTCCACTCTTTCATGTTTGATTTTGGCAATGGCTTCAATTGTCCTGTGAATCATTTTGGGATGTGTCATCTGCCCTTTAAAGGGACCTTCAAATTCCCAAGGGCCATCCGTCTCAACAAGCATTAATTCAAGAGGATAAGCATCGACAATCTCCGCAATTTCTTCTTCATATAAAAGATCAGGAGTTACCGAAAGATAGTAGCCGTTTTCTTTCATCTTCTTAAGCGTCTTGGAAGATCCTTTGAACCAGTGAAAATGAGCCTTATGAATGGACGCTTCCTCAAGCATCGGAACCACTATATCTGCGTCATCATAAACAGCATGAAGTGTGATAGGTTTCTCCAATGCCTTCGCCTGGCTGATGAACACCTTTAGTAATTCTATATAAGGACCAAGCTCCAAATCCGGATGCTCCTGCCTCAGATAATAAGGCAGGCCGACTTCCCCGACAGCAACCATCGTTTCTCTGTGTTCCTGCATGAACTGCAGAATACCTTGCAGTTCTCCATCTGAAGGAAGCGGCTGTTCGGGATGATAGCCAAAAGCCGGCCGGATTCTTCCATCCATTCTGGAAAGCCGCAGATTTTCATGACAGGACTTCAGATGAAAGGACACTGATATAAGAGCAGCGATGTTCTCAAGATGAAGGTCCGCTAAAATCAAATCCTGCTGGAGGGGTTGATACAAGTCCAAATGGATATGAGAATCAATAATGCGACTCCTCATTTCCTTACTCATGAACGGCCAGCTCTTTATATATCGTCTTTTTGCATTGAAGGAATTCCTCACTGAGCACGAGGCTCTCATCACGCGGCCTTGTAAAAGGAACCCGGAATTCCTTCTTGATAGAAGCAGGCCTTTGGGAAAGCACAATCAGCCTGTCTGAAAGAAACAGAGCCTCTTCAATGTTATGAGTTACAAAAATGATGCTTTTTCTATTCTCCTCCCAGATGGATAAAAGCCACTTCTGCATATCGAGACGGGTAAATTCATCCAGTGCTGAAAATGGTTCATCAAGGCATATGATTGGCTGGGGGCTGAGCAAAGCCCGTATGAATGCCACCCTCTGTTTCATGCCGCCGGATAACTCATGCGGGTATGCTTTTTCATATCCATCCAAACCTGCTCTCGCTATCATTCTGAGGGCACCTTCCCTGTCCTTTTCCCCGGACAACTCCTGGCCGAGCAAAACGTTGTCCACTACGTTTCGCCACGGTAAAAGCGCAGGGGCCTGCGGCATATAACTTATAAACCCTCTACGGCCATTGATATTCTCCCCATCGATTTTGATACTCCCCTTTTCCGGGGAATACAGCCCGCCTATCAGATGAAACAAAGTGCTTTTTCCACTCCCGGAAGGACCGAGGACGGATAGAAATTCTCCATCGCCGACTGAAAGGGAGAGATTATCCAGGATGAGCTGGTTATCAAAAGATTTATCCAGATTATCGATTCTCAACTTTTCCACTTCTCTCATCTCCTTTCGGCTGCCATTTGATCAGCCATTTTTCCATGCCGATGATTAAAGCAAAGAACACCAGGCTCAGCAGCATAATAGCAAAAATGGCAACAAATACCCTGTCCGTCCTGAAGGAAGATGAAGCCAGCGTCATGAATACCCCAATTCCTTGTTTGGCACCCAGCCACTCTGAAATGACGGCCCCCATCACACTATAAGTAGCCGAAATCTTCAACCCTGAAAAAATTGAAGGAAGAGAATGCGGCCATTCAAGCTTTAGAAATATCTGCATCTTGCTTGCGCCAGCCATCTGCATATAATGCTTAAGCTCATTGCCCGTCTGCCTGAAGCCATCCAACGCTGCCACTGCTACAGGAAAAAAACAGACAAGCGTGATGACAATCATCTTCGGCAGCAGTCCGAAGCCAAACCACACCACCAATAGAGGTGCAAGGACGATGATCGGTATATTTTGCGAAAGAATCAGCAGCGGATACACCGACTCCCTCAAGACCGGAATGAGGTGAAGCCCAACTGCCACAACCAAACCGATGCTGCAGCCAATTGCAAAGCCGAGAAGTGTCAAGAAAACCGTAGATGTCAGATGCTCTTGAAATGTAGGCCAAACAGCAATAGCTTCACCCCATACACGGGACGGAGAAGGAAGCAGCCACGCAGGAATATCAGCAGTCCGCACAGCGATTTCCCAAATAACGAACAAAAGGATGATGGCCACGGCAGGCCGCCATCCCCTTTGAAGGAATCTGTACATCATTTATATTTCTCCGTTAATTGATCCATGGAAATCCCATTCGGCTGATAAAGGATCTTCACCTGGGAAATCACATTTCTGCTTCCCAATTCGATCATTTTTTCATTCATCTTTTCAATCACTTTCATTAATTCAGTCAGGTCACCCTCCATTGTTGTTTCCAAAGGATGTACTTCATATTTCACTCCTGATTCTTCAATGACTGAAATGGCCGCATCCACATAAGGGATCACATCTTCACCATTTTTGGTTTTAGGTATTATTTGTATACTGACTAAACTATTTTTCATAATCTGAACACCTCTTATTCCGGCAAGAATTCATTGGTAAACGCTTGTTCTGCGTCAAGCTCTAATTCCAGAAGTTCATTCTCGAACATCCAATCAGCATAGTTTTTCCATACTTCCAGCTTTTGCTCTCCCCATCTTGGAGCATCGTCTGTATATCTGGAAGCAAGCCACTCCTGGCTTTTCTTAACAAGTTCCTCATCAAGGTCCGGTGCGGCATCAATAAGGATCTGTGCTGCCTCTTCCGGGTTATCTATACTAAAATTATACCCTTTTGAAGCTGCAGCTAAAAATGCTTTCACTGTTTCTGGATCTTCCTCAATCAGGTCTTCATTCGTCGTAAGGACCGGGGTATAGTAATCCAGCTTTTCCGAGTAGTCTGTTAAATAGATCATATTGATATCTTCATTTCTAAGCTCGGCCTCGATCCCTGTCCAGCCATAATAAATCCAGGCAAAATCGATGTCCCTTTGAACAGCAGTAAAGAAATCACTGTCTCCCATATTGACGATATCCACTTCCGAAACGTCGGCATTCTCCTGCCCCATGATAGAAGCCATTACCGCCTCTTCAACCGGTGATCCCCAGCCGCCATAGGTCTTGCCTTCAAAATCCTTCGGCGATTCAATATTCTTATCTGCCGGGGAAGCAAAGCCGGAGGTATTATGCTGAATAACCGCTGCGATCGATACAAGCGGTACATCCTGCACTCGTGCCTGGGTAACCCCTTCCTGGTAACCGACACCAAAATCAGCTTGGCCGGAAGCCACGATGGAATCTGCACCCGCTTCACCAGGCATGATGATTTCCACATCAAGGCCTTCTTCTTCAAAATATCCATTTTCCTTTGCTGCATATAAACCGGTGTGATTTGTGTTCGGAGTCCAATCCAATACAACCGAAACTTCTTTCAGCGCTTCTGATTCACTTCCGCTGCCGCTTTCGTTTTGTCCTTCATTGTTATTCTGTCCGCAGCCGGTGATCAAAACAGCCGAGAATAGAATTGCAAATGCCTTCTTCATTAAGGTTCCTCCCTGTTGGTCAAAAATTACGAGTCATATATAGAACCTGTCATATTAAAATTGCAGTCTGTTTCATGGAATAAAAAAGCGTCCCGGAATGGACCCGGGACGCATATTGAAAACAGAATGACCGTTTAGAATATGTTCCCTACGCTGGTCTCAGCCAGATCAGGTTCCAAGGGTCAGTATCTATCAGGATACAATCTCAACCAGCTTCACTGGTCCCCCCACTATTCTCGCATATTAAATTCATTTCCACCCTCTACTTTGACACACTATTTCCTATAATTCAAGAAATAACATCATAGAATCTATTCCTTTGAAGCACATAAGCCCTCTGATTTTGAGGTTTGGTTCATCCAAGCTATAATGAATGGGAATAAGAATGACGAGGAGGAGACAGATGGAAAGAGTACAACTAACAAACGACCTTACTTTCTCAAGGTTCATTCATGGTCTGTGGCGCCTATCCGACTGGAATCAATCAAAGGAAGAAACCTTGAAGCTTATTGAAGAGGTATTGGAAACAGGCATCACCACTTTTGATCACGCCGACATTTACGGCAGCTATACATGTGAGGATTTATTCGGCGAGGCATTGGCTTTAAAACCATCTTTACGAGAGAAGATGGAAATCGTCACTAAATGCGGAATCGTTCTGCCGTCTACTAATCGTCCCGAACACAAAACACACCATTATAATACAAGCAAGAAACATATCATGGAGTCAGCAGAAAATTCGTTGACCAGCCTGAAAACGGATTACATAGATGTGCTTCTCATTCACCGTCCGGATCCATTTATGGACCCTGAACAAACTGCTGAAGCATTCAATCAGCTTCATAAAGAAGGAAAAGTACGCCACTTTGGTGTTTCCAACTTCAAGAGCCATCAATTCAGCATGCTTCAGTCCTATCTTGACTTTCCTCTGATAACCAATCAGATAGAGTTATCGCCCTATGTACTGGAAAACTTTCAAGACGGCACAATTGATCACGCCCTTCAGAACCGAATTCCTCCGATGGCCTGGTCGCCATTGGCAGGTGGGGAAATCTTTTCGAGTGATGACGAGAAAGCTGCACGCCTGCGCAGCACCTTGGAAAAAATCCGTGCGGAAAAAGATGCGGATGGCATTGATCAGATCATTTACGCCTGGTTATTGAATCATCCGTCCCGAATCATGCCGATCATCGGGTCCGGGAAACTGGACAGAATCCGTACTGCTGCTGCTGCTCAAGACATTCACCTTAATCATGATCAATGGTTTGAGATTCTTCAAAGCTCCATGGGGCATGACGTACCTTAATTTCTACTAAAAAAAGAATCCTGCGCATAGAAGCAGGATTCTTTTTTATACATACCTTTCGCCGCTTAATTCATTGTCACCGAGAACCTTGGTGATCGACTTCTCCACATAGTGTGAAAGATACTCTTTTTGCAGTTCATTTTTACTCAACTCATAGAGCTGTTTATCGGATACTTTATAAATTCCAATTCGAAGTAGTTGTTTAATATAAAAATCTTCTGTAGAACTTAATTTTCTTTGCTGCACGGTTAATCCCTCCGAAGAGAGTATACCCGCTTTTCATATTTTCTAACCTCAGGAAGAAATTTTTAATAGTTTGGCTGTTTGACTGGCAGGCTTACCGATACAATGGTCCCCTTCCCTTCTTCACTTTCATACTGGATAGACCCATGATGTTCTTCAATAATCTTAAAACTTACCATTAAACCCAGGCCGGTTCCATCCGATTTAGTCGTATGAAAAGGTGTACCGAGGTGGGCCAGGTTTTCTTTAGAAATTCCCTGTCCTCCATCTTTTATTGTCAGCTTGATCATCTCTGAATTCGGCATTTCTGCTTTAATGGCAACCTCTCCGCCAAAAGGCATAGCCTCCATACCATTTTTAATCAGGTTAATCAAAACCTGTTTGACATGTTTAGCATCGCACTCCAGCATAGGTAGATCTGAATCCGTCTCTCTGAAGAAGCTGACATCCTGATTTTTGGCATCACTGTCCATTACTTTCAAGACATAATCAATGACCTCATTGATATCCTGCATCTCGAAATTCATCCCTTTTGGCTTCCCGATAACCAACAAATCATCAAGCAAAGAGGAAATCCGCTCTATCTCATTCGTCATAATCGTATAGTACTCGCCGTCTTCAGGATGCTTCTCATGCTGCAGCTGAGTGAAGCCTTTCAACGATGCCAAGGGATTTCTGACCTCGTGGCTGATTGATGTAGCGAACCTTCCGACAGCTGCGAGTTTTTCGGCATGGCGGAGTTCGTCGTTCATTTTAATTCGTGTCTTCATATTGGATATATAACGATTGAGAATGATAAATGATATAAGAGAAAAAATACCGTAAAGAAAAATAGCTAATACCATACTTCCGTGTTGGAAAATAACCGCCAACAGAGCATACTTGAAAATAAAGCCTGCAGAAGTATACCAAAAGAAACGCTTGTTGATGAATAACGGGGAAAAAAGTATAAATACTAACTCAACTGCATTTCCAATCCCCAAAACACTATTAGAATTTTCTAATTGAATCAAGATATTATTCACAATATCCACAGTAAGAAAACCAAATAGATAAAAGTACTTTACTGCAAAGATTTTTCCGATCTTATTAAGATACATGGAGATAGGGAGAAATAAAATAAAAATCAGATGGTACCAAAAACCAAGCCCCCCGTCAGGTAAACCAAAACTATTTCTTTCACTTAAATATGGGAGTAAATAATAATAAAATACATCATATATAATCAGGCAAATATAGAACAACGCCAAAAAAAGTCTTAAGGCTTTGATTTCTTCGCCTTCTAAGAAGAAGGATTTATTGGATTGCTTTTGTTTGTTCATTGTTTACTCCTCTAATTTCATTCATGCTAGAATGACTTTAATGGACTATCACAAATAATGATATAGTAAAAAAGACTCAATGTAAATTGTTGTAGAATTATGTAGAATATTATCGTTTTTAACAAAAGAGTGTCTCATTTTAAAGTTTTTCTAGGAAGCGTTATTTTCATTTGGCTCCTTAGTGCTGGTAAATTTTTTGTACCATGAAACAGCGAGGAATGAAGAGAACGCTAAAAACGGCAGCAAAACAAAAAAACCATCCCAGAATTCAACTGCTGTTACAGGCTGTTTTATATTCATAAACATTATGTTTACTATGAAAATTAGTTGCGGAATAGAATAAACAGCTAATAGTCCGAACATAATTACAGTTCCAAAAACATATAACAAACTATACGATTTTACTAACCATTCTTCACCTTCGTAAACCTCTTCTTCCTCATGTTTCTGTACCCATGGCATCTTATTTATTAGATAAGCTTTCGAATTTTCCATGAGATTATACACACCGGTCAGATTTTCCAATACATAATACAAATCAGTCTTCATAAAAAAACAGACCTGATATAAAAGTCTTAAAATGGTTGTTAGACTTATTAGACGAAGTACCCCTGTTATGAGTTCCATTTCATAAAAAAACAGTTGAAGAATTAAGCAAGTAAATAATACTGCTATATCAAAGCATATGCCTGCAAGGTATAATGTGGTTCTATTTTTAGGGGAAAGCTGCCAAGCTTCGCTTAAATCAGTTTGCAAAACAATAAAAAACAGCCTGGTCCCTATTTCCAATCGAGCAGGGAGGTTTCTAGACCTGATGGCAAGTATATGCCCGGCTTCATGGATAAGTACAAACGGAAGAGATATTAAAGCAACCGAGAGAATATTGACCATATTTAAGTCATATAAAAACAGGTCCTGGTAAACAGGAATTAAAGCGGGGAACTTCATAAATAAAATAATGGTAAGAAGGAATAAGAAAAAGTAAATTATGACTGAAACTCTGTTAAAAAACACCTTTCCTGCCATAGGAGGAATCCACAAAAATTGGGCTGGGACCTTTTCCACAGCCGGAGATATCTTGATATCTTCATCATCGATTTTAACAATAAAGTTCATTTCTATTAAAACTTCCATAAATTCCATAACGCTTGTATTTTCTTTTCTTAATTCATCTTCCAGTTTTTCTTGAACAATTTTAATTGAATTTCCTTCTGATAACAGCCTTATAACACTTACTGCAAGAGCAGGCATCTCAAAATATTCGTGTGTCATTTTATTCTGAACAATAAAGTTTTTCCTATCTTTCTTTGCATCATATGGAACTAAAGTTATTATGCTTTGTTTATTCATCGCTTTAGCCAATCCTCCCTAAAAAAAGAGAGACTGAATAGATCCAAGTCTCTCTTTCCACATCAAGCTTTCCATAAATAGCACCACCAGCAAGTCAGCTTCAACTTATTCAGCTTTCTGATTTTCATAATCTCACCTCACTCTCTTGTGTATTGATTCTTGAATTCAGGATTAGGTCGCTTGATGTCTGATAGTGCTCATGAAGTAAAACCCATTCAGTAAAGACTTCTTTAAATATATCAATAAGATCAGGGTCAAACTGTGTGCCCTTCCCTTCAAGAATTCTATTAAATGCAGTTCCAACTGGCAATGCTTCCCTGTATGACCTCGTCGATGTCATTGCATCAAAAGCATCGGCGATTGCTGTGACTCTTGCCAAGATTGGAATATCCATCCCTTGTAATCCTTCAGGATATCCCTTTCCATCCCACCTTTCATGATGAGAGAGAATGACGCCTGAACTATCATTTAAATTTTCAACTTTTTCAACTGCCTTAGTCCCGACTACTGGATGAGTTTTTACAATATCAAACTCTTCTTTAGTTAATCTGCCAGGCTTCCTAAGGATATGATCGGGTATATTAATTTTCCCAATATCATGAAGCAAACAAGCATAGTAAAATGAATTCAATTCTTCTTGCGTGAAATTCCCCATCTTTTTCGCCAATATAAGAGCATAGTTCGCTACTCTCTCACTATGTCCTTTAGTATAAGGGTCTTTTAGTTCCAGCGTAGCTATTATACCTTTCACTATAGCTTCCAACTGCTTATTATATGATGTTTTTATCGCACTCACATACCCAAGAATTCTTTTCAATAACAGGTAAGCCATGGAGGAAATCACCAAAGTAAGAATAGCCGGAAAAATCACCTTCATATCATGAATAAAAAAAGCTACTGTTACGTATTTCAAAATAACAGACCCAGTGATGACCAGGAAAAATAGTTCACTGACAAAGATAGGCGAAAATACAATCAAAAATAGTTCAACCACATTTCCGCTTGTATATTCAATCCCGCTTCCGCCATAGATTGTTAAATCATTGACTAAATTAAGAACCATATAGCTGATTACAAAAGCATACTTGATTCTATGTTGGTTATGTTTATAAACCACCAGCAGTACAGGAATCAATAGAAGTAAAATTATGTAGAGAATATATCCAAAACTCGATTTAAATCCAATTTCACCATCTGTAACAAATGGATTAAAAAAATAGAAGAATCCGTCATACAAAATCGAAATAGTAAAAAACAAAACTAAAAACCATTTTAGTGTCCTTTTTTCTTCAAAAATCAAAGTCGAATCTTTTATATTTTTTAACATGGCAGGCCTCACTTGCTGTAAATAGAATTATGTTTAAAAAGCGCTCAATTGTCGTCATTCGACAATTTTCATTCTATAGCAAAAGTCCCATCCGGGGAATAGTTTATTTTGCTTATTTAAGGTGAATTTTCCCAATAGCTGATATTAACAAGGCTAATTAGCGCTTACTCGGGTATAAATCGAGTAAAATATTCATTTTTAGCGAAGGTAAATTTCTATTCTTTTCTATTCTGTATATCGGTTCATTTTCAGCGTGCTGAATAGAAGTCCTTCAAAAAGAGACTATAGTACTACTCTCCCTCTAGATGAGCTGAACTTTTCTATAATAAAAAAAGGCCCTCTGAGTCAGGGCCTTTTCATCAATCCGCAAGTTTTTGCTCTATATTGCTGTTCCTCTTCATTAAGAAGTCGATGGCGAGCCAGAAGAAAACAGAGACCAAAGCGTAAATTCCAATTGAGTAGTAGATATCTTCAGTTTTCCATTCTAGCTTAGGAATGAACAGTCCTAATAAACCTGTAAAAATATAATAACTTCCAATCAGATGGAAGAACAGTTTTTCGGTAGTCAAGTTTCTTTTCTCCATATAACCTTTGCCTGCTTTTCCTAAGAAGATTGCAATTCCCCTGATGATAAAATACACGGAAAAAGCAATAATAATAGCAATCACTGTAGAATTGTTAAAGACGTTTGCCATTTTAATGCTCCTTTCAACAAATACCATTGTTCATTCTTAAGATTGTACCATAAGATCATCAATTTTGAGTAGGAATTAAATTCCAATATATTTTTTTTGTATTTTACCTCCCTGTACCATGTGGTATAGTGTTAAATAGCTATTATCCCTAAAGGAGAATTTTCTTATGTCCAGTTTAAAAGATAGAATTGATAAACTATCTCCTGCCCAGTTAATTGTAGTTTTCTATTGTGCGGCAGTCGGAATTTCAATCCTATTACTTAGTCTGCCTATCACTGCCCAGCCGGGTGTAGACTTAAGTTTCATTGATATTATGTTTACCGCAGTAAGCGCCATAAGTGTCACAGGGCTTACTGTTATTCAGATAGTAGATACCTTCAGTACGGCAGGCATCTTCATCCTGATATTCATACTGCAAATCGGCGGCATCGGAATTATGACCCTTGGAACCTTCCTATGGCTGATCATAGGGAAAAAAATTGGTTTGAAAGAACGCCGGTTAATAATGACCGATCAAAATCAATCTAACCTTTCCGGCTTAGTCAACTTAATGAAGCAAATCCTGTTAATCATCCTATTAATCGAATCTGTCGGTGCTCTTATACTAGGTACATATTTTCTAAAGTATTATCCTGTCTGGCAGGATGCGTATCTGCATGGCCTCTTCGCCAGTGTCAGTGCTACAACCAATGGCGGTTTCGACATCACCGGACAGTCGCTCATTCCATATGCAGATGATTATTTTGTTCAGTGTGTCAATATCATCTTAATCACCCTGGGAGCCATAGGATTCCCTGTTCTCATTGAATTAAAGGATTTTCTTATGAATAATAATGACAAGCGGGTAAGGTTCCACTTTTCTCTTTATACCAAGTTGACGACCGTTACCTTCTTTTCTCTAATGGTTGTGGGAACGATTCTGATTCTTGTTATTGAGTTCAATCGTTTTTTCCAAGGTATGTCGTGGCATAAATCTTTTTTCTATGCGTTTTTCCAATCCACAACTACACGAAGCGGAGGACTGGCAACCATGGATGTCAGCCAATTTTCGGAGCCCACCCTCATCATTCTCTGTATGTTGATGTTCATTGGTGCTTCCCCAAGTTCAGTTGGAGGCGGAATAAGGACCACGACATTTGCCATTAATATTCTTTTTCTTATCAACTTTGCAAGAGGCAGGTCAACGATTAAGGTTTTCCGCAGGGAGCTGGATCAGGCTGATGTGATTAAATCATTGGCAGTAACATTACTTGCCAGCTTTATGTGTGCCGGGTCTCTTATCATTCTGTCGATTACCGAGTCTCACTCATTCCTGGAAATTTTATTTGAAATTTGTTCAGCATTCGGAACCGTTGGACTATCAATGGGCATTACTCCTGATTTAACCGTTATCGGCAAACTCATCATAATGGCCCTGATGTTTATCGGAAGAATCGGACTTCTTACTTTCCTCGTTATCCTGGGCATTAAGCAGAAAGAAACTTTGTATAATTATCCTAAAGAAAAAGTCATCATCGGGTAAAAATCTATGTATCAATGAAATCATTTCAATAGGTTCAACCTTAAAAAGCAGTGGACCCAGTCGTTGCCACTGAAAAAGTCCAATCAAAAATCTAAAAGGCAGAACCGTTCAATTCAAAGAACGGTTCTGCCTTTTTCTAGTCAGGTACTATTAAAAGTGTTGGTTTCCGTTTAAGATGCAAGACTCCACTCGGCTGGCGCACGGTGAAGCGGGCTTTACAGCGAAAGCAGCTTGTTATTTTCTTAATTAAGTACAGCGATAAAATAAGGGGAGTTTTTCCCGTTAATTACAATTTCTAACCTCAAGTTGCAGTAAATAGAGGGAGTTTTTCCCCTTATGAGAAGAAACAGCACCTATTTTCTAATGTAGTAAGTCAAATAAGGGGATTTTTTCCCTCTATTTAAGCTGTTTTCTCATACTTTTCAGCAAATAAGGGGAACTTTTCCCTCTATATAACTAGCTTAAGTATTGAAACTGGCTGTTCGATACCGGTGGTCACTTCTTCAGACCCTTGAATCCGCATCTTTCCCTCGACTAGTTGAGAAAGCACCTCCCCAGGCCTGGCAGGCTAATGTTGCAAAAATCATAAATGAGAAGAAAGAGTGACTTTATTTCTACAACCCACTGAATGTGTTATCTGTTTATCCCATTAGCTTTAGAGTCTTTTAAGTGGCTCCAGCCCACTGCTTTTTTTATGAGATCAATATTACCGCTGACTGATTTTAGAGAAAGAAGAATGGAAAGTTATGTTAAAATATAGAAAAAAGCGATTACTCAGTTAAAGTACAGAGTAATCGAAGAAGAGGAGAACAGTATGAGTGAACAAGTTGCAGCCATGAAGGAACTGATCTCATTAGAAGATGGAATTACATTAGTTTATCAAGAACCTAAAGAATACTTACGATACTATTCCGTTTATTATGGCCAAAAATATGCAGACTACTTTTTTAGAAGGTCTCCGGAAACAATGTTAGAAATTGCCTCCATTTTTGACTGCGGGTACTTTATCATGAAGGATGAAGAGATCATTGGCGGTGTATTCCTAAAGCCGAATTTCATGTCAGATTTGTTTGTGGTGCCTCCCTATGAGGATTATGAGGGATTAGTACACAGGCTTTTAAACTATTTAAAAAAGGTATCGAAGACTGACGAGAAAATCATTCTGAGAGATATAATAGAAGAACACACAGCAGCTTTCGAGCAAAATGGATGCCGGGTTCAAGAAACTAATTATTGGATGATTCGTCCAACACAACCTCTAGTGCCTGTGCTTCCTGAAGGATATCTTTCAAAACCGGTTGCACCCGAAGACACGAATGATATAGCCTGTTTAATTATGAAATCCTATCAAGCGAATCCTGCTTATAAACAAATTGGTTCCAAAGAGGATTATATTCAACATATAAAGGAATTCATTGAAAAATATCAAAGCAATACTATCATGGATGAGTGTTCAAGAGTGATCATAGATCAGAATACTAACAAACTAGTTGGTGTGTGCCTCCACATGGAATTTGAAGATTATCCTCTGATCATGAGTTTAGCTGTGGATCCTGAACATCAACGCAGGGGGCTGGGAGGGTTCTTGTTAACCCATTCTATAAACATATCGAGCAAAGGATATCCAGCTGCACGCTTGGCCGTCATAAAAGGAAATTCAGCGATTAAGCTTTACGAGGCCATGGGATTCATCAGAAATAAATCAATATCGGATATGTACTTAGTATAATTTAGTCCTAAATGGCCGTTAAACTGAGTGGAGCTTCCTGAAGTAAACTTTACGGTCAGCAGCTTAAGGCTCTGACCTTTTTGTATGCAAAGATATATATTTAAAGCAAAGAGATAATCCGTCTCAGAAGTGACCTCTTTTATACAAAGAAAAAGAGCGCCAATTCACTATAGAATCAGCACCCCATCAAAACCGAAACCAGCCATTTCTTTATTTATCTTTGACCCTGAGGAGTCTCAGCCCATTTAACGTCACAATTAAAGTAGCTCCCATATCGGCGAATATCGCAATCCAAAGGGTGAGCCATCCTGGAATGACCAGGAGAAGCGCAAGCAGTTTGATACCTAAAGAAAAGGCGATATTTTGTTTGATAATGAACAGGGCCTTACGGCTGAGTTTTACCGTAAAGGGCAGTTTTCTTAAATCGTCCCCCATCAAGGCTATATCTGCCGTCTCCAATGCTGTATCGGTGCCCGCTCCACCCATGGCGATGCCTACAGAAGAAGCCGCCAGGGCAGGTGCGTCGTTCACTCCATCCCCGACCATTGCAACCTTCCCGTAGCTCTCACGAAGTTCTTTAATATACGCCAGCTTTTCCTGAGGCAGTAATTCCGCTGCTGTGTCACTAATATTGGTTCGTTTGGCAATGGCTGCTGCTGTTCCTCTATTATCTCCAGTCAGCATAATGGTTTTATTTATTCCCAGCTTATAAAGCTTTTCAACGACTTCTGAGCTGCTCTCCCTGATTTCGTCAGCGACAGCCGCCAATGCGAGGACTTCTTCTTTTGTACCTAATACAATGACTGTTTGCCCTTCATTTTGGAGATTCGCTATAGTCCTTTTTATGTCTTCTGAGAGTGGATAGTCCCTGACTTCCTCCATAAAAGCAGGGCTTCCTGCATAATAGCTTGTAAAACCGATTTTTCCTTGAATTCCTTTTCCTGTAACAGAAGTGAATTCTTCCACCTCTACCGATTGGTAATCAGCCTTTTCCTCTTCGGCCTGCTTCATAATCGCGGAGGCGAGAGGATGTTGTGAGCCATTTTCAAGGGCAGCGATCAGTTTCAGGTATTCATTCCTTTTTTCTTCCTTAAAAGAAATGAACTCTGTGACCGCAGGCCGGCCTTTTGTAAGAGTTCCTGTTTTATCAAAAGCGATGGCTTTCAAAGCACCCATTTCTTCTAAATAAATTCCGCCTTTAATCAAGACCCCGTTCCGGGCAGCATTTCCGATGGCCGTAACTATAGAAACCGGTGTTGAAATGACCAGCGCACACGGACAGCCGACTACGAGGACAGCGAGACCCTGATAAACCCACTCGCTCCATTCAGCATTGAACAGTAACGGAGGAATAACAGCTGTAAGGATGGCGACCAAAATCACTGCGGGTGTATAGTATTTTGCAAAACGGTCGACGAATGCCTGTGATGGAGCCCGCTCAGCCTGAGCCTCTTCAACCAGATGAATGATTTTCGCTATTGTGGTATCCTCAGCAAGCTTTGTCACTCTGACTTCAAGCAACCCTTCTTCATTCAAGGTGCCGGCGTACACCTCATCATTTTGCTGCTTGGTTACCGGAACTGATTCCCCTGTAATGGCAGCCTGGTTGACTGCGGAAACACCTTTTTCAACTATTCCATCCATCGCGAGCTTCTGCCCAGGCTTCACAATCATGATATCCCCGATTCGGATATCATCTATTTCAACCTGCATTTCCCTTCCATTCCTTTTAATCAACGCTTCTTTTGGGGCAATATCCATCAGAGAGCGAATGGACTGCCGCGCCTTATCCATCGAATAGGATTCCAGGACTTCACTGATGGCAAACAGAATGACAACCGTTGCCCCTTCTCCCCATTCGCCAATAAACGCAGCTCCGATTATGGCAATCGTCATGAGCGTCCTCATATCGAATTCGAGACGCATTAAATTTTTCAGGCCCGTTGTAAAAAGGCGATAGCCTCCAATGGCAATGGAAGCCAGATAAGCCAGGACCGACAAAATGCTTTCTTCACCGTAAAATTGTCCAAGCGACCAGCCCATAATCAAAAAGACGACCGAAAGCAGAACATTTCCGTATTTTTGGATGAAGGGCTGTTTATCTTCATTTGTAAAACGCTGGTTTTCAGGGATCAGTTTAAGACCTTCAAACGCTCCTGCTTTTTCAAGTTCTTCAATGGTTGTATCTCCATAGACAGTGAGCTTAGATGCTCCAAAATTAACATTTGCTTCAGAAACACCATCCAGGTGCTTCACGTTCTTTTCGAACTTTGCGGCACAGCCTGCTCAGGAAAAGCCCTGAACGCGGTAGGTCGTTTTATCTGCTGTCTTTACCAAACCTTCAGCCACGTTGTTCCACCTCCTTATGATGGGTGATGGCAATGCTTATCAGGCTTCTGACATGGTCATCATCCAGGGAATAATACACCAATTTTCCCTCTTTGCGATATTTTGCAAGCCCCATATTACGAAGCAGCCTTAGGTGATGAGAGGCAGTAGCCGTGGTTGCCCCGACAATTTGGGCTACATCACAGACACACAACTCTTTTTCAAGACTGAGGGCATAAGCGATCTTCATTCTAGTATCATCCGATAATGCTTTAAATATTTTTGCCGCACCGTTTGTATTGGTTTCCGCAAGCTCCTCTTGGATGGAAGCCGCTTTCTCACTTTCAAAACAATTCACTTCACAAACATCTTTCTGTTTCATCTCTTCACCCCATCAATCAAACGTTCATTTGAATATTAGTATATGTAAGTTCAAGAAATCTGTCAAAACATTCTACAATTTGTGCTGTAACCCACCGACGTGCTGAAGTGGGCTGTCCCTCTTAGTATGATCTCCCGTTAACACAATAAAGTATGAACAAACTAAAAAGAACCGTCCCGTTTTAGGAAGGTTCTTTAGTATTTTCTTAATTATTCCGGTTAGCAGCTCTTAGCTGTCCCCCTTATCCCACCGCAACAGGATTAGTAGCGCTTCAGCCCTTTAACGTATTAAGAGGGACTGTCCCTGGCAGCGCTTTAACGTATTAAAGGTATTTCCTTTGTACATTACGTCCTTCATAAGTGAACAGCATCTGCTTGTTTTCTACCTGAGTTTCGATGTGAACGGGCCTGCCCCAAAGCTGATGGACATATGGGAGCACCTTCTCAAGATATTTAATGTCCAGTTCTATGCCCTCATACCAATGCTTCAGATAGAGCTCACCATTTTTCATATAGTCACCGTCATTTACGGTAATGAACGGAAACCCTCCGTTCACCCGCATTCCCACAAGCTGGTCCCGGACTTCTTTCCATTCTTTATCGACAATCTTATAGTCCTTACCCTGTTTCTGGAAAAGATACATATCCTCCCGCATTACCAGGTCCTTGGTCAAATAGTTGCGCAGGAAGGAAATATCCGATTCAATTTCTCTGACCTCGAACATTTTTTCCCTGCCGGATCCAGGCTTTTCGCCTCGTTTGATCATTGCCTCGGTTGGATTATTGTAACGCTCCTCAATATCTTCAAAAATCTTCAAGCCCAGATAGTATGGGTTGATGCTTGTTTTCGAAGGCTGCACCACTCCGGCATTCAACTTGGCGAATTCTATGGATTCACCGCTGGTCAAGTCCATTTCTCTTATAATTCTTTGATGCCAATAGGAGGCCCAGCCTTCATTCATGATCTTCGTTTCCAGCTGAGGCCAGAAATAAAGCATTTCCTCCCTCATCATGGTGAGGATATCACGCTGCCAATCAGCAAGTTCACGACTGAATTGCTCAATGAAAAGCAATATATCCTTCTCTGGCTGCGGCGGAAATTTCTTTTTCACTTTCCTTCGTTGTTTTCTCTCTTTATTCGGTCCTTCATCCAGAGACCATAAGTCATCGTATGGTGTGATGGAAGCAACCTCCTCTTTCTCCCACTCTACATCCTCCATACTCCAAGCCAGCTTTGGCCGCATCAAGGAAGGATCAATATGCTCGTCAATGGCAAGAACTGCATCAAGAAAGGTTTCAACTTCTTTTTTTCCATGCTCAATTTCATATTGCCGGATTCTGTCCGCCGTCGCTGCCATACTTTCAACCATATCTCTCTTTGTATTCTGAAACCTGACATTATTTTTGAAAAAATCACAGTGAGCCAGTACGTGAGCAACAATCAACTTGTTTTGGATAAGTGAGTTCGAATCCAGCAAAAACGCATAACAAGGATTTGAATTAATGACGAGTTCATATATCTTGCTCAAGCCCAGGTCATAGTGAAGCTTCATCTTATGATATTGTTTTCCGAAGCTCCAATGAGAAAAACGCGTCGGCATCCCATAAGCCCCAAATGTATAAATGATATCTGCAGGACAGACCTCATAGCGCATCGGATAAAAATCAAGCCCAAAACCTTTGGCAATTTCCGTGATTTCGCCAATTGCCTGCTGTAATGCTTTCTGTTCCTCTTCTCTCATCCCGGTTCCCCCCAGTAAAAATTTACACCTCGTCACCTTGGCTGCTCTTATTTGAATATATGAAATGGGATAAGGTTTCATGAGAAGAATAAAATGCTTATTAGTGAGGTTAAAAGAAACGGCGATCACTTATGGGCAATTTCACTGAAATGGAGAAAATATAAGAGTTTGCTGATGCATTGAGTTTCTGTTCCATGGGTTCTTTGCTGGCGGGCCAATATTTATAAAAAGGCGGCTGCAGGCATGATAGCGGGGACACCTGGACTCCTTTTTCTCTCTTCTGGTGTCTCTCGAGGGCTTCTCGAAGGACACCTGGACCCCTTTTTCTCTCTCTGGTGTCTCTCGGGGGCTTCTCGAAGGACACCAACAACCCTTTTTCTCTCTTCTGGTGTCTCTCGGGGGCTYCTCGAAGGACACCAACAACCCTTTTTCTCTCTTCTGGTGTCTCTCGGGGGCTCCTCGAAGGACACCAACAACCCTTTTTCTCTCTTCTGGTGTCTCTCGGGGGCTTCTCGAAGGACACCAACAACCCTGGTGTCTCTCGGGGGCTTCTCGAAGGACACCTGGACCCCCTTTTTCTCTCTCTGGTGTCTCTCGGGTTCCTCTCGAAGGACACCACAACCCCTTTTCTCTCTTCTGATGTCTCTCGGGGGCTTCTCGAAGGACACCTGGACCCCTTTTTCTCTCTCTGGTCTCTCAGGTTCCTCTCGAAGGACACCACAACCCCTTCTCGCTCTCTTAGTGTCCCCCAGAGTCCTCTCGTGGGACACCACAACCCCTTTTTTTCTCTTCTAGTGTCACTCATGATGCAGGTTTGACTTAATAATTCCATGCTGCTTAAAAGCGGTGCTGCTTCATCAAATTTTTCAAAGTCAAATACGCCTGCTCCTCCTAACTAAAAAAGGGCCTCCATTTAGAGACCCTTCCCAATCTTAACTTCCTGTTAATTTTCCCTTAAGCCGCACTGCCGGAATAACAGCCAATAGCAGTAAAATCGCACTAACTATAAAAACCGATTCGATTCCGAATTGTTCGGTAAAAAAACCAGCTCCCAATGAAAACAAGCCAAATATAAGTGTAGTCACAGCTCCCTGTGCGGCAAAAACTTTCCCAAGCCTCTGAGGACTGACACTGTGCTGGACAGCGGTCTGCAGGAGAATCACTTTCATGCCGTCAAAGAAACCGAAAACCACTGAAAATATGAGGGAAAGCAGCGCAATGCTGGTCAACCCGAAAAATAAAGTGGCCATTGAAGTGAACAAGAGTGCCACCGGAAGCCAGCGGTAAATATCTCCTGAGAAAAACCTGTGTGTCTTTAACAGCAGTACACCGGCTGCTATAAGTCCGATGAAAAAAGCGCCGTTGATAAAGCCCCACCATTCTTCTCCCCTGCCGAGCTGCTGATCAACATAGATATAAAGAATTGCGGCAATCCAGACGACCGTTGCTGCGGATTCAATCGCATAAATAAAGAAGATATTCCTCAACCTTGAACTTCTCCAAATATCTCCCCAGCCTTCTGCCATTTTCGCTGCAAAGCTGAGCTCTTTTTCCTGTTTCATCGGAATGCCAGCACTATTCAACGGCAGGCTGAACATCATTAAGCTGCTGGCAAGAAATAAGAATGACGTCAGGACCAGCGTCCACTCTACTCCTGCAAAAGCAACTAGTATCCCCCCAAAAGCCCATGCAGAAAACTGAACCGCCTGATCGACTGTAGAAAGAAACCCGTTTGCGCCCATTAAATCCTCCCTTCTAACGATGGAAGGAACAAACGCATTTCGAGCAGGAAGAGCCCAGCCATCTAAAAACGCAACACAGCACACAAGCAGGAAAACTGCCAAAAGGTTTCCTGTTTTTAAAAACAACAAAAGAGAGAGAACCACCAGTAATGCGGTTTTGAAGCATTGTGAGTAAAACAACAGATTCTTCAAATGAAACCGGTCCAGGATAAGAGGGGCAATCACACTGCTTATGAACCTGGAAAATGTAATCACCACCGGGATGATACTCATCATCAAAGCAGACTCCGTAATGTTAAAAACTGCCGCTATGACCGCGACAATAAATAAAACATCTCCTCCGTTTGCCAAAGCCTGGCCAATCCATAAATAACGAAAGGCTCGTGTTTTCATCATTCTTCCTCCTTACATAATATGAAGTTGTTTGAGAAAAGAATGAATATCACAAGGGACTGGCTCCTTTCTGTTTATGGGGAAAATTTAAAAGACCTCTGTATAAAAGGCTGTTTTCGCATATATATTGTTGCTTTCGGAAAAATCCCAAGAGCCGGATTTTTCTCCGGATACTAAGTGTTTACTCTCTAATCGAGGGAGGAGCAGCTCTTTTCTTTTCGTTATTACAAGATTATTCTTTATTATAATGATCAATTTCTCGGAATTAGCATTAAATAGCAACAAAGTTTACGAAAAACTCCCATGACGGCGCTTCCCGCCGCCACCATCTATCATCAAAATAGACGTTACCCTATATAAAGGTCTGCTTTTATAATTGTCTGACCATAATGAGCCTAACAATACTGCCAGTCCGGAGACTCTTTGGTGGATCTTCTAATTGAAGATACCCTGTACGAAAAACTGGTTGTGACAGACTTGAAGAACCATCTATTGTGCCTG
Source organism: Rossellomorea vietnamensis (assembly GCF_008180615.1). Classification (GTDB taxonomy): domain Bacteria; phylum Bacillota; class Bacilli; order Bacillales; family Bacillaceae_B; genus Rossellomorea; species Rossellomorea vietnamensis_D. The sequence goes on from NZ_VTEH01000009.1 coordinate 124,771, forward strand.
TGTGTGGTACGTATACAAAAATTTTGTATTAATTCGCCTGTCGCTTGTA